>CAWGCC010000046.1:0-55000 GCA_963820965.1 uncultured beta proteobacterium | reverse complement strand
TCCGGGGAGCCCGCAAACAGGCTTTGATCCGGAGATGTCCGAATGGGGAAACCCGGCCCGCAAGGGTCATCACTGGCCGAATCCATAGGCCAGATGAGGCGAACCCGCTGAACTGAAACATCTCAGTAGGCGGAGGAACAGAAATCAACCGAGATTCCGATAGTAGTGGCGAGCGAAATCGGAAGAGCCTTCACGTTTTAGCCGCGTACCTAGCAGAACGGTCTGGAAAGTCCGGCCATAGCGGGTGATAGCCCCGTATGCGAAAGGTGTGTGGTGGAACTAAGCGTGAGACAAGTAGGGCGGGACACGTGGAATCCTGCCTGAAGATGGGGGGACCATCCTCCAAGGCTAAATACTCGTGATCGACCGATAGTGAACCAGTACCGTGAGGGAAAGGCGAAAAGAACCCCGGGAGGGGAGTGAAACAGATCCTGAATCCGCATGCATACAAACAGTGGGAGCCCGCAAGGGTGACCGCGTACCTTTTGTATAATGGGTCAGCGACTTACATTCACCGGCGAGCTTAACCGTTTAGGGTAGGCGCAGCGAAAGCGAGTCCGAACAGGGCGATTGAGTCGGTGGGTGTAGACCCGAAAGCGCATGATCTACTCATGGCCAGGTTGAAGGTCGGGTAACACCGGCTGGAGGACCGAACCAACCACTGTTGAAAAAGTGGTGGATGAGCTGTGGGTAGGGGTGAAAGGCTAAACAAATGCGCAAATAGCTGGTTCTCTCCGAAAGCTATTTAGGTAGCGCCTCCTGTATCACTCGCGGGGGTAGAGCACTGTTATGGCTAGGGGGTCATGGCGACTTACCAAACCATGGCAAACTCCGAATACCGCGAAGTGTAAGCAGGGGAGACAGTGCACCGGGTGCTAACGTCCGGACACAAGAGGGAAACAACCCAGACCCGCAGCTAAGGTCCCGAATCACCGGCTAAGTGGCAAACGAGGTGGGAAGGCACAAACAGTCAGGAGGTTGGCTTAGAAGCAGCCATCCTTTAAAGAAAGCGTAATAGCTCACTGATCGAGTCGTCCTGCGCGGAAGATGTTCGGGGCTCAAGCCGGTAACCGAAGCTCGGGGTGCGTGCGCAAGCACGCGCGGTAGGAGAGCGTTCCGTACGCCTGCGAAGGCGGCTCGTAAGGGCCGCTGGAGGTATCGGAAGTGCGAATGCTGACATGAGTAGCGATAAACAAGGTGAAAGGCCTTGTCGCCGTAAGCCCAAGGTTTCCTGCGCAACGTTCATCGACGCAGGGTGAGTCGGCCCCTAAGGGGAGGCGGAAACGCGTACCCGATGGGAAACAGGTCAATATTCCTGTACCGACTGCAGATGCGATGGGGTAACGGAGAAGGCTAGAGCGGCCGGGTGTTGGACGTCCCGGTGAAAGCGTGTAGCGAGATCCTTCAGGCAAATCCGGGGGGTCAATCGTGAGGCGTGACGACGGAACCTGCTTCGGCAGGCCAAGTGCTCGATGCCCAGCTTCCAGGAAAAGCCTCTAAGCTTCAGTCTGTAGTCGACCGTACCGTAAACCGACACAGGTGGGCGAGCTGAATATGCTCAGGCGCTTGAGAGAACTCGGGAGAAGGAACTCGGCAAATTGACACCGTAACTTCGGAAGAAGGTGTGCCCCTAGTAGGTGAAGGCGTACAGCCGGAGCCCAATGGGGTCGCAGAGAATAGGTGGCTGCGACTGTTTAATAAAAACACAGCACTCTGCAAAGACGACGAGTCGACGTATAGGGTGTGACGCCTGCCCGGTGCCGGAAGGTTAAGTGATGGGGTGCAAGCTCTTGATCGAAGCCCCGGTAAACGGCGGCCGTAACTATAACGGTCCTAAGGTAGCGAAATTCCTTGTCGGGTAAGTTCCGACCTGCACGAATGGCGTAACGATGGCCACACTGTCTCCTCCCGAGACTCAGCGAAGTTGAAATGGTTGTGATGATGCAATCTACCCGCGGCTAGACGGAAAGACCCCGTGCACCTTTACTGTAGCTTTGCATGGGACTGTGAACCGATCTGTGTAGGATAGCTGGGAGGCTTTGAAGCGGGGGCGCTAGCTCTCGTGGAGCCAACGTTGAAATACCAGCCTGGTTTGTTTGCGGTTCTAACCTGGACCCCTGAATCGGGGTCGGGGACAGTGCATGGCAGGCAGTTTGACTGGGGCGGTCTCCTCCCAAAGCGTAACGGAGGAGCTCGAAGGTACGCTCAGCACGGACGGAAATCGTGCTCTAGAGTGCATTGGCACAAGCGTGCTTGACTGCGAGACGGACATGTCGAGCAGGTGCGAAAGCAGGACAAAGTGATCCGGTGGTTCTGTATGGAAGGGCCATCGCTCAACGGATAAAAGGTACGCCGGGGATAACAGGCTGATTCCTCCCAAGAGTTCATATCGACGGGGGAGTTTGGCACCTCGATGTCGGCTCATCACATCCTGGGGCTGTAGCCGGTCCCAAGGGTATGGCTGTTCGCCATTTAAAGTGGTACGTGAGCTGGGTTTAAAACGTCGTGAGACAGTTTGGTCCCTATCTACCGTGGGCGCTGGACATTTGACGGGGGCTGCTCCTAGTACGAGAGGACCGGAGTGGACGCACCGCTGGTGTACCGGTTGTGACGCCAGTCGCATCGCCGGGTAGCTATGTGCGGAAGCGATAACCGCTGAAAGCATCTAAGCGGGAAGCGCGCCTGGAGATTAGATGTCCCGGAGGGTAACCTCCCTGAAGGGTCGGGATAGACCATCCCGTTGATAGGCCGGATGTGGAAGGGCTGTGAGGCCTTAAGCTAACCGGTACTAATTGCCCGTGCGGCTTGATCCTATAACCCCAAACGCGTGGCGCGAAATGCGATCACGACCTGCTACGCTTCTTCCCGAATCCTGAGCCGCGAGACCGTGCCCACCGCGCGGTTCACAACAGAATTCCTGACGACCATAGCGCGCTGGAACCACGCCTTCCCATCCCGAACAGGACCGTGAAACGGCGTCGCGCCGATGATAGTGCGAGGTATATCGCGCGAAAGTAGGTCATCGTCAGGATCCCCTCTAGCGAACGCCCTGGCCTGGTGCCAGGGCGTTTTCGCTTCCGGCTCCCCATGGCTTCAACGTCGGCGCCTATTTTCTTGTGCATTGCACAATCCCGCGGTTTCGGCGAGTCCGGCCGCCGTGCCTTTTTCCGCGCCATCACGGACTTAGACTCGAATTACGCCTGGACTTCACTACGGCCGAGGCGCTACCCTCCACGAATTATTACGACATGATTCAGGCAGTGATGTCGCGGCCCAGGATCCGGGCAGTTCCGGCCATCAAGAACACCGTCATGGTTGTCGATGACCAGTCGACGGGCCGGGCCATTCTCGAGGAAGTCGTCCGCAGCATCGACGTCAACATCGCGGTCGAGCCCTTCGAAAGCCCGATCGACGCGGTCCGCTGGGCGACCACCCATCCGTCGGACCTCATCCTCGTCGACTATCAGATGCCTGAGATAGACGGCATCGAGTTCGTGCGGCGGTTGCGCCTGATGCCGGAGTACGCGCACGTGCCGATGGTCATGGTGACCGTCCACGATGACCGAAAGGTCCGCTACGCCGCCTTGGATGCCGGAATCACCGACTTCCTGACGAAGCCGATCGACACGCGCGAATGCCTCGCGCGCTGTCGCAACCTGCTTACGCTTCGTCGCCAGCAGCTCGCGCTCGAGGACAAGGGCCGCCTGCTCGAGGGTATGGTCCACGAGGCGACTGCGGAGGTGCGCCAGCGCGAGAAGGAAACTCTCTTCCGTCTCGCGAAGGCCGGCGAGTTCCGCGACGAAGACACCGGCAACCACGTCATCCGCATGGCGCGTTACTCCCGGCTCATCGCCGAGACGATCGGCATGGATCCGCAGGAGGCGGAGACGATCGAGCTCGCCGCCCCGCTGCACGACATCGGCAAGATCGGCTTGCCCGACCATATCCTGCTGAAGGCCGACAAGCTGACTGATATCGAAGCGCGGGTGATGCAGCGTCATCCTGTTATCGGTTACGAGATCCTCAAGGACAGTCCGTCGAAGTACCTCCGAATGGGTGCGTTGATCGCACTAGGCCATCACGAGAAGTTCGATGGCTCGGGCTACCCTTACGGCCTCGTCGGCGACCACATTCCGCTGCCGGCACGGATCGTTGCAGTCGCCGACGTCTACGATGCGCTCACGTCGCGACGGCCGTACAAGGCGGCTTGGCTCTCCGACGAGGCGTTCAAGTATCTCCAGTCGCACCGCGCAGCGCATTTCGACCCGGCGCTGGTCGATGCTTTCCTGAGTGCGCGCGAGGACGCGCTCGCGATCCAGGAGGAGCTTAGGGACGCGGTACCCTCCGTCGCACCCAAGGACGTGACGCCCGAATGATCGTCGCGCTGCGCCGCTTCGCACGCAGTGTCGCCACCCGGTTCGGGAACCGCACCGACAGCGAGCACGAGCAGGCGATCGTCCGTCTCGCACTCGTGTCGGTTATCGTGGCATATCTCACGATCACCGACTGGGCGGGGCACGAATCGACACGCGATCCCGTTCTGTACATCCTGTTCGGCCTTTCCCTCGCGATCGCGATCGGCGTGCTCGTCGAGATATACCGCCGGCCCGAGGTGTGCCCGCGGCGGCGAATCATCGCCATGGTCGCCGACAACGTCGCGATCGCGACCTGCATGTATTTCACGACCGATCTCGGCGCGCCCCTGTTTGGGGTGTTCCTGTTCGTGACGTTCGGCTACGGGTTCCGTTACGGGCGGGCATATCTGTTCGGTTCGCAGGCGCTGTCGATCGCCGGCTTCGCGGCGGTCCTCTCCTTGAACCCGTTCTGGCACGGCCAGCTCTCGCTCGGGCTCGGCCTGATGTTCTCGATGGTGATCCTGCCGCTCTACGTCTCGACGCTGCTCACCCGCATCCAGAAGGCCCGGGCAGCCGCCGAGGCGGCGAACCTCGAGAAAACGCGTTTCCTCTCGACGATGTCGCACGAGATGCGCACGCCGCTCAACGGCGTGATCGGGATCAACGAGCTGCTGTACGCGACGCCGCTGAACGCGGAGCAACGCGAGCTGCTGACGAGCTCGCAGTCGTCGGCGCAGCTGATGCTCTCGCTCGTCAACAATGTGCTAGACATCTCGAAGGTCGAGGCGGGTCGGCTCGACCTGGAGCACATCGAGTTCGATCTGCACAAGCTCCTGCATACGTCCATACGGCCGCTGCGGCTCCAGGCCGAGCGCAAACGCCTCGCCCTGAACCTCAACATCGCCGCGGATCTCCCTTATCAGCTTGTGGGCAGCCCGATCCACGTCCGGCAGATTCTCCTGAATCTTGTCACCAACGCGCTCAAGTTCACCGAGACCGGGAGCGTGTCCGTGCGCGTGGCGCGCGTCGCGGACGCCGCCGGACGCGTCCGGTTCGAGGTCGAGGACACGGGGATCGGTATCGCGGCGGAGGCGCTACCCCGGATCTTCGAGCGCTTCTACCAGGCGGACCAGTCGATCACGCGGGTGTATGGCGGTTCGGGTCTCGGCACGGCGATTTCCAAGCAGCTCGTCGACCTCATGGGTGGCGCGATCGGCGTGCAGAGCGAGGCCGGAAGGGGATCGCTCTTCTGGTTCGACCTTCCGTTCGAGGTCGCCGCGCCGAGGTCGGAAGTGGCCGCGCTGCCGAACCTGCCGGGCTTGCGGGTCAACCTGCTCGTCACCGAACCGAGCGAGGTGGCTTCGCTCACCGCGAGCCTCACCGGCTGGGGAACGACCGTCGATGTCTCGGCCGGCGCCCCCGAGTTGCTGCGGGCGCTCGATGCCGAGGCGCGGCAGAACCGGCCGTTCCACCTGCTGCTGGTCGACGCCCGCACGCTGAAAATGGACGCCGTTCAGCTCGCGGCGACGGTGCGGTCGGAGCACGCGCACCATCCGCCGATGCTGATCCTCCTCAACCCGGAGCTGACCGGACGCGGCGAGGAACAGCTCCAGCACGCCGGCTATGCGAGCTTCCTCTCGTCGCCGGTCGACAAGTCGCGCCTGTTCAACGTCGTGCACAGCGCGGTAGCGAAGGAGGAGTTGCCGCTCGTCGCGACCGACACCGTGATCCCGATCACCGCCGCCGGCGCCCGCCCGAAGCGCGCCGCAGCCCGATCCGTACTGGTCGCGGAGGACAACGCGACCAATCGACTCGTGATCCAGAAAGTCCTGGAAGGCGCGGGCCACGATGTAACGCTCGTCGACAACGGCGAGGAAGTGCTCGACGCGCTCGAGACCCGGCGCTTCGACTGCGTGGTCGTGGACTGGCACATGCCGATCATGGGCGGCCTCGAGGCCCTCAAGCTCTACCGCATGATGGAGCCTCAAGGAGAACACCTCCCGTTCGTGATGTTCACGGCGAACGCGACCAAGGAGGCGATGGACGAATGCAACGCCGCGGGTTTCGACGCATTTCTGACGAAGCCGATCGAGCCGCGGCAACTGCTCGACACGCTGCACCGGCTTGCGCCCGAGCAGCGGGTCGCGCAGCGGCGTCACATGCTCGTGCCGGAACCCGCGACGACGGCGACCGAACTGTCAGCGGACCTCGTGGACGTCGAGAAGCTGAAAGAGCTGGAAGCGATCGGACGAAGCGGGTTCGTTGCCGACCTGATCGCCGGGTTCAACGCAGACGGGGAAAAACTGGTGGCCGCGATGGTCGAGAGCACCCGGGAAGCGGACTACAAGGGCTTCCGCGAGCACGTGCACGCGCTCAAGGGCAGCGCGGGAAGCCTCGGCGCCGAAGCGCTCTATAAGAAATGCCGGGAAGTCTCGCAGATCGCTCCGCGAGAGCTTCCCACAAGGGCTGAGAAGCTACTGCAGGACATCGAAGGCACGTTCGGTGCGACGCGCGAGGCGCTCGCGGAGTACGTCGCGAAGCACCTCCGCGCGACCGGCTGAACGGTCGTCGGTCAGGCCGCCTCGCGCTGGCTTGTCTGGTCGCGTCCCATGCGCTTGCCCTGTGCGCGGACCAGGCGCTCCATCATCTTGAGCTGCCATTCCGTGAGATCCATCGCCGCGTCGCACCAGATACCGACGATCGACGCCAGCTCGTCGTAGCTCACCGCGTCATGCGCGTCGCGGATCCGCTGAAGCGCGCGGTGCGTGTTCGCCTTCCGCGAATGCTGGCGGATGAACTCGTAGAGGGCCTGCTCGCCGTGACCGTCGTCGGCGAGGACGTCGACGAGGCCCTTCGCGTAGAGATCCTCGGCGGTCCAAGTCACGCCGGAAAGGATCATCTGTTCAGCGACCTTCTTGCCCGCGCGGCGGCCGATGAGGCTGTACGCGCCCATCCCCGGGAACAGGCCGAAGAGCACCTCCGGCAGCCCGAACTTGGCGCTGCGCTCCGCGATCACGAACTCGCTAGAGAGCGCGGACTCCATCCCCCCGCCGAGCGCTTCGCCCTGGACGAGCGAAATCGTGGTCACGGGGGCGTGGTAGTGGGCGACGTTGTGGTAGCAGACGTCGACGCATTCCCGGGCATAGCGCTCCAGGGCAATGCGGTCGCGGGCCCGGATGAGCTGCATGAACAACGCCAGATCTCCGCCCAGGCTGAAGACGCCGGGCAGGCTCGAGCCGAGCACCACGTAGCGGAAGGCCCGGTCGGCGCCGTTCGCGCGGACCAGGCCGCCGGAGGCCTCGATGGCGCGCTGAATATCGCGTGCTTCGGCGAGCAACTGCGAGTTGAAGTTGGGTATCGGGTTGCCACGCATGCGGGCCCAGAGGATCTCGTGTTCGCCGTCGTACTCGACGTCGAACTGGGAGAACCGCGCGTCGGCGAGCCAGGCGATCGGCTGCTTGTGTACGGTCGGTGAAAGGCGATGCAGTTCCCTGGGAAGGGACATGTCCATGACGCTGCTCCTCAAGCCAAGATGTTGTAATTCGCCCGGCGCCGGGCGTTGGGTGATGCAGCGGAGGACCCCTTTTGAAGCAGCTCTTTTTTTCGGTATCACCGCTTGAAGAGTATTTAACACGCGTTCCGGAAAAAAGGGTAGCGCGTCAAGAGCTTTTGCGAAGCCGTTTGAGCGACTTGCCACGAATGTTGACGTCATAGCCCGGGCGGTCCCGGGCGCGATTCCCCGACGGACGAGTCAGGCCGCTCCCGGGGCCCGTGGCCCAGACTTGGATACAACATGGCCGCCCCCACCTAACCTTGTTGGCGCGGCACAAATTCGAAGGGCGCCGTTGATCCCGGTCAATCGTGTCCGGCCAGGATGCCCTAGGATGGCCATCGAGCTGATGCGCGGAGACTCGCTAGGATCGCGGCGGGCGGCGACACGGAACCCGCGGCGCCTCCATCTCCAATCCTCAACCCGGGAGGCCCGTGTGCCCAAGATCCTGCTCGCAGTAGACGGCTCCGAGAGCTCCATCCACGCCACCCAGAAGCTCGTCGAGAGCGCCGGCTGGTACAAGGAGCCGCTCGAGGTCGAACTCGTGACCGTCCATTTGCCGCTACCCCACGTCGGCGGTTTCGCGGGATCGGTCGTGAGCCACGATATGGTCGAAAAGTATTACAGCGAGGAGGGCGGCAAGGCGCTCGCGCCCGCCCGGAAGCTGCTCGAGGCGGCGGGCGTCCCCCACGTGCCGCACATCCTGGTCGGCGAGATCGCGCCGAGCATCGTCGCCCATTCGCAGAAAACCGGCTGCCAGATGATCTACATGGGCACCCGCGGCATGAGCGCGATGTCGAATCTGATGGTCGGCTCGGTGGCGACGAAAGTGCTGCATCTCTGCACCGTGCCAGTCGTGCTCATCCACTAGGCGTGAACGCGCCGACCGCCCCGGACGCCGTCGAGTTCGGGCTCGTGCTCGAGGGGATGACCTGCGCGGCGTGCGCGGCTCGCATCGAGAAGTCGCTCAATCGCCTGGATGGCCTCCGGGCGAGGGTGAATCTCGGGTCCGAGACGGCGCAGATCGCCTTTCCCCCCCAAGGCGCCGCGACGGTCGAGAAGCTCGTCGACGCCGTCCAATGCGACGCCTGCGTCCGCGAGGCGGGCGCTCCTCCCGACAACAGCGCCGAGCACGGTCGGCTGTTCCCCCAGTTCCTGTTCGCTGCGGTCCTCCCGGCCCCGTTCCCGGTCGAGATGGTCGGAATGTTCACGGGGGCGCATCACGTGTCCTACGATCCTGCTCGCACCGGGCTCCCGGCGCTCCGGAAGACGGTCGGGGACGCCGGGCGCGGAGCCGCGTGAGCGCTTCCGCCCCGAACGGGATCCAGGAGAACTGGGAGCTGCCGGACGGCAGCGCCGCAACGCTGCGCCGGATCCGGGGAGCCGACATGGAGCTCGAGCGCGCGTTCGTCCGCAATCTCTCGCCGGAGTCGAAGTTCAAGCGCTTCATGGGCGAGCTCAAGGAGCTGAGCCCCGACCAGCTCTACCGCTTCACGCACCCGGAGCCCGGGCGCGAGGCGGCCTACGTCGTGATCCGCTCGACGGTCGCCGGCGAGGAGGAGATCGGCGTCGGCCGATTCGCGGCCGATGCCGACGGCGAGAGCTGCGAGTTCGCCGTTACCATCGCCGACGCCTGGCAGGGCAAGGGACTGGGTGGGCGCCTAATGCGCGCGCTCATGCGCGAGGCCAAGGCGCACGGCCTCAAGCGCATGGAAGGTTACGTGCTCGCAACCAACGCCCGGATGCTCGAGTTCTGCCGCCGGCTCGGGTTCGCGATCGACCCGAGCCGCGACGACCCCGCCGGTCGGATCGTACACCGCGAGCTCTAGGGCGGAGCCGGCGATGCCGACAGGCGGCGACACGTGGCGTACCGGGACGGCTGGGAGGTCCTGATCCGGCCGATCGCCCCCGGCGACGAAATCGCCTGGATCGAGTTCGTGCAAGGGCTCTCCGCGGCGACCCGGTACAAGCGTAGTGGAACCCGAACCGAGGAGCTCACGCCGGCGCTTGCTCGGGAGCGCGTCGCCCCGGATCCGGCGCGGGAGTTCGCGCTCGTCGCGGCCGCCACCCGCGCAGGCGCATCGCGGATCGTAGGAGTCGCGCGCTGCCGGCGACACGCAGGTGCGAGCTGGGAATTCATGCTGGTCGTCGATGACGACTGGCAGCGGCGCGGCGTCGGGCGTCGGCTGATGGAAGCGGTTGACGCGGAGATGCCGCGTCGCGGCGCCGCTCGACGGCGTGGTGCTCGCCTCCAACCGCGGGATGCTCGAGTTCGTGCAACGCCTGGGATTCCGCATCGAGCCCACCGACAGCGGCGCGATGTTCAGGCGCGCGGTGAAGGAGTTCGCTGCGAGGACCGGGGTAGGCATGGTGGGCGGTACTGGGATCGAACCAGTGACCCCTCGCGTGTGAGGCGAGTGCTCATACCGCTGAGCTAACCGCCCGGCCCGGCCGCGATTTTCCCATAGCGCCCGGTTCGCTACAATCCGCCGCCTGAATGCAATCTGCCACGATGATCCGCACCCGGTTCGCGCCCAGCCCGACAGGCTATCTTCACATCGGCGGCGCTCGCACCGCGCTGTTCTGCTGGGCGTACGCCCGCAAGCACGGCGGCAAGTTCATCCTGCGGATCGAGGACACCGATCTCGACCGATCGACGGCCGAGTCGACGGAGGCGATCCTGGACAGCATGGAGTGGCTCGGACTCGACTGGGACGAAGGTCCGTTCCATCAAATGCAGCGGCTCGACCGGTATCGCACCGTCGCTGAGCAGCTGATCCGGGACGGACACGCCTACCGTTGTTACGCGAGCAAGGAGGAGCTTGATGTGCTCCGCGAGCAGCAGCGCTCGCGCGGGGAGAAGCCCCGGTACGACGGTCGCTGGCGGCCGGAGAACGCCAAAGGCAGGACGCCGCCCGCGGACGTGGCACCCGTGGTGCGGTTCAGGAATCCCGATGCAGGCGAGGTCTTTTGGCGCGACTTGGTGAAAGGCGAGATCCGCTTCGCCAACACCGAGCTCGACGACCTCGTTCTGCTGCGCGCCGACGGCGTTCCGACGTACAACTTCGGCGTCGTCGTCGACGACCTCGACATGGCGATCACCCACGTGATCCGCGGCGACGATCACGTCAACAATACACCGCGGCAGATCAACATCTACCGAGCGATCGGCGCGACCTTGCCAGAGTTCGCACACGTGCCGATGATCCTCGGGGCTGATGGCGAGCGGCTGTCGAAGCGGCACGGCGCGGTGAGCGTGCTGCAATATCGCGACGACGGTTACCTGCCCGAGGCGCTCGTCAACTTCCTGGCGCGCCTCGGCTGGTCGCACGGCGATGACGAGATGTTCTCGCGAGCGCAGCTCGTCGAATGGTTCGACCTCGAGCATGTCAGCCGGTCGGCGGCCCAGTTCAACGCCGAGAAACTGACGTGGCTCAATCAGCAGTACCTCAAGTCGGCCGCGCCCGAGCGCCTCGCCGAGCTGGTTGCCTCGCGAATTGCTGCGGACGGCGGCGACCCCGCCCACGGACCTTCGCTTGTCGCGGTGGTGAAGCTGCTGCAGGAGCGCGCACAGTCGCTCAAGGACCTGGCGGAGCGAGCGATGATGTTCTACGGTGATGTCGCGCCGAAGCCCGAGCTGCTCGCCGAGTACGTGACCGACGCGGTCAAACCGGCGCTGCGGGGGCTCGCCGAACGCTTCGCGACGGTCGAGCCGTGGAACGAAGCAGGCATCCAGTCGGCGTTCGAGGGCGCACTGAAGGCCCACGGGCTGAAGATGCCGAAGCTCGCCATGCCGCTCCGCGCGGTGGTATTCGGCACGACGCAGACGCCGTCGCTCTTCCCGACGCTCGCGCTGGCCCGAAAGGCGCGCGTGCTCGAGCGCTTGCGGCGCTACGCGTAGCGGGGATTCCTTTACACCTCATTGATCCGCCGATATAATTCGCGTCCGCCGGTGGGGGGTATAGCTCAGCTGGGAGAGCGCTTGCATGGCATGCAAGAGGTCAGCGGTTCGATCCCGCTTACCTCCACCAATCCACCACACGCGATTCGCTGTCCCCTTCGTCTAGAGGCCTAGGACATCGCCCTTTCACGGCGCAAACACGAGTTCGAATCTCGTAGGGGACGCCAAAGAATCAATTAGATAACGAACGGGCGTCGGGCTCCGGGAAACTTCCGGGAAACTGACGGCGACTACCCCGCAAAGCCCAGGATGCCTGCAACAGGCACCGCGCTGATTTCATCCGGATCAGCTCGCCCTTCCTTGGCGCGCGTGCCATGCCCTGGGATTCTGCCGCCCCGCCTCGCCGCAACGCGCTTTGCCTTCGGGCGTTCTCGGCCCGGGGCTCCAGCCACCGTGGAACTTGCAGCGCATCCCCTTGTTCAGCAATTTGCACTCGCTGGGAGTCCCGTTGCGCGTTCTTGCGCCGCAAGTCAGTCCGTGCCACGTCCGGCGTTTCCCGGCCATAGGACTCCGTAACGCGCGCAGCCCGCCCGTGACGGTAGCCAGTACGGCAACGAGCGCCTCCGTCGCGCCCCGAACTAAGAACGGGACACACCCCCTTTCACCAGATGCGGACGCCGTGGGTGCCGGCGTTCGACCAAGATGATCGAGCGGATCTGAAAGCTCAGGCGCGGGTCTTGGCGCCATTCTCGGAGTTGCCACCGTAGCTGGGCGAGGATCCTCCGCTCACTCTCGGCGAGATTCCGCGCCTCGAGACGATCCAGCACGGCCACCTCGAGATCGGCCATACCCTTCCCCGGTTCGAGCGCCAGGAAGGACCGCCCCGCTCCAAGTGAGATCAGGTGGACGCCGGGCAACACCGTGACCGATTTCTCGTCGACGACGATCAGCGATTGGCGCCGTCCCACTGACACCAGCTCCATTTCCCGACGGGCGACATCTCGTGGGCGCCCGCGTCTGGGGTTGCTGTCGAACAACGACACGATCGCTCGGGCCGGGTCCGCGTTGATGCCGCGCAACCACTCCAAGACATCGTGCGGAAGCGTGAGTGCGACCAGCTCTGCCGCTCGGCCGAACTTGAGAGGGCGACCGCGCTTCACAAGCCTGGGTCCGGTTCCGACGGTGCCGTCATGACGATGAGCTCTGACCGGGTCGAGAGATGAGAGGGACAAACCGCAAAGTGCGCCGGCCGGGCCTGACGCGGGGCTCTTTTACCTGCAGAGCCCAGGTGATGTCAATTCCGGTCCCGCGCAGCACGCGCGTGTGCGAGGGAAAGGGCAAGGCCTAGACCAGAACAGGAGAAGGACCGTCCTGGGAGGTACCCCTTGTCGAAAGCGTCGGGGAGTTTTCCTTCATATAATTCACGCAATACAGCTTTGTGTTTACAATATTAATGTACGTGACTGAGATACGCGGCCTGTGGACTCCGAATCGACGATTGCCGATTCCCTGGGGCGGCATGAAGGTCGGCATCTGACACATGATCATACGCATCGCACGCATGATGTTCGGGGGCGCCTTGTTCGCGATTGGACTCCTCTGGTTGTTGGTGAGTTTGCTCGTGTTGGTGGACCCTGTTGACACTAAGTACGCCGACGACGCAGGCCCATTCCGTGAACCGCCCTGTCGAACGGGAAGCGCCATTTGCGCTGGACTCAGCACGCTGATTACCGGTGCTGGGCTATTGCTGATGATCGGGCGGTCGAGACGACCACGAAACTCATTTTCTTCTGGGAATTCTTCTGAACGCCAAAGTGAGAAATGAACCCCCGAATTTCGTACCGTCGGCGGCCGTTCAAGAATCGAATCTGTCGCAACATTGTTAAATCATGCTCTTTGAATCGTTTTGTTCAACCACACCGGGGAGAGCCGGAGCATAGTAAGAGCTGCGTTCTTAAGCTGTATTTGCCGTCACAACATGCCGGTTCGAGCACCGCGGTTGACCGTTGGGATGCCGGTGTACAACGCGGATCGCACCCTAGCGGCCGCGGTCGAGTCCCTATTGGCGCAGACGTTCGGTGATTTCGAACTCATCGTCAGTGACAATGCCTCCACTGACGCCACTTCCGACTTGCTTGCCCGCTATGCTGCGCTCGACCGGCGTCTCCAGATCGTGCGCCAACCACAGAATCTGGGCGCCAATCCGAACTACTCTGAGGTGGCCCGGCGCGCCCGCGGCGAATACTTCAAGTGGGCTTCGTCGAACGACTGGTGTGCGCCGACGTTTTTCCAGCGATGTATCGACGTGCTGGATGTGCGGTCCGATGTCGTGCTCGCTTTTCCGCGCACGAAGCTGTTTGTCACCACGCCCGAAGACGGTGAAGAGTATCCGTACGACTTTGCCCTCGAGAGTGACAGACCGGCCGATCGCTTCGTGCAATTCGCCTCGAGGGTTCGACTCAACAATGTGTGCAATGGCGTGATTCGCGGCGGCGCACTTCGCCGCACCCGACTCGTTCCGCGCTATTGCAGGTCAGATCTTGTCCTCATCGCGCACCTTGCGCTCCTCGGGAAATTTGCTCAAGTGCCCGAGCCCTTGTTCTTCCGACGGATGGATCCGCAGTCTGCGACATGTCTTATGTCGGCAGACGGATGGCGGCAACATCATTACCCGCGCCCCGATGCGCGCGCCTTGTTCCAGTCCTGGCGGCTGCGAGCAGACTGGTTTCGGGTGGCCCTCGCGGCCCCCGTCCCGGTCATGGACAGGGCGCTCGCGTTCGTCTACGCAGCATGGATGTGCTGTCATGATTGGCGCGGTCTGCTGCACGACTTGCAGGAAGCACTGCTCTACGTTGGCCACGATATCACTATGACCGGGTAGCGGCACTCCCGTGCCCGGCCTGCGCGATGCGGGGGAGATTGGACACATATACAGTGAGCTCATCAAGAATAGAACAATGTGTTCGGTTGCTGGCAGGTAAAACCCCGGCAGCGGATCGGCTCCGCCTCATCCTGGCGCCGCTTGCGATTGAAAAGGTGCAGGCCACGCGGCGCGTCCTTCCGCTGCCGGCCGTCGGCTGTTTTTCGCGACCTGCCGACTTCGCGCGCCGGGCGTACTTCGAGGCCGCGATAGGCCCCACGTCCGACGATTCCAATGGATGACGCCGCCGCATACGCGCTCGATGAGCGCCGCGAGGTCGTCGACGTTCGCGTCGGCGGCGCGAAAAAGATGAACGGTGGGCGGCGACAACTCACGAATCAAGTTCACGGGATTCGCTTCGTCGGTCGCCACTGGCCCGATTGCAACGCCGTCCTCGCGCTCGATCGTCCAGTTTAGCGGGCCGCCGTGATTCGCAGCGCGAGCTCGCCTACCTCGGTCATGGCGGGATCCTGCCGTATGTCGTGCGCAGCGCGCTGCGGACGCTCTAGGCGGCGGTGCGGAGACTCTCTTGACATTGGAGCGAATGCGATGCGCAAATGATTCGATGAAGGTCCTTGTCGCGGTGGTTGCCCTCGCAGCGTCTTTCGGCGCGCCCGCCCAGCCCGCGATCAAGGTCACGATCCCGGCCAAGCCCGGCGGCGGGTGGGATCAGATGGACGCCATAGTTTGGCCCACCTGCACCGGTAGGTGATGCGCACCCGCTCGTGCCAGGCGCAGCTCGATCTCTTGGACCAGCGCGCTGAGGGCGGCGCATCGCCGCGAGGTCGGGCTTTCAGTCCGGGTCCACGACGACCTTGACTTTGCGCCGCTCGCCGCTATCGCCGCCGAACGTTTGCTTCCCTCCAGGCGGGCCGACCGGCATCTCCAGGTCGTCCGGCGAGCGGAACGCCAACATCGCCCGATGTCGTGGGGCGTCAGTTCATCAGGGCGGCGGCGTGTAGCTGCGCCTTCTCCACGCACTCGGCTCGCTGCGCCCGCCCGTCCTGCTCCCACTCCAAGGCATCCAGCCTCTCGGCGAGGCTTCGGTTCCCGGTATTGGCCACCGCGTCGGTCAGCTTGTCGATTTGCGCCTTGACGCGCCGTAGTTGCTCAACGATTGCCGCCGGGTCGTCCGGAATGCCGGCGGCCATGCACCTGGGCGGCGAACTCGTTGTCCCGCACATCGCAGTCGACGCGCCGTAGCGGTGCGCTGCACGCGGTAGAAGCGCGCGTCGCCCTGTGTCGCTCTCCCCAAGCGCCAGGCGCTCGGCCTCCGCACGAGTGATCAGCGCGGAGTCGGGAAGAGCATGCCCCGCGTCGGTGCGATGACAAACGAGTAGCAACGCAAAATCACCGCCGAGGTCGGGAATGCCGATTGCAGGCGCTCTTTGTTGGTCACACGCCGGGCACTACCGCCGGCCGCTTCGACTGACCCGTGTCGCAAGCGCCTTGCGTCGCAACGGATCGTTGTCTATAAACAAACAGCCGGGAACCCTTGCTCACCGGCCCTGCCGAGCAGGTCAGTTTCCTCAACCTGAGGAGTGCGTATGCGAACCTTGATCAGGCTTGTTGGCGAGATCGGCCAAATCATCGTTGCGGCTGTCGCCATTGGGGTTCTTGCGCCCGCTCATGCGGCGCCGGTGGTGTTTTCAGGCTCGGGTGCCGACGCCACGAACGCATTCGATTCCTTCAACGCTGCCATCGGTGCCGATCCGAGGCGGATCGGTTGGGACGGCGTCCGACTCGACGGGACGGACGCCAATCCCGCAACAAGGATCATCGATCTCGGAAAGACAGTCGAGATTCCGGTCGACCGTTTTCGTGCCGCCGGCGCGATCTTCGCGGATCCCTATTCCGTCAGCGGCGACGGGTTCGCGTCCGTCAATCCTGGCACTGCCGGGCAGTTCCCCGCGTTCTCTCCGAACAACACCTTCGTGATGTTTGACCAGACGAACGGTCAGTTTAACGACCGGTTCATCGAGCAGAGCTTCGTCCTGGCAGGCACCGACACGCCGGCCGGGACGCGCGGATTCGGTGCGATCTTCGTCGACGTCGAACGACTCGGAAGCAGCAGCATCGAATACTTCGGACGGGGTGCAAAAGGCGGGGAAGTAAGCCTGGGCAAATTCGATGTCCCAGTCGGACAGAGTGGTGAGCCGCAGTTCCTCGGCGTGCTGTTCGATGCACCGTTCATTACCAACGTCGCCTTGACGGTCGGCACCAATGCCCTGTTCAGCTTCAACGGGACCACGGTCGCGTCGTTCGGAGCGGAGAATCTCGCACGCCGTATCGACCTCGCGGTCACCGATGACTTCGTCTTCGCTAATCCGCAGGCAGTGCAGGCTGTCCCGGAGCCAGAGACCTACGCGATGCTCATCGCCGGCCTGCTCGCGGTCGCCTCCCGGGTCATCAAGCGCCGGAGAGGGCCGCCCAGCTAAGTTCGTTAGCTGCGAGACGGTCGAAAGGGCCCGCTTGTGCGGGCCTTTGTCTCTTGTGTGCCGCCGGCGGCGACGCGGCGGCTGCCGAGCGGCGAAGCCGCGAAGGTAGCCAACAGCGAAGCTGTTGGCCGGTCCGCTCGAGCGCGAGACGAGGTTGGGCACGAGCCGCGCGCAGGACCTGCGCGTGTACCCTTCACTGAGTTTCATGTGCAGCGAGGTCGGCAGGGATCTTCCTCGACTCGGTCTCGACGTCCCAAGCTTGCGCGACAATGCGCCAGGTGCCGCTGTCGCGAACCAGCACGATGGCGCTGACGTCCCGGGTCAGGGTCGAGCGATTTTCGAGCATCTCACACGCGGCGAAGGCGACCGCGACGTTGCCGAAAACACTCACGGTGCAACCGAGGGGTGTCTCTTCGAATGACACGAGCTTACCTTCGGCTCGCAGTCGCCTCATGCGGTCGACGAACTGGTCGACGGTTTGGGGCGTCACGGGCCGGGCAGCGGGAAAAAGAGTTGCGCCGGCGAAGAATCCTTGCCCGAACGCAGCCCAGTCCGCATCCCCGTCGCGCGTCCAAGCGAGGCTTCGGAACTGGGCGCGGATTAGCTCCTTGATCGCCGCGACGTCTTCACTGTCCATGATTTTCCTCCTAGGCCGCCGCTCACTCTAGCAATAGAATCGTTCGATTGAAGCGACAGATAGCGCCGGTTCCCGTACTTCGCGGAACGACCCAGATGTTGACGGCTGGAGTGATGTCGTAGAGCGGGGAAAGTCATCGAGACCCGAGGGCTCGATGTCGGTCTGCGTCCGCAGGAGTGGCGCTGGTCAAGCCCACCACCTGGCCGGCCTCGTTGATGCTGAAGGCCTGGCTGAAACTTACTCCCCCGGCTAACGCCGAAGGTCCTGCATGCCGCCGGCCGCGGTCCAAAGGAAAGTCCTACCCCCGCGGAAAGTCGAGTCGGGATGCGAGCTCGAGCCCACCGAAGGCTGCGCCGCCATCGAACCGGGCAGCGTGCCCAAGTCCTGCATTCCCCCGGCGGTCCACAGGAAAGCACGGCCCCCACTTCCGCCGACCACCTGGTTGTTGATAATCGGTGCCGTCGAACGCGAATGACTACAGCCAAGCTGTTTGCCGGGAAAAAATCGCGGCCCCGCTGAGGAGCCGCGCTGCACGAAACCTGCCTAGGAGGGGGAGGAAAGGTCAGGCCCGGCCAAACAAGCGGACGCCGGTAACCACTCGACGCCTCGACTACACGAACGAATCAGGCGCCACGGCGGGACGAGCGGCGCGCGCAATCACCTCCAAACTTCTCAATCCGTCGCGGGCGGATAGCGTCGAGGAGCGGCCCGTTGTCGTAGCAGCCCTGAATGCTCGGTAGCGGGCTGAGGCGCTGGTGCCGTCCTGGGGAGGACCTCGAGCCTTTCCACGGGCGCGCCGACTGTAGACTTTACTCGCACCTTCGCCGCACCGAGTACTTCTTGCATCGTCATACCGTCGGCCGAGAGAACCCACCGGGGTAGATTCGAATGAGAGGCCGTGGGGACTAGGTAAAGGAAGGCGCGATAGGCGAAGGAGCCAAGTTCCCAGATCACACCTCTGATCCGGTAGTTACCGACGCTTCCTTGCAGTCGTGCTTTCATGGGCATCGCAAAACCTCCTTTGCATCTCGGTCCGCCCTTGCGCCCCGATGAAAGAAGACCTGCAAGCGGCGTTCCGGCGTGGACCGCGACCTGAACTCGACCGGATTTGAGAGCATCGCGGAGCAACCGAAAGAGCAATAGAAGATCGTTCGATACGACCTGGATCGAACGCAGCATCGGAGGGGGACAGCGGACAGAGGAAGCGTGGCGCCGGTGAGGGCGACTTCGGCGGGTCGAAAGGGTGCCCGTTGCCGGCCTACCTTCGGGTACGTCGCTCGCTGGCAGCTCCCGTCAGTCGGTGTATGGGGCGCGCCAGCGGAAGAGTTCATGTTCCTCATCGTCCTGCTACTCGCCGTGGCCGCGTTCAGCCTGGGCTGCTTCCTGGAAAAGCGCGCGGAGCGGAAGGACTCGCTCGGGAGTCCGACGCGTAGTTCCTCGCGCTGATGGCGTGGCGGTGCGGGGGGGGGACGCTGTCGCGGGATAGCCGGACCAGCAAGGAACGGGATCCAAGCCAGGCCGTGACGGCCAGTTCCGCAGCAGATCGCGGGGGCGGCGAGGAAATGGAGAAACCGCCTAACCGGACATCCTGCGGTGAAGGTTCCGAGGATTCCCGACTTCGCGCGCTCGCGAAATGAGCGGGTTAGCTTTGCACTCAAGGCGCGGCGCATTGCACCACGCCAAGGCTGCAAGCTACACAGCGACTGCCCTCCGTCCCACCCCTCTTTATCGCGGCAAGTATCTCGCGGAGGCTTCCCGGTTGGGCGCGAGGCTGAACAGATGCAGGTACTACTTCCTCTCATCGCGCTCTACGCGGCAGCCTTCGCCGTTCGTGCGGGGCGAGGGTTCGGCGCCGCGATCACGGAATGTGACGCCGTTCACGCGGTTGTTGATCGCTTCGTGAATTCTTGTTACGCGACGCACCCGCGACTACCGCGCGCGGGCAGACTCGCGTGGTCATGTTCAGCTGGCGTAAGAGACCGTCAGACACGCTCCGCAAGCGGCGGGCGGAAGATGCTGCGCGGCGTTCGTCGAACACCGCTTCCGACCATCTCCCGGAGCGGCCCTCTCTTGACGGTTACACCGTGGGCGAAGTGTCCCCGGACCAAGCCGCTCAGCTGTTCAAACCGAAACGCGAGGCAGCCTAGAGTGCGTCGGGTCCCGCCCACGCCCGGGGGCAGATGACGAGTAGGGAGGCAGCATGCTCAATCAGGCGACTATCGCTCCGCTGGCCGCGTTGCTCTTCTTGTCGGTGGCGGTTGCAAGCGCGCAAGAGCAAGACCGGCTCGACTTCAAGGGGGTAAAGCTCGGAAGCTCCCGTAACGAGTTCCTAACGAAGTTCCCGTTCATGGAGTGCGCGGAGAGGAAGACGGTAGTGTCCGACTTCTCCTGCATAGGCGCCGGGGAGAGACAGTGCCGAGCCGAGGACGAAGGGTGTTTGGGAAACTATACTTATGCAGGCGTCCCGACGAGGTTTGTTGCTGCCGACTTCATCGGAAACGAGTTGGTCGCCGTTACCGTGTCGTTTGATCCGCGATATTTCGATCAGATCAGTTCCGCGCTTGCAAAGCGGTACGGGCCGGCAGTGCAAGAAGTCGCGCCAGCGGTCACTCAGGCCGGAGTGACCTACGAGAACGATAAGCGGACGTGGAAGCGGGCCGATACTTTCCTTCGGCTCCGCAAGTACCTTGGTCGGAGCGATCAGGGAGTAGCCGTATATCAGTTGGCGAGCGGCGTAGCAGAGTTCGAGCGGCGCGAGGGCGAGTTGGCGAAGCGGGGCGCGGGTGATTTGTAAAGCGAGAGAATCGGCGGGGACCCCGCCTGCCTGCCCTTCTCCGCGCCCCCGTCGCTGGCGCGGTCGGTGAGCGGATCCCGCATCGCAGGGATGACCGCGACGGTCCGGGCCGCGCCACAGGGCTCGCGGCAGTTTCCCTTCACCAGCCTGGCCCTCTGCTGACAGGGATCGCTGATATGCCCCTGCGGCTGCGGGTTCCGGGCATAACCTCAGACGCCGGCTTGCGGGTTGAGCCAGCACTGCCGGCCCGGAAGTTTTCCGCGCCTGCGGCGCACGCCGCTACGGAACGATCTCGATCGTTACGCCGTAGAGCTGCTCGAGGTCGATCTCTTGGGTGAGGACGGCCGGCTTGCCGGCACCACATGCCGCCGTCAGATCTTCTTGCGTTTCGTGGTCGGTGATCATCACGAAACGGGTGTCGGACGGCCGCAGGGGGAAACGATCGAGGCTGTGCCACGTGCCCTTGTGCAGCACGTAGCCCTTGGAGCCGTCGAGGAGGAACGCGCGAATGGCATCGAGTTGCGGTACACCGTCCCGATCCGGGGAGGGCGGCGCGACCGCAACCGCTGCGCGCTCGCCGCCGAGCGGAACGAACGCCTGGCTGACGTGGAAGTGCCGCTCCATCGTCCGGAAGCGCAGGCCGAGGTAAGGCGTGCGGAGCAGCGACACGAGCGGACGCCCGGACTCGAAATCGATGTGCCAGCCCTCCGTACCGCTCACGCCTACGTAGTCGGGCGCGCAGGCGCGCACGTCGATGATCCCGCCGAACGGCGCGAAGCCCTCGGCGGTCAGCGGTTCGATCGGGATCAGGTGCACTCGGGGCATCGGTGCCCGAATGCTAACTGCGGGCGCGCCCGGCGGGGGCCGCGCCGGGGAAGCTTAGACGGCGGTCAGTGCCGCTTCGTCAGCGCGTAGTCGCCGGGGGCGATGGCGCCGGCGCGGCACAGCCGGTTGAGAAGCTGGTACGGAGTGACGAAGGTCGGCGAGCCCTCCAGCCAGGCGTCGAAATGGCTGTCGAGGAACGGGTCCGGCCCGCCGTGGACGAACGCCACCACCGGCGGACGCCCTGCAGCAATCCCGAGCTCGGAATGCGCCGAGAACAGATGCTTGCCCGGAAAGGTCTTCCGGACCAGCTGCTCCAGCTCTACTGCCTCCAGGACTTTCATGCCATACCCCCTTGAACTGCCCTTCGCTCGTCGGTCGAGCAAGTTACGTTCCCGATTACGCCAGCCCGTGCCCGCATGTGACAGGGTGCACGGATGCCGGGTCTACCTTCTCACGCTGCGAAGGATGGCCCGGCGCGAGAGTGACGTCTTCCACCCTGCGGCTGGGTCTCATCGCCTAACGCCGCGGTCCTAGAGCGGCGCATAGGGCTTAGTCCATCTACGCGGAGCGTCACTTTTTAGACGCTCGGCGCCGTGCGTTTCATCACGCGCCGCTGCAGGCCGCTCGTTGCCTGTGGCAAATTGCCGTGCCCCGGCGGGCGGCCGCTCCTAACATCCGCGCCGATGCGGCGCGTTCTATGCATTCGTCATGCGATCGCGGCGGCCGCGATGGCCGCCGCGGTGGGGCTCGTCCATGCGCGCGAGGTGGGAGGCTCGGTGGTCGCGGTGCAGGACGGCGACACGGTCACGATCCTCGACGGGGAGCGGGTGCCGCACCGCATCCGCATCGCCGGCATCGACGCCCCCGAGAAGGGCCAGGCGTTCGGGCAGGCGGCGAAGGAGCGCCTCGCCCGTCTCGTCCATGGCCGGCACGTCGAGGCGCGGTGCCCGAAGCGCGACCGTTACGGGCGAGAGGTGTGCAGCGTATTCCTTGGGACACGCGACGTCGGGCTGGAGCAGGTCCGCGGCGGGTATGCGTGGTGGTACCGCGACTACGCACGGGAGCAGACGCTCGATGATCGGGCGAACTACGAGGCCGCCGAGAACGATGCGAGACAGGCGCGCCGTGGCCTCTGGTTCGATCCGACCCCTCAGCCGCCAGCGGCGTTCAGGCGACAGCAGGCCAAGACGCGCGGCGCTGCCTGAGCGGGCGTCGCGCTTACTTGGGACGCGTAAGCGGCACGAAGCGCACCGGGATTGTGCGGCGCGTCGCGGTCGAGCCGTCCACCTTCTTCTCGATCACTTGCAATTCCTGCACTTGCCACTGGGCACCCACCGGAATGACCAGTCGTCCGCCCGGCCTGAGCTGCTCCACCAGCGGTTTCGGTACGTAAGGCGCGGCCGCCGTCACGAGGATGCCGTCGAACGGCGCAGCGTCCGGCCAGCCGTTGTAGCCGTCGCCGATCCGGGTCACGACGTTCCGATAGCCGAGCGCCGCCAGGTCGCCTGCTGCCCGCTTTCCCACCGGCTCGACGATCTCGATCGTGTAGACCTTCGCCACCAGCTCGGCGAGGACCGCGGCCTGGTACCCGGAGCCGGTGCCGATCTCGAGCACGATGTCGCTCGGCTTCGGCTCGAGCAGATCGCTCATGAGCGCGACGATGTACGGCTGCGAGATCGTCTGCCCGTGGCCGATGGGCAACGGCCGATTCTCGTAGGCATAAGGAACCTGCTCCGACGGGACGAGCAGATGACGCGGGACCTTCCCCAACGCGTCCATCACCCGGGGCGAAAACGCCGGGCGGGACGTCTCGAACCGGGTAGTGCGCGCCATGCCGGCGATCTCCGCGAGCATTGCAGCGCGCTGTTGGGCAAATGCGTCCGGGGATGCTGCGGTGTCGGGAAGGACGCCGACGAGCATGCCGGCGAGCACGCCGGCCGCGCGGAACGCTTTCATCCGCGAATCGTAGTCCCATCGGGGGCAGGTCGGCAGGCTACCGTCGCTCGCTCGTTGGTCTCCGCCGCGAGGCCATCCGCGCGCTGAGATCGAGGGAGCGGCTTACCCCGGCTGGCGGAAGATCTCCGCAAGGGTCTGCGGCGGCTCGGGCCGATGCAGGTTCAACTCGCGCTCGAGACGGTCGACGTGCTCCCCCATCACAGTCACCGCGCGCTCCGCGTCATGCGCGGCGATCGCATCGACGAGCGCCAAGTGATCGTCCACGCCGCAGGTCGAGGGCGCATGACCACGATGCGTGAGAGCGATGAGCGGCGTCCGGAAGACGATCTCGTCGAGAAAGCGCGTTAGCACGGTGTTTCCCGCGAGCGCGGCGAGACGGCGATGAAACTCGATCGAGAGGCGTAGTCCACCGCGGTCGTCACCCCTTCCGTAGGCGACCTCCTCGTTTCCGACCCACTCGCGAAGCGCGGCTACGTCCTTCCGGGTTGCGGTTGCGGCCACCTTTGCGGCGATCGCGCACTCGATCGCGCGGCGGGCTTCGAAGACCTCGCGGCTTTCGGCGGCCGACGGTGTGGGAACGATCGCGCCGCGATTGGGCCGAAGCTCCACCAGGTGGGCGTGCGCCAGGCGGGCGAGAGCACCGCGGACGGTCGCACGGCTGACGCGGAACAGCTCCGCGAGCGCAACCTCCTTCAGCTTGGTTCCCGGTTCCAGCCGATGGTCCATCATCGCCTGCTGGATCGCGGCGTAAACACGCTGCTCGGCGGCGGCACCGGACGATGCGTGTTTCGGCGACGCCGGCTCAGCCGTCGACATGGCATGGGGCTTTCTTAGGGGCGACATGCATCGGTCTGCGCCCTGCAGTATTGTCGACATTCCTCATGAAAGTGGCAATCGGCGATATACGGCTAATTGAGGTCCTCTCTGGATGGTGAATCGATGAACAGAGAAGAAGTATCCGTAATTAACATATTGCGACTCATTCTTGATGTCATGGCTCACTAAAGGAGTTGACTGTGTCAGTGGACACATCAATATTTGTTGACAATATACTCTAAACCTGCAAACTAGCCAAATCTTGCCCGTACCGCCGGCGCCCGCTATGGCTCCCGATCCCGATCACCCGGCTCGCGGTTCTCGTACCAAGGAGGAGCCGCGCATGACCTTGTGTCCGGCTCGCGGGGCGCTCCAAGCGCCCTGCCTCGCCTCTCACTAGAAGCCGGCCCGCCATGGCCCACCCCCCCGTCGCCGTCCGCTACCTGCTTGACGGGGACGTGTGCACCGTTTCCGCAATCGACCCGACTCGCACCGTTCTGCAGCACCTCCGCGAAGACCTCGGCCGGACCGGCACGAAGGAGGGCTGTGCCGAAGGCGATTGCGGCGCGTGCACCGTAGTGCTCGCCGAGCTCGGCGGCCGGCGCGTCCGCTATCGCGCGATCAACTCCTGCATCCAGTTCGTGCCGACCCTCGACGGTCGCGCGCTTGTCACCGTCGAGAGCCTGAAAGACCGCAAGACCGGCACGCTCCACCCGGCGCAAGCCGCGATTGCCGACGGCCATGGATCGCAGTGCGGCTTCTGTACGCCAGGGTTCGTGATGTCGATGTTCGCGCTCTACAAGTCGAACCCGGCGCCCGGTCGCGTCGAGATCAACGATGCCCTCGCCGGGAATCTGTGCCGTTGCACCGGTTACCGGCCGATCGTCGACGCGGCCCAGGTGATGTACTCGCTCGGCGATGCGATCCCCCTGGGCGCGCAGACCTGGCTCACGGCGTCCGCCCGCTCCCGCTGCAGGGCCGCGGCGAAGGCGGAGGGCGACCTCGCGGTCAAGCTCAAGGGACTCAAGCGGCGCAGGGGCCTCGCCCTTCCGCACGCGAGCGGCACGTTCTACGCGCCGCGGAGCGCCGATGAGCTTGCGGACCTGCGACAGCGCCTGCCGGATGCGCGCATCCTCGCGGGCGGCACCGATGTCGGGCTCTGGGTGACGAAGCAGCACCGGGACCTGGGCGACATCATCTACGTGGGCAACGTCGCCGACCTCCAGGACGCGAGCGTCACCGGAGGCGCGATCGACGTCGGCGCGGCGGTGTCGCTCACCGACGCCTTCGCGCTCCTCGAGCATCACTACCCGGAGCTGCGCGAGGTGCTGCGGCGCTTCGCGTCGCCGCCGATCCGCAACGCCGGTACGCTGGCCGGCAACGTCGCCAACGGCTCGCCGATCGGCGATACGATGCCCCCGCTGATCGCGCTCGGCGCGCGAGTCGTGCTGCGCAAGGGCGGCGCGCGCCGCGAGCTGCCGCTGGAGGACCTGTATCTTGCCTACCAGAAGACGGCGATGCAGCGCGGCGAGTTCGTCGAGCGCGTGCGCGTGCCCTTGCGGCAGGCGGCGCTGAGGTTCGCGACCTACAAGATCTCGAAGCGCTTCGACCAGGATATCTCGGCGGTCTGCGCCGCGTTCGCGATCACGATGGAGGGCGGCATGATTCGCTCCGCCAGAGTCGCGTTCGGCGGCATGGCGGCGACACCGAAGCGCGCGCCGGGCTGCGAGGCGGCACTTGCCGGGCAGGCGTGGAACGAGGCGACCTGCGAGCGCGCCGCCGCCGCGCTCGCGCGGGATTTCACGCCGCTCACCGACATGCGCGCCTCGGCGACCTACCGCGCGACGGTCGCGCAGAACCTGCTCCGGAAGTTTCACCTCGAAAGCTCCGGTGCGCTCGCGGCGAAGCCGAGCCGGCTGTACGATCTGACCGGATTGACCGCATGAACGACCCGCGACCGCCGCGAGAACAGGCTGCCGCCCGTGGCGCCGCGGGCGCGGCGGTGCGGCACGACAGCGCGCACCTCCACGTCTCGGGCGAGGCTGCCTACACCGACGATATCCTCGAGGCGAGGGGAACGCTGCACGCCGCGTTCGGGCTTTCCCGACGCGCCCACGCGCGGATCGGCTTGATGGATCTCTCGGGAGTGCGCGCGGCGCCGGGTGTGCTCGCGGTCCTCGCCGCCGCGGACATCCCGGGCGAGAACAACGTCGGACCGATCCTGCACGACGACCCGATCCTCGCGGGGGCCGAAGTGCAGTTCCTCGGGCAGCCGATCTTCCTCGTCGTGGCCGATTCGGTCAACGCGGCAAGGCGGGCCGCGCGGCTCGGGGTGATCGAGTACGAGGACCTGCCGGCGATCCTCACGATCGAGGATGCGCTCGCCAGGCAGTCATTCGTCATCCCGTCGGTCACGCTCGAGCGCGGCGACTGGAAGACGGCGCTCGCCACGGCGCCGCACCGCCTCGAGGGCGGCTTTCGCATCGGCGGCCAGGAGCAGTTCTATCTCGAGGGCCAGGTTGCGTATGCCGTCCCGAAGGAGGACGGCGACATGCTCGTCTACAGTTCGACCCAGCACCCCGGCGAGGTGCAGCTACAGGTCGCGCACGCGCTCGGCGTGGCGGCGCACCGCGTCGCCGTCGAGTGCCGGCGCATGGGCGGCGGGTTCGGCGGGAAGGAGACGCAAGCTTCGCATCCGGCATGCGCCACGGCGCTTGCGGCGCGGCTGACCGGGCGGCCGGTGAAGCTCCGCTACGACCGCGACGACGACATCACGATCACCGGGAAACGCCACGACTACCTCGTCGAGTACCGCGTCGGATTCGACGACGACGGACGGATCGCGGCGATCGATCTCATGTTCGCCTCGCGCTGCGGATACTCCGCGGACCTGAGCGGCCCGGTGAACGACCGGAGCGTGATGCACGCCGACAACGCCTATTTCCTGCCGGCGGTGCGCATAGTGTCCCATCGCTGCAAGACGAACACCCAGTCGAACACCGCGTTCCGCGGTTTCGGCGGGCCGCAGGGAATGATGGCGATCGAGTACGTGCTCGACGAGATTGCGCGCCGTCTCGGGCTCGACCCGGTCGCGGTGCGCCGGGCGAACTTCTACGGGCCCGGGCGCGACGTCACGCCGTACGACATGCGGGTCGAGGACTTCGTCGCCGACCGGCTCTTCGCCGAGCTCGCGGCCTCCTCGGACTACGCAGCGCGGCGCGAGGCGATCCGCGAGTGGAACGCCGCGAGCCCGATCGTGAAGCGCGGCATCGCGATGACGCCGGTGAAGTTCGGCATCTCGTTCACCGCGACGTTCTACAACCAGGCGAGCGCCCTGGTGCACGTCTACACCGACGGCAGCGTGCTGCTCAACCATGGCGGCACGGAGATGGGACAGGGGCTGTTCACCAAGGTCGCCCAGGTCGTGGCGCACGAGCTCGGCCTCGACATCGACAGGGTGCGCGTGTCGGCGTCCGACACGAGCAAGATTCCGAACGCGTCCGCGACCGCCGCCTCGAGCGGGAGCGACCTCAACGGCAAGGCGGCGCAGGCAGCCGCGGCGGCGATCAAGGCGCGGCTCGTTGCGTTCGCCGCCGAGCGCTTCAACGTCGCGCCGGACGCGGTGCGCTTCGCGGCGGGCCACGTCGAAATCGGGGACGTCAAGCGGTTGACGTTCGCCGAGTTCGCGCGGCTCGCCTACCTCGCGCGTGTGCAGCTCTGGGCGAGCGGGTTCTACAAGACGCCGAAGATCCACTACGACCCGAAGACCCTGAAGGGCCGGCCGTTCTATTACTTCGCTTACGGGGCCGCCGTGTCCGAGGTCGCGATCGATACGCTCACCGGCGAGAGTCGCCTGCTGCGCGCCGACATCCTGCACGACGTCGGCCGCAGCCTGAACCCGGCGATCGACCTCGGGCAGGTCGAAGGCGGATTCATCCAGGGCATGGGCTGGCTCACCACCGAGGAGCTGTGGTGGGATGAGAGCGGACGGCTGATGACGCACGCGCCCTCCACGTACAAGATCCCCGTCGCCTCCGATGTCCCCGCCGACTTCCGGGTCACGCTCTGGGAGCGCGGCGAGAACGTCGAGGACAGCATCCACCGCTCGAAGGCGGTGGGCGAGCCGCCGCTGATGCTGGCGATCTCGGTCTTCCAGGCGATCAAGGATGCGGTCGCTTCGGTGTCGGGGTACGCGGCCTCTCCCCATCTGAATGCACCGGCAACACCCGAGGAGGTGCTGCGTGCGGTCGACGCGGTGAGGCGCGCGCCCCAATGAGCTGGGTCCATACCCTGCAGCTCGTCGGCGAGCGCGGGCTCGACGCGGTCACCGTCACCGTGACGGCCGGGAAGGGGTCGACGCCGCGCGAGCCGGGCGCAAAGATGATCGTCACGATCGATGCGCTCCACGGCACGATCGGCGGCGGGGAGCTCGAGTACCAGGGGATCGACCTTGCGCGCGGCATGCTGCGCGGCGGGAACGACAAGCAGGCGAAGCGGTTCGCCCTGGGCGCAAACCTCGGGCAGTACTGCGGCGGTGCCGCCAACCTGCTGCTCGAGCGGGTGCCGGCCGGAGCAGGCTGGGTCGGCGTCCTTGCGCGCTGGCACGACGCCGGCGAGCCGTGCGTGGTGATCACGCCGGCAGACGGCGATGCGCGACTGCTGGTGCGCGACGCGGAGACTGTCGGCGGTCTTGGCGACCCGGCGGCGGATGCCCGCGCAGCGGCCCTCGCCCGCGCGATGCTCGCCGGCGGTGCCCGCGAGCCGAAGCTCGTCACGATCGGCGACGGCGTGACCGCGCTGTTCGAACCGTTGCATCCGCCCGACTTCAACGTCATGCTGTTCGGTGCCGGGCACGTGGGCCGCGCCCTCGCGCGGGTGCTCGGGACGCTGCCGTGCCGGGTCACCTGGATCGACAGCCGCGCGGAGGAGTTTCCGCGCGAGGTGCCCGACAACGTCCGCATCGCACGATCGGACGCGCCGGTCGCCGCCGTCTCCGCGGCACGCGCGGGCGCCTACTTCCTGGTGATGACGCACAGCCATGCGCTCGACCTGGAGCTCCTCGAGGCGATCCTGCAGCGCGGTGACTTCGCCTACTGCGGGATGATCGGCTCGCAGACCAAGCGCCGGACGTTCGAGAACGGGCTCGCGAAGCGCGGCGTGTCACGCGATCGGCTCGCGCGCCTTACATGCCCGATCGGCATTCCGGGAATCAAGGGCAAGGAGCCCGGCGCGATCGCGGTTGCAGTTGCGGCCCAGCTCCTCGAGCATCGCGAGCGCGCGGCGCTCGCACCCGCGAACGACGCAGCCACGCGCGCCTGAAACGCGCGGCGAGAGGGAGGGAGATGCAGACCGCCGCACCCGGCGCGATACCGCGCCTCCGCCTGACCGGCATCCGGAAGAGCTACCCGGCGGTGGTCGCGAACGACGGCATCGACCTGACGGTCATGCCGGGCGAGATCCACGCGGTGCTCGGCGAGAACGGCGCCGGCAAGTCGACGCTGATGAAGATCATCTACGGCGTCGTCAAGCCCGACGAGGGCGAGATCCGCTGGGAGGGTCGGCCGGTTACGATCGCCAACCCGCACGCCGCGCGCGCGCTCGGCATCGCGATGGTGTTCCAGCATTTCTCGCTGTTCGACACGCTGACCGCGGCCGAGAACGTCTGGCTCGGGCTCGACCGCGCGCAGTCCCTCGCCGAGGTAACCGCGGGAATCCGCGCCAAGGCCGCCGAATACGGCCTCGAGGTCGATCCCGAGCGCCCGGTGCACACGCTCTCGGTCGGGGAGCGGCAGCGCGTGGAGATCGTGCGCGCGCTCCTCACGGAGCCCCGGCTGCTGATTCTCGACGAGCCGACGTCGGTGCTCACGCCGCAGGCGGTGGAGAAGCTGTTCGTGACGCTCCGCCTCCTCGCCGGGCGCGGCTGCAGCATCCTCTACATCAGCCACAAGCTCGACGAGATCCGCGCGCTTTGCCACACGTGCACCGTGCTTCGCGGCGGGCGCGTGACCGGCGTTGCCGATCCGCGCACCGAAACGTCGGCCGGGCTGTCGCGGCTGATGATCGGCGCGGAGCCGCCGAAGCTCCAGCACGCCCGCATCGAGCGCGGCCCGGTCGCGCTCGAGACCCGCGGACTCTCTCTCGAGCGGCAGGACCAGTTCGGCGTGACCCTGGAAGGGATCGACCTCCAGGTTCACGCCGGCGAAGTCGTCGGGATCGCGGGCGTCTCGGGCAACGGCCAGCAGGAGTTGCTCGCTGCGCTGTCCGGCGAGGACCGCCGCGCGCGGCCCGGCAGCGTGATGCTGCTGGGCGCGGACGTCGCGCGGGCGTCCGCTGGCCGCCGCCGCAGGCAGGGGCTGCACTACGTCCCCGAGGAACGCCTCGGGCGCGGCGCGGTCCCGACAATGGGACTCGCGCACAACCTGCTCCTCACCCGCCGGGAGCCGGTGCGCGCCGGCGGCTGGCTGGACCTCGGCCGGATGACTGCGATGACGCGCGAGATCATCGAGCGCTTCAACGTGAAGGCGGGCGGTCCCGGGGCTGCCGCGCGCAGCCTGTCGGGCGGCAACCTGCAGAAGTACATCGTCGGCCGCGAGATCGATGCGCGGCCCAGGGTGCTGATCGTCGCGCAGCCGACTTGGGGCGTCGACGTCGGCGCCTCGGCGCAGATCCGGGCGGCGCTGCTTGGCTTGCGCGACGCAGGCTGCGCGGTGCTGGTGGTGAGCGAGGAGCTCGACGAGCTGTTCGAGATCACCGACCGGTTGTACGTCATCGCGCGCGGGCGGCTCTCGCCGCCGATCGCCACGTCGACCGCGACGCCCGAGCGCATCGGGCAGTGGATGAGCGGACTGTGGGCTGACGCGCCGGGCGCTCCGCCGATGCACGGGGAGGTGGCTCATGCTCCGGCTTGAGGCGCGCCCGCAACCTTCGCGGGCGATGTCGCTCGCGTCGCCCCTGATCGCGCTCGCGCTGACGGTCGTCATCGCCGGCGTGCTGTTCGTCGTGCTCGGCAAGGATCCGCTCCGGGGCCTGAGCATGTTCTTCGTCGAGCCGTTGCGGACGGTGCGCGGCCTTACCGAGGTGGCACTGAAAGCGACGCCGCTCGTCCTCTGCGCGCTGGGCCTCGCGGTGTGCTACCGGGCGAACGTCTGGAACATCGGTGCCGAGGGCCAGTTCCTGCTCGGGGCGATCACCGCCGGCGGCGTCGCGCTGTACGTCACGACGCACGGCATCGCGGCGCCGCAGTGGGCCATGACGCCGGTGATCCTGACGGCGGGCATCGCGGGCGGCATGGCCTGGGCGTCGATCACGGCGTTGTTGCGCGACCGCTTCAACGCGAACGAGATCCTGGTGAGCCTGATGCTCGTGTACGTGGCGCAGCAGCTGCTCAACTATCTCGTCTTCGGGCCGTGGAAGGACCCGCAGGGCTTCAACTTCCCGCAGACGAAGACGTTCGTCGCGGCGACGCTGCTGCCGAACCTGGTGCCGCAGTCGCGCCTGCACATCGGCTTCGCGATCACGCTCGTGCTGGTGGCGGTGTTCTGGGTGTTCATGTTCCGGTCCTGGCGCGGCTTCCAGCTCCAGGTCGGCGGGCTTGCGCCCGACGCGGCGCGCTACGCCGGGTTTTCCGGCCGGACCGCGCTGTGGACCGCGCTCCTCGTCTCCGGCGGGATGGCGGGGCTCGCGGGCGCGATGGAGGCGGCGGGACCCTTGCGGCAGCTCACGCCGCATGTCTCGACCGGCTACGGCTTCACCGCGATCATCGTCTGCTTCGTCGGCCGGCTGCATCCGGTCGGCTGCCTCTTCGCCGGCGTGCTGCTCTCGATGCTGCTGATCGGCGGCGAGCTCGGGCAGTCGCGGCTCGGACTGCCGAATGCCCTGACCGGCGTGTTCCAGGGCCTGCTCCTCTTCCTGCTGCTCGCGTGCGACACGCTGATCAACTATCGCGTGCGCTGGCGCGCTGTGCGTCATCACCGCACGGCAGCGGCGTCATGAACGAGATCGCGCTTCTCATCGCGGCCACCATCGCCTCGGGCACGCCGCTTGCGCTCGCGGGCCTGGGGCTCCTGATCAACGAGAAGGCGGGCGTGCTCAATCTCGGCGCCGAGGGGATGATGCTCGTCGCCGCGATCGCGGGGTTCGCCGCCGCCTTCCATTCGGGCAATCAGTGGATCGCGTTCGCGGCTGGAGCGGGGGCCGGGATGGCCCTCGCCGCGGGCTTCGGCGCGCTCGTGATCTGGCTCGGCACGAACCAGTACGCGACCGGTCTCGCGCTCAGCCTGTTCGGCTTCGGCTTCTCGGCGTTCGTCGGCGTGGACTACGTCGGCAAGAAGCTCGGCGAGCACGTCGCCTTCGAGGTGCCGTTCCTCGCCGACATCCCGTTCCTCGGTCCGGCGCTGTTCAAGCAGCACCCGCTCGCGTACGTCGCCATGCTGCTCGCGGTCGGGCTCGCATGGTTTCTCTACCGCAGCCGTCAGGGCCTCGTGCTCCGTGCCATCGGCGAGTCGCCCGACTCGGCGCACTCGCTCGGGTACACGGTCCGCTGGATCCGCCTCGCCGCGGTCGTCGCGGGCGGGGCGCTCTGCGGGGTCGCGGGCGCGTTCCTGTCGGTCGTGTACGCGCCGCTGTGGGTCGAAGGCCTCGTCGCCGGACGCGGCTGGATCGCGCTCGCGCTGACGCCGTTCGCGACCTGGCGTCCGGCGCGGGTGCTGCTCGGCGCGTATCTCTTCGGCGGCGTGACGATGCTGCAGTTCCACCTGCAGGGCGCGGGCGTGGACATCCCGAGCCAGTTCCTGTCGATGCTGCCGTACATCGCGACGATCGTCGTGCTGGCGCTGATTTCCCGCAACCCCGCCTGGATTCGCATTAACATGCCGGCCTCGCTCGGCAAGCCGTTCCATCCGTCCGCCTGACGTTCACGAACAAGGAGAAGTCATGTTCAGTCCCGCCAAGCGTTCCTGGTTGAAGGTCGTGGCGCTCGTCGCGGTGGCGCTGCTCGCGGCCTGCGGCAAGGAAGAGGCGCCGCCCAAGGGCGCAGCGCCAGCGGCCGATGCCAAGGCGCCCGCGCCGCCGGCCGAGCCGTTCAAGGCCGCGTGGATGTACGTAGGGCCGGTCGGGGACGCCGGCTGGACGTTCGCCCACGACCAGGCCCGGAAGGCGGTCGAGGCCGAGCTCGGCGACAAGGTGAAGACCTCGTTCGTGGAGAAGGTGCCCGAGGGCGCCGACGCGGAGCGCGTGATACGCGACCTCGCGTCGCAGGGCAACAAGATCATCTTCGCGACCTCGTTCGGCTTCATGGAGCCGATGCTGAAGGTCGCAGCCGAGTTCCCCGACGTGAAGTTCGAGCACGCGACCGGCTACAAGACCGCGCCGAACATGCGGATCTACGACGCCAAGTTCTACGAGGACGCCTACCTCGCCGGCGTCATCGCCGGCTCGATGAGCAAGACCGGCACGATCGGCTTCGTCGCCTCGTTCCCGATCCCGGAGGTGCTGCGCAACATCAACGCGTTCACCCTCGGCGCACAGAGCGTGAACCCGAAGATCAAGACGCGCGTCGTGTGGATCAACTCCTGGTTCGATCCGCCGAAGGAGAGCGAGGCGGCGCAGTCGCTCATCAACGGCGGCGCCGACGTGCTGCTCCAGAACACCGACTCGACCGCGGTGCTGCAGACAGCCGAGAAGAACGGCAAGTTCGCGTTCGGCTGGGACAGCGACATGAGCGCGTTCGCGCCCAAGGCGCATCTCGGGTCCGCCATCGTCGACTGGAGCAACTACTACAAGAAGGCGGTCAAGGAAGCGATGGAAGGGACCTGGAAGACCGAGCGGACCGTCTGGGGCGTGAAGGAAGGCCAGAACGACCTCGTGAAGATCGCCGATGGCGTGCCCGAGGAAGCGAAGAAGAAGGTCGCCGCGATCAAGGACGGCATGAAGGCGGGCACGTTCGAGGTCTTCACCGGGCCGATCGTCGACAACACCGGGAAGGAGCGCCTGCCGAAGGACGCGAAGGCCGACCAGGACTGGAAGGACAAGGTCGACTTCTACGTCCAGGGCGTGGAGGGCAAGATCCCGACGGCGAAGTAGGGCCTCGCGTGCTCGAGGCCGGCCTCTGGCATCCGGTCGCATCGTCCGAGGAGGTTGGCGCTACTCCGGCCGCAGCGCGGCTTCTCGAGCGCGATCTCGTCCTCTGGCGCGAGTCGGCGGCGGGCGTACAGGCGTGGGCCGACCGGTGTCCGCACCGCGGCACGCGCCTCTCGCTCGGCAAGGTCGTCGAGGGCAGGCTCGAGTGCGCCTATCACGGCTGGCAGTTCGGGGCCGGCGGCGTGTGCCGCAAGGTCCCGGCTTTGCCTGATTTCTCGCCCGGCGCGGCGTACGCCGCACAGGCCCATGAAGCGGGCGAGGCGCATGGCATCGTCTGGGTGCGGCTCGAGGGAGCCGACTCGCAGCTGCCGGCGATCGACGGCGCGCCGCGGCGGCGGATCGTGAGCGGGCCGCACGACGTCGCGACGAGCGCGCCGCGCGTGGTCGAGAACTTCCTCGACATGTCCCACTTCCCGTTCGTGCACGAAGGACTGCTCGGCGATCGTGCGCACGTCGAGGTGCCGCATTATGAAGTGACGGTCACCGCGGACGGACGTCCGCTGGCGCCGGCTTATCGTGCCTGGCAGCCGCAAGCGAGCGCCGGCGCGGCCGGTGCCTGGGTCGACTACCGGTACGAGGTGCTGGGGCCCTATTGCGCGCTGCTCTTCAAGCAGGCCGACGCGCGGGCGGGGTCGGCGCCGCTCGAGGCGTACGCGCTCTGGGTGTGCCCGGTTGCCCCGGAGGCGAGCCGCGTGTGGTTCACGCATTTCACCAGCGACGAGCGCACGCCGGCGTCGCAGCTGCGGGCGTTCCAGGACGCGATCTTCGTCCAGGACCGGCCGGTGCTCGAGTCCCAGCAGCCGCGCCGGCTGCCCATCGCGGGCGGTGAAGCGCACTCGGCCGCCGACCGCCTCGCGGTCGCCTACCGCAGGTATCTGCGCGCGCTGGGCGTGACGTTCGGGATCTGCTGACCCCGTCATGCCGGCGAACGCCGGCATCCAGGGAATGTTCGGCGCAGCGCCTAGGTCTTGGGGCGCAGGTCGATCACCCGCTTCGCCTTGCCCTGCGACCGCTCGACCGTCCCGGGCGCTACGACCCTCACCGTCGTCGAGACCCCGATGTACGACTTGATGTTGTGCTCGAGCGCCTTCGCCTCGGCGGCACGCTCGGGTTCGCCCAGCGGCGCGCTCAAGTCCGCGCGCGCTTCCACGACCACGTCGAGCCCGTCGAGACGCCCTTCACGGCGCAGCTCGAGCACGTAGTGCGGCGAGAGCCGCGGCTGCTTCGTGATCAGCTCCTCGATCTGCGTCGGGAACACGTTCACCCCGCGGATGATCAGCATGTCGTCGCTGCGGCCGGTGATGCGCGCCATGCGGCGCATCGTCCGCGCCGTCCCCGGGAGCAGGGCGGTGAGGTCCCGCGTCCGGTAGCGGACCACCGGCAGCGCTTCCTTCGTGAGCGACGTGAAGACGAGCTCGCCGGGCTGGCCGTCGGGGAGGACCGCGCCGGTCGCGGGGTCGACGATCTCGGGATAGAAGTGGTCCTCCCAGATCGTGAGCCCGTCCTTGGTCTCGATGCACTCCTGCGCGACGCCGGGCCCGATCACCTCCGACAGGCCGTAGATGTCGACGGCGGTGAGCCCCATGCGGCGCTCGATTTCCTGGCGCATGCCCTCGGTCCAGGGCTCGGCGCCGAAGATGCCGACCCGGAGCGACGTCCGCTTCGCGTCGAACCCCTGGCGCTCGAACTCGTCGGCGATCGCGAGCATGTACGACGGCGTCACCATGATGATGTCGGGCTTGAAGTCGTTGATGAGCTGCACCTGCCGCTCGGTCATCCCGCCGCCGAGCGGGATCACGCACGCGCCGAGCGTCTCGCCGCCGTAGTGCGCGCCGAGGCCGCCGGTGAAGAGACCGTAGCCGTACGCGACGTGGACCTTGTCGGTCGAGCGTCCGCCCGCGGCGCGGATCGACCGCGCCATGACGATCGCCCACGTGTGGATGTCGCCCTTCGTGTAGCCGACGACGGTCGGCTTGCCGGTGGTGCCGCTGGAGGCGTGGACGCGGACGATCTTGTCCATCGGCACCGCGAACATCCCGAACGGATAGTTCTCGCGCAGGTCCTGCTTGGTCGTGAACGGGAACTTCGCGAGGTCCTCGAGCCGCTTCAGGTCGTCGGGACGGACGCCGTGGGCCTCGAATTTCCGCCGGTAGTGCGGGATGCAGTCGTACGCGTGCCGCAGGCTCCACTTCAGCCGTTCGAGCTGCAGGTGCCGCAGCTCGTCGACGCTCGCCTTCTCGATGTGCTCGAAATGATCGTACGCACTCATCTCTCCTCCCTGGGGTCAGGCCGTCGCGGGCGGCGTCAGGACGTGCCCCTTCAGCCGGAACGACTTCCCGCGGAAGAGCGCGATCGTCCGGCCGTCCTGGTTCGTCACCGCGATGTCGTAGACGCCGGTGCGCGCACCCGAGTGCCGCTCCTCCCCTTCCGCCGTGAGCACGTCGCCCAGCTTGCCCGGGGCGAGGAACTCGATGGCCCCGCCCTGCGCCACGGTGACCTGGTTGCGGCTGTTGCAGGCGAAGGCGAACGTGCTGTCGGCGAGCGTGAAGATCAGGCCGCCGTGGCAGAGATCATGGCCGTTCACCATGTCCTCGCGCACCGTCATGCGCATCCGCGCGTAGCCCGGGCGGATCTCCTCCAGCGTCATCCCGAGCGCCTGCGAGGCGCGGTCGCGTGCGTACATCTCGCGGCCGACCGACTCGGCCTGGGCCTGCGGGTCCGGCAGCCCGGGCACCGTCAGCGACCCTTGAACTGCGGCGCGCGCTTCTCGAGAAAGGCCTGGACGCCCTCGCGGTAGTCGGCGGTCCGGCCGAGCTCGCGCTGGAGGTCCCGCTCGAGGTCTAGCTGGGCGTCGAGCGTGTTGGTCGCCGCGGCATAGAGGGCCCGCTTGATGTCGGCGAAACCCTTGGTCGGCCCGGCGCCGAGCTCGCGCGCGAGCGCGCGGGCCTCGTCCATCAGCCGCGCATCGTCGACGCACCTCCAGATGAGGCCCCAGCGTTCGGCGTCCTCGGCGGCGAGCTTGCCGCCGAGCAGGGCGAGCCCCATCGCGCGCGCCGTGCCGGCGAGGCGCGGGAGAAAGTAGGTGCCGCCGGAGTCGGGGACGAGGCCGATCTTGCAGAAGGCCTGGATGAAGCTCGCCGAGCGGCCGGCGAGAACGATGTCGCAGGCGAGCGCGATGTTCGCGCCGGCGCCGGCCGCCACGCCGTTCACCGCGCACACCACCGGCTTCGGCAGCTCGCGCAAGGAACGGACGAGCGGGTTGTAGTAGGTGCTGAGGGTGTAGCCGAGATCGACGGGCGCCGCGCTCGCGCTCACCGCCCGGTCCGAGAGATCCTGACCGGCGCAGAAGCCGCGCCCGGCCCCCGTCAGCAGCAGCGCGCGGACGTCGTCCCGCCGCTTGACCTCGGCGACCGCGTCGCGCAGCTGCTCGTTCATCTCGACGTTGAAGCTGTTGAGGCGGTCCGGGCGGTTGAGGGTGACGACGGCGTAACCGTCCTCGGCGTCGAACAGGATCGAGGGCTGGCTCATGGGAACTCCGGCGCGGGAAGCAAAACTAGGATACCCGAACCGCCTAGGACGATGGCAGCAGCTCTGCGAGGCGCACCTTCTGCCGGCCCTGCTGATCGAAGTTTGCGGGCTCGAGCCACTGCTCGAACCCGTCGCGGATCGATAGCCAATCCGTGTCGACGATCGCAAACCACGCCGTGTCGCGGCTCTCCCCCTTCACCACCATGTGCTGCCGGAAGGTGCCTTCGTACGTGAAGCCGAAACGGCGGGCAGCGCGTTTCGAGGGTTCATTGCGGGCATTGCACTTCCACTCGAAGCGGCGATAGCCGAGCACGTCGAAAGCGTGCCGGGCGAACAGAAAGAGGGCTTCGGTTGCGACCCGGGTGCGCGCGATCGCCGGGCCCCACAGGATGTGGCCGATCTCGATCACACCGTGCTCGGGGGTGATGCGCATGAAGCTCTGACGCCCTTCGCAGCGCTGGGTCGCGCGATCGATCACGGCGTAGAAGAGCGGATCCTCCGCAGCGGCGGCGCGGACGAGCCAGTCTTCGAAGCCCGCCCGGTCCTGGGGCGAATCGGACAGGTAGCGGAACCGGTCCTCGGCGCCCGGCGCCATGGACGCGGCAAACAGCTGATCGCCGTGGCGTACGGGGTCCAGAGGCTCGAGTCGGCAGAACGCTCCTTCGAGCGTGACGCGGGCAGGGTGGGGGCGGGGAACCCAGCCAGGTAGATTGGTCATCTGCGAGACCCAGGGAATGCATCAACTCGTTTGCGTGGCGGGCTGCACGAGCGGGACGAAGTCGTATTCGCCGATCCCCTGGAGCACGAGAAAGGTCGCGGACGTGTCGCCGCCGTTGATGACGAGATGCGGGCGGCGCGGCGGAACCGAGTAGGTCTCACCGGGATCGAGCCGGACCTCCTCTTTGGGCTCGCGCAGGAAGATCCTGAGGCGTCCCTCGAGAACATAGAACGTGTCCTGGATGTTGCTGTGGTAGTGCCAGGGCACCTTCTGGGTCGGCGAGATCTGCAGCTCGTTGATGCGGAAGCCGGGTCGCTCGGCGTGATAAGCCCGGCGCTCGACTTCATAGAGGTGGCTCGCGTCTTTGACCGGTTCCATTGCTCCTCCACCTTGGGCGGCTTTTCGGCGCAAATGATGAGCGCAGCGTGGTGATCCATCAAGCGTGCGAGCCAGCCTTTCAGCGCGTCCGAGTTGAGCGACGGGCTTCGTCCTACGCTAGCTCCTGCGACGCGTTAGAAGAGCGCGTAGCGCCTCGTTGGCCGCCTGACCGCTTTCTGAAATCGGCCGCAACGTCAGGATCCAGGACGACGTCGGTACTCTCAAGATAGCGCTTGTAGTACTTCCCGGGCAAAGCGTGGGAAAGTCGTACTCTGGATGCACCTTCTCGCGCGCTACCGCGTTCCGTCGACTGCCTTAAGCTTTTCCAGGTCCAGCTCCTCACGATGTGGCGATCTCCCGCAGCACCTTCGGGTGCCTTTCGGCAACCTTGATTAAGGTCTGTGCGGCAGCGCTCGGTTCGCGACGGCCTTGTTCCCACTCTTGAAGTGTGCGCACCGAGACCCCTAGCAACGCAGCAAACTGTGACTGGGACAGACCGGACTTCTCCCGCGCGCGGACGATAGCGAACGAATCGACCGTGAAGCGGCGCCCGACGCGGCCCGCCTTGATGTCGCGAATGCCTTGAACGATTTCCTCGCCAAGGTTGCGGGACTTCTCCCATTTCACAAGCCGTCGGTCAGCGGGCTTCTTCATCGTTGATCGCCTCTTTCATCTGTTTCAGCAAGTGTGAAGGGAGGTTCTCCCGCACGTTCTTGCCATAGATCGTAAGCATCCAAATCTGGCCTTTGGCGCTGCGGAGGTAGTAGATGACCCGCAGCCCGCCACGTTTCCCGCGCCCGGCCGTACCCCAGCGAACTTTCCGCACGCCACCCGAGCCTGGGACGATAGCGCCGGCGTCGGGGCGCGCGTTCAGGAAGGCTTGCAACTTGGCGTATTCATCGTCCGAGAGATAACGCGAGACCGCCGTGGTGAAGAACGGCGTCTCGATGAACTCGAACTGCATTCACGTATGATACGTCATTGCCGTAGAGGGCCGCAACCGTGCCGGCTTAGGGGTCACTCCGAGCATGCGAGATCGGCAGTTCGTTGATGCGAAAGCCGGGTCGCCCGGCGGCGTGATAGGACCGGCAATGAGGAGCGGAACGTGGTGATCCATCAAGCCGGGCGGCGCTGCCCTGGCGGCCGGTCAGCCGAGGAAGTAGCGCGGGATCCAGCTCGACAGGCCCGGGATGAAGATCACCAGCAGGAGCACCAGGCATTCGGCGGTGAAGAAGGGCCAGACATGCCGGGTGGTGTCGTCGAACGTCGTCTTGGCGATGTTGGTGGTCACGAACAGGAGCGGCGCCGTGGGCGGCGACACGGCGCCGATCTGGTTGCACATCACCATGACGAGGCCCATCTGGATCGGGTCGATGCCGTACTGCTTGCACAGCTGCACCGCGACGGGTGCGAACACCAGCAGGATGGCGAGCGAATCCACGAACGTCCCGAGCACGATCATGGCGGCCGCGAAGACGAGCAGCACCATCACGGGGGTGCTGGCCGCGGAAGTGACCCAGGACACCGCAATGTCGTTGAACTGCATGTAGGCGAGGAGCCAGCCCATCGCCCCGGACACCGCGATGACGGCGGAGACCATCGTCGTGGTGATCGCCGCCTCGACGAAGATCTCGACCAGGTCGCGCAGCCGGATCTTGCGGTAGAAGAAGTAGCCGACGACGAAGGCGTACAGGCACGCGACCACGCCGGCTTCTGTCGCCGTGAAGACGCCGCTCAGGATTCCGCCGACGATGATGATCGGCGCCATCAGCGCCGGCCAGACGGTGCGCAGCGAACGGAGGATGGCGCGCGGATCGAAGCTGCCGTGCACCTCCCGCAGCTCGGGATAGTTCGGGTGGTAGGTGTAAAGCTTCACGGTGCCCATCAGGAACAGGCCGATGAGGATGCCCGGAATGATGCCGCCGAGGAACAGGCCGCCGATGGACACCTGGGCGATGGCGCCGTAGACCACCATCGTCATGCTCGGCGGGATGATCGCGCCGATGGTTCCGGCGCAGGCGATGAGCGCCGCGGCGAAGCCCGCCTTGTAGCCCGAGCGCTTCATCGTCGGAATGACGATCGCCGAGATCGCGGACGCGTCCGCCGTGGACGAGCCCGAGATGCCGGCGAACACCATGCTCGCCACGACCGACGCGTGCGCGAGGCCGGCGCGGAGATGGCCGACCAGCACGCGCGCGAACTGGACGAGCTGCTGGCTCATCCCGCCGGCCGACATCAGCACGCCGGCGAGGATGAAGAACGGCAGCGCGAGGAGCGTGTAGGAATCGAGCTGCGCGAAGGTCTTCTGCGCGAAGAGCGGTAGGACGATCCCCGGCTCGGCCGCGATGCCGATGAAGCCGATCAGGGCGATGCAGAGCAGGATCGGGATGCCGATCAGCATCGTCGCGAGCAGCAATGCCAGCATCACCCAGATCATCATGGCGCGTACCGGAAGAGGCGTCTCAGCACGACCAGCAGCAGGTAGGCGCCGCCCAGCACCATCCCGTAGTACGGGTAGCTCATCGGGATCTCCAGGCCGGGCGAGCCCTGCAGCTTCGCCACTTCCGAGACCCGGTAGCTGAGCCACGTCAGGGTGACCGCGAACCAGAGCCAGAGCAGCTCGATCACGAAGTCGAACGCCTTGCCGGCGCGCGGCGGGAGCATCGCCCGGAGCGACTCGACCGAAAGATGGGCGCCGCGGCGGTAGGCGATCGGGATCGCGAGGAAGACGATCCAGACGTGGCAGAAGATCTGGAACTCCTCGCTCCAGCTGAGCGACTTGTTCAGGACGAAGCGGTTGAAGACCTGCAGCAGGCCGACCACGCACATGGCGGCGAAGATCGCGGCGACGAGGATCTCGACGCCGCGATCGAGCGCCGCGAACGCCCGCTTCATCTACGCGGGCGTCACTGCTTGCGGATCTGCGCGAGCAGCGCCTCGGCGGCGAACTCCTTTGCCAGCTCGTCCTGCGCCGCGAGCGCGGCCTTCTGCAGCGGCGCGAGGTCGATCTCGTTCACTTTCATGCCGAGCTTCCGCACCTCGGCCAGCGCCTCGCTCTCGCGCTGCGGCGCCATCTTGCGCACCACCTGGGCCGCATCCTGTGCTGCCTTCTGCAGGGCCTGCTGCTCGGCGGGGCTGAGCTTCTTCCACTCGGCGAGAGAAAACACGAGGAAGGTCGGGTCCATCAGGTGCCTGGTCAGAGCGATGCAGCAGGCGACCTCGTTCATCTTGAAGGAGATCACGGTCGCCGCGGTGTGCTCGAAGCCGTCCAGCACGCCGCTCTGCATCGAGGTGTAGATCTCGCCGAAGTTCATCGGCGTGGCGTTGGCGCCCATGGCGTTGATCGCCGACACGAAGACCTTGGTCGGGATGGTCCGGATCTTGAGCCCCTTCAGATCGGAGGCTTGCTTCACCTCCTTCTTCGCCGTGACCACGTTGCGATAGCCCCAGCTCACCGCCCAGGCGAGCGTCTTGAACCCGGCCTTCTCCATGTCCTGGTCGAGCTCCTTGCCGACCGGGCCGTCGAGGACCGCGATCGCGTGGTCGTAGCTTTTCCACATGAAGGGCAGGCCGAGCACGCCGAGACGCCGCACGAACGAGGCGTATTCGGCCGGTCCGCCGGTGGTGCCCGCGGCCCCCGAGCCGAGGCGCATCGCCTCGATGACTTCGCGCGTCTGACCGAGCTGGCTGGCCGCAAACACCCTGACGTCGACCGTGCTCGCTGCCGCGTTCGCGTTGTTCGCGAACGTCACGGCGAGCATCGTGTTGTCGACGTTGGTGTCGTTCGGTCCTGCGGTATGGATGCGCAGGATCTTCTTCTGCGCCGCGGCCGGGGCGGCTGCGGCGACGAGCAGAACGGCGAGTGCGATCCGGAATGCGCGCTTCATCGTTTGCCTCCTCCTTCAGGGGCGCTTGGAAAGCCGTTTCGGGTGGGACGCGGGCCCGTGCGTGTTCTCGGCGAGCAGCGTGTTCCTGCGATTCTCGCAGGACTCGCGCGCCTCCGCACCTGCGTTCAGTCCAGATCCGGAAGCTGCTCCCTGGTCAACAGCAACCGGATGGAGCGCGCTTGCCCAGGTGTGCGCTCAATGCACCGTTGCTTCTCCAGATTTAGGATCATGTGATGCACCGTCGGTGGAGATACGCTGAAATAGCGCTGTATGTCCGCCTCGGCGGGAGCGATCCCGTGGATCTTGGTGTAGTAGTAAATGAACGCGAGGTACTGCCCCTGTTTTTGCGTGTAGGGTTGCACCGTTCGCGGCGTCTCGATGTGTCGCTGATCAACCACTACGACCTACAACCGGGAACTGCCGGAACTGGAGCGCTACATCGAGTCGAGCACCCACGGTCACGATCCGGCGGCCCTCGCCCTGGTGAAAGCCGATGCAGCCCGCAGTTTCGCGCGTCCGAGCGGCGGGTTAGACCTGCGCTATCTCCCGCCACACGTAGAAGAGCACGTAAAGCCTCGTCGACAGCCTGAGCGTTCTTGAAGCCTGCTGCGACGTCAGGGTCTAGAACGACGACGTTCGTACTTCGGAGGTAGCGCTTGAAGTACTTCCCGCGCACAGCGTTCGAGAAATCGTACTCGGAACGCATCTCCTCGCGCGGTCCACGACGACGCTTACGACTCGTGGCGTTTTCTCTCATGGGATGTCGCCTCACGGGCGCCAATGCTTCGAACGAGATCTTCCTCCCCGCTGTGCCAAACGACCGCGCCGGAGGAGGAGTGGCCCCTCGTCCGAACGATGCTCGGACGCTGAGTGGTCAGGGTCTGGGATGGTCGCCTCCAGCGAGATTCTATCTCGCGCTGGATTGCGCGAGGTCTAAACGCCGGGAATCAGGCGCCGGTGTAAGCGGTCGCCTGTTAGAGCGCGCCCTTTCCAGCGCTGCATGGCTACGCTTTGCTGGCTGTTACCAGTACTGCCGGAGACGGAATTCCACCAGCCCTCACCAATGGAGCGGTAGAGGCGGCGAGTGCGTCACGAATGCGCTGTTGGACCTCTAGTGTTTGCCTTTCATAAACCATCCGTGTGCGCACTGCGCCCCTGAGGACAAAATCAAACGGCGTCTCCGGTCCACTGATAGGCCACACGATGGCAATGTCTCGTGCCCGGATCTTCCCGAAAGCCGGCTTCCGTGAGCATAGGATCGCGCACGGCAGGGTCGGCCAACGCAAACATAGGTGGAGCCGGCGGCAACTGTACGTCCATGTTCGCGTGAGACTGATAGGTTCTGAGAATAAGCCCCAGGAACTCGCCTCCTTGCTCGGGTGCACACCAGACAGTGAAGCTGACAGTCCCTCCGGGTTTCAAAACCCGTGCCGCTTCACGGAGCGCTTGGGCGGGCTGGGCGAAGTGGAGCAAACCGAAGCAGCAAAGCACCGCATCGAATTGCTCATCCTGGAAAGGCAACGCCTCCGCATCGCCTTCCCGAAAGATCGCGTCCGGGACACGCTGGCGCGCCAGCGCGACCATGTTATGGGCCACATCGACGCCCACGACCGTCGCGCCGCGGGCCAGCGCATCCGCCGCTAGGTGCCCCGTGCCCGAGGCGACCTCCAGGACGTGACGGCCGCGCAAATCGCCCACACTGTCCAGTAGTGGCGCGAATGCCTGACGAGTCGCCGGCAGATCGACGCTGTCGTAGTCAGACGCGTTCCGCTGCCATCCCTCTCGTTCAAGTTGTGAGAACGTCTCTTCACCAGCATCGGAGCCTCCTTTGCTTCGCGCTCTAAACGCTACGCTTCGTCGCCGATCAGCGCGACCGTGCGCTATCGACAGAGGAGAAACACGCTTTCCGGGAAGAAGTCTGTCAGGCATGTCCCCGGACTCTTTTGTCAACTATCTCCCCGACCGCTCAGATGATTGCAGACTCGCACGCGGAGCTAGGGTTTCTTGCCCGGGACATCGCCCTCGATCGGGATGAGCTGGGCTTCGCTTGGAACGAACGACGGGCACCGCCCGTCACCTCCAGCAAAGCCCCCGTGCGGATAGCAGATCAGTGTTCCGCGCTCATCATACAGCTGGCTTGGTATATCACAGCACCTCGGCGGCACGTAATAGACCAACTTGCCACGATAGATTGTGCGGAACACGGTTGGACGTTGAGACGTTTGACCGGACTGAGTGATGGGAAGGGAACGACGAAGCCCGTCGACCAGGTGGTCGAGATCGCTATGGGTTTGGGCGTCATTGTCCACCGTGCTCTGAGCTGCACTCTGTGTCACGAACATGAGCGCGAGGACGAAGACATGGCGCGATGCGCGCCGTGGCACCTGAAGGACCTTTCCGCCGTTTCGAGGAGACCGCTTCATGACGTTGCGGAAGATGCCCAAACGCTAGAGTTCACCGGCCCGCTCAGGGGGGCGAAGCCCGCTGTAGCGGGTCCGGTGCATCGACGGGTTGGGCGTCACCCGTGCGTCACACGATGAACGAATCTACGGCGTAACTCAAGCTGGCTCCATTCCGATCTTCTTGAGCACCGGCCCCGCTTGAGGCGAAGTTAATGATTTCACCAGTGCCCTGGCTGCGTCAGGCGCTGACGCCGCCGTGTGCAGGCCTGCGGAGTAGATGGTCATGCTCTGAATTTCAGACGGCAGCGGCCCAAGGTAGTCGATCCCCTTCACGTGCAGAAGTTCGCTGATTTGCTGGAAGCCGAGATCAGCTTCCCCGCGTGCCACCAACTCTCCTACCTGCACACCGGAGGCCGGTTGCCTGACCTTATCCTTGATCTGGTCAGTGATGCCCATTCTCTTGAACAGATCCGCAACATAGAAACCGCTGGGCCCCGAGGAGTAAGCGACCGAGTTGGCCGCCAGCACAGCCCGCTTCACTGCCTCAGCCGAGGAAACGTCCGGCTTGGGTAGACCGGTGCGGACCGCCACGCCGACACCGGACTTGGCGAAGTCTGCACGGCTGCCGGAGACCAGCTTTCCCTCAGCAATCAGCCTGTCGATATTGGGAGCCGCAATGATGACGATATCGACCACTTCGCCGCCACTGATCCGCTTGGTGACCCCTTCGGTGCCGCCCCAGACGGTCGTGACTTTGTGTCCGGTCGATTTCTCGAAGGCAGAGACGAGCTCAAGATAAGCTTCCTTGACCGCGTTCGCCGCCATTACCTTGACCTCAGCCGCGTGTGCGGTGTCGATGCTGATCGTCGCCGCGACCAGCAACGCAAACGCCGTCCTCGACTGCATTAGCACAGTGATCCTCCTTCGATCGTGAAGTGAGAAGGGCAACGAATGTTGATGCGCAGTTTAGCGTGCCGAGATCGAGCCTAGCCCGAGAAAGTGGCGTTCTTTCTCAAGCACTCGTTGCCAAAGCTCCACCAAGATGGTCAGAAGCTCATCATCCGACGCATTCATGAACCGAGTCGAGCGAAGACCAGCCAGACTGAGAGCCCGACGAAGCGAGCCGAAGCGCTTGACGATAAGCGAGTAGCTCACGCGGCCCGAGTGCTCGATCTGCGCCTTCGTCACGTTGTCCGAACCATGCATCTCGGCGAGACGACGAAGCTCGGCGAGCACAGACTTGTCGTCGTATTCAGCAAGGAAGTCGACGGGCAGCTGCGTCATCGCGTCCGGGGTCTAACGTCGCCCATCAGCGGCCCGCGCAGGCGGGCGAAGCCCGCCGTAGCGGGTCCGCTGCAAGGGCTGGTTCGGCGTCGGCTTACTCGATTCGGTCATGTTTGGCCAGGTTGTGGCGTGCACAGAGTAATTGAACGTTCTCGGCGACCAATGATGTGCCGCCCTTGGAGAAAGGTAGTACGTGATCGAAGTGCAGCTCATCCGTTGCGCCGCACATCGCGCGTTGCCTCCATCACGCTTCCACACCTCGAGCTTCACGCTGCTCGGGATTAAGCGTCGGCGCTGAGCGTCAAGTCGTGCAGGTTGGGCAAAATCCTCCTCGCCTTCGACTGCCACGAGACGGAACTTGAAGACATTCCGATGTTCGTCTCGCTCTACCCAGGAGTCCGTCAAGTGAAAGACGCCGTTGTAGGACCAGATGCCGGTCCGGATCTTCTCGTACACGCGAACACGCTCGGGTGGCCGCCCTCGAAGTTTGAACGCTTGAGCGGCGTGATGGAATTTGCCGTTCTGAGTGAGTCCTCCTGAAGGAAACTTCTCGGGTTGGTCGACGACCTTGGGGTTTCGACACGCAGCAGTTTTTGGATGGTCGTGCCCCTCGTAGATGAGTGTCGTGCCACTGTCCTCGATGCGGTCGCGATAGGGCGCGTGAACCGGTCCCCGTTTGATGGACGCCACGATTACCTATGAGCGTTGTCCACGGTCGGCCGGTTCGGTCGCTTACGACGAACCGGGAACCGGCCGGCGGTGGTCTGGATCAATCCGCCGAAGCCGGCCGACGGCAACGGCGATCTACAGTAATTGCGCTTCGGCGAGTGTCTCAAACTTGTTGACAGGTTCCGGCGGGCGAAGCCCGCCGGAACGGGTCCGCTGCATGCGGGGGTTAGCGGTCAAATCGTGACCGCCAGTAACCAGGGAGGCGACTTTGATGTGCGACGACCTCGATCCGTAGAACATCGGACGCCACACTGTAGTAGAGGGTATACGGAAAGCGGTTAAGGACGAGGGTGCGAAGATCTGGGTCGACGGAAGTGCCGATATGCGGATGCGCAAGCAGGAGATCCGTAGCGCGACGGACCTCAGCTTCGAACCGCTCGCCCAGACCTGGGACCTGTCGTTCGTAAAAGTCTGCTGCCTCGATGAGTTCCAGTTCCGCCTCGGGATGGAACTCAAGGTTCATCGCTTAAGGCGGGAGCGTAGATTCTCGAAGACGCGTGCACCAGGCACTGGCTTAACCTTGCCCTCAACCACTTCGCGATGACGTCGTTGCGCTTCCTCTAGCCACGCGCGCTCGACATCGGCCTCAGCGGGCCCGTCGAGATCAGCGATCAAGGCACGGATAAGCTCGGTTCTTTCCTCGGGGCTCAGCGACCGAATCTTCGCTTCGATCTCCGCGACGTCTGTGGACATGGCTATCTCAATGGAAGCAGGAACTGCATCAGTGTAGCGCGAGGCATCTTTGACCGCTAACGTTCGCCATGAGCGGCCGCCCAGCGGCGGAGCCGCGAGGGTAGCCGCCAGCGACGCTGACGGCCGGTCCGCTCCATGGCGGGGTTGGCCCTCTTAGTCACGACCGGAAATGCCTCAGATCTGGCGACACTGTCTCATCGAGTGGACCATTGACAGCCCACATTTGAAGACTGAAAGGTACTCCGGAGCGAGTCAGAGCACAAAGCTTGTGGTTGCCGTCAAGAACCAAATACTGCATGCTCCGGAATAGCGTAGGACGGGAAGTCGAAGCTCACGTGGTGTCTGGCATCCCGAAACTCTCTTTCGAACTTCTCGATCTTTGCACGCATCTCCATCGGCAAATAGGTGAACCAGTCTCCAACATCGGAAAGGCGCACGGGGACGCTGTCCTCAACCTCAAAACTTACGAACTCGTTCTTTGAACTCAGGAACCAGGGGAGTCTGAGGACTTCAAACTGGCGCGTGTCGTTCATTGCAACAATCTCGATCGGCCAGTCTTCGCTCACAAACCGAGGCCAGTTGAAGCATGTGAGAATGGCCGACTGAAACTTTTCGGCGAAGGCGTCCTTGCTTGTCACAGGGCCTTACCAATGCGCGCGGATTCCAGACGCCCAACGCTAGAGTTCACCGGACCGCGTAGGCGGGCGAAGCCCGCCGGAGCGGGTCCGTGCAACGACGGGTTGGGCGTCGCCCCCGCGCGACGACTGGCAATCGCTACTTGATGTGAAACGTTGAGAGAAGGATCTGCCACCCGCTGCCCACACGCACGAGATTGTAGGACTGGCGCCATTGCCTTAGTGGACTTCCGTCTTGGCGCAGGAGCTCCCAGTCAACTGTTACTAAGGTGCTGCGTCCGCCAATCGGCGTGACCGCGAGGTTGCTGAAGCGGCTGCTGCGATAACCGTCGCGGTGGTAAGTGTCGGCGACACCCTGGAAGAAGCGCGCGAGTTCTTCGCGCGACTGGAGGCAGTGGATGGACCCGTCGCCTCGCATCGTGATGCAGGGCTCATGGTAGAGCGCGGCGATGCGGGCACCGTCTATTGAGTCGAAGGCCCGGATGTATTCCTCGAGAAAGGCGCGGGCGTCAGCGACATCGTGCGGAGTACCCATAGTCACTCCCTTTCTGGCGACGCCCAACGTTCGCGCTGAGCCGCCGCCGAGGAGCGCAGCAACGAGGGAACCGCAAGCGGCGAAGCCCGCTTGCGGCGGTCGGCTCCAGCGCGCGGTTAGCCGCCGCCTGGTGAACGGCCCAATATGGCGTCATCTGTGAGGGGTTGGTTGCACCTGCGTTCTCGGTTTCCCTTTGTCAACGACAAGCGTGTTCACTATGCGAGCCGGCGAGTCGCCGACATTCCTGAAATAGTGAACCGGGCCTCGTGGGTTGTGCCACGCCTGTCCAGCGGAAAAGCGGCGCGGTTCCTGGCCCTCGACAACAAGCTCGACGGTGCCTTCAATGATCGCGCCGTAGCAGTCGCCAGGATGAGTATGGCGCGGCGAGGACGCTCCAGGTTCGATTGATACATTGATCATCGCGATCTCCTTGTCCTCAACGCCGCTAATCGGGCTCACAAGCACAGGCTTGGCGACGAATCCAGGTTCCGTGACCTGTGCGAGCAAAACGGGCGACATCAGAACCGCGAGGAGGGCAGACGATCCTCCAAATACGAAAGCGATAGATCTTATCCAGATCATGATTTCTCCCTTGAAGCGTTGAAACGTGAAAAGACTCACCCATGGTTGCGACGGCTAGACAGAATGGCTTCGTGCGAGTTGGAGGCGGCCTGCCTCCTCGGTATCGTGGATTGCGTGGCGAGCCACGCAGAGCCACACGTTGAGCACGATGGATCAACCGAGAACAGGAGGCAGGCCATGGGTCGCAAGTCTAGCAAGCTGTTCGTCGGGATGGACGTGCACAAGGAATCGATCGACATCGCCGTTGCCGAGGAAGGCGGCGAGGTTCGCCATTATGGTCGGATCGGCGGCGATCTGCCTGCGTTCGCGCGGACGGTGCGCAAGCTCGAATCGCTGGGGCAGGAGCTGGTGTTCGTGTATGAGGCCGGTCCGTGCGGCTACGGGATCTACCGGATGCTGAAGGCGCGCGGTCACGAGTGCTGGGTGGTGGCCCCGTCGAACACCCCGCGGCGGGTGCGCGACCGCATCAAGACCGACCGGCGCGACAGCCTGAAGCTCGCCGGGCTGGCGCGCGCGGGCGAGCTCAAAGAGGGGGCCCCAGGAATCTGGACAGCGGGATAAGTGGACAATCTGCTCCTGAGATCGGGCCGAGAAGCCCGAGAAAGCGGAGCAAGAGATGAGCAAAAGGTCCCGTCGTAACCACAGCCCGACGTTCAAGGCGAAGGTCGCCCTGGCCGCAGTTCGCAACGACAAGACGCTGGCGGAGCTCGCCAAGCAGTTCGATGTCCACCCCAACCAGATCACCGACTGGAAGAACCTGCTGCTTGAGCGAGCGGCCGGGGTCTTCGGCGAGACGCCGACGAAGGCGCAGCCGCCGGTCGATCTCAAGGCGCTGCACGCCAAGATCGGCGAGCTCACGATGGAGAGCGATTTTTTGGAAGGCGCGCTCGTCAAGCGGGCTGCCGAGCGCAAAGCGATGATCGACCGGGACACCCCGCTCTCCATCCTGCGCCAGTGCGAGCTCCTCGGGCTGAGCCGATCGAGTCTGTACTACCGGCCCCAGCCGATCTCGGAAGCCGATCGGCGGCTCATGCGCCGGATGGACGAGCTGCACCTGACCCATCCCTTCCTCGGGGCCCGCCGCCTGGCCCGCCTGCTGCAGCGCGAGGGCGTCGACGTGGGGCGCCGCCATGTGGGGACCCTCATGGGCCTGATGGGCATCGAGGCGATCTACCGCAAGAAGCGCACCAGCCTCCCGGCCAAGGGCCACCGGATCTACCCGTACTTGCTCCGCGATGTCGTCATCGAGCGGCCGAATCAGGTCTGGGCGACCGACGTGACCTATCTGCCCATGGCCCAGGGCTTTGCCTACCTGGTGGCCATCCTGGATCTCTACAGCCGCAAGGTGCTCGCCTTTCGGGTCTCCAACACCCTGGCCACCGATTTCTGCATCGAGGCCCTGGACGAGGCGCTGCGCCGCTACGGCGCTCCCGAGATCTTCAACACCGACCAGGGCAGCCAATTCACCGACGACGACTTCACCGCGGTGCTGGCCGCCAAGGGCGTGCGCATCAGCATGGACGGCAAGGGGCGCTGGATCGACAATGTGTTCGTCGAGCGGCTGTGGCGGAGCGTGAAGTACGAGAGCATCTACCTCCACGCCTACGAGTCGGCGCGCGAGGTGCGCGTCGCGCTCGCCCGCTACGTCGCCTTCTACAACCAGCGGCGGCCGCACAGCAGTCTGGACGGGAAGACCCCCGATGAGTTCTACTTCGCCTCGCTGCCGGCGACCCGGAAGGCAGCCTGAGCGATGCACACGGGTTGCCCACCGCGTCGGTCGTGCGCTCGTCGCAGGCGACGCCCGCCCGCCGCCGTGGACAACCCTGCCGCATCGCGCTACTAACCGCAGAGAATCCACTTATCCGACCCCCGGGCGCTGTCTAAACGAATGGGGCCACCTCTTCGAAGCGATCTACGTCCCCGATGAAGCCGACGAGGCGATGCGCGATCTGGTGCGCACGCGCGAGGACGCGGTGGCGATGCAACGCGCCGCGCGTCATCGACTGGCCGCGCTGCTGCTTCGCAACGATATTCGCTATGCCGGAAAGACCGCCTGGACCGAAGCGCATCGGCGTTGGATCGCGCGGCTGACGGTGCCCCGGCCCGCACAGCGCATTGCCTTCGAGGAGTACGTGCAGGCGGTGAAGGAGTCGACCGAACGGGTGGAACGGCTCACCGGGTCGATCGAACAAGAGCTCCTTCACTGGCGCTGGCAGCCGCTGGTCGGTGCCCTGCAAGCCTGTCGCGGGATCCAGCTCCTTCATGCCGCACGCATCGTGGCCGAACTCGGCGATCTGGGGCGCTTTGGCCATCCGCGCGAACTCATGGCCTATCTCGGATTGATCCCCAGCGAAGACTCCACCGGTGAGCGGCGTCGCCAGGGTCCGATTACCAAGGCGGGCAACGGCTCGGCACGCCGGGCGCTGGTGGAGGCGGCCTGGGCCTATCGCTACGGGCCGGCGGTGAGCCCGGTCATCGCACGCCGACAAGCCCAGTTGCCGAAGGCGGCAATCCAGATCGCCTGGAAAGCGCAGCTGCGGCTGTGCGCACGCTTTCGCAAGCTCAGCGCGCGCGGGCTAAACCGCAACAAGATCGCCGTGGCGATCGCCCGTGAGCTCGCCGGCTTTGTGTGGGCGATCGCCCAGCAGGTCAGACCTGCCTAAGCAGAAAACGCGACCTCGAACTCGCAAAATCCCAACGACAAGGAGACCACGCACCGACATCCCTACACCCAGCTCGATAGGTGAGGTGGCGCGCTCGCGGTTGGAGAATCCTCGGCAACGTTATCGGATCGGACCGCGCGTCCGACACCCCAGAGCCTAGAGCGAGGCAGCTCCGTGACGCACAACAGTCTTGCGGCTACCCAACGCCCGCATATCAGCTTGATCGACCGTCGTCACAGATGAGTCCGCCGCCTCGCCTATCGGGCTTGTTGTCGCAACTTCATGCTCGAGCTGGCAGGATGTGCTTCGCCCTCTTGACAAACGAAGCCATATCAACGTCATGCGCATAACCGGCGCACAAACAGCAAGCTCAGCGCCGCTCTTTGTGGGTCCGTGTTCATGCGCGGGTTAGGCCCGTTCTCAGGACTTCGGTGCATAGGCGCTGGCGTTTGCGACTTTGCCACGGAGCATTTTCTTCCAGAGAACGGCCTGGCGCTCGGGGGATAGCGATCGCCAAGGAAGCAGTTCAATACCAGCTTTGCGGTAGTTGCCGTCAGCGCGCATGGCCGCATAGTTCTCTTCAAAGGTCACGATGTGCACGCGCTCGCAATCCAGTAGTACACGAATGAACTCGTCTGGGTTTGGCTTCTTGAGCTGCACGGTGACGCTCAGCGAGCGCCGTGAGAGTTGTCTGTATTCGCTTGTAGTGCTCGAGGCGGAGTGTTGCTGATTCCGACTCAGCTGCGAGCCTCGAGACCTTGCCCGTGAACCTGCGTAACCTGCGCTTGACCGTCTCTGACATGATGTGTGTATACCAAGCTCGCGCGTTACCCGCCGTGACCCTCGGTCGCCGGGCGAGCCACATCACTTCCTCATAGACGCCTATGAGCTCAGAGCGGAGGACTGGGAGAAAATGTCTTCGACGACTCGCATCGACGGGCCTAACGCCGGGCTTAGGTGTCTTGGGTACCATGGTGTAGCTCACGATGACAGTTGGGACAGAGGTGGCCCCATTCGTTTAGACAGCGCCCGGGGGTTGGATAAGTGGATTCTCTGCGGTTAACGATGCGATGCGGCAGGGTTGTCCACGGCGGCGGGCGGGCGTCGCCTGCGACGAACGCACGACCGACGCGGTGGGCAACCCGTGCTCATCGCTCAGGCTGCCTTCCGGGTCGCCGGCAGCGAGGCGAAGTAGAACTCATCGGGGGTCTTCCGTCCAGACTCGCTGTGAGGCCGTCGCTGGTTGTAAAAGCCGAAGTAACGCGCAAGCCCCGCGCGCGCCGCGCTCACCGAGTCGTAGGCGTGCAGATAGACCTCCTCGTACTTGACGCTTCGCCACAGCCGCTCGACGAACACGTTGTCGCGCCAGGCGCCCTTGCCGTCCATGCTGATGCGGATGCCGCGCTTGTCGAGGATGTCGGTGAAGGCGCTGCTGGTGAACTGGCTGCCCTGATCGGTGTTGAAGATCTCAGGGCTCCCGTAGCGCGCGAGCGCCTCCTCCAGCGCCTCGCAGCAGAAGTCGGTGTCCATCGAGATCGACACCCGGTGAGCGAGCACGCGGCGCGAGGCCCAGTCGACGACCGCGGCGAGATAGACGAACCCACGCGCCATCGGGATGTAGGTGATATCCATCGCCCAGACCTGGTTCGCCCGCTCGATCGCCAGCCCGCGCAAGAGATACGGATACACCAGATGCCCGGGGTGCTTGCGCGTGGTCCTGGGACGCCGATACAGCGGCTCGACGCCCATGCGCGCCATGAGCGTCGCCACGTGCTTGCGTCCGACCTCGAAGCCTTCGCGGCGCAACGAGTCACGCAGCATCCGCGCACCCATGAACGGGTGCTCCAGGTGCAGCGCGTCGATGCGGCGCATGAGCGCCAGATCGGCCTCCGACACCGGCCGCGGCAGGTAGTACACCGAGGCGCGACTGATCTCCAGCAGCTCGGCCTGGCGGGTGATGGACAACGCGATGGTTGCGGTCGATCATCGCTTTGCGCTCAGCATGCCCGCTTTGATGAGCGCGCCTTCCAAAAAATCGTTCTCCAGCGCGAGCTCGCCGATCTTGGCGTGCAGCGCCTTGAGATCGACCGGCGGCTGCGCCTTCGTCGGCGTCTCGCCGAAGACCCCGGCCGCTCGCTCAAGCAGCAGGTTCTTCCAGTCGGTGATCTGGTTGGGGTGGACGTCGAACTGCTTGGCAAGCTCCGCCAGCGTCTTGTCGTTGCGAACTGCGGCCAGGGCGACCTTCGCCTTGAACGTCGGGCTGTGGTTACGTCGGGACCTTTTGCTCATCTCTTGCTCCGCTTTCTCGGGCTTCTCGCCCGATCTCAGGAGCAGATTGTCCACTTATCCCGCTGTCCAGATTCCTGGGGCCACCTCTGCGACAAAGGCCCCACGCGTTGTCAACGGTGTCGTCTCCGCCGTGCGCAAGTTGGAGTTTGTGATGCACTTCCAAGTAAGGTTTCCCGTCCTTGGCGCGAAGAAACGGTGCTGGGTTCTTACATCGCTCACATACCCCGCCCGCACGCCCCAAGACTTCGGCCACGACATCGGGGTTTCTGGCAAACACTTCCGCCGTTACAAGAATCTTCTTCGGCGTCTTCGGGGCTACCTGGAGCCGCTTCCTTCTACGCTCCGACG
>CAWGCC010000045.1:0-19077 GCA_963820965.1 uncultured beta proteobacterium | reverse complement strand
CGTGTCTATATTCGGCCTGTTGGTGAGCACGGTGTGGCTCTGGCCCGGATGAGAATACGCGGGCGCAGGTCCCTCTATCGTTAGCCGACATCGAGTGTCTTCGCGTTAAACAGGGTCGCCTGCGCCGGCTCTGGACCGTTCCGTCATCGGTGAACGCTTCGCAGTCAGTGGCGGGAGAAACCTCCTTTCCTGTCTTGATCGAGCGCGCGCGTCAGCCTGCAGCGCGCCGCAGCTGATAGTCCTCGCCTCTAGCGAGCAGCACCCAGGCGATGCGCGCGTTCTTGGCGGCCAGTGCCACGGCGGCCTTTCGCGTGCCGCGTCGCGCCCGCACCGCTTCGGCCCAGCGGCTGAGCCGATCGGGCTTCTCCTTGGTACTGGAGAGCACCGCGCGGGTGCCGTGGATGAGGAGCGTGCGCAGGTAGACGTCCCCGCGCTTGGTGATGCGCCCCAGGCGCACGTGACCACCGGTGGTGTACTGGCGCGGCACCAGGCCGAGCCACGCGGCGAACTGGCGGCCGTTGTCGAACTGTTTGGCATCAGCGACGCTAGCGACTAGCGCCGTGGCCGTGATCGGCCCGATGCCGGGGATCTGCTGCAGCCGCTTAGCCGCATCGCTCTGACGCGCCAGCGCCTCGAGCTCTCGATCGTAGGCGAGGATCTTCTGGTCGAGCTCGCCGATGCGCGTCATTGAGATCAGCAAATGCCCGTCGCGCAAGGCTCGGAATCGCGTTCTCAGCGTTCTCGAGCACCGCCCCAATGTGTGCCCGCAACTGGTAGCGCCCCTTGGGCAGCACGATGCCGAACTCGGCCAGAAGCCCACGCAGCTGATTGATCGCCCCGGTGCGCTCGGCCGTGAGCCCCTGGCGCACGCGGTGCAGCACCAATAGTCCTTGCTGCTCGGCGCTCTTCACCGGCACGTGCCGCATGCTCGGCCGGCTCACCGCCTCGCAGATCGCCTCGGCATCGTTGCCGTCGTTCTTCTGGCTCTTGCGATAGGGCACCACGAAGCGCGGCGCCATGATCCCCACCCGGTGGCCGAGTCGCTCCAGCTCGCGCGCCCAGTGATGCGCCCCCGAGCAGGCCTCCATCCCGACCAGGCTCGAGGGCAGCTGCGCGAACAGCTCCAGGAGCTTGCCGCGCGAGACCCGCTTCCTCAGCACCGCCTTGCCATGCTCGTCCACCCCGTGCACCGAGAACACCTGCTTTGCCAGGTCCAACCCCACAGTAGTAACCTTCATCGCGGACTCCCCCTCTCTTCGATTGGTGACGAATGCACCTCCAATCTGGCACATCCGATGCCGCCCGAGCTGGGGGAGTCCATCTCATTCGTTAGCCGTCCGAAGGGGCGACGCTTCGAGGACTGCTGTTCTTGCCGGAGTCGCAGACCAGGAGGCCACCGGTCGTCATCATGGCTCACGGAACGTCGGCCACGGTGACCATGGTGGCGGACGGAATATTTGGAGGCGTTTCCCGTGCCGGCCTGGCGGTCCTGCTCTACGACCACCGGAACTTCGGAAGGAGCGACGGTGAGCCACGGCGGATCAATCCCTGGATTCAGTGCCGAGGCTACCGTGATGCGCTGAACTTCGCCGAGATTGGACGGAGTCGATCCCGAGCGAATCGCACTGTGGGGGGACAGCTATACCGGTGGCCAGGTTATCGTCGTCGGCGCAATCGAGCAGCAAGTCAAAGTCATCGTCGCACAGTGTCCGGTATTCGGCGCGGAGCCGCCGGCAGTCGAGCCGAGCAGGGCCAATTTCGATCTCATCAAAGAGATACTTTCGCGGGGTGATATCCGTGGATCGCCCGAGACGACAATGGGTCCCATACCTGTTGTCTTCCTTCGACCAAGCCGGCACGCCGTCGCTACTCAAGCCCATCCAGGCGTTCCGCTGGTTCATCGACTACGGAGGCCGCGCCGGCACCCGGTGGATCAACAGTGCCACGCGGGTGCTGCCGGCAACGCCGGTGCCTTACCACCCGGCGCTGTGCGCGCCCTTCGTCAAGGCGCACACGCTGCTGATGGTCGCGCCGGAGGACGAAATGGTGCGCGCGAATTACTCGGTCGCCAGGCAGGCCTACGACCTCATTCCCGGGCCCAAGCGGTGGCACGACATCCCCGGGGGCGTTTCGGGCTGCTCGATTGCCCAAGTGAGCTGTTCGATGAGGCGAGTCGGAGTGCAAACCGGAGTTTTCTGAAGAATTGGCTCTGACGGGCTGACGCTCGCGCTGACGCGCCATCGCCGGTCCCGTACACTGCTAGAGCCGCGCGTGCCTCCACTCGGCGCACCCCTAGCCGACGCCCGATGACGCCGGATCCATGAGCGTGCATACAGGAGATTCTCCGATGCCATATCTGCAACTGGATGTCCCCAACCGCTACCCCCTCGATGTCAAGCGGCGCCTACGGCCCGACGCATGGGCGAGATCTATGCGCGCGTCATGCAGACGAACCCGAGCCTCGTCAGCGTCGCCATTCGCGAACTGCCGGAAGGTAGCCTGTGGGCTTGCAGCGACGGGGAACCCGAGCCGGGCGCCGTGCTGATGTGCGAGGTACGCCGCGGCCGCGCGGCCGAGCAGCGGGCCGAGGGCTCAAGCGCTCCTTGAGGTGTGCGTCGAGACGCTGAAGCTCCGAATCGACCGCCTGCCCGTCGAGTTCACCCAGCACGCCGGCGACGAGATGTATCGCGCCGGACGAGGCTGGGCTTCCCCGACTGGACCACGGCCGAGGCGCGGACACCGAGCGGGAAGGCGGAAAAGCTCACCTGCTGACCCCGCGCGCCCGAGCTTGCGGGCCGTGGTCCTGGCCCGCGCGCGCTTCGGTTGGCCGCCGGGCGGGCTTGCACTGAGCGAGCTGTGGGGACGAGCCGAGGGCCGTACGACAGTGGCGTCGCACTTCGCGGCGATCGATGTAGGGACGAAATCTTGGAGAGCGCGGCAACCCTCGAGGAGCTATTCGGGACCTGGCGGCTCGTGAGCTGGAAGCGCGAGCTTCTGGATACGGGGGAAACGGTCGAAGCATTCGGCAAGGCGCCGCGTGGATTCCTTAACTACGGGCGCGACGGTCGCGTGTTCTTCATCATGGCCCAAGAGACCCGGGAGAAACCGGCGGATTTGGCGAGGCTGACCGACCTTGAGCGGGCGGAGTTGTACAACACGATGGTTGCGTACGCCGGAACATTCGCCTTCGACGGCAAGACGGCCACGCATCATGTGGAAATCTCGTGGAATGAAATCTGGACAGGTACTGCTCAGATCCGCCACCTCAAGTTGGACCAGCGCAAGTTGATCATGAGCACCGATCCACAGCTCGGGTTCGATGGGAAGCGAGTACGTCGGCGTCTTCACGTGGGAGAAGCCGACGTAGTCCGTCCTTGCCCGATATGCAGCCGCCGAACCAGCCCATGCACCGGACCCGCTACGGCGGGCTTCGCCCGCCTACGCGGGCCGCTTGCACCGCGACATTCGGCGTCATTGAAGAGTTAACCAGCATTTCCGCGCTTGATTCGCTGATTTTGTGTAGCTACAATAATGCGTGCGAATTGAGTTCGATCCTGGGAAAGACGCGTCAAACCGAGCCCGGCATGGCGTCTCCTTGGGGTTGGCGCGGGGACTCGACTGGGATGCAGCACTTGTCTGGATTGACGATCGCTTTCTCTACGACGAAGTGCGCATGATCGCCCTAGCACCGAAGACCACCACTCTCTACTACGTCGCGTTCGTTGAGCGCGGCGATCGCCGCAGGATCGTCAGCCTTCGCCGGGCCACGCGTCGTGAGGTCAAGCACTATGTCGAAAGCATCTAAGCGCTCCAAGATCGCCGTTCCAACCGTGGCGGAGGATCGAAAGATCCGCGCAGCCGCGACCGCAGATCCTGATGCGCGGCCGCTCTCCGCTAAGCAATTAAAGTCCATGGTTCCTCTGCGAGCGCTCCGCGGCCGACCAAAGTCAGAGCGTACGAAGTTGCTGTTGTCGGTGCGGTACAGCCCGGAGGTCGTGGAGTACTTCAAGTCGACGGGCGCTGGTTGGCAGTCGCGTATGGACAGCGTTCTTCGTGTCTACGTCGCCCGCCGGGCTCGCGGCGCGCAAAGATGACGCCGAACCAGCCCATCCAGCGGACCCGCTCCGGCGGGCTTCACCCGCCTACGCGGGCCGGTGATGGGCGACGTTGGGCGCCACAAGAGCGGACGCACGCTTTCGACCCATTGCTGACTCACGCGACGCGGAGCAAATCGTACGAGATGTACCACGAGCGGATATTGCGAATGCCGAAGGACGACGCGTTGCGCTGGTGCCTGGTGACCGGAATCGCCGCGATAGGGATAAAGACGCTGTCGAAGGAGCTCGCGACGGTCGGCATCAAGCCGATTGTGCTCATGATCGGCGAGACGTTTTTTCCGGCGCTGCTGGTCCTCGGGCCGCTGCGCTGGGGTGGCTGAAGGCGCAAACAAGGCACCGCGCCAGATCGCTGCCTTTGAATGCGCTCCATTCAAAGGACAAGGCATGAACGGCTGGAAGCGTTGGCTGCCCGGACTGCAGATCCTGAGCCGGTACGAAGCCGCCTGGCTGCCGCACGATCTGATGGCCGGCCTGGTGCTGACCACGATGCTGGTGCCGGTCGGAATCGCCTACGCCGTGGCCTCGGGCGTCCCGGGAATCTACGGCCTGTACGCCACCATCGTCCCGCTGCTCGCCTACGCGCTGTTCGGTCCCAGCCGCATCCTGGTGCTGGGGCCGGACTCCTCGCTCGCCGCGGTGATTCTCGCGGTCGTGCTGCCGCTCTCGGGCGGCGATCCGATGCGCGCCGTGGCCGTGGCGAGCATGATGGCGGTGGTGTCGGGGCTGGTGTGCATCCTGATCGGGGTGATGCGCCTGGGATTCGTCACCGAGCTGCTGTCCAAGCCGATCCGCTACGGCTACATGAACGGCATCGCGCTCACGGTGCTGATCAGCCAGCTGCCCAAGCTGTTCGGCTTCTCGATCGACGGCGCCGGGCCGCTGCGCGACCTCGCGCAGATCGCCGAGTCGGTGCTGGGCGGCCAGGCCAACTGGACCGCGTTCGCGGTCGGCGCCGGCACGCTGGCGGTGATCCTGCTGCTCAAGCCCTTCAAGCGCATCCCGGGCATCCTGATCGCGGTGGTGGGCGCCACGGTCGCGGTCGGCGTGCTCGGCCTCGACCAGAGCGCCGGCGTGAAGGTGCTCGGTCCGCTGCCGCAGGGCCTGCCGTCGTTCGCGCTGCCGTGGATCGATCTCGCCGACCTCGGCGCAGGTGGTGATCGGCGGCTGCGCCGTCGCCATGGTGGCGTTCGCCGACACCAGCGTCCTGTCGCGCACCTATGCGGCCAAGACCCGCTCCCAGGTCGATCCGAACCAGGAGATGATCGGCCTGGGCGCCGCCAACCTGGCCGCCGGACTGTTCCAGGGATTTCCGATCAGCAGCAGCTCCTCGCGCACGCCGGTCGCCGAAGCCGCGGGCGCGAAGACCCAGCTCACCGGCGTGGTCGGCGCCGTGGCCGTCGCCCTGCTGCTGCTGCTGGCGCCCAATCTGCTGCAGAACCTGCCCAGCAGCGCGCTGGCGGCGGTCGTGATCGCCGCGGCCATCGGCCTGTTCGAGTTCGACGACCTGCGCCGCATCTTCCGCATCCAGCACTGGGAGTTCTGGCTGTCGATCGTCTGCTTCGTCGGCGTCGCCGTGCTGGGCGTGATTCCCGGCATCGGCCTCGCGATCGTCATCGCGGTCATCGAATTCCTGTGGGACGGCTGGCGGCCGCACTACGCCGTGCTGGGCCGCGTCGACGGCATCCGCGGCTACCACGACATCAAGCGCTATCCCGATGCGCGGCTCGTCCCCGGCCTGGTGCTGTTCCGCTGGGACGCGCCGCTGTTCTTCGCCAATGCCGAGCTGTTCCACCAGCGCGTGCTCGAGGCCGTGGCGCAGTCGCCGACGCCGGTGCGGCGGATCATCGTGGCCGCCGAGCCGGTCACCAGCATCGACGTGACCTCGGCGGACATGCTCGCCGAGCTCGAGCAGACCCTGCGCGAGTCGGGCATCGAGCTGCGCTTCGCCGAAATGAAGGATCCGGTCAAGGACAAGCTGAAGCGCTTCGAGCTGTTCGAGCGCTTCGGCGCCGCGAGCTTCCATCCCACCGTCGGCGCCGCCGTCGACGCCTACCTCGAAGAGCACTCGGTGGATTGGAAACCCTGAAAACAAAAGAGCCCGGCCTCGCAAGAGGCCGGGCTTTTCGTTCCGAGTATGCTGCGCTCGCGGATGATGGCTGACCAGCGCTCGGTCTCCCGCTTCAGGTGTGCTGCAAGCTGATCGGGGGTGCTACCGACCGGCTCCGCGCCGATCGCCGCGAACCGCTCCTGGATGTCCGGCAGCTTGAGCGCTTTCGTGATCTCGCCGTGCAGTCGGTCGATCACCGGCTTGGGAGTCTTCGCGGGCACGAAGACCGCGAACCAAGGACTCACGTCATAGCCCTTGAGCCCGGCCTCCGCGATCGTCGGCACGCTAGGCAATGCCTGCGAGCGTCGGGTGCTTGTCACCCCAAGTGCGCGCAATTTGCCGGCCTGGATATGCGACTTGGCGGAAGTGATCGAATCGAACATGAGATTCACCTGGCCGCCGAGCAGATCGGTAACCGCGGGGCCGCTCCCCTTGTACGGCACATGCACGATGTCCACACCCGCCATGGACGCGAACAGTTCCCCGGCGAGGTGGATCGAGGTGCCGTTCCCGGCTGAGGCGTAGGTGAGCTTGCCCGGCTGCGCCTTCGCGAGCGCGATCAGCTCCGGAACGGAGTTGGCCTTCACCGAGGGGTGAAGGACCAGCACATTGGGAACGACGGCGACCAGGCTCACCGGCTCGAAGTCCTTGACCGGATCGAACGGCATCTTCGGATACAGACTCGAATTCACCGCCTGGCCGATGGACACGATGAGGATCGTGTGGCCGTCGGGCGGCGCTTTCGCCACCACCTCCGAGCCGATGATGCCGCCGGCGCCGGGTCGGTTCTCGGTGATCACCGGCTGGCCGAGGGCCTCCGCCATCTTCGGCGCGAGCGCGCGCGCCATGACATCCATCGCCCCTCCGGGCGGGAAGGGGATGATCCAGCGAATGGGCTTGGAGGGGTAGGTCTGTGCCGCTGCGCTGCCGCTCGCGAGCACCAGGCCCGCCATGACGGCCTGGCACAACGCGCGTCTGAGGTGGCTCATCGTTTCACTCCTTGAGGGAAGAGGGGTGCTGGGCGAGCGCTGTCACCTTGATCGCCATGTAAGGGAACAGCGGCAGCCCGGAAAGGATCTGGTGCAGCTCGTCGTTCGACTCGACGTCGAACACGCTGTAGTTCGCGTACTCGCCGACGACGCGCCAGAGGTGAAGCCACTTCCCGCCGCGTTGCAGCGCTTGCGAATAGGCCTTCTCGCGCGCTTTGATGTCGTCGGCCTGCGCTTGCGGCATGTCGTGAGGCAGCCGGACGACCATGTGGACGAGGTAGAGCATGGCTTCACGCCCCTCCGTGCGGGCGCCGATCGCGGCGGTAGAAAGCGAGCTTGTCTTCGTCGAGATCCACCCCGATGCCAGGGCGGTCCGGGATCCAGACCTTGAAGTCCCGCAGCTCGATGGTCTGGACCGTGATCGTGTCCTTGAGCAACAGATGCCCGAAGAGCTCGCAGCCCTGGTTGATCCCCGGGATCGAGGCGAAAGCCTGCGCATAGGCGGCGGTGCCGACGGCGGTCTCCAGCATGCAGCCGCCGTAGAGGCCGATGCCGGCGGCCTCGGCGATCGCGGCGACCTTCTTCGTATTGGCGATCCCGCCCGACTTGGTCAGCTTCAGCGCGAACACGTCGGCGCAGGCGCCCTTGGCGAGCTCGAAGGCGGACTGCACCGTATCCACGCTCTCGTCGGCCATGATTGCGCAACGCGTTGCTCTGCGCGAGCCGCGCGAGGGCGGCGTGATTCCACTTCGCGACCGGCTGCTCGACCAGGTCGACGCCCGCGTCGGCGAGCCGGGGGATCCATCGCGCGGCGGTCAGCTCGTCCCAGGCCTGGTTGACGTCGAGCCGAATGCTTGCGCGGTCGCCGACCGCCTTGCAGATCGCTGCCACATGAGCGAAATCCACGGCCGGATCGTTCGCGCCGATCTTGAGCTTGAAGATGTTGTGGCGGCGGCGCGCAAGCATTTCCTCGGCCTCGGCGATGTCCTTCGCGGTGTCTCCCGCAGCGAGCGTCCACGCCACCGGAATGCCGTCGTGGACCTTGCCGCCGAGCAGCTGGTAGACCGGCTCGCCACGCGATCTCGCGACCAAGTCGTGAAGCGCCATGTCGACCGCGGCCTTGGCGAAGCGATTGCCCTTCACGGCCGTCTCCATGAGGCCGCCCAGGCGCGTGAGCGCGCGGGCGTCCTTGCCCAGGAGGTGCGGGGCAAGGTACGTATCGATCGTGACCTTGATCGCCTCCGTGCTCTCGTCACCCCAGGCTGGCCCGCCGATCGTGGAGGCCTCGCCGATCCCGACCAGGCCGTCGGCAAACACCTTGACGATGACGTAGTTCTGGGTGTCCACCGCCGCGAAGGAGAGGTGGTGTGTTCTCGTGGTCGGAATGTCCACGAGGATGGTTTCGATTCGTTCGATCTTCATCATGGAACCGATGCTAGCGAGCTGCAGCTCATCGATCCAATGATTAATTTATGAGGTATCGTTCGATACCATCGATTGGTCGAGGAGGATCCCCGTGGAGCTGCGCCATCTGCGCTACTTCGTCGCGATCGCCGACGGGGGCACCATGGCGAAGGCCGCCGAGCGCGTGCACGTCACGCAGTCGACGCTCTCGCACCAGCTTGCGCAGCTCGAGGCGGAGATCGGGACGACCCTCTTCGAGCGGGCCGGCCGAACCCTGCGGCTGTCCGACGCCGGCAGCGTATGGCTCGGCTATGCGCGCGGGATCCTCGCCCAGGTCGAGGAAGCGAGGGAGGCCCTCGCCCGCACGCGGAAGCTCGAGACCGGGGAGGTCAGGATCGGGGTGATCCACTCGTTCGTGACGAAGCTCATGCCGGACATCGCCGCGGGCTTCGTCAAACGCCACCCGGGGATCCGGCTGCAGGTCCACGAGATGTCGGGGGTGGAGATCGAGTCGCAGGTGGAGGCCGGCGCGCTCGACCTCGGCTTCGCGTTCCACCCGCCGTCGCGCGCGGGGGTGACCGGGGAACGGCTGTTCGACGACACGCTCGCACTCGCTGTCCACGTCCGGCACGCCCTGGCGGCTCGGCGATCGATCCGGTTCGCGGAGCTCGCGGACGTCCCGCTCGCGCTACTGACCGAGCGCTTCGCCACGCGGCGACTGCTCGATGCCCATTTCCAGCGCGCGGGGGTGACGCCCCGGATCGTGATCGAGATCGATTCGGTGGACGCCCTCGAACGCATCGCTGCGCTCGGCGTAGGTGCCACGTTCCTTCCGCGCCGGACCACCCGGCCGAGGCGCGGCGGCGCGAGCGCTTCAGCTGATCGAGGTCACGGATCCGCGTCCGGTACGCGCGGCCGGACTGGTATGGCGGAGAACCGCCTATCGGTCCGCCGCCGCATCGGCATTCGGGGAGTTCCTGAAGGCTGCGCTAACGACCGGGGATCCGGCGCCGCGGGGAGGCGGTCCCGCGTGCGCGCTCTAGCTGACGTCGCCCCCTGGCTTGCCGCGCTTGAGATGCTCGACAAACTCGCGCGGCGTGAGCACCACGACATCCCGTCTGCTTCGGATGGGAAAGTGGCGAAGGTTCCCGGTCACCAGCACGCTCGCGCTCGCTGCAGCGACCGCCAGGAACGGCTCGTCGTCAGGGTCCGGCAGCGCGATCGGCCAGGGTGGGCGAGCTGCGACGACGAACCCGAACTGATCGAGCGCCGCGAGAATATCGTCGATACGCGCGGACGGAAACCGAAACTCAGGGCGCCTCAGGACCTCCTCGTACTCCTGCCGGATCGCTGCCGTCGAAGCGCGGGCTCCAGGTCGCCGGCAAGCATGGCTTCCACGATCCAACCGGGCGGCCCCGCGGCCGACAGCAGCCCTGCGACCAGGACGTTGGTGTCGAGGACAACCCTCATCCCGCGGCGCGTGCGGGATCGCGCCTTACGGGTCTTGGCGATGATCGCGTCGATGTCCCTCGTCGACATCCGGGCGAGGCCGCGCCGCTGGCTCTCCTGCCGGATCGCCCGCAGCGCCTCGAGGGCGCGCGCGCGGCGCAAGGTCTCGAGGGTCCGGTCGATCGAACCTGCATCGACGGGGATCAACAGCGGCGACAGGGCGTCCGTTGGCGGTGAGCACAGCCTCGCGCTCGCGCTTGAGGGCGTCGCGAACCTGCCGGGGCCGGGTCCGGAAGTCCCGGATCGTGACGGTCTTCATGGGAGGAGTGTACGCTTTCGGGTGACAATTGTCACCACTACGCCGCAACTAGGACGGCAAATCGGCCAAGCGCACGTCGGGCTTGGCGAGGGCTGCTCTCTGGAAGTTAAACGCCCCGCAGTTTAGTCGTCGTCCGCTCAAGTAGCCCGGCGGGTTAGAAGTGGAAACGGCGCCCTAGCAGCCTGATGCAAAAGCTATGGAAATGACGTCCTTCGATTTCGGTGAACCGCTTCGAAGAGACACTGGGCCGCTGTTGCGGTCTGGATTTGGCGTTCTTGCTGCGGCTTCGTGATGCAAAAGGCCCATTTTTTGGTCCTCCGGACGGATCTACCCTGTGTCAGGGGACAGTCGACTCATGCGCAACAGGTTGTAGGCTGCGCCGACGAGGTAGGCGTGCATCTGCACCCGCGCAAGACCGCATCAAGGAGGCAATTCGTGCCGGGGCTGCGCCGGCCGACCTGGGGCGGGCGGTCGCCTACGCGGCCGCGCTCCGAGTGGCTCGCTTCGGTACCGCGAACGAACACGCCGACTGGGAAACGGCGCACCACGCCTTCACTTACTGCAATGCGGTGCACCAGGCCCTCAAACGGCTGGGAAACGAACGTGTAGGTGAGAACGGATACGTCGAGGCCGTGCGCGGTGTGTTCCATGGCGCAATGGCGGTCTATCTCGCCCGTTATCTCAACGTTCCGTCCGCGCGGCTGCCGGGGGAGGAGGGCGAGCCGCTCGATTACCTCCCGTCTGGCGCCGGCGAGATCCGGGACGCGCTGCTCGAAGCGTTCGATCGCCAGCAACAGGTGGATACCGCTGCGAGGCTCGTCGCCCGTCATCTGCTTCTCCGCCACCCCCCCGAGGCGCTGATCGGTACGCTCGCTCGCGCGCTCCTGCGCGAAGACGCGAGCTTTCATGGGTACCAGATGCTGGAGGCGGGCGTTCGCCAGTTCCGAGAGTGGGGCAACACCGACCAGGGCCGTCACATTCTCATCGCGGTGGCTCGCTACCTTGCCGCGCACTCGCCGACCGAGCGAGCGACTCATCAGACGGCGGACATTGCGCGGCGCCTCATGCGAGGCGGACAACTCCACGAAGAGATCGACATCGGGACCTCGGCTTCCAAAGAGTGAGGCGACTCAGGGCGCATCGTGACGTTGTTCCGATCGATGAGCACATGGTCGAGTCCAACCAAACGCGGCCGGGCGACCCGAGTCTGCTGGCATTGCGCTCTGTGCCGCCGTCAACGACTCATAGGGAGACCTTTGCAACATTCTAGGCGTAAGGGTGCGAGTCGGCGCGCCGCCGGATTCGTATCGGACTGCTGTAGTCGCCCTGCGCGACGTCGCTCGCCGGCCGACTTCACGCGCTACATGGCGGCTTCGAACGCGCCCTGAGGCATACCGCGCGCGAGACGAAGATCCAGGTAGAGCCCAAGCAGGTCTTCGCGGAGCTATCTCTCCTTTCCTGCAGGCAACGACACCTGCAGCGCCTGACTGAACTCGGACGTAGCGCCCGTGGCGAGGTCGGTTGCGGTGGCGGTGAAATAGGCTGCTGCACTGTCGCCGTGACCGCGGGCCTTGCCCGGCGATCTTCGCCCTAGCCGATCGAGGACATCCGCCGGATCCAGGGGCAGGCTGAAGGTCGCGGTTCCCGGCGGCATCCGTGACGACGCGTGCCGCACCGACGAACAGCTCACCCTCACCGTATCCGTCCACGACGCCTGGGTTGCGGTTGGCGAAGAGCTCGATCAAGTAGGCCTGGTTCGGCCGCGAGGCGAGGGATCCCTTCAGAATGAGCAGGCCCGAACCCACCGCGGGCGGCGGCGCAAGCACCGGGAAGTTCTGCCGCCCGTTCGGACCGGTGTCGCAGTCCGGGAATCCATCGGCGCAGCTCACGGCGAGATCGTTCGGCGTCACACCATCCCGGCCGAGGTCGATGCCGAGCTGCGGATAGGCGGGGTTGCAGGCCGGCGGGGTGCCGCCCGTGCCGCCGGCGTTGCAGAGGAAGATGTCCTGCCCGTTGCCGAAGATCGAGTTCTCGGTGAGCGTGTGATTCCCGGCGCTCGGCCCGATGCCGAGACGATTGCCGTGAATGACGTTGCGCTCCACGACGTGCCCGTCGCCGGAAAGCGTGATGCCGTTGGAACTTCCCGTGAACTCGTTGTGCGCGATGTAGTTGCGATTGCCGCCATTCATCTGAATCCCGTCCGAGAAGTTGGAGAACTTGTTCCGGACGATGCGGTTCTCGCTGCTGTTGATCGTCTCGATACCCTGCGAAGGCGTGAGTCCGCTCGCAGTCATCGTGAAGGTGTTGTCGGCGACCAGGTTCTGATCCGAGCCCCGGGTCAATTCGAGACCGTCGCCGTTGTCGACGAACTCGTTGTGGGCGGCGATGTTGTTCACGGTCAAACCCGACGTCGCACCGCCCGCCCCGTTGTCACCGGTGAACATCACGCCGGCGCCGCCGATGTTGTTGAACAGCCGGTTGTGGTGGATGAAGTTGTTCTTGCTTCGCCAGACGAGGATTCCGATGCAGAAATTGCGGACCTCCAGCCCCGAGATCTCCACGCCCTCGGTGTCGACGATGGCGAGCCCCGGTTTCTGGACCGTGCGCACGTTGGGCCCGAACTGTGCGGGGTTCTCGCCCGGACACGACTGGATCGTGCTGGCGTCGATGAAACTCGATCCGTCGATCGACCACCTCGGGGCCGTGCTCGCGATCCCGCTCGTGCCTCGATCCCCGCCGCCAGTCTCGATCGCCTTCGATCACCAGCGGACCCTGGATGCGTCGGCAGCAACGAGTTTGGCTTGATGACGAGGGGGCGCGGCCGCGCGGCTCGATCACGATCTTGTCCAGCCCGGGACTCTGATTTGCCTGCAGGATCGCCCAGCGCAGCGTGCCGGGAGACCCGTCGTCGGTCGCCTTGTAGACGCGGTAGACGTTGGTGAACGTCCGATCGTCCCCGTCCCGATCGTTCGCTCGGGATGCTGGCACGACGAACAAGAGCATGATCAACGCTATGACGAGGCTCGCGTTCATTGTCTCCTCCTTTGAGGTGATCGCGTCTTCAGGACGCGACGTTAGACCGGCTTCATCTCGATCAGCTTCGCGTCATCGTTCTTCGGGCAATTGACCAGCCGGCTCCACTAGATAGGCGATGCACACTTCTGATCGCGTCGGTCGGCAGCGGGTAACGCTAGGCGCTAGCGAAACAGCCGCAGATCGATCGCGTTTGCGATAGCTTGCCCACCAGTGGTGTTGGGGTGGAGGTGATCGCCACTGTCATACGCGGGCAGGAGTCGGGTCGGGTGACTCGGATCGCGCAACACCTGATCGACGTCGACCACGCCATCGAACGCACCACCCGTGCGGATCCAGTGGTTCAGCGCCACGCGCTTTGCCTCGTTCGCCGGCGTGTCGTAGCCGGGGAGGCTGGTATTCCCCTCGAGCGGAGGCAGCGTACAGCCAAGTATGCTCAGCCCCTTTCGTGTGCCCGCGCGATGAGCTGACGGAAACCGACGATAAGATCGTCGACAGTAATCGCTTCCGCGGGCGGAAAGAATCCACCGGGCCCGGCGATGTCGTTGAGTCCCATGAAGACGATCACGTGCTCCACGCCCGCCTGGGCGAGGACGTCCCGGTCGAACCGGGTCAATGCGCTTTGACCCCACTGTGGATTCGGATCAGCCGGACCTGACGGGCTGGCGCTGTTGTGAAGAAGCCGGTTGCCCGCGAGCGCCACGCTCACGACGCCGAGATGATCGGTGTTCCGGCGGCCTTGCAGTCGTTCCCCGAGAAATCTGGGCCATTCGGAGGTCAGGGTCGCCGAATCGGCGAGCGCCACGATCGCTGCGCCCTTCTTGGAAGAGGTGACGTTGACGCCGGACAGGAACGGCCACGCGGTGACCGGCGAAGCGGTCGGCAGATCCACGGCCCCGACATGGTTCCCCGACGACATAGAAACGTAGCTCGCACCTTGAAACAAGGTCGAGGTTTCAGTCCTGGTATCGGTAGGGAGATAAATGCTGACCGCCAGTTGTGATCCCGGTTTCACATGAAGGCGCACCGGATCACTCAATACGGGCGCACCGGACGGCACGTTCACAGACTTCTCGCCACCGAAAGTAAGAACCCGCTGCGTGCCCGGAACGATCTGGGAGCCGGAGCTGCTCAGGGCAATGCTCGCTGCCCCGACGACGAGCGTCTCGGTCCCGAACGTGTTCGCGACGCGGACGCGGACATGGTCCCCGCCAATGCTCGTTCGTATGATCCCTCGCAACGTTTGATTGCTGTACTGCGCAATGCCGGCGGGCAGCGGGTTGATGTGGCCGACTGCCCACGAGGCCACGAACGCTCGTTCTTCCAGGTCATGCGCGAAGGCGCCCGAGCCGGCTGCAGTGCCGGCCACGATGAGGGTCGTCGCTACAGCGATTGCGAGCCGCGGCCGGGTGTCTCTCTCCGCCGGCGCGAGCAATCGTTTCGTCCAGCATCGGAGCGCGCTGAATAGCGTCGACGGATACGTACGGCGCAACTTAAGCGTCATAAGCAATCCCCTTCATGGTGGTTTGCAGCGCCGCCCTTTGCCCGATGCGCAGCCGTTGCTGTTCCTTCTCGCGGCGCTGGATCCTCTTGGATGGTGAATCTCCCTGCAGCTTGCCATTTTCGCCACAACACGGTTTGGAGCCGTGGGTTGCCGGAAAAAAAGCCGAGATAAGCAAAGAATCTCGATAACACGAGCCCACCAACTGGGCCTGTCGAGGGCGAAGCCGGGCGGACCGCAGCCGAGGTTCGGCCGGACTGCAGCCAAACGGATCGTTGGGCGAGGCTCTACCGATCCGCCAGTGGGAAGGAGAACGGCCCCATCTCGGCGGCGGTCCGACCCAGGGGGTCCTAGTCGGGTAGCGCTTCCCAGGTCGCTTCCGCGAGCCGCTGCGTACGTTCCATGAGCGCGGCCTTGTCCAGACCGCGGATCGCCCCCTTCGACATCCGCACCGTGCCGTTCACGATCGCGGTATCGACGTCGTCGCGAGGGTCCGCTTGTCTGGAGCCTGACCGGCAGGAACGGGGGTCGTTTGCGGTCGATGACAAGTCTCGCCTGGCGAAAGTCCAAGGGGCGACTCGCACCACTCCGGGCGTAACGGTGCGAGTCGGACGGCGAGAGCGCACGGTCGGATTCGAAACCTGCCACGCAACCGATTCAAGGCCTCATTTCTGGCGAGTGAGATCTCTTTACCATCTCGCGGTCTGTGCCTAGCTCTCCGCCCGCGTAGGCGTAAGATTTCGCGGGAGGGGGATCACATGATTTGCCCCGGCTGCGGACGCGAGAACGCGACAACCGCCAATTTCTGCTTCGAGTGTGGCGCACGCCTGACGGCAACGTCGGGAGTCAGCGGCGCGCGGCCGAGCCTCGAAAGCCTTGCCGCAGCCGGTGCGGACAAACGAATGAGGGTCGCCGACCTCTCGGTCGCACCCCCGGAAGATACGACGCGCCTGCTCACGATCCTTTTTGCGGACATGAGCGGGTCGGTGAAGGCGACCTGCGATCTTGATCCGGAGGAGACAGCCGACTTCCTGAACCGGGTCCTCTCCGTCATGGTGGATGCGATCCAACGTCAGGGCGGTCGGATCAGCCGCTTCCTGGGGGACGGACTCGTAGCCTATTTCGGTACGCCGCACGCGCATGAGGACGACGCGGAGCGGGCGATACAGGCTGCACTAGAGATTCGCACAGGTCTGCAAGCCCTCGGCTTGAACGGCACTGCGGGCGTCAACACCGGGGAGGTTTACTTGGGATTGGTCGGGCCTGAGAGCCACCAGGAGTTCTCGGCGCAGGGGCGCTCTATCAATCTTGCGGCGAGGCTTCAGGCGAATGCCCAACCCGGTCAAGTGCTTGTCGGAGACGCCACCTATCGTCTCGCGCGCGCCACATTCAAGTTCTTGCCCCTGAAGATCGACGTCAAGGGGTTCGCTGATCCCGTTGACGCGTACGCCGTACTCGGCCCGTCGCCGCGTCCACAAAAGGCCCGCGGCATCGAGGGACTCCGGGCTGGCCTACAGGGGCGCGACGCGGAATTTGCGGAGCTGCTGGACGCGCTGGCCGCGCTATCGCAGGGGCAGGGTGCCGCGGTTGCGATCCTCGGCGAGGCGGGCATCGGCAAATCTCGGTTGATCGAGGACCTCAGAGCGACTCTCGAGAACCGCTCTAGCGACGAGGTCACGCCCCTCTGGCTAGAGGGCCGCTGTCTCGCGACGGGAGCTGGAACGAGCTATCTGCCCTATCTTGACGCTTTCCGGACCCTGTTTGGCTTCCAATCAGGGGACAGCGATCAGGAGAAGCTGCGCAAGGTTGACGCGTCCGTGGCCGGTCTGTGGGAGAGCGGCTACCTCGATGCGGACCGGGGCCGTGAGATCACGGCGATTCTCGCGAACGTCCTTTCCCTCAGCTTGCCCGCGGACCAGACTGCGCGCCTACTCGCCTTCGGACCTGAGCAGCTTAAGAACCAAACGCTCAACGCTGTCCGGGACTATTTGACCGCTCGTGCTCGTCAAAAGCCGGTTGTACTCGTACTCGAGGATCTTCACTGGGCCGATCCGCTTTCGATCGAGCTTACCTCCCAGCTTTTCGAGCTCGCCTCGTCCGCGCGGCTGCTGATCCTATGCCTTTCCCGGCTAGACCCAGAGCACAGATGGCGGCGACTCGATACGCTAGCTTCCGAGAAGTGTGGCCCTCGCTACCGGCGGGTCGAGCTCGCGGAGTTGACCGATGATGCGTCGAAAGGACTCCTTTCGGGACTGCTTGGAGAACACGGCCTACCGGGCGCGGTAGAAGAGCTTGTGCTCTCCCGAACGCAAGGCAATCCGTTCTTCATCGAGGAGGTAGTGCGCTCATTTATCGACGCCGGCGTCCTCCACCTCGAGGAGGGTCACTGGCGAATGAGTGACGAAGGGGCGCGGGTGTCCATCCCTGAGAGCGTCCAGGCGGTAATCCAGAGCCGCGTAGATCAACTGCCCGACGGGGAGCGCCAGATTCTCCAGTCTGCTGCGGTGATTGGCCGCATGTTCCGACGGCGCGTGCTCGCACACCTCTGGAGCGACGTGGACGAGCTGGAACGTGGACTTTGGGAGCTACAGAGGCGAGGGCTGGTCTTCGCGGATCGAGTGGCGCCAGAAGAGACGTACTCTTTCAAGCACGTGCTCTCCCAGGAGACGATCTACCGAGCCATAGTCCGGGCGCGGCGCTCCGAGTTGCACCACCGGATCGGCGCGGCAATCGAGGATCTGTATGCGGGGAGTCTCGAGGAGTACTGGGAAGATCTGGCTCATCACTACGACCGCTCGTCGAATCTTGACAAGGCGGTCCGGTATCTCGCCCTTGCCGGAGAGAAGTCGCGCAGCGCGTTCGCGAACGAGACCTCTCTCGACTACTACAAGCGCGCCCTGGCGCGCCTCTCGCAGATCGGCCGCCCTCTCGCCCCGGATGAGCAGGAAATCCGGATCGCGGTACTCGAAGGCTCTGGCGACGTCCTTGAGTTTTCTGGTCGCCACTGCGAAGCCGTCGCCGCCTACGAGGAGGCACTTGGGTCGCTTCCTCACTCCGCGCGGATCGCTCGGGGGCGAGTGCACCGGAAAATCGGAAAGAGCCTTCAAGTGCAACGTCGTATCGAGGATGCATTCGGTGCGTTCGACGAGGCAGCAACGGCCCTCGGCGCGGCTCCTCTGAGCGAGGACAGGTCTTGGTGGGCCGAAAGAATCTCAGTCGAGCTCGATCGCTCTCTGCTTGCTTACTTCGCCGCCCCACTTCTGCAGCTGTCGGCCGCGCTCGAGGCCGCGAAGTCGTTGGTCGACGTTCACGGGACCCGTGCGCAGCGCGGAAACCTCCAGCACCTCCAAGCGTTAGCCGCGCTGCGTCGAAGCTGCTACGTCGCAGACAACGAGACCGTGGAGATGGCGCGGATTGCCGCCGACGCGAGCAGTGAGATGAACCCCGCCGAGGTCGGCATGAACCGCTTCATCTACGGGTTCTGCTTGCTTTGGGCCGGTCGACTCGACGACTCGAAGGAGCAACTCGTCACGACGCTTGAACGAGCGTCCCGCGTCGGCGACGTCACGCTCCAGTCGCGCTGTCTTACCTATCTGACCCTCGTTCATCGGAAACGCGGCGATGTCGCCACGGTGGCGCAATTGGCGGCACGAGCTCTGCGCATTGCGGAGGCCGGCAACATGATCGAGTACCTTGCCCAGGCAAACGCGAACTTGGCGTGGGTTGCAGGCCGCAGGGAAGCCATAACGGATTGGGAGCGCCATGCGGAGATTGCTTGGAGGCTCTGGCAGCAGTTGCCTGCCCCGGGTCCTTATGTTCCGATGGCATGGATTGCCGCATGGCCGATGCTTGGCGTCGAGGTCCGACGAGGTCGGACGGAACCGGCGCTTCGACTCGCGGCCGTTCTGCTCGAACCGGATCGGCAGCCCATGCCGAACGACGTGTCGCGCGCGCTGTCGTTGGCAGTCGAGCACAAGCACCGAGACTCCGCGACATCCCATCTGCTGGCTGCGGCTCAGTTCGCTCGGCCGTACGGGTATCTCTAATCCAGTAGGGCGGTGAGAACACCCTTCCGACCGTGCAGTTCTTCGGCGGCGTCCTCACTGCCTCATAGCGGAAACTCGCACCACTTCAAGCGTAAGGTTGCGAGTGCCTTG
>CAWGCC010000044.1:0-12822 GCA_963820965.1 uncultured beta proteobacterium | reverse complement strand
CATGACGACTGCTCACAACGCAAACGCCGTGCCGAGCGGCATGCTGCCCGTGGTGTCCCTTTCTTATGAATGAGTTAGCGAGCGGAGAGGGCAGCGGAGACGCCCGCAAGACGGGTGCAACAAAGCTTGATGGCGCAGGCGACGAGCGGGAGTGTGTGGACGTGCTCGAGCGAGGAGGTCAGACCAGCATCTGGCGACGCGGCGCGTGCAATGTAGCTTGCACCCCGCCGCGAGACGGCCAGCGCTGGGCCGCAATGGGGCTAGTGCTGCGATCGCGCGGAGAAGTCCGGTTGCTTGCGGCGCATCAGGCGCTGGTTCAGAGCTTGCCGCGTGATGCCAAGCATGGCCGCGGCCACGCCTTGATTGCCATCGGCGCGGCGCAATGCTTCGCTGAGAAGCAGCTCCTCGGCCTCTTTGAACTTTGGGAGCGGATCGGGAAAGGCACCGACGAGCGACGTCGGCACGCCGGTCGTTTGTGCACCGGTCGCAGCGGGCCTAGTGCCGGAAATCGCATTCTTGAAGCTTTCCAGCGACAGTATGCGGCCGCGCTGGCGGGCCACCGCGTCAACGGCCATGGCTTCCAGTTCGCGCAAGTTGCCGGGAAAGCAGTAGGACTTCAGCAGCTGATGCAGCGCTAACGGGACCATGGGCGCCGACTTGCCGAACGCGCGAGCCGCCTTATCCACGAAGTGAGCGACGAGCAGCGGAAGATCGTCGGTGCGCTCGCGCAACGGCGGAAGTTGGAGGTGATGGGTGCGAAGCCGAAAGTACAAATCCTTGCGGAAGATCCCCTCATTCACACCCTTGAGCACATCGCAATTGGTCGCAGCGACAATGCGCGCGCGACTCTGGCGCGGTCGATCTGCCCCGAGAGGATGATATGCGCCATCCTGAAGCAGACGCAACAACTTGACTTGAGAGGCAATCGTGAGGTCGCCGATCTCGTCGAGGAAGAGCGTGCCTTCCGCCGCAGTCGTGATCAAGCCCTCTCGCGGCCGATCGGCGCCGGTGTACGCACCCTTGGCATGACCGAATAAGGTATCCGAGAACATAGTGTCGTCGAGACCTGCCACGTTGACGGCGACGAACTCTCCCGCGCGCGCCGAGAGCCGGTGCAGCGCCCGCGCGACGAGCTCCTTACCGGTGCCCGTTTCGCCGGTGATCAAGACCGGATAGGGCGACGGAGCCACCGCTTCCACATAGCGAAACACGGCGCCCATCGCCTTATCGCGCGTGACGATCTCGGCGAAGGCTTCACGCTGGTGCCGGGTGTCGGTGAGGAGGCACCGCTTGAGCGCCAGCAACTCCGTGCGCATGGCGCGAACCTCCAGCGCACGCTTGATCGAGGACAGCATACGGTTCTCTTCGACCGGCTTCACCAAGTAATCGAGAGCGCCGGCCTGCATGCATTGCACCGCGATATCCAAATCGCTAGTGGCCGTCAGGAGAATGACCGGGACATCGGGGTGGTCCGCCGACACCCGCTCCAGCAACGCTTGGCCACAAAGATGCGGCATGGTAAGGTCGAGGACGATCACGCCCACATCTCGCTCGGCTAGCAACGGCAGGACAGCCCGGCTGTCGTCGAGCGTGACGATGTGAGTCAAGCCCGAGGTGCGCAGCAGCACGCTCACGCTGTACAGCAGGTCGGGTTCGTCATCGACCAACAGCACCGGTAGATCCGAAATCGCGGCGTGGGTCATGGCTAGGTGGTCCGCGTTGGCCGTCAAGCGGTCGCTGCCGCGAACAGCGGCACCGGCTCGTCGAGGCATTGGAACTTGACGCGGGCGCGCGTGCCCTTGCCGGGTTCGGAGTCGAACTCTAGGCAGCCATTGTGTGCACGCGCCAGAGAGAGGCAAATTGCCAGGCCGAGGCCGGTGCCCCCGGTTTCCTCTTTGGTCGTGAAGAAAGGATCGCACAGGCGCTGCAGATGTTGCGGTGCGATCCCGATACCTTCATCGCGAACCTCGAGGACCACTAAGCCATCACTTGCTGCGAAGAACGTCGAAACCGTGATAGCGCGGTCGCGATCAGGCAGCGCCTCTAGTGCATTGACCAGCACGTTGATCACGATCTGCTCGACTTGCTGAGCATTCCCCCGCATGGGCGGCAGGTTCGGGGCGAGATTCGTGCGGAGCTTGGCAGTACGTTGCTTGATGAGATGCGCGAGCAAGTGCATCGCCCGCTGCACGGCATCGTTCAGCTGAAAAACGTCTGGAACTCCTCGCGCTCCGGGACGAGCAAAATTCTTCAGGTCTTCGACGATGCGCCCGATCCGCAGGGCGCTTGCATTGACATCGCGGATGAGCGCGGCGACCGTTTCTCGCATCTCAGCGTACGACAAACGCGCGAGCGTAAATTCGCCATTTCCGCGCTGAAACCTATCGAGAATCCTGACAGCGTCCTCCCACACTTTCGTCAACACCGCGGAATTGGTCAAGACCAGCTGGTTCGGGTTGTTGATCTCATGCGCCACACCCGACGCCAGTATCCCCAGAGCGGTCATCTTGTTTGCCTGGATGAGCTGCAGTTCCTGCTGCCGGTTCGCCTCTTGCAAGCGGTTGCGTTCGGCGATCCTGTGGTTTAGCTCCTCATTGGTGCGAAGCAGTTCCGCCGCATTGATGCGCAGCCGAACGAACTGATAGACCAGGTAGCCAAGCAGGATGAGCGCGGCAAAGTACAGCAGAAATCGGAACACCTGCGCACGCGCCTCAACCTGCCTCGAATACTGCAGCACCGCATTTTGCATCGCGTGCGCATGCGCGGCGGTGGGAGCAGCGATGATCTCGCCCAATTGCCCATCGACTTTGGGAAGCACCTGCGAGACAAGCTGGCCATGGGCGACCAAATCATGGAGATCCTGCGACAGAGGCAGCTTTGACATGCGGTCCAACACGGTTCGGATGCCCATGTTCGAGCTGGGCTCGGGCGCTACGGTGAACCTCAGCATGGCGCGTGAGAGGACGCCGATTTCCGAGATGAATGCGGTCGCGCGGTCGGATTGTGAGCGGGGTACTTGTCCTGCGCGGTCAAAATAGATGAGGGAGTTTCGCAGCAAAGCATTATCGGATTTGAAGTGCTCGATCAGCGCCTGTTTGTGCTGCACGGCCAAAGCGAGGGCTTCGATTGGCTCGCTCAATACGGTCGCAGCCTCGCGCGAGCCGCTCGCGCTTTCCCGACGCAGGGTTTCCAGATCCCGGGACCAGTCCCGGCTGGTGGCTGCCAGCGAATCGTAACTAGGGAGCAACCCGGCACGGACCAACAACACATCGCGCGTGAGTTCCGCATCGTGCAGCGCGAAACTCTGGAACGCCTCTAGCGTCCGCGCGCGCAGCGTCAGGTCGGGTCCCCTGCTTTGGATGAGGAAGTAGGTGAGCAGCAGCAGCAGCCCGACGACGACCGAAGAAGGTTGCCACGCTCCGCGCGTCACTGCGTCACCGACGTACCTGCCGGCAGTGGCTTGCCGCGCCATTCGCCGGTCAGGGTGTGTAGGAACTGAACGATCAAGCCGATCTCACCCAGAGTGAGTTGTCTACCCAACTGCATCCTGGCCATGGTGTCTACCGCGACCTCGAGCGTGGCCGCCCGCCCATCATGAAAATAGGGCGGCGTCGCCGCGACATTACGCAAGCTCGGCACTCGAAAGACCTCGCGGTCTCTGGCAACCTTCGTCACGGCATAGCGCCCCAGATCAATAACGCCGTCGGCTGGACGCGGGGCTTCGGGCGCTTGAAATACGCCGAACTTCTGGAACAGGTTGCCGCCGATGTTCGTGCCTTGGTGGCAGGCCACGCATCCGTAAGACTTGAACAGCTGGTACCCCTGCTGTTCCCCCATGGTTAGCGCGTCTCCCTCGCCTCGCAGATAGCGGTCGAAGCGAGAATTGGGTGTGACCAGGGATCGCTCGAAGCTCGCCAGAGCATCGAGCACATTGGCCCGGGTGATGTCTTGTCGGTAGGTGGCGCGAAAAGCCGTGACGTAGTCAGAGTCCGCTCGTAGTTTCGCCAGCAACTCCGGCCACGTCGTATTCATCACGTTAGGGTGGAGCAACACTGTTTCAGCATGAGCCTCCAAGCTGTCGACGGCGCCGTCCCAATTGAAGGAAAAATTGAATCCCACGTTGAAGATCGTTGGGGTGTTGCGCGGGAGCCGTTCACCACTTGCGGCACTTGCGCCGCGGCGCGGCTGCGCGCCGCCCTTGTCGAGCGGATGGCAGGTCGCGCAAGACCGCGCGTTGTCGTGCGCGAGTCGGACGTCGTGAAACAACCGTTCGCCAATTGATGCCCGAGCGGAATCCACCGCGATGGTTAGCGGCAGAGGTGCAATTGGCTCTGGCACCTGAGCGGCCGCCACTCGCGACAGAATCGCTAGCGCGAAGGCGGTGGATAGCGCGAGGCCCGCAGCCAAAGGGAGTCGGCTAGCGTTAGTCACCGAACCCTTCCTCACGAAACTCCCGAGCCATGGCTACGTGCTTCCTTCGATAGCGGTCGCCGGCCACCGCGAGATGACGCTACCAAGCGACCTGAGAATGCGCACTGGCTAAAGTATCGATGCTTCAACAGGTTGTCTATGGGCCTTTCGGTATCGGTCGTTTGTGCTATTTGCTCAGGCGCGAGCTCAAACCTTGCCGGCTTCGGAACTGGCTTCGGCACCGCCGAAGACTTGAGAGCCGGCGCGGGGGGTTCGATCCGTCTAGACAGCGCCCGGGGGTTGGATAAGTGGACTCTCTGCGGTTGACGAGGCGATGCGGCAGGGTTGTCTACGGCGGCGGGCGGGCGTCGCCTGCGACGAACACACGACCGACGCGGTGGGCAACCCGTGTTCATCGCTCAGGCCGCCTTCCGGGTCGCCGGCAGCGCGAGGCGAAGTAGAACTCATCGGGCGTCTTCCGACCCAGGGAAGAATGGGGTCGGCGCGCGTTGTAGGACGCGAGGTAACAAGACAGGTCCGCGCGCTGCGCGCACCGAGTCGTAGGCCTTGAGGCAGACCTCCTCGTACTTGACGCTGCGCCACAACCGCTCGACGAACACGTTGTCGCGCCAGGCACCCTTGCCGTCCATGCCGATGCGGATGCCGCACTTGTGAAGGATATCCGTGAACTCAGCACTGGTGAACTGACTACCCCTGACCGGTGTTGAAGATCTCCGGGCATCCGTAGCGGTCCAGCACCAGCCCCATCGTAGCGGGTGCAATATCCATTGCACGCGCCGCGTCGCCATACGCTGGTCCGACCCCCTCGCTCGAGCACGTCCACACTTTCGCTCGTCACCTGCGCCATCAAGATTTGTTGCACCCGTCTTGCGGCGTCCCCGCTGCCCGCTCCGCTCTCTAACTCATTCACAAGAAAGGGACACGACGAGCAGCATGCTGCTCGGCACAGCGTTTGCGTTGTGAGCCGTCGTCATGGCTATTACTCACAACCCGTTAGGAGGTTGCTTGATGAACCCCGAATACTTAGCGCTCCACGCAGCCGCGACCATGAAAAGACACGACGAACGCACGCATCGGACCGCCGAAGTGACTCGACGACGCTTTCTCGCGGGCGTTGCCGCGGGGGCAGTGGGGACAGCGCTGCTACCGCTGGAGAGCTTCGCGCAACACCTGGAGGGACAGCGAGTTGCGCCTCGCTCCGATCGCTTCAGCCGCATGTTCGATCTGCCCTCGTTCGCGGAACCAACGCCGCGGATCCAGGCAGCGCTCATGGAGCTCGGTGCGCCCGGTGGACTGATGGACGCAAAGGATCCGCTGCACGAAGGCCCGATCCGTCTCATCACGAATCCGGAACTGAGTCCGCACAATCGTGACAACCCGGCGGCGACCGCGGGCGTCACGTTCCTCGGCCAGTTTCTCGACCACGACATGACCTTCGACGCGACGTCGAGGCTCGGCGAACCCACGCGGCCGGAGCGCGCGTCGAATACCCGTACACCCGCGTTCGATCTGGATTCGGTCTATGGCGGGGGATTTGCGTCGAACCCTGAGCTATACGATCCTGCGGACCACGCCAAATTCAAGGTGGAGCACGGCGGGCTGTTCGAAGACTTGCCGCGTGGGACCGACGGACGAGCGATCATCGCCGACCCACGCAACGATGAGAACCTGATGATCTCGGGATTGCAGGTGGCGTTCGTGCTGTTCCACAATCGCGTGGTCGACAGGCTGCGCGACGATGGAGAGGATCGCCGGCTGGCCGCCGCGCTCCTGGCAGAGGGAGGCTTCAAGCTGCGGGAACGCGAAGAAGACGACCGGCGGCAAGCCGTCTTCCTGGAAGCGCGCCGATTGGTCACCTGGCACTATCACTGGATCATCGTTAACGAGTTCCTACCCCAAATCATCGGCCGGTCACTCGTGAACGACATCCTCTCGCATGGACCACGGTTCTATGCTCCGCGGCGGGGCCAGCAGAGCATTCCGGTGGAGTTCCAGGCCGCGGCGTATCGCTTCGGACACAGCCTGGTGAGGCCGTCGTACCGCGCAAATCTCGCCGGCGACGCCGGCCGTCCGTTCTTTGGGTTCATCTTCGATCCGGCCGGAGAGAGTCAGTTGGACCCTGTTGATCTGCGCGGCGGCGCACGGGCACCCAGACGCTTCATCGGGTGGCAGACGTTCTTCGATTTTGGCGGTGATCAATCGGCGAACGTGCGGCCGCCCAAGATCATCGACACGAAGATCTCGAGCCCGCTGTTCAATCTACCGCTTGGGGCGATTGCGAGCGGCGACCGACCGACCGCGCTCCCCCAGCGAAACCTGCTTCGCCACCTGACCTGGTCGCTTCCATCGGGTCAAGCGATCGCCCGCGCCATGCGCGTCCCGGCACTCAGTCCAGGCGAACTCAGTGAGCTTGCCGTGTTCGGCGTGGGATTCGAATCGGACACGCCGCTGTGGTACTACGTGTTGAAAGAAGCCGAGTTGAGGGGCGGCGCCCGATTGGTCGGCGTCGGAGCCCGAATCGTCGGGGAAGTGTTTCTCGGTTTGTTGATGCTCGATGGAAACTCCTACTTGCGGCGAAATCGGGGCTGGAGGCCGACCTTGCCAAGTCGTGCCCGGGGAACCTTCGGGATGGTCGATCTGCTGACGTTTGCCGGTGTGGATCCCGCGAGCCGTGGTCAGTAGTCGCACCGAATTTGCGTCCCATGACCCGGACACACCCAGGCGTCGTGGGGTCGGCTCGGCATGACTCGCGGCGCGTGGCCGAAGCCGTTGATGGCAGTCGCGGCGGCGGTGGCAGGCGCGCGAACATCGCACCCGATCCGTAGACCTAGACAACCACCCGTCCTGCCCATCCCTTCAGCGCGGTGCTAGGCTGCGCAAAAGGGAGCGTTCTCCAACACATTCGTTAGGCCCCTGCAAAGTCATGCCTACTGTGGTCGCACCATGCACTGTCCTGCGGATCGCAGCCTTGCTGCTCTGCTCAGCTGTATGGGCATCGGACGAGGCAGTCGAGCCGGGCACCTATGAGATCACTGCCCAAATCGTGATGCCTAATCTCGAGGAGAACTTGCGGTACGCCACGACCCGGGAGCGTCGCTGCTTGCGCAGTCACGAACTGTCCTCGGTTTTCCCAGTCCTGCACCACCAGTCGCTCAAGGGCTGCGAGCTAGGCAACGAAAGCCGACACGGCGACACAATTCGCTATCTTCTCGTCTGCCAGAGCCCGCAAGTGGCGACTGGAGCGGCCCGGTTACAGGCAGGTCCGGGCCGCATCACGGGTATTCTCGAGATCAAGATGGGCGGCAAGAACATGACTTTTTCCCAGCGCATTGAGGCAGCGCGGCAGGGCGAATGCGAACTGGCGCCGTGAACCGGGTGACTTAACCTCTATAAGGCCCCGGCCCGCCCGCGGTGGCGAGACCGCCGCCGATCAGCGGCTGCTCCGTGTCGTGCTTCCAGGCGAGTCGCCACCGAGGAAAAGCAGGCGGCAGTCTCGGCGCTCCTGCGCCGCGCGGTAGTCCGATAGCGTCAGGAGGGTAGCGCGCCTTGCGTACCGTGTGACGAGCAGTTCGGTGACTGACCGCCCGGCGCTGGAGCGCCGGAGACTTTGCTAAGCTCGGAACCGATGAACTCATCCGGGCGCTACACCGACGTCGCGATCGCCTTGCACTGGTTGCTCGCCGTGCTCATCCTCGGCCAGATCGGGTTCGGATGGTATCTGCAGGAGATCCCGCGCGGGACGCCGCCGAGGACCGTGTACGTGAATCTCCATAAATCGACCGGCCTGACGATCGGCCTGCTGATTCTCGTCCGGTTGTTCTGGCGCCTCACCCACCGGGCACCGCCGCTCCCGCTGTGGATGCCGGCGTGGGAGCGCACGGCGGCGCGCGCGAGCCATCTGGCGCTCTACGCGTGCATGCTGATCATGCCGGTGGCGGGATACCTCGCGTCGAACTTCAGCAAGTTCGGCGTGAACTACTTCAATGCCGTCCTGTTCCCGCCGTGGGGCATCGACGACCGGCGGCTCTACGCCGTGTTCAACACGACACACGTCGTGACTTCCTACGTGTTCGTGACGCTCATCGTCGTCCACGTGCTCGCCGCGCTGCGGCACCTCTATCTCCGCAACGGCATCGTCCGGCGCATGTGGCCCGCACGCGGGTCACCCTAGAGCGGACCGCGTCACTCGAGCAGGCCGTGCTGGAGCGCGATCCAGACCATCTGCGCTGACGTGTCGGCTTCCAGCTTCTGCTTCACCAGGGACTGATAGTTCGCGATCGTCTTCTGGCTGAGCGAGAGGATGTGGGCGATGTCGGCGATCGACTTGCCCTCGGCTAGCAGGCGGAACACCTCGAACTCGCGCGGGGAGAGGTCCTCGAAGGGCAGCGGCTGCCCCGGCAGCCGGTGCGTCGCAAGCTTCTGGGCGATGTCGTGGCTCAAGTACGGCCGTCCCGCGGCCACCGCCCGCACCGCTTCCACCATCAGCTCGGGCGCGCTCGATTTGGTGATGTAACCTCGCGCGCCGGCCTGCAGCGCTCGCGAAGCGAACAAGACGTCCTCGTGCACGCTGAACACCAACACCCGCGCCGAGGGCTCCCGGGTGATGATGCGACGCGTGGTTTCCACGCCGCTGACGCCGGGCAGCGTGATGTCCATGACGACCACGTCCGGCGCGGTGTCGCAGAAGAGGCGATAGGCCGTCTCGCCGTTCGCCGCCTCCGCGACCACGTCGATGTCCGAGGTGCGCTCGAGCAGACGCCGATAGCCCTCGCGCACGACCGCATGGTCGTCGACGAGCAGCACGCGCAGCCTCATCGCCGACCTCATGACGCGACGGGGATGTGCGCGTGGATCTCGACGCCGTGAGGCGCGCGATCGGCGACGTCGAAGCGACCGCCCAGCGCTTCGACGCGCTCGCGCAGCCCGACCAGCCCCAGTCCCGTACGCTTGCCGGCACTCGTCGACATTCCCACGCCGTCATCGCGTACGCGTACGGTCAAGCCGCCGTGCGAAGGCGCGGAGCCTTCGACGCGAACCTCGACGGCGGAGGCACTCGCGTGTCGGGTCACGTTGGTCAGGCATTCCTGAACGACCCGGTAGAGCGACATGTTGATCTGCTCGCCAAGCTCGTCGAGCCGGCCGCCGAGCGCCAGGGTGCAGTTCACGCCCGGGTTGCGCCGCTGCCATTCACTCACCAGGTGGCGCAGCGCGTCCGCGAGCCCGAGCTCGTCGAGCGCGACTGGGCGCAGCCGCTCCATCAAGCCGCGCGTCACGTCGTACACCCGGCTCGACACGTCGATGATCGCCTGCGCGCTCGCCACGATCTCCGGTGCCGCTGTGCCCGGGTGGTTGCGGATTGTCGTCGCGTCGAGCTTGATCGCGTTGAGACACTGACCCAGCTCGTCGTGCAGCTCGCGAGCGAGGCCGCGCCGCTCTTCTTCCTGGACGAGCAGGTACTTCTGCGACAGCTGACGGTTTTCGGCGAGCGCGTCGGCGAGCTCGCGCTCGGCGGCGACGCGCCGACCGAGCTCGCGGGTTGCCTGGTGCCAGCGCCGCCACGCAAACCAGACGAGGGCGACGGCGAGCGCGAACAGCGTGGGCACGAGCTCGTCCGCCTGGAACCGCTCGAGGGGCCGCGTGAGCCGGGCGATTTGCTCCTGGAGATCGAAGTGCGAGGCGGCGAGGAAGGCAAGCATCGTCACCGCGGTGACCACCATGGCGTCGCCGCCGGCGCCCAGGCGCGAGGCACGCGTGGCAGCAGGCGAGGACGGAGAAGAGGCCTTCATGGGAGCTCGATTTGCGGCGACGATCGATTGTAGCGCGCGGGCCCGAGGTCCCCGTTGCGCCGATTCCGGAGCAGTGTCACGGCAGCGGCTGGAACAGTGTCCGGGTCTCGAGCGCAACCCCCGGAGACGGTCCCGGGCAGAGCGGGAATTTCTCCCGAAGCCTCGGGCGTGGTCGACGTTAGCTTGTCCCCAAGACAAGAGGACGGGAAAATGCAACGCCGGAGAACAGGGCAGACGACGATCGCAAGACGCAGCCTGCCCCGGATGCTCGTGTGCGGGGCTTGCATGACGACACCGGCTGCCGAGGCGCAGGAGCGGGCGACCCAGGCTCCCGCCGTCGAGGTCGTGGCGCCAACGCCGCTCCCCGGCCTGGGGGTTCCCAAGGACAAGGTCCCCGCCAACGTGCAGACGGGCGACGCCGAGGACCTGCGGAACCCCGGCACCATGACGCTACAGGACCTCATGGAGCGCAGCTTCGACAGCGTGAACATCAATCAGTCGCAGGGGAATCCGTACCAGCCCGACATCAATTTCCGCGGTTTCACCGCCTCGCCGCTGCTCGGTACGTCGCCCGGGCTCTCCGTCTTCCAGGACGGTGTCCGGATCAACGAGCCGTTCGGCGACGGCGTGAACTGGGACCTCATCCCGAACCCCGCGATCGCCACGATCACGCTCATGCCCGGCTCCAATCCCGTGTTCGGGCTCAACACGCTTGGCGGCGCAATCTCGATCACGACCAAGAACGGGTTCGACTTCCCGGGTCTCGTCGTTCAAGGCTACGGCGGGTCGTTCCGGCGGGCGGCCGCCGACATCGAATACGGCGGTTCCGCCGACCGGGTGGGCTACTACGTGACCGGCAACGCGTTCTACGAACGGGGCTGGCGACAGAACACGAGCACGCACATCTGGCAGGGGTTCGGCAAGCTGAGCTTCCGGGACCGGGATACCAACCTGGATTTGAGCTTCACGGGCGCGAGCAACACGTTGAACGGGGCGCAGGCGATCCCGATTTCCTTCCTCGAGCAGCAGCGGTCCCAGAGCTATACGTTTCCGGACACCTTCAAGAACGAGCTCACGGCGTTCACGCTGAACGGCAAGCACTCCGTCTCCGAGCGAAGTCTGTTGCAGGGCACGCTGTACTACCGCGGCCTCCGCAGCAAGAACTTCAGCACCAACGTCAACGACGGTTTCGATCCCACGCTGCCCGTCGAGCCCGGGAACACCGAAGGGGAGAATGTCGCGATCGACGTGAACACCAAGGGCTGGGGCTTCGGGGCTCAGTACAGCTACCTCGGCAACCTCGGCACGCTGCCGAACCAGCTCACGATCGGCGCGAGCCTCGACGCCGGGCAGACTGATTTCACCCAGAGCGAACAGGAGGCGAACTTCGCGTCGGACCGTTCGAACATTCCCGACGGCGGCTTCGTCATAGAGACGCAGGCGCGCACCATGAATCAGTACTGGGGGATCTATTTCACCGATACCCTGTCGCCGGCATCCTGGGTGGATATCACGTTGGCCGGCCGCTACAACTGGGCCCAGGAGAAGATTCGGGATCTCTCGGGGACCAATCCGGCGCTCGACGGCACCCACCGATTCAGCCGGTTCAACCCGGCCGTTGGCGTGACCTTCAAGCCCGTGGCCGCGCTGACGGCCTACGCGGCCTACAACGAGGGCATGCGCATTCCGACGCCGGTCGAGCTGACGTGCGCCGATCCTTCGGCGCCGTGCTCGTTGCCGAACGCGTTCCTCGCCGACCCGCCACTCGATCCGATCATCGCGAAAACGTGGGAAGCGGGCCTGCGCGGGCCGATCACGCCGACGGTCAGATGGCATGCAACCGCCTATCAGACCACGCTCGACAGCGATATCCTCTTCGTCAGCGCGTCGGCGAGCGCGCCGAACACCGGTTTCTTCCAGAACGTGGGCACGACGCGCCGCCGGGGCGTCGGAGCCTCGGCCTTGCCGGCACCGCGGATCGATGGCGTTTCGGCGCGAGCTACAGCTACATCAACGCGCAGTTCCGCACCTCGTTCACCGAGTTCAGTCCCAACAACAGCTCCGCCGACGCGATCGGCGACATCCAGGTGCAGTCCGGCGACCGGATTCCCGGGATCCCGCGGAACATCCTCAAGCTGCGCGCGGCCTACTACTTCGGTGCCGGATTCACCCTGGGCGGAGGAATGTTCGCCCAGGACAGCCAGTACGTGCGAGGCAACGAGAACAACCAGGACTCGAGCGGGAAGATCCCGGGCTACGCGGTGTTCAACCTCGATGCGCGCTGGAACTTTGCCCGCGGCTGGGACTCTTCGGCATGGTCAACAACTTGTTCAACCGGAAGTACGAAACGGCCGGCGTGCTGGGGTTGAACTTCTTCAATGGTCCGGGTAACACGTTCGACGCGACGAACACGGTCAAGGAGGTCTTTCTGTCGCCGGCAGCGCCGTTCGGCGCGTGGATCGGCGTGCGCTACGCCCTTGGTACGCGGGGGTCGTGATCCCGTGGTAGTCCGCTGCTCCGCCTGGCCTCTCGAACGCCGACTCGCGACGGCAGTGGTCCTTTCGCTCGCCGTGCACGCGGCGGCGATGTTCTTTTCGTTCCCCGC
>CAWGCC010000043.1:0-14653 GCA_963820965.1 uncultured beta proteobacterium | reverse complement strand
CGCCACGCCGGCGGGAAAGCGAGACGCGCGATGACCGGCGGATGGCGGCCCCCGCTGCCGCGCCCGCCGTCGACGATGAAGCCGCCCTGCTCGAAAGCCCCGATTCCGACGCCGGACCGCGCCCCGCGATCCGCGAGCGCGGTAAGCGCGGGCAGCGCGATCGGAACCTCGAACAGCGCGCTGAACGCCGCACCGACCGCGAGCGCGAGCTGCGTGCCCGATCCGAGCCCGACGTGCTCCGGAATCGCGCGCCGCACCTCGACGGTGCAGCCGGTGGCCGCATCGTATTCATCGACCAGACGACGAAGGTAGTCGAGCGCCCGGGCCGCGCCCGGGCCATGCGCCGCCACTCCATCGGCGCGGCGGAGCTCGACCACGGTCGCAAACTCGTCGAGCGCGAGCCCGACGCTGCCGAAGCGGCGACCGAGGCTACCGCTCACATCCAGGAAGCCGAGATGGAGGCGAGCCGGGGCCCGGACTCGCACCGCCAGCCGGTTCAAATCCACGCCGTCCGATGAACGGGGTTGCTGGATCACCAGGGGTTCTCGTTGGTCGCGCGGTCGGGATCGGCCTCGGGAGTACGTGCGCCTGCGACGTCGGCGCACCGTCGCTCGCTCCGGTCGAGGCAACTGCGGAGACCGCGTCTAGTGTGCCACGACTGCACCGGGCTGCAAGCAGGTTCCAGACTGGACTCGCGATGCTACGACCCTAGGACACGCTGTCTCGATAGTAGAACACTGCCCTCAGCACGAGCCCGCTGGTCGGGTTCGGTGTGCGGACTACGCTCCGCCCGCGAGGAGCAGCACTTCGCCCCGGTTTTCTTCTAACCCGTCCCCGCTCCACCGACGGTAGCGCCCGGCGAACTGCTCGTGAGCGACAGCGAGACCGCACTCGCGCAGGCGCCCGAACACGAGGCGCAGCAAGACCGGGCGGTATGTGCAGGAATAGTTGAACGTCGGGAGCAGCTCGGCCGGGCGGCACGAAACAATCGAGCCGCGTTTCATCCCCGCACCCGTCCGCCAACCCAGCTGTCCGAGCACCACGACCGTGCCGGCGAGCATGTTGACGCCCGTGAAATCGCCGCTGTCTCCTCCTACTGCGAGGAGCCCGCGCCGCATTCCGTTCCCGAGCTCGTTGCCCGCACTGCCATGCACGATGATCTCGCCGCCGCGCATTCCGACCCGGGCGCCGCGCGGGGCGCTGCCGATCAGATGGCCGGCATCGCCCTTGACGACGATGGACCCGCCGGACATCTCCGTGCCGACCCAGTCCCCGGCGCGCCCGGAGACTAGGATCTCCCCGCCGCTCATCGCGGCCCCGAGGTGCATGCCGACGTTACCCTCGACCACGATGCGGCCGCGGGCCATGCCTGCGCCGATCATCTTCACGCGCGCCACGTCGCCGACGATCCGAAGCTCGCCATCGGGCTGCCCCTCGACGCGGAAAAAATCTCCCAACGCAGCCTGCTGGTTGCCGTAGAGCACTCCGACCGCGGCGACCTGGGCGGCGGTCTTTCCCTCCAGCCGCTCCGGTACGAGCGCTTCCGCCTCGAGCGGAACCTCCGGCTCGGTGTGCAGGGTGAGCGTGAGGCTCACGTCAGCAGGCCCGCCGCTCGCTTGCGAGCAGGCTGCGCAACGGGATCTTGTACTGTCCCAAGTTGCCGCCGTAGTTTCCTGCCGAGATCCGGCGGAGCCCCGGCCGCGGCGCTGCCGCAAGACCGCGCCGCATGGCTTCTTCGACGGCTGCGAGGTCGAGACCGTCGATCACGATCTCGAGTACGCAGGAAACCTCCTCCGGAACCCGGGATGCTGGGGCGACGGCGCGGAGGGTCGGGCAGTATGCGTCGTTGGTGGACGCGATGACCGACTTGTAGCGCGAGCCGACCTTGCTGCCGCTGCGCACGACGCCATCGGGAAACGGCAGGATCACTCCTGGAATCTGCCGCATGGCGTCGACGGCAGCCTCCGCCGCGGCGAGCGTCGGCGCCAGGTCCTCGCCGAGGAGCAGCAGGTTGCCGCCACCGACGGCGGGTTGGACGTCGAAGCGGTCATCGACCACGAACTCGCCGTCCATGACCGGCACGCGCCAGAAGCGACGCCCGTTCAGAAGCTTGCTCGCCTGGAAACCGTCGCCGAAATAGCGCAGCGACCCGCCGACCACAACGGTGTTCTCCGCGTGCAAAGCGTTGTAGCAAGCAGTGGTCGGGCAGGTCATGACGCACTGCCCGACGCGCTCGACGAGCCGCTTGGCGAGGCCGTCCTCGCTGGTCGCGAACAGGAGCACCGTTATGCCCGGCCTCCCGTCGGGCGTCTCGGCGGCCGGCACCGTGCGCTCGATGCCGGCCTCGCACTTGCATCCGATCACCGACGTCGCGAAGCCGGTCATCGAGCGCGCCGCAGCGAGCGCCCATTTCTCGTTCTCGGCGGTGACGAGCACCCGCGCGCCCCACATCGCGAACGCTTCCGCGAACGTGTCGTCGATGGCGACGCCGTCGATCAGCATGTCAGGTCGCGCGAGCTCGCTGGACGGCGGTCGGGATGACCTCGTGCTTGTCGAGGTAGGAATCATCGACCCCGTAGTTGTTGAAGCGGACGGAGTAGAACTCCTCGAAAAACGGTCGGATCACGTCCTCGATCCTCGGGTCGTAGTCGGGCGCAACGTGCAGGATACGGCCTTCGTGGTCGGCCCGGAACTCGTGGTCCTCGATGATGACCTGCCCGTCCTTGATGACATAGCGCGGGGCGCCGAACATCCGCTCCTTGTCCGCGTGCTCCTCGTAGACCGTGACGTCGGCATCCGCGCCCGGCCCGAGATGGCCCTTGTTCGCGAGCCCCAGGAGCCGCGCGGGACCGGCGCGCGTGATAATCGCGATCTCGTTCAGGCTGTATTCGCGGTCGAGGCCGTCGGCGAGCGCCGTCTGGGCGAGCGCCTTCGGGTTGATCTTGCGCATTGCCTCCTTCCGGAACTCGCGGTCCATCAGGAGGCGGATCAGCCGCGGGTAGCTCATGAACGAGCCGCCGTTCGGATGATCTGTGGAGAACACCATGCGCCACGGATCCTCGGAGAGGAGGAAGAGCTCCAACCCGATCGCCCACTGCAGCGCGTGCGTGTAGACCTTGTCCTGATACGTGAACGGGGCGATGCCGCAGCCGGATTCGTTCTCGGTGTCGGCGTTCACCCACTTGGTCCCGCCCAAGCGCGCGATCATGTAAGCGAGCGGCGCGTCCGCCGTCATGCTCGTCGACTTGCCGAACATCACCTGGCCGACGTCGGCGCTGATGTTCGGGTGGGTGTTCACGTACTCGGCGATCTCCTTCGCTCGGGACGTCGGGTTCCGGCTCGATTTGCCGCGCGGCTCGCCGTAGCTGTGGAACTGGATGTGCGTGATGTGGGCGCGGTGACCTTCAGCGATCCGCATCGTATCCAGGGTGGTGGCGTAGTTGCCGGAATGCCCGAGGTTGTTGCAGTGGATGTGCGCGGGATGCGGCAGCCCGAGCTCGTCCACCGCCTCGATGAGCGCCCCGATCACCTGTCGAGGGGTCAGCTCGAAGGACTCGATCTTCTCGTCCAGGCTGGTGATGTTGGCGTTGCGGCGGCCCTTCCAGGCCGCGTCGCTCCCGGGATTCACGAGCTTCGCGGTGTATCCCTTGGAGACGGAGAGCCACCACGCGAGCGCGTTGCGCAAGTCCTCGCGCCGGCCCTGCTCCAGCAGCCGGTAGAGGAGGACGTTGTTGCCCATCAGCACGTAGAAGCCCTTGTCGATGATGGGCGTGTCGTGGAATTCCTCCAGCGTGTGGCGCGCGCCGATCGGCGGCACGGCCGCCTCCATCGCGGTGGTATAGCCGAGCAGCGCGTAGCGGTAGCCGGTAGCGAAGGTCGAGGGCACGGTGCCGCCGACCCCGGAGCGGGTGAAGGCGGTGCGCGGATGCACGTCGTGCCGGTGGTCCTCCGGTTCCAGCTTGCGCGCCAGGTTCACCTTCGGACCGGCGATGTGGCAGTGGATGTCGACTCCGCCCGGCATGACCACGAGTCCCCGCGCGTCGATCCGTTGCGCCTCGGGCGGCACGTTGCTCACGATCCTGCCGTCGGCGATGCAGACGTCGCGGATCTCGCCGTCGACGCCGTTGGCCGGATCGTAAACGCGGCCGTTCGCGATGCGCAGCACGCCGGCGCCAGTCCCTCAGGCGGCGCGCGCGGCGAGGGCCGGAACGCGGTTGCCCCCGAGCAGCTCGCGCACCCGTTCCTTGATGCGCTTGAGCACCTCCTCGTCGCTCGGGTAGGGCGACGGCAATGCCGGACGCAGGGTGATCGAGACGTCGTCCATCCGGTACACGGTGCCGGCCGTGCTGATCCCGTAGGTCGCGGTCGTGATCGCGACGCGCGCATGCGCCGCGGTATGGGTGGGCTTCGGGTCGAGTACGATCGTCGGGATGCGGCGCAGGTGCTCAATCGCCCGTTGCGGAAAGTTGGCGCCGGGATCGGCGGCGATGATGAGCGCGGCGTCCGCCTCGCCCCTTCCCAGCAGATCCACGGTCGTGAACTCGCCGGGATTGAACCGCGGATAACCACGGCTCAGATTGACGCCGAATGGGAACCCGGTCTGCCACGACACCACGTTGTCCGCACCGGTAACGTTGCCGTGCCCGCGTACCGGCTTGGCGACGAAGTGAGTGTACTCGTTGAGATCGGTCGCGAGGGCAAGCAGCGCCCCGGAGTTGAAGTGCCGTCCGCGCGTCATGGTAAGGCCCATGCCGAAGAACAGCACGCCATAGCGGCAGCGCTTCATGCGGCTCGCCAGGTCCTCGAGCGTGGCGAGCGGCACGCCCGTCACTTTCTCGATCCCGGGATCGACGCGCCGGCCCTTCACCAGCGCACGTAGTGCCCAGAGCACCTCGAAATCGCGCTGCGGCTTCACTTGCACGAAGATGTCCGCCACCGCCGCGCTCGGCGTGCGACGCACGTCCACGAGCACAACGGTACGGTCCTTTCTGCCGTTCGGCACGTACATCCCTTTTGCGGTCACTGCATAGCGTGTGAACAGACGCGGGTGTGATTCGGCGGGATTGCCGCCCCAGAACACCAGCAGGTCGGCGCGGTTGCGGACTTCGCCCAGGGTCGCCGTGCTTTCCCCGACGCCCTGGAAAGCAATGCCGGAGGGACCATGGCAGACCGAGGTGGTGGTATCCAGGTTGCCGCCGATCGCATCGGCGATGGCCACCGCCTGCCGCTGTGCCTCGCAGGTCGTGTCGGAGAGCCCGTAGATCACCGGGAAGCGCGCTTTGACCAGGATCTGCGCTGCCTCCTCGATCGCCTCCGCGGTGCTCGCTTCGCGTCCCCCGACGAGCGCGAACGGGCGCTCTTCGATCGCGTGTTCCTTGAACCAGGCGCGCCCGAGGACGCAGGCGTTCTCGGCCTTTGTGATCTTGTGCGTCGTGTCGTTGACCGTGAGATGCATGTCGTCGCACACGCAACCGCAGAACGTGCACGTGGCATCCCTGACGATCCGGGTGTTCTCGCTCATGGTGCGCTCCTCGTGGCCGTTAACCGGGGACCGGTTCGATCTCGACTTCGATGTTCTTGGACAGCGGCATGCCGCTGCCGGCCGTGTCGCTTCCCATCAGGCGGCTGGAATGCGGGCCATAGGCGATGAAGAGCAGTCCCGAGGGCAGCTCCTTCGCCGCGCGGCCCTTGCAGCGCACGATCGCCTCGCCGTTCGCGCTGCGCAGGCGGACCTGGTCGTTGTCCTTTAGGCCGAGCCGCGCCATGTCGTCCGCGTTCACTTCCACGGTGGACGACACCTCGGCGTACTCGACGCCGAGCTTCCCCGCGCACAGCGAAGTGCCCTGGCGCGACGAGCGGCCGCCGATCAGCGTCATCATTTCAGGCATTGGAGCATCTCGGCCACGCGGGTGAACTTCTCCCGCGGCTTGCCCTCGGGCTGTCCGCTTGCCACTTCCGCCGCATCGATCTTGAACCAGTCTTCCACGTCGATCGTCCGGACGCCACGGGCCGACAGGAGCATCCTGAGCCCGTCAGCCCCCGGCCTTGCTGCCTGGTCGAGCTGCGGCAGGTCGGCGAGGAGCGCCTTCACCGTAGACACCGCATCGGCGCGGTTGGTGCCGATGATCCCGGTCGGGCCGCGCCTGATCCAGCCCGCAGCATACAGCCCCGGCATCGCGGCGCCGGCGCCGTCGACGATCCGCCCGTCCTGGGTCGGAAACACGCCACGGCGCGCATCGAACGGGATCCCCGGCATCGGCACGCCGGAATAGCCGATGCTGCGGAAGAGCAGCCCGCAGCGGAGCAGCTCGGTCTCGCTCGTTTCCTCGGCCACCTGCTTGAAGGGCTCGCCTTCGAGACGGTTGCGGGCGAGCTCCACGCGTTCGACGCGGCCCTCGCCCGCGACCGCGATCGGGCTCTTCAGGAAATGAAAGAAGAGACGGCGCGGCTTGCCGGCCGGGGGCTGCAAGGCGAACTGGCGGAGGATCTCGACGTTCTTCGCGGCGACGAAGTTGGCTTTCGCTTCGAGCTCGGCGCGGCTCGCGGGGTTGAGCTCGAGGTCCTGCGGCGCGACGACGGCATCGCAGTTGGCGAGCTCGCCGAGTTCCTTCAGCTCCTTGTTGGTGAACTTGGCCTGCGCCGGGCCGCGCCGGCCGATGACGTGGATCTCTCTCACCCGGCTTGCCGCCAGGGCGTCCAGCGCGTGCCTGGCAATGTCGGTGGTCCTCAGTTCGTCCACCGGTTTGGCGAGGACCCGGCAGAGATCGGCGGCGACGTTGCCTTGGCCGACGATGGCGACCGCTTCCTGGGCGAGATCGAAGCGATGGTCGCGATAGTCGGGGTGGCCGTTGTACCAGGCGACGAACTCGGTCGCGGTGTGGCTCCCCGGCAGATCCTCGCCGGGAATGCCGAGCCGCCGGTCGGTCTGCGCGCCGCAGGTGAACACCACTGCGTGGTAATGGGCGCGCAACTCGTCGACCGACACGTCGCGCCCCACCGTGACGTTGCCGAGCAGGCTGAAGTGCAACAGGCGTGCGATCGCGCTGTAGACCAGGATCGGTTCCTTGAGCTTCGGATGGTCGGGCGCAACGCCGTAGCGGACCAGCCCGTAGGGCGCCGGCAGCCGCTCGATCATGTCCACGCGCACCTCGCGGCCGCTCTTCAGCAACGCCTCCGCGGCGTAGAAGCCGCTCGGGCCGCTGCCGACGACCGCGACTCGCAGCGGGTTGGATGCGGTTGCGAGCGCGTCCATGCCGCGCGCCCGGGCGTCAGAAGCCGAGCGCTGCTTTGCGCTCCTCGGCCCCGGGGAGGGGATCCTGCTTATCGCTCACGACGGGCAACGCCTGGGAGCGTTCGGCATTGGTCTCGATCCAGTGCCGCTGGTCCTCGGGGATGTCATCGTCGGCATAGATTGCGTGCACAGGGCACACCGTGACGCACGCGCTGCACTGGATGCAAACGGTGTTATCGATGTACAGCATCGTGTCGTCGGCGTGGAAACAGGCGACCGGACAGACCGTGACGCAATCGGTGAAACGACATCCCTGGCAGTTGTCCGTGACAATGGTGGTCATTGGTCTCCCCGCACGGCGTCCGGAAAGAAGATGCTCGAGCGTAGCAAGAATGCGGCCGCGAGCGGGCGGCTCGGATGTCGCAAAGCCTAAATCATTTCATACAGCGGGTGAAGGGCGCCAGCGCCGGGACACTGTCCCGTATCCGGTACATCAGCACACGTGAAACGCTGACTAATCTAGAGGCGAAGCTCGGCCTGTGAAAAGGCTTGCAAGGACCTTGGTCCCTCTGGGATATCGAAGGGGGAGTCTTCGTACGAGATCCTCGGCTGATCGCCTGTGATACGGACGGCAGCCGAGGAACACTGCCACTCATAACGGAAATGGCCGGATCGCTCCGGCCATCGGTGCTGCCCTTGCTGAGCTTCCTGCGCCGCGGCTACCGCCGGCGCCGCGTCTCGTAGCCCACCTCGCAGTCGCCGTGCGCCTCCAGCTTGACGATCTGCAGGTGAACGCCGTCGACCTGCGGGTGCCCGAGGCACATCTCGACGATGCGCCCGCCCAGCGTCTCGATCAGCCGGATGTGGCCCTGCGCGACGATGTCGAGGACGCCCTGCCGCAACCGGTCGTAGTCGAGCACGTCCTCGAGCCGATCGTTCCAGTCGAACGGCGGGCGGAGATAGACGCACAGGCTGATCCGCAGGCGCTGGGTGCGTCCCTCCTCCGAGCAATGGGCGCCGATGCGTACGGGGACGACGAAATCCTTCAGGAAAAGCGCGCGGACATCGCGCGCCTCCTCGTCCCGCCACACCAGCGGGTGGATGAGCATGACCGGTTCGCGCATGTCCATCGCGAGATCCTCTCGTCAGTGCGTGTGCTGATTGCGTTCCTGGATGTTGTCGACCAGCCGGCGCACGCCGCGCAGCCACGCCTCGTCGGTGTTGCCGCGGATGTCCACCGACTTCGCGTACACCCTCCCGCCCGTCGTTACGCTGTGCACCTCGACGTTGATGTTGAGGATCAGGTTGCTCACCTTCTGCACCCAGCAGACTGCGACACGGTCGGCCCCGAGCGCCTTGCCGATATCGATCTCGCAGCCGTTGCAGGCCCGCAGCTCGTAGGACGCCTTGAGCTTCTCGATGAGCTGCGCTGCAGGAGCAGGATCGACCACCCGGTACATGCCACGGCTCGCGAGCTCCTTCGCCAGCTCGGACGTTATCAGCGCGAGCCGCCGATCGGTCTCCCGAAGCCCCTGCGCGCTCTCGTACTGGCGCATCTCGTCGATCAATTCGAAGTCCATCAGGGCGAGTGATCTCGGTTCTGCACCCGTCGCCGGCGCACACGCGAGCAATGCGAATCCGAGGCCTGCCAGCAGTCGTCCCAGTGCCACTCGCGCTCTCGCCTGTGCCGGCGGCGGATCCTGCCACAGATCCGAATCGACCGCCGCGTGGCGCGGACCGGCTTGCACGCCATGGAGCGTTGTCCTACGATCGGTGCGAGGTTCAAGCCGATGCCGGCCGCGCAAATCAACGTGATGCTCGTCGACGACCACAGCGTCGTGCGCATGGGCTTCAGGCTGCTCCTCGAAGGATCGTCGGACATCCGCGTCGTCGCCGAAGCCGAGAGCGGCGAGGACGCGATCCGCCGCTTCGCCGAAGCGCGGCCGGACGTCGTGGTGATGGACATCTCGATGCCCGGCATCGGCGGGCTCGAGGCGATCCGTCGGATCCTCGCGCGGGAACCCGCGGCGCGGATTCTCGTGCTGTCGGCGCACGAGGACGCCATGCACGCCCGGCGCGTGCTCGAAGCCGGCGCAGCGGGCTACCTCACCAAGCGCAGCGCCGCCGAGGCGCTGATCCAGGCCATCCGTCAGGTCCGCCAGGGCAAGACTTTCCTCGAGCCGGAGATCGCCCAGGAGCTCGCGATCCGGCAGTTGTCGGGGGCGCGGCATCCGCTCGACACGCTGAGCGAGAAGGAGTTCAAGGTGTTCCTCGCGTTAGCGCAAGGCCAGTCGGTGCAGGAGATCGCCGAAGTGATGTCGCTCAGCCCGCGAACCGTCGGCACGCATCTCTACAACATCAAGCAGAAGCTCGGCGCCTCCAACTCGGCAGAGCTCGCCATCATGGCAATGCGCGCGGGCCTGCTGACGCCCTGACCCGGGCGTAATTTCAGGTCTCCAGCTGCGCCGCCCGCTCGACGCCGGCCAGGGGAATCACCGCGCGCACGGTGACGCCTTCCCCCGGTGCGCCGGAAATCTCGAAGCTCCCGCCGAACGCCTGCACGCGCTCGCGCATGCCGACCAGCCCGAATCGCGCACTGACGCGCGCACCGCCCGGCCCGAGCCCTCTGCCGTCGTCCTGAACGCGGACCACGACGACATCGCCCGTCGGGTCGACGGATTCGCGCGACACGGCGATCTGCGCGCGGGTCGCCCCGGCGTGCCGGACCACGTTCGTCAAGGTCTCCTGCACGACCCGGTAAACGGTGATGTTGACCGCTTCGCCGAGGCTCTCGAGGTCGCCCGAGAGCACGAGATCCCAGCTCACCTCGGGATGTCGCTGCGACCAGCTCGCCACGGCGTCCCGCAGCGTCTCGGCCAGCCCGAGGTGATCGAGGCCGCTCGGTCGCAGCCTGCGGATCATGCCGTGCGCGACGTCGTAGACGCGGGCAGCCACCGACACGATGGTCCGCGCGTTCTCGCGGATGTCCGGTGCCGACTCGCCGGCGCGGGTTGCGATCGCGGTGCCGATCGACTGGATGGCGGTGATGCCCTGCCCCAGCTCGTCGTGCAGCTCGCGCGCGATGGCGCGGCGCTCCTCCTCGAGCCTGGACTGCACGAGAGCGGTGAACTGCCGGTTCTGCTCGAGTGCCTGCTCGGCCGCCTGCATGCGCCGGTGCTCGGTGATGTCGCGCATGCTGCAGATCTCGCCGATCACCCGGTCGCTCGTCGGATCGACCAGCGGCGCGGCCGACAGCGCGACGTCCACGAGCCGACCCGTCCTGGTCAGGCGCTGCGTCTCGAGCAGCTCGACATGCTCGCGCCGCTTGATGGAGTCCAGGGTCTCGGCGAGCTCGCCATGCCGCCCCGCAGGCACGATGCGCTGCGCCGGGCTGCCGACAAGCTCGTCCCGGTCGAAGCCGAGCAGCCGCTCCGCCGCCGAGTTGCAGAACGAGATGCGCCCCTCGAGGTCGCGGATGATGATCGCGTCGCTCGACTGCTGCGCCACCAGGGCGAGCTGCCGGTTCTGCGCGAGACTCTCCTCGAGCGCCTGCGCCATGCGGTTGAAACCCTCGCTCAGCGAGGCGAACTCCGCCGGCCGGAAGGCCGGCAGCCGGGTGTGGAGCCGGCCGCGCGCCATGTCCGCGAGTCCCTCGAGGATCTTCGGGAGCGGCTTGAGCGAGCGGTCGACGAGCCAGAAGACGACGAGGTTGGTAACGACCAGGAATGCGAGCGCCAGCCAGGCGAACCCGGTGAGCTCGTCCCATGCTTCGAGGATGGACCGCGACGCATCGGGGGTCACGACGATCGCGCCCCCGGGCAGATCGAGGCGCGACGCCTGGAGCTCGGGGCCGACCAGCCTCGCGAACCACTCCGGTGCCGCGTGCCCCGCACGGTACGTCGAGGGCGGCGACTGATAGAGCAGCGTGCCGCCCTGGTCGTAGAAGCGGATTTCGTTCGCGCGCACCCGACCGACGCTGCGCAGGAACGCGAGGAGCGCCTGGTTGCGCTCGGCCGGGCCGGCCTCCAGATACACGCCCCTGACGACCGTCTCGATGAGCTGCACGGCAACGCGGGTCGCCGACTCCATCTCCTCGCGCACCGAGCTGCGCGTGTCGTTGACGATCACTCCGGCGATCGCGATCGTGAACGCCACGATCACGAGCGTGAGCACGAGGTTCATGCGCAGGCGGAGGCTCATCGCGTCTCAGCTCGGCAAACGAGCGCGCATGTCGTCGGTCGCGCGGCGCAGTGCGCGGGCGATTTCCGGCTCGGTGGCCGAGTGACCGCCGCGAGCGACGAGCCGCAGCTCGGCGCGCGGCAACTGTCGCGCGAGCTCGTACGCGGCGCGCGGCGGGCACACGAAGTCGAGCCGGCCCTGGACGATCAGCACCGGCACTCCGGTGAGCCGACCCAGGCCGGACGCGAGCTCGCTCGGCTCGAGAAAGCAGTCGTGGACCAGGTAGTGGAGTTGGATCCGGGCCCGCGCGAGGGCATCGACCGGCGTATTTGGCGGGCCCGTGGCGCTGCTCCTTGCGTCGAGCGCCATAATGGCCTCCTCGTAAGCAACCCAGCGCTGCGCGGCAGCGAGCTTTTGCCGGTCGTCCTCCTCGTTCACCAGGCGGTGATACCGCGCGAGCAGGCTGCCGCTTGCCCCTTGCGCCAACGCCTCCCAAGCCTCGGGAACGAAATTGCGCAGGGCGTGGAGATACCACTCGACCTCGGCCGGGCTGGCGAGAAAGATCCCGCGCAGCACCATGCCTGCCACCCGGTCGGGATGCGCGACCGCATAGGCGAGCGACAAAGTGCTGCCCCACGAACCGCCGAAGAGCATCACCCGGTCCAGGCTCAGATGGTTTCGTATCGCCTCGATGTCGGCGACCAGGTGCCGGGTCGTGTTGTCCGCCGTCGACCCGAGCGGCGTCGATTGCCCGCACCCGCGCTGGTCGAACAGCACGATGCGATAGAACTGTGGATCGAAGAAGCGGCGATGGATCGCTCGCGTGCGGCTGCCCGGGCCGCCATGGAGGAACACCGCCGGGAACCCTCGCGGATCCCCGCACTCCTCGACGTGGATCGTGTGGCCGCCGCCGACCGCCAATTGTTGCACCGCAAACGGCTCCAACTCGGGGTAGAGAGGCTCGTCGGCGGGCCGGTTCACGGCGTCTTCACTCGGGGTCGCATCGGGTCGAGCCTATGTTAAGTGTCTGCCGCGCGTAACGCGCGGGCACGGCAAACTAAGGAAAATCATTAGCCCCGATCGGGCGATTTCCCGGTGGGCGCTGAGCCGCCGAGCGGTCACAATCGGGCCGTAGTGGAAAGGAGGTATCGACCGCATGTGGACCAAGCCTGAATACACCGAGATGCGCTTTGGCTTCGAGGTGACGATGTACATCGCCACCCGCTAACTGCGGTGGGCACCCGACGAAAGCCCCCACGCGGGGCTTTCGTCTTTTCCGGGCCGCAAAAAAAGCCGAGATGCACATCAAGGTGCTGGGCTCCGCGGCGGGCGGCGGCTTCCCCCAATGGAACTGCAACTGCCCGAACTGCGACGGCGTGCGCAAGGGCACGATCCGGGCGCGGCCTCGCACGCAGTCGTCCATCGCCGTCTCCGCCGATGGCGCGGACTGGGTGCTGTTCAACGCGTCGCCGGATCTCCTCGCGCAGTTTCGCGCAGCTCCCCAGCTTCAGCCGGCGCGCGCGATCCGTGACACCGCGGTCCGCGCGATCATCCTGATCGACGCGCAGATCGATCACACTACCGGGCTGCTGATGCTGCGGGAGGGCGCGCCGCTCGAGATCTACTGCACGGAAATGGTCCGGGAAGACCTGACGTCCGGGAACCCCCTCTTCCGCATCCTCGATCACTACTGCGGTGTCCGCTGGCATCCGATCGCGGCCGACGGGGACAGCACGTTCGCCGTCCCCGGCGTCGAAGGGCTCGCGTTCACCGCGGTGCCGCTCAAGAGCAAGGCGCCGCCTTATTCCCCGCACCGCGACGATCCCCACCGGGGGGACAACATCGGCGTGCGGATCGTCGACCGGGCGCGCGGCAAGGCGCTCTTCTACGCGCCCGGTGTGGGCGAGATCGAGCCGCACCTCGCGCCGTTCCTCGCCGACGCCGATTGCGTGATGATCGACGGGACGTTCTGGACCGAGGACGAGCTCGTCCGCCTCGGGATCTCGAACAAGCGGGCGCGGGACATGGGGCACCTGCCGCAGAGCGGACCGGGGGGAATGCTCGACGTGCTGAAGCCGTTGCAGGCCGGCCGGAAGATCCTGATCCACATCAACAACACCAACCCGATCCTGAACGAGGATTCCGCCGAGCGGCGCACGCTGAACGCGGCGGCGATCGAGGTCGCGTACGACGGGATGGACATCCAACTCTGACGGGGAAGCGCTGTGGGAGTCGCCGACAGATTGCCGTGGAACAGGGAAGAATTCGAGCGGGAGCTGCGCGCCAAGGGCGATCGCTATCACATCCACCATCCGTTCCACGTGGCGATGAACAGCGGCCGGTGCACGAAGAAGCAGGTGCAGGGATGGGTCCTCAACCGCTTCTACTACCAGATCAGCATCCCGATCAAGGATGCGGCCGTCCTCGCCAACATGCCGGACCGCGAGCACCGCCGCGAGTGGATCAAGCGCATTCTCGACCATGACGGCGTCGCGGGCGACGAGGGCGGCATCGAAGCGTGGCTCCGGCTCGGCGAGGCTGTGGGCCTCGAGCGCGAGGGGGTTGCGTCGCTCGAGCACGTTCTGCCGGGCGTGCGCTTCGCCGTCGACGCGTACGTCAACTTCGCGCGCCGCGCACCCTGGCAGGAAGCTGTGTGCTCGTCCCTCACCGAGCTGTTCGCACCGCAGATCCACAGGGAAAGGCTCGCGAGCTGGCCGGAGCACTACCCCTGGATCGACGCCGCCGGGTACGCTTACTTCCGCAAGCGCCTGTCCGAAGCACGGCGCGACGTCGAGCACGGCCTGCAGGTGACGCTGGATCACTTCCGCACGCGGGCCGGGCAGGAGCGCGCGCTCGAGATCCTGCAGTTCAAGCTCGACGTGTTGTGGGCGATGCTGGACGCGATCGAGCTCGCCTACGGCATCGGCGACCGCAAGGACCGCGTCTGATGGCGCTCGGCGACGAGACGGTTTTCGAGCTCGCACGACGCCTGCGTTTCCAGTGGGAGGAGGCGCAAGCCGCCTATGTGCTGCTCTACCCTGAAGGCATGGTGAAGCTGGGGCAGAGCGCTGGCGAGATCCTGAAACGCGTCGACGGCGCGTCGGCGGTGTCCGAGATCATCGCGGACCTCGAGCGAGCGTTCCCCGGCGTGGACCTGCGGCAGGACGTGACCGATTTCCTGGAGCATGCGCGTGAGAAGGGCTGGATCAGTGCCAGGCAGCCCTAACCCGCCGCTCTGGCTCC
>CAWGCC010000042.1:0-5885 GCA_963820965.1 uncultured beta proteobacterium | reverse complement strand
CGCGACTACCAAATCATGAGCGGCTCATGCTGCAACAAGGACCTCACGGTTCAAATGGCGGCGATCGGGCTGGACCCAAAAAGGGTGGTCCGGATCGTCATCGGGCACGGTCACTGGGATCACGCCGGCCAGTTGAGCGGCTTTCCCAATGCCGTCCTCTACGTGCAGAAGGAGGAGCTCAAGCAGATCGATTTCTTCCTGAACTATCCGAAGGAGTTCAACGGGGGGCACATTCGGGCCGTCAACACGACCACGACCACGACACCCCCGGGCTGCGCGCGCACCCCCGTGTGCGGCTACCCGCCAAAGACGGTGAACGAGATCCTGGGCAAGCTCATGAGCGGGAAGGCGAAGATCATCGACGGGCGGCACCAGATCGAGCGCGGAATGATCATTCACCCGGCGTTCCGCGGGCACACCTATGGATCGCAGCTCCTCCAGGTGAACACGGCGGTCGGGCAGCTCGTGTTCGGGAGCGACACGTACTCGTCCTGGTTTGGGATCCGCGACTGGTTCGTGGCCAATATCCAGCAGACGGACACGATCCAGCAGTTCCTCGCCTACGAGAAGTGCTACGTCCTGACGTCGAGGTCTCCGAATCGGAAGGAAGGCTACAACAACTGCATCGCGGCCCACGAGCCGACCTCGTACACGGACGCCTACCCGATCACCAAGAACTGGTGGAACATCCCTGACGGGAACTGCTCCCGGGCAGCCGAGCTCACGCTTGCGAACGGCGAGCCGACGCATGTTCCGGCCAGTCCCAACAAGGTTAAGTGCGTGGCGCCAATACAGTAGCGATAGCGCCGTTGAAGTTCACTTTCCGGTCCGGGCCCGCCATGCGGCGGGCCCGGATCCGGTCGTTCCTCCCGATGGCGCATCGCGCGACGCTTCGGACAATCGGCGAGTCATTGCGATTCGGTCACCGCTTGGTCGCTCTAGCGCTGCTCGTTGCCTTATCTCCCCCACAGGCGCGGGCGCACGACCCCGACGTCTACGGCGGACTCTTCCGGACTCTCGACGCGGGCGCGAACTGGGCGCTGATCACCCCCGGGTTCTTCGCGAGCGGCGCGCTGGCACTCGCAGTGAGCCCGCGCGATCCGAACCACCTGCTGCTCGCGACCGATAGCGGGGTATGGCGCTCGCGGAACGGCGGGCGCGACTGGGGGATTGAAGCGCCTGACATCCTGGCCGGTCCCGCGTTCGCGGTGGCGTTCGACGCGGACGGCGCCCGGGCGCTGCTGGCGGGCACCGCGGCCCTCTTTCGCCACGACGGGGAGCGCTGGCGCCCGATCAGCATGCCTTCCGGCGCCGCACCCGCGCGCGCGCTGATCGCAGGATCGACCCCGGGCCGCGCGTATCTGGCAGGCAGATCCGGCCTCTACCGCAGCGACGACTGGGGACGGTCCTGGATCAGCGTAGGCGCCGCGTTCCGCGCCGCACACGTAGATCAGGTGGTGGTTCGTGGAGGTCCCGACGACGTCCACGCGGTCGCGGGAGGAACGCTGTGGTCGAGCAGCGATGCCGGCCGGACCTGGCGGCCGCGTGGCGAAAGCGTCGCCGGCGGCATCGAGGCCATCGGTTTCGATCCGTCCGATCCCGCCGGTGTATGGGCGGCAGCGGGCGGCCAGATCTTGCACAGCCATCATCCGGGTGAACCCTGGCGCACAGTGGGGACCGCACTGCCGGAGAACCCCGCCAGGGCCCATGCGCTCGCAATCTCCGGAAGCACCATCCTGGTCGCCACCGATCGGGGCCTGTTCCGGAGCTCAAACGGCGGAAATCGCTGGGATCCGCCGCGCGAAGGTCTCCCCGCACACTTGATCGCCGGCGTGCTGGTATCGGATCCGCGCGGTCCAGCCACGCTCTTCGCCGGATTTGCGCCGATGTCGTACGAAGAGCTGCGGCAGCAGCTCTCGAAGCCGGGCGTCGCCGCCGCATCCTCGGCGCCGACCTACGGCGCCACGGTTCTCGTGCTCGCCGGTCTGCTTGCGCTCGGTCTGATCGCCGGCGCGTTTGGCTTCGCGCGCACGCGGAGTGCCGCGCGCGCCGGGCGCCCGTCGATCGGACGCGCGTCACAATGATTGCCGCTCGGCTTCGCGGCCTGCCGGCGCTGTCACCGCGCGCCTGGCTCGTGCTCGTCATCGTGCTCGGCCTGGCCGCCGCGGTCGCGCTCCTTGCCTTGCGGGGCGGCCCGTCGGAATCCGTCGCGTTCGAGGAACTCAGGCTCCCGGGCCGGGCCGATACCCCGGTTGCCATCGCGGCGGCTCGCGACGGAACGATCTGGTTCACGCTCGACGCGTCCACGGCCCTCGGGCGGCTCCGGAACGGTCAGCTCGAGAGAGTGCCGAAGGGCGTCGAGAGCCTCGAGCCCCTCGGCCTGGCCGTCGACGCGGAGGGCCGCGCCTGGTACACCGAAGCGCCGACGCAAGCCATCGCCCGTGCGTCGCCCGACGGCAAGATCGACACGTTCGCGCTGGCGACGCCGATCGCGCAGCTCGGGCGGCTGAGTGTCGGGCCCGACGGTGCCGTGTGGTTCGCGGAGCCCTCCGTCATGAGCGTGACGCGCCTCAAGGACGGGCGGCTCACCCGCCACGTCGTCGGCGCGCTCACTGCGCGAGTTGACGCGGACGCGGCGCCGTTCGGCGTCGCGGTCGCGCCCGACGGCGCGGTATGGGTCACGCTTCCGAGCGCGAACAAGCTCCTGCGGTTCGTGCCCGGCGGCGAGGCAACCGCGTTCGACGTCCCGACCCGGCGGAGCGGGCTCGGCGACGTGGCGGTTGCTGCCGACGGCACCGTGTATTTCCTCGAGCTCGCCGCCAACAAGATCGGTCGCGTCACCGGCGGCCGGGTCGAGGAGTTCGCCGTGCCGACACCGGTCGCGGGCCTCACCGCGCTCGCCGTCGCGCCGGACGGCGCCGCGTGGTTCACCGAGCTCCGCGGACACCGCCTCGGCCGTCTTCGTGACGGCACGATCACCGAGTTCGAGCTGCCTCGGCCCGACGCGCGCCCGTTCGGCATCGCGGTCGACGGCGACGGCAAGGTCTGGTACGCCGACCTCAGCGGCTGGATCGGCCGGCTGGAGATGCGCAGGAGTCCGTAGTCCGCGGGGCGCGGCGGGTGCCGAGGCGATGCTCACCCGCTGACCGGCTCAGAACGCCGCGCTGACGCTCAGCCGTACCGCCCTGCTCTCCACCGGATGGAAATGCCGGTCGGCCACTCCCTCGGGCGGCTCGCCCGGCAGACGCGACACGTAGAAGTAGTCGATGTCGTGGGCGCGCGAGTTGAAGATGTTGAACACGTCCACATAAGCGCGGATCTTCGGCGTGATGATATAGCCGAGGCGCCCGTTCCAGAGGGACGTGGATTGCGAGCGAACGGTATTGTCCTCCACGAGCGCCCGTTGGCCGAAGTAGCGCCAGCGGAGGCTGCCGAACCAACCCTCGAGATTGTCGATCGTCACTCCGGCCGAAGCGACCGCGTCCGGGGCGCCCGGGATGTGGTTGCCCGCCGGATCTTCGTCGGTGAACCGGGCGCGCGTGAACGCGGCGGTCAGGTCGAACGCGAGCCACGGCCGGGGCACGTATTGCAGCACCCACTCCACGCCGGTGCGCTCCGAGGGCCGGCTCGCCTCGGTGGTGCCCGCGTCGCCGACGAAGAGCAGCTCCGAGTCCTGCTTCAGCCGCCAGATCGCGAGCGTGGTCGTCAGACCCGGCAGGATGCGGCTGCGCAGCCCCGCCTCGTAGCCGGTCGTGCGCACCAGGGGATCGACGCGCTCAACCGGGTCCCCGGTCTTCGGGTCGACCGTGATGGTGGTGCCACGCGCGTCGTTGCTGTGGAAGCCCTGCCCCCAGTTGAGGAAGTACTCGGTGTTGAACCACGGCCCGAAGATCAGCGAGAGCTTGGGCGAGAGGATGCTGTCGTTGCTCTTGCCCGAGTTCGCCGGGTTGTCGCTCGATACGTCGGAGCGGAAGTAGTCGAAGCGCAGCCCGGCGATGGAGCGGAACCAGGACGTCCACGCGATCGTGTTCGAGAAATACGGCGCGACGTAGCCGACGGTCACGTTGTCCTGGCGCGTGGTCGAGAGCCGCTGGCGCGCCTCGGTGCTGTAGAGGGCGACCGGGCTCATCCGGTCGCGGCGGAGTTGCAGCCCGACGGTGTTCCACACGTGCAGGTCGCCCCAGTGCGTGAACCACGTCTGGCTGAAATCGCCGCCGAAGACGACTCGGCTCTCGGACTGCAGGAACTGGTCGCCGTTCACCGGGTTGTCGAGAAAGTAGGTGAAGTTCGAGTAGAGATCGAGCTTTGATCTGATTGCGTAGAGGCTCGCCGCACGGCTGACGTTGCCGTCGGACTGCCGCCACTCGCCCGACAGGCTGTAGCGACTCGACTTGCCGCCGTCGGTCGGATCGAGCGTGCCGTAGAACCCGACCAGTCCCTGATCGACTGCACGCTGCGCGATCTGGTCGGTCGAATTCCAGCTCGCCGAATATGCCATCGCAGTCACGTTGAAGCCGTTGGCCGGTGTGCCCTGGGCGTAGCGCAGCACGCCGTTGTACTTGTTGAAGTTCGCCGGCTTCTCCCACGGCCCGTTGGTGTGCTGGTATTCGAACGCGTAGACGAGGTTGCCGCGGCCGAGCTCGGGCGAGCCGGCGAAGAGCGCGCGCACGTAGTCGAACGAGCCGTAGGTCAGCGTCGCGAGGTTGGCGGGCAACCGGTCGACGTACTGGATCCGCGCCGAGCCTACGGAGGCGAAGTCGCCGTCCTCCGCGAAGTACGGCCCCTTGTTGAATAGCACGCGCGAGATCAGCTCGGGAATGACGAAGTTGAGGTCGGTGTAGCCCTGCCCGTGCGCGTGGGTCGGCATGTTGACCGGCATGCCGGCGACCCAGGTGGCGAAGTCGGTGCCGTGGTCGAGGTTGTAGCCGCGCAGAAAGTACTGGTTCGCCTTGCCGTCGCCAGAGTGCTGCGTGACGGCCATGCCCGGAACGGCCTCCAGCACCTCCCCGGGGCGCAGCAGCGGGCGCTTCAGGATGCCGTCGCGCGTCACCTCGCCCTGGCTGGCGGAATCGAACACCCCGATCTGGTCGTCGTAGCGGCCGATGACCTCGACTTTTTCCAGCGTCGGCGGGTCGTCAGCGCGCGCAGCGAACGCCGCAACGGCTAGCGCGACGAGGACGGTCGCGCGCAGGCAGGCTCGATCCATGACGATGTCTCCTCGTATCGAAACGCGTCGGAGGTGGCATGCGTCGGAACGAGGCTCGACTCCGAGCGGGCGCCGCCCGTGCGCGGAGCGCAGGGCGCGGAACGCCACGCAATCGGGACGAGCGCTATTCCGACTGAGGCCGGTCGACAGCGATCACCTTCCCCGCAACCTCAGCGGGTGGCGCATCGCAGCAACTTCAGACGCGAGCGAGACGCGGCGGGCGCTCGAGGCGCCCGGGGGAGCGGGTCTTCAGAAGGTGCGCGGGCCCGGCGACGATGCCGCTCGCCGCCCGGGCCACGTGCAGAGGCGCAGCCGCCGACACCAGTGCCGCGCACATGGTCGACGACCAGCCGGACGAAATCTCTTCCGCCAACTCGCGGGAATCGAGGGCATCCTCGACCGTCACCACGGACCGGTCGGCGGCGGCATGGCGGTGATGCTCGATCCGGCCGTGTTCGTCCGCATGAGCATGCACGCCGTCATCCGCATCCGCGTCGTCGTGGACATGGAAATGCGCGGGGCCACGCAGATCGAGATAGACGGCGGTCAGCGCGTGAAACGGCAATACCAGCAGCAGGAGTCTGGCAATCGCCGAGCGCCCGGAGGAGATCACGATGCCGAGTGTACGCCTCGTCCCGCCTGCTGTCGGCGCTCTTCTTCGCGTCCGGTTCGCCGGAGG
>CAWGCC010000041.1:0-48494 GCA_963820965.1 uncultured beta proteobacterium | reverse complement strand
CGAGCAAGCGAGCGTGACGAGCGCGGCCATCATCACCGTGCGCAGAATGATCTGAAGATTGGCGGTCTCCAGCAGCTGCGCGTAGGTCGAGAGGGTGAACTCGCGGACGATAAGCCCGGAGTAGTCGTCGAGCGAATAGAAACTCTGCAGCAGGAGCGCGAACAGCGAGCCGACATAGACAACGCCGATCCACAGGAGCGGCGGCAGCAAAAGCAGCAATGTCAGGAGCTTGGGGTGCGCAATGAGGACATCGGATATCCGGTCGAGGATCCCCTCTCTCCGATCGGCTATCGCCGCGTGCCTATTGGCTGTCACCGCCTGGCTCACGCCCCCTCCTCCATGGTGACCATGGCCGCTTTCGGCCAAATGAGCCGCACCTTGTCGCCCTCCTTGAACGAGGATCCGGTGGCAGGCACCTCAGCGCAGATCCGCAAGTTCTCGGTCTCGACGCTGTATCTGGTGACTGCACCCTGATAGGAGATCGCCTTGATTTCCCCGTCAGCGTGGGCGTGTGCTTCCGGCACGGGGCTGCCCGCCGCAAAGACCCCGACTTTCTCCGGCCTGAGGCTCGTCCATTTGGCGGCTCCGCCATGGCTGGCGGCGAAGGCGGGGGAAAGCACGTTCGATGACCCCACGAAGTCGGCGACGAACTGCGACCGGGGCCGCTCGTAGATGTCGGCGGGAGACTCGACCTGGACGATCTTGCCGTCATTGAAAATGGCGACGCGATCGGCCATCGAAAGCGCCTCGCCCTGATCGTGGGTGACAAAGACGAAGGTGATGCCGAGCTTTTTCTGCAGTGCCTTCAGCTCCTCCTGCATCTGCTCTCTGAGTTTGAGATCGAGCGCGCCGAGCGGCTCGTCGAGGAGCAGCACCTTGGGACCGTTCACCAGTGCACGGGCGAGCGCCACGCGCTGGCGCTGACCGCCTGAGAGCTGCGACGGACGGCGATCCTCATATCCGGCGAGCTTGACCATGGCGAGCGTGTCTCTCGCTCTTCTTTCGCGCTCAGCCCGGGGCACTCCCTTGATCATCAGGCCATAGGCAACGTTCTCGCCCACTGTCATATGCGGAAAGAGGGCGTAGTCCTGGAACACGGTGTTGACGTTGCGCTTGTAGGGCGGCACGCCTACGGCGGTCTCGCCGAAGATCTCGATGTGACCTTCTGTCGGCTGCTCGAAACCGGCAATGAGGCGCAAGCAGGTGGTCTTGCCCGAGCCGGAAGGGCCGAGCATGGCGAAGAATTCGCCCTCGGCGATATCGAGGGTCACGCCGTCGACGGCCCGCACCGGGCCGAAATGGCGGCAGACATTCACGAATTTGACGGCTGGCGACATTGGCTGCGCATTCGCGGGAGCGGCCCGACCTTGAAAGGCCGGGCCGAACTTTGTTGGACGCGTCACTTGCCGAGAATGGCGATATAGTCCTTCGCCCATTGCGAGTACGGCACGCACTTGCCTTCCTGCTCGCACTTGGCGGTCGGCGTCCGCCAGAACCAGATCTTCTCGAAATTTTCGTAGCCGTTGGTGGCGCAACCCGTATCGGTCAGGAGTGCGTTGCCCTTGCACGCAGCCGGCACCGCAGGGCACCGAGCCGAACCAAGACGCGACGTCACCCTGCACCTTGGGGCTCAGCGAATGCTCAAGCCACTTGTAGGCGCAGTTGGGATGCTTGGCTTCGGACGTGCATCATGGTGGTGTCCGCCCACCCCGTCGCCCCTTCTTCGGGAATCGTCGAGGCGACGGGCTTCTTGTCGGTCGCCAGCAGATTGACCTGGAACGGCCATGACGAGGAGGCGACCACGCCTTCGTTCTTGAAGTCGTCGACCTGCACCATGGCGTCGTGCCAGTAGCGGCCTACCAGCGCCCTCTGCGCCTGAAGCAGGGCAACCGCAGCTGCATATTGGTCTGGGTTCAGCTCGTAGGGATTCTTGATGCCGAGCTCCGGCTTCTTCTTCATCAGATAAACGGCGGCATCGGCGATATAGATCGGGCCGTCATAGGCCTGCACGCGTCCCTTGTTGCTCTTGCCGTCGGGCAGCGTCTGCTCCTCGAACACCACCGACCAGCTCTTGGGCGCGTCCTTGAAGACATCCGTGTTGTAGGCGAGCACATTCGGTCCCCATGTATACGGGACGCCGTAATGGACGCCATCGACGGTGTGCCAGGGTGCGTTCTGGAGACGCTCGTCGACGGTCTTCCAACTGGGAACGAGGTCGATATTGACCGGCTGCACCTTCTTGCCGGCGACCAAGCGCAAGGAGGCGTCGCCCGAGGCGGTGACGAGATCGAACCCGCCTTGGTTCATCAGCGTCACCATCTCGTCGGAGGTGGCCGCCGACTTGAAGTTGACCTTGCAGCCCGTCTCCTTCTCGAAGGCGGTGACCCAGTCATAGTTCTTGTCGGTCTCGCCTCGCTCGATGTAGCCGGGCCAGGCAACGATATCGACTTCGCCTTCACCCTCGCCGACGGCTTTCGGCGTTTCGGCGAGCGCGATGCCGCCAGCGGTAAGCAAGGCAACGACAGCGACTGAGATACTATTTGCGGGTCTCATACGATTGCTCCTCGGGACGAGACGTGACGACGACAAGGGCTTGGACGTGGGTTCGAAGTAAGGACATAACCCTTGGGTAAACCAAGAGGAATGTTATTCGAGGACGGTGGTGAGCGCCATAGGAAAGCACGGACAGCACACGGCGGCGACGACCGGATGCGGCGAGCGCTCCCGTCAGCTCCTGTCACACCTTCAAACCGCCGGTCCAGCGTGCCCAGCAATCACTTTTTTTGCAGCGCCATAATCTCGATGAGCGCGGCGGAGGCACGGTTGCCACTTACGACGCCACCATTCATGTAGCCGAGGAAGTCGCTGCAGGTGTGCTCGCCCGCAAATTGCAGGCGGCCGTCGAGCGCAGGCTCCGGCGCCACTTCCAGCATCGTCGTGTATTGCCCCACCTTGGCGCTGGCGTAGCTGCCGAGCGTGAAGGGATAAGTCGCCCAGAACCAGGCTGTCACGGCCGAAGGGTCGAGACTTTCGGCTATCTTCTTCGACATCTTCGGCAAATCAGCGCGGAAGACGTCAAGCGCGGTCTTCGCATCAGTGATGCTCGGCTGGGCGCCCAGGAAGTTGGTGAGGATGCCGGCCTCGCCCGGCTGGGCGCGGCTTGTCTCGTAAATGTTCTGGAAGCCGAGATCGGAAAAGAAGTCGCCATTCGATGGTGCGGGAAGTCCCGAAGTCTGGGCTCCGCCACACGCGCGATGTGGTGCCGTTCATGATCTTGGCGTTCGTCCCGTAGCCTAACTCGCGAATGCACTTTAGCTTTTCAGCCCCGAGCTCCAGGCCTTCAAGACCCTTGACCTGCCTCAGCTTGGTGAATGGCAAGGCGAGGATCACGCTGTCGAAGCTTTCCGATTTCGTGCTCGCCTCCGGGTGCGTCAAAGCTGGTGACAATCTTTCCGCCCTTGTGATGGAGCTCCGTCAGCGCGTAACCCTGCTTCATCTCGATGTTGTTCTCGAGCGCGGCCACCAGAGCGTTGATCAGTGCCGACGAGCCACCCTTGATGCGGTAGACCTCGTCGCTTTCGCCGAACATCTGAAAAGGCTCGCTCAGATCGGTGGTGATCATGTCCACCAGAGCGAGGCTGGACTGCTCCTCCGTCAGCAGCCCGAATTCGATGTTGTAGGCGACATCGAGCAAATCGATCGCCCAGTCGTCGGTCTTGCCGCGGAACTTCTCGAGATAGTGCTTGAGGCTCGTCCGGTCGAGCTTGCGGGCGTAAGGCGTCCACTCCTCGTCCTTGTTGGTCAACTTGTCGGCGTCGGCGGCGATCTGCTTGGCGATCGGCGCAAAGGCACCCGTCTTCTTTGCCGGGTCGATCATGTCCTTCGGCGTGTGGAATGCTCCGTGGAAAAAATAGAGTTCGTCACCGCCTTCGGTGGTCAAGTTTTGCACCTCCACGCCGACCTCCGCGGCGAGCTTCTGCAAATCCTCATGACCGGTGTCCACCAGCTCGCCGCCGAGTTCGCAGAACATGCCCTTATAGAAATCGTATTGGGTGAACATGCGTCCACCCCAACGATTGCTCGCTTCGAACACAATCGGCGTCGCGCCGGCGGCGTGCAGACGATAGGCCGCGGTCAGCCCGGCAACGCCGCCGCCGATGATGGCGACCGGTCCCTTTGGTCGCTCCCGCTTTGCGTAAGCGCTCCAGTCGAGGACGGGCGACAACGCCGCTGCGCCGGCCGCGGCAGCGGACAGACGCAGCAATCGGCGTCTCGTCAGCGCGGAGGATCGCGGCAGGACAAGACCTTCATCATGGAGAGAACGGGCCAAAGCTTTCTTGATGGCGGCGAACAAAGGCGTGCGCGACATGATCAGGACCCCAATTTGTGGTGAACGAGGTTCTTCCGTGCAGCGGGATCTGCGCGAAGCTGGGCGAGAGGTGTCGCTAGGGCGATAATGCTCAACGCGGTGCCGCTCAAGAAATCGCGGCATGAAATACGGCGTGGCATTATTGCCCTGTTCCCCGCATGAACTTGGAACGGAGGAGACGATAACAGACTGTGGGGGCCCCTGAAAGCTGAAGGCGGTCCAGCCATGCGCATTTAGGGGTGCACCGCCATCTGCGTCAGGGCAGCAGGCACGAGGCGGGCAGCGCCCGATTGGTGACGTCGCGCAACGCGAAGCTCGATTTCAGCCGCGCGACGCCCGGTAGCCGCGAGAGTTGCTCCTTATGGATGCGCTCGAAATCGGCGAGATCGCGCGCCATGACGGTAACCAGATAATCGTCCTCGCCCGACATCAGGTGGCAGGAAACGACGGACGGCGCGGACGCAACGGCCTCCTCGAAGGACTTCAACAAATCCTCGTTCTGGCTCTTGAGCCCGATCTGCACGATCACCGTCATGGAGAGGCCGAGCGCTTGGCGGTTGATCCGCGCCTGATAGCCTTGAATGACGCCCTTCTCCTCGAGCGCGCGGATGCGCCGGGCGATCGCCGTCGCCGAAAGTGGAATGCGCTCGGCGAGCTCGACCTGGCTCAGGCGGCCATCCTCAATCAGAGCTGCCGAGAATCGCGCGATCCAGCGCGTCTACGGCAATTTCCTTCATTTTCCTGCGCCTATTGCGAGTTTATCGTCGATATTCTGCATAATAACACGCTTCGGCTGAAGAAAACGCCAACAATCGTTCCCCGATATGAGGCAGTCTCCACGGCAGAGAATTAGCTCCTGGAACCGGAGGGCATTATGCGCATCGGTGTTCCGACAGAGATCAAGAGTAATGAGTTCAGGGTTGGGCTCGTGCCGGGTTCGGTGCGCGAGCTGACCGCGCGCGGGCCATGAGGTCGTGGTGCAGTCCGGCGCAGGTACCGGCATCTTCGCCGACGACGCGACCTATGAGAAGGCCGGCGCCCGCATTCTGCCCACGGCGGAGGCCGTGTTCGCCGAGGCGGAGATGATCGTCAAGGTGAAGGAGCCGCAGGCGGTCGAGTATCGCCGGCTCAAGCCGCACCAGATCCTGTTCACCTATCTGCATCTCGCGCCCGATCCCGAGCAGGCGCGTGGCCTGATGGCATCCGGCGCGACCGCGATCGCCTACGAGACCGTTACGGATGCATCCGGAGGTCTTCCGCTGCTCGCGCCGATGAGCGAAGTCGCCGGCCGTTTGGCCATCGAGGCCGCGGCCATCGCGCTGCGTCGCCCGACCGGCGGACGTGGCGTGCTGTTGGGCGGCGTCCCCGGCGTTCGCCCAGCCAAAGTTGTCGTGCTTGGCGGCGGTGTCGTCGGCACGCATGCCGCGCGCATGGCCGTCGGCCTTGGTGCCGATGTGTCGATCATCGATCGTTCATTGCCGCGGCTGCGGCAGCTCGACGAGCTGTTCGAGGGCCGCGTACGCACGCTCGCCTCGACCATGGAGAGCATCGAGACCGAAGTGCTGGCCGCCGATGTGGTGATCGGTGCGGTGCTGGTCGCCGGCGCGAGCGCGCCGAAGCTTGTGACCCGCGACATGCTTCCGCGCATGAAGCGCGGTGCCGTGCTGGTCGACGTATCGATCGACCAGGGCGGCTGCTTCGAGACCTCGCGGCCGACGACGCACGCCGATCCGACCTTCGAGGTCGACGGCATCATCCATTACTGCGTGGCGAACATGCCGGGCGCGGTGCCGGTCACGTCGGCGCAGGCGCTCAACAACGCGACGCTGCCCTTCGTCATCAAGCTCGCCAACAAGGGCGTTGCCGCCTTCGACGACGACCCGCATCTCGCCGCCGGACTCAATGTCCGCAACGGTCGCATCACGCACGCGGCGGTCGCCGCCTCGCTCGGCTTCGACCGCGGGCCGTCGACCAAGGGAAAAGTGCGCCTCGTCGCGGCCGAGTAAGCGCGACGCGATAAAGAGTTCCCCGGACGCATTCCCCCCGCGTCCGTATGCCGGTCCGCCTTCCCTCCCCCGGAACGGACCGGCTTTTCTTTTTATGATTGCTCAGGTCCGCCGACCCGGCGCGCACTAGGGCAGCACTAGCTTGCCTTGGTACCTGCCGCCAAAGATGGTATCCGTCAGGCCGTCGTACATATATGTGCCGCCGCCACTGACACCCTCAAATTTCCCGGTGCCACCGGTTTTCTTGTACGTGTACTCTTTGAGGTGCGAGCCCTCTTCATAGGTCTCGTAGCTCTTGTCTCCACCTTTATAACTGTTCGTGCAGGACCCGGTGGCCTTCCAGCTGCCATCGGGCATGTAGTCGTATTTCGCTGCACAGTCTTGCGCGTACTTCGGCAAGGCAGGATCGTCGGGAACGACACCGCATCGGAGAGCAGCGTCAACCAGCTTGTGCCCTTCTCAAGCGCCTTCTCGTCCCATTTGTCAGTGACGCATACAAGGGCGCCTGCCTCCTCGACGCTTTTGCCGGCATTTGCCGTTCCGTGGCGACGTCCCGCGAGCGTCACCGTGCTAAGCAGCGCCGAGGAGGAGCTGTCCACGGTCAGGACCCGCAAGTGGAAGTCGTACAGCCCATCGAGGGACTTGTAGGCGCGCGTGCAGAGCGCGACGCGGAGCGTCCCCGCGGGACGGCTGACGAAGTCGTCGCGGCAGCGGAACTCGGTGAGCTCCTTCCTGTTCACCCGCATCTCGAACATGGACGGACTATCGGCGTAGGCGCGCTCGACCCGGGCCGCGAACCTGCAAGGCCCCGAGCTCGCGCGTCTCGTAGCGCTCGTGCGTGAACTGGAGCTGCCCGGTTCGCAGGCCCTCGTCGACGAAGAGGTCGCTGTTCGCGGCGCACATTCGAGTGTCCCGGTCATAGAGCCGTGCAGGCAGGTCGTATGGAAACCCCCAGCAGCGCACGAAAGGCGCCCGCGCGTCCGGCACGGTGTACCGCCCCATCGTGGTCGTGGGCATCGGCGAGACGAGCAGCGGCCTGAACAGCCGCTCCTGCTGCGCCAGGAGCTGGGCGGCGACTTCCTTCCGGAAGTCGGTGGGCGTCCTGTCCTGAGCGCGTGCGCGAGCGAGAAGCTCGACCGCGCGATCAGACGGTACGAGGTAGCTCACAAGCTGGCCGTCCCGGCGGCGCGCGACGTTGACGCCGAAGACCTTGCCATCAGAGGTCACCGCCGGACCACCGCTCATGCCTGGGTTGATCGCGCCGGTGTAGTGGATACGCCTGACGAACTCGGTTTCGACGAACCCGTTGTAGGTGCCTTCGACGATCGTCAGACCAAGATCCAGCGGGTGCCCCATCGCGAACCCCCGGTCTCCCTTGGTGAGCGGCGTCCGCTGGATCGGGAGGAAGCGTTGCCCGGTGTGGCCGGTCGACAGCACGGCCAGGTCGTTCGCGACGTCGACGGCAAGGAGCCGGGCGTCCCGCTCGAGCCGTCGGTGCGCTCGAGCTCGAGCTCGTAGGACGCCGGCTCGAGTGCGAGCTTCGAGACGACGTGGTAGTTGGTGAGGACCAGCCCGTCCGGCGTGGCGATGAAACCCGTACCCGTGGAATTGCGGGCGCGTGTTGCCTTGTGAATCACGCGGATCTGCAGGAGCTTGTCCTTGGCCTGCTCGAAGACGGCTCGCGCTTCAGCCGAGATCGCCGCGGGCTCGCCGTGCGCCCGGCCCGGAAGCAGGACGAGCACGCATGCAAGGAGCGCCAGCGCGGTTCCGGGCACATGGCTGTGTCGATCGCTCGTGAGGATTTCGCGCGTTCCTGTCATGGCGTTTGAGGCTGCTGTCATGAGAATCCTTCTGTGATCAGACCGGCTCGTCCTGCGCGTCGCCCTTCGCGGCGCTCACGAGCTTCGGCTTGCCGCCTCCGAGCATCTCGTTTCTCAGCCGCACCAGGCGCCCCCGCAGTTCGGCGAGCCGCTGGAGATGCGCCTCGCGCTGCGCCTCGGGCGCCCGCTCGAGGAGGTTGAGGACGACCCGGGTCTGAAGCTCGAGCTGGTCGAGCAGGTCACGTGTGATCCTGTCGACCGCCGCGGCGGTCTTCGGGTCGGTGGCGCGGCTGTCGTCGATGGCCATGGCAATGCACCTTCGCGAGTTTTGGCGGCACGGGCTCGCATGATCCGTGCCCATCCCGGCGCCGGCGTCGCGCTGGAGTGATGCGTCGTGATCTTCGACACGCAAGGCGCGATCCCCTACGAGTACCGCTTTACTCGGCGAACCCGGTGCCCCACCGTCACGACCGTCCCGTCGGCGGCCAGCACGACGTACGCCTGCACACGCTTGCCGAGGCGCCGAAGGGCCTCCTCGCCGAGCTCGAGCCGGATGCGCCGTTCGCCGCCGCGATCCAGGTACACGAGGCTCGACCCGCCCCGCTGGTGCTCTGCGCGGCCGAAGTCGACGATGCACTCGACCGCTCGCGCGTCGATCGCCCGCTGCCGCATCCGGGCGCGCGCGTGCTCGGTGTACAGGAGTCCGGCTGGATCGGGGTGCATGCAAGTCTCCCAAGGCGTGCGAGTCGAGCCCATCCTAGGCGGCCGGGTGGCTCATCGGATGAGCCTCGCGATCCCTCGAACGTGAACGATTGTCAAACGACGATCGGGTCGCCCGCCGGTGCGCCGTCCTCCGGCTCGGGATCCGCAATCGTGGCCAGGAGAGCGTGGAGCGCGGCTCCGTGCGAGAAGCGGCCCTGGATGTCGTCGCGCTCGACCGGCTTCTGCCACTTCCGCTCCAGGAGCCTGAGCGCACCGTCGACCACGTAGCCGAAGTTCGGCCGGCGAGCCGACAGGTGCCCGGCGAGGTGGCAGACGAGCGCGCTCGCGTACCCCTTCATGCCGAACATCGTCGCGTTGAAGTAGAAGTTCGCGTCCAGGCGGTAGACCCGCTCCACGACCTCCCAGCCGACGTCACCGTGGAGGGCGCGCTCCATTGCGGCGATGAGCCGTGCGACGGGCGGCCGGACGGCGACGCCCCCGAGATCGTGGAGCGCCCGGACGAGCCGCAGGGCGACCGCATGCGCCCGTTCAGGATCGCGCTCGACGAGCGCCTCGAGCTCCGCGAGCCTCCGCTGGAGCCTGAGCTCGAGCTCTCCCTCGGGCAGGTCTGAGTGTGCGGCGACCGCCGCGCAGGAAACGACATCGGCCATGACTCGCTCCTGCCCCAGGTGTGCCCGGACGCCGGGCACAGGCTCCGGGGCGCGAGCCATGGCCGCCGCTTTAGCAGCACTTGTGAGTCGCCCTGCAAGTTGTCGGTTAAATCGGCGACCGTGCCGGTCGTCCCCGAAAGGAAGGAAGACGCCGGCGCGTGATGGAAAGGTTACGCGGGGTGGTGGCTCAGGGGGTGAGCCTAGAGGACGACTGGAAGTCGCACGCGACTCGCACCCTTACGCCCGGAGTGGTGCGAGTTCTCCCCTATGAGGCGGTGAGCGCCGCCGCGAAAAAGAGGCGGTGACGGCAGCCCCCGGAAGCACCCTTCCAGGCCCGATCAGGGCTTCACTCCCCTCCCCTCGCCGCCCGCGGGGGTTGAAGAACCGAGCTCGTCCGGTACGTTGTCGAGCATGGCAACGAACGGACGACTGCGCGACTACCTCACGAAGACCGAGGTGCGCGCCCTCCTCCGCGCGGCGAAATCGAGCAAGCGCTACGCGGCGCGGAACTTCGCGATGATCCTCCTCGCGTACAGGCACGGTTTCAGCGCCTCCGAGCTCGTCGAGCTGCGGGTCGGCGACGTCGATCTCCGCGCCGGGACGATCTACTGCCGGCGACGGAAGGGGTCGAAGTCGAGCGTCCACCCGATGAAGCGGGACGAGATCCGGGCGGTCGAGCGGGTGCTTCGGGGTCGCGAGGTGCGCGGGGCGGAGTATGTCTTTTGCTCCGAGCGCGGGGCGAGGCTCACGAGGAACGGCTTCTGGCGGGTCGTGTCGGAGGCGGGGAAGCGGGCGGGGTTACCGATGAACGTCGTACACGCACCAGCTGAGGCACGCGTGCGGGCTATTACCTCGCGAACAAGGGGTGCGATCTGAGGTTGATTCAGGAGTATCTCGGGCACAAGCAGATTCAAAATACGGTCAGGTACACGGCGCTGAATGCGGAGAGGTTTGGGGGGCTTTGGTAGCCGATCTTTCGGCCCAACGCCTCCTCCGAGTCCTCGGCAAGGCAGCGCCTCAGCGCCGCGTTGCTATTCCCGCCGCTATCGGCCGCACTCATGATTCTCCCTGCCGCGCTTCGCGAACCCACGCGAGCGCCGCGGCGACGTCGCTGCGGCTCGCGCCGTGCATGCTGCCGCGCTTATCGCGAACATCATCGAACGCGACTCGCGCGTGCTGTTCTATCCAGCGAAGCCCCCGCCGAACGCGAACGCCCGGCGCGGAGATGGTTACCGGTTTCCTTGCCATGGTTGCCTGTCAGTCGATGCGGGCGACGAGGATTATCGGGCACGCTTGCCTGTCGGGGGCTTCTCGGCATATACGGAAACCCCATGCCATCGCTCCCGCGAGAATTCGAGACCGAACAAACCACTGCGATCGGCCAGCGTCGGCATGGATGTCTACGCATAGGACACTACTACCATCGATGCTATTCGCTGAGCGCCTTGAGCAGTGCATCCTTTGCATCCGCGTAATACACGACGGTCACCTTGGTGGCCAAGTCGTCGGGCAGATCGAAGAGTTGCTTGCGCGCAGACACGGGCATGAGGATTTTCTGCGCGCCTTTGTCCGCCGCGAGTTCGATGATGCTGACGGCGTTGTAAATGGGCTCGACCGATCCGCCGAGATTGAGTCCGCCGACGATGACAAGTCCGCCTTCGAGGCTGCGCTCGACGAGCGCGGAACTCATGGCGAGCAAGATGGGTACTCCAGTCGCCGCCGCACTCTTGCAGGCATCAAACGCGCGCAACTGGATGGTGAACTCGTGCGCGCGCGGATCGCGATCGCCGACCAGTTCCTTGGCTCGCGCATAGAGATTCTGCTCGGCGCAGCGCACGCTCTCCTTGAGCGGCCGCGGGACGGGCTCTGATTGAGAATCTTCAGCCCGCTTCCCGGCCCTTCGGTCACCTCGATGCGGAACAGTCCGGGATTTTCATCCGTGCCGCCGGGAGACAATGCCCACACCTGTCCGGCGGGAGCGGGTCGCTGCCGATGCTGTCCTCGCTCTGGAGTTCAGGCGTCGAGACGAATTGCTCGATCCCGTCGGCGCCCATGCGTGAAGCTGAAATGCGTGTTGCGGAACTCCGCCGCGCCGATGCGCTTCTGCTGCTCCTTCACCCGGCGGCGGCATTCCAGCGCGAGCCTGGCCGCCCACTCGATCGCGTCGTCCGGGATGTCGGCGTCGGGATCGGGGAACATCAGCTTCAGCAGCCCGCTCATCGTCTTCTTCACGGCGGTCGTGTCGCGTCCGCTCAAGGCGCCGCCGAAGATGGATGCGCCCTTGGAGCTTGTTGACCCGGCTCTGGGCGCGCAGCTGGTTCCAGCACGCGACAGGAAGTCGCTGACCAGCCCGAAGTGATCGGTCAACTGCTCGCGGCTGACTTTGGGCACGTCCCAGCCGGGAATGTAGGCAGTGGATGCGGTCCATGAAGGCCGTGTCGTCGCGCATCTCTGGCGGCAGCGGCCCGAACAGGTGACCGATGCGCTGCTGGTGCTCGACATCGACGTCGAAGTTGCCGACCATGACGATGCCGCCGAACGCCGCGAATGCTCTCCTTGCCGCGGCTGAACTCCCCGGACTCCATGTAGCCCTTCATGATGTTCACGCCGTCCTTCTGGTCGAAGGAGACGCCGGAGACCTCGTCGAAGCAGACCACGTCGTACTGGCAGACCAGGCCGCGCTGGCCAGTGGCGTTGTTGACGAACATCCTGGCGACGGTCGCCTTGCCGCCGGAGACGAGATGCGCGTAGGGCGAGACCTGCTGGAAAGGTGGCTCTTGCCGGTGCCGCGCGGGCCGAGCTCGACCAGGTTGTAATTGTTCTCGACGAACGGGACCATGCGCAGCAGCATGACGTCGCACGTGCGCTCGTCCGAGCACCGACGGCTCGAGGCCGACGCTGCGAAGCAGGAAGTCCTTCCATTCCTTGAACGTGAACAGCGATCTGCCCTTTGCACAGGGTGTCCAGCACGTCGCGCTTCGAGAGCTGGATCGGGCGCAGGGACTCGATGCCGAAAGGGCCGCCCGTTCTTCTCCTCGGCGATGGTCGGGTCGTACGCGAGATCCACCTCGGCGTAGAAGCCGCCCGTGAGCATCCGCTCGTGCGTGTGGACCAGGTCGTCGGCGATGCGGACATCGTTGAGCTGCAGGCTGGGCAAGTTCGGCCACGAAACAATCGTTCTTGGCGTCCAGCCGAGCCGTGACGAGATCGATGAGCTTCACGCGGCCCTGCTCTTTGGCGCGGGCCTTGAACAGTTCCTCCTCGCCGGCCCGGACCGTCCGGCTCGCCAATTGCCGCTGGACGATCGCAAGCCCTCCTGGATTTCCGTCTCGTCCACGCTGGCGCAGTAGCGCCCGAGAAGAAACTCAGCCACGTAGGTCGGCACCGGATACTGCCCTTTGAATTGGCGGACCAGGTCCTTGCGAACGAGGTAGCCCTCGAATGCCTTGGCAGCGATCTGGTCCAGTGCGTCGAGTTGCATATTAGTTTTCTCCAATGACGACCGGATGTTTGAAAATGGCTTGGCCGGTTGATCAACGACCACGAGGAAGGCTGCCGACACCCAGCGCCTCGTCATCTGCCACCAGAAGGCTGGTCTTCTGGCCATCGGCCGCGCCAGTTACCGGGCTCGCGGCAAAGCTCGTTGCGGCATCCGCGACTTTACTGCGGACATCAATGGTGAGGCCCTGCGCACCCGTCCAACACTACGTTCAGCCGCAGACCCGACCACTTCAATCTCTTGCATGACAACAGACTTTGCGCCGCCCGTTTGCTTGGCAGATACCGTCAAGGAAGGAATCAACGCCTCCTGCAAGGTGAGCCCACCGTGGGCGTACTCCATCCCGGCCACGAAACACGATACGCCGGGGGCCAGGACCACGGCCTCGGCGGCAGTCCCAAAACCATGAGGTCATCGGATAGCCGTGCTGGGCGCCTGGCTCAGGGATGGCGCAGCGGCTCCAGCGGGACGCGGCCAGATGCTTAGGCAGTTCCGCTTTGGGCAGCCCACCGGGAAGCATGAGCCAGCCGTGGTCTGTGACCACTTGCACTTTGGTCCAGCCGGCCTGCAAGAGTTCAGCGATGCGTTGCTGCAAACCGGTCAGCTCTTCTTCCACTCGCCACGCCAACTTGGCGCCTTGCTCATGGCCATAGGTGTCGACAGAACCAAACTCAGTCCAGGCACACCCGGTTGGCAATCCACAGCTCGTGCGGTTCGAGGAAGATGATGCCGAGCTCTGCCACAAGCTGCTTGAAGCGCGCATGCGCGAGTGCCTTGCCGTTGCTTTGTTCTTTCGACTGAAACCCCGTCCCTTCCAGCGGCCCGCCCAGTTTTTCGGCCAGTGGCATCCAGGCGGGTTTCGCAGTGGCCGTCACCGTGGGGAGTGCCGACCAGGCAACGCTGAAGGCAACTCAACCGCCCAGGCCAGAGGTGAGGAGCCTTTCTTCAAGACTCCGCGCGAGATCCACGCGCAGGCCGTCGGCAAACAGATAGACGGTGCCTTCCTCGGCAGGCAGCGTGCGACAGGTCTGCGGCCCAGTGGTGGGATACGTCGCTGCCAGCGCCTGAGCTGAGCGTGGCAAACTTTTCGAGCCACGGAAGATAGATGGCCCGGATCGCAGCGGTCACCGCTTTGGTGGCGGCAGTGGACCGTGCTGCGTCCAGAGCTTCGCAAGACACTGCGATCGGCTTTCCAGCCAACCGTCGAGTAGTAATCCGCCAGCGCCTCCCAGGTGGACGGATTGCCAGAGCGCTTGCACGACTTCCGCCAGCAATCGCAAGTGGCCGATGGCCAGCGCCAACGGCGATTCCCCCAGCGCGGCCCAGACCCAGGTCGAACGTGGTGCGTGTTCATCGGCCAGCGTCGTGATTTTCGCGAGGGCGTCCTTGGTCGAGGCGGACGACAATCGCGAGGAGGTCTGTTTCCAGACGCGCTTCCTCCTTCCGATTCGAGCGTGGGAATGTATTCGCTCTGCGCTCAAAAAGGCTCATCGGGGCGTGACGCGATTCCAGCAGCTCTTTCACGCCCGGATAGGCGCGCGGAGCCTCCTTGTAGCGCGCCCAGACCAGGGCCCACGCCGCCTTTGCCACTGATCAGCTTTTCAGCCGCGGTGATCGCGCCATCCTTTTCCGGATCGAAGCCGATAAGCGTCCCGGCAGACTGCGCGGAAACTGCTCCACTCCGATCCGGATTTCTCCAGTTCCTGTTTGATCCTGTCTGGATCGCCCATCCATCGCAAAAGCGTCCGCGCAGGGTCTTTGGTGACAATGGCGCGGAAATCCGCCGCTTCCAGCTTTCCACCGCGCAGCGCATCCACCTCAACGTCCAACAACGTCAGCAGACATTCCTGGATGGCTTTCTTGGTCTCATGATCCGCAGCGACATCGAGCCCGAGGCCGCCATCCGCGCTCGATAGGAAAGCAAAGGGCGTCCAGTCCTTCCCGTTCTTCTGCGTCCAGAACTGCCCCTGAAATTGCAGGGCAAACAAATGCTTCGCCTGGTTCGGGCATTGGTCGGCGCTGCGGAAGGCGGCGCGTCCGATGCCGGGAAGATAGATCACCGGCACATCCTGTCCGCCGTGCGTCTCCAATTGGTATCGCAGCCAGGCCGCCGGGCCGGTCGCTTGGTCGGGAGCATAAGTCGCCCAGAGACCACAAGGCCGGATAGCTCGCCCGCAGCGGCTCGATGCACTGGGTCCACAGCCGCTCTTCATCGGGCCAAAGGATGACCCGCGGAGCAGCCAGCTCATGCTTGTTGTAGGTAGCGGCGTTTCGAAGGGACTGAACGATGGAGGCGAGGACGGTCATGCCTTGCCTCCCGCTTCCGCGCCAGCGTGAGATGCACGTCATTCCAGCGCGTGCCCATGAACTCCTTGCCCACCGCTGGGATCGGTGCCCGGCTCCTCTTCGCACCAGAACCAGGGATAGTCCTTCTTCGGTCGGCTGGGCTCCGTGCCGCGATCTTTGTCTTTGAGCGCGAGCGGAACAGTGCGGAAGAGGCCCGCGCCCTTTCTTGCCGACATCGCCGGCGAGGAGGAAGGGGCGGATGTTCTGGCGGACGCCGTCGTTGAGGTCCGGGTGCCAGCCCTGGGCTTGCTCGTTGAGCGGCTTCCAGCGGACGAAGATGTCGAGCGGGGCCTCGCCTTCGAGGATGGCGGCGAGTTTGGTCTGGAGGGCTCGGGCGGCGCCGAGGCGCGCGGCGGCTCCAGGTTTATCGGCCTTGGCGTCCTCGTCCTGCTGTCGAATCCAGTCGCCGAGGTAGCTGTAGGTCAGCTTCTGCAGGGTGGCGTGGTCGAGCTTGTGGTAGTTGACCAAGCGCGTGGAAGCCATCGGGGCGGCCGTCCCAGAGGTGCCAGATGAAGGGGCGGTCGTGGAAGAGCTTGGCGTGCTGCTCGAAGAACTCGTCGCGCAGCCAGTCTTCGAGCGTTTTGGACTTGCTGCCCTTGAGCGCCGGCGGCGGCGATGAGGGCGCGTTCGTCGAAGGTGCCGAGGGCGGCGGTGAGGAGCTGGCGCAGGCGGGCGGCGGCGGGTTGCTCGCGGTTGAGCGGCGGGAGGCAGACGATGCCGTCTTCGTCGGCGAAGGATTCCAGACCGTCCGGGCCGAGCGCCGGGCAATCGGGAAAGCTGCTGCCGGTCTGGCGCGGCCAGCGGTAGCCGAGCAGGCGCGCGACGGCGACGTGCAAGCGGTTGGTCGGAGCCTTCGGGATGGCCGTTGAAAAGCCATTGCGTCGGGTCGTCGCTGGACGGCTTGGGCAGGCCGTCTGGATATTTCTCGGCGGCGACCTTCTGCCAGTGCGCGAGGTCGAAGGGAACTTTGACAAGCGTTGCATTGGTCACACTTATTGTTCGATCTTTCGAACTTCTCGTATTGCTGCGGACGACAAAAACGTCCAGAGCGGCAAGAATGCTCATATCTGCGTGGCAAGATTACTGCTCACGTTTGGATTATCGAATATTTCACCAATATGAGATAGGCCTAAGTTTACGCATCTGGTTAACTGCGAACGCCGCGCTTATCCCCACGCGTTTGCCGATGCCGATCCTGCAGCTTGCTAAGCTGTCTCTGCCCGCGTATGCGTAAGTTCGCCAGCGCCCTTTCCACGTTCCCGATAATGACCTAGCGCATCCCGTCCGCTAGAATGTACTCGATCTCGACGAGTACTGCCGAAGGATCCCACGCACTGACCGAAGCTCGTCACTTCCCAGAATGACGTAGCAACGAGCTCGTGCCGTCGCCCGTCCGCACTCCCTGATAGCACGTCTGACGTATTCGTTCAGATAGAAGCGCTGACATCGCTGTCGTCTGAAGCGATAATCTGCGTCTGGATTCTCTAAGTTGCGTGCTTGCTGACAACATGAATCGCTGATCTGATCACGCACGTCAGCTCATCTTTACTTCGGCGATGCGTCTCATGCAGCATCAAGTCCCAGCAATCGGACGTTCTTCGATGGCTTCTCGACTCGAGTCAATCCTAGTAGCATCACGTTACGACCTCACCAGCAATTGTCTCAAACGCATCCGGACCGAGCCGAGCGACACATTCCACTGATTGTCTTCAGCAAGCGCTTCTTCGCAAGTCGCTTGTAACGCTCCAAGAAACAGCCAATTCTGTGGTGTTACGAGCGCAGTGCTTCCACCGTATTGCGCAAAAGTCCAGACAACGTTCGACGAAGCAAGTGGCAAGGTCTGCCTTGGCCTCGGGGTGAGACACGTTCGCAGTAATCCTTGAGCACGTCATCCTGCTTTCCGCGTCCAAGGTAAGGCACATTGGTGATGACGAGGGTGAATTGCCCGGCGAGCATCTCCGCGGCTTTGGCGAGGCCTTGGGCGGTCACGGCCAGTTCGATGCGTCAGTGTCGTCTTTGGTTTCCTGTCGCCAGGGCGCTTGCGCCGAGCAGCGGCGCAAGTTCGTGGAACTCCGCTTCCATCAGATCGCCGCCTGCGCGCGGGGGTTGATGAGGCTGCCGAGGACGGGCGCGTCTTTGAAGAGAGCGTAGCAGCCGCGCCATGCCGTTGCGAGCACGGTCGTTCTCTCCGGCAAGTGCCACCCACTCCGCTTCTCGGTCGCGCTGGGTGCAAGTCCAGAGCAGGCCAGGTTGAGGCGGGGCAGTGCTTGATAGCCCGCAAGTTTCCACGCCGTCAGCGCGACATTGAACGCGGCAATCTGCGTGCAGCGTTCATCGAGTTCGAGGCCGTAAATGTTGTCCTGCAGCACCGCAACAACTGCCGCTTGCGCGCTGAGTTGTTCTTCCTCCATGCGCAGGCGAACGAGCAGTGGCAGAGCAAACACCAAGAAGTGGCCGCTGCCCATGCAGGGGTCAAGCAGGCGAATCAGTCTTGCAGATTTTGGCCAGCCGTCAAAGGTGCCTGCGGCGGGCCGCCAAGTCTTTGTCGTCTCGTCTTGCACGAAGCGCAAATAGGTCCACGAGATCGCGGGCACGCCATCCGGGCGGTGAGCGCCGCCTGGGCTCGCGCTTCGTCCTCGCTGGCAGCTTTGATCGGGCCAATCTTGCCTGCCCACCACGCGCCGAGCGTGTTGTGGAGCAGGAACTCCACCATGTAGTCCTCGGTGAAGAGCTGCGTGACGGGCGAGAGTCTCGTCGGCACCGATCTTCTTGCCGGAGTTGTTGACCTCGTCCTTGCGCTGGGCCTGCCAGAATTGATAGGTCCAGCCCAAGCGCATCGTCGGCACGGAAGACTTCGGATGGGAGAGCTGGCCAGCAGCTTGCGCAGTTCCACCTGGTCATTGAGCGCGATGGGAAGATCGAGCACGGGATCGTCGCGCCGGAAGACGCCGGGGAGCGTGAGGCTGGCAAAGCGGCAGGCGAGATCGAGGCCGTCCCGGGCGCCGAGTTCCGGGGCGAGCTCCTCGCATTCCTCCAGCGTGACCGGGACGGAGCCATTGGCCTCGTCGGTGATGAGGAGGTGGTTCTCGGTGAGGAAGCGGGTGAAGAGCAGCCGGTGCCAGTGCTCGTAGGCGGCGAGTTCGCTCAGGTGATGGATGTCCTGGAGCCCCGTGCGTCGCGTCGCGGGCATCGCCAATGGCGCGGCCACGGGCACGAAGACGATTGCGCAGCAGACGCTGCTCGACGTCCATATGGGAGCGATACTCCTTCTCATGCACCGCGAGGTTTTCCAGCGCGGCCCGGCAAGCCGACTCCGCCAGGACGCGGGCCGTCGAGCGGTGACCTTTTCGAGAAGCTTGCGGTGATCCTTGGAAAGTGATGTTGACATAGAGCCTCAAGTCCTTAGAGGATCACCGGTCCGTCTTTCAAGGCGGCTTCGATGGCAGTCTTGGATGTGCCAACCAGGCATCGAGTTCGGCCTGGTTGTGGATGGTGGCCGCGGGAAGCGCGACGCGCCGGGCTTTGGGCTCCGCTGCGATGATGGCGGCGGCAAGCGCCTTGTCGAACTGCGCGGGTAAGGCATCGGTCTGTGCCTGCCAGTTGGCCAGAGAACACGACTGGAGCGCAGAGAGGAGTTGTTCATCAGAGCCCAGTAGCGGGAGCGGTTCTTTGCGACGCTCCGGCATTGGAGAGCAGGGCTTGGCGTTTCGCCTCGGAGAGTTTCTGCCACGCCGCGTGACTGCCAATCCGCGCCGTCTGCGCGACGTACATGCTCGCATGTGGCTTTGTGCGCAAGGGTGAGACCGGCTCGCAGCGCGTTCGCCACGGCTTTGAGCACGTGGGAGACCGGATCAGGATCATCGAGCAGGGAGCGATTGGCGCGGATGGAGACGAGGGTGGCAGACCATTCGGACTGCTCGGCCAGGCTCAACAGCCTGGGCGACGAGCTTTTCGGTCAGGCCAAAGGCGGGCAGGCGTTTGGTGATCTCTTTGCCGGTGGCTTGCCAGGCCTTGATCTTCGCCAGGAGGGCATCCCGCTGATCGTGGAGCGCCATGAGAAGCTCATTGCCGGTAAGCGATTCGAGCGCGATGACCTCCAGTGCGACGCGGGCGCCATGGGCGCCGGGCGCGTCCCCGCCCGCCTGCGCGGCAATCGCTTTGGCATGATCGACGAAACCGGACGGCGTCGCCGCGGGTTCATTGCCAGGAGTGATCTTGGGCAGTCCGGCTTCCTGGAAGAGCTTGCGAATGGCGAGTTTCTGCACGGCGGTCAGCACCGGGCTCTCGATGCGAAACGCCGCTTGTCCGAGCTTTCTCTGATCCACCTCGGCCAGCGACGAGTGGGTTTCCATTGACGCGGGCGCTGAGATGATTGCTCGCGAGCAGCGTGGTCAGCACGCCATCAATCGCGTCCTGGGGCCAGCCATAGGGCGAGGCGTTGAATTTCTTGCGGATCTCCAGGCCCGTCTTGCCGGAGCCCATGAAGGCGATGATCGCCGCCGCCACCGGGTGGGTCTGCGGGTCGCCGGTAAAGCCGACCTGCTCCAGTGCGCTGGGAGAGCCGTCCTTGGCTTTCTTGTAGACCTGAGGCCACTTCGCGGAGTCGCCGTCGTGGAACTTGGGGTAGAGCCGGTTGAGGACCTGTTTGGCGGCATCTTCGACGCCTGTCCTTGAGCCCCGTGATCGACTGCTCCTGTCCACCGGAGAGGAAGAGACGTGCGCCACCGAGGATCTGACCGATGAGTTCCTCGATGCGCAGGCCTTCGGCGTGCTGTTTCGTCACCATGGACTGACGGCATTCCCTGCCCTCCGGCGACGTGGGGTTGCCTTTGAAGTGCAGCGTTTCTTCCGCGGCCTGGGCGGACGCAATGGCGTTCTTGAGTTCGTCGGCATGGGATTTGGGCAGGAACAAGTGGAGGGTCGGATCGTCGGTGCTGAGCTTGCGGATGTCGGCCAGCACGGAGGCTTCTGGGGCCGAGAAACCATCGCGCACCCAGAGCGTGATCGCGTCGGTGGCCTCCGGCTTGCTCTCGCCATGATGGAGCAACGACTTTGCGGCGTTCTTTGGCGTCGCCGTGGAGCACGGAAGGGTTGCCGAGGGTATCCGTCAGGGTTTTGTCGAGACACTGGGTCAGCCGGGAAGCGATCAAGGGTTGGTCATTCAGCGCCGCAGCGCGGCGTTTGCGGAACTCAGCCTCCCAGGCGGCCCCTTCGGTGGTTTGCAGACGGTATTCACTGTCCACCTTCATGAGCACGCCGTCCTGCTCCATGGCCCCGAGCAATCCGGGGAGTTGCTGCCGGAGTTGGGTGCTGCCCGTGACGAGATCGTCACTGAGCAAGTCCGCCAGGTGTTCGGGCTCGGCGCGGACACCGAGGTCGGTGCCGTGTTCCCGCGGGAGTTTATTGATCAGAAACACCAGCGCACACACGCGGCTGCGCAGGGCGCCATCGGGCTTGGTCTTTTGCTGCTCGATGATTTCCTGGAAACGCTTCTGCATTTCGCCGGTGCTGACGAGGTCGTTGGCGATCTGATCGTAGAGGAAATCCCCTGGCACGACTGCGCCCAACTCGGCATCAGCGTAGGCGCGGCAGGCTTCGTGCACGACGCGCAGTTGGGTGCGCATCTGGGCAGCCGTGCCGGTCGAGTCCACGGAGTGCAGCACGCGGTCCCAGAAGCGGCGGCGCACCGGCAGCAGTGGGTAGTCCGGGAGGTAGGCGAGGTCGTCCTCTGATTGTGAGGCGAGCCTGGTCGCCTTGAGCTGGCGGGTGATTTCGCCTTCGTTCTTGGCAATCACCTGCTTGATGTCGGCCTTCTTGTCTTCGCGCTTCTGTAAGACCACCGTGCGCACGACCTTTTCAACGTCATTGTCTTTGAGGTGAATCTTGATCGTGAAACGGCCCATCAGACGCTGGAGGTTCGGCATGTCGTTGAGGGCGCTCTGGCCGGTGCCAACGATCATCAGGCGTCCGTCCATCTCTTTGCTGAGCGCCTCGGTGACTTCCTGGACGTCGAGCGCGGTTTGCGCGTCCTGCCCAATGAATTGCTGAATTTCGTCGAGCACCAGCAGGGTGCAGGGCAGTTTGCCATTGCGCGGAAATCGCTTCGCGGACGACATCGCACATCTCGTCCATGCTCACGTCGTCCACATTGGGGTAGTCGGCCCGGAGCAGCGCCCCCACTTGCGAAGGATCCTTCAGGTGGTCGTAGCACTGGACGTATGCCTTCGCCACCGCACCGGAGGTATAGAAGCGGCCGAGTTCTTGGTCGAAGTTTTTGCCCTGGTCTTCGATGGCGTTCTTGAAGGCAGCAAACTTTCCATCCCGTTTCAAGTGGATGAGGAACTTGGCGTAGGGATACCCTTCAGGCAGCCCGACCGATTTGAAAAACAGGCCCATGACGCGCAGGCGCACACTGCCCGCCCCGGCTTTCAGGGTGCCACCCGCCATGTGCAGGCCGTCATGGCGTTTGCCAAGGGTCGAGATCTCGGTGAGCAGATCGGTGATCTCCTCGGGGAGATGGGCCATGGAGCGGGCGGTGGTTCCGTCTGGAAAAGCAAAGTTGATCCAGAGGTAGCGCAGGACCTTGGCCAGGTGCGATTTTCCACTCCCGTAGAAGCCACTGATCCAGGCCGCCTTCTGCTCGGGGCTCTTGAAGCTATCGCGATAGCCCTGGAGGATGCGGCGCATGCCGTTGAGGTATTCGCCATCGCACACGAACGATTCGAGTTCGAACCGCAGCGTGTCGAGATCTTCGGTGTTGTTGCTGGAGACGCCCTCGTTGACGAGTTTCCAAGTCAGCGGGTCTTTGAGGAAGAGTTCTTTGGTTTTCATTTTTAGGACGCTCTCTGTTGTTTCATTTTTCGGAAAGTATGGGGACAGCGAGATAATTCCAGCCTGTGCGGGCATCAAGAAAACGGTAGGTATTGCCTTCCTTTTCACCAGGGAAAAAGACGAGCAAGTATCCGGGGAAGGTTTTCTCGAGGCCGTCGATCAAGTCGGAGACGTGCAGGAAATCGTAGAGATCCATCAAGCCAGTCAGGGCGAAGACGGTGCGCTCTGGTGCTGTGGCGCGGGCAACCTCTTTTTGGAAGAACTGCGTGAGAACGTCTTGCCATTCGGTCTTGGCATACAGCTCAATATCACCGGGATTTTTGAACCATTCCGCCCGCTCTTCCTCATCGACGGAAGCCAGCCAGCGGGCCAAGCTGCCCTTGCAGGTCGATGCGGACCCAAGGATGGCCAGCGTCCTTCGTCACCATCTCGAATTCGTCGATGCGATTGAGCAGCCTTCTTTCCTCTGCGGCAGGATAGACCGCAAACCAGACACGCTGCGATGCGGGCAAACCAGGCCGAAGCGGCATCTGGATATGGCTGCGGTAGTTTTGCGAGGAGTTGGTCAATGCGATTCATGCAGTAGTGCCTGTTCTGCCGGGGTAAGAAGAGTGGAAAAATCAAATTCCACAATGCCCGCAGCGTGTTTGAGCGCACAGCAATCCACGCGCGGAAGCCAGGGTGAGCGCTGTTTGCAATTGCGACCGATTTGACGCAACGAGAGCGGCAAAGGCGGAGTCGAGCAAGCGCTCGCCACGCAGACCGGTCAGGTAGCCGACAAACATGGCATAGGCCGCCGAAATGGGCCGCGGCTCAGGAAGTCGCCTGGTCTTCTTCGCTCTGCCTGCGAGGTGCCCGCCAAAGGTCCAAGTGGTGTTCACATTTTGGGCCATCGATTTTTTCATAGCAGGACTGAAGCGACCAGGAAAACCGTTTTCGAGGTGCTGTTCCATCGCCGCTCTTTTCAGAACCTCGCCAAGGCGCAACGTCCGCACCAACTCGAAGCTGTGGCGCAGTTGCGGATCGCGGGCATATGCACACACCAGGCAGAGCTGGGGGAGAGAATCGACATCTGCATGGCCCAACTCCCAGAGAACGCGGAACAAGGCTTTGGACGGGTCCATCCCGTAGAGTTCGCATTAAATGGCGAAGACTCTTCTTGCGGCTGCTCAGGGTCGGCTTTTCCAAGACATTCTCCTCGACGATGGCCTTGGTGAAATCGTCTTTGGCAACAGTGAGAGGCATCGCACGAACAAGCGTGCGCATCTCCAGAAACATCATCGAACGCGCCGAGTGGCCGCCGAGGCTGGCGTGGGAGAAGCCTAACGGGTTGCCGTGCGCTGACATGCGTTTCTCGTACCCGAAGTGGCCTATTTTGCGCGCTTGCCCGGCTTGCGGATGCCAGTCACGCTCGGCTATGCGCTGCTGGAGGCCAGTTCGAGGTACGCCTTCTGACCACGGCGTCGGCTGCTCGAGCGGGTATACGCCGCACCGGCACACGGGCACTATGGTTGATTGCGCTCGCTGGCACTTCTTCCGACCCCTGGGCACGTTCGACTCGCAACGGAACGCTCAAACCGTTGCGACTTCACCCTCTGAGTCCGAGCCGTTCGAGGCTCGTTCTGACCGTTCACCACGACATCCCCGCACGGTGGGAACGCGCCCCGGGCTCAACCGGCTTCCTCGCTCACACGCGCTCCGGGCGCCGTGACTCTCCCGTTCTCGATCGCGCTCCACGGACGACGCAAGGTACGTCACTGCCGCGGTGCCGTCCACCGGCAAGACCGGCGTCTTTGGAGTAAGTGAGGCGGCCCGAGGGCCGCGCTGTTCTGGTTCCGCGAGTTCTTCGCTCGCTCGTCGCTCGGGCGAGCCGCATTGGGGATCACCGAGCGCCGGGCGATTCTACAGGCGCGGTGGCTCAAGGGGTGAGCCTCCGAGCCCGGCGACGACAACTACTGCGCATGCGCGCGGCAGCGCCCCGGCCGATGCCGACTTCCTCCTCGCACGCGCCGCCGGCAGCCATTAGCCTTCCGGGGCCCGTGGCGCACCCCACCCTTGCTCCGCATGCGTAAGTACAACAACGAGACCGTCTTCTCCGCCTCCGACCTCGTCAACTTCAGCGAGTGCGCGCATCTCACGACGCTCGACCTGATCGACCTGGTGACGCCGCTCGAGCGCGCCGACGACGAGGAGGAGACCCGGCTCATCCAGGGCAAGGGGCAGGCGCACGAGCAGGCCTACCTCGCGCACATCCGGGCGCGCGGGACCGAGGTCGCCGACATGCGCGCCGGGCCGAAGAGCCTCGACGAAGCGGTCGCGAGGACGCTCGAGGCCATGCGCGACGGCGTCGAGGTGATCTACCAGGGCGCGCTCCGCAACGGCCGGCTCGCGGGCTACACCGACTTTCTCCGGCGCGTTTCGCGTCCCTCCGCCCTCGGCGACTACAGCTACGAGGTGGTGGACACCAAGCTCGCCCGCACCGCGAAGGCGAGCTCGCTGCTCCAGCTCGTCTTCTATTCCGATCTGCTCGCCGCCGCGCAAGGAGCACCGCCGGTGATGACGCACCTCGTCCTCGGCGACCGCCAGGAGCGCTCGTTCCGGGTCGCCGACTACACCCACTACTACGCGACGCTGAAGGCGCGCTTCCTCGCGCACGTCGACGCGGCGGAGCGGGCCACCTACCCCAACCCTTGCGAGCGCTGCGCGATCTGCCACTGGCGGGACCTGTGCGAGGCGCAGCGGCTCGCGGACGATCACCTCGTCCAGGTCGCGGACATCCGCCGGTCGCAGATCAAGCGGCTGACCGAGGCGGGCATCCCGACGCTCGCCGCGCTGGCGCAGACGCCCGCCGGCACGCGCATCAAGGGAATCCAGCCCGAGACGCTCGAGCGGCTCCGCCAGCAGGCGGCCCTTCAGCTCGGCAAGAAGGAGACCGGCGAAGAGCCGGTACGAGGTCCTGCCGTCGGCGACCGAGCCCGGGCGCGGCTTCTCGCGCCTGCCGCCGGCGAACGAGGGCGACATCTTCTTCGACATGGAAGGCGATCCGCTGGAGGAAGGCGGGCTCGAGTACCTCTTCGGGGTCGTCTTCCGGGACGAGGGCGAGCTCCGCTTCCGGCCGTTCTGGGCGCACAGCCGCGCCGAGGAGCGGCAGGCGTTCGAAGCGTTCATGGACTTCGTGGCCGAGCGCCTGGCGCGGTTCCCGGATCTCCACATCTATCACTACGCCGCCTACGAGGTGACGGCGCTGAAGCGCCTCATGTCGCTGCACGGGACGCGCGAGGCGCAGGTCGACGACCTCCTGCGGCGCGGGAAGTTCGTCGATCTCTACAAGGTGGTGCGGGAGACGATCCGCGTCTCGGAGCCGAGCTACTCGCTCAAGAGCATCGAGACCTTCTACCGGGAGAAGCGCGAGGGCGAGGTCACGAGCGCCGGCGCGAGCATCGTCTTCTACGAGAGGTGGAAGGAAGAGCGGGACGACGCGATCCTCGACGAGATCCGGCGCTACAACGAGGACGACTGCCGGTCGACCGAGGCCCTTTGCACGTGGCTGCGCGGGCTCGCGCCGGCAGGAGGCGGGCCGCGCGGCGGCGGTCGCCGAGCCGGAGGGCGAGAAGCGATCGGAAGCGAGAGCCGAGGCCGAAGCGCGGCTCGAGCGGTACCGCGTGCAGCTCACGGGCGGCCTGCCGGCGAAGCGCGAGGACTGGACCCCGACGACGAGCTGCGCGAGCTCGCGTTCCAGCTGCTCGACTTCCACCGGCGGCAAGCGAAGCCGGCGTGGTGGGCGATGTTCGAGCGCCAGGACAAGAGCGAGGAGGAGCTCATCGAGGACCCGGAATGCATCGGCGGGATGACGCGCGATCCCGCGATCGAGCCGTTCCGGGACAAGCAGTCGCTCGTCTACACCTATCGCTTCGAGCCGCAGGACTTCAAGCTGAGGAGCGGCGAGGAGTGCGTGCGCGCCGACACGCGCGAGTCGCTGGGCGAGGTCGATGATCGACGAGGAGGCCCTCCGGGTTCAGGTCAGGCGCGCCACGAAGCGCGAGGTGCCGCCGGAGCGGCTGTCGATCGGGCCGGGAAAGCCGATCGGCAACAAGCCGTTGGAGGAGGCGCTCTTCCGCTTCGCCGATTCGGTGAGCGCCGGGTCCGCGCGGTATCGCGCGCTCGAGGCGTTCCTGCGGAAGGATCCCTGCGGATCGGGCGACGCGCCGCGGGGACGCCGGTGGTCGCCGATGCGAGCGACCTCGACCAGGTGGTCGAAGCGGTGGCGGGATTGAAGGAGAGCAACCTCTTCATCCAGGGTCCGCCGGGCGCGGGCAAGACCTACACCGGCGCGCACGTCATCGTGGAGCTGCTGAAGCGCGGCAAGCGCGTCGGCGTGTCGTCGAACAGCCACAAGGCGATCAACAACCTGCTCGCGAAGGTCGAGGAGGTGGCGAAGGAAGCAGGGCGTCGCGCTTCCGCGGCGTGAAGAAGGTCAACGGGAACGAAGACACTTGCCTCAACGGCACGTTCATCGAGGACGTCGAGTCGAACGAGGACGTGGCGGCCGGCGATTTCCAGCTCGTCGCCGGCACGGCGTGGCTCTTCTCGCGCCCCGAGTTCGACCAGGCGTTCGACTACCTCTTCGTCGACGAGGCCGGCCAGGTCGCCGTCGCGAACCTGGTCGCGATGGGCACGAGCGCCCGCAACCTCGTCCTGCTCGGCGACCAGATGCAGCTCGGCCAGCCGATCCAGGGCGTGCACCCGGGGCGCTCGGGCGACTCGAGCCTCGAGTACCTGCTCGACGGGCACGGCGACGATCCCGGCCGACCGGGGCGTCTTCCTCGACCGCACGTGGCGGATGCACCCGGACGTCTGCCGGTTCATCTCGGACGCGGTCTACGACGGGCGGCTGCAGCCGGAGGCGAGCAACGCGAACCAGCGCCTGGTGCTGGGAACGCGCGCGCGACCCGCGCGCTGCGGCCGACCGGCGTCCGGTTCGTCCCGGTGGCGCACGACGGCGTGCACGCAGCGCAGCGACGAGGAGGCGGCGCGTGGTCGCAGAGCTCTACCAGAGCCTGCTCGGCCAGCGCTACGTCGATCGGGACGGCGAGGAGCACGCGATGGGCGGCGGCGAACATCCTCGTCGTCGCGCCGTACAACATGCAGGTGAACCGCCTGAAGCAGCGTGCTCCCCGCGGGCGCGCGCGTGGGCACGGTCGACAAGTTCCAGGGCCAGGAAGCCGAGGCGGTCATCGTGTCGATGACCACCTCGAGCGGCGAGGACCTGCCGCGCAACATCGAGTTCCTGTTCAGCAAGAACCGCCTGAACGTCGCGATCTCGCGGGCGCGGTGCCTCGCGCTCGTGGTCGCGAGCCCGAAGCTGCTGGAGGTCAGGTGCTCGACGCCGGAGCAGATGGCGCTGGTGAATACGCTGTGCTGGGTGAAGGCGTTCCGGTCACTACCCATGTAGGATCTCTCCATCCGGCGCTCGGGCTCGAGGCAGGAGTCGGAAGTCCGTTCCGGCGGCTAGCTGTCCCGAGGTTTATTTCGGCGACCCTTATACTTGTTCGCGTCCCTTCCCTCAGTATCGACGGGGACGCTTGAACGTCCGAGGGGAAGGCCGGAGGAGGGGGAGTAGCGAAGCATGCCGACCCTGACGAGCAGGGCTCTCCCGGCGCGCGGTGAAGGCAAGTCGCCTGACCCAGTCGAGGCCGAGGTCGATCAGCGCCTCCTCGAGGCGCGGCAGATCCGGCTGTACATCGAAAACACACCCGATTACGTACGGTTCGCCGTCCCTGCGTTCGCGGTGGCGGTTGCGCTCGTTTGGCCGCTCTTCCCGGGTGAGCATCCCAAGCTCCTGCTGTGGGCCGCTGCGAATTTCGCAACGCATTTCGCGCGCCTGGCCGCCTGGGTCGCGTTCAAGCGGGCACGCCCCGAAGACGGCGCGATTCGCCCGTGGCTGAAGTGGTTTTTTGTACCGCAGATATGCGGTGTGAGCGTGATCAGCGCCAGCACGATCCTTTTTCTGCCGGCATCGTCCGGGAACGACCTTGAGCTTACCGTCGTCTTCAGTGCGTTCGTGGGCGCCATTGCGCTTGCCGGCACCTTGCACGCGGCGGCCTATCGCCCTTTGATCGCCCCGGTGCTGGCCGCGGCGGTGCTGATTTTCGGCGTGGGGACCATTCGGCTGCCCGGCACCCTGTACGTACTGCTCGCGCTCGCGGCTCCCGTCGCTGGCCTGTTTATTTACCGCCTGGCGAGCAGGTTCAATCAGGCTTTCGTGCGGTCGATGGAGCTCTCCATCCGCAACGAGCGCCTGGCCGCCGAACAGGCTGCCGTGCGCGAGGTGCTCGAGGCGATCAGCCGCTCGGTGTTCGACCTCGACGCGGTGCTGCGCACGCTGATCGAGAGCGCGACGCGCCTCTGCCGGGCCGAGAAGGGGCTCATCTTCCGTTTCGAGGACGGTGAGTATCGCCTCGCGGTTGGCTACGGCGGCGTGACGCAGGAGTTCCGCGAGTTCATCGTCCAGCACCCGATCCGGGCCGGCCGCGACACCCTGGTCGGGCGCACGGCGCTCGAGAAGCGCACCGTCCACATCGAGGACGTGCTCGCCGACCCCGAGTACCGCTGGACGCAGGCGCAGAGAATCTGCGGTTACCGCACGCTGCTCGGCGTGCCGATCGTGCGCGACGACGTCGTCATCGGCGTGATCGCGATGTGGAAGGAACGCGTCGAACCGTTCACGCCTGCGCAGATCCAGCTCCTCAACACCTTCTCCAGCCAGGCGTCGATCGCGATCGAGAACGTCCGGCTGTTCAACGAGACGAAGGAGGTGCTCGAACAACAGACTGCAACGGCCGACATCCTGCGGGTGATAAGCAGCTCGCCGACCGACATCCAGCCCGTGCTCGATGCAGTCGCCAGCACCGCCGCCAGATTGTGTGGTGCATCGGAGGCGGTGATCCTTCGCATCGATGGTGACGTCCTGAGGTTTGTGGCCCACTACGGGTCAATCCCGCCACCAGCGATCGCCGAGGACCTTCCCCTCGACCGTGGCCTGGTCAGCGGGAGAGCGGTGATCGATCGGCGAACCATCCACGCTCATGACCTCGCTGCCGCCGACGAGGCGGAATTTCCGCTCGGCGGAGCGTTCGCAAGACGCTTCGGGCAGCGAACCGTACTTTCCACACCGCTGCTCCGGAGGGACAGCCTATCGGGGCGATCACGATCCGCCGCATGCAGGTTCGCCCGTTCTCGACAAGCAGATCAAGCTGCTCGAGATTTCGCGGCAAGCGGTGGCGGACGACGCACCCGGTATTCGAGAAGCTCCTGGAGAGCGACCGGAGCGGCTCTTCGAGGCCCGGAACGTGGGGATCACCCTTGTCGGAGAGGATGGTGCGGTGCACCTCACCGCCTATCATGGTCCGCAACGGGAGGAGCTGTGCGGCACTTTCCGGTTCCGCTCAGCGAGGCGTCGGGCAACGGCCAGGCCATCCTCCGGCGCCGCGTCATGCATTACCCCGACTCCCAGGCGCCGGACGTACCCGAATACGCGCGGCGCGGCACCAGAATCAGAGGCGACAGGGCCCTCCTCATCGCGCCGATGCTGCGCGGAGGGACGCGGCATCGGATCGATCTTCGTCGGCGGCGCCACCATCGGCGAGTTCTCGGACAAGCAGATCAGCCTGCTCAAGATCTTCGCGGACCAAGCGGCGATCGCGATCGAGAACGTGCGCCTCTTCCAGGAGCTTCAGGCGCGCACTCGCGAGCTAGCGCGCTCGGTCGAGGAGCTGCGCGCCCTCGGTGACGATCGGCCAGGCCGTCAGCTCCACGTTGAACGTGGAAACCGTGCTCACGACCATCGTCTCCCGCGCCGACGAGCTTTCCGGGACCGACGGCGGGGCGATCTACGAGTACGACGAGGCGACCGAGGAGCTTCACCTGCGGGCGACCCGGGAGCTCGACGAGGCGCTGACTCGACTGCGACTCGGGGAAGGCGCCACGGGGCGGGCGGCGGCAAGTCGCGAGCCGGTGCAGATCGCCGACATCGTGCAAGACGACTCGTATCCGGAGCGCCTTGCGCGAGTTCAGCATGCGGTCGGGGTTTCGAGCATTCTTGGCCGTCCCGCTGCTGCGCGAGGACCGGATCCTCGGGGCGCTGGTGGTGGTGCGGAAGTCGCCGGGAGCCTTTCCGCCCGCGGCGATCGAGCTGCTCAAGACCTTCGCCAGCCAGTCGGCGCTCGCGATCCAGAACGCCCGCCTCTTCCGCGAGATCGAGGACAAGCGCCGCGAGCTCGAGATCGCCAACCGCCACAAGAGCGAGTTCCTCGCGAACATGTCGCACGAGCTGCGCACGCCGCTCAACTCCATCATCGGCTTCTCGGACGTGCTGCTCGAGCGCATGTTCGGAGAGGTGAACGAGAAGCAGGCCGAGTACCTCGAGGACATCCGATCCTCGGGCGAGCATCTGCTCTCGCTCATCAACGACATCCTCGATCTATCGAAGATAGAGGCCGGCAGGATGGAGCTCGCGCTCTCGACGTTCGATCCGGGCGCCACGCTGGAGAACACGGTCGCGCTCGTGCGCGAGCGCGCTGCTCGCAACGGCGTCGAGCTCGACCTCGAGGTCGACGACCGGCTCACCGCGTGGACCGCGGATGAGCGCAAATTCAAGCAGATCGTGTTGAATCTGGTTTCGAATGCCGTGAAATTCACCCCCCAAGGCGGGAAAGTCACGGTGCGCGCGAGCTGTAACGACGGCTGGCATGGAGGTCGCGGTCACCGACACCGGCATCGGCATTGCGCCCGAAGACCAGGCGCTCGTGTTCGAGGAGTTCCGGCAAGTGGGCGCCGACTACACCACGAAAGTCGAGGGCACTGGGCTCGGGCTCGCACTCACCAAGAAGCTCGTCGAGCTGCACGGCGGGCGCATCTGGGTCGAAAGCGAGAAGGGCAAGGGCTCGACGTTCACGTTCACCTTGCCGCTGCAGTACGAGGAGGCGGTGTGAGCGCCGCCGTCATCCTGATCGTCGAGGACAACGCGCGCAATCTCAAGCTCATGCGCGACGTGTTGCAGCATCGCGGCTACCGCACGCTCGAGGCGACCACGGCGGGAGACGGCATCCGTCTCGCGCAAGACGAGCTCCCCGACCTCGTGCTGATGGACTTCCAGCTCCCCGACATGAACGGTATCGACGCGTTCCAGCGCCTGCGCCAGGATCCGCGCACGAAGTCGATCCCCGTGATCGCGGTTTCGGCATCGGTGATGCCCGAAGAGCGAAGCCGCATCGTTGCATCCGGGTTTGACGGCTTTCAGGCGAAAGCCGATCCGGGTCAGCGAGTTCCTCGCCGCCGTGGCCGAGGTGCTGGCGCGGCGCAAAGGAGGCAAAGCGTGAGCGCGCCGGCGAAGATTCTCGTCGTCGACGATCAAGCGAAGAACGTCAAGCTGCTCGCCGACGTGCTCGCGGGCAAGGGCTATGCGGTGGTCACCGCAGCGCTCGGGCGCGGAAGCGCTTGCGCGCGTGGCTGCCGACCGGCCCGATCTCGTGCTCCTCGACGTGATGATGCCGGGGATGGACGGTTACGAGGTGTGCCGCGCGATCCGCGCGAATCCCGCGACCGGCATCTTGCCGGTGGTGCTCGTCACCGCGCTCGACCCGGTGCAGGAGCGCATCAAGGGCATCGAGGCGGGCGCCGACGATTTCCTCACCAAGCCCATCAACCAGCCCGAGCTGCTCGCGCGCGTGAAGTCGCTGCTGCGGATCAACGATCTCTACCGCACCGTGCAGGCGCAAGCGGCGGAACTCGCCTCCCTCAATGCGGGCCTCGAGGCACGCGTGCAACAACAGGTCGTTCAGCTCGAGCGGCTGTCCAGGCTCAAGCGCTTCTTCTCCCCGCAGCTCGCCGAGCTGATCGTCGCCGGCGGCGCCGAGGACCCCCTCAAGACCCACCGGCGCGACATCACCGCCGTGTTCGTCGATCTCCGCGGCTTTACTGCGTTCACCGAATCGGCGGAGCCGGAGGAAGTAATTAACGTCCTGCACGAGTACCACGCCGAGATGGGGCGGATCATCGCCGCGCACGAGGGCACGATCGAGCGGTTCCTCGGCGACGGCATCATGGTGTTCTTCAACGACCCGGTGCCGCTGGCGAACCCTGCCGAGAACGCCGTGCGGATGGCCTTGAAGATGAGGGAGCGTTTCGCGTCGCTCGCGGAAGGCTGGCGGTTGCAGGGCTTCGAGCTCGGGCATCGGCATCGGCATAGCGCGGGGCTACGCGACCATCGGCGCGATCGGTTTCGAAGGGCGCTGGGACTACAGCGCGATCGGCGGCGTCACGAACCTCGCCGCCCGCCTTTGCGGCGAGGCCAAAGCGGCGCAGATCCTGGTCGACCGCAAGGCGCTCGCCAAGGTCGAGCACCTCGTCGAGTTCGAGCCGGTGGGCGAGCTCGCGCTCAAGGGCTTTCCGCACCCGATGGCGGTGTTCAACATCAAGGGACCCCTTCGATACGCAACCTAAGGCAAGAGCAGTGCGGTGGTTCGCGACGCATCAAGGGCGCGGGGATCAGGCTGCAGTGAAGACCCTTTCCGTCGGGTCCGCCCTGCCGCTCAGCGATCGAGCTCCGGGTAGTGCCGGAAGATGCCGGACTCGTTGAACGGAATCCGTCGCTCCGACGCGAGATAAGCCGCTACCCGCGGCCGCGCGGCGACGCGATCGTGCAGCGCGATCACCCGCGGGTACCGCGACGCCCGGCGCGCCATCGCGCGCGGGAACGCATAGCGCAGCCCCGCCACGATCTGGAACATCGAGAGATCCACGTAGGTCAGCCGCCCGCCGACCATGTGGCGCCCACCCGGACGGTTGCGCGCCAGCACCTGCTCGAAATAGCCGAGGTACTTCGGCAGGCGAGAGCGGATGAAGTCGGCCGCACGCCGCTTCGCCGCGGGCCGTTGGTCCTCGTAATAGAGGTCGCTTGCGATGGGATGGTGGGTGTCGTGGACCTCGACGACAAGGTCGGCGATCGTGAGCTGCAGCTGATGCGTCCACAGCCGGTCGGCCTCGGCGCGCGGCGCGAGACCGAGCCGCTGCCCCAGGAACAGCAGGATATTCGGGGTCTGGCCGATCACCTGCTTGCCCGCCTTCAGGAACGGCGGCGCGAACGGCGTCCGGCGCACGGCGCGGCTCTCCAGGAATCGCATGATCGCCGGCACGCCCATGCCGCGACCGGACATCCGGGCGACGTCGACGTAATCGGCGCCGGCCGCCTCGAGTGCCAGCCGGACGAATTCACCGCGGCCCTGGATCTCGGGCCAGTAGTAGAGCTCGTAGCGCATGCAAGCCTCTCCTGGTCGAATCCCGCATTCTGCGGGTGCAAGGGCGAAAGCTCATCCTCGACGCGGATCTCGCGAAGCTCGTCGCAACATCTCGGTGTTGCCGGCCTTTTTTCGCGGCAAGCCTGCTCGCCCGCAGTCCTTTCGCTGGACATCCCTCGAGGGCAGGAACTCGCGCCGCTGCAACTGCTGTCGGCACGATCCGAACCAGCACGCCGGCCCGCTGTTCAGCCGGGGGCAGCCACCGCGCCCCCGTCCGCCTCGCGATCGGCGCCCGCGCGAGGTGCGGCGATCGAGTCCGTCGGACTTCCGTGCACGCCGGGCGCCAGGGCGAGGCGCGAGACCTGCTCGTTGAACCAGCCGACGAAGGTCGTGATCAGGAGCGCGTTTCGCTTGGACCGGAAGCCCTGACCGGGGGGAGAGAGCTCGCGCAGCGCTTGGGTCACCACCAGGCGATGCCGGTCGCCGGCACCGAAGTACCAGTAGCGGCGCGCGGTCAGGACGTTCTTCCCGGCTTCCACGTCATTCTGATACGACGACGAGTCGTGCCCCGATCCCGACGGAAGCGGTTCGCGCGCCACCTGCCCGCCCTCGAGCCGATAGATGCAATCGCCCGCATAGCGTTCCGGCGAGGACGCCTCCGGGATCTTGCCGCGCAGACCGAGGCGGCAGCGCGTGATGTACGACGGCCAGGTCAACACCTCTTCGACCTGCATCGCGTAGATGACCCGAAACTCTTCGTCGGGATCCGCCGGCGATCTGCAGCCGAAGCCGACGACGAAGTCACCCGGCTCCGCATGCTGGCGGATGCGAGCCTTGCCGAGCGCCAGGGTGCACACGCCGAAATAAGGGTTGGGCGCCGTGCCGGCGTCGTTCGCCACCTTGTACGTGAAGAGGCAGGTGAAATCCGTTGCGGTCAGCTCCTGGCGCGGCGCTGCCGTTCCACCACCACCGCCCCCCTGAGGACTGCGCCGATCATCGAGATCTGAGCTCATGGTTGCCTAGGGTCTGCGGGATCTCGTGGTCATGCGTTGCCGGGCTGCGCCGGTTGCGGGGCTCGATCGCAGCCACGCGCTGCGTGCCGCTCGACGAGCTCGATCACCGTTTCCCAGTGGTAGGCGTAGTAGCCTGCAGCCGTAAGCCCCAGTGCAACGTCCGCTTCATTCGCGGGGAACACCAGGTAGCCCCCGCCGCGTTGCGGGACGATCTCGAGGCCCAGCGCACGTGCACGGTCCCGCACCTCGCGGCGTCCCCGTTCCCGATGGAGTAGCCAGCGCTCTTCCTCCGCAAGGCAGGTCCAGAACGTCCGCTGCTCGTCGTGCTTCGACCGACTCTCGATCTCCAGTTGCAGCAGCGCCTCGGCTCCTGCTCCGCCCTGATCGTCCGTGGACCGGATCGAGCGCCGACCGAGGAGCAACTCGACGATCGCGAGGTTCTCGTCGAGCGACTGGCGCTCGACCGTTGCGCGGGACGCGACGTTTTCGACGTGATGCCGCCGGCTCTCCTGCATCGGTCCCGCCACAACGCCACCTCCACTCGCTTGCGCTTTCGACGGGTGAAGTATCCTTCGCGCGCACCAGCACGAGCTGATCCGACGGCGACATTCGCTTGACCGGCTGCGCCAACCGGTGTCAGGGGAGAGAAAAGGGTGGCGGGTTCAAGCGGACGGCAGAAGGCCGCGCTGGACGGGGGTTGCGCCCGTCGGAGTTCCGGGCGCGGGCCACCGCTTCGCCGTCTTGAGCGCGCGACGTGCGATCTGGCGCGGCGGGACCAGATCCTGGCGCGGCCGGTCAAGCGGGGTGCCGGCCGGGGCGGCGATAGTGCCGGCGCGGCGCGAGCACGGCGCGAACTCCATCCTCTACTACTACAACACACACCGAACGAAGGCAGCCAGCCAGTGCGGTACCAGATGCTCAGTCTTTCGAGCAACGAGGCTGTCGAAACGCTGGAGGCGCACGTGCTCGCCCGCGCCTACCGGGCGCTGTGGCGCGTGCTGCGCGGTAGCGAGCCGACCGGCCCGCACGTCATTTTGAGCCTGGACCTCTTGATCGATTTCGGTTCGCCGGCAGCGCGGCCGTTGCCAGCCGGCCAGTCTTCCCCGACACGGCGAGTGCACTGAAAGGCGGAGGCTCGTTCGGCGCGTTGGTCGCGTGGGCGACGAGCGGCGCCCGAGGGGGGCGCGGAGCTGGAGCTCGGGCCACGTCGAACTGAAGCTGCTTGATGTCGGCGGAGGGAAACCGCCCTTTGAGGAATCGAAACACCCGAAAGGCTACGCCACCTTCCCGACTCTGCGTAGGGGCCGAAAGCTGCTTCCATGGCTGGAAGCTCCAGCGTCGGTTAAACTTTCCATGCTTTGCGTTGTTGGTTAAATCAGCCAATAATGCTGCCTGTGGTTCCCGTTACAGACGCCACCCAAGCCCTCGCCTCGCTCGGTACCCGGCTGCGCGCCGCACGGCTCGAGCGTGACGAGCCGATGGCCGTGTTCGCCGAGCGGATCGGCGTGTCGGTGCCGACCTTGCGCGAGATGGAGCGGGGATCGGCGACGGTGCAGGTCGGCTCCTGGCTCAATGCGCTCTGGGCCCTCGACCGGCTCGACGAGGTCGGTGCCCTGCTCGCCGAGCGCGAAAGCCTGATCGAGCGTGCGAAGCGCGCGCGCCGACCGTCGCGGCGCCGCGCCTCGCGCAGGCTGCGGGCCGCGTGATCCTGCTCGATGTCTGGTTGCAGCCGCCGCTCGGCGACGCCGTCCCGATCGGGGAGCTCGCTTTCGGCGACGCCGACGCGCAAGGGCGCTACGACGGCGAGTTTCGGTACGCGGCGCCGTGGCTACGCAGCCGGCACGCGTTCCCGATCGATCCGGAATCGCTGCCGCTCGGGGCCGCCAGCTTCCGCTCGGCGAACCTCCGGCCGCCGCTCGGAATATTCGAAGACGCGCTGCCGGACGAGTGGGGACGGAAGCTGCTCGCCGCCGCGGCGAAGCTTCCGCGCGGTCAGCAGGGCGAGCCTTTTCTGCTGCGCGCATTAGGCGCTGACGGTCTCGGCGCGCTCCGGTTCGCCGAGGCGGGGGAACCCACACCGCGCCGGAAAACGGGAACGGTGATCGACCTCGAGTCGCTCGTCGACGCCGCGGACAGGTTCGAGTCCGGCGCGGCGATCGAGGACGTGGCGCTCCGGCGCCTGCTCGAAGCGGGAAGCAGTCCGGGTGGTGCGCGTCCGAAGGCGCTCGTAGACGAGGGCGAGCGGCGCTGGATCGCGAAATTCCCGAGCCGCTACCGCGACGGCCGCTTCGACGTGGTGGGACTCGAGGCCGCCACGTTGCAACTCGCGGCTGCGGCGGGGCTGGCGGTCCCGGAGACGAAGCTCGTTCCGCTCGGTGCGCGGAAAGCATTGCTCGTGCGCCGGTTCGATGCGACGCCCGAAGGCGGCCGCCGCCACATGATCAGCCTCAAGACCCTGTGCCGGGAAACGCCGGGCGTTTACGCGCTGACCTATTCGGAGGTCGGCGAGCGCATCCGGAAACACTCCGTGGCGCCGGCCGCCGACGTCGAGCGGTTCTTCCGCCTGATGGTCTTCAACGCCGCGATCGGCAACACCGACGACCATCTCAAGAACTACTGGCTGCTGCGCGAGGCCGGCGGTTATCGGCTCGCTCCGGCCTTCGACCTCCTGCCCGATGTGGGCGATCGCAGGGAGCACGTGCTGATCTTCCTCGACGATCGCCATGCGCCGTCGCGCGAGGCACTGGTCGAGCTGGCCGGGCGCTGGGATGTGAGGACGGCGGAGAGGATCATCACCGACGTGTGCAGGGCCGTGCGCGGGTTCGCGAAGGCGGCGGCGCGCGCTGCCGTCCCTAAGCAGAACATCACCGAGATCGGTGCCGATGTGGAGCGCCGGCTCTCGCGGTTGGGGGCGCGAAGCTCTCGGCGGACGAGACGGGGTGCCTAGGGCGCTGTGATGCTGGCGCGACCTACCCCTCCCGCGCCGCCGGCCACGGCGGGAAGGCCGAGAAGCCCGAGCGCGCGATCTTCTCAACGCCGGCTGGATTCCGGCTTGCACCGGAATGACTGCGGTTCCGCGGCGCGGGCGCGGCGCGCCGAGGGGAGCGCAGGGGACCGCGCGGAAGCCGGCGATCCCTGCGGTTCTTGATGGCCGGTCAGTCTCTCCGCGGCACGAGCGCGAACGCGCGCAGCGCCGAGCCCGTCCCGCCGGCGATCTTGAGCGGCGGGATGACCACGGCGAACTCGTACGCCCGCGCCTTCGCCAGGCCCTCGAGGTTCAGGTTCTCGATGATGAAGATGCCCTTGTCGGTGATGAGCCGCATGTGCACCGGAAACAGCTGGAACTCTCGGACCTGGGGCGGGAACGCGACCGGCGGCCGCTGCTCGAAGGTCAGCGTGTCGTTGCCGACGATGCGCGCGCCGTGCCGGATAAGGTACTCCGCGGCGTCGAGCCCCGGGCCGGGAGAGTTGTCGCCGGCGTAGAGCGCTCGGTCGGACACGAAGTACGGCCCCCAGCCGGTGCGGATGAAGACGGTGTCGCCGCGCTTGAGCCGCACCCCCTGGTGCCGCGCGGTCTTCTCGAGGTGCTTCGCCGTGATCTCGAAGTTGGCCGGCAATGGATCGAGATTGCCGTTCACCATCGACGCCACGTCGAGCAGCACGCCGCGGTTGATTAGCAGGTCCTTCGGGAACTGGTCGATCGCGAGGTTCGCACCGGTCCCGCTCGCTCCGATGCCGTCGGGATCGCTCGTCGAGGCCGCCGCGTCGACGCCGCCGTAGAGCTTGCCGTCGCGCCCGATATGCCCGATCGCGTCGATGCTCGGGGCGCCGTGCTGGCCGCTGAAATGCATCACCTCCGCGGTGAACGACAGCTGGCTGTTGTCGGGGAAGGTGCCGCGCGTGTTCGCGTGCGTGGCTTCCAGCTTGAACGTGTAGGGCGGGTTGACCCCGGCGATCGGCGAATCCTTCTCCCAGGTGTGCGAGAGATCGATGACGCGGGACCGCTTTACGATCCGCATGAGATCGTCGAGCCCGTGCGAGTCGTCGTGAGCGAGCACCATCGGCGCGGCGATGGCGGCGGCGAGAACGGCGGCGAGGGCGTAAACGGCGGTTTTCGGCACGGGCATGGACTCCTCCTTGGTTGTTGGTATCGCGGCGAGAACGAGCCGCTGAAGAAAGCGGGCAGCGAACGCCCGCCGGGAAACCCAGTGCTGTTGTGGGAAGTCCTCACGCGCGGGCGATGGCCCGCCGCGCCCTGCGCGTGAATGCACTGTCGCGGCATTTTCAGCAGGGGTTACAGCGTTGTCAACGCGAAAACGATAGACTCGCCGGCGGGTCGCGCGTTGCGAGCGTTTCCGCGCCCCGCTACGGCATTCCGACATTCCTTAAGGAGGAGGTCCCATGCACACCTGCATTCCCCGCGGCCTCGCGGTCGCTGCCCTGCTAGCCCTCGCCGGCCCCGCGCTCGCGCGCGACAACGATGACGAGCGCTTGCGGTTCGTCCCCTCAAGCCTGTCGTGCCAGCGCTACGACGGGGCGAGCGACGATCTCCTGACCGCGGGTCTCGGCAAGACGGGCCTGCGGGAACCCGGTGCGCCCCGGCGATCGCCGCACCGGCGAGCCCGACCGCGGCGGAGCTGCGCCGGCTCGTGATCTGGAACAACTACCGCGCGCTCGCCGACATGAGCACCAATGGCGGCTACGGCGTGCTCTACGGGCCGAACATCGATCTCGCAACGGCAACGACACGCTCGGCGAAGGCAAGATCGCGGGCGAGGAGTGCCTCGCCTACGCCGACGACGGCACCGGCCGCAGGAACGTGACGATGATGGTGCAGATCCCGGCCAGCTTCGACGCTCGCCACGCCTGCATCGTCGCGGGTCCGTCATCCGGCTCGCGCGGCGTGTACGGGGCGATCGGCACCACCGGCGAATGGGGCCTCAAGCGCGGCTGCGCGGTCGCCTACACCGACAAGGGCACCGGCAACGGCGCGCACGATCTGCAGAACGACACCGTGAATCTGCATCGATGGCGTGCGCACCGACGCGAGCGCCGCAGGCAAGAAGTCGAACTTCACGGCGCGGCTGACGGCCGCGGAGCGCGCGGCGTTCAACGCCGCGACGCCCGACCGCTTCGCCTACAAGCACGCCCACTCGGGGCTCAACCCCGAGCAGGACTGGGGCGAGCACGTGCTGGTGTCGATCCGCTTCGCGTTCGACATCCTCAACGAGCGCTTCGGCCACCGGAACCGGCACGGCAAGGTCGAGCACCCGACGATCACGAAGCGCAACACGATCGTCATCGCCTCGAGCGTCTCGAACGGCGGCGGCGCCTCGCTCGCCGCGGCCGAGCGCGACGACGACCGCCTGATCGACGGCGTGGTGGTCGTCGGAGCCGCAGGTCGCAGCCGCGGGTCAACCGGCACCTCACCGATCAAGCGCGGCGACACGGTGATCCGCAACTTCGGCAAGGGGCTCTACGACTACATCACGCTCGCGAACCTGTTCCAGCCGTGCGCCGCGCTCGCGCCGGCGAACGCCGGCGCGCCGGCGGGCTTCTTCGTCGGTCGCGGCGCGCGCACAGGCTCGCTGCGATGCGTTGACTGCGAGCGGTCTCCTCACCGCCACCGACGCAACCCGGCCAGGCGAACGAGGCGCAGGCGATCCTCAACGACAACGGCTGGGAGCCCGACAGCAACATCCTCGGGCCGTCGCACTACGGCTTCCAGATCGCGCCCGCGGTGGCCGTGCACCTACGCCAACGCGTACGGGCGCTTCCGCGTCCTCGACAACGCTGTGCGGCTTCAGCATGGGCGGGACCGCCGCGACGGGCACGCCGGCGCCGGTCAACGCGGTGGCGCTCGCGCAGATCTTCGGCACCGGCAACGGCGTGCCGCCGACCAGCGGCATCAACCTGATCAACAACAACTCGGTCGGCGGGCCGCTGCTCGACCCGGCCTCGATCTCGCCCTCGACCGGAAAGCAGGACTACAACTTCGACGGCGCGGCGTGCCTGCGGCAGCTCTTCACCGGCCGGGACCTCGACGTGCTGCGCGTGCGGTTCGGCATCGCGCAGGTGAAGCAGCACGGCGACCTGCGCGGGCAAGCCGGCCATCATCGTGCACGGCCGCGCGGACAACCTGGTGCCGGTCAACCACGCGTCGCGCCCGTACTACGGGCTGAACAAGATGGTCGAGGGCCGCGACAGCAACCTGCGCTACTACGAGGTCACCAACGCGCAGCACTTCGAGGCGTTCATCAATCCGGCTCGTCGCGCCGGGCGCCGTTCCTGGCGGGCTACGACACGCGCTTCATCCCGATGCACGTCTACGGGATCCAGGCGCTCAACCTGATGTACGACCACCTGAAGCACGGCGCGCGGCTCCCGCGCAGCCAGGTCGTGCGCACGATCCCGCGCGGCGGCGTGCCGGGCGCGGCGCCGCCGATCACCGCGGCCAACGTGCCGCCGATCGCCGACCATCCGGAGCCGGGTAACCGCATCCGGTTCAGGGACGATACGCTCTACGTGCCCGACTGAGCATCGGGCACTGCGCCCTCCCCCGCTGGCGGCACGCGAGCTCGAAGCGCATCTCAAGCGATTCGGGAAGCTCGCGTTGCGCGCCGCCTGAGGGGGCGAAGTGCGGCGCTACTTGACGGCAAGCGGCTCGACATCGTCGCCGGAAAGGCAATCGCGGTAGCCCCGCGAGGCGAGGCTGCCGGCACGCTTCGAGCGCCTCGAAGCCGCCGTACCTTGCGCTGCGGTCGCGGCTGCGCCCGTCATTCGCGCGCTATGCGTCGCACGCCCACTACTCGGGCCGCGCGCCCCCGCTTGCTACGGCGCCCCCGACACGGTCCCGGCCGGCGCGCTAGGAGTAAGGGGCGTTAGTGGCGACGACGAGCCACCCTGGTTCGCGCGCCGGGCGCGCTGCCGGCCGGCGCGCTAGGAATAAGGGGCGTCAGTACCGACGACGAGCCACCCTGCTTCGGCGCACCGGGCGCGCTGCCGGCCGGCGCGCTAGGAATAAGGGGCGTCAGTACCGACGACGAGCCACCTTGCTTCGGCGCGCCGGGCGCGCCGGGCGCGCCTGGCGGCGCACCGGCGGGCGGCGCGAAGGCGAAGACCCAGTCGCGATACGTCGCCGCGCCGGCGAACGCTTCGTACTCCTTGGGAAAGTTCGCCTTCTTGAGCGGCTGCGCGGTCGAGCGGCTCTGCACGCCGGTGATGCCGCCGTTCGGGCCGCGGATGAGACCCCACTCCGCAGATCCGGTCATCGGGTCGGCGTAGACGCGCCGCAGGTAGCGGCGCACGCTCGGATACCGCTTGTCGGCGAGGAGGTCCTCCAGCCGCTGCGGGTACTGCTGAGCGCCGCTCGGCGTGCTCGCGTTATAGAGCGCGATCGCGCGGACGTACTGGTTGCCGACGAAGAGGAGCTCGGCTTCCTTGTCGCGGCGGATCGCGGTGCTGGCGACCTCGGCGACGGCGGCTAGGCCCACGGTCGTCAGCGCGATAGCGAGCAGGAGCCAGATGTAGGTGAAACCGCGCTGGGGCGGGAGAGGGTTGGCGAATGGCGCCATGAGAAAGCCCGGCTGGGGTGTTGGAGGTTGCCTGACGGTAGTGTAGCGCTACGAGATTGAACTATCTCGCGCTCGGGGGACGCGGCACGCGGCGGTGCTTTGAGCTATGGAAGGGTGTGTTGCCGAGGCTTCGGACAGGTACGAACGGAGAAACGAAGGCGATCTCATACTGACGCGCGTTTGACAGGGCAGACAATTGTCAATACGCTGGCCAGGTGACCTTGAGTGGATCCCGCCAAAGCCGAGGCCAACCTTTCTGAACACGAGGTTGGCTTTCCCGAGCGGCTACCGTCCTCGTGACCTCGACATCGTCCAGATAATCTCCGCGTGGAAAGCAAATCGACGTCAAAGATTGCTGTATGAAGAGAGTCGCCGCTGAGCCCTATCGTGACATCGACTTCTCTCGCGCCAGACGCGGCGCGGTGATCAAGCTCGATCCCGGCAAGATTAAGATCTCGATTCGCCTGGACAACCGTGTAATCGAGCACTTTCGCGGCATCGTTGAGAAAGCAGGGGGCGGCAACTATCAAACCCTAATGAACGATGCGTTGGTCGCCTACATTCAACAGGCGGTCTGTCCTCGACGCGGTTCGCAGGGTTGTTCGAGAAGAGATCTTGGCTCCCAGGAAGAAGCGGGGGGTAACTCCGCATGATCGGCTCGCGCGTCGGAAGACTTGAGGCCCGATAGACGATGCGACGCGAATACGATTTCAGCGAAGGCGTGCGGGGGAAGTTCTGCCGCCCCGACGCGAAGCTCTTGATTCCCGTCTACCTCGAGCCGAAGGTGCAGGCCGCTGTCGCCGAACGCGCCGCGAAAGACGGCCTCGGGGTGAGCGAGACCGTCAACCGCCTTCTCGAGCGCGCGATCGCGACAGCGCCGAAGAAAAACGCCAAACGCGCCAAGCACTGACGTAGTAACGCTCGCGCGGAAGCAGGCCGTCGTTCGCGATGAGGAGGAGCATCGCTTCCTTGAGACGGCGCACGTCATAGCGGCGCGAGTGAGTCAGGCGCTCCCAGTCCTTGCGGAACTGCTTGGTGCGATCGCTACCTCTTGGCAGGTTTGCGCGTTTTTGCTGCGCCGGCTTTTTCGAGGTCATTGATGAATTCCCGCGCGGACCTGAACTTCGCTTCCTTCATAGAACGGGCCTCCCGCATCGCCGCGATCGTGACGGCATTCGGCGTTTTAACGTCGAAAGGCAGCCCCTGCTGGGCGACGACTTGGTGCAGGAACAGGCGGATCGCATCGCTCAGGTTCAGGCCGCAGGCGGCGAGCACCTCGGAGGCGCGATCCTTCAGGTCCGGCTCGATCCGGGAGCGTACATCGGTGGACTTATGCATCGAGAGATCGGTTACGGCTTCCGCACGATGGCGACGTCGCGCAATTGTAGCCACAACGGCGCGCTGGATCACGCCTCGGGGCGGGCGTGGTCGTTACATGCTCTGCCCCCCACCGACCGCTTGAGGTGTTGCGAGTCGCCCCTCTTGCGCCGTGCTCCTCTTCATCGATTTAGAGGACGTCCTTAGGTGGCTGCTCACGTTAAGGGTTGTCCGACACCTGCCCGAGCGAGTTGACGACGCCATGAGGTGCACCGGTTTGAGGGCAGGTGTTGGACAAGCCTCGAGGGAGGAAACCGCGGGACATGCCGCGGTGCTTCGACAACGCACCAGCGCTATGGCGATTTAGGCAACCGCAGCCGGGTGACGACGCCGATGCACGTTGATGGCGATGCCTGGCTGCCGATGAGGGCGCTGGCGTGGGCGCTGATAAACAAAGCAGCGGCGATGTTCGGTGGGTCGCAACAGCGGTGCACCCAGCGCAAGACGCAGCGTTGCCGTGCCGAGGCTTGCTGATGAAGCGCTGGCAAGCGGGTCGAGCGTTGTGGCAGGAATTGGGTCATCGCGCGTGAGCTTGCGGCGGGGGCGCGCGGATGGTCTGGCCGCGGGTGAAGGTCTGCAGGATGATCATCGCGCGGCCGCAGTGCGGGCACACGAAGGTCGGGGAGCCCGTGCCGGCTTGATCTTCACTACTGTCCTCTTGAGCCGAACTGCAGGCTCGTGCAACAGCTTGCGTAGCCAGAGCGAGGCTCGCCCTGCGGCTGCCGTTGGCGAGCAGTCCGTAGTGGCGGATGCGATGGAAGCCGGTGGGTAGCACGTGCAGCAGGAAGCGGCGTATGAACTCGTCGCAGCTGAGCGTCATGGTCTTGTAGCGTGTCCGACCCTTGGCCCGATAGTCCTTCCAGCGGAAGGTGATGGCGCGTTCGTCCATCGCGATCAAGCGGCTCATCCCGATGGGTGATGGCGCGGCGTCGCCGCTGAGCGTAACGTCGCCCCCGTCGAGTTGGGCTGTAGCCGGCCGGAGAGACGCTCTAAGTGCGGCCGGCGCAGCCATCCGGCAGGAGCCCCGGCGAAGGCCGACCCGATGTTGGCATCAGCGGCATCAAACAACGCGCGGCGCGCCGACCGCTGCGTGAGCGTCAGACTGTTTACAGGAGAGCATCCGTGGCGATTCAAAAGCTTCAATCCCGGCCGACCGCGGCCGTGGCATCGGCCGGACCGGCCGCTTCGAACGTCGTAGAAGACGCCGATCAAGGTGCGGCCAGGCCGCTGTTCGGGTCGTCAGCGCTCGGCACGGGCACCGGCGGCACTGCACCGGTGAAGGAGACGCCGTACGTGTCGTCGGCGTCTCCATTGCCGTTCGCCGTGGCCTCGCAGACCGCCGACCCGTCGGCCGTGCGAACGCTGACGGGCGCCGCGTCCAGCGAGCCGGCGCTCAGCGGCAGCGGCTTCACGTACCGGCACAACTGGGGTGCGCGGCGTGGCCAGTGGACGCTGAGCCTGAACATCGGCGGCGCCACCGCCCGGTCGCGCGTTATGGTGTCCATCGGCGAAGGCGTCGCGGGCGGGCCCGATGCGGGCAAGTTCATCGGCGCCTCCCGGTTCACCCTTCACAACGTGGCGCCGCGGGCCGGTGGCGTCGATGTCTGGGTGAACGTCGAGTGGGGCGCGGATATCGCGCTCTATATCGACTACCTCATCGTCAACCCGTGAAAGCTGCTTCAACGACCATGCACGCCCCGGCGCGCAAAGGAGACGATTCATGAAGTCGCATGAACGTACGAGCACGGAAGATCTGGCCATTGCTGAGATCGCCACCGATGCACCGACCGAATCCGTCGCGCGGACGAACGTGCCCGCGCCACGTGCCCGCGAACGCGGCCGCGACGTGGTTCGCCTATCGCCTGGCGCGGCGTCCCCGGAACCCGAACTGAGCGGTTCCGGCTTCACCTACCGGCACAACTGGGGCTTGCGTCGCGGCCAGTGGACGCTACGGCTCAACCTTGCCGGTGTCACGCCACGATCGCTGGTCTTCGTGTCGATCGGGGAGGGGGTGGCAGGCGGCCCCGACGCGGGCAAGTTCATCGGCGCGGCGCGCTACACGCTGCACAACGTGGCCCCGCGCGCCGGCGGCGTGGACATCTGGGTCAACATCGAGTGGGGAGCGGACATCCTCCTCTACGCCGACTACCTGGTGATCAACCCGCCGGGCAGCGACTTCCGGACGGTCAACGTCATGGTCCACCGCCACTCTGCGGTTGCATTGACCGACGCCGAGGCCGACCGCATCCTGGCCGACATGGACACGGCCTTGCAGACGGCGAACACGCCGACGGACGTGGCAACACAGGTCCGCTTCGTGCGCAATGGGGCGGTCCGCACGCTGCCGGCGACGATTGCCGGGACGATTCAGACGCAGGCCGAGTGGAACGCGCTGATGGCTGCCGGCACCGGCGTCAAGGTGGTACAGGCGATCCGGTGGTGCGGTGGCCCGGGCGGCTCGATCATCGGCTGCGCGCCGGTCGGCAACCCCACGGTGAACCTCGCGGTGGTGCGCTTCACCGCCAATCAGGAAGGCATCCTCTGGGCCCACGAATACGGCCACAACGCAGGCAACGGGCACCGGAGCAACGACGCGCGGGCCTTGATGTTCCCGAGCATCGGCGTCGACCACAACGTCGTCGATGCGACCGAGTCGGGGCGCTTACTGGCAGGCCCTCAGGCCGTCACCGGCGCGCTGATGAAAGCGGCATGCGGCTGCCATGGAGAATCGATGAAACCACCCGCGGACATTCGGGAATTCGTCTCGCAGCACTGGTTCGAGGGTGTGCCGTACGACGCCGCATCGCAGTACTCGGAAGCGGATGCGCAACGGCTGATCGAATGGCTAACCAACGAGCCGGAGAAGCACGAGGAGTTCCTGCCGGAGATCGTGACGACCCTGTGCTTCATCGGCAGCGAGGCCGCGGTCGAGCCCCTGATCAGTTTCGTCGAAGGCCCGCTGCAGAGTCAGGCCGCGTTCAACGCGAAGAACGCCGCGCTGATCCACCTCGGCGACCTGATCCACGCCTCGGGCAGCACCACCGCGTTCGACTTCCTCGTTCGCATGGCAACGGACATGGAGTCGGCCAAGGCCGTGGCGGCGCCGCGTGCCTCGATGCAAGCCATGGACGCGAAGGCGAGCGGCGTTGCCGCCGCGACGGTGGACGCGGTTGCAGCCGAACTGGCCGTGTCGGCGACCTTCGGCCTTGCGCTGTCGGGCACGAGCGAGGGGCAGCAGGTCCTTGAGCAGTTGCAGTCGATGTCCGACGCCTTCTCGTCGGTCAACCTCGCCGCGGCGGAGGCGGCGGGGGTGGCGCGTGAAGTCCAGGCCGCTGGTGGCCAGAAGGAGTACTACCGCTTGAAGTCCGGCGGCAGCGAGTCGAGCCGGTAGCGGACGACCGGCGCTGTGGCGCGGTGCGCAGGCACCGCGCCACAGCGCCATATTCGGGCGCGTGCGCCGCGCGAGCGCATCACGGCACGAAGCGGTAGCCGATGCCGCTCTCGGTCACCAGGTGCTCGGGCTTGGCTGCGTCGGCCCCCAGCTGACTAGCGTAGGAGTGTCCTGAATTTCGTGTGTCCGAGCCATACTCCCCTGAAGGAGGGATGGTATGGCAATCAAGAAGGAACTGGTTGATGAGCTGCTGAAGGACGCCGATCCGAAGAAGGTGTTCGGCTCGGAGGGCCTGCTCGACGACATCAAGAAGGCGCTGGCCGAGCGCATGCTCAGCGCCGAGCTGGATGAGCACCTGGCTGGGGAGTCGGCCGAGGCCGACTCCCCAGTCGGGGCCGGCAACCACCGCAACGGCTACAGCAAGAAGACGGTGCTCACCGACACCGAGCAAGCTCGAGCTCGATATCCCGCGCGATCGGCGCGGCAGCTTCGAGCCGCAGCTCATCGCGAAGTACCAGCGGCGGTTTCCGGGATTCGACGACAAGATCGTCTCGATGTACGCCCGCGGGATGAGCGTGCGCGAGATCCAGGGGCATCTTCGCGAGCTCTACGGGATCGAGATCTCGCCCGAGCTGGTGAGCACGGTCACCGACGCGGTGCTGGACGAGGTGGCCAAGTGGCAGACCCGGCCGCTGGAAGCCGCTCTATGCGATCGTGTTCTTCGATGCGCTGCGGGTGAAGATCCGCGACGAGGGGACGGTGCAGAACAAAGCCGTCTACCTGGCGATCGGGGTGCGTTGCCCGAAGGCACAAAGGACGTCCTGGGGATCTGGATCGAGCAGACCGAGGGGGCGAAGTTCTGGCTGCGGGTCATGACCGAGCTCAAGAACCGCGGCGTGGCCGACATCCTGATCGCGGTGGTCGACGGTCTGAAGGGCTTCCCCGAGGCGATCAACGCGGTGTTCCCCCAGGCGCAGGTCCAGACCTGCATCGTGCATCTGATCCGCTACTCGATGCAGTTCGCCTCCTGGAAGGAGCGCAAAGCCGTCGCCGGCGGCGTTGAAGCCGATCTATCGCGCCGAGACCGCTGACGGCCGCTCAAGGCGCGCTCGAGACCTTCGACGCCGGCCCCTGGGGGCGCAGGTATCCGGCGATCGCGGCCGCCTGGCGACGCAACTGGGAGCAGGTGATGCCGTTCTTCGCCTTCCCGCCGGAGGTGCGCCGGATCATCTACACCACCAACGCGATCGAGAGCTTGAACTGCCAGGTGCGTCGCTGCGGTGCGTGCCCGCGGGCACTTCCCGAGCGACGAGTCGGCGACGAAACTCATCTGGCTCGTGTTGCGCGAGATCACGCGCGAAGTGGAAAATGCCGCCGATCGCTTGGCATGCGGCTAGAGCACAGTTCGCGATCTTGTTCGGCGATCGGTTTGAAATGACCCGTTGATCAACCGGCTCGGGTCACACAAAAATTCTGACACGCCCCTAAACCGTCCGGTGAATCGGGGTAAGTCCAGTCAATCGCGTCGCGCGGGCAGGTGTCGGACAACCCTTAACAACAGCGGACTGTCAGCCCTGACCCCCAATTCTCTCCGTAGTAGA
>CAWGCC010000040.1:0-20278 GCA_963820965.1 uncultured beta proteobacterium | reverse complement strand
GCGAAGCTCCTCGCTCGGGCGAGCTCAGTTTGCAAAGCTGGCACCCCGACATTGCGCCACCCTGAACCTCGATGTTGAGCCGCGGCATCGTCACCGCGCTCGCGGTCGAGTTTGACTCGCGGCGGCCGTTCCCTCGGTGACAACCCGAGAGCCGCGCGTGTGCGCGTACACCCACGTGAACTCCGCGCCAAGCAGGAAGATCTGCGCGGAGTAATAGACCCAGATGAGGAGGACTACCATTGACCCGGCTGCACCGAACCCGGACGTGACGCCACTCTTGCCCAGGTAGAGGCCGATCAGGAACTTGCCGATTGTGAAGAGTAACGCGGTCACGACAGACCCGATCCATACGTCGCGCCAAGCGATGCTCGCCCGCGGCATGATCTTGTAGATGGCGGCAAACAGGCCCGTGACGACTCCGAACGAGACCGTAAAGTTAACGACGTGCAAGACGACTTCCCATCCCTCGAAGAAGCCGCCCCACCACCGCCCGAGCGCCGCTAGCGCCGTGCTGAGCACCAGCGATACGAGCATCAGCAGTCCGAGCACCAGGACCATTCCGAACGAAAGCAGCCGTTGCCGGATCACCGACCAGATTCCGCTCGTCTTCTCTGCCGAGGGCACCTCCCAGATACGATCTAGCGAGCTCTGGAGCTCCGCGAACACCGTCGTCGCACCTATAACCAACGTGACCGCTCCGACGATCGTCGCGATCACCCCGCTGGCAGGCTCGCTTGCGCTCCTGAGCAAGCCCTGTATGGCAACCGCCCCTTCGTCACCGATGAGGCCCCCGAGCTGACCGACGATCGCCCCCTGCGCTGCTTCGGCCCCAAACACGAAACCGGCGATGGCGATAACAATGACGAGCAACGGCGCGATGGAGAAAAGCGTGTAATAGGCAAGCGCGGCGCCCATGCTCGGCGCGTAGTCGTCGATCCACGCCGAAGCCGACTGCTTTATGAGATCCCAGGTTCGCTGAATGCCCATTCGCGCCGCCCCCTGATCGTTCCAACTCTGCCGCGCCGGGCCGACCGCACGGCCCTCCATCTCAGCAACGCACGTGCCGGGTTTGTCCTGGCGAAGGTGGTCGGCTCTCGTGTCACTTTCTCAGGGCCACCTTGTCTTCCCGACATCCCCGCACTATTTCAGCGAGTCACCGCGGCTTTTAAGCGCCGCTCGCGCCAGCACCCGCAGGAGTGTGCTCTTGCCGGCGCCGCTCGACCGTCACGCGCGAGACGCTCGGCTCGCCGAAGCGCCAGCGCGGCTGACGCATGCCGGGCACGCCATTCGCAAGGCAACTACGTTTCGCTGCGAGCGTGCTTACCGTGTACATGGCCCTTGCCCGAAGTGGCTGCACAGAGTTCAAGAGGACGCTGTCCGAGCGTATCGGCACATTCTGTGAATCCGCCGGCGAGGAAGGCGAACCGGTCGAGCTATTTCGCCGGCTGGTTGCCGATGGGCTCGACCGCCTCCCGCTCCCGGGTGCAGGCAACACGATCGAGCGTTGGCGGGCGCTTGCGGTAGCGGCCGGTCACGATCTCTCGCTCGCCAAGCTGTTCGAGGGCCACACCGACGCGCTGGCGATACTCGCGGAGCTCCGCGCCCCCGCCGAGGAGGACGGCAGCCGCTGGGCCGTGTGGGCCGCGGAGTCGCGGCGCGCGCGGCTGACGATCGCGCGGCAGGACGGGCAGCGAGTGCGCCTCGCCGGACGCAAGGCGTGGTGCTCGGGCGCCGCCGTGGTCGATCACGCGCTGGTTACGGCGGCGCTCGCGAGCGGCGGCACGGTGTTGGTCGCCGTTCCCATGGAGCAATCCGGCGTCGCGATTGAGCCGGCGGTGTGGAAGGCGGTCGGCATGGCGCCGAGTGCCAGCGCGGACGTCGTTTTTGACGATGCCGGCGGATCGATTATCGGCGGGGAGGGGGAGTACGTCCGGCGGCCGGGCTTCTGGCATGGCGGGGCGGGCATCGCGGCGTGCTGGTTCGGTGCAGCCGAGGCCCTCGGAGAGTCGGTGCGGGAACGACTCGATCACCACGCCGACGCGCATGCGCGCGCGCATCTAGGAGCGATCGCGGTCGCGCTCTACACCGCCGCTGCGGTGTTGCGGGATGCCGCGCACGACATCGACCGCGACCCCACGGCGGATGCGCGTTCGCTCGCGCTCACGGTGCGCGCCGGCGTAGAGGCGGCCGCCACCACCGTCCTGACTCATGCCGGGCGCGCGCTCGGCGCGACGCCGTTCTGCCTCAACGCGCGGTTCGCACGCCACGCCGCGGATCTCCCGGTGTTCATGCGCCAGAGCCACGCCGAGCGCGATCTCGCCGCGCTCGGCGATGCGGTGCTCGCGGGCGAGCGGGTACTCGCCGCCTTATGAACCGGCGCGTGATTCGTGGCCAAGGCACGTCCGAGCGCAGCTGGGCCGCGTGGCCCGGGCTGGGAAGGCTGCCCCGCACGCACGCCGAGCAGCTCGTCCCCGCCGGTCATCGCGCGGTCGTGGTCGCACCGCATCCCGACGACGAAGTGCTTGGGCTCGGCGGGATGCTCGCCGAGCTCAGCGACCTCGGCCGCGAGATTCTCCTCATCGCCGCCACCGACGGCACCGCCAGTCACCCTCATTCCCCGGCACTCACCGCTGAACGGCTCGGCAGCATCCGCGCCGCCGAGACTGCGGAGGCGCTTCGCCGGCTCGGCGTCCACGGCCTAACCACGGTGCGCCTCGGGCTCCCGGACGGCGCACTGAGCTCGGTGCGCGCGGCGCTCGAAGGGGGTGTTGCTTCCCGGCTGCGGCCGAGGGATGTGGTCTTCACCACTTGGCGTTATGACGGCCATCCCGACCACGAGGCGGCGGGCGCCGCGGCGCGGGATGCGGCGGCGGATGCGGGCGTGCCGTTCGTCGAGATGCCCATCTGGGCCTGGCATTGGGCCAAGCCGGGCGATGCGAGCATCCCGTGGGCGCGCGCGCGCCGACTGGAGCTCGCGCCGCCGATTCTCGAGCGCAAGCGCCATGCGGTCGCGGCATATGCAAGCCAGATTTCCGCGGAGCTCCGGCGCGGCGCGGCCCCGATCCTGCAGAAGTTCGTGCTGTCGCGGTTGCTCCGCACATTCGAGGTCGCCTTCGTTTGACGCTCGAATCCGGCTACTTCGAGGCGCTCTATCGCGAGAGCCCCGACCCCTGGCGCTTTCGCGACCGCTGGTACGAGCAGCGGAAGCGGCTGCTGACGGTCGCGGCGCTACCGCGCCCGGTCTACGGGTCGGTGTTCGAGGCCGGCTGCTCGATCGGCGAGCTGAGCGCGCTGCTCGCGCCCCGTTGCGAGGCGATGCTGGCAGCCGATCTCGTCGCGGACGCGGTGCAGACGGCGCGCGCCAGGCTCGCCGCTTTCACGCACGTAAAGGTGGATCGCCGGCGACTCCCCGACGAATGGCCGCGGGGGCGCTTCGATCTCGTCGTCATCAGCGAGGTCGGGTACTACTTGAAGCGCCCCTCGCTCCAAGCCACGTTCCGCCGGGCGCGAGACTCGCTTGCCGAAGACGGGACGATTCTGGTTTGTCATTGGCGACCGCCGGTGAGCGACTATCCGCTCGGGGGGGAAGAGGTCCACGCCGCCTTTACGCGCTTCGCCGGAGGGGTCGGCCTGCACCGGCTGGTCGGCCACAGCGAGGACGATTTCCTGCTCGACGTGTGGTCGCTGGATCCGCGATCGGTCGCCACCGCGGAGGGACTGCGGTGATCGGCGTGATCGTTCCGGTGCACGACGAGGAAGCCCACCTCGGGCAGTGCCTGCGCTCGATCCGCGTCGCCGCCCGGCATCCCGGGTTGAACGGCGAGGCGGTGGTGGTGGTCGCTGCGCTCGACGCTTGCACCGATCGTTCCGACCGTATCGCGGCCGCCGAAGCGGTAGAGATCGTCCGCCTCGCCGCGCGGTGCGTCGGCCTCGCGCGCGCGGCGGGCGCCGAACGCGCGCTCCGCTGGGGCGCACGCTGGCTCGCCTTCACCGATGCCGACTCGGTGGTGGCGCCGGACTGGCTCGCGATGCAGCTCGGCGCCGGCGCGGACGTAGTCTGCGGCACCGTGGAGGTCGCCGACTGGTCGCTCCAGCCGGGGTATGTGCGCAGCCGCTACGCGGGGCGGTACATGGACGCGGAAGGCCACCCGCACGTGCACGGTGCGAATCTCGGCGTTTCCGCGGAAGCCTATGGGCGCGTCGGCGGTTTCGCCGAGCTTGCCCTGCATGAGGACGTCCAGCTCGTAGCGGCGCTTGTAGCGGGCGGCTGGCGTGTGGCGCGCACCGCCCGTCCGCGGGTAACGACAAGCGCGAGATCGGTGAACCGAGTCGCCGGCGGCGGGTTTGCCGCCTATCTCGCCGCGCTGGCGGAATAGCCGCGCCGCGGACCACGCCCGCTCGCGGTTCACACCAGACCGAGCTCGAGACGATCACGCGTAGGGCGCCTCCACGCGCTCGGTCGACCACTGCTGAAGGTGATCAGGAGGAGCGGAATCAGGTATTGCGCATGTGCTTCGGACGGGTTTCTTCCGCGGCCAGGATCGCTCTCTCGTCGTCGTGCTCGACGACGGACACGGTGTCGTAGGTGTCGAGCAGGGCATCGCGGCGTGCGGTCGGATTAAGACCTCGCTGGACGTCCGAGCGCCCACGGTCGCCTCCCGGTTTTCTGCCGCGGACATTCGACTCCTTCGCTGCAACGTCCTCCGGAGCGCCCGTGTGAGGGTTCTACGGTGGCATCCATTATTCCTTGCGTTCTCGACGCGCGCCCGGCCGGGAGGACTTCGATCAGTATGCGCAGAAGTACGACGAATTCAGGCCGCAGTACTGATCGGCGAGTACGCATGGCTTCTTCGCGATCTCCCGCGCCTCATCTCTTCGGCGTGTATCGATCGCAAGTGCAGGCCGCTCGATTCCTTTCATAGCTGAGTAGTTCGTTGGGTCCGGCCGATCGCACCCGCGACCGGCCGGACGACGAGGTCAACTGGCGCGCACCTCGATCTTGCGCGGGCGAAGCTCCGCCCGCTTCGGAATGCGCACCGTGAGCACCCCGTCCTTGAGGTTCGCTTCGATCTTATCCGGTCTCGAGCTCGCCGCTCAGGACAAAACTGCGCCCATAGCGGGTGGACTGAACATCCGCGTAGAGCGCCTCCATGCCGGCCGGCGTGTCGATCGATGCCTCGCCTTCGATGAGCAGGCTGTTCCGGTCAGCCTGGACGTGTAGGCGGTCCTTCGATACGCCTGGCATCTCGGCTTCCACCGTGATACCGCTCGCGTCCTCGAAGATATCGACCGCCGGGCGGACCACGAACTCCTGCTCACGCGCCTTCGCCTGGACTTCAGTGGGCTCGCGTGTCGTGACGTCCTGTCTTGTTGCCATGATCGCCTCCATCGCTCTCATTTAACTTCGATCTGCCGCGGCCGCGCCGACTCGCGACGCTGGACCGTGATCTGCAGCACGCCATCGCGGTACTTTGCGTCGACGCGGTCCGGATCGACGTCGTCGGGAAGCTGGATGACGCGCCGGAAGTCCCCGTCGAACCGCTCCCGTCGGTAGTACTCGGCCTCCTCGTTGACGTTCACCCTACGACTGCCGGAGACGGCAAGCAGATTCTGCTGGATGGAAATATCGAGGTCCTTCGGATCCAGGCCCGCGGCGAACAGATAGACGTCGACCTTTTCGGGGGTGGCCCCGACGTTGATTGGGGGGAACGTGCCCCGGCGCACCGCGCGAATGCTGGCCGGCCAGGCCGAGCGCGCGAAGAGCTGGTCTACCTCGTTCTCAAGGCGCCTGAATTCGCCAAAGAGGTTGGTATCGATGCCGCTCAACAAGCTGCCAAACATAGCGAACCTCCTTTAGGTAGGTTAATGACCGGGAAATATGTGCCGCGGCGTAGGGTTCAAGGGGGACGACTGCGGCTACCCTCGCCCTGGTCGACCGTACGGTCTGAGGGTGTCGGGGTTGACGAGACCGCCGACGATTCCTGCGCTCCTACGGGAGCCGCCTGACGACGGCGCGGTGACATACCGGCGGATGTTCATGAACTGCCCCTCAGCCTTTGGTCTCACTGGCCCTGCGCCAGCGGATCAGGACTTAGGGTCTCCCGCGGTAGTTTCAAGGGCGGGTCCATGCGGATCAGTGAGGGCGCAAAACCCATCCCCGGCGCCCGGGCGGTGCTGGTCGGCGTGAGCGGTGCCGAAAAACCGCCCGCTTCAGGGGATGCGATGCAGCGCGGCGAGACACCGTGGCGAACGGCAGAGCGTAGCCGTCATCGTCGAGCGGATCGAAGATCAGGACGCATCAGATCAACCGGACGCGGCCGTGGGGTCGGCAAGGCGATGTCGGCGTGCGCGTACCGCTGGGATCCGAGCATAAATCTCGTTTTCGCGTAAAGCGAGGTTGGCCAACTTCGCCGCAGTGCTCGCTAAGTGGCTCGGCGATATCCGACAGGCCGCTATCGATTCCACGCGGGTAATAGACCCGGCGAGGGCGTCGACCGAGCGATGCGAGGCGAAACGTCGTGTAAATTCGCACACGGGGTGTAAATAAGACCGTCGCGCATTCCGCGCCCGTACAACGTGTGGGATGTGGGCACCGGCAAGCGGAAAGCTGGCGGTGCCTTGCCGGCCATAACCGAGCTCGCTCGCGCGGGGCGCAATCGGGTGTCACCGTGTTAGCGCGGTGAAAGCGCCTAACGGCGCTCTCTAGACGGCGTGGCGCGGCGTGGTCTTGGCCCGACAGGAAAACTGCGCGCGGCGGGGAGCCGTGGCTCGATTCGGGGAAGGCAGGACCCACGGCACTGCTCAGGTCGCGTCTCCCGGCCGTACCCGCTGCCGCCGCAAAACCTCTCGACTCAGCGGTCGGACTCCGACTCCGGCGCGGCCGCCTCGTCCGATTCGGCAGCGAGCCAGTCCTCCAGTTCTCGCCCCGGGGCGAATCCTCGGCGTTCGGCGCGCAGATACGCCCGCTCGGCGATGCGCCGCCGTAATGCCTCGTTGGCGCCAGCATCCGCGCCGGGCTGGACCCAACGTGCAGACCGGGCGTCATCCGTTGTCGGTTCGGGATCGAATCCCGAGTCGGGCACGTCTGGGTAGCTATTCGGGCCCGCTATCGGGGCATCCGGCTCGGTGGGGGGGTCAGCGAGCCGTTCGGCTTCGGAGTGCAGAATGGCTTCGACGGAACGACGCGTGCGCATGTTCGGTTCCTTCATAAGTAATAATGTTTGCGCTCCCTTTAGGGGGCAGCGACGAGAGCACGATGGAGGTGCCCTTCACACTCGCGATCGGACCGACGGCATCCCCGAGCGCGGTTGTAGTGCTGAGATGGTTGCGTAATCACATAATCCGGCGGTGTTTCGGTCCGCTCGCACCGCTGATATCTGTTCGCATCCCTCGGTGCGGTTCGGGCAGAGGTTGAAGCAGCGTTCTGATTGACATAGAGGATGATCACCGCAGGCGGTCTCGCGACACTGAATCCGCGCGAAACGCGAGGGGCGGCGAGGGGCCGGTGCTCGCCCAGCGCACAGATCGCAGCAAGTCGCATCGTCGGCTACCGGAACACGTCCCGAAACTCGCCAGTGCGCGGCAGCTCGTAGCGGCCTGGACGACGGCTAGGCCCTGAAGTTACATACGCCCCTTCAGCGCTTCCTTCCGCTCGGCGAGCGACTGCCCGAGCGACATCAGATCGATATCTGCTTTGCGGACCTTCGGAAACAGTTCATTCTGCTCTTCCTTCACATGGTGCTTAATGTATTCCCCGAGGACCGTTACGCGCGCTTGGAATAGTTCATCGCCGGGGTGAGCGCTCTCGATCTGAGCGATGAGTGCCTTCGCCGACTGGTGCTCGACCTTCGCCTCGTCGAGCAGGGCAATATCGCCCAACGCTTCCCGTGCAGCCGGGTAGAAGATCTCTTCCTCAATCTGTGCATGCACCTTTAATTCCGCGCAAATCTGCTCGGCGAGCCGAGCCTTACGATCCTCCGTGCGCGCCTTTTCGAACTGGTTAAAAAGATCGGAGACCACGCGATGGTCGGTCTGAAGCAGTTGCAGCGCGTTTTTCTGCGGAGTGGTGGCGCCACGGCGTCCCGGGGCGCGTGAGGTCTTGGAACGGGCGTTTCCGCGCGACGAGGTATGAGTGGGCATGGGGCGCTCCGAGTATCGACAATTGCGACGCCTATTATGCAAACGACATGCCTTATGAACCGCTGCCTTGATATAGGGGAGCCCGATAGCGCGGATCCAGCCGCGCACCGTTATGCTCGGCCACGTCGGTAACCTGGGACCCCGTGCCGGAGCCATCAGGCTGTCGGGCCGCAGCTCCGCGCGCAGCCGCGTTCCCGGCCAGTCAGCCCTCTGCCGGGTCCGGACGGGCGCTACTGCGCGTGGGAAAGCCCGACAAGATCGCAAGCGATCTCCATCCGCATCCCGGGGTGCGTTGGGCAGACATGGCGGATGCTGCGTGGCTCGTGCACGCGCTGTTCGACAAACTCGAGCCGCGGAGTTTCCTCATGACGAGCTGGCCGAGGATGTGCGAGGGGCCCACCTCAGCCCTCCGCAGCGTCTCGGAACGGCTCGCCGACCAGCGCACCGATCCGACCGTTGCCTCGCCGCGCCAGCGGGCGAGCCCACACTAGTCCGCGCGGCGGTGACCTAATCGCCGACGCCCAGTTGCGCCGAGCACCGACCTTTTTTTCGACACAATCCGGTCGGACCGACCGGCTCCATCCAGTCACCTCAATTCCCCGCGATTCCGCTCTGTCAGATACCAATTCACTGACCAAGGATTACCTGGCAGACCGTTCGACCAGATAGGCTTTGCCTCAAGCGACGTGGAAATCGTCTCGCGCGCATCGCCGCAGTTGGCGACCAGCATGAGCTCGCCGCCGCCTTCCAAGGTCCACCTAACCTCGAACGCCTCCTGGCTGAGCATGCGATAGCTGCCGGAATTGGCCTTCGCGCTCCATAGGTGCGCTTCCCTCAGCCTCAGTAGACCGGAATAGTGCGCCAGCCAAGCCTTGCCGTCCGCGCTGTCGCGGTCCTCCCACTTGAGGACGGCTTGCTCAAACGTGCTCACGGCGAGGGGATCGGGGATGCGCTCGCGCGCCGCCGGGTCCCGGAAAGCGGCGAAGCGCGCAAATTCCTCGCGCCGGCCGTTGCGCACCGCCTCGCCCAGCTCTCCATCGAAGTCGCAGAAGAAGAGAAAGGGCTGTCTGCAGCCCCATTCCTCACCCATGAAGAGCAACGGCGGCGACGGGGCCAGCAGCAGGATGGCCGTGAGCGCTTTCAACTTCGTCTCTTCCGAGAGAGAGACCATCCTCTCTCCAAACGCACGGTTGCCGATCTGATCGTGGTTCTGTATGAAATCCACGAAAGCGAGCGGCGGCAGATGAGCGCTCGGCTCCCCTCGCTTTTCGTTGGAGAAGGGTGAGATCTCTCCTTGATAGGCGAAGCCCTCCGCGAGGCAGCGCGCGAGGTACCTCGCCGGCGCATCGGCGTAGGCGGTGTAATAGCCGTCCCGCTCGCCCGTGCCGAGCACGTGATACCCATGATGAGAGTCGTCGTTCCATTGGGCGGTGTAATTCCCTGGCCCGAGGAAGCGCGCCTGATTTGCGTCGTTCTCCAGAACGAGATGAACGAGCCTGTCAGGAAACCGCTCCCTCACACGGGATGAAATCTCATCCAAAATGTGCCTCGGCGATTCATCAATGATCGCGTGCACCGCGTCGAAGCGAAGGCCATCGAAGCGGTATTCGTCAAGCCAATAGAGCGCGTTTTGCACGAAATACTCGCGCACCCAGCGGCTGCCCTCACTATCAAAGTTGATCGCGGCGCCCCAGGGCGTCTTGTGGCGGCTGGTGAAGAACTGGGGGGCATATAGATCAAGAAAATTGCCTTTCGGGCCCGAAGTGGTTGTACACCACGTCGAGGAAAATCATCAGCCCAACGTCGTGCGCCGCTTGCACTAGCGACTTGAGCTCCCCGGGTGTGCCGTAGGCGCTATCGGGTGCATAGGGCAGCACGCCGTCGTAGCCCCAGCTACGCTTGCCCGCAAAGTCCGAGAGTGGCATCAGCTCGATCGCGCTGATGCCGATGTCGCGAAGGCTCTCCAGTCTCTTCTTCACTCCAAGATAAGTGCCTTCTCGAGAAAAACAGCCCACATGCAATTCGTAGATCACCGCCTCATGCCAGGGGCGGCCCTTCCAGCCGCTGTCGTGCCACTCGAAGGCTGCAGGATCGATCACCTCGCTCGGACCTTCGCAATCCTCCGGCTGGAAGCGCGATGCCGGATCCGGAACGAGCTGGTCGCCGTTGATCCGGTACTGATATAGCGTTCCCGCGCGTGCGGAGGGATCGGTCCTCTCGAACCACCCGTCTTCGCCTCTCTCCATTGCAAAGGAAGAGTCGCGAAAGCAAACCTCCACTGTTGTCGCAGTCGGAGCCCAAAGCCGGAACCGCACTCCTTTCTCTTTCAAAACCTCCGCGCCGAAGCGAGTCACTTCTTAGGCGCCCTTCTCTGTGGCGGCTTGCGCTCGAACCGCGGCACGGCGGCGCCGTCGCGGTCGAGGAGGAATAGGAGCAGGGAGCGGCCCGTGACCTGGTAAACCTCGCCGAAGGGATAGGATCGTGCCTCGAGCAGCGGATCGTTGGTGTCGAAAAGGCGAACCCATTGCCGACCTTCCGGGACTTCCGGACAGCCTGAAGTTCACCACATCGTGATGCGCATTCATGACGATCAGATGCGTCTCATCCGTGCCACGCTGCTTGATACCGGTGGGTTGCGCGCGTCCGTCGAGTATCATGCCGAAGCACTTGGCATTGGGGTCCTCCCAGTTGTCGAGCGCCATCTCGGTCGCCTCCGGCGTGAGCCAGGTGACGTCCTTCACCCCGACCTCGGGATTGTGCGAGCCGGCGAGGAAGCGGTCGCGCTGCAGGATCGGGTGCCTCATCCGTATATGGATGAGTCGCCTGCGTGAACTCGAGCAGTTCGCGCGCCGCGTCCGTCGATCGCGGACCAGTCGATCCAGCTTATCTCGTTGTCCTGGGCGTAGGCGTTGTTGTTGCCGCGCTGCGAGCGCCCGATCTCGTCGCCGGCGAGCAGCATCGGCGTGCCCTGCGAAAGCAGCAGCGTGGCGAGAAAATTGCGCTTCTGCCGTTCGCGCACTGCGATGATCGCCGGGTCGTCAGTAGGCCCTTCGGCGCCGTAGTTGCAGGAATGGTTGTTCGAGTGGCCGTCGCGGTTGTCCTCGCCGTTCGCCTCATTGTGCTTGTCGTTGTAGGAGACGAGATCGTTCAGATTGAAGCCGTCGTGCGCGGTGATGAAGTTGACGCTCGCCCACGGCCGCCGGCCGCGCCGGTTGAACATGTCGGCCGACCCGGCGATGCGCGTGGCCATCTCGGCGACCTTGCCTTCGTCGCCCTTCCAGAACTCGCGCACCGTGTCGCGGTAGCGATCGTTCCACTCGGCCCAGCCCGGTGGAAAATGCGCGACCTGGTAGCCGCCGGGTCCGACGTCCCACGGCTCGGCGATCAGCTTCAAGCCCGAGAGCACGGGGTCCTGGCGACAGGCGTCAAGAAAGCCGCCGCCCTCATCGAAGCCGTAGGGCTCGCGCGCGAGGATCGTCGCGAGATCGAAGCGGAAGCCGTCGACCCGCATCTCGTTCGCCCAGTAGCGCAGCGAGTCGCCGACCATCTGCAGCACCCGCGGATGGCTGAGGTTCAGCGTATTGCCGGTGCCGGTATCGTTGATGTAGTAGCGCTTCTTGTCTGGCAACAGACGGTAGTAGCTGTCGTTGTCTATTCCCCTCAAGGACAGCGTCGGCCCGCCCTCGTTGCCTTCCGCCGTATGGTTGTAGACGACGTCGAGGATCACCTCGAGGCGCGCAGCGTGCAAGTGGTTCACCATCTCCTTGAACTCGTTGGCGAACGGCGTCGCCATGTACCGCGGCTCAGGCGCGAAGAAGCCGATACGTGTTGTAGCCCCAGTAGTTGCGGAGCTTCTTTTCGACCAGGTAGCGATCGTCGACGAAGGCGTGCACGGGCAGGAGCTCGATGGTCGTGACACCTAACTTCTGCAGGTATTCCACGGTGTCGGCATGCCCGAGCCCGGAATAGGTGCCCCGTAGATTTTCGGGCAGGCGGCGGTTGAGCTTGGTGAAGCCCTTGACGTGTGTCTCGTAGATCACGGTCTGGCGCCAGGGCCAGCGCTCGCGACGCGAGTCACCCCAGGTAAAGGCGGGGTCGATCACCCGGGCTTTCTGCACGTAGGTGGCGCTGTCGCGCTCATCAAACGAAAGGTCCTTGTCCGCGTGCCCGATCTGGTACCCGAAGAGTGCGTCGTGCCAGCGCAGCTCGCCGACAAGCTGCTTGGCGTACGGGTCGATCACAAGTTTGTTCGGGTTGAAGCGGTGCCCGGCGTCCGGCTCGTAGGGGCCGTGGACGCGATAGCCGTAAACCGTCCCCGGACGCGCATCGGGGAGGTAACCGTGCCAAACCTCGTCCGTGTATTCCGGAAGGGTTATGCGCTCGAGCTCCCGCTCCCCCGCGATGTCGAAAATGCAAAGCTCGACGCGCTTGGCGTTGGCAGAGAACAAGGCGAAGTTGACGCCGAGGCCGTCCCAGGTTGCGCCCAAGGGGTAAGGATGTCCTTCGCGGAGGCGGTTACGGGGCATTCTATTTTTTAAGGACGGGAAACTTGCTTTCTAACTGTTCTTCCGCGGCCACCAGCGGTTCAGCAATTCCGCGGCCCACTCGTCGACGCACCGTCCGAACTCCAGGGCCAGGGCGAATGGCGCGGCGAGAGCATGTCGGGCGAGAAACTGCCCCGCGCGCCGGGAGACCCAACGCCGATACAGCGACATCGATTGAGCGTTACATGGCGCTCGGGCGCGGTGAACCGGGGTCGTTCACACGGCTTGCAAGGTTTCCGCAAACGACGGCCCGCGAGAACCTTCCGTGCCACTTTGCGCAGTAATCGCGTCTCGAGCTTGATCGATCGCGCTCATCACTTGCTCGGGCACCAGCTGATGGATCATGTGCCCGGCTCCCGGCGTGAGCGTAAGTTCGCTTTGCGGAATCTCCTGATGCAAGCGCGCGGAGTGCCGTTTTGCGTTAACGAACCTGTCGCGATCCCCGGCCATGATAAACACCGGCATCTTGAGTTCGTGATAGCGCCGCGAGAGTGCCACGGCGCTGGGAACCAACAGCGCGCTCTCCGCCGCACTGGCACGAATCTGCGACGGCCGCAGCACCATCCAGACCGGAAATGCATTGAAACGCGCCGGCACCGGTCCCGGCCCGAACAAGATTCGCAGTAGCCCGGGCCACATCAGACGGCCGAGCCATGGCGAGATCGTATGCCGGATGACATCGCCAAGTACCGGTATCGCCGGCCCTGACAGCACTGGCACGTCGAGCCGCAGGGTGGGGAAGTAATAGCCCGAGAGCAGCACCAGGCTTTGCACGTAACTCGGAAATTCAAGCGCAAGCGACAATGCGACCTGCGTCCCCCAAGAGTGGCCGAGCACGATCGGCCGCTCGACGCCTAACTTCCGAAGGGCGCCTTCAATGAGCCGCGCCTGCGCTACCGGGGTCCATACCGTGGCTCGTGGTCGATCGCTGTAGCCGTAGCCCGGCCGGTCAAAAACAACGACCCGATAACGTCGCGACGCAAGGTCGATGAGGCCACTGACATCGAAATCCTGGATCATGGTGCCGTTCCCATGCAGGAGAACAAGCGGCTGACCCTCGCCGCGCTCGACGTAGTGCAATCGCACGCCATCGACCTCGACGAATCTTCCCTGCGGAGGGTTGGCCTTTTCCGTACGCCGGGTGCGCCACTGCACCATCACGGCGGAGGCAGCCAGCGCCAGCGCGACGGCAAGCATCGGGCGGGATAGTTGATTGCCCGAGCTCCCGATGAGTTTGTTGCGAATTGACTTCAGCATTTGCACCTCTAAATCGGAGTGATGAGACTGCGTAGAACTTAACGCAGCGTTTCAGTGTCGCGCCTTCTGGACAGGACCGCGCGAGAACGCATTGGCCGCCACTCGGCCAGCCAGAGCGGGCAGATCGCAAGCGGAGCAAGTTCGCGCTCCGGCTCTCGTATCGCGAGCCCTGCGCGCCTGAAGCCGCGCGGCGGAGCTCTGCGAGAACGCCTAGTCGTCGGCGTTGCCACCGTGCGGTGGAGAGTGCCGGTGTAACGGGCAGGAAATTGACCATCCGCGGACAGATCGTTTACCGGAGACAGGGAGCGCGGGCCGCCTTGTTCCGCAACTCTAGCCATCAGAAGCAGCGCGGACTCCGCGGGATCGGCATGGTCGGCGTAGCCGTTTGCGAATCGAGCGAAGCTGAAACGCGCCAGTGAGGAATGAAGGGGCGATAAGACGCAATCGACGTGCCCGTGAACCCGACGGTCGCCTCATAACGAGCCGGTCATTCTGATTCCTCCTCGACACCGTCGCGACTCCTGTTGTGCTGCCTAGGGAAAGACCAACTGGATCCCTGGCGATCGGCCGGGCATCCTCCCACGGCGACGATGTCCGCCCGTAATGCGGGCCAGGCCGGGGATCGACAATGTCTCCACCGGTAAACCACACTTACGCGTGCGGCACTCGCTCGCGCGGGCCGGCTTCTTATGGCCGCCACTGCCCCCGCGGCCGCTGCGTCCGAGATGGGGAGGTTCGCCGCGAAGACGCTGCCGACGCGGCTTGATCATCTGCGGATGGCCGAGCGGCTCGCCGGCCGCGATGGCGCCGAGGCGAGCAACGTGACGCAGCATTTCCAGCTGGGCGTCCCTCCTGACGGCGCAAATGCGTGACGCTAGTAGCCACCAGGCTCGCGCCCAAAAAGAGAGCGACGGTCGGCGAGACACCGGCCTCCTGTACCCTCTCCCAAACGAGCGCTGACGCCGCCACCCCTCGCGCGCGTCACGAAAAAGCGGCAGCCGGCCGATGAGCTCGTGCGCGTGCCATCGCGAGCCCAAATTGAGCGGGACGTTAATGGCGCTCGCCCGATCGCGGCCTGGCCGAACGCTCTGGTCCGCGGACAGATAGCGGGTCGTCGCAACGCGCTGGGCCGCACGGCGCCGCCCGGCTCACTCGCGGTCGTGCAACGGGACGTTGCACCGCTGCTTCAGTCCCGCGCCGCTAGCCCCGACAGCAAGAAGCCCGCGTGAACGAGGTCGTAGTGTCCTAACTGCGCCGCGCAGCTGAAATCAGACGAGCGAATTTCTTCATATAGGCCAGTAGCGCTTGCCGCGGGCCGAAATGCGGCGGCCCAGAGGGAAGGGCCAGGACGCGCGCGTAGGGTTCGATCTTGACAACCTACGGGGACGACAGGTCGTTGCCGAGACTCCGCGCCAGCCGGTTCGAGCTGGACTGGGCGCCGAGTTTGCGAGGGTGCGCTCAAGAGAACGTTCACGCCCGTTCGACCCCGGTTGACTTTGGGCGATGGCCTTTAGCGGCCCTCTGCGGCATCGCGACCTTCGGTCTTGCCGTCGGCAACAATTACATAGATCGGCAAAATTTCCCGTTCCCTCGCGAGTGGATGTCGATCCGCCTGTCTGGCGCCGGCGAACCGACGGCGAGTTGCGGTGGGTCTCGCGGGCAGCGGTTGCGCCAGCAGCGCTGGTTCGGCGTCCCTGGTGCATTCACTGCGAGCGGCGGCGATTACCGTTCTGCCAGAATTTGGATGGTTCGACGAGAAAATCGCAACCTACGCAGAGGCCAGGAGTTCCTGGAGTGAAGTGAGCTCGACGGGCTTCACGAGATAATGGTCGAACCCCGCCAGGCGCGAGCGCTCGCGATGGGCCTCCGAGCCATACCCAGTGAGGGCGATAAAGCGCGTTCCCGAAAGTGAGGGCACGGGGCGCAGCCGCCGCACCACCTCGTTTCCATTCATGCCGGGGAGCCCGATGTCGAGCAACACAACGTCGGGTTCGTACTGGGGCGCATAGTCAACTGCCTCCTGACCGTCGTACCGGCACTGCACCTCGTGTCCGAGCGACTGCAGCAACCCAGCCAGGCCCTCCGCGCTGTCGCGATGATCGTCCACTATCAGCACGCGACGACGAGGAACGCAAGGCCCCTCCTGGAGACGGCCGGCCGCAGCCGGAAGAGCCGCGTTCGGTTGCATGGCGAGACGCACGATGAACTCGCTCCCCTCCTCGAGTCCGCCGCTCCGCACTTCGATGCGCCCGCCATGCATCTCCACCAGCCGGCGGGCGAGCGTCAAACCGATGCCGAGCCCTCCCTGCGTCCGCTCCAGACCGGCATTCGCCTGCATGAACGGATCGAATACCTTATCTAACCACGCGGCGGTGATCCCGATCCCGCTGTCGCGGATGCGGACCGATGCTTCCGTGCCGCCATCCGGCAGCCGCGCGCCGCACTCGACGCTCACCGCGATGCGACCGCCGTCCGGAGTAAACTTCGCGGCATTGTTGAGCAGGTTGAGGAACACCTGCCCCAGACGCACCGCGTCGCCTTCGACGGGCATCGGCTCTGTCGGCATGTGAACGGAGAGTCGATGGTGGCGTGCCTCGATATGCGGTTGGCTACTCTCGATCGCGCGCTCCACCACTGTGCGCAGGTCAAGCACCTCGCGGCGCAGCTGGATCTTACCGCGCGTGATACGGCTTACGTCGACCAGATCGTCGACGAGCCGCACTAGGTTGTCGATCTGGCGGTTCATCATCTCGCGAGCGCTACGTGCGGCGAGAGGGTTAATCTCGGCCCTGTCCAGGATCTCAAGGCCATTGCGCAGCGGGGCGAGCGGATTTCTGAGCTCGTGCGCAAGCATCGCGAGGAAATCGTCCTTACGCCGGTCGGCTTCCCTCAGCTCGGCCTCCGCCCGCTTCTGCGTGGTGATATCGGTCATTGTCACAACGCAGCCAAGGAGTTCACCTGTGTCCGTGGTCACCGGCCCTGCGCTCACAAGCAATGAGGTGGCGCCACCGTCTCGCCGGCGCAGCACGCCTTCGAGACCGTGCAATGGTCGGCCCGCGAGGACGGCGGAAAGATCGGGCGCTCCATGCTCGCTCTCGAGCGGGAAGACTTCCGTGAACGGCTGCAGGAGCGGATTGCCGCTGCAGAGCTCATGCGCGGTCCGGCTCGCCCGGATGACGCGGCCGCTTGCGTCGCACACGACGATCGCGTCCACCGCCTGATCCAGGATGGATCGGCTTAGCGTCTCCGCGGCGACGAGCGCTTCCTCGCGCTTGCGGCCCGTGAGGTCGGTCAGGAGCAAGCACACCATCCCCGGCTCTTCAACCAGTCGGTTGACCGTCATCAGAACAGTTACCGTGCGACCTTTGGCGTGGTTTAGCCGGATCTCGCTATGCTCTATACCGGTTTCACCGTTCCCGATCAGCGCCGTAAGTAGCGCCCTGTCGCCTTCGTGCACGAAGCGCATCAACGGCGTGCCCACGACGGCGTCGATCGGGACGGCGAGCATGCCCGCCACCCGCTGGTTGGCATAGAGTACGGTCCCTTCAGAGGAGAGCGCGATGGCGCCTTGCTGCATCTCCTCCACCAGCAGGTGATACGGGCGGTGCGCCGCCCCGAGCACCAGCACTTCTTTGTCGTGCTTACCCGAGACGACGAACGCGTCGACCTCGTAGTCGCTGATCGCCCGCAGGGTGTCCTCGGCCTCGTGCAGGCGGAGCCGCAACCGTTCGATTTCTGAACCGAGCTCCTCGCTCGAAAGGTGGGTTAGCGCCATCTGAGATGCAACCGTTGTCCCTCGCTCTACGACGTGTGCTTGGTCAGCTCGAGTCCGATGAGTACCCGCTCCGTGTTCGAGAGGTCGCCGATGATCCTCCGGATGGGATCGGGCAACTTGCGTACGAGCGTCGGGATCGCCAGTATCTGATGCTCCTTAGCTAGCGCGGGGTTCAACATGAGGTCGACGACCTCGATGCTATGCCGCTCGGGCAGGTGCTCTTCGCACATGCGCTTGAGGTTCTCGATCGCCCGCAGAGACTTAGGCGTTTGCCCGGCTACATACAGCCGCAACTCCCAGATCTCCGAAGGCTGTGCAGGTGGCCTGCTCATAAGGGATGATCTTTGGGAGCTTTCGTCATCGCTGCCCCAATATGGCCAGCGGACTCCTGTGCGAGCTCGATTCCGTGTTCTGTCATCAGGAACTCGCAGACCTGCTTGGAATGCGGCATGCCTCGCGACTTGAGCACGTACATGCCACGCTTGCGCTCGCCTCCGGATTCGATGTCGCGCAAAAGCAGCCACGTGTCGATGAGAGACGAGATTGCAACTTCGGTGCGCTCCCTCACGTTGCCGCCGGTCGTCAAGTCGATGAACAGGGCAGTGATGCCGGCGCCCTTAAGGAGATCGAAGAGCCGCATCAGCATCGCGTGAACGTCGGGCGCCGTCCCCCCCGTGATGAAGTTGCTGATCGGGTCGAGGATGACGACCTGCGGTTCGACCGCCTTCACCAGCTTGTGGATCGTGATGAGATGCATCTCCACGCCTTGCATGGTCGGACGCCAAGCGTAGAAATGCAGCAGGCCCTTGCGCAACCACGGTTCGAGATCGAGCCCGATGGAACGCATGTTGCGGACCAGCTGGGCCTGCGACTCCTCGAACGCGAGGTAGAGGCAGCGCTCACCGCGGCGACACGCGGCATCGGCGAAGTGCGCTGCGAAACTGGTCTTACCAGTACCTGCGGTGCCGGACACAAGAATCGAGGAGCCGCGATAGTACCCTTCGCCGCCCAGCATGGCGTCCAGCAGCGGCACCCCGCTCGAGATGCGCTCCGTGCTTGCCGTATGCTCGAGGGCGAGCGACGTGATAGGCAGCACCGAGATTCCGGTCTCGTCGATGAGGAACGGATACTCGTTGGTGCCATGCGTCGTTCCGCGGTACTTCACGATGCGAATCCGGCGCGTGGACACCTGCTCATTCACACGATGATCCAGCAGGATCACGCAATCGGACACATACTCTTCGAGCCCTTGCCGAGTTAAGGTGCCGGCGCCGCGCTCGGCAGTGATGATGGCCGTGATCCCGCGATCCTTGAGCCAGCGGAACAGCCGCCGCAGCTCCGCCCGCAGGATCACGGCATTGGAAAAACCTCCAAAGAGTGTCTCCAGCGTATCGAGCACGACGCGCTTCGCGCCTACTGAGTCGATGGAGAAGCCGAGACGCAGGAACAGACCCTCCAGGTCGTACTCCCCCGTCTCCTCGATTTCGCTCCGCTCGATACGGATGTGATCGATCGCGAGCTTTCGCTCCGCGGTGAGGGTGTCGAGATCGAACCCCAGCGAGCGCACGTTCTCGGTCAGCTCCCGCGCCGTTTCCTCGAAAGCGAAGAAAACCCCCGGCTCGTCGAAGTGGGTGGCCCCGCGGACTAGGAACTCCATGGCGAGCAGCGTCTTGCCGCATCCGGCGCTGCCGCAGACTAGGGTCGGGCGTCCGCGCGGGAGCCCGCCACCGGTTATCTCGTCAAGACCGGGGATGCCGGTCGGGGCCTTCGCTAGGCGATCCATGCACACCGCCTGTCTCCGGATACATCGTGCGCTTGGTCCGGTCGTCTTTCGCGTGTGCCGCTGGGCCGCGGCGGACTTCAACCTGGTGTCACGGGACCGAAATTTTATCGCCCTAGCTTGAAAAGTCCAGCCGAATCTCAGCGGCGGAATCAAGCTTCAGCCACGCCACGGTCGCGCCCAGGCAAACCACGGGTGAAGAATTTACACACCACTCGGAAGGGAGGGTAATGCATGCGCGGCGTCGTGGAATGCCCTGCGCTCGGCAAGCGATCGAAGCAGAGTCTATCGGCGCTCCTGTTCCAGAAGCGCGTCGAGGCCCGTTGCCACTAGAAGCACCTACCGCCGCGAGGTGTGCGCGGTGTTCGTAGGCATGCGCGACGTGGGGCTAGAGCAAATCCGCGCAGGGATGGCCTGGCACTATAAGACGTACGAGCACGAGCAGACCACGCAAGACCGACTCCTCTATCGGGACGAGAAAGATAACGCGAGAGCTGCGCGGCTCGATTTATGGAAGGACGCGAAACCAGCGCCTCCATGGGAATGGCGGCGCTGTACACGTGAGGAGAAAATACTAGGACTGGTCGCTGCAGCCGGGGTATGTGCGCAGCCGCTACGCGGGGCGGTACATGGACGCGGAAGGTCATCCGCACGTGCACGGTGCGAACCTCGGCTTGTCCGCGGAAGCCTACGGCCGCGTCGGCGGTTTCCGCGCGCTCGCCCTCCACGAGGACGTCCAGCTCGTCGCCTCCCTCGTCGATGCCGGTTGGCGCGAGGCACGCA
>CAWGCC010000039.1:0-26480 GCA_963820965.1 uncultured beta proteobacterium | reverse complement strand
TCGCGATCGTCGCCGCGGTGCTCGGCGTCGGAACCCGCGCGGAATGGAAGGCGGAGCCGCGAACGCCGGGCCCGCTCTTCTCGCCGGTGCGACACCTCGCGATCCTCAGGCAGCCGCGGGCGCGAGCGGTGCTCCTCAGCGTGTTCATCGAGATGACGCTCTTCTACGGCGCGTTTTCGCTGCTCGGCGCGATGCTGAAAGCGCGGTTCGACCTGCCCTACACCGTGATCGGCGCGCTCCTCGCCGGCTTCGGGCTCGGCGGCCTCGCGTACACGACCGCGGTGCACTGGATGCTCGCGCGGCTCGGCCAGCGCGGCTGCGTCCTCGCCGGCGGCCTGATCGGCGCCGCGTGTTATCTCGTCATCCTCGCCACGCCGGTGTGGCCGCTCGTCGCGCTCTGCACGATCGGGCTCGGCTTCGGCTTCTACACGATGCACAACACGCTTGCAGACGAAGGCGACCGAGATGGCGCCGCAGTCGCGCGCGACCGGGATGTCGCTCTTCTCGATGGCCTGGGCGGGCGGCCAGGCGGTCGGCGCGGCGCTCATGGGCGCGGGCGCGAGCGCCCTCGGCTACACGCCGATGATCGCGGGCTTCGCGATCGCCTACGCGCTGCTCGGGGTCGGCTTGCGCGCCCGGCTGGATCGGCTGTGAGGCCGTGGAATCGAGATCGTGGGCGATCCCGTAACAATCGCGACCGGTGGAAAGCAGCGCGCGCTTTCGAATGCTTCACCGGCTTGGCAGCGGTGAGAAGTTTGGCCATCACCCAGTCGATCGGCGCCCCCCTGTCTGGCAGCCGAATCAGTGCTAATTAGGTCCTTCGCGAGGTGACGACGAGCGACGCTCCCAGCGCTCAGCGAGCTGCCGCCGAAGCCCCGGGCGCGGGCTCGTTCTCGGACGCCATCCCGCTGAGGCTGTACCCCAGCCTAAGACTCGCTTCTCTCGCATACGTAAAACAGTGGTTGATCTGAGCGTCGCGTCGGTTACCGCTGGCGCGTGCGACTGTCATCGGCTGCCCCTTCCGCCGGAAAGGGATTCGCTGGCGAACCCGCGTCCGACCCTGACCCGGCGGCGGACGCCGCCGTGGAACCGGGAGGCGGAAAAACGATGGATCCGCGGATCCGGCCCGCCTGTTCCGGCGAGAAGTTCGGGAACGGAAGGGATCCTTCGTCCCGCCACGCTCGCACCCTGGCTTCCGCGGCCTCTGCTTTCCCGTCGTCGGGACCGCGGTCGCGACCGAGATACAGCGTCTGCGAGGGAAACGCGAACGCCGCGCCGCCCTGCTCGACGATGTCCATGACCCGCAGCAGTATGTCTTCCCGGATGCCGAGGAATTCCGCCCAGTCGCGGGTCATCACGTAGGCGAACACCTCGATGTCCAGCGAGCTGGCCCCGAAGCCGATGAACCGCGCGCGCGCCGGGTCGGGGTCAACCCGGGGATGGCCCAGGAGCATCTCGCGGAGCTTGACGAGGACGTAGCGCAGCTGCTCCGGGTTCGTCTCGTAGCGCAGGCCGATGACGGCCTGGATCAGCATCCGGTCCCGCCGCGTGAGGTTTACGATCGGCATCTTGGCCAGCGCCGCATTGGGAATCGTCGTGAGCGTACGGTCCACGCCCCGGATCCGGGCCGAGCGAATGCCGATCGCCTCCACCGTCCCGACCGCGTCACCGTATTTGCAGACATCGCCGACCCGGACGGGCTTGTCCGCAAACAGGCTCAAGCCCCCGAGCAGATTCTCGACGGTCGGCTGGGCGGCGAGGGCGATGGCCAGCCCGCCTACGCCCAGCCCTGCGACGATTCCATACACCGGCACCCCCAACCGGTCGGCGCCCACGGCGAGCAACGCCATGGCACCGACGATCCCCAGCAAGCGGGCGCCGACGCGGATGAGGTGGGCGTCGATGCTCTCGGGCGCGATTCTCGGCGAGGCGATGATCGCCTCGGCGACCACCGGTGCGAGGCGCCACGCCATCCATGCGCCGGCGAGGAACATGACCGCGGTGGCCGCGAGCTCGATCGCGCTGCCCACGCCGCCGATCAAGTTGAGCTGGACGAGCGCAAGGTAGGCCACCGCCGGTGTCGCGGCAAGGACCGAGACCGGCATCGCGAACTGCGCCAATGCCTGCAGGAAGGGGTGGTAGTGGTCGCCGAGCTGCGACACGCGGTACGCGAACCACAGGAACAGCGCGAGAACAACCAGGATCAAGCCGAAGCCGATCCACTTCCAGCCTGACTGGCCGACGATCGGGGTCCGCAGCGATTCCGGCAGCGATTGAATCCACGCGTACGGGACCATCCAGCCCCCGCTGGTGGCCACGATGTCGTGCAGGTTTTCGAGCGGAACCGGGCGGAGATAGCGCAGCCCGCGCACCCGCTCGTAGAACTCGCCCGCCCGGGCAACGGTATCGGCGCTGAACAGAAACTCGCCGCTGCGCGGCCCGCTCTCCGCGCGAACCAGGACAATCTCGGTATTCGGGATCGTCCAGCGAGTCGGCCCCTTGCCGGCGGACTGCTTGACCTGACCGGCGTCGGGGATCTCGTCGAGAGGCGGCAGCGGGATCCTGCCCAGGATCCCGTACAACGCCCCCGCCGCCGCCCGGCCCGTCTTCTGGCGCGCCGCCGGCGGCACCTCGCTCAAGTCCAGAGACTGCAGGAGGATCTCGCCGAGCGAAACCAGGTGGTCGAACCGCGCGCGCGAGGGAGACGGAATGTAATCCCGGGCCAGATACGCGGCGACCGCATCGCCGGAATCGAGAAACGTCTTCAGTGCGGCGCGGGGACTCGAGCGATCGGGGGGCTTGAGTGGGTGCGCTTGCTCTTGACCGAGCGCTGTCGCGGTAACCAGGAAGATCGCGAATGCCGCCAGCCAGCGCAGCCGCTTGCCGGCCGCGCAAAGCAGAATCGATCTGAGGCGCGTCATCGTGAATACCCTCAGGCTTTCATCGAGATACGCGATTCCTGTCTTCCGATCGAGTCAGAGCCCGGCGCCCCAGCGATACTGCCAGGCGATACCGACCGCGTTGAAATTGGTTCCGGTGCGCGCCGCCACCCCCGAGTTGAAATAGAGCTTGATCGAGTTGTTCTTGTCGAGTGAGTGTGCGAGCGTCGCGCCCCAGCGCGAGTTCTCCTGCAGGTCGTTGTTCAACGCGCCGTTCACCGAGGTGCGGCCGCCGGTGTAATACGTGGCGTCCAGCGCCGCCCAGAGGCTCGGGTTGAAATTGTAGATCGCGTGTCCTTGGATGCCATACAGCGGTTTCTGCTCACGCACGTTGGTGCCCAGGAATTCGTCGTTGTCGGTGAAGAAGGTGACGCTCGCAGCGGCCTCCAGCGTCCATCGTCCCAAGGCCTTCGAGATCCCGACCTCCGGCTTGAACGACCAGCGGTTGGTGCCGATGTTGATCAGGCGCTCGGGATCGTATCGCCCCGTGGGCGCGGTCACCCAGAGGCTGACCCCAACGATCGTGTCCTGCCGATAGTCGCGGAACTCCTGCAGCGAGAGCGCCGGCGCGCCGTACAGGTTGACGGACGCCCGCAGCGTGATGTCGCCCAGCCCGGAGCGGTCAACGCTCCTCGACTGGCCCGCCACCTCGCCGCTCGCCGAGAGCCAAGCATAGGGCGCGAGCAGCGCGACCGTGCCGGACTGGCCCCAGAAATCCAGGACCCGCGCGTACGTGAGAACGGCGGTGTGGACCTTGGCGTCGGCATCCTTTATCGGCAGCGATGGGTCGGTGAGGACATCGCCCCAGAGATAACCATACCCCGCGATCAGGAAATTGAGCCCGATGGGCGCGTTCGTGTAGGAAAGCGGCTCCATCACTTGGGCGCGCGACCCCGAGGGCGCACCGAGAAAGAGCGTCGCAGCGAGCATCGTGGCTCCGAGACGACCGACTCTGGTCATCCGACTCGTCTATCCCGTCGATACTTCGCGGAGGAGATCGGCGGCCTCTGGAGCGACGCACCGTCCTTCTTGAGCTTCGTCCCGGCCGTTACGGGCGAAGCCTTCATCCTCCATCGGCTGATCGAGCCGGCGTGCCACCGAACTCGCGCACGACCGACTCGTACTCCGCCGACTCGCGCAGCAGCTGGCCGGCGACCTCGCGCAGCCGGTCGACCTCCTCGGGCCGGAGCACGAAGCTCGTGGGCAGGTTCATGAAGTACATGCGCTCCTTCGGGTCGCGAATCGCGTCGAAGCTGACATCGAGCACCTCAAAGCTGATCTTCGGCACGCTCGCTTCGGCCTGTGCCTCGGTCTCGCCAGCGAGACGCTTCCGCGCGACCAGCAACTCGCGCCGCCACTTGTAGATCTCCGCGCGATCCTTCATGAGCTCGACGGTTTCGAACGAGTACCGGTCGATCGGCACGCCCGAGGCTTGCAGCAGCTGAGCGATTGAGCCGGGCGGCGCCTCGTTGCGGTCCCAGTCGGTGCGCGGGGCCGAGCGGGCATTCACCACCATCAGCACGACCCTGCGGATGACGCCGAAACCGACCTCCTCCTGGAACTTCGCGCTCGCCGCGAGCTCCTCGAGCGCCTCCAGGACGCCCCGCACGCCGATGTTGTCCGCGACGCCGCCGTCGACGAGATGGATGTACGGGCGATCCTTGCTGTTCTGGAACTCCTGCATTTCCCGGTAGCGCTGCAGGGCGCGCGCCGCCGGCCGGGCTCGGGTGTCGGGATTCTCGACGTCCTTCACCCAGGCCGGATACTGGAACCCGCAGGTGCCGCCGTAGTTGTTGAACGTCACCGCCGACAGCACGACCGGGACCGCGGAGGACGTGGCGGCCGCGCGCGAGAGGCGGACTTTGTTGAGGTCCGAGCAGAGGAGATCGAAGTCGTTCTGGAAGAACGCGAGACGCGACCCGCTCGAGATGTCGGTGCCGGTCGCGATCGCGAGCGGACCCTGCTTGTCGAGCAGATCGCCGAACGTCGCACCCTCGAACAGGATCTCGTCGTAGTAGTCGGCAGCGAGCTCCGAGCGACCGGCGCTGCCGCCGATGAACTTCGACCAGTTGAACGGGTTCAGGCTACGCGCGAGCAGCGTACCTTCCACGTCGCGCTTGAGGAACCGTGTCTCGTACTCGGCGAAACAGCCGCTCGCCGTGGAGCGCGTACGCGAGCGCCGTGAAGCTCCCGCCCGACACGCCGGTGATCATGTCGACCTCGTCGATCAGCCGGCGGCGCTTGCCGTCGACGACGATCTCGGTGCGGCGGAGCTCCTCCAGCACGCCGTATGAGAACGCCGCCGCCCGCGTGCCGCCCCCGGAGAACGACAGCACGAACAGCGTCTGCAGGTGGTTGTTCTGGCGCTTCGGGAGCAGTAGGTACGGACGATAACCGGCCTTGGGGTCGACCTGGGCGATCGGTTCGTTGATCGGCCGGCTGGCGCAGCCGGTAAGCGCCACGGCGGCGAGAAAGCAGACGATCACACGATCGGCACGCATGGGTCCCTCCTTTGGTCTCGACTCGCAGTCTTCGCCGCGACAGGCTCATCCGCACTGGCCGCCGAGCAGCCCGGTCTTCAGGTCGGCGTTCGGCGGGCGCGGACCCTGCCAGGTGGAGACGAGAGCGCGCGCGGAATCATCCCCTTTGATCGTCCCTTGACCGCGCTCTCAACATCCACCTGAGCTCCCGCGCCCGGCTTATAGGCGAAGCGGAGTCGCTGACCCTTGCCCATGTCGGCCATCAACTCCTTGAGCGAGGTCGATGCGCTCCTTGAGCGCCGGGAGCTCGCTCTTGGCGTTGTTCTCGAAGCCCTTGGCCAGATCGGCGCGGCCTACGGCGCGCACGACGTGCAGGATCAGTTCCTTCGGCGCGTTTGACTCTAGCATGGCATCCTCGAGGTAGGGCTCAAGGCCTGGGCTCGCTCCTCGGGCGCAAGCCGAGAAAAGGATCGAGCAGCTCGATCGGCGCCTTGAAGATTGTGCTCATCAGGTTCAGGAGGTTCTGTCCCACGGCCTCCGGCCTGAGCGGCACCACGGTCGGGTCGCGCAAGTCCCCGGTGACGCTCACCGGGATGCCGACGTGGCGAGTGAACATGGCACCCACGATCGGAATGTGCCGGGCGAGCGCGTTGATGTTCGAGAACGGCGCCACCAGGGCGTGCATCGCGACGGTGTGATCTTCCAACCCGATCTCGCCGCTCCCCGCGATGCCGAGCGAGGGGCTGTGGAACGTCACGCTCTCGACCCGGAGCCGGGTGCCCGCGAGCGTTCCGGTCAAGACGATCTGGTCGTACTCGAGACCGCCCTTCATCAGTTCCTCGGGGCCACTGCGCAGCAGCGCGGCCACACTGGCGAGGGAGAGAATCCGGGTTATCTCGGGCGCGCGCACGACCCGCCCGTCGCGCGCCACGACGCGGAGGCTGCCGCGTGTCGTGCCGAGCAGCGCCTCGGGCGCCCCGCTGGCGGCGAGGTCCAGATCGAGGTCGAAGCGACCGGTGAGCGCGTGGTTCTCCTTGGCGAGGCACTCCGCCGCCTGCGCAAGATCCTGGCCGCGGGCCTGGCCGCGACCGTTCAGCGTCATCGTGCCCGGCGTGGCCGCGGCCGTGACCGATAGCCCTACGCCGCAGAGGCGCGCGTCGGTCACCTCCGCGACGACCCGGTTCGGCGCGAGCGACATCGTCGCGACGACCGGCTGGAACACGCGCTCGTCGAAGACCACCGCCTTGGCGGCAATGGCGACCCGGCCCTCGACAAGCAGGTCCCAGGCGGCGCCGGTCGGCCGGCGGTCACCTCGGAGCGCATCGAGGAGCCGGTTCGCATCCAGGCGCTCCGCGGTCACCTTCGCGTCGATCGCAAAGGTCTCGAGCTTGCGCTCCACCGTGCCGGCCACCGCGAGCCGCTCACCGGCGAGGCGGAGGACCGTGTCGCGGATCCGCACCGCGTCGTTCACGGCTTCGAGCCGCACGCGGTCAATGATCACGGGCAGGCCCCACCGTTCGAGCACGTCCAGCCCTTCGCCCTCGAGGTTGCCGGTCGCGGTCGAGCGCCGCGGCGCTTCGAGGTCGATCGACGCGCGAAAGTCGCCGCGGAGCGAGCCCTGCACCTCGGGCAGCGGCGCGAGGAACCGATCGACCGTGCGGTCGTCGAGCGTGCCGCGGAACGCGAGATCCGCGTGCGCAGGCCTCCATTTCAGCGCGATGGTGGCGTCGCTGTCCGCATCCTTGAGAGAGAGGCGCCGCAGGTCGAGCTCGCCCGGACGCCACGTGAGGTCGAACTCGGCGTCCACCTTCTCCGTGAGGCCCACGGTTCCCTGCGCCGCGAGCGAACCGGGCGCGTCGGCGGGCCACCTCAGCCGCCCGCCAGCCAGGCTGAGCGGCGCGCGGGGCATCGCCTTCGGCGGCACCTGCCAGCGCGCGCGCGCCCAGTCGAGGGCCTGCTGGCCGGCCGCGCCGTCCTCGAGCGCGAGGTCGATGCGGCGGTCGGACGAGCCATAGTCCTGCACCGTTCCCGAGGTGGTGACGCGCGCGTCGAGCAGCGACACCCGGAGCCGGTCGAGCCGCAGCGCGCGCGGCGTGACGGTCGCTTCCCCGCCGGCGAGCGTCAGCGGCGCGGGCAGCTCGGTCACGCTCACGCGCATTTCCTGCGGCCGCACGACGGCCGCGTAGTCGAGCCCTCCGGGCGCGCCGAGAGTGCCCGACAACTGCGCGAGGCGCACTGCAGCAGTCCCGGTCACGCTCTTCACGTCCTCCAGCGCCGACCGCAGGCCCCCGAGCGAAGCAAGCCAGGGGTAGAGCTCGTCGAGGGCAAGGGCGAAATCGCCGCTCGCCGCGCGCACCACCAGCGCGCCGCCGAGCGCGAGCTCCGCCTCACCGCCCTGAACCCGCGAGCGGCCGGCGCTGCCGGCGAGGCCGCGCACTCGGAGGCGGTCGCCGGCGTAGCTGAGCTCGCCCTGGCTCACCCCGAGCGGGAACGGCACGCCGCGGTAGCGTCCCGTGGCCGCCATCTTCGCGACGTCCACCGTAAAGTGCGGAGCGGGCCGACGGGCCTCGTACGCGAAGCGCCCCGACGCCCGGCCTTGCAGTGATTCGATGTCGCCGAGCGCGGCCTCGCCCTTGCGTCCGAGCAGGCGGCGCGTGATTGCCAGGGTCTCGGCGAGATCGGCGTCGACTGCCGCGCGCAGACTGTGCAGCGCGACAGTGGGTACGAACCCGAGCGCCAGCTCGCCTGCCCTGAACCGCGAATTACCGATCGCGCCGTCGAGCTCGCTTCCCCGCAGCGCGCCGTCAGCGAGTGCCAGACGGCCGGCGCCGTTCCGGACCGTGATCCCTGCTGGGAGGGCGAGCCCGGCCCCCTCGAGCCGTGCCTCGGCCCGGAGCGCTCGCAAGTCCGCGAGCGCGGCAAGGTCGTTCCCCGCCGCGGTGAGTGTGAGCTCCCGCGCCGTGCCGGCAGTGACCACGCCCGTCGCTGTGCGCACCGCGTCGAGGTCCTCCGCGAGCGCCAGTGCGGCAGCACGCAGCCGCGCGAGGTCCAACGCCGGCACCTGCAGCTCGACCACCGGCGCCGTGCCGTCGGGCTTCGCGCGCAGCGAGCCCGTGGCCTGCGGCAGGAGGTTGCCGACCTGGAAGCCGCGCAGCGCGAGCGTCAGCGCCTGTCCATCGCGCGCAGCATCCGCGGCGATCCGGATCGCCCCCAGGTCGAGCGTCCGTGCACCGCGCTCGACGACGAGCCGGGGCGACGACGCGGTGAGACCGGCGCGGGCCGAGCCGCGACCATCGGTCGTCGCCTCGACGTTCGCGTCGATCGCGCCGGATCGCACGACGAGCGCGCTCTCCGCAAGGAGCGTCTCGAGCACCTCGCCCGCCTGCAGGCCGGTCACCTGCAGCTTTGCGGAGGCCGCGAGCGAGCCCGGCGCGATCGTCAGGCGGCCCTCGGCCGCGCGCCACAGATCCGCCGCGGAGCTCACGCTCGCGTCGATCGCCGCTGCCGACACGTCGGCGCGAGCCGACAGGTCCGAAAAGGACACGAGCCGCCGCCCGGCGTACGCGAGGTCGAGCTTGCCGCCCACGATCTCGATCGACATCCCCTGCGCTTCGCGCACCAGCGCATCGGCGATCGGACCGAGCGCGGCGCGGTAGGCGGCGAACGGATCGCCTGCGTCTCCGCCGCCGGGCTCGATCCGTACCGCGAATGCGGGCTGCTCGACGCGGATCGCCGTCGGGCGGACGTTCCCGGCAAACAAGGGGAGCAGCGCGAGCTGGACATCGAACGTCGCGGCCCGGCCGTCGAGCGCGCCGGGGATGGAGACGGTGGCACCGTGGATCACGCCGCGCGGCTGCGGGAACAAGCGCACCGCGAGCGATTCGTAGCGCACCTCGCCGCCAGCGAGCGCCGAGATCCGCCGCTCGACGGCGCGCTGGACCGCAGCGCTGTCGACGAGCAGCGGGAGGGCGGCGGCGGCGCTGAGCAGCAGCGCAGCGACCACGGCGGCGATGGCGACCCGCCGTCGCCAGCGCGGCCGAGCGCGTTCGCACAAGAGCCCGACCATCATCAGTTGCACCTCAGCTTCTCGGCGTCGCTTCAATGCTCCCGGTGGTTCCGGGGTTTGACGTCTGCTTTCCGCGACGCCCACTGTCGCCTCAGGGTCGACTTGACGTTCGGTTGACTGTCGCTGATCGGGCCAGCGGTCATTCGACTCTGATACGTTGTGATACCGTCGCGTGGTGCCCTTCGAGCCGCCGCAAACGGCGCCGAACGGGACTCCGCATATGGTCGCAGTCTAACGACGACGAGGAAGTAGATCGTGAAGAAATCGATCGCAGGCAATGTGGGTGTCGTTCTCCTCGCAGTGATCCTGGCAGCATGTGCGACTGGGACCGATGTCACCCAGGGGTCGGGCTTCCTAAGGGATTACCACGATCTGCTGGAGACCCGGGACGCCCAGGGTAGGACCATTCGCGCCTGGGCGAGTCCCAAGCTCACGCCCGCCAACTACGATGCGGTCCTGCTCGATCCGCTCGTCTTCTACCCCGAGCCAAGGCCGAGCCAGCAGGTGAGCGCCGAGACGCTGCACCAAATGCTCGCCTACTCCAACGACACATATAAGCGGGCACTCAGCCAGCGATTCAGGGTGGTCGATCGTGCCGGGCCCGGCGTCCTGCGGATTCGCGTCGCTTTTAGTGGCGTCGCGGCGCAAGCCGAGGGCCTCAAGCCCTATCAGTACGTCCCCATCGCCTTAGTGGCGACCATGGCCGCAAGGGCCGCGACGGGTACGCCGCAACGGGCGTTCATCGTGAGCGAGGTTGAGGGAACGGACAGCGTCACGGGCGAGCTGCTTGGGATGAGAGTCCGGGTGGCGACAGGCGAGCGCCTGGCCCAAGTTGCCGGGCAGCAGGTCATCACGCTGGACACGGTGAAGCCGCTGCTAGACGAATTGGCCGCGGGGGCCTTTCCGGAACTGGCGAAGTACGTCAAGCCCAAGTGAGACGGACCGCGCAAACACGGGCGACTGGTAAGCCCTCACAGGGTCCTCGTCGCCGAGAGTATCTTCGTAGGGTCAGACAGGGCGCGGCAAACGCCCGCTCGCTTCTGCCTCATTGAGAAGGGCGAGCAGGCGCTCCATGGTTGCAAACACTGGGCGCTCGTAGGCCTCATACCGCGTGTAGAGCCGTCCGTACGTCGTGCTCTGGAAATGCGGACCTTCGCGGACTTCTCGGTTCGGCCATGACCCGAAGTGCCAGGCCCGTGCCGCGTAACGCTGGCTCGAGGTTCGCCAGGCCGATCTTCTGCCGGTGGACTACTACGGTAAGAATGATGCGGATTGCAGTATCCTCGGTGCGTCAGCTCTTGCTTGAGCGCTTCGCGGTAATGACCCGGCGCGCGAGCGCGCACGGGCGTGCACTGAGGGGACAGACTTGAGGACCGAGCGATGACCGAACTCGTGATCACGCTGCCCGACGATCTCGCTGAGCGCGCGCGCAAGCAGGGCCTACTCACCGACGAGGCGATCGGGCAGCTGCTGGAACAGGCCGTGCGCGGCGCCGCCGGACGCAAGCTCCTCGAGATCGCCGAGCGACTGCAGACGACAAGCCTCCCGCCGATGAGTGAGGAGGAGATCGTCCAGCTCGTGCGAGAGGTGCGGGCCGAGCGGCGCGCCCGAACGAGCACGGGCGCAAGCGGTGCGGATCGTTCTTGATACGAACGTCGCCGTCTCGGGGCTACTGTGGCATAACACCCCGTATCGGCTGCTCAAGCGCGCGGTCGAAGACGAGGCGATTGAGCTCTTCAGCTCGCCGGCCCTGCTCGCCGAGCTGACCGAGGTGCTCGAGCGGGCGAATCTGGCAGCAAAGCTCGCCGAGCTCAACACTTCGGTCGAGGCGCTGGTCGCCCTCTACGGCACCTTCGTGCAGCTCGTCACGCCCGCGTCAATCGCCCGCGTCGCGCCCGACCCGGACGACGATGAAGTAATCGCCTGCGCCATCGCCGCAGGCGCCATGCTCCTGGTCACCGGCGATCGGACGCTGCTCGCCCTCAAGGCCCATCAGAGCGTCGAGATCGTCTCGCCGGCACAGGCCCTGCAGCGCCTCACGGCGTAGAAACCCGGATGTCACAGCGGCAATAGCGCTCGCCAAGCCAAAGAAGACCGCTGCTGGTATCAATTGGAATCGGGTCCCCGCCATCGAGAGGTTACGCCGTGAGAAGCACTCGCTTGCTCTACGCGCTCGTCGCCGCGAGCGCGTTCGTTCCCCTCCCAGCCGCTATTGCGCAACCCGCCGCCGGTGCGCCGGCGGAGAAACCGCGCCAGCTCGTCCTCGAGACCAAGCGCTGGACAGGCGATTTCGACGGCATGCGCGAGCGCCGCGTCATCCGCGTGCTCGCACCCTACAGCCGCACCCTGTTCTTCAACGACAAGGGCCGCGAGCGCGGCCTGACGGCGGAGCTCGCGCGCGAGTTCGAGCGCTACGTCAACCAGAAGTACGCGAAAGAGCTCGGCAAGCGGCCGGTCACCGTCTTCATCATCGCCACGACGCGCGACAAGCTGCTGCCGAACCTCGTCAACGGGCTGGGCGACATCGCCGCCGGCAACCTCACGGTCACCCCCGAGCGGCTCAAGACCGTCGACTTCGTCGCGCCCACCGACCGCACGGTCAGCGAGCTCGTCGTCACCGGGCCGGGCTCGCCGCAGCTCGCGACGCTCGACGACCTCTCGGGCAAGACCGTGTACGTCCGCCCCACGTCCAGCTACCACGAGAGCCTCGTGGCGTTCAACGCGAAGCTCAAGAGCGCGCGCAAGGCGCCGGTAAAGCTCGCCGCCCTTCCCGACGCGCTCGAGGACGAGGACGTGCTCGAGATGCTGAACGCCGGCCTGATCGAGCTCGCCGTCGTCGACGACTGGGTGGCGAAGATCTGGGCGCAGGTGCTGCCGCAGATCAAGGTGCGGGAAGACCTGGTGCTGCGCGACGGAGGTCATACCGGCTGGGCGATCCGCAAGGGGAGCCCGAAGCTCGCGGCGGCGCTCGGCGACTTCTACCAGAGCTTCGTGAAGAAGCAGGGCGCACTCGAGTACCGGATCGCGCAGCAAAACAAGCGCATAAAGCAGCTCTCGAACAACACCGGCAGCGCGGAATGGAAGCGCTTCGAAGAGACGCTCGCGCTCTTCCGGAAGTACGGCGAGAAGTACGGCTTCGACCCGCTGATGCTCGCCGCCCAGGGCTACCAGGAATCGCAGCTCAACCACAACGCGAAAAGCCGCGTCGGCGCGATCGGCGTCATGCAGATCATGCCGGCGACCGGCGCCGCGCTGAAGGTCGGCGACATCAAGGTCATCGAGCCGAACATCCACGGCGGCGCGAAGTACATGGACCAGCTCATGACCAAGTACTTCCCCGATGCGAAGTTCTCCGAGGCGGAGCGACCCCTGTTCGCGTTCGCGAGCTATAACGCGGGCCCCGGCAACATCGCGCGCATGCGCAAGGAGGCTGAGAAGCGCGGGCTCGATCCGGACCGGTGGTTCAACAACGTCGAGCTGGTGGTCGCGGAGAAGATCGGGATGGAGACGACGACTTACGTGCGGAACATCTTCAAGTACTACGCCGCCTACAAGCTGACACTCGAGGCGCAGGAAGCGCAGCGCAAGGCGCGCGAGAGCGTCGCACCCGGCAAGAGCTGAGGATGCGGCGACGCATGCGTGGTGCGCCGCTTCCTCTGCTGCTCGGCGCCGACGTCACCGTCTCGCTGCGCTACCCGATCCCGCCGGAGCAGCGCTGCCTCGTCAACGCGCCGCAGAAGCGGGTGTGGCGGTTCCCCGACGACTACCCGAAGTGCGTCGCGGACCGGCTGCTCGCCGCGTTCGCAGCTCCGCCGCCCGGACGCGAAGTGATCCGTCAGAAGTAGAACGTCAGCCGGCCGTTGATGATGTACTGGTACTGGGGATCGTCCTTGACGAGGCCGTAGGCGCCGCCGAACCCGAACTCGACGGTCTTCGACAGCCGCTTGATCAGCAGCACGTCGATCGGCACGAACCACTTGTTGGTGACGTCGTTGTAGCTGATCGGGTTCTCGGGGTAGAAGGCGAGCGACCAGTCTTCCTGCAGACCGAACGTCACGGTGGGGAAGAGATCCAGTCTCCGGACCTTCGCCGCGCCGGGCTCGGTCGAGTGGTAGCTCATGAAGTAGCGCGCGAACGGGCTGATCGTGGTCTTGTGCTCCGGGATCGCGTAGGTCGCCCCCACTCCCGGCGCCCACTGGTACTGGTCGGACCCGAACGGGCTCCCCCCGCCGGTCGGAAACACGAACCGGACGCTCGCCGACATCCGGAAATTCTTCGCGAGCTCGGGGGTGGCGAAGATCTCCTCGATGAACCAGTCGCCGATCCCCCACTTCCACCCGCCGTCCGGGTTCTCCGTACCGACCTTGTCGGTGTAGAGGACCGGCAGGTCGGCCCGCTGCGTGAACGTCCAGCCCTGTGGCAGGCTGAACGGGATGAAGAAGCGCGGCCGGTACTGCCAGCGCTCGCTATTGTCGGTGTTCTCCTGGAAGTAGAGCCAGTTGTCGAACCGGATGGTGCCCATCTGCGCCGAGGCGGGCCCGCCGACCGCGAACGCTGCGAGCGCAAGCGCGGCGATCAGCGTGGCGGCCGGCCGGCCGGCCGACGAGGCACAGTATTGCGAGGCGGTCTGCATCGTCGATCTCCTTCGACAGGGGTCCTTGGGTGCGCCGAGCGCAGCCCACTCCCGCGCCGCACCGTGTGGCGGCGGCCCGTCGCCCCGCGAACCCCGAACGACTAAAATCAGGCCGGGCGACCGCCGCAGACCGGAGAATAGCGGGGGACGCGTGCTGCGAGTGCGGACGAACGCTAGCGCGCGGGAACCGGTCCGAAAATCCTACTTTGGTCGGATTCCGACCGCCCTTGCGGAGGACGCAGGATGCACGCTCCCGGAGTACACGGGTTCCCGGCTGATGGGAGGGAATCGTTGAGACAGTGGCTTTCGAAGCTCCGGGCGCGCCGCGCGCTGCAGGCGCTGGCCGGGTGGCTGGTCCTGTTCGCCGCCTACCCCGCCCGGGCGGCGTTCCTGTCCGGTGACGCGCTCGACACCGCGGCCGACTGGCTCGCGCTGTTCGTCATCTTCGTCGTGCCGTGCGTCGTCATCGTCCTGTTCTGGATCGTCCACGTCCTCCCCGAGAAGATCGCGCACAAGCGCCACCACCCGCAGCGCGACGCCATCCAGACGCTGTGCCTGCTCTCGCTCGTGTTCGGCGGCCTGCTCTGGCCGATCGCGTGGCTGTGGGCCTTCACCAAGCCGGTGGGATACCGGGCCGCGTACGGCACGGACAAGCACGAGGACTACTACCACGAGATGGCCGAGAAGCACCGCGCCGGCGCAGCTCGTGCGCGAAGAGATCGTCCACCTGCGCGAGGATCTGGACGCGATGGAGGCGAAGGGCGCGCTTGCCCCCGAAGCTCAAGGCGCTGAAGGACGAGCTCGTCGCGGGTCAGGTCGCGCGAAGGCCGCCGAGCGGGCGCCGAAGGCCGCGGCCAAGGAAGGGCAGGCGTAATGGAGCTGCTCCTCCTCGGCATCTACTCGTTCTTCGTCTGGCTGATCTTCATCAAGCTGAAGTGGCTGCCGTGGAACACCGCGACGCAGGTCATCGTCGTGATCATCCCGGTCGTCGGGATGGCCGCGCTCATCCTCCTGCTCAACATCTTCGCGCCGTCGTCGTCCGACGTGCGCGTCTACAAGTACACGATCCCGATCGTCTCCCAGGTCAAGGGGCGCGTGCTCGAGGTGCCGGTCGTGGAAGGGAACGTCCTGGTGAAGAAGGGCGACGTCCTGTTCCGGATCGACCCGACGCCCTACCAGCTCGACGTGAACACCCTCGAGGCGCAGCTCGCCAACGCGCAGGGCTCGCAGCGCGAGGTGGAGGAGTCGCTGAAGGGCGCCAAGGGCAAGGTTGCCGAATCGCGCAGCGCGATCACACAGGCCGAGAGCAACACCGGCGCGGTCAGTGCGCGGCTGGCGCTCTCGCGCAAGCGCGTCGAGCAGTACCGCGAGCTCGCGGCGACCGGCGCCGGCAACCGGTTCGACCTGGAGCGAGCTGAAGCGGACGTGCGGGAGCAGGAGGGTCAGCTGGCGGCGGCCCGCAGCTTGGAGGTGCAGGCACGTGCGGCGCTCGTGCAGGCCTCGGCGAGCGAGCAGCAGGTCCAGCAAAAGCTCGGCGCCAAGGTGAACGGCGAGTACGCGCAGGTTGCGCAGATCCGCGCCCAGCTCGAGAACGCGAAATGGCTGCTCGGCGAGACGACGACCCGCTCGCCGTGCGACTGCTACGTCATCAACCTGCAGCTGCGGCCGGGCGCTTTCGTCGCGGGCATTCCGTTGAATGCGGTGATGACGCTCGTCGAGGCCGAGGGACAGGTCGTTGCAATGTTCAACCAGAACGAGCTGCACCAGGTCGCGCCGGGGAACGAAGCCGAGTTCGCGCTCAACACGATCCCGGGCCGGATCATCAAGGGCAAGGTCGACTCGGTCATCTGGGCGCAGGGGCTGGGACAGCTCCCGGCGAGCGGCACCATCCCGATGACCGGCATGATGGCGCTGCCGCCCGGCCGGTACGGCGTCAAGTTCGACATCGCCGAGCGCGACCGGGAGCTCTTCCTGGCGGCCGGCGCGGCGGGCGCCGCTGCGATCTACACCGATCACCTGCACGCGGTGCACATCCTGCGCAAGGTAATCCTCCGCGTCGGGTCGTATCTGAACTACCTGATCCTGAAGCTGCACTGAGCCCCGGATGATGCGCAAGCTTCGCTCGGTTCTCGCAGTGGCGGTCGCAGTGGCGGTCGCAGCGGCGCTCGCGGCGTGCGCGCTGAAGTCGCCGCCCGAGCGCGACGAGGTGGCGAAGGAGGCGGCGGCGAACCGGCAGGTGCCGCAGAAGTGGACTGCCGAGGGCGGCGCGCCCGGCGCGGTCGGCGACCGCTGGCTCGCGACCTTCGGCGACACGCAGCTCGACGAACTGGTCTGGGAAGCGCTCGCGTACAACCCCGACCTGCGAGTCGCGGCGGCGCGCGTCGAGCAGGCGGCGGCGTACCAGAAGGTCGCGGGCGCGCTCCTCTACCCGCAGGTGAGCCTGCTCGCCCGCGGCGGCGGCAAGATGAGCGGCGACTCGAGCGGGCTGGAGGGCGTCGGCGTGTTCGTGGGCTGGGAGCTCGATCTCTGGGGGCGCGTGCGCTCGGGCGCGGCCGCGGCGGAGTCCCAGTACGTCTCCGCGGCGCTCGACTACAACTACGGCCGCCAGTCGATCGCCGCGCAGGTCGCGAAAGGCTGGTTCCTCGCCACCGAGGCGCGCATGCAGAAGGCGCTCGCCGACGAGACGGTGCGCGCGTCGGAGCGCCTCGCCGGCCTCGCGCGGGATCGCCTCCGCGTCGGCGTCGGCGACGAGTACGACGTCCGGCTCGCGCAGGCGAACCTGCAGGCCTTCCGCGACGCCGCGCAGAACCTCGACAACGCCTACCGGCAGGCGCTGCGCTCGCTCGAGACGTTGGCGGGACGTTACCCCGCGGCGGTGGTCGCGGTGCGGCCCGAGCTCGCCCGCGCGCCCGCGCCGGTCCCGGTCGGGATGCCCTCCGAGCTCCTCGAGCGCCGCCCGGACGTCGTCGCCGCGGAGCGGCGCGTTGCGGCAGCGTTCTATCGCACCGAGGAGGCGAAGGCAGCGCGCCTGCCGCGTATATCCCTCGTTGCAGCCGTGACGAGCATCTCGAGCGAGCTCTTCGTGCTCAAGGAGCAGAACAACCCGGTGTGGAGCGCCGGCGCCTCGCTGATGGCGCCGCTGTTCCTGGGCGGCCAGCTCCAGGGCCAGGTCGAGGTACGCACGGCCGAGCAGAAGCAGGCGGTGGCGGAGTACGGACGGATCGGCGCGCGCGCCTTCGGCGAGGTCGAGAACGCGTTGTCGACCGGCTTCGCGCTCGACGCCCGCGAGGCGATCCTCAAGCAGGCTGTCGCGGATAACGAACGGGCGCTCGAGCTCGCGAACATCCGCTACCGCGTCGGCTCGGGCGACATGCGCGGCGTGCTGCAGCAGAGCCTCTCGCTCTACGCCGCGCAGGTGTCGCTGATCCGCGTGCGCAGCGAGCGGCTCGTGCAGCGGGTCAACCTGCACCTCGCGCTCGGCGGCAGCTTCGGCGAGCAGCCGGCCGAGCTGCAACCGGGCGAACCGAAGCCGGCCGCCGAGAGCGCGCCGCGGCAGTGAGCGTTGCGCCGCCAACGGCGGGCTGAGCGCGTCGAAGGGGCATCGATGATCAAACTGGTCCTCTGCGCGCTCGGCCTCACGGCGATCACCGTCATCATCCACGGCATCGGCGCGCTGGCCTCCGGCCGGCGCGTGATCGGGCTCTGGACCGCGCGCAAGGATCCTCCAGGCTGGCTCGGCGCGGAGCTCCTCATGGCGCAGCTCGTGGGCGCGCTGCTCCTGCTGCATCTCGCCGAAGCCGTCGTATGGGCGCTCTTCTACGTACTGATCGGCGCGCTGCCCGACCTCGAGACGGCCGCCTACTTCTCGCTCACGAGCTATACCACCGTGGGCTACGGCGACGTGGTGCTTCCCGCGGCATGGCGCCTGCTCGGTCCGATCGAGGCGGCGGTAGGCGTGCTGATGCTCGGCTGGTCCACCGGTATCCTGGTCGTGGTGATCGGGGTGATCTACAGGCGGTTCTCCCCGTCCCTGATCGCGCCCGACGGCTCGACGGCGAGACCGCCCGGGTGACCAGCCTGCCTGCACCGGCAACGGGCTGGCGCGCGGCGTTCCCGCCGGCGCGGTGGCTCGCCACCTACCAGGGCGCGTGGCTGCCCCGCGACGCCGTTGCAGGCGTGACCCTTGCCGCCTATGCCATCCCGGTGTCGCTCGCGTACGCGACGCTCGCCGGGCTCCCGCTTCAATACGGCATCTACTGTGCTCAAGGTCTGTTGTCGCGCGCCCGCTGGGTGTCGTCTGTTTGATCCAGCTCAAACAGCATACGGGGGCTCTGTCCAATCATGTCAGTGTGGGGAGAGATGACCTCGGGCCGCGTCATTAAGCTTATTTGCGACGCGACGGCGCGCGCTCTCGCATGAAGCACGCCGCTCGACGCCGCATCAACCCGTCGCACTCGAATGGAGAAGTCTCATGGAACGGTCTCTGAAGAGGACCAGGTTGACCCTCGCGCTCGCGCTGATCTCGGCGGCCATTGCCGCGCCGGCGTTTGCGCAAAAGCCCGATGCAGCAGGGGGCACCGTCGTTACAAGCGAACCGGGCAGGGCGTCCGTCGTCCGTGCGGCGGAGCTCTCCGCGCAGGTCGTCAGCATCGACAAGGCGACGCGCACGGTGACGCTGAAGGGGCCGAAAGGCAACGTCGTCGATATCGTCGCGGGCGACGAGGTCAAGAACTTCGACCAGATCAAGCTCGGCGACTTCGTCGTCGCGCGCTACGCCGAGGCGCTCACGCTCGAGCTGAGGAAGACCAAGGTCAAGGCGGGGGAGCCGACCGTGCGCGAGGAAGCGGCGCGGGCGAAGCCCGGCGAGCGGCCGGCGGTCGCCGGCGCACGTCAGGTCACTGCGATTGCCGACGTCATCGGCGTCGACCCCAAGAAAAGCACGATCACGCTCAAGGGGCCGCGGGGCAACGTCGTGACGCTCAATGTGCTGAACCCCGATCAGTTCCAGGTCGTCAAGAAAGGCGACCAGGTCGAGGTGACCTACACCGAGGCGCTCGCGCTGAGCGTCGAGCCGGCACCGAAGCCGGCGGCCAAGTGATCGCGGCATGCGTCGATGTGTAGGGGAGGATCAAAGATGAATTCGATCGGTCGCAGACTGTCCGTTTTGCTGGCCGCCGCAGGACTCGTTGTCGGCTTGCTCGGCTGCAGCTCGACCCCGACGTGGGACCCGGGCGCACCGGATGCAATGACTGCCGAGCATTACTCGCTGGCTCTATCGGCTATCGACGCCAAGGCCAAACAGGACGCGCAAGCCGCGCTCTATCTGTTGCGCAACGATGTCACTCGGATGCGCACCAATAGCGTGGAAATGCAGGTAGCGCTCGCGCGCATATACGCCGTGACCAATGCAGTGGACAAGGAAGACTGGGGGACGGCGCGCAAGGGCCTCGAGGCCTTGGCAGCAAGCTACGGTCGCTCGGCAGTGAAGTAGCCGCACCGCGGGGCAGGTTGCTGCGGCAGCCTGACATGATGACGACTGCCGACACACGCCGCGCCACTCTCCTGAACGACTCGGTCCAGCCCGCACGCGATCTCGAGTCGCGAGCCGGGCCCGCAGCATCATCCCGCAGGAGTCGGCATCACCTTCGGTCGGCGGCATGGATCGGCTTGACGCTGGCACTCGCAGGCTGCATGACGGTGGGTCCCGACTTCGTGCAGCCCAAAGCGCCGGTACCGGAGCAATGGCCGGAGGCCGACAATGCGGTCGTCACGCGAAAGCCTGCGGAGCAGATCCGGTGGTGGGAAGGTTTCGGCGACCCGGTCCTCGGCAAGCTGATCGAGACCGCGTACCGGAACAACTACAACCTGAAGATCGCGGGCCTGCGGGTACTGGAGGCGAGGGCCCAGCTCGGGGTCGCCGTGGGCTATCTCTACCCCCAAGTCCAGCAGGCGAACGGCAGCGTGAACTACACGGCGGCCAGCAAGAACGCCGCCAACACGAGGGCCGGGGACTTGGCGTTCTGGGAATACAACCTCGGCGTCAGCGTCGGCTGGGAGCTCGATTTCTGGGGGAAATTCCGGCGCTCGATCGAGGCGGCCGATGCCAACCTGCTGGCCTCCATCGCCGGCTACGACAACGTGCTCGTGCTGCTCGTCGCACAGGTCGCGGACACCTATGTCGCCATCCGGTCGGCGGAGGCGCAACTCAAGGTCGCGCGCGAAAACATCGCCATCCAGCAGCGCAGCGTCCGGATCACCGAGGCCCGGTACCGCGGTGGCGATGTCGGAGAGCTCGACGTGCTTCAGGCACGCACTCAGCTGCTGGGGACGCAGGCAACGATCCCGCCATTGGAGACCGGGCTGCAACAGGCAAAGAACGCGCTCAGCACGCTGCTCGGCCAGCCTCCGGGCAGCCTTGCGGAGATCATGGGTCCGCAGCCGGGCGTGATTCCGGCGGCACCGCAAGCGATTGCCGCGGGCGCCCCGACGGATCTGCTCCGGCGGCGTCCCGACGTGCGTCAGGCAGAGCTCGCCGCGGCAACGCAAAGCGCGGTAGTGGGAGTCGCCGAGGCCGACCTCTATCCGAGCTTCGGGTTGAGCGGCTTTCTCGGCGTGGTGGCCGCCGACGGGACCAACACCACACGTACCGGCAACAGCGGCTTCGGCCAGCTTTTCAACGCCAACTCCCTCACGTTCTTCGGCGGGCCGTACTTCAGCTGGAACATCCTGAACTACGGGCGCATCCGGAACAACGTCAGGGTCAAGGATGCCCAGCTCCAGCAACTGCTGGAGAACTACCAGAGCACCGTGCTCAACGCCGTGAAGGAGGTGGAGGACGGCATGGTGGCGTTCCTACACAGCCGCGAGCAGGAGCGGATTCTGGCCGAGACCGAAGCGTCTGCGCAGCGCTCGCTCACCCTCGCGAACGTCGGGTATCGCGAAGGTCTTTCCGACTTCCAGCGCGTGCTGGATGCCCAGAACTCGTTGCTGCGGGTGCAGCAGCAACTCGTCACGGCGCGCAGCACGACCGTCAGCAGCGCGGTCGGGATCTATCGGGCCCTCGGCGGCGGCTGGGAGATCCGTTCGAGCCACGGTTTCGTCGACGAGGCGACCAGCGACACGATGCGAAAGCGCGTGGACTGGGGCGACCTTCTCCAACCGGAAGCGACCCAACCGCCGTTGAAGGGCGAGGGCGGCGGCTGGCCGTCGCCGGACTGGTAAACCGCGTCAACCCGAATGCAGGTATGTCATGAGCGAACAACAGAAGACCCCGCAGGGGGGGCCGGAACCGGGAAAGTCCGCGGAGAACAAACCGGCCGGACCGGCGGCCGCGAACGCGCCGGCGCCCCACGGGGGCGGTGTGCCCGCCAAGCCGGAAGTTCCAGCCTCCCCGCGGCGGATGGACCCGGTGCGCAAGTGGGTCCTGATCTTCAGTGCGTTCTGTCTGTTCCTGCTCGCCTGGTACATGGCCGCCGACCGCTATACCCCGTACACGACGCAGGCGCGCGTCAACGCCTTCGTGGTGCCCATTGCACCGCAGGTGGCCGGGGAGATTCTCTCCGTCGACGTACGCACAAACCAGGCGGTCAAGAAGGGCGACTTGCTTGCCCGGATCGACCCGGTGCGTTACCAGCTGGCGGTCGCCGCGGCCGAAGCCCAGCTCGCGCTCACCCAGCAAAACCTCAAGGTCTCCAGCTCGACGGTTGATGCGGCCGCGGCCTCGCTGCAAGCCGCGAGGGCCGGCCTGGTCAAGGACACGCAGAACGAGGCTCGCCTGAAGCGCATCGATGCCGAAGTCCCCGGCGCGATCTCTGAGCGCGCGCTGGACTGGGCGTCGGCATCCCGCCTCGAGGCCGAGGCGCAGGTGGAGAGCGCCAAGGCCAATCTGCAGAAGGCGATCGAAGGGCTCGGGCCGCGGGACGAGAAGAACCCGCAACTGCTTGCCGCGCGCGCGGCCCTGGACAAGGCGAAGCTGGACCTGCACTACACGCGGATCGTTGCGCCGAACGACGGACTGGTGACCGATCTTCGAGTCGATGTCGGCAATTTCGCCGCGACCGGCCAGCCGCTGATGACGTTCGTTGCTGTTCACCAGATGTGGGTCGAGGCGAACCTCACCGAGAACAACCTCGGCCACATCAAGCCGGGCGACGCGGTCGATCTGGTGCTGGACGTCTGGCCCGAGAAGACCCTTCGCGGGCGTGTCCGCAACATCACCTACGGCGTCACCGCGGCCGAGTCCACCTCGAAGCCGGGCACGCTGCCCACGGTCCAGAACGCGCGGGACTGGTTGCGCAACGCGCAGCGCTTTCCGGTGCTGATCGATTTCGACGATCCCGCGGAGGCCGCGCAGCTCGGCGCGCGTGTCGGCAGCCAGGTCAACGTGCTCGTGTACACGGGCGAGCATGCGATCCTCAACCCGCTGGGTCGGTTCCTGATGTGGCTGAGCGCCCTGTTGTCGTATGCCTACTGATGATGCCACCGCTGCGGCGGCAGCGCCGAAGGCGCGGGCCCTCGACAACCCCAGGGCCCGTCGCATCCTGCAGTTCACCATCGGCGTGACGCTGGCGACCGCGTACAGCACCTACATCAACTGGCCCTTCTCGTTCCTGCTGCCGGCGCTGGTGATCCCGTTTCTGGCCTTGCCCATCCCGGCGGCGCCGTCGCTGCGGTTCGGGTTGTGGACCGTGACGAAGCTCATTGCCTTCGCCGGCCTCGGAACAGTGCTGATGCTGCCGCTGCACAGCCATCAGCTGTTCGGCTTCGCCGTGGTCGCGCTCATTCTCTTCGTCAATTTCTACCTGCAGGCCGAGGGCAAGGTGACGAGCCTGAATGCCATGATCGTGATCGTCGGCATCACGCTCGTTCCGGCGTTCGGGCAGAACTCGATGGATGTGGGCGTCGAGTTCGCGAAAGGCATGTCGCAGGCTGCACTCGCCATGTTCCCCATCCTCTGGATCGCCTTCGCCGTGGTGCCCGGCGGCGTATTTCCAGGCCTGCCCAACGCACCCCGGATCGAAGGCACGCCAGCGGACCGGGGCATCCTGGCGCTGCGGCCGGTGCTGGTGCTGCTGCCGCTGTTCGCGTACATGCTGAGCAGCGACAACAACATTCGCTATCTGATCGGCTACTACCAGCCGGCCATGATCGCGCAGCATGCGCGCCGTGCGACCGCACTCAAGCTGACCGTCGACCTGGTCATGGCCACGCTCATCGGCGCCACCGGCGGACTGATCATGTGGTGGCTCATCAAGCTGTGGCCGTCGTGGTTCTGGTTCGTTCTGGTGATGGCGCTGTTCTCGCTTGTCTGCGCGACCCGCATCTTCGCCAAGGGACCCGGCGCGCTCACGCCGAACTACTACCGGTGGAGCTACGGGCTGACGACGCTGGTCTTCATCGTCTTCCCGGACGCCCTGACGCAGGGATTCACGGGCGACGATCCGAACATGAAGTTCTACCAGCGCATCTTCGACTACGCGCTCGTCACTTCGTACTCGATCTTTGCCGTTCTGCTCTTCGACGCGGTCGTGGACCGCCTGCGCGCGTTGCGCATGCGATTCACGCGTGGCGCTCCATGAGCGGAACGCGGCACCCTGGGTGATGTGATCACGATGACTGCGGAACGATCCGAAACAGCAACCCGATGGAGATGACCATGGGAAAGAAGAGAGCAAAAGCGATGGACGCAGCGAAGGGCAAGTCAAAGAAGGGCAACAATGGCGCCGCCGAGGTCGCATCGAGCAAAGAGCTGTCCACCAAAGACTACAACCGGGAGCTCAAGAAGCTTCACGTCGAGCTGGTGAAGCTGCAGCAATGGATCGTGCAGAAAGGGCTCAAGGTCTGCATTGTCTTCGAGGGCCGCGACGGCGCCGGCAAGGGCGGCACGATCAAGGCGATCACCGAGCGCGTGAGCCCGCGGGTGTTTCGCGTGATCGCGCTCCCCGCGCCGACCGAGCGCGAGAAGACTCAGATGTACGGGCAGCGCTACCTGCCGCACCTGCCCGCGGCGGGCGAGGTCGTGATCTGGGACCGCAGCTGGTACAACCGCGCCGGCGTCGAGCGCGTGATGGGTTTCTGCACCGAGGAGCAGGCCCGGAGCTTCCTGCAGGTCATTCCGCTGTTCGAGCAGCTGATGGTCAAGTCGGGGATCATCCTGCTCAAGTACTGGCTGGAGGTGAGCCCCGAGGAGCAGACGCGGCGACTCGAGGGGCGGATCGGCGACGGCCGCAAGACGTGGAAGCTCTCGCCGATGGACCTCAAGTCCTACGATCGCTGGGACGACTACACGAAGGCGCGCGACGAGATGTTCGCCGCCACGGATACCTCGTGGGCGCCGTGGTTCGTCGCGCGCTCGGAGGACAAGAAGCGCGTGCGCCTGAACGTGATCAGCCACATTCTGAAGCACGTTCCGTACAAGGCGCTTCCCGCCGCGAAGGTCAAGCTGCCCAAGCGCAAGGTCGGACGCTACAAGGCTGTCGACCTTCCGTTCAAGTACGTGCCGGAGCCCTTCTGATCCTGGTGCGGCAGATTGCGCGGAGTTGGATCGGTTGTAGTTGCCGGTCCGGCCGGGAGCACCGCTTCCGCTCCGCGGATCCATCGTTGGAGTTCGCGCTCACCGCATATCCCACGGTCGTTCGTGCCGGTGGCCGAACTTAATCGGGGCGGCGAATCTTGACATCTGTCTATCGATCCGCCTACACGACGGAGAAGGCGCCGAGTTGTCTGATGGGCGTGGCGACCTGGCGCGTGCAGCCACACCGTTGACGATCGCGCTGATTTGTCGAGATTGACGTTCCTCTCATCTATTGGAGCCGTTCAAATGAGCCGCACACGGTGGGTTCTCGTCGCCGTACTCGCGGCAATTATGACTTGTCGAGCCGGCCCGGCCGAATGGGTTTGGAATTTAGGGCATGGTGAAGTGAGCAAGCTCTAGCGGACCAGGGAGTGAAAGAAATCATGAATACCACACACAGATCCAGCCTCCTCGCGGCCGCGCTCCTGGTCCTGCTGGGCGGCTGCGCCACCCGCCCGATCAATCCGCCGATCACGAAGACCGACCCGGCAACCGCGTACAGTTTCGAGTCGCGCCAGGCAAGGTTCAAAGACAAGGAAAACCTGGTCATCCTCGCCTTCTCGGGCGGCGGCACGCGCGCTGCCGCCTTTTCCTACGGGGTCTTGGAGTTCCTTCGGAAGACCGTGGTTGTCGGACCGAAGGGCAACAAGGTCCGCTTGCTCGACGAAGTCAACATGATTACCGGCGTGTCGGGCGGCAGTTTCACCGCGCTCGCCTATGGCCTATATGGCGACAAGCTGTTTGCCGACTACGAGCAACGCTTCCTGAAACGCGATGTACAGGGCGAGCTCATCGCGCGTTTCCTGAATCCGACTTACTGGGGAGCGCTGTGGTCAACGGGCTGGGGCCGTTCCGAATTGGCGGCCCAGTTGTACGACGAAATCCTGTTCAACGGCGCTACGTTTGGCGATCTCAACCGCGGCGACGGCCCGGCGATCGTGGCATCGGCGACGGATATTTCGACCGGCTCCCGCTTCGTCTTCTCGCAGCGAGTTTTCGACGTGATCTGCTCGGATCTCAACGCAGTGCCGCTCTCCCGCGCCGCTGCGGCCTCGTCGGCCGTACCGGTCGTGCTCTCGCCCGTCACGATCAGCAATTATGGCGGCACCTGCAACAGAGTCCCGCCTGCCTGGGCAAAGCCGTTCATCGGGTCCGACAACCCACCGCGACCCGCCGCACGGGCCATCCGCTCGCTCAAGGCCGAGGAAGCCTTCGGCGATGGCGTCCATCGCCCATACCTCCATCTCGTCGACGGCGGCGTGTCGGACAATGTGGGCATGCGTGCCGTGCTCGATGGGCTGGAGGTTCTCCAGGCATTGCACGAAGCCGGCGTGCCAACGCCAATCGACAATGCGCGAAGGATCATCGTTTTCATCGTCAATTCGCTCTCTTCTCCGCGGACCAACTGGGACGAGTCTGAGAACCCTCCAGGCACCGTGGAAGTTCTGCTCAAATCGGCAGGCACCCCAATCGACGCCTTTTCATTCGAGGCGGTCGAGTTGCTAAGAGACACGGCCAAGCAGTGGCAGACGGCGCGCCTGGTCCGGAACTCGGCGGCAATGGCGGCCAACAGGGATCCTGCGGTTGCCGCGGCGTTGCGCCTCCCGAACGCCGAGATTTATGCAATCGACGTGTCGTTCGCGGCGCTGAAGGACAAGGCTGAACTCGAGTACCTGAATCAACTCCCCACGTCGTTCGTGCTTCCCCCCGAGGCGGTCGATCGCCTGCGCGCCGCAGCGGCGACACTCATCATGGATTCGCCCGAATTCAAGCGTCTGCTGAAGGATGT
>CAWGCC010000038.1:0-26740 GCA_963820965.1 uncultured beta proteobacterium | reverse complement strand
CGGCTCGCTCACGACACCTGCCACCAGGGCAGATCCGCAAGCGACGCTGCCTCGGCCGGCCCGATCTGCCCGCGCGTCACCTCCGGCGGAACAATCGGCGGCCGCTTGTAGTTCGGACCGACGGCGCAACCGGCCCGGAGTACCGTCGCAAGCGCGCTCGTGACGAGTCGCCCCTCGACGCCGCGGCGCCTTCGGTTGGCGAATTCCGAAGCCGGCGTCCGTGCGCGCGCAGGCAATCTGGCGGGACATGGGCTCATAGTGCCTAGGTACCCGATGGCGATGCTGCTGCTCTTGTTATTTCGCGCCAGGCCAGCACCCCGGTGGCATGGCATCGATGACAAGAGTGATGCTGGCACGAAAGGACAAGAACCGGAGCGCATCGACGATTTACTTGATTCGCAGGTTCGCCTGACCTGCCCCCCGCCATCGGTCCACTCATTGTGAGAGTTCACCAGTCAATTGACGCCCACCCATTTCCTGGACCGTTCTGAACTGCAGTGAATCTCACGTAGCGCTTCACCCTCACGCCGCCGAGCCCATGAGCAGCTTGGCCGCGTACTCCGCCGGCGCCAAGTTGCCGATGCTGGAATGCGGTCTGGTTTCGTTGTAGTCCCGCCGCCACTCGGTGAGCAACGCGCGCATCTGGTCGAGCGACTCGAACCAGTGCGTGTTCAAGCATTCGTCGCGTAGTCGCCCATTGAAACTCTCGATCAACCCGTTCTCCGTCGGCTTGCCTGGCGTGATGAACGCGATCTCGATCTGCGCTTGGTGCGCCCAGGCGTCGAAGTGATTGCTCGTGAATTCGGTCCCGTTATCGCAGGTGATGGCCTGCGGCTTGCCGTACGCGGCGATCGCGCGATCGAGCGCGGCGATCACCGTCCGCGAGGGCATGGTGTAGTCGGCCTCCCGCGGTCTCGTCTGAACGAGATTCAGACTGGAGGCGGCCTGCCCTCAGGCCGTCCGTTCAACGGTTTACGTTCCGCGCATGCGGCGTGGGGGCACGCCGCCTCCAGCGTGGACCATTGATCGGAAGTTTTGAACCGACGAGCTCGTTCTCGTCGCGCGGCGGATCGTATGATGGCACGAGCCGTCCGGCCGTCCCGAGTGCCGGCATCCCGGCACGATACCTGCGCGCGAGGCCGCCAACTGTCCGCGATCTACTTGGCCCGGTAGGTGCGCGTTCAGCGTCGCAGGAGATACCCATGCACCCACGAATGATCCGACGCGCACCTCCTCGAACCGCAGGGCGTGCCCCAGATCGATCGCGTTCCGCACGATGTCGACCTTCTCCTCGAGGGTGGGTGCGATGTTGATCGCGGCGTCCGAGATGATCAACGCATCGGCGTGACCCGGTACATCCAGCACGAAGCAGTGGCTGATGCGGCGCGCGGTGCGCAGCCCCGTATCCTTCCTCACCACCTCGGCCATCAGCTCATCGGTGTGGAGGCTCCCCTTCATCAGCGCCTCGGCTCTGCCCGCCCGCACGATCTCGACCGCCTTTGCCGCCGCCGCGTGGCTGTAGGGAGCGTCGACCAACTCGTACGGCGAGATGTCCAGCTTGAATTGGCTGGCGACGGCGGCGATCTTCGCCTTGGGGCCGACGAGGGTCGGTTTGATCAGCCCGATCTTCGCCGCGTACACCGTGCTGGAGAGCGCGCTCTCATCGCACGGGTGCGCCACGACCGCCGCCAGCGGCGGCAGCGCCTTGGCGGTATCGATGAGCCGCCGATACTTCTCGTGCGGGGCGCTCATGGGTCCAGACGGTTTGCCTATGTCACCTTAGGCACGCGGCCGTCTCGTCAATTGTCGCCATAGGATATTGCGCAGCGAGAACTGAAGTCACGACGGGTACGAGTACCTGCTTCACGCCAGGCGGAGCGCGTCGAGTGCGACTCCGCCGAACGCGCCGATGCAGGGCAGGAGGTGCCGCTCGAGCACGCGCTGCCAGGTGTACTGTCGCGCGGTTCGCAGCCCGGAACGGCGCAGCGCCTCGACGCGGTTCGGGCGCGCGAAGACGGCGTCGAACTGCGCCATGAACTCGCCCGGATCCTCGAGTGCGATCACGAGCGCGTTCTCGCCGGCGCGCGCGTACTCCTCGCCGCTCGCCCCGGTGCAGGCGATCCCGCCGACGGCCATCGTCTCGAGCCCGACGAGGCCGAAGGGCTCGTGACGGCTGTTCGCAAGCACGACGTTTGCACCGCGGAGCAGGACGCCGCGCGCGTCGGCGTTCACGTGGGACTCGAGGACGATGACGTCGCTCTCGCGCCCGGCTGCGACGGCGGAGAGCAGCCCCGCCACCCCCGGTGTCGCGGCCCTCTGGTGCGAGACGGCGAGACCTCGCGCATGGGCGTGAGCGATCACGATCTCGCCGTACGCCTCGCTCCCGCCGCGGGCGATCAGGAGCGGTCGTGCCCCGCGCCGCTTCAAACACGCGGCGATCTCCACGCTGGCGAGCCAACCCTTGTCGGGATCCCAGCGCGCCATCTTTGCGAGCAGTGTCCGGTGCGCTGCCAGACGGCGCAGCGCCTCGACCGCGGCCGCGTCGGGTGGCACGAACGCCTCCGCCCCGAGTCCGTTTGGGATCACGATCGGATCGACGCCGAGCGCCTGCATGCAGCCGCGCATGTAGCGGCTCACCGTTGCGACGTGGCTCGCTGCCGAGAGTCGCGGCCAGTCGATGCGATCGAAGCCGAACAGGTTGTTCGCCGTCCAGATCAGCATCGCGCGCTCGCGCAGTCCGGCGCGGCGCAGCAGCCAGTCAAGGTGGATCGCGGCGTGCGCCGTCTGCCACTCCTCGGCCAGGATCACCGCCTCCCCGCCGCGGTTCAGGTGGGGAGCCAAGAACTCGCGCATCAAGGACGGGGGCAGCGACGCAGCGAAATCGCGCTCTTTCTCGTCCTGTTTCTGGTACACACCCAGAGGCGCGTACTGACTGATCCACTGGCACCAGCGGTGCAGCGTCAGTCGATCCCGCCGCTCGACTCCCGGGGCCGACGGATCGCCGACGAACCAGAGGTGCGTGTCGAAGCCGCGGCTCGCCAGCGCTTCCGCGAGACCGACGACCCGCGTCGCGACGCCGCCGGCGCGCGCATACAGGTCCGGCCCTTCGAACGAGAGCAGGTGGAACTGCCTCGGGACCACAGACTCATTCGCCATCTCGGTCTCCTCGCGCGGACCGCGCTGCGCGGAACGCGTCGTCGAGCGCGTGGCGCAGAGCCGCCTGGCCGACCGGCTTGCGCAGGAAGCCGACCGCTCCCGCCGACCACGCACGGCGCTCCTCCTCGTCGGTGGCCAGCGCGGTGACGAAAACGATCGCGATGCGGGCACCGCGCTCGACCAGGCGGCGCTGCACGGTGAGGCCGTCCATGCTGGGCATGCGTACGTCGAGGAGGACGCAGGCCGCCTGGTCGGGCGCGGTGGAAGCGAGGAACTCGTCGGCCGCGCCGAACACCTGCGTGCGGTAGCCGAACGAGCGGACCAACCGGTCCATGGATTGCCGCACGGAGGCGTCGTCGTCCACGATCGCGACGAGCTCGCGCGCTTCCTCGTCGCGGCTGGGAGCGAAAGTCGTCATTGCCCGCATGGTAGTCGCGCGCACGCGTCGTCGATAGCTGTCCTTTGGTGCAGCGCCCTACCTGTCCTCGGGGACAGGTTCGGTCGCGCCAGGGTCCCAGACCGAGAGCGCGGCGACGAAAAGACAAGACGCCGGCCCGATGCCAACGCACGCGGCACGCGCGAGCGGATCGGATCAAGCGCGGCAGTGCGCTACAGCGACAGCAGAACTTGCGCGAGAACGATCTTCGCGATCGTCGCAAGCGGATAGACCGACGCGTACCCGGTATTCGGCAGGTCGCTGCCGGCCTGCTCGACCGCAAACGCGAGGACTGCCGGCTGGGTCTGCAGCCCGGCGGCCATGCCGCATAGGACGTCTACATCGACACGCAGCACGACGCGGCCGAGCCCGATCGCCAGCAAGCCGGCAACACACGTGAGGGCGGCGCCGGCGGCGAGCATCACCAGGCCGTCACTTGATTGCACCGTGCCGAGAAACGCGTGTCCCGAACGCACGCCGACCCCCGCCAGGAACAGTACGGCACCGAGCTGTCGCAGGGTCAGGTTCGCATTGTACGGGAGCTGCCAGGTGATCGGGCCGGTGCGCTCCAACGCGCCGAGCAGCAGGCCGACGACGAGCGGCCCGCCCGCCAAGCCGAGGCGGAACGTTCCGAGGCCCGGAATCGGCATCGGGATCAGGCCGACCAAGAGACCGGCGACCAGGCCGAGGCTGAACGCCGCCACATCGATCTCGGAGAGGTTCCGATAGGAGTCGCCGAAGTAGCGCGTCACCTCGCCCATCCGTTCTCGCGGCGCGACGACGCGGACCCGGTCACCGGGCTCGAGCACCGTATCCGGGTGAGCCAGCCGATCAACATCGCCGCGGCGGACGCGGGTGATAATGGCACCGAAGCGCTCGGGCAGGCGCAAATCGCCGATCCGCTGACCGATTGGCTCCGATGCGGACACGAACATCCGCCGCATGTCGAGCTCGGATCGGTCGAGCGGCAGCTCCTCTGCGGCGCGCTCGCCGAGCGCGCGGACGACGCGCTCGGCGTCCGCAAGCGGTCCGACGACGACCAGCAGGTCGCCCAGTCGCAGAACGAAGTCGTCGCGCGGCACCTCCGCCTCGTCGCCTCGGCGAACGCGCGAGAGCACGACACGTCCTCCGTGCTCGCGCATGCTCGCCGCGATGTTTTTTCCGGCGACGGATGGCTTTGTAACCCGCACGGTGAGATTCACAAGCTCGTCATCCCCGGCGCGCGTGAGGTCGCGCGGACGCCAGAGGCGGCGGGCGGCCCAGACGGCGAGAATCATTCCGAGCACGCCGAACGGATAGGCCACCGAGTAACCCAGCACCGGGTCGGTGAGCGCGCGCGGGTCGGGATCGTGTGACTCGCCCGCGTGCTGCAGAACTGCGGCAAGCGCTGGCGTGTTGGTGGTCGCTCCCGTGAACACGCCCGCGGTGATTGCGCGCGACCAGCCGGTTGCGCGCCCGAGAGTGCCGGCGAGCAGGGCGACCACGGCGAGCACGACGGTTACGAGCACGTTGGCCGCCAGCCCGCGGCGGCGCAGAGCGCCCAGGAAACCGGGGCCGGCGGAGACCCCGACGGTGTACACGAACAGGATCAGCCCGAGCTGGTACACGATCTCGGGCAGTGAAACGCGCGGTGATAGTGCGCCGAATCCGAGGCCGACAAACAGCACCGCCGACACCCCAAGGCCGAAGCCGCCGAGCCGCAGCTTGCCGATCAAATATCCGATGCCCAACACGAGGAAGAGGAGGACGAACGGGTTCTGGATGAGGAAATCGATCATACGAGCTCCGGCATTGCGCCCGACTGGTGTACACGTTCACTCGGAAAGGATGCGCCGGCAGCGCTTGATGATCGCATCGGCGACCTTGCGTGCGTTCTGCAGCTCCAGATCGGCCGCCCGTTCGAGGCCGCGCCACGAGTCGTTCGCGCGGCCGGATAGACGTAACAGGATGCGCCTCGCCTCACGTTCGTAGTCGCGCAGGGCGAGGAGTTGCGCTTTCGCTTCCGCGTGCAGCCGGCGCACCCGATCTTCGGCGTCTGCTTGGATCTTCTGCTCCGCACGGCGCAGCCAGCTCTCGATCTGTTCGACCATTCGCGCCAGCCGATCGACGCGCGCATGAAGGTCGATGCGTTTGGAGCCGATGCGTCGGGATCGATTTCGTCGCGTCACCATGTCTGTTTCCGATGTGAGCTCCGAGTCGCGCCGAAGTGCGCTCACGCGGCTTCCGTACGACATCCAACGCCTCGGCTGCTTGTCGCTTCACGCCAACGCCCGGGGACGTTCTTTACGTTTAGACTTATGCGTCGGACGTCGACTTCGCTTTAGTCGCCGCAGGGCCCGGCTTGCCGCTCCTCCGGTGTCGTACTGGGGAAGCGGACGATGGTCCCTTCACACGCGGGTTCAGAGAACGGCCGCCGCGCGGGCGCCGACTAGCAGACTGGCCTGCCCTCAGGCCGCACGGACCAGCGGGGAGCGCCGCACTCTGGGCCTGATGTGCCAGGCACTCTGAATACGCGGATCGCTGCATGCGGTATCACGCAACCGCTTGCGGATGCAGTCAGGTTCCAACCCGGTCGCTTGACAGATGCCTTCGAAATCGAAAGGGCCGGTTGCGGAGGATTCGAACCAGGCCGCGACCTCCAGGAAGAGCCACCGCCCGCGGCCGGTCGGCACCATGGCATACGTCCGAAAATCCTCTACGGCGCGTTCGAGCACGGCAACCATCAGTCTCTTCTCGGCTTCCAGAGGTGCCATGCAGCGATCGCGGACCTGCGCCGGAGTTATGTCACGCTGCGCATCCGGGATGATGATCGCTTCCGTGTTGGTCATAGGCTCCATCCTTGCACTCCTCCAGTGTTCAAGCGCACCGTCTGTTGTCGTGCTGCGCCGCATCCGTTCGCGCTCGCGACCACACCGCGCACATCGGAACGGTGTCGCTACTGCTGCCGGTTCCGCCGCCGCTGCCTCTCGCCGCCAACGGAGTTGCGACGCGCTGGGGTCGCGTCTTTTTCGATCGATAGACCCGCGGCGCGCATCCCGCCCAGCGCCGAAACGCGCGCGTGAAGTTCGCATGGTCGGAGTACCCCAGGTCCAGGGCGAGCTCGAGAATCTTGGCATCGGTGCGTTCGAGCACCGCTGCGGCGGTGGCGAATCGTGCCTGCGCGACGAGCATGTGGTGGCTCGCTCCGGCTTGTGCGAGATGCCGCTGCAGCGTGCGCACGCTCATGCCGACGAACTCGGCGGTCGCCCGAATGGTCGGATAGTCCTCTCCGCAAGACAGCGTCTCGATCGCCTCTCGAATGGACGCCACGAACTCGGGGGCCGCCGCCGGCTTCGGTTCGACCGCATCGTCCGCCATTTTGATCCGTGCAGGCGGCGCGAGGCCCGCGGCGTCGCTATTCGTCACACCCGTAAGGTCGACGGAGATCGTAGGCATGGATCGCCGCACCGAGGTGTCGTCGTCCACGATCGCGACAAGCTCGCGCGCTTTGTCTTCGCGGCTGGGATTGGAAGTCGTCATGGCCGCACGGTAGTCGTGCGCACCCGTCGTCGATAGCTGTCTTTTGGTGCAGCGCCCTACCTGTCCTCGGGGACAGGTTCGGTCGCGCCGGGGGGTCCGAGACCGAGACGGGCAGCCATGCGCACGAGATCGGCGAGCGAGTCGGCCTGCATCTTCTCCATGACGTGCGCGCGGTGGAACTTGATCGTACGCTCCGACGCGGCGAGCTCGCCGGCGATCTGCTTGTTGAGCAACCCGGCGACGACGTGCGCCATCACTTCGCGCTCGCGCGCCGTGAGTCGGGCGTACCGCTCGCGGAGCGCCGCCACTTCGCGGCGTTCCTCCTGCGCCGCGCGATCGACCGCGATCGCAGCGCGGATGGCGTCGAGCAGATCGCGCGACCGGACGGGCTTGGTCAGGAACTCGACGGCGCCCTCCTTCATCGCGCGCACCGACATCGGAATGCTGCCTCGACCCGTGAGGAAGATGATCGGGAGCCGTGTGCCCGTGCGCGCGAGCTCGCGCTGCAGGTCGAGCCCGCTCGGCCCGGGAAGCTGGACGTCGAGCACGACGCACGCCGGTCTTTCCACGCGCGCGGCGGCGATGAAGTCGAGGAACTCCTGTCCGCTCGCGAACGTGCGGACGCCGAAGCCCGTGGACCGCACGAGGCGCTCGGTCGAACGGCGAACCGAGGGATCGTCGTCGACAACGAAGACGGTCGCTTCCGCGTTGCTCACGGCGCGGCCGCCGGCTGCGCCGCCGGAAGGCGGAACGCAAAGACGGCTCCCTTTTCGCGGTTCGGTTCGGCCCACAGGCGACCGCCGTGCGCTTCGACGATCGAGCGGCTGATCGCAAGGCCGAGCCCGATGCCCTGCGGCTTCGTCGTGTAGAACGCGTCGAAAAGCCGCGACATGTCCTCCGGCTTCAGACCCACGCCCCGGTCTGCGACGCGCATCGTCACCGAGGGGTGTCCGTCTTCCGTGTCCATGATGGCCCGGATCTCGACCTTTCGTTCCGAGGGATCCAGGTCGCTCATCGCGTCCATCGCGTTCACCACGAAGTTCAAGAGCACCTGCTCGAGCTGTACGTGGTCCCCGAGCACAGGCGGAAGGTTGCGCGGGATCTCGGCATCGATCGCTACGCCCCGGAGCGCCGACATCCGGGCGGCGAGCGCCACCACGTTGTCCACGATCTCGTGGATGCGGCAGGGCGCCTGCTGCGGCGCAGTGCGCCGCGCCATCTGCCGTACGCGCTCGACGATCGCGCTCGCCCGCTCCGCGTCGTTCACCATGTCCTTCAGCGCGGCACGCACTTCGTCCAGGTTCGGCTGTCGGTCGGAGAGCAACACAAGGGACGCGTTCGCATTGTTCACGATCGCGGCGAGCGGCTGGTTGATCTCGTGCGCGATGGAGGCGCTCACCTCGCCGAGCGTCGTCAGGCGCGTCACGTGCGTGAGCGCCTCCTGCGCCTTGCGCAGGTTCTCCTCGGCCGCCCTGCGGTCCGTGACGTCGTTCGTCGTGGCGAGAACGGCGACGGGTTCGCCCGCTTGGTTTCGCTCCATCACGATGCGGCCATCGACGACGACGTGCCTGCCATCGCGCGTCGTGTGGATGGCCTCGCCTTGCCAGAAGCCCGTTTGCGCGAGCGCAGAAGCGATGACGTCGTCGGACGGACCCGGGAATTTCGCCTGCAGCAGATCGGCGCTGCTGCCGATGGTCTCGGCAGCGGTCCAGCCGTAGAGCCTTTCCGCCCCGCGGTTCCAGTACGTGATCCGACGATCCAGGTCGAACCCGATGACGGCATCGTGGGTGAGGTCGAGGAGTCGTGCGTGCGCCTCGGCCTGCCGTGCGGCCCGCGTCGCGCGGCTCACGAGCTGCGTCGTGACCGCCGCTACGACGAGGAACCCCGCGAGCTCCACGACGTCGAGCACGCTCTGGACCTCGAATGGGAGGGTCGGAGAGACGAAGAAGAAGTGGAGCGCCGCGACTGCGAGAACGGAGAGGAAGAACGCGGGGAGGAAACCGCTCACGAGCGAGAGCAGCGTGATGACGATCAGGTAGAGAAAGGCGGTCGGGGCGGAATCGAACCCGACCCACAGGCTGACGAGGGTCACGGCTGCGAGGGCCGCCAAGCCGAGCGCAAACGTCCCGGCCGTTCGTGGGATCGCAGCGCGGGTCGCTCCCCGAATCATGGCCACCGCCCGTCACACGGTTCGAGTCTTAGCGGCAGCGCCTCCACCAGCGCTGGCCGGCGGATCGATCACGGGGCTCACGACGGCGATGTCGAGCTTCCAGCCGGTCGAAAGCGTGGGGGACCACCGCACGCGCCGCCCAAGTCGCCCGAATTGGTTAATGCCGACCGTCAATGGCCATTGCCGTATTTCCTAACGCCCGAGCGATGTACACCACGCTCGGGTTCTTGTCCATTCGTGCCAGCGGCACCCGCCGGGCGGTCCGCGATGCCAGTCGCTGGCCCACGAGTAGGCACCCGAGAGGGAAGGAACGCTTTACAGCGGATTGAGCGGATTCGGTCGCAGGCATTCACTCGATCTCCAGGTCTGTCATCGCTGGCCGAAGCGCTCGATCTGGATGTGTGGCGCCCCATGACAAGCACGGCGCCGGAGCGACCCGCTAAAATCCTGCCATGACTTCGAGCGACCGAGCGGTCCACGTCGAGCTCGGTGGAATTCGACGGCATCATCTCCGTCGCCTCCGTCTCCGGCCGCCGCCGCGGTCGTCGCCACACGCCTGGCAGGCGATCGGCATCTACCGAAGAGCGGCGCCCTGAGCGCCGCAGAGAGGAGCAGCGCCAATGACGATCAGGGTCGGCATCAACGGCTTCGGGCGGATCGGCCGGCAGGTCTACCGCGCCATCCGTGAACACTATCCGGACCGGATCGACGTCGTCGCCGTCAACGACGTCGGCAACCGCAAGATCATGACCCACCTCCTCAAGTACGACACGAACTACGGCCCTTTCCCCGGCGAGGTGCGCGCCACGGCGAAGGCTTCGTTGCGGATGGAGACGAGGTACAGATCCTCGCCGAGCGCGACCCGGCGCGCCTGCCGTGGAAGCAGCTCGGAGTCGAGGTGGTGGTCGAGTCGACGGGCTTCTTCCGCGATGCCTCGAAAGCCCGTGCCCATCTCGAAGCCGGAGCGAGGAAGGTCATCATCACCGCACCGGGAAAGAACGAGGACATCACCATCGTCCTCGGCGTCAACGAACGGACCTATGATCCGGCGCGCCATCACATCATCTCGAACGCCTCGTGCACGACGAACGGCCTGGCACCGGTCGCCAAGGTGCTGTTCGAGCGCTTCGGCATCGAGAAGGGCATCCTCACCACCGTCCACTCCTACACGAACTCGCAGCGCCTGCTCGACCTCGAAGCGGCCGACGCGCGCGACGCCCGCGCCGCCGCCCTGAACATCGTGCCGTCGGAGACCGGGGCGGCGAAGGCGGTGGGGCTCGTCATCCCCGAGCTGAAGGGGAAGTTCACGGGAATGGCCTTCCGGGTGCCGACATCCACGGTCTCGGTGATCGATTTCACCGCGGTGCTCTCGCGGGCCGCGACGGTCGACGCCATCAACGCCGCCGTGAAGGAGTATGCCGAGGGGCCGATGAAGGGCGTCCTCGCGTACTCCGAGGAGCCGCTCGTCTCGAGCGACCTGAAGGGCGATCCGCACTCGTCGATCTTCAGCGCGATGGACACCCTGGTGATCGGCGGCGATCTGGCCAAGGTGGTTGCGTGGTACGACAACGAGTGGGGTTACTCCCTGCGCGTTGCCGACCTCGTCACGTACGTCGCCGAGAAGGAGCAACGGCGATGAACAAAAAGACGGTACGCGACGTCGACGTCGGCGGGAAGCGCGTCCTCGTCCGGGTGGACTTCAACGTCCCCCTCGAGGACGGCAGGGTCGGCGACGACGCGCGCATCCGGGCCGCGCTGCCGACGATCCGCTACCTGATCGATCGGCGTGCGATGACGATCCTCTGTTCTCACCTCGGTCGGCCGAAGGGGAAGCCCGCGCCCGCCTACAGCCTGGCTCCCGTCGCCAAACGGCTCGGTGACCTCCTCGATCGTCCCGTGCAGATGGCCCCCGATTGCGTCGGTCCCGCGGTCGAGCGCCTCGTCCGCGCGATGCGGCCGGGCGACGTCCTCCTCCTCGAGAACCTGCGTTTTCACGCCGAGGAAGAGGCGAACGATCTGGGGTTCGCCCGGGCGCTCGCCTTGCTCGCGGACCTCTACGTCGACGACGCCTTCGGCTCGGCCCATCGTGCGCACGCGTCGACCGCGGGCGTGGCGGCTCATCTGCCCGCGTTCGCCGGCTTCCTGATGGAGCGCGAGCTCGACTTCCTCGGCCGGGCGCTCGCCGACCCCGCGCGGCCGTTCGTCGCCATCCTCGGCGGCGCCAAGGTGTCCGACAAGATCGGCGTGATCGAGCATCTACTCGGCGCGGTGGACGCGCTGCTCGTCGGCGGCGGCATGGCGAACACGTTCCTCAAGGCGCAGGGCAAGGAGGTCGGAGCGTCGCTCGCCGAGAACGACAAGCTCGACGTGGCGAACGCGCTCCGCCGGCGAGCCGGTGACAAGCTCGTCCTCCCGGTCGACGTCGTGATCGCCGAGCGGGTCGCGGCCGACGCCCCCAGGCACACGGTGAGCGTGGACGACGTCCCGCCGGGATGGCGGATCCTGGACGTCGGCCAGCGAACGCTCGAGGCGTTCGCGGGACGGCTGCGCGACGCGCGGACGGTGGTCTGGAACGGGCCAATGGGCGTGTTCGAGATCGAGCCCTTCGCGGCCGGCACGGTGGCGCTCGCGCGCCTCCTGGCGGATCTGCCGGGAGCCACCACCATCGTCGGCGGCGGCGACTCCGCGGCGGCGGTGGAGCAGGCCGGTGTCACTGAGAAGATGACGCACGTCTCGACCGGCGGCGGGGCCTCGCTCGAGTTCCTCGAGGGACGAGCGCTCCCCGGCGTCGCCGTGTTGCAGGACCGTTAGCCATGGCCGGCGAACACACCGTCGCCCGCATCGGCGCGAACGCGATCCCGGGGCGTCCCTGGCAGTCGCGAACGCTCGAGACCTCGAGACCTGAGGCGCACGGCTGACAGGCGGACGGTGGGATGCAGCTCAGGTCGCACAAGACCAAGATCACGGCGACCGTCGGTCCTGCGTCGGCCTCCGCGGCCGTGATGGAGGATCTGATCCGGTCCGGGATGGACGTCGCCCGCCTGAACTTCTCGCACGGCGGCTTGGACGACCACCGCCGCAACATCGTGAACCTCCGCGCGGCGGCGCGAGCCGCCGGCCGCGACGTGGCGATTCTGGCCGATCTGCCCGGCCCGAAGATCCGGCTCGGCGTGATCGCGGACGAGCCCGTCGAGCTCGTCGTCGGTCAGACCTTCACGCTCACGACCGAGGAGGTCACCGGCGGTCCGGCGCGGGCGTTCGTCAGCTTTCCCGGGCTGCCGCGAGTGACGAAGCCTGGCGACCGGCTGTTCGTGAACGACGGTCTCGTGCATCTGCAGGTCGAGGCGGTCGCTGGCAGCGAGGTTCGCTGCCGCGTCGTGGTCGGAGGCGAGATCCGCTCGCGGAAGGGCGTCAACCTTCCCGGCCTCGACCTCGGCATCCCCGCTTTCACCGAGCACGATCGCCGGTGCCTCGAATTCGCGCTTCGGCACGGCGTCGACGCCGTGAGCCAGTCGTTCGTGGAGTCCGCCGCCGACGTCGAGTCCGTGCGCGAGGCTGCCCGCAGCTTCGGCTACGAGCCGTTCGTCATCGCAAAGATCGAACGGGCACGGGCGCTCGAGCGGGTAGACGACATTCTCGCGGCCGCCGACGGTCTCATGATCGCGCGCGGAGATCTGGGTGTCGAAGTGCCGATCGAGCAGATCGGCGTGCTGCAGAAGCGGCTCATGCGGAAGGCGCTACAGGCGGGGAAGCCGATCATCACGGCGACGCAGATGCTGGAATCGATGACGCACAGCCGGCAGCCGACCCGGGCCGAAGCCACCGACGTGACGAACGCCATCCTGGACGGGACGGACTGCGTCATGCTGTCGGCGGAGTCGGCCAACGGGATGTACCCCGTGGAGTCCGTCGCGACCCTGGCGCGGATCGCCGCGGCGACCGAGCCGCATCGCGCGCGCTTCGACCTCTGGGAGCGCATGAAGACGCTGCCGCAGGAGCTCCATCCGGGTCTCTACGACCTCGTCTCCATCGCCGCCGAAGCGGTCCTGGAGTTCCAGCGGGGCCGCCGCCGTGGTCGTTCCGACCGAGACCGGACGGATGGCGAGGAGCATCGCCCGCTTTCGGCTGCCGGTGTGGGTCGCGGCCGTCACGCCGAGCGAGCGGGTGGCTCGGCAGCTGCACTTCTCGTACGGGGTGCACCCCGAGCTGCGGCCAACACCCGTCTCGGACTGGGACGACTTCACGCGTGAATGGGTCGTCTCGCACGGTCTTCCGGGAGCCATGGCCATGCTGCTCCGCGGCCCGTCGGCGGACGGTTCGCGCTCGAATCACGCCATGGAGCTGCTCGACCTGGGCGTGCCGGCGCCGGACGACGGAAGCGCGCGATGAGCGCCGCCGCTGCGGATGCATCTGCTCGGGATGGGCAACGAGGTGGCATGACCGTCTCTCCGGGACGGAGCTTCCCGCTTGGCGCCACCCTCGCCGACGGTGGAGTCAACTTCTGCGTCTTCTCGCGCAATGCCAGCGCCGTCGACCTGTTGCTCTTCGACGGCGCCCAGGACCCACAACCGAGCCGTGTCATCAGGCTCGGCGCGCCTGCGCACCGTACCTACCACTACTGGCATGCGTTCGTGCCCGCCCTCCGCGAAGGGCAGATCTACGCGTACCGCGCGGTCGGGCCCTTCGATCCGGCCCGCGGGCTGCGGTTCGATCCCGCGAAGCTCCTCCTCGATCCCTACGGGCGCGCCGTCGTCGTCCCCGACGGCTACGACCGTGTGGCAGCCAGCCGACCGGGCGACAACACGAAAGTCGCCATGCGGAGCGTGGTCGTGGATCCCGACGCCTACGACTGGGAGGGCGACGCGCCGCTCCGCCGACCGTTCGCCGGCACGGTGATCTACGAGATGCACGTCGCGGGCTTCACCCGCCATCCGAGCTCGGGCGTCACGCCGCGAAGGCGCGGCACGTATGCCGGCCTGATCGAGAAAATTCCCTATCTCCGAGACCTCGGCATCACCGCGGTCGAGCTGCTGCCCGTGTTCCAGTTCGACCGCCAGGATTGTCCGCCGGGTCTGGTGAACTACTGGGGCTACTGCCCGGTCTCCTTCTTCGCTCCCCACGCGGGCTACAGCTCGCGTCGCGACCCCCTGGGTCCCGTCCACGAGTTCCGGGATCTCGTCAAGGCGCTCCACCGCGCCGGCATCGAAGTGATCCTGGACGTCGTCTACAACCACACCGCGGAAGGCAATCACCACGGACCGACCCTCTCGTTCCGGGGGCTCGACAACGAGACGTACTACCTCCTCGAAGCCGACCGCGCGCGCTATGCGGACTACACCGGCACCGGCAACACGCTGAACGCAAACGACGCGGTGGTGCGCCGCCTGATCTGCGACAGCCTGCGCTACTGGGTCGCCCACATGCACGTCGACGGCTTCCGGTTCGACCTCGCGTCGGTGCTGTCCCGCGACGAGTCGGGCCGCCCGCTGCAGCGTCCGCCCATCCTATGGGACATCGAGTCGGATCCGGTCCTCGCCGGAACCAAGCTGATCGCCGAGGCCTGGGATGCCGCCGGGCTCTACCAGGTCGGGACCTTCAGCGGCGACGCGTGGCAGGAGTGGAACGGGAAGTTCCGCGACGACGTCCGTCGGTTCGTGAAATCCGACGACGACACCGTGCTCGCCTTCGGGTACCGCTGCTTCGGCAGCCCGGATCTCTACGGACACAAGGGTCGGGGGCCGGAGCAGAGCATCAACTTCGTGACGTCCCACGACGGGTTCACGCTGAACGACCTGGTCAGCTACAACCAGAAGCACAACCAGGCGAACGGCGAGAACGGCCGTGACGGGTCCGACGCGAACCTGAGCTGGAACTGCGGCGCCGAAGGGCCGACGGCCGATGCCGAGATCGAGCGACTGCGCCATCGCCAGGTGAAGAACTTCCTGGCCATCACGCTGCTCTCGCTGGGCGCGCCGATGGTGCTGATGGGCGACGAGGTGCGGCGCACGCAGCGCGGGAACAACAACGCGTACTGCCAGGACAACGAGATCAGCTGGTTCGACTGGACCCTCCTCGACCGATACGGCGATCTCCACCGCTTCGTGAAGACGCTGATCCGCCAGCGGCTGATGCTCGGCGACATGCTCGGGCTCGAGGGGTTGAGCCTGACCGAGATTCTGCATCAGGCGCAGATCCTGCCGCACGGTGTCCGTTTGAACGAGCCCGACCTGAGCCCCGTATCGCACAGCCTCGCGGTGACGGTGCGGGGCAAGGAACTGGCGCTCTTCCACTTCATGTTCAACGCTTACTGGGAGCCGCTGGTCTTCGAGCTCCCGCGCCTGACCCGCGGCGAGCACGAGTGCTGGCGTCGATGGATCGATACGTATCGCGATGCGCCCGATGACATCCTCGAGGAGCCCTCCGCCCCATCCGTCGAGGGCCCGAGCTACACCGTGCAAGCACGCTCGTTCGTGGTGCTCGTCGCCTTGGCGCGGCGGGCGTTCGGCTCCCGATCACCCGTACGGAAGGCGGGGCGAAGGATTCGCCTGCGGCGTACGAGCTCGCCCGGCTCGGAGCCGCTGGCGCGTAGTGATGAGGGCGTCCGCACGTTCGTGGCCGACGTTCTCGTCGGCGAGGGCGCCGTCGCGCGCGACGAGTTGTCGTTCGCGGAGATCACGGATTCGCCCGCCGAGGCTCTGCGCTTCATCGAAGCCACGCTCGCCACGTGATGCGTGGAATGATGAACCACACAGTCGAACAGAGTCGGCGTTTCGATCGCACCACGTGGGTCCGCTTCGTACGGGCCATCAAGGAGCTCGCGACTTCGGAGGTCGGCGGCCATGCGATGCTGCTGTTCGGCGTCTTGCTCGCACTGGTGCTCGCAATCAACGGGCTCAACGTCCTCAACAGCTACGTGGGCCGCGACTTCATGACCGCGCTCGAGCAGCGGAGCATGCCCGAGTTCGTGCGGCGCGCGGCTCTGTACGTCGGCGTGTTCGCGCTCTCCACGATCGCGGCGGTGATCTATCGCTTCACGGAGGAACGTCTCGGTCTGCTCTGGAGAACCTGGCTCACGGGCCGCCTGCTCGACGCATACGTGAGCAACCGCGCCTATCACCGCCTGCGCGACAGAGAAGACGTCGGCAATCCGGACCAGCGCATCGCAGACGACACGCGCACGTTCGTCACGATGACGCTTTCGTTCGTGCTGCTGCTGCTGAACGGCACCTTCACGATCCTCGCGTTCTCGGGCGTGCTGTTCTTGATCAGCCCCATGCTGTTGATCGTGGCAGTGATGTACGCGGTGCTCGGCTCGCTCGTGGCACTGACGCTCGGACGGCCGCTCGTGCGCATGAACTACGACCAGGCGGACCGCGAGGCCAGTCTGCGCGCCGACTTGATTCACCTGCGCGAGAACTCCGAGGCGATTGCGGTCACCGGCGGCGAGCCGCGGGTGCGGGCGACGCTGCAGAAGCGTCTCGACGACGTGGTCACGAACCTCAAAAACATCATCCGCGTGAACCGCAACCTCGGCTACTTCACGACCGGCTACAACTACATGATCCAGATCATCCCCGCCCTGCTCGTCGGCCCGCTCTTCATCCGCGGGCAGGTGGAGTTCGGCGTCATCCCGCAGTCGGCGATGGCGTTTGCGCATCTGCTTGGGGCGTTCTCAGTGATCGTGACTCAGATTCAATCCATCTCGTCCTACGGCGCCGTCCTGACGCGCCTCGACTCGCTCGTCGGCGCGCTCGAGCAGATGACGGGGCCCGAAGCCTTGCCGATCAAAATGGTCGAGACGAGCGGCCGCCTCTCGTTACGAGAACCTCTCGTTGCGTTCCCCGCACAGCGGCCAACCCTTGATCAGCTCGCTCTCGATCTCGATCGAGCGCGGCACTCGACTTTTGGTCACATCCTCGGAGAACGCGCCGCTCGAGGCGCTTTTCCTCGCGACCGTCGGGCTCTGGAACGCGGGCGAAGGAGTGATCGAACGGCCGCCCGGCGACCGTGTGCTGTTCGTCCCGGCGCTCCCGTCCCTGGGGCGCGGAACGTTGCGCGACGTGCTGCGGCCGACGAGCTCGGGGCCGCCGATCAGCGATGACGCGATCAAGACGGTTCTCGACGATCTCGGTGCGGCCGGCGTTCTGGCGTATGCCGGATCAGTGGACCAGGAGCACGATTGGCAGAAGCTCGTCGGGCCGGGCGAGCGGCAGCTCGTGATGCTCGCGCGAGTCGCTCTGGCGCGCCCCGAGTTCGCCTTTCTGTACCGCGTCGACGAGCTGCTGAGGGCCGCGGACATGGCGCGCGTGCTCCAGGCGCTCACGGCAAGGTCGATCACGTACGTCACGTTCTCCGACTCCGACGCGCTCGCGCCCGAGCACGACGTCGTGCTGTGTCTCGAGGCCGGCGGCGCGTGGAACCTCAGCGCGGATGGCCGCCGAATTACCGCATGACGAACCACGATAATGTCGCGCCCGCCCGGCGAGCGTGGAGGTTGAGGATCAGCGACAGCTCATCGCCGGCCGGATCACTTGCGCACCTTTCCGGCGCGTGCCACGAAACGCGCACCATGACGGAGCAACGCCGGATCGGGATGTAACGCCCGAGGGCCGAGCGATGAGCAACCAACCACCAACGGACGTGTATCCGAAGGGTCTTGCGACCGAGGAGGAGCTACTTCAGGCGACGACACTGCTTTACTATTTGCACGAGACGAATCCCGGAACGGGCCTGATCCGCGACAAGACCGACCCGGCGGCGCCGGCCAGTATCGCAGCCGTGGGGCTCGGCCTCGCGAGCACCCCCATTTTGGTCGAGAACGGCGTGATCTCCCGCGAGTTCGCCCCAGAGCTCGTGCTGCGTCTATTGCGCTTCTTGCGCGACAGCCCGCAGGGACCCGAGCCGGATGCGACCGGCTATCGGGGCTTCTACTATCATTTCCTTGACATGAAGACGGGGCGCCGCGTCTGGAACTGCGAGTTGTCCACGATCGACTCGGCCTTCCTCTTCGCCGGGATGCTCACCTGTGCGGCATACTTCGCCGCCGACACCGAGGCGGAGGCCGAGATCCGCCGGTTGGCAGTCGAGCTCTATCAGCGCGCGGACTGGCAGTGGATGCTTGCGGCCGGCACGACCGTGTCCCACGGCTGGCGGCCCGAGACGGGTTTCATCCCGCATACCTATACCGGCTACGACGAGGCGCTCCTGCTCTACCTGCTCGGCCTCGGCTCGCCAACCTTCCCGCTGCCGCCCGAGAGCTATGCCGCCTACTGCTCGACCTACCAGTGGAAGCGGATCTACGGCCGCGAGGTGCTGTACTCGGGACCGCTGTTCACGCACCAGCTCTCGCACCTCTGGATCGACTTCCGCGGCATCCAGGACGCATTCATGCGCGAACACGCGAGCGACTACTTCGAGAACTCGCGCCAGGCGACCTACATCCATCAGGAGTACGCGCGGCGTAACCCGCTCGAGTTCGCCGCCTACGGCGAGCACTGCTGGGGCATCACCGCGAGCGACGGGCCCGGCTTCGAGACGCGGCGGGTGAACGGGATCGAGCGCGAGTTCTATGGGTACCACGCCCGCGGTGCGCCCTACGGTCCGGACGACGGCACGGTCTCTCCCTGGGTCGTGGTCGCCTCGCTGCCGTTCGCGCCGGAGATCGTGATTCCGACGTTGCGCGCCATGGCGCAGCTCGATCTCGGCGCGACGAAGCGTTACGGCTTCAAGCCATCGTTCAACGCGACGTACGCGGTGCCGGACAGCCCGACCGGCTGGTGGGTCGCGCCCTACCATTTCGGCATCGACCAGGGTCCGGTCATCCTCATGGTCGAGAACTACCGCACCGGCCTGATCTGGGAGATCATGCGTCGCTGCCCGTACGTCGTGGCGGGGCTGCGGCGGGCAGGCTTCCAGGGTGGCTGGCTCTGACCCCGCTGCAGGTCAGCCTCGCTCGACGCGCGTTGTCCGTTCGCGCCAACCTATCCGGGCGCCGGGTACTGCCTCACTCGATTCACTAGATCCCGCATCCCGCTTGCTGGACCTCCGCGCCTCCGCGGTTAGCCGCTTTCATATCGCGCCGACCTGGCGCGCAGTGACAAGATTGATCGTCGATCGCCCGCTTACGATCGGGCTCTGATGGATGGTTCCGATAGGGCTGAGATCGACGTCGAGCTGGGCGCGGATCGGACGCTGCACGTTCACGTCGCCGGGCGATGGGAACTCGGACGCGGGCTGCCGTCGACCCGGCTCGTCGAGCAGGCGCTCAGCGCCTCTGATCTGCCGCGTGCGGTGAGCTTCGAGGCGGCGCGGCTCGTCTCGTGGGACAGCTCGGTGCTGCTCGTGCTGCAAAGGATCGACCGACTGTGCCGCGGCCGCGGTGTGCCCGTCACGCTGGAGCGGCTTCCCGTGGGCGCTCGGCGCCTTCTCGCCCTCGCAGATACGGTACCCGAGCAGGCGGGCGCGCCGACGCCGGCCAGGCGCGCGCCATGGCTCGCACGTGTGGGCGAGACGGTCACCGCCGCGTGGAACGGCGCCCGGCAGTCGATCGGGTTCCTCGGCGAGACGACGCTTGCCTTCGCGCGGGTCCTCACCGGTCGCGCCGCGTTTCGCCTGCGCGACCTCGCCATCGTCGTGCAGGACTGCGGGCCGCAGGCGCTCGGGATCGTCACGCTCATCAACTTCCTGGTCGGGGTGATCATCGCGTTCGTCGGCGCCATCGAGCTGCGGCGCTTCGGCGCCACCGTCTACGTCGCCGACCTCGTCGCGATCGCCACCGTGCGCGAGCTCGGCTGCATCATGACCGCGATCATCATGGCCGGACGGACCGGGTCCGGATTCGCCGCGCAGCTCGGCACGATGAACGTCAACGAGGAGATCGAGGCGTTGGTGACGATGGGAATTTCTCCGATGGAGTTCCTCGTCGTCCCGCGCGTGCTCGCGCTCTGCGTGATGATGCCGCTCCTCTGCCTGTATGCCGACCTGATCGGGATCCTCGGCGGCGCGGCGGTCGCCCTCGGCATGCTCGGCCAGTCGCCGCTCCAGTACTGGGTGGAAACGCGGCAGGCGATCGGGTTCACCAGTATCGGCCTCGGAATCGGAAAGAGCATCGTCTTCGGGGCGCTGATCGCCGTTGCGGGCTGCCTGCGCGGGATGAAGTCGGGGCGCGATGCCGCCGCCGTCGGTCAGGCCGCAACGTCCGCCGTCGTCCTGGCGATCACCTGGATCATCGCGACCGACGGCATCTTCGCGGTCATCTGCGACGTGGTGGGGATCTGACGTGGCGGACGAGCGTGTGGTCCACGTTCGCGTGAAGAACCTGACGATGGCGTTCGGGGACCGTATCGTCATGCGCGATCTCGATTTCGACATCCGTCGCGGCGACATCTTCTTCATCATCGGCGGGAGCGGTTGCGGGAAGACGACGCTCTTGCGGCATCTCATCGGCCTGCACGAGCCGGCGTGCGGCGACGTCTGGTACGGCGACGTCAATTTCACCGCGGCCTCAGACGAGGAACGCGAACGGCTCCAGCGCCGCTTCGGCATCCTGTTCCAGCGGGGCGCGCTCTGGAGCTCCATGACCCTGGCCGAAAACGTCGGCCTGCCGCTCGAGCAGTTTACGCCGCTGGCGCCAGCGGAAATCGCGGAGGCCGCGACGCTGAAGCTGTCGCTCGTGGGACTGCGCGGTTTCGAGGACTACTTCCCGTCCGAGATCAGCGGCGGCATGCAGAAGCGGGCGGGCCTTGCACGCGCGATCGCACTCGACCCGGACATTCTCTTCTTCGACGAGCCGTCCGCCGGTCTCGATCCGGTCACCTCGCGGCTGCTCGACGACCTCATCCTGTCGCTGCGCGACAGCCTCGGCGCGACGGTGGTGATCGTCTCGCACGAGCTCGCGAGCATCTTGGCGATCGCCGACGATTGCGTCTTTCTCGACACCGAGCTGCACACGATCAGCGCGCGCGGCAACCCACACCGGCTGCTCGAGGCGCCGCCGAACGAGAACATCCGCCGCTTTCTCACCCGCGGGCGCATCGATGGCGGGGCCGGACTGGCGCGATGAGCCGCCGTCGCCGGGCGAACCCCGTGATGATCGGCGTGTTCGTCCTCGGCGCGCTCGCGCTCGGTGCATTCGTCGTCGTCGTCTGGGGATCGGGGCGGTTGTTCCGCCACACCGCGACGTTCGTTTCCTACTTCAGCGGATCGGTGAACGGCCTCAACCTCGGAGCGCCGGTCAAGTTCCACGGCGTCCAGATCGGTACCGTGACCCAGATCCGGTCCCGGCTGGTGCAAGCCGCCACGATCAGGCCGGAAGAGTTCCGGGTCCCGGTGTGGTTCGACATCGACCTGCAACAGCTCTCGGAACTGGGCGGCGGGCCGGTCGAGCTGGACCGCGCCCGCGTGGACGAGCTGATCTCGCGGGGTCTCCGCGGCAAGCTCGAGCTCGAGAGCTTCGTCACTGGCGTCCTGTACTTCAGCCTCGAATTCCTGCCTGACTCGCCCGTCGTCCTGGTGCACGCGGAGCGGCCCGAGATCTTCGAGATCCCGACCGTGCCGACCACGCTCGAGCGAGTGTCGGAGGTGATCACGAACTTCATGGCACAGATCGAGAGGAGTGACATTGACGCGGCCGTCCACTCGATCACCGTGGCCGTGGACGGCGTGAACGGGCTGGTCCGCTCTCCAGAGGTCAACCGCGCCGTCACCGCGGCCCGCGAGGCGCTGGAGTCGATCCGGCGCCTCAGCGACACTGCAGAGCCGCGTGTCCAGCCCATCATGAGGAGCGTCGAGGCGACGAGCGCGGGCGCCCGCGACTCGCTGCGACATCTCGATGCGGCGCTCGCCGATGTGCAGACCCTGATCGACAGGGAGGGTCCGCTGAACGTCGAGCTCATCCGGACGGTCGCCGACCTCGGCGCCGCGGCCCGCAGCGTCAGGGACCTCGCCAGCTACCTCGAGCGCAATCCCAACGCGCTCCTCGTCGGACGGCCGAGACCGTGACGCATCGTCCCTGCCGGTCTCCCGCGGCCGCATGGACCACGCTCGCGCTCGCCGTCCTCGCTTCGGCGTGCATGCTTCGCCCGCGTCCGGACCCGACCCGGTTCTACGTCCTGGCAGCCGAGCGCTCCCGACCATCCGCGAGTGCCCGGTTCGCTCGTCGTCGGTCTCGGCCCGATCACGATGCCCGGCTATCTGCACCACTCCATGCTCGCAAGCCGGCCGGACGGCACGCAGATCCGCTATGCGGAGTTCGATCGCTGGGCCGAGCCGCTCCCGACGCTCTTCGGCCGTGCGCTGGGTCAGGACCTCTCCGCATTGCTCGGCGCCCGCGTCGTGCCGCACCCATGGTACCGGGCCACCCCGCTCGATGTCATCGTGCGCGTCGACGTGACTGCCTTCGAAGCGGACGCCGCCGGCGACGCCCGGTTGGATGCGTGCTGGACCATCCTGCACTCGCCGGCGACGACGGTGTGCCGCGAAGAGTGCTCGTCGATCGTCGAGGCGGTCGACGAGCGTGGCGCGCCGGCGAACGTCGCCGCGCTCAGCCGCGCCGTCGGCGAGCTTGCCCAACGACTGGCGAGCGCGATCCGCTCGTGCCCGCGGAGGGAAGCGTCCCCAGGTAAGTGACGACGGCGCTTGTCAGCGACGCGGACCAGCCGGTCCAGGTGTCACGCGCGACGCGCTTCGCATGGCGTCGGAAGCGTGGTGGCGTGAGATGAGCACGAGGAAGTCGGGCGCGCGGTCAAACGCGTGCCGAGCCACCGTCACGAATGTCGACCGGCCGACACCGCCAGCAGCGCCACTGGACCGCCTTATGAAAGCCCCGACGGCCGATTCGTTTCGGTGCTGGGCACCAGAATTGCTGTCCATGCCACGCATGCATCAGCGCGGACTGTTTCTCAGATGGGCTTCGAGGCTCGCAATGGCAGCGATCCTGCCAGCAAACGGCTGCAAGCGGGCCGAGCCGCCGGCGCCGCCGCCGCCGGAGGTCCTCGTGACCGACGTCGTCCAGAAGGACGTCCCGATCTACAGCCGAGTGCGGTGGGAACGACCGTGGGCTTCGTCAACGCGCAGGTCATGCCCCGGGTGCAGGGCTACCTGCTCAAGCAGGACTACGAGGACGGCGCGTACGTGAAAGCGGGCCAGCTCCTCTTCGAGATCGACGACCGGCCGTACAAGGCCGCGCTCGACGAGGCGCTCGGCGACCTCGCGCGGCAGCGGGCGACGCTCCGGAAGATACCAGCTCGACGTCGCGCGCTACACGCCGCTCGCCGCGCAGGGCGCGGTCAGCAAGCAAGAGCTCGACGACGCCGTCCAGGCGACCCGCGCGAGCGAGGCGCAGGTGCAGGCGGCCGAGGCCGCCGTCGAGAACGCGCGGCTCAACCTCGGCTGGACGCGGGTCTACTCGCCGATCGACGGCATCGCCGGGATCGCGCCGGTTCAGGTCGGCGACCTCGTGACGCCCGTCGACCGTGCTCACGACGATCTCGCAGCTCGACCCGATGAAGGTGACGTTCCCGATCACCGAGCGCGAGTACCTGCGCTTCGCCGATCAGATCAAGGAGCATCAGGAGAAGGGCCGCGCAGCGGACGAGCCGGAGCTCCAGCTCATCCTCGCCGACGGCAGCACGTATCCCCGTCCGGGCCGGTTCCACGTCGCCGAACCGGCAGGTCGACCGTCGAGACCGGGACGATCCTGGTCCAGGCGCTCTTCCCGAATCCCGACGGCATCCTCCGCCCGGGCCTCTACGCCAAGGTGCGCGCGCGCCACGGAGACCGTGCGCGGCGCGCTCCTCGTGCCGGAGCGCGCGGTGCAGGAGACCCAGGGCGTGTACCAGGTCGGCCGTCGTCGGACCGGACGACAAGGTCGCGCTCCGCACCGTGAAGGCCGGCGAGCAGGTCGACGGGCTCTGGATCATCGACGACGGGCTCACAGCCGGGCGAACGCGTCGTGACGGAGGGCCTGCAGAAGGTGCAAGGACGGGATCGTCGTGAGCCCCAAGCCGGACACCTCCGCCGCCGACCGCGCCCGCGCCGCCCGGGCAGGGATGAGGGCGCACCATGTCGAGATTCTTCATCCGCAGACCCGATCGTCGCGATCGTCATCGCGATCCTCTTCGTGGTCGGCGGCGCCGTCATGGTGTTCCGGCTGCCGGTCGCGCAGTTCCCCGAGATCGCGCCGCCGCAGATCGAGACGACCGCCATGTACACCGGCGCCGACGCGCTCACCGTCGAGCAGTCGGTCGCCACGCCGATCGACGCGCAGGTGAACGGCGCGAAGCGCATGATCTACATGCAGGCGATCTCCGGCAACGACGGCACGATGACGCTCCAGGTCTCGTTCGAGACCGGCACGGACATCGACATCGATCAGGTGCAGGTCCAGAACCGCCTGGCGCAGGCGCAGGCCAACCTGCCCACGGCGGTGAACGACTACGGCCTCACGACCATCCAGACGGCGGGCATCCCGCTGCTCGTCTTCACGATCAACTCGCCGAACAAGACGTGGGACCAGAACTTCCTCTCGAACTACGTCGTCATCAACGTCAAGGACGAGCTGGCCCGCGTGCCCGGGATCGGGCAGGTGAAGATCTTCGGCGCGGCGAACTACGCCATGCGCGTCTGGGTCGCGCCGGACACGATCGCGAACCTGGGCCTCACGGTGACCGACCTCGTGAACGCGATCACGGCGCAGAACGTCGTGAATCCCGCGGGCACGCTCGGCGGCGAGCCGGCGCCGCCCGGCCGGCAGCTCACGTACACGGTCCGGGCCCGCGGCCGCCTGATGAACGCCGAGGAGTTCGGCGACGTCGTCGTGCGCGCGAACGCGGACGGATCGCTCGTCCGGCTTGAAGGACGTCGCCCGCCTCGAGCTCGGCGCCGAGAACTACACGCAGCAGGCATACGGCAACGGTGTCCCGGCGACGCTCGTCGGCCTCTACCAGGTCCCCGGGTCGAACGCGCTCGATGCCGCCAATCGCGCGAAGGCGACCATGGCGCGCCTGGCGGAAAAATTCCCGTCGGACATGAACGTCGCCCTGACGCTCGACACGACCGTCCCCGTGACGGAGGGCGCGAAGGAGATCGTCATCACGCTGCTCGAGGCGATCGGGCTCGTCATCCTGGTCGTCTTCGTCTTCCTCCAGAACTGGCGGGCCACGCTCATCCCGATCCTCACCATTCCGGTGTCCCTCGTCGGCACCTTCGTGTTCTTCCCGATGATGGGGTTCTCGACCAACACGCTGTCGCTCCTCGGGCTCGTGCTCGCGGTCGGCCTCGTCGTCGACGACGCGATCGTGGTCGTCGAGGCGATCGAGGCGAAGATCGAGCAGGGCCTGTCCCCGCGCGATGCGGCGCTCCAGGCGATGGACGAGGTGAGCGGCGCGCTCGTCGGCATCGCGCTCGTGCTCTCGAGCGTGTTCATCCCCGCCGCCTTCATCGCCGGCATCACCGGGTCGCTCTACCGGCAGTTCGCGCTCACCATCGCGTTCTCGGTCCTGATCTCCGCCTTCAACGCGCTCACGCTCAGCCCCGCGCTCGGCGCGCTGCATCCTCCGTCCGCGGTCGAAGGACGCGCGCCGCGGACTCCTCGGACGGTTCTTCGGCGGGTTCGATCGCGGCTTCGCGGCGGCGCAGACGGGCTACGTCCGTGCGCTGCGGAGTTCCTGATCCGCAAGGTCGTCGTCGCGCTCGTCGTGCTCGCCGCCTTCACGGCGCTCGCGGGCGGTCTCGGGAAGATCCTGCCGACGTCGTTCATGCCGCAGGAGGACCAGGGCTTCTTCTTCATGAACGTGCAGCTCCCGGAGGCCGCGTCGATGCAGCGGACGAACGCGGTCATGCGGAAGATCGACGAGATCCTGAAGGCCGAGCCGGGCGTCCACTACGTCAACGCGGTGTCCGGGTACAGCCTCCTGTCGCAGACGGCGAGCCCGCGGAACGGCCTCTACTTCGTCCAGCTCGCACCCGTACGAGGAGCGGGCGACGCGCGAGCTCCAGTCGGACGCGATCGTCGCCTCCGTGAACCGGAAGCTCTACGGGCTGCCCGAGGCGCAGGTGTTCGCGTTCCTCCCGCCCGCCATCCCCGGCGTCGGCCAGGCCGGCGGCGTCGACGTGTTCATCCAGGATCGCGCCGGCAAGACCGTCGACTACCTCTGGCAGAACACGCAGCGGTTCATGGCCGAGCTGCAGCAAGCGGCCCGAGATCGCGTTCCTGGCGACGACGTACGCGCCCGCCGTGCCGCAGCTCTTCGCGCACGTCGACGAGGATCGGGTGTTCAAGCTCGGCGTCCCGATCCAGGACGTGTACACGACGCTCCAGGCGTTCCTCGGCGGCGCCTACGTGAACCAGTTCAACCGCTTCGGGCGCGTCTGGCGCGTCTTCCTCCAGGCCGAGCCGCAGTACCGGACGGATCCGGCGGATCTCAGCCTCTTCTACGTGCGCAACCAGCGCGGCGACATGC
>CAWGCC010000037.1:0-204109 GCA_963820965.1 uncultured beta proteobacterium | reverse complement strand
GCGCCGGCTCGCCGGCGGTGGTGTCCTGGACCCAGAACTCGAAGCCGCCGGTGGTGCCGATGCCGGGAATCGGCGGCGGCGGCACCGGGAAAACCGTGGCGCCCTCGATCGCCTGCACCTCCCGGAAGAGCGTCACCAGGATCGCGCGCGCGTTCTCCTCCTTCGCGGTCTTGAGTGTCGCGTAACGCTCCTTGAAGTCGCGGAAGGTGATGAAGAAGGTGGCGGCGTTCGTCTTGAAGCCGTTGTCGAGCAGGCTGTAGCCGCTGACCATCGAGCGTCGCTCGACGCCCGGGATCTTCGCGAGCATCGCGTCCACCCGCTCGGCGACGGCGCTCGTGCGATCGAGGCTCGCGGCGTCGGGCATGATGACCAGGGCGAACGCGTAGCCCTGGTCTTCGTTCGGAACGAAGCTCGTCGGCAGGGTCGCGAAGAGGTGATAGATGGAGTAGAGGAACCCGGCGAGCAGCACGAGCGCGACCGCCATGCGCTTGATGATCAGCACCACGGCCCGGCCGAACGCCTGGGTGACGCGGTCAACCTGCCGGTTGAACCAGGCGAAGGGCCCGCGCTGCGGCGCCGACGAGTGCCGCAGCAGCACGCCGCACATCGCCGGCGTCAGCGTCAGCGCGACGAACCCGGACACCGACACCGAGACGACGATCGTGATCGCGAACTGTTTGTAGAGCTGCCCGGTCGTGCCGGGCAGGAAGGCCGCGGGCACGAACACCGACGCCATCACCAGCACGACCGCCACGAGCGAGCTCCCGATCTCGCTCATCCCCTTGATCGTCGCTTCCTTCGGCGACAGGTGCTCCTTCGCCATGATCCGCTCGACGTTCTCGACCACCACGATCGCGTCGTCGACGACCATGCCGATGGCGAGCACCAGCCCGAACAGGGTGAGCAGGTTGATCGAGAAGCCGAGCGCGAGCATCCCGGCGAAGGTGGTGACCAGCGCGACCACGATCGCGACCGCGCAGATGAAGGTGGTGCGCAGGCTCTGCAGGAAGACGTACACCACCAGCACCACCAGGAACACCGCGACGATCAGGGTGTGGATCACCTCCTCGATCGACAGCCGCACGAAGTCGTTCGTGTCGAGCGCGATCGCGTAGTCGATGCCCTCGGGGAAGCGGCTCTTCATGTCCTCGAGCGTCTTGCGGACCGCCGCCGACACCACGAGCCCGTTCGCGCCGGCCTGCTGGTAGACGGCGATGAACGTCGCCGGCGCGTTGTTCAGGCGACTGTCGACGATGTACTGCTGCAGGCCGATGCTCGCGCGCGCCACGTCGCCGACGCGCACGATCGAGCTGCCATCCTGGCTCGCGCGGAGGATGATCTTCTCGTACTGCTTCGGGTCGGTGAACGGGCGCTGGGTCACGACCGGGAAGGCCAGCTCCACCGGCGCGGCGGTCGGCTGCTGGCCGATCTGGCCGGCGCCGAACAGCGCGTTCTGGGCGGCGACCGCGTTCTGGATGTCGGTGGTGGTGATCTGGAGCGAGGCCATGCGGTCCGGGTTCATCCAGATCCGCATCGCCTGATTGGCGACCCCCATCACCTGCGCCTGGCCGGCGCCCTGCACGCGCTTCAGCGCGTCGAGGACGTAGACGTTCGCGTAGTTGGCGACGTACTCGGGGCTGTAGCGGCCGTCCTTCGAGAACACCGCGACCAGCATCATGATCGACGACGACTTCTTCTGGACGTTCACGCCCTGCTGCACGACCGCCGAGGGCAGCTGCGGCATCGCGAGGTTGACCCGGTTCTGCACCTGCACCTGGGCGATGTCCGGGTCGGTGTCGAGCGAGAAGTAGACGGTCAGCGTCATCTGCCCGTTCGACGAGCTCGTCGACGACATGTAGAGCATGTTGTCGACGCCGTTGATCTGCGTCTCGATCGGCGCGGCCACCGATTCGGCGAGGGTCCGCGAGTCGGCGCCGGGGTAGGTGGCCTGCACCGTCACCTGCACCGGCGTGATGTTCGGATACTGCTGGATCGGGAGGCCGGTCAGCGACACCGCGCCGGCGAGGGTGAGGAGCGTCGCGACGACGACCGCGAATATCGGCCGCTCGATGAAGAACTTCGAGAACACGCTGCCGTTATCCGGTTACTTCGCCGGGACCGCGGCGGGCTTCGGCGCGAGCGGCTGCGGCGGCCTCGCCGGCGCAGTCGACGCCGCGGCCACGTACGGTTTCGGGTTGAGCCCCGTGCCCGCGCCGAGCTTGAGCCCGCCGTCGACCACCACCCGGTCGCCCGCGCGCAGACCCTCGGCGACGATCCAGTCGTCGCCGGCCCAGTCCCCGACGGTCACCGGGCGGTTCTCCGCCTTGCCGTCCTTGTCGACGACCCACACGAAATGCCCCTTGGAACCCTGCAGCACCGCGCGCTGCGGCACGAGGATGGCGTTCGGCCGCGTCGCGCCCTTGACCCGCACGCGGACGTACTGGTTCGGCTTCAGCACGCCCTGCGGGTTGTCCACCGTGGCGCGGATCAGGAACGTGCCGGTCTGCGCGTTGAACGCCGGATCGGTGAAGGTGACGCGCCCGGTCTGCGGGAACATCTGGCCGTCCACCAGCACGACCTCGACCACGTAGCTGTTGTTGGGCGCGCGCTGCAGCTGCCCCTTGTCGACCTGGTCGCGCAGGCTCTGGAACTCGTTCTCGGACAGGCTGAAGTTCACCCACATCGGCGTGAGCACCGCGACGGTGGTGAGCTGGGCGTTCTGCTGGTTGAGGTAGGTGCCGTCGGCCTGCGCGGCGGCGCCGGTGATGCCGTCGACCGGCGAGGTGATGGTGCAGTAGGAGAGATTGAGCTGCGCGGTCGTGAGCTGGGCCTTCGCCCCCTCGACCGAGGCCGACGCGCTCTCGAAGTTGCCGGTCGCGTCGTCGAGGTCCTTCTGCGAGAGCGCCTCCTTCTCCGTGAGCGGTTTTACGCGTGCGAGGTTCGCTTTCGCCACGTCGAGCGCCGCCTGGGCCTTCGAAAGCTGCGCCTTCGCCGCGTCGACCTGGGCCTGGAACGGCTTCATGTCCATGAGGAAGAGCACCTGCCCGGCCTTGACGATCGAGCCCTCGGTGTAGACGCGTTTGTCGAGGAAGCCGCTGACCCGGGCCTGGATGTTGACCTGGCGCGAGCTCTGGGTCTGCGCCACGTATTCGAAGACCGCCGGCACGTCGCGCGGCGCAACGGTGAGCACCGAGACTTCCACCGGCGCCTTCGCGGGCGCCGCGGTCTCCTTCTTGCCGCAGCCGGTCAGCAGGGGAGCGGCGAGCGCGGCGAGGAGCCAACTCGCGCGCGGGACGCGCGCGCACCGAGCATCGGACATCGAGACCCCCTCAGGGCTGCGCCGCCCGTGCGGACGGCCAGGATCGGAGCTGGTGGAATATAGGGGAAGACCGGAGCGCAGGGCAAACGCGTCCACTCGCCCCGTCGGCTAGTCGGCGAAGCCGGCCCCGAGCGAGGCGAGCCGGTCGATCTCGTCGCGCGAGAACCCCCAGTCGGCGAGCGCTTCCCGTCCAAGCGCGCCGCGTTCGGGTGGTGGTCGCATGACGGCGCCGGGAGTGCGCGACAAGCGCGGCGCCGGCGCGGGCTGCGCGATTCCGCCCAGTGTCACGTACGCGCCGCGGGCCACGTTATGTGGGTGGACGCGCGCTTCAGAGAAGGTGAGCACCGGCGCGAAGCACGCATCCGACCCTTCGAACACCTGCGCCCACTGGTCCCGGGTCCTGGAGCGGAGCGCCGCCGCAAAGCGGCGCCTAAGCTCGGGCCAGCCCGCGCGGTCGTGCTGCGACGGCAACGCCGCGCCCGCGAGCCCGAGGCGCTCGAGCAGCTCTGCGTAGAAACCCGGCTCGATCGCGCCGATCGCAACAAAGCGCCCATCGCTCGTCTCGTAGACGTCGTACCACGGCGCGCCGGAGTCGAGGAAGTTTTCGCCCCGGGCCTCGGTCCACGTCCCTTCGCGCAGCATCCCCGAGAACATCGCGGCGAGGACCGATGCGCCTTCCACCATCGCGGCGTCGACGACCTGGCCCTTGCCGGTGCGCTGCGCGTGCAGGAGCGCAGAGACGATGCCGAACGCCAGCAGCATCCCGCCGCCGCCGAAGTCGCCGACCAGGTTGAGCGGCGGCACCGGCGCCTCGCCGGCACGCCCGATTGCGTTCAATACCCCGGAGAGCGCTATGTAATTGATGTCGTGGCCCGCGCGCGGCGCAAGCGGCCCGTCCTGTCCCCACCCCGTCATGCGACCGTATGCGAGCTTCGGGTTCGCCGCGAGCAGGACGTCGGGCCCGAGGCCGAGGCGCTCCATCACGCCGGGCCGGAAGCCTTCGATGACGGCGTCGGCCTTTTGCGCGAGAAGGAGGGCGGCGGCAACACCGTCCTTCGACTTGAGGTCGAGCGTGAGGGAGCGGCGGCCGCGCAGCATGACGTCGGTCGCGCGGCGCCGCCCGAGGCCGAGACCGGGATCGCTCGGCCGGTCGACAAGCAGCACGTCGGCGCCCATGTCGGCGAGCATCATCCCGCAGAACGGCCCCGGGCCGATCGCCTCGAACTCCAGAACGCGCACGCCGGCAAGCGGTCCCATGCGCGCGATCTTATCCTTCCTGCCCGGGCCGGGATCCCGGAGACGTTCTCCCTCAATTTCAAGTGGCCGGGCGCACGCCCGCCGAATTCCCGGCGTCTCCGGATGACTGACGAGAGCCGAAACGGAATCTTGCAGAAGCTTTGCTCGTCTACGTCAGGTTGCCAATAAGCCTGGGCAGGCACCGAGTCGAAGCGCCGCACGCCGAAGCGATGGCGAGAATGCTGGACGATCGCGCGTTGCACGTCGCGGCGCACCCAAGGAGCTTTCCGTCGCGACGCTGTTCACAATTCCCGGGAACGGCGTTAAGCTACAACGCAATGGCGGCGTCGAACGGAGGGGTGCCGCTGTTTCGGTATTACAACTTTCCACACCTTTCAAGGACCTACGCATGGATCGCATTGAGCGAACCGAGCTCTTTGGACAGCACGTGATCTGCGCGACCGCTTCGAGTTCGTCGCGTCCCGGTGCGGGACGACGCTGGGAAGTACGGGTCTCGGCGATGGAACTCGGCAGCAAGCCCGACGCGCCGCTCCTGCAATTCCGGATCGACCCACAAGATCAAGAAGATCCCGCGACTGCCGTCGACGACGCGCTGCGAAACGCGCGCCGTCAGTTGATCGCCGCAGCAAAGAAGGATTAGTCTCCGCCCCGCATCTCCGACCGGCATCGCCGTGTCGAGCCTGACTTTGCGCCGATGCTGTGGATCGTTTCGTTCAGCCTCGAAGCGAAACCTGTTTTCAATCTTATCCACAGTTGCGCTGGAAATGCTGTGGATAAGGCGCGTCTCGCGACGCGCAAGTTCTTGTCGTCGGTTGAACTTTCGTCCCGCGCCGAAAAAACAGGCAACCGGCGCAGGGTTGGCATGTTCGCGCAATATTGCGGGGTCCGGAGCTTCGCTCGCTCACGCCGCGAAGCGACCGTACCCCGTCAAAGCGCCTTGCGAAGCGTCAGATTGATCCGACAGCGCCCGGTCAGCCTGTCATCCCCGTCGGCGAGCGGCTCGATGCCGTGAAAGACCAGCCGTGCCTGACCACCCCACACGGCAACGTCCCCGCTCTCCAGCCGGATGCGGCGTGGCCGGTTTCTGCGGCGCAACCCACCGAACAGGAACACCGCCGGCAAGCCGAGCGAGATCGACACGATGGGCTCGTCGAAGTCACGCTCGTTCCGATCCTGGTGGAGGGTAAGGCGCGCGCCGGGCTCATAGCGATTGATGAGGCACGCGTCAGGCGCGAAGGCTGCGTACCCGGCTGCGGCGGCGGCACGTCCCGCGAGGCGGTGGAACGAATTCGGTAGTGGCGGCCAGGGCCGTCCGGTCGCCGGATCGGCCCGAGCGTAGCGATAACCGTTCCGGTCCGCGATCCAGCCGGCGCGGCCGCAGTTGGTCATCGCGACCGACATCCGATAGCCGCCGGGCGTTTCCATGTTCCGCAAGGGCGCCACCGCGAGGATCTCCTGCAACGCTGCCATCAGAACCGGCGCTTCCTCCGTGGCGAAGCCATGCAGGAGGACCGCTCCTTGGGCAAGCCGCTCGCGGGTTCCTGTCGCTCGAGGCACGCCGGGAAACAGGTCGCGCGTCGCGGCGTCGCGGATGCGGGTCATCTTGTGTCGTGGAAGGTCATGACCGGCGCATGGCGGAGGCCGAAAAAGGCATTGATGGGTGGCTCCTGCCTGGACGGCGATAGTGCTCGCTCTCCAGATGCCAGTTTAGGGCGCTCGAGCCAGGATTTTCCACCCCTTGCTCCCAAATTGACCCCGGATCGGTCAGCGTAACGATCAGGAGGCCTGTCAATCAAGTGAGACCGAGCAGCCGCGGATGACCGCTCGATCCGCGAACTTTCTCCGGCGCGGACGCGAAATTGGCGTAGCCCGGCGCCGGGAGGCGTGCGACGATCGCGCGCAAACCGGGCGATACGATGAAGTCGAAAGCCGCTGCCTGTCCGCATTGCCGCGCGAAGCTTGGCTTGCGCACCGTCTTCGCGCTCGGCGACCTCTGGGACCCGCGCATTCACGGCCGGCACGGCCTGGAGCTGGAGTTCCGCTGCTACGCGTGCGCGGAGCCGCTGAAATACCCGATCAGCACGCTCGTTTCCTTCATCGCGCTCGCGGTCCTGCCCATCGTGCTGATGGCACTCCTCAGGGATACAGGCTCTACGGAGTGGCTGAGCTCGATCCGGAACCTGATGGCACCCTACTGGATAGGGCTCGGCGTGCTGTACAGCTTCCTGGCAATGCCGATCCCGTCCAGCGGAGCGCCGCGGACGCGGCGCAAGTAGCGAACTCGGCCCGGCAAGCGCGCGATCGTCTCGCGCGGCCCATCGCTAGCTCCGGCAAGCTGCGAGTCAACGCTGGTGAACCGGGGCCCCGCATCCGCAGCCCGATAGCGACCTTGCGCGAGCAGCTGCCGATGGCTCATCAGGGCCGCGTTGTTCAGGAACCAGCCAATGAGCGCGATCCAGACCCCGCTCAAGACGCCGGTACCGAAGTACGGAACGCGCAGGCCGAGGACCATTCCGAAGCCGATGGCCATCAGCGCCCAGCCGAAAACCTGGCCCGACGCGGCGGCCCAACGCGTCGCCCGGTACACATCCCCGGTTGCGCCCCACAGGAGCGCGCGCAGGACGCGACCGCCGTCGAGCGGGAAACCCGGGATCAGGTTGAAAATGGCAAGCGCGATGTTCACCGGCCCGAGCCAGGCGAAGATCGTGGCGAGCGGGTCGAACCCCGCGAACGCCGCGAGCGGGTCGGCGGGGTCGATCTCCACCGGGCCCAGCATCAGGCCGCTGGGTCTCGTAGATGTCGGCCTTGAGGGCGGCGCATTCCTGGCAGCCGACCTCACGACGGCCGCCGGGTCGCTGTTCGTGCTGGCGATGATCGCGCTGACTGTCGGATTGCTCGCGTTCCTGCGCGAGATCTTCCTCGCCACGCGTCATTTGCGCATCGGCTCCCACCGCCCCGGATTTTGAGCGCCCGCCCGCCGGGGCGCTCGCTCGATCTTCAAGCTCAGCTGAGCGCCGTCACGGGCAGGGCGGCGCCATGGATGGCGCGCGCGTCTTCCGAGGCGAGGAAGAGGATCGTGTTGGCCAGGTCTTCGGGCGCCACCCACCGGCCGGGATCGGCGTCGGGCATCGCCGCGCGGTTCTCCGGGGTATCGATGATGGTCGGCAGCACGCAATTGACATTGATGTTCTTCTCGCGCAGTTCCGCTGCCATTGCTTCGGTCAATCGGATCACCGCGCTCTTCGCGGCGCAGTAGGCGCCCATCTTCGCGACGCCCTTCTGCGCGGCGTACGCGCCGACATTCACGATCTTGCCGCCGCCGCTTTCGAGCATTCGCGGCACGACGGCGCGGGCGGTATTGAGCACGGTGCGAGCGTTGACGTCGAACAGGAAGCTCCAGGTCTCGTCCGACGTTTGATGGACCGCCTCTCCCATGCGGAAGCCGCCGGCGATGTTGCACAGTACGTCGATCCGCCCGAAGCGCACGATTGCTTTCTTCACCGCGGCGTTGACCTGCTCCTGGTCGAGCAGATTCGCGGGCACGAGCAAGCGGCCCTCCGTCTCCGCGCCGAACGTCTTCTCCAGACTCTCCCGTCGCAGGCTGACGAGCACCAGGTTGGCGCCACGCTGGGCGAAGGCATTGGCAACGGCGCGGCCGAGATTGCCGGCCGCCCCCGCCACCAGAACAGTGCGGTTGGTGAAGGTCATGTCACTTCCTCGCGACGCTTGGGTGAGGTGGTAGCGATCCGCCCCGCGTGGATCTGCTCGCGCTTCAGCCGCATCGAGAACTTGAATCGGTCCGCGGGGTGGATGCTGATCGAGATCTCGAAGGCGTCGCCGCGTTGGTCGAGATAGTGGCGCACGATCCTTAGCGCCGGCGAACCGGCCTTGGTCTGAAGCCGCTCCGCGAGGCTCGCGGGAACGCCGACCGCATGAATCTCCTGCCGGACTTCAGCGACGCGTCGCGCGTACCGCGTCTCGATGAGATCGCTCATCAGGACGCGAGGATGCTTCCGGACGACGTTACGGAGATCTGAATATGCGGCATCGACGTAGACGTCCGTCCAGCAGATGGGCGCGGCGGTCTTGTCCTTGTCCAGCCTGAGACTCGAGATCCGCAGCCAGCGGGTACCGGGCGGGCAACCGATCTCCTTCGCGAGCACCCGGTCGGCCACCACGTCCTCGATCTCGCGGACGCTGCGCAGGTGACTCGCGGCGAGCTGCACCAGATCCTCGACCGAGGCGAGCGACTGGTTGTAGCCGCCCGCGGATCGGGCGGCCTCCACGCGGGTGCCGACGCGCTTGCGCCGGGACACGAGCCCGAGATCCTGCAGTTGCCTCAGCGCTGTCCGTACGGTGTGCCGGCTGACGCCGAACTGTTCGCTCAGCTCCAACTCGGTGGGCAGCAGGGACCCGACGGGAAACCGCCCGGAGGCGATCCCCTCAGCCAGGCCACGCGCGACTTCGGCGTAGCGGGTCTCGCTCATGGATCAAGGACATACGCCGGCAACGTCAGAAAGCGTATCACAGCGTTGACTTTCAGGTACGGACATAATAGCATTAAGTCCGTACATAATAATAAGTACGTACATTTTCGACGCCCTTAAAGGAGAAGTGCTGCATGAAGCCCGCCGACGTCCCAACCGCCACCACGGTCCTCGATTCGATCCTGTTCCGCGACGCGTTCGGCACCCCGCGCATGCGCGAGATCTTTTCCGATTACGCGCTGATCTCGAAGTACGTGCAGGTCGAGATCGCGCTCGCGCGAGCCGAAGCCCGCTGCGGCGTGATCCCCGCGGCAGCCGCCGACGAGATCGCCGCGCGCTCGAAGGTCGATGCGCTCGACTTCGATCTGTTGCGGCGCGAGACCGACATCGTCGGCTACCCGATCCTGCCGCTGGTGCATCAGCTCTCCAGGATGTGCGGCGAGTCGGGCGGCTATCTGCACTGGGGCGCGACCACCCAGGACATCATGGACACCGCAGTGGTGCTCCAGATCCGCGACGCTCTGGAGGTTATGGAGGCGGAGCTCAGGGACCTCCGAGACATCCTTGCGCGCCTCGCGAAACGCTATCGCGATACGCCCATGGCGGGTCGTACGCACCTGCAGCAGGCGCTGCCTGTCACATTCGGCTACAAGGTCGCGGTCTGGCTCGCCATGTTCGACCGCCACCAGGTGCGGCTTGCCCAGCTTCGTCCGCGCGTCCTCGTCGGCGAGTTCGCGGGCGCAGCCGGGACACTCGCTTCCATCGGGAGCCGTGGTCTGGAGGTCCAGAAGGCGCTGATGGACGAGCTCGATCTCGGCGTTCCGGCCGCGACCTGGCATGTCGCCCGGGACGGGCTCGCCGAGGTCGTGAACTTCCTCGGCCTGCTCACCGGGTCGCTCGGCAAGATCGCGTACGACGTGATGCTGATGGCCTCGACCGAGTTCGCCGAGCTGTACGAACCGTTCGTGAAGGGGCGCGGCGCCAGCAGCACGATGCCGCAGAAGCGCAACCCGATCTCGAGCGAGCTGATCTTCGCCGCATCCAAAGCGGTCCGCCAGCATGCCGGGTTGATGCTGGATGCGATGATCCAAGACCTCGAGCGCGCCACGGGTCCGTGGCACGCCGAATGGATCGCGCTGCCGGAGAGCTTCGTGCTGACCGCCGGCGCGCTCCATCAGGCGAAGTTCATGCTCGACGGCCTCGTCGTCGACGAGCAGCGAATGCGCAAGAACCTGGACATGTCGAACGGGCTGATCGTCGCGGAGGCGGTGATGATGGGGCTCGCCCCGCACATCGGCCGCCAGGACGCGCACGACGTCGTTTACGCCGCGTGCCGCACGGTGAACGAGAAGGGCGGCACGCTGTCCGACGTCCTGAACGCAATGCCGGAAGTGTCGAGTCGCTTGGATCGCACGCTGATCGAGCAGCTGACCGACCCCGCGAACTATCTGGGGATGGCGCCGCAGATGGTCGACCGCGTGCTCGCAAGTTCGGCTGCAGTGGCGGTTACCCCCTCGCGCTCGGCGCGCTGAGCTCGTCCCATTTTTTTCACCGATCTGCAAGGAGGAAGAGGATGTTTCGCAGAGCTTTGCATGCAGCAACGTTCATGTCCCTCGCGGCCGCGGCGGGCGCCGGTTTCGCGCAGGACTATCCCACCAAACCGGTGATGATGGTCATGCCCTTCTCCGCCGGGGGACCGGGTGACAACCTCGCTCGCGTGCTCGGCCAGTCGATGACCAAGTCGCTCGGGCAGACCGTCATCATCGAGAACGCGGCCGGCGCCGGCGGCACCATCGGCACCAACAAGGTCGCCAAGGCCCGGCCGGACGGTTACACGCTGCTCTTTACGCACATCAGCCACGCGACGAACCCCACGCTCTACCGCAAGCTGCCCTACGACACGCTGACGGACTTCGTGCCCGTCGGGCTCGTCGCCGAGCTGCCGATGACGGTCGTGGGCAAGAAGGACTTTGCTCCCAACAACTTCAAGGAGCTCGTTGCCCATCTGAAGGCGAACAAGGACAAGGTGTCCTACGCTCATGCCGGCACCGGCTCCGCCTCGCACTTGTGCGGGCTGCTGCTCCAGACCGCTCTCCAGACGAATGTGACCACCGTCGGCTACAAGGGAACGGGCCCGGCGATGAACGATCTCCTGGGCGGCCAGGTGGACTTCATGTGCGACCAGACCGCCAACACTCTGCAGCACATCAAGGGGCAGAAGCTCAAGGTGTATGGGGTTACGAGCCCGAAGCGCCTCTCCCAGCTGCCTGATGTGCCGACCCTTCAGGAGGGCGGTCTGCCCAAGTTCGAACTCAGCATCTGGTATGGCCTGTACGCGCCCAAGGGGACGCCGAAGCCTGTCGTCGACAAGCTGGTCGCGGCGCTGCAGGACGCGGTGAAGGACCCGACTGTCAGGGATCGACTCGCTCAGCTCGGCGCGGTACCGGTCGCGGCAGAGAAGGCGCGGCCCGAACCGCTGGGTGCTCAGGTCAAGGCCGAGATCGAGAAGTGGGCGCCGATCATCAAGCAGGCGGGTGTTTACGCGGATTGACTGACAGCGCAGTGCAGAATCGAAGGCCTGGCTGGTCGCCGGGCTTTTGTTCACTCTGCCCCTCCCGAGGTGTTCGTCCCGGCTAGTATGCTGTCTTCGTGGCGGGTGGTGCGCGCCCTGCCTGGCAACCGGAGGCATCGGATGAGCATCAAGGGCAAGGCCTATATCGTCGGCGCCTACGAGCATCCGACTCGCAAGGCCGAGGACAAATCGGTCGCGCAACTGCACGCGGAGGTCGCGAAGGGCGCGCTCGATGACGCCGGGCTGACCCGGAACGACGTGGACGGCTATTGCTGCGCCGGCGATGCGCCGGGCCTCGGGCCGCTCTCGATGCTGGACTATCTCGGCCTCAGAGTCCGGCACCTGGACTCGACCGACACCGGGGGTTCGTCGTACCTGGTGCATGTCGGACACGCGGCGCAGGCGATTGCGGCGGGCAAGTGCAACGTCGTCCTGATCACGCTCGCCGGACGACCGCGCTCGGAGGGCTCGAGCGGGACACAACCCCGGAACTGGGGCGCCGCGGTACCCGACGGGCCGTTCGAGCTGCCCTACGGCCTCGTGACGGCGAATAGCTACGCGATGGTGGCGATGCGCCACATGCACGACTACGGCACCACGTCCGAGCAGCTCGCGTGGGTGAAGGTCGCCGCCTCGCATCACGCCCGGCACAACCCGAACGCGATGCTGCGCGAGCTCGTGACCGTGGACGAAGTGCTGGACTCACCCGTGATCGCCGATCCGCTGCATCGCCTCGACTGCTGCGTCGTGAGCGACGGCGGCGGCGCGGTGATCGTCGCGCGGCCGGAGATCGCTAAGAGCCTCGAGCGGCCGCGGGTGAAGGTGATCGGCGCGGGCGAATCGCCGAAGGGGCAGGGCGGCGGGAAGCTCGAGCTCACGGTCTCGGGCGCCGCGTGGTCGGGAGCGGCTGCATTCAATGAGGCGGGCGTGAAACCCGCCGATATCCAGTACGCCTCGATCTACGACAGCTTCACGATCACGGTGATCGTGCAGCTCGAGGATCTCGGTTTCTGCGGCAAGGGCGAGGGCGGCCGGTTTGTCGCCGACGGCAATCTGATCTCCGGTACGGGAAAGCTGCCTTTCAACACCGACGGCGGCGGACTCTGCAACAACCATCCTGCGAATCGAGGCGGGATGACCAAGATCATCGAGGCGGTCCGGCAGCTTCGCGGCGAGGCGCACCCGAAGGTGCAGGTGAGGAACTGCGGCCTCGCGGTCGCCCAGGGCACGGGCGGCCAGCTCGGCACGCGCCACGGTAGCGCGACGCTCGTCATGGAACGGGAGTAGGCGGGTGGCGATGTCGTATCAGGAACGCAAGATCCCCGCGCCGGCGCTGAACGCGGAGAACAGGCCTTTCTTCGACGCCGCGATGCAGGGAAGGCTGCTCGTCAAGTACTGCGCCGCATGCGGCGACTACCATCACTATCCGCGCGCGATCTGTCCGCACTGCTTCTCTGACCGGACCGAGTGGCGCGAGGCGAAGGGTACCGGCGCGATCTACACTTGGAGCGTCCTGCGGCGCGGCGTGCCGGTGCCCTACTGCATCGCCTACGTGACCCTCGACGAGGGCGTGACGATGTTGACGAACATCGTGGACTGCGATCTCGACGCGGTGCGCATCGGGCAGCGTGTGCGGGTGGTCTTCAAGCCGAGCGACGGCGGGCCGCCGGTGCCGATGTTCGCGCCCGCCTGGCGTTGACGGCGTGGCGAAGGAGCGAATCATGACGAGTTCGACCGAATCCAGATGGCGGCTCAACGGCGTACGGGTCGTGCACGCGAACGAGCTCGACATCAACACGCCGCAGACGCCCGGGATGAACCGTGCGGCGGCGATCACCGCCGCCCGCGCCGGCGCGGAGAAGCTCTGGGCCGGTACGGTGGTGATTCATCCCAAGGCCAAGACCGGCGCGCACCATCACGGGCCGGTGGAAAGCGTGATCTACGTCGTGAAGGGCCGGGCGCGGATGAAATGGGGCGACCGGCTGGAGTTCACCGCAGAGGCGGGTCCCGGCGACTTCATCTACGTTCCGCCGTTCGTGCCGCACCAGGAGATCAACGCGAGCGACGACGAAGAGCTCGCCTGCGTGCTGGTGCGGAGCGGCCAGGAGCCGGTCGTCGTCAATCTCAACATTCCCTCGGTCGAACCCAATCCGGAGGAAGTGCATTGGGTGGACAACATTCATCCGGCGCCAAAGGGCTAGCAGTCAGGAGCCGGGCGCGGAGAACTTGGCCCGGGGACGGATCAGGAAGCCCGCAAGCCGCTGTTCGGTGATATGGGCGACGAGGCCCGCGATGCGCCCTAGCGTGTAGAGCCCTGCGGCACTCCCGCGCGGCAGGCGCAAGGCGATGGCCAGCACTGCCAGTGCCATCTCGAACCGCGGGTGGAGCTTCGACCGGCGTGCCGCGGATTCCAGGAATGCCTGGATGCCGCGGAGGCGAGCGGACCGGGTATTGCGCTCGCTGACTATCCCCAGCAGACAGCTTGCCCTCGGATCGCCATCGGGGTAGAGGGGATGGTTGAATCCGATCGTTGCCTGGCCGAGCGCCCCGTCGTCCTTGCCGCGTTGCGCGGGCGCCCGACGCGTCATGTCGTCGAAGAACGCCTCGAGTCGGTCGCAGGCGCGAGCGATGCGGGCGCCGGATTGCGTACAGATCGCCGAGGCAACGCACGAATGCAGGTCGACCTCGCTCGATGCCGCGATCCGCGCGACGAACCCGCCCGAGGTCCGGTCCCGGCACGGCGCCTCCCTCCTGATTCGACGCACGCACGGCGCCATCATCGACACTGCCCGCGCGCGCTCTGACACCCTCGAAAAAGAGTTGGTTCGTCAGCAAGACTTGTGGGCGGGTTCGGGTTCGCTCGGCAGCTTGCCCGCGTCTTCCCGCGCGACCATGGTCGCCGATCTCCGGCCGCGCGCTCCGGGGCGATTCTCGCGACGGGCCGCCCCACCGATCGGCGCCCCCGGAAAAAACTTGACAGCGGCCGCGCGCGAAGGCATTATGTTCCATATCAGGAACGTTGTTTCATTAGTAAAACAGAGGAACCGCATGTCCAGCTGGCACGACGTAGCCGCGGCGACCGACGTCGCGGACGATGTCCCGCTCACCGCCAAGGTCGGCGAACGCGAGATCGGGCTCTACTTGGTGAACGGGAGCTATTACGGCCTCGAGGACGTCTGCCCACATGCCTACGCGCTGCTCTCGCAGGGGTTCGTCGAGGGCGAGGAAATCGAATGCCCGCTGCACGGTGCGAAGTTCCACATCCCGACCGGCAAATGCACCAAGGAGCCCGGTGGCCGTGACCTCGCCTGCTACGCCGTGAAGCTGGAGGGCGGGCGTCTGTGGGTGAAGGTGGACTGAACGCCATGCTGCGCGACCGACGCATCCTGATCACCGGCGGCGCCCGCGGCCTCGGCCGAAAGTTCGCCGAAGGCGCGATCGGTGCCGGCGCGCGCGTGGCGATCGCGGACATCCTCGAAGACGAGGGCCTTGCGACGGCGGAGGAGATCGGCGCCACGTTCGTGCCCCTCGATCTCGCGCTCCCTGCCTCGATCGACGCGTGCCTCGGGAAAGCTGCCAAGGCCCTCGGCGGCCTGGACGGACTGGTGAATAACGGGGCGATCACCAGCTCGGGCGGGAAGACGCTCGACGAGCTGGAAGTGGAGATCTGGGATCGCGTGATGGCCGTAAACGTGCGCGGAACCTGGCTCGCGACCCGAGCCGCCCGGCCTCACCTGCGCGCCGCGAGTGCCGGACGCGTGATCAACGTGGCCTCCGACACCGCGCTCTGGGGCGCGCCGCGGCTCCTCGCCTATGTCGCGAGCAAGGGCGCGGTGATCGCGATGACGAAGTCGATGGCGCGCGAGCTCGGTCCCGACGGCATCACCGTCAACGCGGTCGCGCCGGGGCTGACCCTGGTCGAGGCCACCGAGTACGTGCCGGCGGAGCGCCACCGCCTCTATCTGGAAGGTCGGGCGATCAACCGCGCGCAGCTGCCCGAGGACGTTTGCGGCGCGGTGAACTACCTCCTTTCCGATGCGGCCGGCTTCGTGACCGGCCAGCTCCTCGCCGTGAACGGCGGGTTCGTGATGCATTGAACGACCTTTCCTCGCAGGAGACCACTCATGGCTGACCAGGCTGTCAAGGACCCCAAGATCAACCGCTCGTGGGACCGCCCCGGGGACGCGAGCTTCGCGCAGTGGATGGATTCGCGAGTGGCGCGGCACTCGACCCGGAAGTACGACTGGGACGCGCTCAAGTTCCAGGCCGACTACGACCCGAAGTACCGCCGGGCCCAGATGCGCTACGTCGGCACCGGCGGCACCGGCGTCGCCGCCGACGTGAACGTGGTCCCCGCCGGGCACTTCACGTTCTCGACCATGCTGATCCCGGCCGGCCACATCGGCCCGATGCACATCCACACCGACGTGGAAGAGATCTTCTTCGTGATGCGCGGCAGGATGAAGGTCATCCTCGAGAAGGACGGCGAGCGCTGGGAAGCTACGCTCGGCGAGCGCGACCTGATCTCGGTCCCGCCCGGGGTCTACCGCGAGGAGCACAACATCGGCGAGGAAGACGCGCTGATGTGCGTGATGCTGGGCGCACCGCAGCCGATCACGCCGACCTATCCGCCTGATTCGCCGCTCGCGAAGATCAAGCGTTCGTTGACGCAGTCTGAAACGAAAGCCATGAGCGAAGGGGAATGACAATCCTCGACCTCGCCTCCGCCGCAGCGCTCGTCGCCCGGTATCCGCTCGCAAAGCGCGCGGCCGGGCGCGGGACCGTCTCCTTCCGCGAAGCGGGTGCGGGACCGGCGCTCGTCCTCTTGCACGGTATCGGCAACCAGTCCGGGTCGTGGGTGCGGCAGCTGGAGGCACTCAGTGCCCGCTTCCGCATGATCGCGTGGGACGCACCCGGCTACGGTGAGTCCGATCGACTCGCGGCGGAGTCGCCCACAGCGGCCGACTATGCCGGCGCGCTCGCGGCCCTTCTCGATTCGCTCGAGATCGCCCGCGCGGTGCTGGTCGGTAGCTCGCTCGGGGCGCTGATCGCGGGCGCGTTCGCTGCGGCCCGTCCGGAGCGTGTCGCCGGCCTGCTGCTGCTGAACCCGGCCGGCGGCTACGGCCTCGCCGATCCGAAGCAGCGGGAAGAGAGACTCGCTACGCGCCTCGAGCGGCTCGCCCGCCTCGGCCCCGAGGGCATGGCGCAGGAGCTCTCTCCCGGGATGCTGTCGGCGGCGGCTGCGGCCGAGTCACGGGCGCTCGCCGCCTGGAGCACCGCGAAGATCCGCCCCGACGGCTATACCCAGGCTGCCCGCATGCTCGGGAACGCGCGGCTCGTCGAGGACGCGGCGCGCTATCCGGGTCCGGTGCTCGTCGTCGCCGCTTCCGCCGACACGATCACGCCGCCGGCAGGATGCGAGCGCATCGCGCGCGCGTTCCCGCGCGCGACCTACCGCCTGCTGGAAGGTCCGGCGCATCTTTCCTTTCTCGACGCCCCCGCGACGGTGAATGCGCTGATCGCCGAGTTCGCGGCGAGCTGCACTCACGGAGCGACGGCATGAACGAACCGGCGTCGCGATATACCGTCCCGGGTCTGGAGCGCGGCCTGCGAACGCTGCAGCTCTTCGACCGCAACCGGAAGTTCCTGACGGCGGCGGAGATGGCACGCGCTCTCGGCATCCCGCGCTCGACCGCGTTCCGCCTCGTGCAGACGCTCGAGTGCCTCGGCTTCCTCGAGCGGGAAGGCGACCGGTACCGCGTCGGCCCGGCCGTGCTCCGCCTCGGCTTCGAGTACATCGCGTCGCTCGACGTGACCGAGTTCGCCCGACCGGTGATCGAGCGCCTGCGCGACGCCACCGGCCTGTCGGCGCAACTCGTGATCCGCGACGGTCGCGAGGTGGTCGTGGTGTTGAAGGCATCGCCGCCGTCCACCTTCGCGAGCAGCGTCACCGTCGGGACGAGGTTCCCTGCGCATGCGACCATCCTCGGCCGCGTGCTGCTCATGGACGAGGGCGACGAGACGCTGCGCGCGCTCTATCCGAAATCGGCCCTACCCAGGGTCTCGCCGAACTCGCCGCGCACGCTCGCCGAGCTCAAGCGCCTGTTGCGCGAGGATCGCGCGCGCGGCCACGCGGTCAGCGAATCGTTCTTCGAGCAGGGCATCTCCGCGGTGGCGGCACCGGTGCGCGACCGGGACGGCAAGATCGTCGCCGCGATCAGCGTTACTGCGCAGCGCCCGACGCTCGAACCGCGGGAGCTCCGCGAGCGGCTCGTGGCGCAGGTGCTCGGCGCGGCGGCGGAGCTTTCCCGCCAACTCAACCATCGCCCGGCCGACGCGGCCGTGCGATCCCAGTCCAAGCACAAGGAGGCAGCATGGCAGAGCGAGGCGAGATGAGGATTCACCTGCCCGCGGCGAACACCGCGGAGGTGATCCAGGACTTGAACCCTTACCTAGAGGCGTACCGGAACCCGCGCCGGGACCAGGGTGCGGGTGCCGGACACATCTATGCGACGGCAGAGCGCGACCTGATCCAGTGGCAGACGCGGCCGGCGGTACCGACCGAGTACGAGCAGACGCTCGCCGACACCCTCGAGCAGATCTTCGGACAGCGGATCTACGACCTCGCCGGCATCGTCGCCGCGCTCAATCGCGAGGGCGTGCGCACGCCGGCGGGCGAGGCGTGGACCGAGGGCAACTTCCAGGACTCTTTCCGCGAGCTGGGCAAGCTCGCGTTCGGTTGAGATCGCGGAGGCATCATGGCTGATCCCCAAGCAGTCGAGCGGCTCGTGAATCGCGGGCTGATGAACCAGTGGTATCCGGTGCTGCCGAGTTGGGCGGTCGCCGGCGCGCCGGTCGGCATCACGCGCCTCTCGGAGAATCTCGTCCTCTGGCGGGACGAGAACGGCGCGGTGCAGGCGATCGAGGACCGCTGTCCCCACCGCGGCGCGCGCCTGTCGCTCGGCTGGAATCTCGGCAACCGGCTGGCGTGCTGGTACCACGGCGTCGAAGTGGACGGCACCGGGACGGTGCGGAGCGTTCCGGCCGTCCACCCTTGTCCGCTCGAGGGCAAACGCGCGGTCAAGAGCTATCCGGTGAAGGAGATCCGCGGCGGCATCTTCGTCTACTTCGGCGACGCGCTGCACCCCGAGCCGTGCCCGCTCGAGCTCCCCGAGGAGCTCGCGAGCGACGACTACGGGGCGATCCTGTGCTTCGCCAAGTGGAAGTGCAACCACCGCTACGCGATCGACAACGTCATGGACCCGATGCACGGCGCCTACCTGCACGCGCTGTCGCATTCGATGGCTTCGGGCGACAAGACCGCGAACATGCAGCTGCGCAAGACCCCGACCGGGCTCGTCTTCGAGAAGACCAACCAGCGCGATGTCAACTTCGACTGGACCGAGTTCGGCGACACCGGCGCGATGTGGCTCCGCCTCGCGATCCCCTACCGCCCGAGTGCCGGTCCCGGAGGCAACTTCGGGATCTGCGGGTTCGTGACGCCGGTCGACGAGGGGCATTGCCTCGTCTTCTTCTGGCGGACCCGCAAGTGCTCGGGCTGGGTCCGCGACGTGTGGCAGTTCATGTTCCGCACCAAGCTCGAAGGCCTGCACTGGGCGGTGCTCGAGCAGGATCGCTTCGTCCTCGAGAACATGGCGCCGAACGCGCGCTCGCGCGAGTTCCTCTATCAGCACGACACCGGGCTCCAGCGGCTGCGGCGCATCCTCCAGAAGAAGGCCGAAGGCCAGGTCGAGGCGCTCGAGCAGGCCAGCTCGCCGCCGGCGGCGGCGAGGTCGGCGGCGTAGCGCGCGCGGAAATGGCCGCCGCGCTCTCCTTCGGGCTGGAGGACCGGGTCGCAGTCGTGACCGGCGGGTCGTCGGGCATCGGTCTCGCGACCGCGCGCATCCTCCTGCACGCGGGCGCGCGGGTCGCGATCTGCGGCCGCGACGCGGGACGACTCGATGCGGCGCTCTCCGCGCTCGCGCCAGAGGCCGGCGCTGACCACCTGCTCGGGCATCGCTGCGACGTGCTCGACGCCGGCGAGATCGAGGAGTTTGCGGACACCGTGGCGAGCCGGTTTGGCGCGGCCGACATCCTGATCAACAACGCCGGGCAGGGGCGCGTCTCGACCTTCGCCGACACGACCGACGACGCCTGGCGCGAGGAGCTCGAGCTGAAGTTCTTCAGCGTCATCCGCCCGACGCGCGCGTTCCTGCCGCAGCTCGAGCGCTCGAATGCGGGCGCGATCGTGTGCGTGAACTCGCTCCTCGCGCGGCAGCCCGAACCGCACATGGTCGCGACCTCTGCGGCGCGCGCCGGCGTCCTCAATCTCGTCCGCTCGCTTGCGACCGAGCTCGCGCCGCGCGGCGTGCGGGTGAACGGCATCCTCATCGGCCTCGTGGAGTCCGGCCAGTGGCGCCGCCGCTTCGAGACGCAGGCCGCGCCGGGCGAGACCTGGGAGGCGTGGACCGCCGCCCTCGCGCGACGCAAGGACATTCCGCTCGGCCGCCTCGGGCGTCCCGAGGAGGCGGCGCACGCGATGGTTTTTCTCGCGTCGCCGCTCGCCTCGTACACCACCGGCACCTTCATCGACGTTTCTGGGGGACATTCCCGCCATGCCTGACCTCAAACCACGCTTTACCGTCGGCGAGCTCGTCGCCGCGTTCCTCGAGAGTAGCGGCGTGCGCGCCGCCTTCGGCGTGATCTCGATCCACAACATGCCGATCCTCGACGCCTTCGGCCGTCGCGCGGCCGAGGCCGCCGCGACCGGCCGCGCGGCGCCGATCCGGTTCGTGCCGGCGCGCAGCGAGCCCGGCGCCGTCAACATGGCCGACGCCTACGCCCGCGTCTCCGGTGGCCTCGGCGTTGCGGTCACCAGCACCGGCACCGCCGCCGGCAATGCCTGCGGCGCGATGGTCGAAGCGCTCACTGCCGGCACGCCCGTCCTGCACCTGACCGGCCAGATCGAGGTGCCCTATCTCGACCGCGAGCTCGCCTACATCCACGAAGCGCCCGAGCAGCTCGACATGCTGCGCGCGGTGTCGAAAGCCGCGTTCCGGGTGCGGAGCGCGGAGACGGCACTGGGCACGCTGCGCGAGGCGATCCGCGTCGCCCTCACCGCACCCCGCGGTCCGGTCAGCGTTGAGATCCCGATCGACATCCAGGCGACCGAGATCGAGGCTCCGGCCTCGCTCGCGCCGGCTGAAGTCGCGGTGCAGAAGCCGAGCGCGAGCGAGCTCGATGCGCTCGCGGGGCGCCTCGCACGGGCCAAGCGCCCGCTCCTCTGGCTCGGCGGCGGCGCGCGGCATGCCGGCGATGCGGTCAAGCGACTTGTCGACCTCGGCTTCGGCGTCGTGACGAGCGTGCAGGGTCGCGGAATCGTCCCCGAGGACCACCCGATGTCGCTGGGGGCGTTCAACCTCTACGAATCCGTCGAGAAGTTCTATGGCACCTGCGACGCGATGCTCGTCGTCGGGTCGCGCCTGCGCGGCAACGAGACGCTCAAGTACAAGCTCAAGCTCCCGCGGCCGCTGTACCGGATCGACGCGGATCCGCAGAGTCAGGGGCGCTGCTACACCGACGACTTCTTCGTCGCGGGCGACAGTGCCGCGGCGCTGAACGCGCTCGCCGACCGGCTAGCCGGCCGGATGAAGCCCGACCCGGCGTTCGCTCGTGATCTTGCAGCCACGCGCGATGCGGCCGAGACGCTCGTGCGCGACGGCCTCGGCCCGTACGAGCGGCTCGTCGCCGAGCTGCAGCGCGCGGCCGGCCGCGATTTCGTCTGGGTGCGCGACGTGACGGTCTCGAACAGCACCTGGGGCAACCGCAGCCTGCGCATCGCCGGCCCGCGCGACGGCGTACACGCTCTCGGCGGCGGGATCGGTCAGGGCGTTCAAATGGCCATTGGTGCAGCGCTCGCGGCCGGTGACCGCAAGACGCTGTGCCTCGTCGGTGACGGCGGGCTGCAGGTGAACATCGGCGAGCTCGCAACGCTGGTGCAGGAGAAGGCGAACGTCCTCGTGCTGCTCATGAACGATCGCGGGTACGGCGTGATCCGCAACATCCAGGACGCGCACTACGGCGGGCGCAGGTACTACGCCGATCTGCACACCCCGGACTTCGAGCAGCTCGCGCAGTCGATCGCGCTGCCGTTCCACCGCGTCCGCGACTTCGGGCAGGTGGGTGCGACCCTCCGCGACGCGCTCGCCCGCACCGGGCCGGTGGTGATCGAGATCGACATGACGGCGATCGGGCCGTTTGCGCAGCAATTCTCCGGTCCGCCGGTGCGGAAGGGCGCCGCCTGAGCAACTCGCGGACCAGGAGACCCACGATGAAACGCGCACTTCTCATCGGCTACGGCGCGATCGGCAAGCTCGTGTTGGCGAAGATGGCCGGCCAACCGGCGATCCGGATCACCCACGTGCTCGAGCGGCAATCGCGCAAAGAGGCGCTACGGCTCTCGCTGGGCAGCGCCGCGAGCGTGATCGGCGACCTGGCGGAAATGGAGGACGCCCCGGACTGCGCGATCGAATGCGCCGGGCACGGCGCCGTCCTTCAATACGTGGTTCCCCTGTTGCGGCACGGCATCGACGTCGCCGTCGCTTCGGTCGGTGCCCTGGCCGAGCCGGAAGTGGCCGAGAAGCTCGAGGCGGCGGCGCGCGAAGGCGGCGCTCAGGTCACCCTGATCGCGGGTGCGATCGGCGGGATCGACGCGATCGCTTCGGCACGGCTTGGCGGCTTGGACGAGGTGGTCTACACCGGCCGCAAGCCGCCGCTCGGGTGGCTCGGCACGCCGGCGGAAAAGGCGGTCGACCTGAATACGCTCAGCAGTGCCGCGGTGATCTTCGACGGCAATGCAGGCGAGGCGGCGCGCCTCTATCCCAAGAACGCGAATGTCGCCGCGACCGTCTCGCTCGCGGGTCTCGGCCTCGATCGGACCCGGGTCAGGCTGATCGCCGATCCGGCTGTCGCGAGGAACGTCCATCACGTGACCGCGCGCGGCGCGTTCGGAGCGATGGAGATCACGCTGTCGGGCAATCCGCTGCCCGACAACCCGAAGACTTCGTCGCTTACCGCTTTCAGCGCGGTGCGGGCGCTGCGCGACTTCGCGGCGCCGATCCGCTTCTAAAGGCTCACAAGGAACCTGTCCATGTTGAAACCGATTCTGGTCGGCGGCGAATGGCGCCGCGGTCGCGGCGAGGTATACGCCTCGCGGTATCCGGCCGACGACACCGTCAACGCCGAGCTCGCCGCGGCGAACGTCGCGGACGTCGAGGAGGCGATCGAGGCGGCCGACGCCGCGCGGCGCCGGCCCGACTGGGCGAACCTCAAGCCGCACGAGCGCGCGGGCGTGCTGTACCGGATCAGCGCGCTGATCCGCGACCGGGCAGAAGAGCTCGCGCATTTGCAGCGGCGCGACAACGGCAAGCCGATCAACGAAACGCGCGCCCTCGTCGCGAGCGCTGCCGGCACGTTCCAGTTTTTCGCTGCGGCATGCGAGACGTTGGAGGAGACGATCACCCCGTCGCGCGGCGACTACCTCACGATGAGCGTGCACGAACCGATGGGCGTCATCGCCGCGATCACGCCGTGGAACTCGCCGATCGCGAGCGAAGCGCAGAAGCTCGCGCCGGCGCTCGCCGCCGGAAACGGAGTCGTCGTGAAGCCCGCCGAGGTGACGCCGCTCGCCGCGCTCGAGCTCGGTCGCATCTGCGAGGAGGCGGGGGTGCCGAAGGGCGTAGTGAGCGTCGTGCCCGGCAAGGGCTCGGTCATCGGCGATGCGATCGTGAAGCACCCGCTGGTGAAGAAGGTGTCGTTCACCGGCGGCACGACGACCGGCCGCCATCTCGCGAAGCTCGCTGCAGAGAAGCTGATGCCGGTCACGCTCGAGCTCGGCGGCAAGTCGCCGACAATCGTCTTTGACGATGCCGATCTCGACCACGCGGTGAACGGTGTGCTGTACGGGATCTTCAGCTCGTCCGGGGAAGCGTGCATCGCCGGCTCGCGCCTCTTCGTCCAGGAGTCGATCCGCGCGCAGTTCCTCGAGCGGCTGGCGGCGAAGGCGAAGACGCTCCGCGTCGGCGACCCGGAGGATGTGCGCACACAGATGGGACCGCTCATCACTGCGAAGCATCGGGAGTCGATCGAGCGCTATGTCCGGCTCGGCCTCGAGGAAGGCGGCAAACTCCTTGCCGGCGGCGAGCGACCGAAGGGCGGTCTCTTCGACCGCGGCTGGTTCTATCAGCCCACCATCCTCACCGGCCTCGCGAACAGCGCGCGAATCTGCCAGGAGGAGATCTTCGGGCCGGTGCTGGTCGCGCTCTCCTTCCGCGACGAGTCCGACCTCCTCGAGCAAGCGAACGACAGCGTCTTCGGGCTCGCCGCCGGTATCTGGACCCGCGACTACAAGCGGGCGTGGCGCACCGCGCGGGCGCTCGAGACAGGCACCGTCTGGATCAACACCTACAAGCAATTCTCGATCTCCACGCCCTTCAGCGGCGTCAAGGACAGCGGGGTCGGGATCGAGAAGGGCCGGCTCGGCATCCTCCAGTACAAGCACCAGAAGAGCCTGTTCTGGGGGCTGAACGAGCAGCCGCTGGCGTGGGCCGACTAACCCCCTGGCTCGGAGCACGGACATGAGCGGCAACGCTACGGGATCATCCCTGATCGGCTAAGAGGTCCTCAATGAGCATTCTCGGTATCGATCGCATCACCTACGGCGTCGAGGACGTCGCAAAGTGCCGCCAGTTCTTCCTCGACTGGGGGCTCAAGCTGGTTCGCGAAGACGATGGTGCCCTCAACTTCGAGACCATGAACGGATGCGAGGTTCTCGTCCGCCGCGCGGACGATCCGCGGCTTCCCGCAGCGATCGAGCCCGGCTCGACGCTGCGCGAAGTGATCTGGGGCGTCGACGGCAGCGCTGATCTCGACGGATTGCGGAGTTCGCTCGGCGCCGGCGCGGAGTGGGGGCCGAGCGAAGGGACGCTGCACACGACCGACCCGAACGGCCTCGCGCTCGCGTTCCGCGTCACGCGCAAGCGCAAGATCGACGTGAAGGGCGTGCCGATCAACGCGTGGGGACAACCTGGACGCGGCGTCAACCGGCGCAGTACCGTGTACGAGCGGGCCGAGCCGATCGAGGTCGGCCACGTCGTGTTCTTCACCGATCGGCTGGCGGAGGCCGAGCGCTTCTACGTCGACAAGCTCGGCTTCTGCGTGTCCGATCGTTACCCGGAGCGCGGCCTGTTCCTGCGCTGCGCGCCCGAGGGCGGACACCACGACCTCTTCCTGCTGCAGCCGCCGGTCGCGAAGCGCGGGCTCAACCACGTCGCGTTCGCGGTGCGCGACATTCACGAGGTATTCGGCGGAGGCCTGCACATCAGCCGCTGCGGCTGGGAGACTGAGCTGGGCCCGGGCCGGCACCCGATTTCCTCGGCGTACTTCTGGTACGTGAAGAGCCCCGCCGGCGCCCTCGCGGAGTACTACACCGACGAGGACCAGATCGACGGCGCATGGGAGCCGCGCGAGTTCCAGCAGTCGTCCGAGGCGTTCGCCGAGTGGGCGGTCGTCGGCGGGATCGACGGCAAGAGCCGCCGGGCCAAGGCAGCCCCGTAAATGGGCACCGGGACGATCGTCATCATCGGCGCCGGGCAAGCCGGCGGCTGGGCGGCGAAGACGCTGCGCGCCGAGGGCTACGCCGGCCGCATCGTGCTGGTCGGCGCCGAGCAGCACCCGTCCCACGAGCGTCCGCCGCTGTCGAAGGCGGTCCTCTCGGGCGAGGCCGCACCGGAGACGACGCACCTCTTCAAGCCGGGGGAGCACGCGGCGCTCGATCTCGACTTCCGCGCCGGCGTGCGCGCGAGCCGGATCGACCGGTCCGCGAAGCGCGTCGAGCTCGCGGGCGGCGACAGCGTCCCGTACGACAAGCTGATCCTCACCACCGGGGGCACCGCGCGGCGGTTGCCGGTGCCCGGCGGCGACCTGCCGCAAGTGTTCTACCTGCGCACGATCGAGGACTCGCTGGCGATCCGCGCGACGCTCGGCGCCGGCAGGAGGCTCGTGGTGATCGGCGGCGGCTGGATCGGGCTCGAAGTGGCGGCGACCGCGCGGAAGCTCGGCACTGCCGTCGTGGTCGTGGAGGCGCTGGACCGTCTCTGCGCGCGAACCGTCCCGCCGGCGATCTCGGCATTTCTGCGCGCACGCCACGAGCGGGAAGGCGTCGAGATCCGGCTCGGTGTCGGCGTGCAGGCGATCGAGGAGCGCGGCGCGCTCGCGGTCCGCCTCGCCGATGGCAGCACGCTTGAAGCCGACGCGGTGGTGGCCGGCATCGGGCTCGAGCCGGACGTCGCGCTCGCGCGGGACGCGGCCCTCGCGGTCGACAACGGCATCGTCGTCGACGAGCAGTGCCGCACCTCCGATCCAGACATCTTCGCTGCGGGCGACTGCGCCAACACGCCGCTTCCCTGCCTCGGCCGGCGCGTACGCCTCGAGTCGTGGGCGAACGCCCAGAACCAGGCGATCGTCGCGGCGAAAGCGGCGCTCGGCCAGGACGTGCGCTACGACGAGCTCCCATGGTTCTGGTCCGACCAGTACGACGTCAACCTGCAGCTCCTCGGGCTGCCCGCCCGCTGGCCGGAGCCGGTCGTTCGCGGCGACCCGGCGGGCGCGAGCTTCTCCCAGTTCTATCTCGAAGGCGATCGGATCGCCGCGATCGTCGCCGTCAACGCCCCGCGCGACCTCCGCGCCGCGAAGAAGCTCGTTCAGACCCGGAAAGCCGTCCGCGCCGAAAGCCTCGCGGATCCGGCAGTCCAGTTGCAACGTTTGTGATCAGTACTGCGTTTTCATCAGGAGACGTCGAATGACACCAAAACGATCGACCGCCCGGCTCGCCGCGATCGCGGCGGCACTCACGCTCGCCTGCGCCGCCGCCGTCGCGCAGCAGGCCTATCCCGCCAAGCTGATCAGGATCATCGTCCCGTTCCCGCCCGGCGGCTCCGCCGACCTGGTCGCGCGCGTGGTCGGCCAGAAGCTGAGCGAGAACACCAAGCAGCCGGTCGTCGTCGAGAACCGCCCCGGCGCGGACACGATCATCGCGATGCAGGCCGTCGCGACCGCCCCGGCGGACGGCTACACCGCGGGTTACGCGATCGGCTCGGCGCTCACGATGAACCCCTCGCTCTACTCGAAGCTGCCGTACGACCCGGCCAAGGACTTCGCGCCGGTGACGGCCCTCGTCAACAACCCGCTCGCGCTGGTGGTCCATCCTTCGGTCGAGGCGAAGAGCGCGAAGGAACTTGCGGACTACATCCGCGCGAACCCCGGCAAGCTGTTCTACGGCCAGGCCAACATCGTGGCCAAGGTGGCGACCGAGGCGTTCTCGGCCGCTGCCGGAGGCAAGATGGTCGAGGTCCCCTACAAGGGCAGCACGCAGAACGTGCAGGATCTCATCTTGGGACGCGTCCAGGTCGCGATCGAGCCGCTCGCGACCGTTCTGCCCTACGTGAAGGAGGGGAAGCTTCGCGTGCTGGCAGTGACCGACAGTCAGCGTTCTAAGATGTTCCCCGATCTGCCGACCGTCGCCGAGGCCGGCGTCCCGGGCTATGCATTCAACAACTGGCACGCGATCCTGCTCCCGGCCGGGACGCCCAAGGAAATCGTCGCGAAGCTGAACGAAGAGATCGTCAAGGCGGCCCGGCATCCCGACGTGGCCGCAAAGCTCGCGCCGCTCGGCGTGGAGATCATCGCGGGCACGCCGGAGGAGCTGCAGAAGCGCGCGAGCACCGAGCGCGAGCACTGGGCGAAGCAGATCAAAGCGCTGGGCATCAAGGTCGACTGAGCCATGACACGCCGTTCCCGGGGCGTGCTCGCCGCCTGCGCGGCGGCCGCGGCGCTCGTCGCGGCCCCGGAAGCGCTGGCGCAGGCGGCCTATCCGTCGAAGCCGATCACCGTCATCGTGTCGGTCTCCGCGGGCGGTTCGATCGACACGATCGCGCGCTCGCTGGCCGAAGAGCTGGCGAAGAGCCTTGGCCAGCCGGTGATCGTCGAGAACCGCCCCGGCGCCAACGGCAACCTCGCGGCGACCGCGGTCGCGCGGGCGGCGCCGGACGGCTATACGCTGCTCGCGACCGGCGGGAGCACGCTCAACCTGAACCCGCACCTGTACAAGCAGCTGCCGTTCGACCCGGTGAAGAGCTTCGTGCCGATCACCCTCACGGCACGGACGAACCTGATCCTCGTCGTGCACCCTAAGCTGAAGGTGGACACGGTCGAGGCGTTCGTCGCGCTCGCGAAGGCGCAGCCCGGCAAGCTGAACTACGGCTCCGCCGGGAACGGCAGTCTGCTCCACATCGCGGGCGAGCTCTTCAACGCCGGCGCCGGCATCGACACCAACCACGTCCCGTACAAGGGGCTCGCCCCGGCGGTCAACGATCTCCTCGCCGGACAGATCGACTTCATGTTCGACTCCGCGACCACCGTGTCGCACGTCAAGTCCGGGAAGCTGAAGGCGCTCGCGGTGGTTGGCCCTAACCGGCTGGCGGCACTGCCCGAGCTGAAGATACTGTCGGCGCACGGCATCAAGGGGATGGAGGTGGCGTCGGGCTGGCATGGCCTGTTCGCCCCCGCCGGTACGCCCCCCGCGATCGTGGCGCGCCTCAACGCCGAAGCCCTGAAGGTGCTCGCGATGCCGAAGATCAAGGAGCGGATCAGCGCGCTCGGCGCGGAACCGGCGTCGAGCTCCTCCGAGGAGCTCGCGAAGCTCCTCGCGGGCGACATCGAACGGCTGGGACCGATCGTGCGCAAGACCGGCGCGAGCCTGGACTGAGCTGGACTGAGCTTTACGTTCCCTGCTTCATCGCCGACGGAGATCGTCCCGAAGCTGCACGGGAGATCGTGAAGGCGGCCACGCATCTGCGGTCGTGGAGACCAAGCCCGCGTGCCGCATCGTTTGGGAGATTCATCGACGCAGCCTGCTCGTTTCTCCTATCATTCCGGGCCATCCCCGTCGGCGACGCGATCGGCGCGATAACCGAACAGGCGACGGGCAATCGCGGAAGGAGGAGTCGGAACATGCCGGATCGGCTTCTGCGCAAGGCGGTCGAGATCGTTCCGACGACAGGGATGCCGCGCGGCCGCAAGGTCGCGACGATCGCGATCGCGGTGCTTGCGAGCGTCGCCGCCGGTCTGGGGACGGCAGACGCGCAGCAACCCGCAAAGAAAGTCCCTGACACGATCGAGCAGCGCATGGTCGCCTGCGCAATCTGCCACGGGAAGCAGGGCGAAGGTGTTCAGAAGAACGAGTACTACCCGCGTCTCGCGGGGAAGCCCGCGGTCTATCTCTACAACCAGTTGTTGAATTTCCGCGAGCGGCGCCGCGACGTCCCGATCATGACGTACATGGTGGCCTACCTGGGCGAGTCCTACCTGCGCGAGATCGCGGAGTACTACGCCGGTCTCCACCCGCCGTTCCCCCCGCCGGCGACGGGTGCGCCGCAGGAGTTGCTCGCGCGGGGCGAGAAGCTGGCCACCGCCGGCGATCCGGCGCGGGAGATCCCGGCCTGTAGCGAGTGCCATGGCAAGGCGCTCACCGGCCTGCAGCCCGCGATTCCCGGCCTCGTGGGTCTGAATCGCGACTACATCGCGGCGCAGATGGGCGCCTGGAAGGCCGGCGTGCGCAAGGCCCAGGAGCCGGACTGCATGGCGCACGTCGCCACGCGGCTCACCCCGGAAGACATCCAGGCCGTCACCGCGTGGATCGCGGCGCAGCGCGGTTCGGCGGACACGCCGCCCGCGCCGGCCGGATCGCTCACCCTGCCGCTGAAGTGCGGCGGCGTCCCGTGACCAAGCGTGATGCAAAGCGCGGCGCACCGCTTGACCCGCATGTGCGCGAGACTCCGCCAACGCGGAGCCCGCAGGCTGCATCGCTGAGATTGGAGATTCAAAAAGGGCTGTGGCCCCTTCTGGATCAACCTGCCCGATAGGAGCGAGAACAATGAAACGCGTGCTCATCCTTGGTGTCCTCGTCCTGGCCGTGGTCCTTGCCGCGACATTCGTCCTGCGCCGCGAGGAGGCGAGCGCGCCGCCGCCGGCTGCGAAAACCGACGGCGCCGAGATCGGACGCGGCGAATATCTCGCGCTCATCGGCGACTGCCTCGCCTGCCATACCGCCCGCGGCGGCAGGCAGTACGCCGGCGGTCTGCCGATGGCAACACCGTTCGGCACCCTCTACACGCCGAACATCACCCCCGACAAGGAGACCGGGATCGGCAACTGGACCGCCGAGGATTTCCGGCGCGCGCTGCACGAAGGCCTCTCCAAGGACGGCTCGTACCTCTACCCGGCGTTCCCCTACAACAACTACACGCGGGTCACGCGCGAGGACGTCAGCGCGATGTACGCGTACTTCATGGCGCTTCCGCCCGTTCGCCAGCCGAACAAGCCGCACGAGATGCGCTTTCCGTACAACCAGCGACAGCTCCTCGTCGGCTGGCGAACGCTGTATTTCAAGCCGGGCGAGTTCAAGCCCAACCCCGCCCAGAGCGCGGAGTGGAACCGCGGCGCCTACCTCGTCGAAGGGCTCGGCCATTGCAACGCCTGCCACGGCCAGCGCAACATGCTCGGCGCGGTCAGGGACGACGACGTCGGCGGCGGCCTGATCCCGCTGCAGAACTGGTATGCGCCTTCCCTCGCCTCGAGCCGCGAAACCGGCCTCGGGGACTGGGAGGTGAAGGACATCGTCGACCTGCTGCGGACGGGCGTCTCCGCGCGCGGCGCCGTGTTCGGGCCCATGTCGGCCGTGGTGTTTCACAGCCTGCAGAATGTCACCATCGGCGACCTGACCGCGATGTCGGTCTACCTCAAGTCGCAGGCTGAGCGAGCCGCCCCGGACGAGGCCACTCAGGTGCGGCCGACGGAGCAGCAAATCGGGGCGATGGTGAAGCAGGGCGCCGCGATCTACGAGAAGCATTGCGCGGACTGTCACCAGCCGGACGGCACGGGCGTGCCGCGGGTCTATCCGCCGCTCGCGAAGAACCGCTCCATCCTCATGTCACACCCCAACAACCCGATCCGCATGGTGCTCGTCGGCGGCTTTCCGCCGAGCACGGAGGGGAACCCCCGCCCGTACGGCATGCCGCCCTTCGCCTACGACCTGAGCGACCAGGAGGTCGCCGCGGTCGTGACCTACATTCGCCAGTCCTGGGGCAACAGCGCCGCGCCCGTGTCGCCGATAGAGGTCGGTGCGTCGAGAGGCGTGCGGATCGACTGAACAAGCCGCCGGTCGAACGCCGATGCGGTCGATCTCGCGGAGACCCTGACCCGATGCTTGCGGTTCGTCGATCGTGGAGCACGGCACATGATCAGTACTTCGCGTTCCCCGGCGTTCGCGGGAACGGGATCGCGTCGCGGACGTTAGAGAGTCCGGTGACGTAAGCGACCGTCCGCTCGAAGCCGAGGCCGAACCCCGCGTGAGCGACGGTCCCGTAGCGGCGCAGATCGCGATACCAGCCGTAGTGCTCCTTGTCGAGACCGCTTTCCGCCATGCGGGCATCGAGGACGTCGAGCCGCTCCTCGCGCTGGCTGCCGCCGATGATCTCGCCGATTCCAGGCGCGAGGACATCCATCGCCGCGACGGTCCGGCCGTCGTCGTTGAGCCGCATGTAGAAGGCCTTGATGCCCTTGGGGTAGTTCATCACGATCACCGGCTTCCTCGCGTGCCGCTCGGTGAGGTAGCGCTCGTGCTCGGACTGCAGGTCGATGCCCCACTTGACGGGGAACTCGAACTTCTCCTTCGCCCGCTCGAGGATCGCTATCGCCTCGGTGTAGTCGATCCGCAGGAACTCGGAGTCGACGATTCCCTGCAGCTTCGCGATCACGCCCTTCTCGATGCGCTCCTCGAAGAACGTCATGTCGTCCGGGCGCTCGTCGAGCACCGCCCGGAAGATGTGCTTCAGGAGCGCTTCGGCGAGGCTCGCGTCGTCCGCCAGATCGGCGAACGCGATCTCCGGTTCGATCATCCAGAACTCGGCGAGGTGCCGGCTCGTGTTCGAGTTCTCCGCCCGAAAGGTCGGGCCGAAGGTGTAGACCTTCGACAGCGCGAGGCAATAGCTCTCGACGTTGAGCTGACCCGAAACGGTGAGGAAGGTCTCGCGCCCGAAGAAGTCCTGGGCGTAATCGACATTGCCCTCGGGTGTCCGCGGCAGGTTCGCGAGGTCCAGCGTCGACACCCGGAAGAGCGCGCCGGCGCCCTCGGCGTCCGACGACGTGATGATCGGCGTGTTGACCCAGAGAAATCCGCGGTCGTGGAAGAAGCGGTGGATGGCTTGCGCGATGGTGTGGCGCACTCGCGTCGCGGCGCCGATCACGTTGGTTCGCGGCCTGAGATGCGCAACCTCGCGCAGGAATTCGAGCGTGTGCGGCTTCGGCTGGATCGGGTAGGAGTCCGGGTCCTCGACCCAGCCGAGGACCTTGATCGCGGTCGCCTGCAGCTCGAAGGGTTGCCCCTTGGCGGGCGAGGGCACGACAGTGCCGGTGGCCTCCACCGCGCAACCGGCGGTGAGATGCTGAACCTCCTCCGCGTAGTTCGGCAGCGTGCTGGGCGCCACGACCTGAACCGGATGGAAGGAGGAGCCGTCGGAAACGTGGACGAACGAGATCCCCGCCTTCGAATCGCGCCGGGTGCGCACCCAGCCCTTGACGGTGACTGGCATGTCCTTGGGTGCTCGGCCGGCGAGCACGTCGGCGCAGGGAAAGGAAGTCATCTGGAGCTCGGCGGACGGTGATTCGAGGGACGGATTGTGCCTCGGGTGACGGCTCTGCCGCCCGGAGCGCGGGACTCGGCCTTGATGCCGTCCCAGGGACGTGTTACTCGGCCCCGCGGCCAGTGAGCGCATTCTTCGCGGTGGACGCGCTGCTGGTCATCATCGTCGGACGACACGCCGCGGAAGCCCCGATCCTCGAACGATTCCCTCCGCGCTCGGCCGTTTTCAGCCCGGTCGGCTAACGCGCAAGCTTATAATGGCCCGGGACGATTCATGCGGATTCTGCTTTCGAACGACGACGGCTATTTCGCGCCCGGGCTCGCAGTCCTCGCGGCGGCGCTCGAGGGTCTCGGCACGGTGACGGTGGTCGCTCCCGAGCGCGACCGCAGCGGCGCCTCCAACTCGCTCACCCTCGACCGCCCGCTTTCGGTGCGTCGCTCGGCGAACGGTTTCCTCTTCGTGGACGGCACTCCAACCGACTGCGTGCATCTCGCGGTGACGGGCCTCCTCGACGAGCTCCCCGATGTCGTCGTCTCGGGGATCAACCTCGGCGCGAACATGGGCGATGACACGATCTACTCCGGCACGGTCGCGGCGGCGACCGAGGGCTATCTCCTCGGCATCCCATCGATCGCGGCGTCGCTCACGAGCAAGGAAGGGCAGCACTACGATACGGCAGGGGAGGTCGTGCGCGAGCTGGTCGAGCGCTTCGCGCGGCGACCGACGCCGCAGCCGGTGCTGCTCAACGTGAACGTGCCCGATCTGCCGCTCGATGCGCTGCAGGGGCGGGAGGTCACGCGGCTCGGCAAGCGCCACAAGGCCGAGGGCGTCGTAAAGACGACCAACCCCCGCGGTCAGACCGTGTACTGGATCGGCGCTGCCGGCGAAGCGCAGGACGCCGGGCCCGGGACCGACTTCAATGCAGTGGCGTCGGGCCGTGTGTCGATCACACCCCTGCAGATGGACCTCACACACCCGCAGCAGATCGCGATGGTGAAGGAGTGGCTCGCGTGAATGACCGGGCATGACCGCGGCGCTGCCGCGCGGTGTCGGGATGACCTCGCAGCGCACCCGCGACCGGATGGTGGCGCGGCTGCGCGAACAGGGCGTCGCGGACGAGATCGTCCTCGCCGCGATGGCGGCGGTGCCACGGCACGCGTTCGTCGAGGAAGCACTCGCAAGCCGGGCGTATGAGGACGCCGCGCTCCCGATCGGCTTCGAGCAGTCGATCTCGAGGCCCTACACCGTCGCGCGCATGCTCGAGGCGGCGCGTGGGGGCCGCGCTCTCGGGCGTGCGCTCGAGGTCGGCACGGGGTGCGGATACCAGGCCGCGCTCCTCGCGCGCATCGCGGCCGAGGCGTACTCGATCGAGCGCCTCGCGGCGCTGAGCGAGAAGGCGCGGGCAAACCTGCGGCCGCTGCGGATCGCGAACCTTCGGCTCCTGCACGGCGACGGCTACCGGGGACTGCCCGAGGTGGCGCCATTCGACGCGATCGTCGTGGCCGCCGCGGCGCCCCAGGTCCCGAAACCGCTGCTCGACCAGCTCGCCCGCGGCGGCCGGCTCGTCATCCCGGTCGGGACCGACGAGCAGGAACTCCGCGTGTTCGAGCGTGCCGCGGGTGGCCGGGTGAAGGAGAGCCGACTCGACGGAGCCCGGTTTGTGCCGCTAAGGGCCGGAAAAGGATGAGATTCTGGCCGCGTCTCGGCGCCGCGCTGCTCGCGGCTGCGGTCGTGCTCGCGCTTACGGCGTGTACGGCCCGCCGGCCGGCGCCGGTTGACGAGCGGGCGCGAGCGCCCGTGGTGAAACCGGCGTCCGAACCCGCGACTGCCCCGGTTCCCGCGCCGGCCGCCGCACCCGACACCTATGTAGTGCGCCGCGGCGATACCCTGTACAGCATTGCACTCGACAACGGCGTCGACTGGCGCGAGCTGGCGACCTTGAATCAGATCACCGACCCGTCCCGGTTGCAGGTGGGCCAAGTGCTGCGGGTTCGCCCGCCGCAGTCGGTGCGAGCGCCGGGTCCTGACGGGATTGTCGTGAGCCCGGTCACGCCGGCGCCGCCGATCGCGGCACGGCCGCTGGGCGCCGAGAGCCCGTCGGCTGCAGCGCCCCCCCTGACCCCGGCCCCTGGTCTGAGGACCGAGCCGAAGGGCGTGCGGCTGCCGTACTCCGACGAGAACCTCGCCTCGGTCCAGCGCGGTGACGCCGCGCGAGCGGCGGTCGCACCCAAACCCGGCGCGCCGCCAGCCGCGGTCGCTGCCGCCAAGCCGGAGCCCTTACCGGCCGCGAAGCCCGAACCGGTCCCGCCGGCGAGGCCGGAGCCGGATGGCGCCGAGGACCGCGTCGACTGGGCGTGGCCGGCGGCCGGCAAGCTGCTCGCGACATTCAACGGGGCGTCGAGCAAGGGCGTCGACATCGCGGGGCGGCCCGGCGAACCGGTCTACGCGTCGGCGGCCGGGAAGGTCGTCTATAGCGGCGAAGGAATTCCCGCGTACGGCAAGCTCGTGATCATCCGGCACAACGGCACCTATCTTTCGGCTTATGCCCACAACAGCCAGATCTTGGTAAAAGAGGGCCAGACCGTTGCGAGAGGGCAGAAGATCGCCGAGGTCGGGTCGAGCGGATCGGAGACTCCCAGGCTCCATTTCGAGATCCGCCGGCTCGGAAAGCCCGTCGATCCCCTGCAGTACCTGCCGAGCCGATGACCACCTCCGACCCCGACTCGATCCCGCCCGAAGACCTGCTGGAGCTCGAACCGCCATCGGCGCGGGAGGAGCCGGCCGAGGCGCCCGCGAGCGTCGAGGCGAGCGACTTCCTGTCCGACGTCACGCAGCTCTATCTCCACGAGATCGGGCTGAACCGTCTCTTCGCGGCGGACGAGGAGCTGCACTATGCCCGGCAGGCGGCGAACGGCGACTTCCCCGCGCGCCAGAAGATGATCGAGCACAACCTGCGGCTCGTCGTCAGCGTCGCCAAGCAGTATCTCAACCGCGGCGTCCCGCTGCTCGACCTCGTCGAGGAAGGCAATCTCGGCCTGATGCACGCGCTCGAGAAGTTCGACCCCGAGCGCGGGTTCCGCTTCTCGACCTACGCGACGTGGTGGATCCGCCAGAACATCGAGCGCGCGATCATGAACCAGTCGCGCACGATCCGGCTGCCGGTGCACGTGATCAAGGAGATCAACATCGTGCTGCGCGCACGCCGGCATCTCGAGGCCTCGGCCGAGCGCGAGCCGCGCGTGGAGGACATCGCGCATCTCCTCGGCCGCGATCCCGAGGAGGTGCGCCGCGTGCTCGGGCACAACGAGCACCTGGCCTCGCTCGACGCTCCTCTCGACATCGACCCGATGCTCTCGATCGGCGAGTCGATCGCCGACGACGTCGGCGCGAGCCCGGAGCACCAGCTCGCGACGAGCGAGATCGAAGGCCTGGTGCGCGAATGGCTCGGCCAGCTGAGCGACAAGCAGCGCACCGTGATCGAGCAGCGCTTCGGCCTGAACGGTCACGACGCGTGCACGCTGGAAAGCCTCGCCGAGCGCCTTGGCGTCACGCGCGAGCGGGTACGCCAGATCCAGATCGAGGCGCTCACGCAGCTCCGCCGCGTGGTCAAACGCCACGGATTCTCGAAGGACGTCCTGCTATAGCCGGGTCATTGGCTCGCGACGGGAGGGTGTGATGGCAAAGCCGCAGTCCGCCGCGGAGCTCCGGGCGCAGAACCACGAGTACCAGCGCGCCTCCGCGCCGTGCGACCTCGTGCTGAAGGGCGGCGCCGCGAGCGGTTTCGTCTACTCGGGCGCGATCGTCGAGCTGGCCCGGGTCTACCGCTTCCAGTCGATCGGCGGGACTTCCGCCGGGGCCGGCGCCGCCGGCGTGGCCGCCGCGGCCGAGTACGGCCGGCGGTCGGGGAACGAGGAGGCGTGGGGATTCGCGGGGATCGAACACATCCCCGAGTGGGCAGCCGAGCGCACGGCGAACGGCTGGAGCCGCCTCAAGCACCTCTTCGGCCCCGATCCGGAGACCGCGCGCCTGTACGACGTGGTCGTCGCGCCGTTCACTGCGAGCACGGGCGGCGTGTCGAAAGCGATCCGTGCCGCCTTGGGCGGGTACTGGCAATGGACCGCAACCGGAATCGCGGTCGCGGCAGCCATCGCCGCGTGGATCCTGTGGAGCCTTCCGGGACCGGCGACACTGCCCACTGTGCTGGGCGTCCCGCTCCTCGCGATCGCGACCGCCGCATTGCTCGTTCTTGCGCTGGTCGGGTTCGCGCTCTGGCGCGACGTGACCGGTCGGCTGCCGGCAAACGGATTCGGCCTGTGCAGCGCCAAATCGGAGCCGAGCGATGCGCCGGACGCGCCGCCCGACCGGATGACCGGCTGGCTGTACGGACTGTATCAGCGTCTGGCCGGAAAGCGGATGAACGAGCCGCTCACGTTCGGCGACCTGTGGCACGCGCCGCGCCGGGACGGCGAGCGCGGCATCCGGCTCAGCCTGATGTCGGTCAATCTCTCGCTCGGGCGGCCGGTGCGCGTCACGCACGACGACGAGCACGAGACGCTGGAACAGGACGAGGAGTACTGGTTCGATCCCGCGGATTTCGCCCGGCTGTTCCCGCGCGCCGTCGTGGATGCGATGGTGACGGCAGCCGGAGCGGAGCCGGACGGCCGATCAGGGCGCTATCTGCGGTTTCCCCCCATGGCCAGCGTGCCGATCATCGTCGGCGTGCGGCTGAGCTTCGCGCTACCGATCCTGTTCAGCGCGGTGCGGCTCTACAAGCGTGACGCGACCCGGCTGCCGCTCCAACGGCTGGCCGGGGCGCCGGCGCCCGAGGCTGCTCTCGAGCCCTGCTGGTTCGCCGACGGCGGGGTGTGCACCAGCCTGCCGATCCATCTCTTCGACAAGCCGATGCCACGCTGGCCGACGTTCGCGGTGAACCTGCGCCACACGCACCCGGATGCGCGCGGCGCGGACGGCGGGCCGCTTCGCGTCTGGATGGACCACGAGTTCGCGACCGGCCCTGCGTACGGGTGGCTGCGCGAGTGGTGGAAGCGGATCGACCGGGATGCGCGGCCCGGCGATCCGGCTCACTTCGATCCGGTGGCGCCTGCCGAGCAGCTCAAACGACTGCTCGGCGCGATGTTCGCGACCGCGATCGGCTGGGTCGACGGCGCGCAGCTGCGGCTCGCGACCTGCCGCGACCGCGTCGCGCACGTGTGCCTCGACGAGCAGGAGGGCGCGTTCAACGTCGACACCGACTCGGCGGCGATCGAGCGGCTCGCGGAGCGCGGGCGGAAAGCGGGACAGAAGCTCGTCGCCCGGTTCGAAGCTACGGACGCCGACGGCTGGTCCGGGCACCGCGCGGTGCGCTACCTCGCCGCGATGCAGCTCGCGGCGCGTTTCATCGACGACTTCGAGACGGGCTTCCGCTCGGGACAACCCGCGGCTGCGAGCGCACGCGCGCTCGACGACCTCAAGCGCGCCGGCTTCATCGGGCCGCCTGAAGCGCATGGCCTGACCGAAGAACAGCTGGCGCGGATGGAGCAGCTGACAAAGGCGCTGCTCGACGAGGAGGAGCACGTGCCGGAGCCCGGCAAGTCGGGGTGGCCGGATCACCCGGCGCTGAAACCCAAGTTCGTGATGCGGGTGATGCCGGATGCGTAGCGGCGGCGCGCGTCAGCTCTGCGGCAGCGATGGGCTCGGCGGACCGGTGTCGCATGCGCGCCGCAATTCCTCGCGTTCGCCGTCGCTCAAGTCCGGACTGAAGTGGAGCACCCGATCGAGGACGTCGTCGGTCTCGAAGTAAGCCTTGCGGCAGTCGAGGTGCACGAACCCGCCGGGAGAGAAGCGGCCCTCTTCATTGAACACGAGCCGGATGCGCCAGCTCCCGCGCGCGATGGGCTGGCGGCAGCTGCGGCACTTGGCCTGCCCGCTCGGCGCCCGGTCGGCGCCGTCGATCCGCGGGAGGCGCCGGTGCGCCAGGCTGCTGCGCGCCGCGCGCTCCAGTCGCTCTCGATCGGGAACGTTCTCGAGCGTTTCACCGAGGGCCTCAAGAAGCGGCTCCGGTCGCTTGTAGGCCGCGCACGCGGGATGGAACCACAGCGTCATCTCGCCTTCGCCAAAGGGGTTGGGCAGACGCTCGCCGAAACGCAGTTCGCCGCGCTGGATGGGCCGGGCGCAGCCGCGGCACTTGGACCGACCGCTCGAGGCGGGTTCGAAGAGGTGGGACACGCTGGGAGGATAGCGACGAGCGGGAGCCGTGCTGGGATGCACTCGGCACCGTCGCGGAGCCCGACCGAGGCTTCCGAGGGACGCAAAGTGTCTACCGGACGGGATCGGGCGCGAGAGCAGCGAGGCGCGCAAGCGCCTCGCCCGTGACGCGGAACAGCCGCCACTCCGGCAGCTCCGCCGCACCGAGCGCCTTGTAGAAGCGGATCGCCGGCTCGTTCCAGTCGAGCGCCATCCACTCGAAGCGCCCGCACCCGCGTTCGTGCGCGATGCGCGCGACGTGGAGCAGCAGCGCGCGGCCGTAGCCGCGCCCGCGCTGATCCGGGCGCACGAAGAGATCCTCGAGATAGAGCCCCTTGCGCCCGAGGAACGTCGAGAAGTTGTGGAAGTAGACGGCGAACCCGACCGCGGCGTCGCCGGCGAAGCCGAGGACCGCCTCGACGTGGCTTCCCGGCGCGAAGAGCTCCCGCTCGAGCAGCGCTTCGTCCGCCGCGACGAGGTGGGTGAGCTTCTCGTACTCGGCGAGCCCGCGGATCAGTTCGAGCAGCACCGGGACGTCGGCGCGCGTGGCGATACGGATCCTCAGCGGCTCGGCCATCGGAGCTCTCCGTGCGGCGATCAGCGCGGAGCGTAAGCGGCCTTCACCTCCGCGGCAAGCTCCCGCACCGCCGCCGCGTAGAAGCTCGAGCGGTTGTAGCGCGTGAGCACGTAGAAGTTCTGCAGTCCCACCAGGAACTCGCTTGGCCCGCCGGGCGACTCGAGCTCGATCAGCACGCTCGGCGTCTCGTCGCCGATCGAATCGTCGAAAGCGACGTCCGCCTCGCGCAGCTCGGCCGCGGTGCGCGCGGGGTCCACCCCGCCGTCGGCAAGCAGCTGGTAGCGGTCGCCCGTTACCTCCGCCGGCGCGGCGATCGCCGCCCCGGCGAGCCAGCCGTGCTGGGCGAGGAAGTTGGCGACGCTGCCGATCGCGTCGGCCGGGCTCCCGCGAAGGTCGATCCGGCCGTTGCCGTCGAAATCCACCGCGTAGCGCCGGATGCTGCCCGGCATGAACTGCGGGATGCCGATCGCACCGGCGTAGGAGCCGCGGAAGCTCGCGGCGTCGGCCCGCGACTCGCGGGCGAGCAGCAGGAACTGCTCGAGCTCTGAGCGGAAGTACTCGGCGCGCCGCGGGTAGTCGAACGCGAGCGTGGCGAGCGCGTCGAGCACGCGAAAGCTGCCGGTGTTGCGGCCGTACTCGGTCTCGACGCCGATGATCGCGACCACGATCTCGGGCGGTACGCCGTAGACGGTCGCCGCCCGGTCGAGCGTCGCGGCGTGGCGGCGCCAGAACGCCGCGCCAGCCTCGACGCGCCGCGGGTTGAGGAAGTTGGCGCGGTAGGTCTGCCACGAGCGTTCCCCGGTCTTCAGGGGCGTCATGAGCGTCACGACCGAGTCGAGATAGCGCGCCCCGGCCAGCACGCGCTCGAGCTCGCCCGGGCGAAACCCGTGCCGCTCGACCATCTCGGCGGCGAACGCGCGGACCTCGACGCGGTCGGCGTAGTTCTGCGCGGCGCACGGTGCGGCGAGCGCGGCGGCGAAACCCGCCGCGGCGCCGACGAGCGCCTTAAGGCCGACGCTCAGGACCTCGGCGGTAGCGGCGGCGAGGTGCCGGAACTTGCGAGGGCTTGTAGCAGCGCGCCGATCGGGTGCTGCGCGAGGCGCGCGATCCATCAGACTTTGAATTCGCGCACGCGCTGGCGCAGGAGGGCGAGGCTCAGCGGGTCGGGCGCAGCGCCGTAGCGCAGGCGCACGTAAAGATCGCCGATCTCCGTCACGTCGGGGGCGACGTGGGGTTGCTCGGATGCAGCGCGTTCGGCGAACGCCCGCGGCCCCTCGGCCGCGCCGCGACGGGTGCCGCGGCGCGCGAGCTTGCGGCAGAAGCGCCGCCACGCGCGCACCACCGGATCCTGTTCGCGCGCGCGGCGCAGCATCCAGAGCGAGAAGACGGCGACGACGAGCCCCACCAGCCAGAAGATCGCCATCGCCAGCTTCTCCCACGACGGCGACGGCATCCCCAGCCGCAGCAGCAGCTCGCGCTGGCGCTCGACGTTGTAGCCGACGACCCACTGGTTCCAGTAGTTCGCCAGCGCCTCCCAGTTGAAGCGCAAGGCGCGCAGCCAGGACAGGTCCGCCCGCACGAGGAACGGGAGCGGGTCGCCGCGCGGGACCGCCGCGGCGAGTCCCGACTCGACGCGCACCGGGATTGCCGCCGCCGTCGGGTCGACGCGCACCCAGCCCTCTGCCGCGATCCAGACCTCGGCCCAGGCGTGCGCGTCCGACTGGCGAACGATCATGTAACCGTCCACGGGATTGATCTCGCCGCCCTGATAGCCGGTAACGATGCGCGTCGGAACTCCGGCAGCGCGCATCATCACCGCGAAGGCGGACGAGAAGTGCTCGCAGAAGCCCTGCTTCGTGCCGAACAGGAACTCGTCGACCGAGTCCCGGCCGAGCAGCGGCGGCGCGAGCGTGTACCCGAGCCCGGCGCGCCGGAACCAGTCGATGGCATGCGCCAGCACGCGCTCATCGGTGCCAAGCTCCCGGCGCCAGCTCTGAGCCAGCGCGACCGTGCGCGGATTGAGCCCGGCGGGGAGCACCCGTGCCGCGGCGAGCTCCGCCGGCGTCGAGCCGCCGGTCGCCCGGTACTCCAGAAAGGAGCTCATCTCGTAGCGCTGCCGCGTCATCACCGGGCGGCGGGAGTGGAGCTGGAAGTCGCCGGTCACGCCCGCACCGGCCGGTACCCGCCCCGGCATCTCGAGCGCGAACAGCCACTGCCGCTCGTGCGGCTCGAGCGTCACGGTGTAGGTGATCGGGCCGCCGAGCGGCTCGAAGCTCGAGTAATCGGCTACCCGGACCTCTCCCGCCCGCCAGGTGCGGCCGTCGAACTGCCAGAACACCGGACCGCGCCAGTAGAGACGCTTGCGCTCGGGCGGGCCGTCCGCGAAGTTCGCGCGGAACGCGACGGCGTCCGACTGCGACAGCAGGCTGATGTTCCCCGGGGTCATCGAGTCCGACAGGCCGGTGGTGCCCCCGAACGCGTCGGTCGGCATGCCCCACATCGGGCCCTGGACGCGCGGAAAGAGGAAGAACAGGCACACCATGACGGGCACGCCCTGCGCGAGCAGCACTCCCGCGACGCGGCCGCTCTCGCGGACCGGCCGCCGCGGCCCGTTGACGCCGACGAGCCCGGCGGTGAGCGCGAGCACCGTCGCGAGCATCATCGCGGCAGTGAGCATCGACTCGCTGTAGAAGAAATTGGTGAGCGCGAGAAAGTAGCAGAGGAAGGTCACCACGACCGCGTCGCGGCGTTCCCTGGTCTCCATCAGCTTGAGCGACAGGAACAGCACGAGCAGCGTCACGCCCGCGTCGCGTCCGAAGATGGTGCGGAAGGTGAGGTACACGCCGGCCATGCCGACCAGCACCAGCGCGGCGAGGAGCCAGCGCCGCGGCAGGCGCTCGTTCTTCCATCCCGCCCAGGCGCGCCATCCGAGCATCGCCGCGCCGAGGACCGTCACCCACCACGGCAGGCGCGGCGCGTGCGGCGCCGCCGCGAGCGCCACCCCGCCGAGGAGGATTGCGAGCGCCGGAAACGGGATCGCGACGCCGGCGCTCATCGCTCGGGGAGCCCGAACAGCGCGAGGGCTTTCAGGCACGCGTCGCAATGGCTCTCGCCGAGATCGGGGCCGAGCTCGCGTCCGGGCAGGCGCAGCCCGTACACCACGCGCGTCTCTTCCGCGAGCAGCACCTGACGCGTCAGCCGCGAGAGCCGTCCCTCGACGCCGAGCGCGGCGGGCAGGGCGCTGAAATCGAGCCACAGCTCGGCGGCGCCGCGTCCGGTGAACACCTTGGTCAGCAGGTGTTCGCCGCGAGCCGCCGACTTCCAGGCGATATGGCGTGGCGAATCGCCGGGCTGGTAGGGACGCAGCCCCGCGAAGTCATCGCTGCCGACACCGGCGTGCGCGGCGTCACCGCGATCCGGAACGAAGGTCGGTAGCGGCAAGGACGAGTCGTCCGGGCGCGGATAGACGAGCGCACGAGTATCCGGTTGAACGTAACTCCACGCGCGGAAGAGCCCTACCGGGTAACGGGTCTCGACGGTCACGCGCGGCAGTCGCAGCCACCCTCGCTGCCCGGCGGGCAGCACGAGCGTCGCGCTCGCGGTGGCGCCCGCGGGCACGTCGACCGTCTCCCCGCACGGGCCGCAGCGCGCATCGACAGCCACCCGGTCGAACCGGGTCGCGTTGTCGAGATGGAGATGGAATCGAACGGCGCCGCCGGCGAACGCCGGCTCGACGCGCCCGGCGCTCACGCTGAGGTGCGCGAGATTGCGATACGTGTGGAGGATCGCGACGATCCCCATGCCCGCGAGCAGGAACGTCAGGATGAAGCCGAGCGAGAGCTGGTAGTTGATCGAGCCGATCAGCATCAGCAGCAGGGCCGCCGCGAAGAGGACGCCGTGTCCCGTCGGCAGGATGTAGACCCGCCGCTGCGAGAGGAACACCGGTCCGCGCTCGGGCGATCCGCGGCCCGAGAAGAGCCGCCAGAACTGGTAGGCCTGGGAGCGGGAAAACAGGTCGAGCGGATTCATGCGGCCAGCGCTTGCCGCTCAGGGGATGGGCACCGCCTCGAGGAGCCCCACGGCGATGTCGGAGCTCGTCCGCCGCACCCCGTTCACCACCGGGTGCAGACGGTGGGTGGCGACGCCGGGGAGCACCGCCTGCACGTCCTCCGGCAGGGCGTGATCGCGGCCCTCGATCAGCGCCCAGGCGCGCGCGCAGGCGGTGAGCGCGAGGGCGGCGCGCGGCGACAATCCGGTCACGTACTCGGGCGACCGTCGCGTGTAGGCGGTGATCGCCTGGATGTAATCGAAGAGGGCGGGCGAAACATGCACGCGCTTGACCAGGTGCTGGAGCTCGACCAGCTCGCCGGGGTTGAGGCACGGCTCCAGGGTCGCGATCATGTCGCGGCGCTCGACGCCCTGCAGCAGCGCGCGCTCGGCGTCGCGGTCGGGATAACCGAGCTCGATGCGCATCTGGAAGCGGTCGAGCTGCGACTCGGGCAGCGGGAACGTGCCGACCTGGTGCGACGGGTTCTGCGTCGCGACGACGAAGAACGGCTCCGGCAGCCGCCGCGTCTCGCCCTCGGCGGTGACCTGGTGCTCCTCCATCGCCTCGAGCAGCGCCGACTGGGTCTTCGGCGTGGCGCGATTCACCTCGTCGGCGAGAATCAGCTGCGAGAAGATCGGCCCGGGGTGGAACTTGAACGAGCCGGACTCGCGGTCGTAGATCGACACGCCGAGAATGTCGGCCGGGAGCATGTCGCTCGTGAACTGGATGCGGTGGAAGCCCAGGCCGAGCGAGCGCGCGAGCACGTGCGCGAGCGTGGTCTTGCCGACGCCCGGCAGGTCCTCGATGAGGAGATGGCCGCGCGCGAGCAGACACGCGAGCGCCATGCGGATCTGGCGCTCCTTCCCCAGGATGACCCGGCCGGCCTGGTGAATCACGCGCTGGAGGGACGACGACATGCCGTAGCGAGGCCGGGGACCTGAGAACAAAGCTTAGTTTATGCCCGGTTCGGCTATGATTTCCATTGGATCCGGGGGGGATTGAGGAATTTTCATGGCGACAGCGTTCATCACCCATGGCGACTGCATGAAGCATGACATGGGTGCCTACCACCCGGAGAGCCCGGCGCGGCTCGCCGCCATCGACGATCAGCTGATCGCCTCCGGTATCGCGCCCTATCTCGCGCACCACGAGGCGCCGCTCGCGACGGTCGAGCAGCTGGCGCGCGTCCACCCGAATGAATACATCGAGGCGATCCGCCGGGCGCGGCCCGCGCGCGGGATCGTGCACCTCGATCCCGACACGGCGATGAACCCGAGCACCTGGGACGCGGCGCTGCGTGCCGCGGGCGCGGCGGTGCTCGCGACCGATCTCGTGGCGGGCGGCGCGGCCGAAAGCGCGTTCTGCAGCGTGCGCCCGCCGGGACACCATGCGACCCGCACGCGCGCGATGGGCTTCTGCATCTTCAACAACGTCGCGGTCGGCGCGATGCACGCGCTTCGTGCGCACGCGCTCGAGCGCGTGGCGATCATCGATTTCGACGTGCACCACGGGAACGGCACCGAAGAGATCTTCTCCGACGACGAGCGCGTCCTGATGGCGAGCACGTTCCAGCACCCCTTCTACCCCTACAGCGGCACCGATCACCCCGCCCGGAACATGGTCAACGTGCCGCTCGCGGCGGGGACGGGCAGCCAGGGTTTCCGCGAAGCGGTGGAGCGTTACTGGCTCCCGGCGCTCGAGGATTTCGCGCCGCAGATGATCTTCTTCTCGGCCGGGTTCGACGCGCACGTCGAGGACGACATGGCGATGCTGCGCCTCGTCGACCAGGACTACGCCTGGGTCACCGCGAAGGTGAAGACGATCGCCGACCGGCACGCGGGCGGACGGATCGTATCGATGCTCGAGGGCGGGTACGCGCTATCCGCGCTCGGCCGTAGCGTGGTCCAGCACCTGCGCGTGCTGGGCGAGATGTAGATCCCACCACTGCAAGCATGGAGCGCGAGGAATCGTCGTCCTGCGCTCGCGGCAGCGAACTTCATGCGTTGGCAGGCGCTGGCGAGGGGTCGGCGAGGGTGAGCAGCTCGCCTGCCATGCGTGCGATCGCGGGCGGCGCGAGGTCGGCGGGGCGCAGGACGTGCCCCGCATCGAGCCGCGGGTAGTTCCTGGCGGTCGAGCGGCGATAGGCCGGATCGTAGTGGCTCTCGAGGAGGTCGGCGACGAGTGTCGACCACTCCCCGCGGTCGGCGGCGCCCCGCCAGCGCGCGATCACGTCGCGTCCGTGCAGGGCGGCGAGGCAGTCGAGCTGCGCCTTGAGCGCGGCCGGATCGCCGAGGAAGTGGCGGTACTCGTCGATCAGGAACCTCACGCGCGCCTCGAGCGGCGCCTCGACGCGCACGCACACGGCGGCACGCATGGTCTCGAGGAGCGCATCCGGGACCTGCAGCTGTCCGATCTTCTTGCTTTCGGCCTCGACGAAGACCGGTCGGTGCGGGTCGAGCTTCCGCAGACTGTCCCACAGGCGGGTCTCGAACGCCTTCTGCGTCGGCTGCGGCGCGTCGGGGAGATTGCCGAGGACGGAGCCGCGGTGGGCGGCGAGCTGCTCGAGGTCCAGCACCTGGGCGCCCGCTGCGGCGAGCGCCTCGAGGAGCCGGCTCTTGGCGCTGCCCGTCTCGCCGCAGAGCACAAGATAACGGAACTCCCGCGGCTGCGTCGCGAGCTGCGCGACGACCTCGCGCCGGTAGGCCTTGTACCCGCCCTCGAGCTGCGCCGCCTGCCACCCGATCTCGCGGAGCACATGGGTCATCGCGCCGGAGCGCTTTCCGCCGCGCCAGCAGTAGACGAGCGGCCGCCAGCCCTTGTCGCGCTGCGCGAAGCTCTCCTCGAGGTGGCGGGCGATGTTGCGGGAAACGAGCGCGGCGCCGAGCTTCTTGGACTCGAACGGCGAGACCTGCTTGTACATCCGGCCGATCCTGGCGCGCTCGGTGTCGTCGAGCACCGGGAAGCTCGCGGCGCGAGGCACGTGGTCCTCGGCGAATTCCGACGGCGAGCGCACGTCGATCACCTCGTCGAAGAGATCGATCTCGCGCACGCCCGCCGCATCCGGGAGCCTCACTGTCGCGTGCTTTCTGGCAGACTCACCCACTCGATTCTACCTCCCGGACACCCATGAACGCCCCAACCGAGCTCATCCGCCTCACCCAGTTCAGCCACGGGGGCGGCTGCGGCTGCAAGATCGCGCCGGCCGTGCTGTCCGACATCCTTTCGCAGACGCCGGTCCGGGCGATCCCGGGGGAGCTGCTCGTCGGCATCGAGTCGAGCGACGACGCGGCGGTGTACAGGCTGAACGACAGCCAGGCGGTCGTCGCCACCACCGATTTCTTCACGCCCATCGTCGACGATCCGTACGACTTCGGGCGCATCGCCGCGACCAACGCGATCTCGGACATCTACGCCATGGGCGGGCGTCCGATCTTCGCGCTCGCGATCGTCGGCATGCCCCTCGAGAAGCTCCCGGTCGAGGTGATCCGGCGCATCGTCGCGGGCGGCGAGTCGGTGTGCGCGGCGGCCGGCATCCCGGTCGCCGGCGGACATTCGATCGACACGCTCGAGCCGATCTACGGGCTGGTCGCGCTCGGTGTCGTTCACCCGGACCGGGTCAAGCGCAACGATCGCGCGCAGGCCGGCGACGCGCTCGTGCTCGGCAAGCCGCTGGGTGTCGGCATTCTCTCCGCAGCGCTGAAGAAAGGCGTGCTGTCCGCCGCCGGCTACGGCGAGATGCTCGCCGCGACGACGAAGCTCAACACGCCGGGCATGCGGCTCGCGGAGCTGGCCGACGTACATGCGCTGACCGACGTCACCGGCTTCGGCCTCGCCGGGCACCTGCTCGAGATCTGCCGCGGCTCGAAGCTCGGCGCACGGGTGCGCTTCGACGATCTGCCGCTGATCGCGGAAGCCAAGGCGTGGGCCGAGCAGGGCACTGCGACCGGCGCCTCGGGGCGCAACTGGGCCGGATATGGCGGCGAAGTCGAGCTGCCGGCCGGCTTCCCGAAGTGGAAGAAGGACCTCCTCACCGATCCGCAGACGAGCGGCGGGCTGCTCGTCGCGTGCGCGCCCGATACGGTCGACCAGGTGCTCGCTGAGTTCCGGCGTGACGGATTCGCGGACGCGCGCCGGATCGGCGAGATGACGGCCGGGCCCGCGCGGCTGGCTATTTCCTGAGCAGCGGCGCCAATCCCTTCCATACCGTGTCGAGCAGGAGCGGCTGCGCTTCGGCGGTGGGATGGATCTGGTCCGGCAGGAAGAACTCGCGCTTGTCGGCGATGCCTTCGAGCATGAACGGCACGTACCCGCTCTTCGTCTCGCGGGCGACCTCGGCGAACGCGTCGTAGAACGCCTGCGTGTATTTCGGCCCGTAGTTCGGCGGGATGCGCATGCCGACCACCAGCACGCGCGCGCCACGCGACTGCGCCGCGCGGACGATCCGTCCGAGATTCGCCTTCATCTCGCTCACCGGCAGCCCGCGCAGGCCGTCGTTGCCGCCGAGGGCGACGACCACGACGTCCGGCGCGAAGCGCTTGAGCGCCTCATCGATGCGCGAAGCGCCCCCCGCCGTCGTCTCGCCGGAAATGCTCGCGTTCACGACGCTATAATCGGGCCTGCGTTGCTTCAGCCGTCCGCCGAGCAGGTTCACCCAGCCGTCCTTCTGGCCGATTCCGTACGCCGCCGACAGGCTGTCGCCGTAGACGAGGATGGTGCCGGCCGCCGCGGACGCGGCAGTCCAGGCGGCGCATAGCGCGAACAACAAGACTCTCAGCATGGATCAGTCCGTAACGCGGCCGATCGTGAAAGCGAGCGGCCTTGCGAAGATCGTGCCGCTCGCGGGCGACGGCTCGCGGCTCGCGATTCTCCAGGATATCGACCTCGCGGTCATGCCCGGAGAGGCGGTCGCCGTGGTCGGCGCCTCCGGCTCCGGCAAGTCGACCCTGCTCGGGCTGCTCGCCGGCTTGGACACGCCGACCGCGGGTTCGGTTCAACTCGACGGCGCGGAGCTTTTCGCGCTCGACGAGGACGGCCGCGCGAGCCTGCGCAAGCGCCTCGTGGGATTCGTGTTCCAGTCGTTCCAGCTGCTGCCGCCGCTCAACGCCATCGAGAACGTCATGCTGCCGCTCGAGCTCGGGGGCGACCCAGCGGCCGAGCGCAAAGCGCGCGAAATGCTCGGGCGCGTGGGCCTCGGCGAGCGGCTGCGGCAGTATCCGAAGACGCTGTCCGGCGGCGAGCAGCAGCGCGTCGCGCTCGCCCGCGCGTTCGTGATGCGGCCGAAGCTCCTGTTCGCCGACGAGCCGACCGGCAACCTCGACGCCGCGACCGGCGCCGGTATCATCGACCTCATCTTCGAGCTCAACGCCGAGCAGGGCACGACGCTCGTCCTCGTGACCCACGACGAAGCGCTCGCGCGCCGCTGCGGGCGCACCGTACGTCTCGCGGCTGGCCGAATCCAGTAGAGTGTGCTCAATGAACCTCGCACTCCCGCTGCGAATGCTCGGCCGGGACTGGCGCGCGGGAGAGCTGCGCATCCTCGCGGCTGCGCTCGTGATCGCCGTCGCGAGCGTCACCAGCGTCGCGTTCTTCGCCGATCGGGTGCGGCAGGCGCTGCTGCGCGAGGCGCACCAGCTGCTCGGCGCCGACGTCGTGCTGTCGGCGGACCATCCGTGGAAGAGCGAGATCCGCGACGAGATCGCACGCCGCGGCCTGCGGCTCGCGGAGACCACGACCTTCGTCAGCATGGCCCGGTTCGGCGAGCAGGCGCATCTCGCGGGCATCAAGGCCGTGACCGATACGTACCCGCTGCGCGGCAAGCTTCGCACAGCGCCGGCGCCGAATGTCCCCGACGCCCAGGCCGACGGTGTACCGCGCGCTGGGACCGTCTGGCTCGACGAGCGGCTCGCGCCCGCGCTCGGCGCGAAGGTCGGCGACCGCATCGAGCTGGGCGAGACCGAGCTCGCGGTCGCCGCGATCCTGACGCTCGAGCCCGATCGCAGCGTGAGCTTTTTCAACATCGCGCCGCGGCTGATGATGAATCGCGACGACGTGGCGAAGACGAAGCTCGTCCAGACCGGGAGCCGCGTGTGGTACTACCTGCTGGCCGCGGGCGAGCGAGAGGCGGTCGCCGGCTTCGAGTCCTGGCTCGCACCGCGCCTCGGGCGCGGAGAGTCGGCGCAGAGCCTCGCGAACGCGCGGCCCGAGATCCGCGCCGGGATCGAGCGCGCGCAGAAGTTCATCGGCCTCACCGCGCTGCTGGCCGTGGTCCTGGCGGCGGTCGCGGTCTCGCTGGCGACGCGTCGCTACACCGGGCGGCACCTCGACGGCTACGCGGTGATGCGCTGCCTCGGTGCGACGCAAGGACAGCTCACGCGCCTGTTCGCCTGGGAGTTCGTCGCGCTCGGGGCGGCGGCATGCGCCGCCGGCTGCCTCGCCGGCTATCTCGCCCAGCTCGTGATCGCGCAGTTCGTCGCCGGGCTGATGATCGTCGCTTTGCCGCAGCCGTCGCTCCTGCCTGCGGTGCAGGGGTTCCTCACCGGCATGGCGCTGCTGCTCGGCTTCGCGCTGCCGCCATTGCTGCAGCTCAAGAACGTGCCGGCGCTCCGCGTGATCCGCCGCGACGTCGGGCCGCCCAAGCAGAGCGCGCTCGCCGCTTACGGGTTCGGCGCCGCCGCGGTCGCGGCGCTCCTCGTCTGGCAGGCCGGCGATACCAAGCTGGGGCTGATCGTGCTCGGCGGTTTCGCCGCCGGGCTCGTCGTGTTCGCGGCCGTCGGCTTCGGCGCGTTGCACGCGACCGCGGCCATGGCCCCGTTCGCCGGCTTGAGCTGGCGTTACGGCCTTGCGTCCTTGCGCCGGCGCGCGCGGAGCAACACCGTGCAGATCCTGGCGCTGAGCCTCGGCCTCACCGCGATCCTGCTGTTATCGTTCACCCGCGGCGATCTCCTCGCGACCTGGCGCTCGAAAACCCCGCCCGACGCGCCGAACCGCTTCATCGTCGGCATCCAGCCCGAGCAGCGCGAGCCGCTCGCCGCGCTCTTTGACGAGAGCCGCATCGCGGCGCCGGCGACCTATCCGATGGTGCGCGGCCGCTACGTCGCGCTGAATGGAAGCCCGGTGGACACCGATGCCTTCAAGGATCGCGAGCGGCGGCTGGTCGAGCGCGAGTTCAACCTTTCGTTCATGACCGAGCGGCCGGCGCACAACCGGGTGGCGGGCGGTGCGTGGTTCGGTCCGGCCGATCTCGCGGCGGGTGCGTTGTCGGTCGAAGGAGGCATCGCGAAATCGCTGGGGTGGAAGCTTGGCGACCGGCTCACCTGGGAAGTCGCGGGCCAGAGCTTCACCGCGCCGATCACCAGCATCCGCGAGCTCGACTGGGACTCGATGCAGGTCAACTTCTTCGTGGTCACCACGCCGAAGCTGCTCGACGGCTTCCCGACCAGCTACGTCACTAGCTTTCATCTGCCCGATGCCGAGGCCGCGTTCGTGAACCGTCTGTCGCAGCGGTTCCCGAACATGACCGTGGTCGATACGAGCGCGATCCTGCGGCAGGTGAACGCGATGATGGATCAGGTGATCCGCGCGGTGCAGTTCGTGTTCCTGTTCGCGCTCGGGGCCGGCGTGCTGGTGCTCTACGCTGCGCTGCTCGCCACACGCGACGAGCGCGTGCACGAGGCCGCGGTGATGCGCGCGCTCGGCGCGAGCCGCGCCCAGGTGCTCGCGGCGCAGCGCGCCGAGTTCCTCGCGCTCGGGCTCGTCGCCGGCGCGCTGGCGGCGGTCGGGGCGACCGCGATCGGGTTCGCGATCGCACAGCAGGTGTTCCAGTTCACGTACGCCGTCAACCCGTGGGTCTGGCTCGCCGGGCCGGCCCTGGGAGTCGCTTGCGTGTCGGTCAACGTCTGGGCCGGCGCGCGGGCGGCGCTGAGCCGGCCGCCCATCGCGGCGCTGCGCGAGGCTTGACCCCGGACCATGCGGTTCCGCCTGCGCGACATCCATCTGCGCGATGCGCTCGTCATCGGCGTCCCCGCGGCTGCGCTCATCGGCGCGGGCTTCTGGTACGCCGCGCAGTTCATCAAGCCGGCGCCGCCGAACCGGCTGGTGATCGCGACCGGCGGGGATGGCGGTGCCTACCAGCGGTTCGCCGCGGCCTACCGACCGCTCATCGAGCGCCACGGCATCACGTTCCTCGAGGTGCCGACGGCAGGCGCGGTCGAGAATCTCGCGCTGCTTCGCGACCGGACGGAGGAGCTCGACGTGGCGTTCGTCCAGGGCGGCCTCGGAGTCGGCCAGGATGCGGAGGGTCTCGTCTCGCTCGGGAGCATCTACTACGAGCCGCTGTGGGTGTTCTATCGCGGGCGCGCCGAGGTCGACAATCTCGCCCAGCTCAGGGGCAAGCGGATCGCGATCGGCGGCGAGGGCAGCGGCACGCGCAAGCTCGCGCTCGAGTTGCTCGAGGCGAGCGGCGCAGCGGGCGCCCCGACCCGGCTCCTCCCGCTCGGCGGGCTCGAGGCGGTCGACGCGCTGAAGCAGGGCAAGGTGGACGCGATCTTCCTCGTCGGGCCGGCGAACTCGGGCGCGGTATGGATATCGTTCTTCACCGAAGGGTTCCGGCTGATGCACTTCGTGCAGGCCGACGCGTACGTGCGGCGCTGGCCCTTCCTCTCGAAGCTCGTGCTGCCGCGCGGCGCGATCGACCTCGTGCGCGACATCCCGGCGAGCGACGTCACCCTGGTCGCGCCGGTCGCGGCGCTGGTCGCCCGCGAGGACATCCATCCGGCGCTCATCGACATCCTGCTCGAGACGGCGACGATGGTTCACGGGCAGCCCGGACTCTTCCAGCGCGCGGGCGAGTTTCCGAACGCGCGCCAGGTCGACTTCCCGCTTTCGCCCGAGGCCGACCGGTTCTACAGGTCGGGGCGGCGGTTCCTGCAGCGCTATCTGCCGTTCTGGGCGGCGACGCTCGTCGACCGGCTGCTGGTGCTGCTCATTCCGCTGTTCGCCCTGGCGATCCCGCTCTCGCGCATCGTGCCTTCGCTCTACGGCTGGCGGGTGCGCTCGCGCATCTACAAGTGGTACGGCCAGCTCAAGTTCCTCGAGGAGGCATGGCGCCGCGACCCTGCCTCGCGCCCACGCGAGGACTGGCTGGCGGAGATCGACGAGCTCGAGACGCGCGTGAACCGCATTCGCACGCCGCTCGCGTTCGCGAACCAGCTCTACATCCTGCGCGAGCACATCGGACTCGTGCGGCGGAACATGCAGCACGCGGGCGAAGCCCCCGTCGCCGCGCCGGCGGACGCGGCGGCGGCCTGACCGCGTCATGGCGCCCAAGAGCCTCGGCCGCTACGAGATCGTGTCGCTCGTGGGCGAGGGGGGCATGGGGCGCGTGTACAGGGCGCGCGATCCGGCGATCGGGCGCACGGTCGCGATCAAGACGCTGAGCGTGGACCTCGAGCCGGGCGAGCTCGCGGAGTTCAGGGAGCGCTTCTTCCGCGAGGCGCGCACCGCGGGGCGCGTCCAGCACCCGAACGTCGTGACGATCTACGACGTCGGCGAGTCGGACGGCCTGGCGTTCATCGCGATGGAGTACGTCGAGGGCAGGACGCTCCGCGAGCTCATGGACGAGCGCGCGCCAGTCGAGGTCGACACCGCGTGCCGGATCGCGTGCGAGGTCGCCGCGGGCCTGGCGGCGGTGCACCGGCAGAGCATCGTCCATCGCGACGTGAAGCCGGCGAACATCATGATCGGGGCCGGCGGCGCGGTGAAGCTGATGGATTTCGGCGTCGCACGGCTGCCCGAAGGCACCCGCACCCGGACCGGGATGATCGTCGGCTCGCCGGCCTACGTCGCGCCCGAACAGATCCTGGCCCTTCCGCCCGACGGGCGGTCCGATGTGTTCGCCCTCGGCATCGTGCTCTACGAGATGCTCACCGGCGAGCCGCCGTTCCGGGGCGAGGGCGTCGGCGCGCTGCTCTACAGCGTGCTGAACGACGTTCACCTGCCGCCGAGCGCCCATAGCTCCCGCGTCCCGGCGGTATTCGAGCGCATCCTCGCCCGCGCGCTCGCGAAGCACCCCGACGACCGCTACCAGACGGTCGACGATTTCGCGCAAGCGCTGCGCGAGTGGCGGACGCTGCCGCAACCGACGCCGGAGGAGCTCGCCGAGTACCGCAAGCCGCCGCGGCGGACGCTCGGCCCGCGCGGCGCGAAGCGCGACTAGCGGATGACCGGGCGGCGGTTGGCGATCGCGAGACCGGCGAAGACGAGCGCGGCGCCCACGACATGGAAGGCCGCGATCCGCTCGCCGAGAACCGCGGCGGCGAGGATGGCCCCGAATACTGGCATCAGGTGGATGAACATGCCGGCGCGGGTCGGCCCGATCTCCCCGACCGCCCGGATCCAGAGGAGGAACGCGATCGCCGAGGCGAACACGGCGATGTAGCCGATCGCGAGCGCGCCCGACCAGGTGAGGTGTACCGGAGCGCCCGCGAGGAGGCCCGCGGCGTACGCCGGGAGCAACCACCCGAGTCCCGCGATGCTGGTGGCGGTGTGCAGCGCGAGCGGCGGCACGCCCGGAACCGGCCGCTTGAGGGCGAGCGAATAGGCGGCCCAGATCGCGAGCCCGCCGAGCATCCAGAGCGCGCCGCGGTCCAGGCGGAGGGCGGCGAGCGCGTCCGGGCTGCCGTGCGTCACGATCACCAGCGCCCCGCCGAGCGAAGCGACCATCCCGGCCGCGGCCCAGGCACCGGGCGGCTCGCGCGTCGCCACCCAGCTCGCCACCGCGATCGCGACCGGTGCCAGCGGCAGAAGCATCAAGGCGTTGACGGCGGTTGTCGCCTCGAGCGCGAAGTAGACGCAGCTGTGAAACCCGGCGACGCCGGTTAGGCCGAGGAACGCTATGCGCCGCCAGCCTGCACGCAGCGCCTGCCGGGTGCCGGCAAGGACGCCCCAGCTCACCGGCAGCAACACGGCGGCTGCCAGCGCCCAGCGCCAGAAGTTCAGGCTGATCGGGTCGATTTGGCCGGCCAGCGCGCGGCCGGCCACGAAGTTGCCGGACCAGAAGAGCGCAGCGAGCGCGAGCGCCGCGTACGGGTTTGCGGTCGCGCTGCCTTGCAGGAGTGCATGACGGATCGTCTGAGGGGTCATGTCGGTTGCCTCGGTCGTCCGGCCGGGGCCAGCAATGGCCCGGGCCTGAGGCAGATTCAACCGGAAAGGTGTCCCGGACGTCATGAGGCAGCTGCCCCGCTCCCGCAAGGCCGAATCGGGCGGCCGAACCCGGAGTCCTCCAACCGGACGGGACAGAAGTCCCGGGAACCGGCGCTAGGGCGCGGGCGGGGCGGCCGCGCCGAGCCCGGCCTCGCGCGCCTTCACGATCGCCTGGGCGCGGCTCGAAACGCCGAGCTTGTCGAAGAGTGCGCTGACTTGATTGCGCACGGTCTTGGAGGTGATGCCGAGACGCTCGGCGATCTCGTCGTTGCCCAGCCCACGCGCGACGAGCTCGAGCACTTCGCGCTCGCGGCTCGTCAGCGCCGGGAAGGCGAGGTCGGCCGCGGCTTCGCCGGTGCCGAGGAAGGCGCGGACCTCGACGAGGAAGCGTCCCCACGCCGGATCCTGCTCCACCAGGGCGTGGTTCCGGCTCTCGAGCGGCACGAAGCGGGCGCCCGGAATCCGCGCGGCGATCAGTCGGCCTTCCTCGAACGGCGCGCGCTTGTCCTCGCGACCGTGGAGCACGAGCGTCGGCGTGCGCACGTTCTCCGCCAGCTCGGCGACGTCGATGCCGCTCGTCACGTCGAAGATCCGCTCGGCCGTTTCCGGCGACGCCGACAGGCGCTGCACCTCGTTGAACGAGGCGATCTGCTCGGGCGTTCCGTCCGGCAGGAACTGGGTGGTGAAGAACTGCCGGAATGCGGGGTCGTCCCGGCCCCAACCGAGACGGATGAGCCCGCGCTGGACCTGCGCTTCCTCGACCTGCGCCCGCGAGTCCCGCTTCAGGCGTCCGCGAACGAACCCGCCATAGAGGATGAGGTGGCTGACGCGCTGCGGATGCCTGGCCGCGTAGGCGATCGCGAGCGACGCGCTCTGCGACGCACCGAGCAGGGCGAAGCGCGCGAGGCCGGCAGCAGCGACGACCGCCTCGAGATCGGCGAGCCACGCCGCGAACGAGATATCGACGACGTCCCGGTCGGAAAGACCGCAGCCGCGCTGGTCGTATCGCACGAGTGTGTTGTATCGCGAGAGTTCGGTCAGCCACGGGCGCCAGACCGGGCTTTCCCAGTCGCGCTCGAGGTGGGTCATCCAGTGGGCCGCGCGCACGAGAGGCGCGCCTTTGCCGACGGTCGCATAGGCGAGGCGCACGCCGTCCGGAGCGGTGCAGAACCGGATCTGCTGGCTCGCCGCGTGCATCGGCGTCACTCCCGCAACGCGCGCTTGAGCAGCTTCCCGTTCGCGCTGCGCGGCAGCGGCTCGGACCGGAAAACGAAGAAGTCGGGCACCTTGTAATCGGCTAGATGCTGCGCGCAGTGTGCCCGAAGCGCGTCGGCGTCGCAGCCGGCGCGCGCGACCACGATTGCACGGGCTTTCTCCCCGAGCACCGAATCCGGCACCGCGATGAGCGCGGACTCGACGACCGCCGGGTGCAGGCTGAGCACGCTCTCGACCTCCGCGCTGTAGACCTTGTAGCCGCCGCGGTTGATCATGTCCTTCTTGCGGTCAAAGACGCGCACGTACCCTTGCGCGTCGATCGAGCCGAGGTCCCCCGACTTCCAGTAGCCGTTCTCGAACTCGCGGGCGGTCGCCTCGGGGTTGTCCCAGTACCCGGGCACCACCATCGGCCCGGCGATCCGGATTTCGCCGGACTCGCCCGGCGCGACTTCGCGGCCGGCATCGTCCACGACGCGGACGTCCGCAGCACGGCACGAGAACGCCGACGCTGTCGAGGTTCGCCGCTTGCAGGCCCATCGGCATGATCGTGGTCGGGGAGGTGGTCTCGGTCGCTCCGTACGCGTTCATCAGCGTCAGCCCGGGGAGCTTCTCCGCGAGCGCGCGGATCGTGCCCTCGGGCATCGGCGCCCCGCCGAACCCGCCGATGCGCCAGGCGCGGAGATCGAAGCGCGCGAAGTCCGGCTCGCGCAGGCACAGGTTGTAGATCGCCGGCACGACGAGCGTGTGCGTCACCCGTTCCCGCGCGGCGAGCTCGAGGAAGGCGCGTGCCTTGAAGTCGCGCAGCGCGATCACGCAGCCGCCGACTCCGAACATCGCGAGGATGATCGCGACGAGGCCGGTCACGTGGCTCGCGGGCACCGCGAGGAGCGACCGGTCGGCGGCGGAGAGCCGCATGCAGGCCCGGTAGTGCAGCACCGAGTGGACCAGGTTGAGATGCGTGAGCATCGCGCCCTTCGGCCGCCCGGTTGTGCCCGAGGTGTAGAGGATCACCGCGGCCTCCTCCTCGCCGGGGTCGGTAAGCGGCGCGACGGGGGAGCGAGTCTCGAGCAACTCGTCCAGCGTAACGCCGGGTGAGGACCCCGTGCTGATGCGCACGGCGAGCGGAAGCGCCGCGGCGGGGGGCGGCAGCCGGTCGGCCAGCGCCGCGTCGAACACGATCGCCTTCGCGGCGCACTGGGCGATGATGAAAGCGAGCTCCGGCCGCTGCTCGCGGACGTTGACCGGGACCGCGACGGCCCCGAGCCGCAGCACGCCGAGCAGGACGTAGACGAACTCGCGGTCGTTCGGGAGGAACACCACGACGCGGTCGCCGCGCGCGACGCCGAGTCGATGCAGATGCCCCGCGAGACGGTCGGCGACGCGGTCGAGCTTCGCGTAGTCGAGGCGATGGCGGTCGGTAACGAACGCTTCCCGCTCGCCGTGCCGGGCCACGGTAGCGGCGAAGAGCGCGCCGAGATTCGGCGGGCGCTCGGCGAAGCAGCGCATCGAGCGCCCGAAGTGAGTCTCGTCGCGCAGACGCGGGACGTCGGTCCAGTGCATGGCGCGGCGAATGTTACTCAAGTACTCGGGCTCGCGCAGTGAGCCACCCGCTCGCTATACTCGACACGTGCCGACCGATCAGCTCGTCATCGTCCTCGCGGTCTTCGCCGGCGGGCTCGCCCTCGGCGCGACCGTGAGCGCGCTGCTCGCGAGCCGGCGGCGGGCGGATGCGCTCGAGCAGGCGGCGCTGCGGTTCGAGGTCACGCGCGCCCAGTTGACCGAGCGCGCAGGCACTGCGGAGCGGGAGCTCGCCGAGGCGCGAGCCCGGCTTCTCGCCGAGACCGCGAAGCTTGACGAGAGCCGCGCCTCGAGCACCGCGTTGCACGGCAGGGCCGAGAGCCTCGCCACGGCGCTCCGCATGGAGCGGGAGGCGGCGGCCGGGAAACTCGCGGAGATCGAGCGTGCGCGCGAGCACCTGACGCAGGCGTTCAGCGCGCTCTCGTCCGAAGCGCTCAAGAGCAACAACCAGGCGTTCATCGACCTCGCGCAGGCGACGCTCGCGAAGCACCAGGAGACCGCCAAGGCCGAGCTGGAGAAACGCCAGCAGGCGATCGACGGGCTGGTGAAGCCGATGCGCGAGTCGCTCGAGAAATTCGACCAGCAGGTGCAGTCGATCGAGAAGTCGCGCACCTTCGCGTACGCGGAGCTCAGCCAGCAGGTGCGTTCGCTCGCCGAGACGCAGACGCAGCTGCGCAGCGAGACGTCGAACCTCGTCAAGGCGCTGCGCCAGCCGCACGTCCGGGGCAGGTGGGGCGAGATGCAGCTGCGGCGCGTGGTCGAGATGGCGGGGATGCTCGACCACTGCGATTTCTACGAGCAGGCGAGCGTCGACACCGACGACGGCCGGCTGCGCCCGGATCTGATCGTCCGGCTGCCCGGAAACAAGAATCTCGTCGTGGACGCCAAGGCGCCGCTCGCGGCGTATCTCGACGCGCTGGAAGCGCCCGACGACGAGACACGCTGCGCCCGGCTCGCCGATCACGCGCGCCAGCTCCGCACGCACCTCACGGCGCTCAGCCGGAAGTCCTACTGGGACCAGTTCCAGCCGAGCCCCGAGTTCGTCGTGCTGTTCGTGCCGGGGGAGATGTTCTTCAGCGCGGCGCTCGAGCAGGATCCCGAGCTCCTCGAGTTCGGCGTCGAGCAGCGGGTCATCCTCGCGACGCCGACGACGCTGATCGCGCTGCTGCGAGCGGTTGCCTACGGGTGGCGCCAGGACACGCTCGCCGAGAATGCGAAGAAGGTGAGCGAGCTCGGCGCCGAACTCTATGGCCGGCTCGCGACGATGGGCGAGCACTTCACCGCGCTCGGCGGCAGGCTCGAGGCCGCGGTGAAGTCCTACAACCTCGCGGTCGGCTCGCTCGAGTCGCGCGTCCTCGTCAGCGCGCGGAAGTTCCGCGACCTGAAGGCGGTGGGCGGCGATGTGCTGCTCGATTCGCCCGCGCCGATCGAGGTGCTGCCGCGCGAGCTGCGGGTGGAGGACCTGCTGTCGCTGCCGGGCACCGGAACGGCCGACTGAGGCCGCAGTCAGGCGAGCCCGTCGAACAGCTGCACGCTGACAAGATCGCCCTGCCTTACGTCGCCGCGCTCGTGCTCGAGCACGATGAAGCAGTTCGCCTCCGACATCGAGCGCAGCACGCCCGATCCCTGGCTGCCGGTGACGCGGGCCGTCCACTCGCCGCCGGCCCCGCGCTCGAGGATGCCGCGCTGGAACTCGGTGCGGCCGGGCTTCTTCCGCAGCGCGGTCGCGCTCGGGACGCGGAGCAGCGGGAGCGCGTACTCGCCGGTCCGGCCGGCGAGCGCGAGCAGGGCGTCGCGGACGAAGCCGTAGAAGGTCACCATCACCGCCACCGGGTTGCCGGGTAACCCGAAGAAGTAGGCGCCGCCGATGCGGCCGAATGCCATCGGGCGGCCGGGGCGCATCGCGATCTTCCAGAACAGCACCTCGCCGAGGCGACCGAGCAACTCGCGCGTGAAGTCGGCCTCGCCGACCGAGACGCCGCCCGAGCTGACGATCGCATCGGCGATGCCGGCGGCCTCCTTGAACGCGTGCTCGAGCGCCGCCGGATCGTCGCGCACGACGCCGAGGTCGATCAACTCGGCGCCGAGCCGCGCGAGCATTCCGTAGAGCGTATAGCGGTTCGAATCGTAGACCTCGCCTTCCTTGAGCGGAGTGCCGATGGACACCAGCTCGTCGCCCGTGGAGAAGAAGGCGACCCGCGGCTTGCGCCGCACCGCGACCTCGGCGAGCCCGAGCGAGGCGAGCAACCCCAGCTCGGCGGGCCGGACGGGTTGGCCGGTTCGCAGGACGACGCGGCCGAGGGCGAGGTCCTCGCCGGCGAGGCGCCGGTTCTGCCCCGCCTTCTGGCCCGCCGGCACGGCGATCCGGTCACCGTCCACCGTGACGGCCTCTTGGATCACGACCGTGTCCGTGCCGGGCGGCATGACGGCGCCCGTCATCACCCGCACACACTGGCCCGGCTGCAGGCCGCCGTCAAACTTCCGGCCGGCGTAGGCGACGCCGACCTCGCGCAACGTCGTCTCGCCGTCGGGTTTCAGATCGCTTGCCCGTACCGCCCAGCCGTCCATCGCCGAGTTGTCGTGCGCGGGCACGTTCACCGTCGATACGATGTCCTCGCCGAGCACGCGGCCGAGGCTCGCGCGCACCGCGACGCGCTCGTTGGCGGTGACCGGCGCGATGAACGATCGGATCGCCGCGCGCGCCTTGTCGACGGGCAGCGCGTCGGGGTCGTAGCCGTCGATGCAGCTGACAACGTGTTGGAGGGAGCTCATCTACGCCGAATCACTTCGTCGCTCGAACTGCGCGAGCTCGTCGCGAGTGTTGATGTTGGAGAAAGCGGCAGCCTGGTCGTCAAAGGGCACCTCGACCACCTTCAACGAAGCGTACCAAGCGTCGATCTTGCGGCCACCCGACTCGAGAAACCGCTCGAGATGCGAGGCGAGCGACTCGCGCACCAGCGCGAACACCGGGTGCGGCTGGTCCGCGGTCTTGGCAACCGCGAGATCGGCGTGGGCCGTGACGAGCGCCGCGTGCAACCGCGCGACGAGATCGGGCGGCAGGAAGGGCGAGTCGCAGGGGACGGTGACGAGAAACGGATGGACGTTGGCCTTGAGCCCGGCATGCAGGCCGGCGAGCGGCCCGGCGAACCCGACGATCTCGTCCGGCACGACGCGATGGCCGAAGCGCGCGTAGTCGGCGAGATGCTGGTTCGCGTTGATGACCATCTCGGTGACCTGCGGGCGCAGGCGGTCGAGCACCCATTCGACCATCGGCTTGCCGCGGAGCGGCTGCAGGCCCTTGTCGACGCCGCCCATCCGGCGCCCCTGGCCGCCGGCGAGAATCAGTCCCGTGACTCGGGGCGGATCGCGGATGTCCATGGCGTCGAGATCACCCTGCGAGGGGACAAAGCCGCTTCGCGGCGCCCCCTCGTGCTCCCCGAAGCCAGGCAAGCGATGCCTTCGGCATCGGTTACAGTCCCCTACGCCATCATCGTCGGCATGGTGGTCTTCACGAACCGGTGTTTGCCGGTGAAGAGGAGGTAGTGGCGGTTCACCGCTCGACCGAGCATCGTGAGGCCGACCTGCTCGGCGATGCGCCAGCCCATCTGCGTGAGGCCGGAGCGCGAGACCAGGAACGGGATCCGCATCTGCGCGCACTTGATCACCATCTCGGACGTAAGCCGCCCGGTGGTGTAGAAGATCTTGTCCGAGCCGTCGATATCCCCGAGCCACATCTGGCCGGCGATCGCGTCGACCGCGTTGTGGCGGCCGACGTCCTCGACGAACGTGAGAATCTCGGACGCACCGTTCTCGTTGGTGGCCAGGGCGCAGCCATGCACCGCGCCAGCGGTCTTGTAGATCGTTTCGTGCCTGCGCACGCGATCGAGCAGGGCGTACAGCGTGTCCTCGGTGAGCCTGACGTCGTCGCGGAGCGCGATCGCCTCGACCTCCTCCATCAGGTCGCCGAACACCGTCCCCTGGCCGCAGCCGGTGGTGACGGTGCGCTTCTTCATCTTGTCGGCGAGGCCCCGGAGCCGCTTGCCGCGTGGTGACCACGACCGAGTCGGTTTCCCAGTCGACCTGGACCGCGGCGATCTCCTCGATCGAGCGCGCGAGCCGCTGGTTGCGGAGATAGCCGATCGCGAGCGCCTCGGGCGCCTGACCGAGCGTCATCAACGTGACGATCTCGCGCTTGTCGACGTAGAGCGTCAACGGATGCTCGCCCGCGATCGGCGTCGCCAGCGCTTCGCCGCGCTCGTTCAGCGCCTCGACCTCGAAAGTGAGCGGGCGGGAGGCGCTGGTGATCTCGGGCTTGAGAGGCGTCTTCATCCGCCGATATACGACATCTCGATCTTGCGCGCCTTCGCAGTCGCGGCGGTGCGCAGCTCGGAGTAGCGATCGGCGCGAACTCGCCAGATCCGGGCGATCGCGTCGTGGATGTCGCGATCGGACGAGCCGCCACGGACGAGCGCGCGCAGATCGTAGCCGTCGGTGGCGAACAGGCAGGTGTAGAGCATGCCGTCGGTCGAGAGCCGCGTGCGGGTGCAGGTCCGGCAGAACGCGTGGGTAACCGACGAAATCATGCCGATCTCGCCGCCGCCGTCCCTGTAGCGCCAGCGCTCGGCGACCTCGCCGTAGTAGTTCGCGTCGACCGGCTCGACCGGCAGATCGCCGTCGATCCGGCGGATCACCTCGGCCGACGGCACGACGTCGTCCATGCGCCAGCCGTTGGTCCCGCCCACGTCCATGAACTCGATGAAGCGGACGATGTGGCCGGTTCCCTTGAAGCGGCGTGCCATCGCGACGATCGTGTGGTCGTTCACGCCGCGCTGCACCACCATGTTGATCTTGATCGGCGCGAGCCCGGCCGCCGCGGCGGCCTCGATGCCCTCGAGCACCCGCGCGACCGGGAAGTCGACGTCGTTCATCGCGCGGAACACCTCGTCGTCGAGCGAGTCGAGGCTCACGGTCACGCGCTGCAGGCCGGCGTCGCGCAAGCTCCGCGCCTTCCGCGCGAGGAGCGAGCCGTTCGTCGTCAGCGTGAGGTCGAGGTCGCCGAGCCGCGCGAGCATCTCGATCAGGCGCTCGATGTTCCGGCGCAGCAGCGGCTCGCCGCCGGTGAGCCGGATCTTCTCGACGCCGTGCTCCTTGAAGATGCGCGCGAGCCGCGTAATCTCCTCGAAGCTGAGCACTTCGCTGCGCGGCATGAACTTGTAGTCGGAGCCGAACACGTCCTTCGGCATGCAGTAGGTGCAGCGGAAGTTGCAGCGGTCGGTCACCGAAATCCGCAGGTCGTGGAGCGGCCGCGCGAGCGTGTCCACGACCTTCCCCCCCGCGGCGTCCCATCTCCCCACGTCAGGGAGGGGCATTGCGCGCCGCACATCGACGAGCGGGATGACTCGGTCTGTCATGCTGGGGCTTGATTCGCGCTACCGGGCCCACGCATCATACGTGCCGGACGTGAATGCGGGTTCACAATCAGTCGCATGAATCGAATTCTAGTGAGAAACGAGTGCCTGCTCCAAGCCTGCCCGTCGCGGTGATCATGGAGCGCCGCGCGCTCGCCAACCGCTGGCAGTCGGAACGGTGGGCGCCGGTCGAGGTCGTACCCGATGCGGGCGATACGCGCGAGCCGCGCCTGCTCGAGGAAGACAGCGCGCACGCCCGTTGGTTGCATCCCGGGTTCGCGATCGAGCTCCATCGCGACGAGGCCGACGGCTACTACCTGAACATGACCACGGCAACGCCGTATGTATTCGTCAATTGGCGCATGGTGGACGACCTCGCGGTGCCGAAGCTCGTCACCGTGAGCTACCACGAGGCGGGCCGGATGATGGACGGCGGCGAGCAGGTCGACGGCGTGCCGCTACCGCCGGCGCTCTTCGCGTGGCTCGACGAGTTCGTGCGCGCGCACTACAAACCCGAGCAGAAGAAGGGCAAGATCAAGCCGCCGTCGTTCAAGGGGGCGAAGCGTGATTAGGATCAAACCGGCGCCGAAGGTGCTTTCGTGGCTTCGGGCAGCGCGAGGCGGCGCCGCGAAGCGGCCTGAGCCCGCATATCGTGAAAACCGAGATGTCGAACGACGCCGACGACTCGTTCCTTGAGCGCTGGTCGAAGCGCAAGCACGCGGTACGGCGGGGCGAGACGCCGTCGGAGCCGGCGCGCAGCGAGGCGAGCCCGCCTGAATCCGCGCCGCCGCGGGATCCCGCCCCGGCCGCGCCGCCCGAGCTGCCGCCGGTCGACTCGCTGCGGGGCCTGGACTCCGAATACAAGGACTTCCTGCGGCCCGACGTGGACCCAGCGACGAAGAGCGCGGCGCTGCGGAAGCTTTTCGGCGATCCGCATTTCAACCAGATGGACGGGTTGGACATCTACATCGACGACTACACCAAGGAGGACCCGATCCCGCCCGCCATGTTGCGCGCGCTAAACCAGGCGCGTTCGCTTGGGCTCTTCGACGACGAGGAGAAGGGGCAGACAACGGCCGCACCGGAGCCTGCCGAGCCCGCCGCCGTCGCGGCGACCGACGGCGCCGAGCCGCCGGCGATCGAGGCACCGCAACCGGCGGCGGAGGCCGGTCCGCAACCCGCGGTCGATGTAGCGCTCCAACCTCCCGCACCGGCGAAACCCGATACCGCGTGAGATGGCACTCGACGAGAAAACGCTGAAGCTCTGCAACTGCAACCGGACGATGGCGCTCGACGCCAAGGCGCTCGCGGCGGCGCTGCGTTCGGGCGCCCCCCTCACGATTCACACCGAGCTTTGCCGGCGCGAGGTCGGCGAGTTCGGCGCCGCGATCGCCGCGGGCGGTGAGTGCATCGTCGCCTGTACCCAGGAGGCGCCGCTTTTCACCGAGCTGAACGAGAGCGCGGGCCGAAAGACCGAGCTCAAGTTCGTCAACATCCGCGAGAATGCAGGCTGGTCCGCGGAAGGTGCCGCCGCGACCCCGAAGATCGCCGCGCTGCTCGCCCTGGCCGAGTTGCCTCCGCCCGAGCCCGTTCCGAGCGTCTCGTACAGCTCGAGCGGGCATGTGCTCGTCATCGGGCCGGCCGGACCGGCGGTGCAATGGGCCGAGCGGCTCGCAGGCGAGCTCGAGGTCAGCGTGCTGATCACCACGGCGCGCGGCGGGGATCTCCCGTTCGAGCGGCGCTACCCGGTCTGGTCGGGGAAGGTCGGCGCGATCAGGGGATGGCTCGGCGCGTTCGAGGTCGAGTGGGAGCAGACGAACCCGATCGACCTCGACGTCTGCACCCGCTGCAACGCGTGCATCCGCGCCTGTCCGGAGAGCGCGATCGACTTCACCTACCAGGTCGACCTCGAACGGTGCAAGGCGCATCGCGCGTGCGTCAAGGTCTGCGGGCCGGTGCACGCGATCGACTTCGAGCGCGCCGATCGCACGCGACGCGACCGCTTCGACCTCGTGCTCGACCTGTCGCCCGAGCCGATCCTCAGGACGCCGCGGAAGCCCCAGGGCTACCTCGCGCCGGGCCGCGATCCGCTCGAGCAGGCGCTCGCGGCGGCCGCGATCGCGCAGCTCGTGGGCGAATTCGAGAAGCCGAAGTTCTTCGTCTACGACGAACGGATCTGCGCGCACAGCCGATCGGGCAAGGTGGGCTGCACGAAATGCCTCGAGGTCTGCTCGGCGAACGCGATCTCGTCGACCGGCGACAAGGTGAAGGTCGAGCCGCACCTCTGCGCGGGCTGCGGCGGGTGCGCGACCGTCTGTCCGTCGGGCGCGATGACTTACGCGAGCCCGCGCGTCGCGGAGCTCGGCGCACGGCTGAAGCGGCTCCTTTCGGTGTATGCGCGCGCCGGCGGCAGGGACGCGGCGCTCCTACTCCACAACGCGACCGACGGCCGCGAGCTGGTGGCGCGACTCGCACGGCGGGGCAGGGGCCTGCCGGCACGCGTGATCCCGCTCGAGGTCTTCCACATCGCTTCGGTCGGCATCGACACGATGCTCGGGGCGATCACCTACGGCGCGAGCCAGGTGCTCGTACTGTGCGGTCCCGGTGATGCCGAGGAGTACGGCGCAGCGGTCGAGCGCGAGATGGGCTACGCGCAGACGATCCTGAACGGTCTCGGCTACCGGGGTAAGCATTTCCGGGTCGTCCCCGCGACCGAGCCCGGCGAACTCGAGCACGCGGTCTGGGGGCTCGAGCCGGCCGCTACGGTCGGGCCGGCCGCGACCTTCAACCTTTCGAACGGCAAACGCGGGACGCTCGACTTCGTCTTCGAGCATCTCGCGCGGCATGCACCGGCACCGCAGGACGAGCTCCCGCTCGCGGCCGGCGCGCCGTTCGGGCGGGTCGACGTCAACAAAGCGACCTGCACGCTGTGCATGGCCTGTGTGGGCGCGTGCCCCGAGTCGGCGCTCCTCGACGGCCGCGACTCGCCGATGCTCAAGCTCATCGAGCGGAACTGCGTGCAGTGCGGGCTGTGTGTCGAAACCTGCCCCGAGGACGCCCTTGCCCTGGTGCCCCGCCTGCTGCTGACCGTGCAGGCCAAGCAGGAGGTCGTGCTGAATCAGTCCGAGCCGTTCAACTGCGTGCGCTGCGGCAAACCGTTTGGTACCAGGCAGATGATCGACAGCATGGTGGGACGGCTCGCTGCCCACTCGATGTTCGCGGGCGGCGATGGGACGCGGCGCCTGATGATGTGCGCCGATTGCCGGGTGATCGAGATGATGGAGAACAAGAACGAGTCGTCGATCCTCGGTCCGAAGCCATGACGGACCTCGCCCCGGAGGACGCCGCCAGGGCGGGTTTCTACGCGCTACTAGCGCGGCTCTTCTACGCCGGGCCGGATGCGGCGCTGCTACAGGTGATCGCGACCGCCGACGACATCGTCGCGGAAGGCGACCAGGTGGCGCTCGCCGACGCCTGGCGCGGGCTGCGGACCGCTGCGGCGGCGACCGACGCCGAGACGGCACGGGCGGAACACGAAACGCTGTTCGTCGGGACCGGCAAGGCGGCGGTTACGCCGTACGCGTCCCACTACCTCGTCGAGACGGGAAGGGAACGAGTCCTTGTTGCGCTGCGAGACGATCTCGCCGAGCTGGGCCTCGAGCGCAATGACGCATCGCACGAGCCGGAAGATCACTTCGCTGCGCTCTGCGAGGTGATGCGGCATCTGGTAGCGCGCGACTCCTCCGATGCTGCGCTGCAACGACAGAAGAAGTTCTTCACTCGGTATATGCACCGCGCTTACAATCCTCTTACTGATCGGGTGATGGCTTCCACGAAAACAAGCTTCTACGGATATGTCGCGCGCTTCACAAAGGCGTTCTGCGACACCGAAGCTGCGTCGCTAGACATGCTCTAACCTGCTACTAGGAGCGCACCATGGAGAACTCCAGGAAACGGACCGGTCGCAGAAACTTCCTGCTCGCGGTCGGCGCGGGAAGCGGCGCTGCGATCGCCGCGGTTGCCGCGAAGACCCTGCCCAAGAAAGAGGCGCCCGCTGGGAAGAAGGACGAACAGGGCTCGGGCTATCAGCTCTCCGAGCACGTCCGCAAGTACTACCGCAGCACGCTCGTCTAGAGCGAAGGAGAGCGCCATGTTGCTGACGAGAAAATCCTCCGGCACGGCGGTTCCGCAATCGCGTCTCGCGCGTAGTCTCACCGGCGCGCTCGCGCGCACGATCGATCGCCGCGCGTTCCTCAAGCGCTCCGGAGTCGCGGTCGGCGCCGGCGCCTTCGCGAGCCAGCTGCCGTTCAACATGATCGGAAGCGCGCGGGCGCAGGAGAAGAAGGTCCCGGACGGCAAGATCGAGGTGAAGCGCACCGTCTGTACGCACTGTTCGGTCGGCTGTGCGATCGATGCCGTCGTCCAGAACGGCGTCTGGGTGCGTCAGGAGCCGGTGTTCGACTCGCCGCTCAACCTCGGTGCGCACTGCGCCAAAGGCGCGTCGGTGCGGGAGCACGGCATCACGGAGGACTCGCACCGGTTGAAGTACCCGATGAAGCTGGTGAACGGGAAGTACCAGAAGATCACCTGGGACGTCGCGCTCGACGAGATCAGCAAGAAGATGCTGAAGCTCCGCGAGGAGTCCGGCCCCGACTCGATCTTCATCGTCGGCTCGTCGAAGCACAACAACGAGCAGGCCGAGCTGCTCTGCAAGTGGGTTCGCCTCTGGGGCTCGAACAACACCGACCATCAGGCGCGCATCTGCCACTCGACCACCGTCGCCGGCGTAGCCAACACCTGGGGCTACGGTGCGATGACGAACTCCTACAACGACGAGCAGAACTCGAAGTGCATCCTGTTCTTCGGCTCGAACGCCGCCGAGGCGCACCCGGTGTCGATGCTCCACACGCTGCACGCCAAGGAGAACGGCGCGAAGGTGATCGTCGTCGACCCGCGCTTCACCCGGACGGCGGCGAAGGCCGACCAGTACTTCCGCATCCGCTCGGGCACCGACGTCGCGTTCCTGTGGGGGATGCTGTACCACATCTTCCAGAACGGCTGGGAGGACAAGGAGTACATCAAGGCCCGCGTTTACGGCATGGAGAAGGTCAAAGAAGAAGTCATGAAGTGGACGCCGGACGTGGTGAGGGACGTCACCGGCATGCCGGAGGACCACGTCCGCACTGTCGCCGAGGCAATGGCCAAGAACCGCCCGAGCACGATCGTCTGGGCGATGGGCCAGACCCAGCACACCAACGGCAATGCGATCGTCCGCGCGAGCTGCATCCTCCAGCTCGCGCTCGGCAACGTCGGCGTCTCGGGCGGCGGCACCAACATCTACCGCGGACACGACAACGTGCAGGGCGCGACCGACGTCGGTCCGAACCCCGACTCGCTGCCGGGCTACTACGGTCTCGCGGAGGGCTCGTTCAAGCATTGGTGCCGAGTGTGGAACGTCGACTTCGAATGGCTCAAGGGGCGCTTCGCTCCGGGCATGATGGGTAAGCCCGGGACCACGGTTTCGCGGTGGATCGACGGGGTGCTGGAGAAGAACGACCTCATCGACCAGGACTCGAATATCCGCGGGATGTTCTTCTGGGGCCACGCGCCGAACTCGCAGACCCGCGGGCTCGAGATGAAGATGGCGATGGACAAGCTCGATCTCCTCGTCGTCATCGACCCGTATCCGTCGGCGACGGCGGCGATGGCAGCGATGCCGAAGGACCCGAACGCCAAGTACGAGCCGAACGCGAACCGCGACGTGTACCTGCTGCCGGCGGCGACGCAGTTCGAGACTGAGGGATCCGTCACCGCGTCCAACCGCTCGATCCAGTGGCGCGAAAAGGTGATCGAGCCGCTGTTCGAGTCCCGCTCCGATCACGCGATCATGTACGCGTTCGCGCAGAAGCTCGGGTTTGCCGACCAGTTCCTCGGCAAGAAGGACGGCAAGCAGCAGCTCCGGCTGGTCAAGACGGCGAAGGGGTACGAAGAGCCGAACGTCGAGGATGTCCTCACCTACGAGATCAACGGGGGCAGCTGGACGATCGGCTACACCGGGCAGTCGCCCGAGCGACTGCAGGCGCACATGCGCAACATGCACGTCTTCGACGTCAAGACCCTGCGTGCCAAGGGCGGCAAGGACGCGAAGACCGGCTACGATCTCACGGGCGATTACTTCGGCCTGCCTTGGCCGTGCTACGGCAATGCAGCGCTCAAGCATCCGGGCTCGCCCAACCTCTATCAGACGTCGCGGAACGTCATGGACGGCGGCGGGAACTTCCGGGCGAACTTCGGCGTCGAGCGCGACGGCGTGAGCCTGCTGGCCGAGGACGGGTCGGCATCCTTGGGTGCCGACCTCCCGTTCGGCTACCCGGAGTTCGACCATGTGCTGCTGAAGAAGCTCGGCTGGTGGGACGAGCTCACCGAAGTCGAGAAGAAGGAGGCCGAAGGCAAGAACTGGAAGACCGACCTCTCGGGCGGGATCCAGCGGGTGGTGATGAAAAACCACAGCTGCCACCCTTTCGGCAACGCGAAAGCGCGCGCGCTCGTCTGGAACTTCCCCGACGGCGTGCCGCTCCACCGCGAGGCGCTGTACTCGCCGCGGCCCGACCTCGTCGCGAAGTACCCGACGCACGACGACGTGAAGGTGCTCTGGCGCCTGCCGACGCTGTTCAAGTCGGTGCAGGAGCGCAACGTCAAGGAGGGCGTCGCCGAGAAGTTCCCGCTGATCCTCACGAGCGGACGGCTGGTCGAGTACGAAGGCGGCGGCGACGAGACGCGCTCCAACCCGTGGCTCGCCGAGCTGATGCAGGACAACTTCGTTGAGATCAACCCGAAGGCGGCGGCCGACCGCGGCATCCGGCCGAACGAATACGTCTGGGTGAAAAGTCCGACGGGGGCGCGCATCAAGGTCAAGGCGCTAGTCACCGAGCGGGTGGGGCCGGACACGGTGTTCATCCCGTTCCACTTCGCCGGCTGGTGGCAGGGCGTGGACATGCTGCCCTTCTATCCCGACAAGGCGGCGCCGATCGTGCGCGGGGAGGCGGTCAACACCGCCACGACCTACGGGTACGACCGGGTGACGATGATGCAGGAATCCAAAACGACGCTGTGCCAGGTCGAGCGGGCCTAGAGGAGTCGAGCCATGGCGAGAATGAAATTCCTGTGCGACGCCGAGCGCTGCATCGAGTGCAACGGCTGCGTGACCGCCTGCAAGAACACGAATGACGTGCCGTGGGGAGTGAACCGCCGCCGCGTGGTCACGATCAACGACGGCCAGCCCGGCGAGAAGTCGATCTCGGTCGCCTGCATGCACTGCTCGGACGCGCCGTGCATGGCCGTGTGCCCGGTCGACTGCTTCTACCGCACGGAGGAGGGCGTCGTCCTGCACGACAAGGACCTGTGCATCGGTTGCGGCTACTGCTTCTACGCCTGTCCGTTCGGCGCGCCCCAGTTTCCGCAGGCGGGGGCGTTCGGCCTGCGCGGAAAGATGGACAAGTGCACGTTCTGCGCGGGCGGTCCCGAGAAGGACAACTCGGCCGAGGAGTTCCGGAAGTACGGCGCGAACCGCCTAGCCCAGGGCAAGCTGCCGGCCTGCGCCGAGATGTGCTCGACCAAGGCGCTGCTTGGCGGTGACGGCGACGTCGTTGCCGACATCTATCGCCAGCGTGTGCTCAAGCGCGGAAAAGGGTCGGAGGTCTGGGGTTGGGGCACCGCTTACGGCGCGCCGGGGCAGCAGAAGCCGGCGGCCGCGCAGCCGAAGAGCTGAGCCATGCGCGCGGCCATGATCGCATTCGTGGCGATCGCCGCACTCGGGCTCGCCGGGTGCGGCGAAAGGCCGCAGGAGATGGTGCAGAAGACCGGCAGGTACCAGGGCAAGCCGGACACGGTGCCCTGGGACAGCCCTCAGTTCGGCGGCAAGCAGGCCGAGTGGGAGCGTGCGATCCAGGCGCGCACGCAGAACCAGAACGAGTACTCTCGTATTCAATAGAGGATGATGCTCATGTCCCGCAGCTTCATGCAGCTCGCGGGCGGGGTCGTTCTAGCTGCCGCGCTCGCCCTGCCGCTCACGGGCGCCGCACAGAGCCAGGACGACACCGCCAAGCAGCAGGTTCAGCGCCAGATCACCCAGCCCGGGAACAACGCCCCGGTGTGGCGCGAGATCCGCTCCGGTGATCCGGCATACACCTCCATCAAGGGCCAGGAGGTAAACGTGTTGATCCAGCCGACCATGAAGCTGCCGGGACAGCCGGCGCTCACGGGCGGTGAAGCCTGGCGACTGTTCCGGAATGGCGTTATCACCCCGGTCGGCGGGTGGCTGCTCGCGGCGGTGGTCGTGGTGATCGGGCTCCTCTACGCGTGGAAGGGACAGATCAGGCTGCACGGGCGGCCCACGGGCAGACTCATCGAGCGGTTTACGCCGCTACAGCGATATGCCCACTGGGTCTTGGGGATCAGCTTCGCGATTCTCGCCATCACCGGCCTCGTGATCCTGCTCGGCAAGTACGTGCTGCTGCCGGTGATCGGCCACACGCTGTTCGCCTGGCTGACCAGCCTGTCGAAGAACCTGCACAACTTCATCGGGCCGATCTTCGTGATCAGCCTGCTGTTCTTCATCGTTCTCTACATCAAGGACAACCTGCCGAAGTCGTACGACTTCAGGTGGTTCGCGAGCTTCGGCGGGATGTTCGGCGGCAAACACGTCCCTTCGGGTCGCTTCAACGCCGGCGAGAAGGCGTGGTTCTGGATCGGGGTGGTGGGGCTGTCGCTCGTCGTGAGCGTGACCGGGCTGATCCTCAATTTCCCGAACTTCGACCAGGTGCGCGCGGTGATGATCCAGGCGAACATCATCCATGCGATCGCCGCGGTGCTCGTGATCGCGCTCGCGCTCGGACACATCTACATGGGCACGATCGGGGTCGAAGGCGCCTACCGCTCGATGCGAAACGGCTACGTCGACGAGAGCTGGGCGAAGGAGCACCACGAGCTCTGGTATAACGACGTCAAGTCGGGCAAGGTCAAGGCCGGCAAGGCCACGGGCACGCCCGGGGCGGCGCAGGCCCAGCACTGAAGGAGGAGGAAGGCATGAGAGGAGTAATCGTCGCCGCGCTAGCATCCGTGCTGATCGGTGGCCCGCTGTGGGCCAAGCTGCCCGCACCGCCGCCGCCGACCGAAGAGCAGAAAGCCGCCGCCGCGGCCAAGGCCGCGAAGGCTGCGGAAGCGGCGAAGAAGGAAGCGGAGCTGCTGACGAAGTACCAGGATCTGACCGTCGAGAAGTACAAGAAGACGCATCCGCCGACATCGGCGGCAGCCGCGGCGCCGGCCCCGAAGGCGGCGGCAGCGACGAAATAGCGAGGAGGGTGGGAGAATCCGGCGCCCCTGTCCGGGGCGCTGTTTTTTTGGGAGTCGTCGACATGAGAGAAGTCGTGATCGCGCTCGCAGCGGCGGGCGCACTCGCTGCCGGCGCCGGGTGGGCGCAGGACGGCGCGAAAGCAACGGCGCAGCTGCAGCCCACCAAGGGGAGCACCGCTGGCGGGACGGTCACCTTCACCCAGCGGGGAAAGTGGGTGCTCGTCGAGGCCAAAGTCTCCGGCCTCACCCCCGGGGCCGAGCACGGGTTCCACGTTCACGAGAAGGGCGACTGCAGCTCCGGCGACGGCATGAGCACCGGCGGCCACTTCAACCCGCTCGGCCATCCGCATGCGCACTTCGGCACGCCCGACCGGCACGCCGGTGATCTGCCGGCCCTGACGGCGGATGCGTCGGGGACCGCCACGCTGAAGATCGAACTGGACGTCATCACGGTGACTGACGGGCCGACAAGCGTCGTTGGCCGCGGCCTGATCGTCCACGTCCAACCGGACGACTACAAGACGCAGCCGACCGGCAACGCGGGCGCCCGCATCGCTTGCGGGGTGATCCAGAAGAACTGACGCGGGCGTTCAGGCGCCGTCGGCGACGAGCAGGTTGAACGCCGCGGCGCCGATGCGCTTCTCGCGCGCGGCGCGGTACTCGGTCGAGTCGTAGAACGCCTTGGCCTTGTCGAAGCTCTCGAACTCCACGACGACCACGCGACTGCCGGGGAATCCGCCCTCCAGTACCTCGTGCCTGCCGCCCCGGACGAGGAACCGGCCACCGTGCTTTGCGACGGCCGGGCCGGCGAGCGCGCGATATCCATCGTAGGCCTCCGGGTTGGTCACGGTCATCATCGCGATGATGTAGGCGGGCATCTGGGTCCTCCAGGTGGGATAGGGAGACGCTATCGTCCCATGGGACACGCGCACGTGAGGCGTCCCCCGCCTAGAGAGGCGAGGCTGCACCTGAGCGCGTGATGCACGGCGAGCCCAAGCACGAGTCATCACGCGAGCGCCGCTCCGACCGGCATCACGGCGCCGGCCCCGCGGATCGAGTATCCCGCCAGCCCGCGCGCGGCCTGCCGCAGCGGATCGCCGCTGATTCCACGACGGAGCGCCTGTACGGCCTCACTGTCGAGACGGCGCGAGCGGAGCGCGAGCCAATACACCTCGCGGCGCGCCGGGATGAAGTCGAGGCCGAAGCGGTGTGCGGCCGCCTTCAGGCCAAGAGCCGCGTCCGCGCGTCCGGCAGCGACGGTGGCCGCCACGGCGAGATGGGTGAACTCCTCGGTCTCGTAGCCGCGGATTGCCGTTGGGGCAACTCTCGCATCGCTCAGCAACTGATCGATCAGCAGGCGCGTCCCGGACCCTCGCTGCCGGTTGACGAACTGCGCGCCCTTCGCCGCCACATCGCCGAGCGAGCGCAGGCGCTTCGGGTTTCCGGGTTTCACCATCAGCCCCTGCTCCCGCTCGGCGAAGCGGATCAGCACGTCGCGCCGCGGGTCGAGCAGCTGTCGCAGCGACGCCGTTGCATCGTTGCCGGGCGGCGTACCGGCGTGGAAGCCGGCGACGTCGGCCTCGCCGCGTGCCAAGGCGCCCAGGCTCTCGAGGCTGCCTCTGAATGCGATATCGCGGACGAGCCCTTCCGGTCGCGCCCAGTGATCGCAGAGGGAGGCGAGCAGGAGGTCATGACTCGCAATCACCTCGAGCCCGCGATGGGAGACGCGCGGCGCGCGCTGCGGAGCGAGCTCGATCTCAAGGGCGGACTCCCGCAGGCGCCGAACGGCGCGTGCGTCTGCTGCGACGAGTTGCTCGCCGGCCGCTGTGAGCCGGGTCCCCCGCCCCCGCTGCAATTCCACGAGCGGCACCCCGAGGGCGCGCCCCGTGTCGCTCAAGAGACCCCACGCCGCGCGATACGAGAGCCCCACTTCCTGCGCTGCAGCACGCAACGTAGCGCGGGTGCGGATCGCCGCGAGCAGCGGGGCGAGCCGGCGGTCGAATGGCGGCGCGGCGCGTCCGGCGGCGCGCCAGCTGACCTCGGGCTCGAGTCGCAAAGTTGCAAGCGATCGCATATTTAGTTCAACGCGGACCGGCAGTTACTATCCAATGGAAATGGTTGCGCAATATGCAGACATCGGCATATTAGCCCGTCGCTGCCACGATCGACAATCGGCCTCCGCCTGACGTGACATGGAGACGATTCTGCATGCCCTCCGCGACGCCGGCCAGCTGATGGCGGCGCTCGACCCCAATCTCGTCGAGATCGTCGGCCTCAGCCTCAGGATCAGCTTGAGCGCCGTCGTGCTGGCGACCGCGCTCGCCCTCCCGCTCGGCGCCGCGATCGCGGTCGCGAAGTTTCGCGGCCGAAAGACGATCATCATCGTCCTGAACGCGCTGATGGGATTGCCGCCGGTCGTGGTCGGCCTCCTCGTCTACCTGCTACTGTCGCGGGCCGGGCCGCTCGGTGCGATGGGGCTGCTCTTCACACCCACGGCGATGGTGATCGCGCAGACGATCCTGATCCTGCCGATCATCGCGGCGCTCGCCCGGCAGGCGGTCGAGGACGCGTGGCGGGAGTACCAGGAACAGCTGCGCTCGCTGGGGGCGGGCGGGTGGACTGCCGCGCTCACGCTGGTGTGGGACATCCGCTTCTCGCTGCTGACCGCGGTGCTCGCGGGGCTCGGCCGCGCGGCGGCGGAGGTCGGCGCGGTAATGATCGTCGGCGGCAATATCGACGGCGTGACGCGGGTGATGACCACCGCGATCGCGCTCGAGACAAGCAAGGGCGATCTCGCGCTGGCGCTCGGGCTGGGGATCATCCTCGTGACGATCGTGCTGCTGTTGAATGCCGCGGTTTACACGCTCAAGGAAGCCGCACAACGGCGGTATGGGTGAGGAACCGATGCGCGCGCCGACGTCCATCCTGCCGCTGCGGCTCGACGAGGTCTCGTTCGTCGCCGGCGGGCGCCCGATCGTCGACCGGGTGTCGCTCGCGCTGGAGGCCGGGCCGCGCACGATCATCCTGGGGCCGAACGGCGCCGGGAAGAGCGTGCTCATGCGCCTCTGTCACGGACTGCTCGCGCCGACGTCCGGTCGCATCGAGTGGGCCGCCCCGGAGCGGCCGGGCGAGCGGCGGCGCCAGGCGATGGTCTTCCAGCGGCCGGTGATGCTCCGGCGATCGGCTATCGCAAACGTCGAGTACGCGCTCGGTCTTGCCGGAGTCGCCCGCCCCGAACGCGAGCGGCAGGCACGCGCGGCGCTCGAAAGCGTCGGGCTTGCTCATCTCGCAGAGCGGTCCGCCCGCGTGCTGTCCGGCGGCGAACAGCAGCGGCTCGCGCTCGCGCGCGCATGGGCGTTGCGGCCCGAGGTGCTGTTCCTCGACGAGCCCACGGCGAGTCTCGATCCGGGCGCGAGCGGCGAGGTGGAGCGGATCATCCAGGCGATCCGCGACGCCGGCACGAAGATCGTGATGTGCACCCACAACCTCGGGCAGGCGCGGCGCCTCGGCGACGAGATCCTGTTCCTCAACCAGGGGCACCTCGCCGAGCGGGCGCCGGTCGACCGCTTCTTCAACCAGCCGGCCTCCGCGGAAGCGCAGGCGTTCATCAAAGGAGAACTCCCATGGACCTGAAACGTCGAATCGTGCTCGCGGCGTCGCTCGCCGTTGCCGCCCTGCCGCTCGCGGCGCAGGAGAAGTTCATTACGGTCGCATCGACGACCTCGACCGAGCAGTCGGGCCTGTTCGGCTACCTGCTGCCCATCTTCGAGAAGGACACCGGCATCAAGGTGCGGGTCGTCGCGCTCGGTACCGGGCAGGCGCTCGACATGGGTCGCCGCGGGGACGCCGATGTGGTCTTCGTGCACGATCCCGCGGCGGAGAAGAAGTTCGTCGACGAGGGCTTCGGCGTCGACTACAAGCAGGTGATGTACAACGACTTCGTCATCATCGGTCCCAAGTCCGATCCGGCGAAGGTCGCCGGCGGCAAGGACGTGCTCGAAGCGCTGAAGAAGATCGAGGCGTCGAAAGCGCCGTTCGTGTCGCGCGCCGACAAGAGCGGGACGCACGCGGCGGAGCTGCGCTACTGGAAGTCGGCGGGCGTCGACATCGAGGCGCAGAAAGGTCCCTGGTACAAGGAGACCGGCTCCGGCATGGGCCCGGCTCTCAACACCGCCTCGTCGATGGGGGCGTACATCCTCGCCGACCGGGGCACCTGGCTCGCGTTCAAGAATCGCGGCGATCTCGCGATCCTCGTCGAGGGGGACCAGAAGCTGTTCAACCAATACGGGATCATGCTGGTGAACCCGGCGAAGCATCCGCACGTGAAGAAGGACCTCGGCACGGCGTTCATGAACTGGGTGGTGTCGCCGGCGGGGCAGAAGGCGATCGCGGACTACAAGGTCGGCGGCGAGCAGCTCTTCTTCCCGAACTACAAAGGCGGGTGATGCGGGTCGTCTTCGCGCTGCTCGCGGCGGCGATGACGCACGCCGCGATCGCGCAGGAGCCGGTGCGGCTGTACGCGGCCGGCAGCCTCCGCGCGGCGCTCAACGAGGTCGGGGCGGCGTTCACCGCCTCGACCGGAGTGAGAGTTGCCGCCGAGTACGGACCGTCAGGCCTGCTGCGCGACCGCATCGTGAAGGGCGAGCCTGCCGAAGTGTTCGCATCGGCGAACATGGCGCATCCGGAGTCGCTCGCGAAGGCGGGGAAGGCGGCGCCCGTCGTGCTCTTCGCCCGCAATCGGCTCTGCGCCCTCGCCGCGCCGGCGGTGAGCGTTACGAGCGCGACGCTGCTCGACCGGATGCTCGACCCGGCGGTGAAGCTCGGCATTTCGACGCCGAAGGCCGATCCGTCGGGCGACTATGCATGGGAGCTGTTCGAGAAGGCGGAGCGTCTCCGGCCCGGCGCCTCGAAGACGCTGTCCGCCAAAGCGCTCCAGCTCACCGGAGGCCCCGCCTCGCCGCCGCCGCCGAAGGACCGCAACGTCTATGGCCAGCTCGTGTCGACCGGGGAGGCCGATGTGTTTCTCACCTACTGCACCAACGCGCTGCAAGCCAAAGGCGAGGTCCCGGCCTTGCAGATCGTGGCGATCCCCGAGGATCTCGCGGTCGGCGCGGACTACGGGCTGACGGTCATCGCCGGCGCGCGGCCGGAGGCGGAGGCGTTCGCGCAGTTCGTGCTTTCCGGTCCGGGGCAGGCTATCCTCGTCCGCCACGGCTTCACGGCTGCTATCCAACCGAAGGACTCCAGATGAAACTCAGCGCACGCAACCGGCTCCCGGGCACCGTCACCGCGGTGAACCGGGGTCAAACCACTGCTCACGTCAAGATCGACATCGGCGGCGGCAACACCGTCACCGCGTCGATCACGGTCGAGGCGGTCGACGATCTCGCGCTCAAGCCGGGCGACAAGGTGACGGCGATCATCAAGGCCTCCGACATAATCGTCGGCAAGTAGCCGGCCCGCGTGCGATCGCGACGCGCTTTCCTTGCCGGCACCGCCGCGCTCGCGCTCGCACCGTCGCTTGCCCGGGCGCAGGCGACGCGCGCCGTCACGGACGACACGGGCCGCCGCGCCGAGGTCCCGGCGAAGGTCGAGCGCGTCTATGCGGCCGGGCCGCCGGCGTCGATGCTCGTGTTCGCGGTCGCGCCGGAGAAGCTGCTCGGCTGGACCACCCCGTTCCGGCCGGAGGAGCGCCCCTTCGTCCCAGCGAGGTACGCGGACCTTCCCGCGCTCGGCCGGCTGACCGGCCGCGGCAACACCGCGAACGTCGAGGTCGTGCTCGCCGCGAAGCCGGACCTGATCGTCGACTACGGCTCGATCGGCGCGACCTACGTCTCGCTTGCCGACCGAGTGCAGGCGCAGACCGGGATCCCGTATCTCCTCCTCGACGGCGCGTTCGATCGCATTCCCGAATCGCTGCGGCGCCTCGGCGGGATCCTCGGCGAGCCGGCGCGCGGCGAGGAGTGGGCTCGGTACGCGCAAGCCATCCTCGACGACGTCGCCGCTCGCGTCGCCAGTACTCCGCGCGAGCGCCGCCCGCGCGTCTACTACGGGCGCGGGCCGCGCGGACTCGATACCGGCCTCGCCGGCTCGATCAACATGGAGTCGATCGAGCGCATGGGCGCGACGAATGTCGCCGCGGCATTGGGCAAGGGGCGGGCTGGTGCAGGTCTCGGTCGAGCAGGTGCTGGCGTGGGATCCGGACGCGATCGTGACCATCGATCGCACGTTCTACGCGAGCCTCTGGCGCGATCCGCTGTGGCAAGGGCTCAAGGCGGTGCAGGCGGGGCGGGTGTTCCTCTCGCCGAACGTCCCGTACGGCTGGATCGACTTTCCGCCGTCGATCAACCGGCTGGTCGGTCTGCGATGGCTCGGACGCTGCCTGTACCCGGACGCGTTCCCCGAGGACCTGCGGCCGTTCGTGCGCGAGTTCTATACGCGCGCGTACCACCAGACGCCGACCGACGGAGCAGCTCGACGCGCTCGTGCGTACGGCGCGAGCCGCGCCGGGGCTGACCTTGGGACGTACCGGCCTCGCGGTCGCGGGCGCGATGACGCTGCTCGCGGGGCTGGTGATCGCCGCGTTCGCGGTCGGGCGCTACCCGGTGAGCCCCGGCGAGCTCGTCGCCTTGATCCAGTCGAAGCTCACCGGGACCGCGCACGCGCTGCCGGCGACGGTCGAGACGGTCGTGTTCGGCATCCGCGGCCCGCGCATACTTGCCGCGCTCCTGGTCGGCGCGGCGCTCGCCGCCTCGGGCGCGGCGTACCAGGGTCTCTTCCGGAACCCGCTCGTCTCGCCCGACATTCTCGGCGTATCGGCGGGCGCGGCGTTCGGGGCGGTGCTCGGCATCTTTCTTTCGCTCGACGTCTGGGCGATCCAGGGGCTCGCGTTCGTGTTCGGGCTCGCGGCGGTCGGTGCCGCGTATGCCATTGCCGCGAGCCTGCGCGGCCACGATCCGATCCTCGTCCTCGTGCTCGCGGGCGTCGTGCTCGGCGCGCTGCTCGGCGCGTGCATCGCGCTCGTGAAGTACCTGGCCGATCCGTACAACCAGCTGCCGGCGATCACCTATTGGCTGCTCGGGAGCCTCGCGGCGACGAATCCGGGCGATGTGCGCTCGACCTTGCCGCCGGTGATGGTGGGGCTCGTCGTGCTCTGGCTGCTGCGATGGCGGATCACCGTCCTCTCCCTCGGCGACGAGGAAGCCGCGTCGCTCGGCATCCGCGCCGGCCGCATCCGCGCGGTCGTGATCGCGGCCGCGACGCTGGTCACCGCCGCCGTCGTGTCGATCTCGGGGATCATCGGCTGGATCGGACTGATCGTGCCTCACGTCGCGCGACTGCTCGTCGGCCCGGACTTCCGCCGGCTGTTGCCTGTCGCCGTGCTGCTCGGGGCGGGTTTTCTCCTCGGCGTCGACACGCTCGCCCGCACTGCGGCGCGGATCGAGATCCCGCTCGGCGTGCTCACCGCCTTCGTCGGCACGCCGCTCTTCCTCTGGCTGCTCGCGACTGCGCGCAGGAGCTGGCAGTGAAGCTCGAGGCGCGCGAGCTCGCGTTCGGCTATCGCAAGCACCCGGTCGGCCGGAACGTCTCGCTCGCGCTCGCGGCGGGCGAAATCATGTGCCTGCTCGGGCCCAACGGCGGCGGCAAGACGACGCTGTTTCGGACGCTGCTCGGCCTGCTGCCGGCGCAGGGCGGGGCGGTTTCGCTCGACGGCGTGGACCTGCGCCTCCTCCCGCGCCGTGAGGTGGCCAGGCGCATCGCCTACGTGCCGCAGGCGCATATCGGCTACTTTCCGTTCACGGTGCGCGACGTGGTGCTGATGGGACGGACTGCCCATCTCGCGGCGTTCGCCGGGCCTTCGCGGCGGGACCGCGATCTCGCCGAGGAATCGCTCGCACGGCTCGGGCTGTCGCGCCTCGCCGATGCCATCTACACCCAGATCTCGGGCGGCGAGCGGCAGCTCACGTTGATCGCGCGCGCCCTCGCGCAGGCGGCGCCGCTGCTGGTGATGGACGAGCCGACCGCAAGCCTCGACTTCGGGAACCAGGTGCGCGTGCTCGACCAGGTGACCGCGCTGGCGCGATCGGGGATCGGGGTGCTGCTCTCGACCCACGACCCGGACCAGGCGTTCCAGTGCGCGGACCGGGTCGCGCTGCTCCGCGGGGGAGAGGCTGATCGCCCAAGGCTCGCCGAGCGAGGTGCTGACCCGGGAGCGCCTGCGCGAGCTCTACGGCGTGGAGGTGGAGGTGACGGAGGTGTCCCTTGCGAGCGGAGCGCGGCAACGCGTCTGCCTGACCGCGCGCGGGTGACCGCCGCGACAGCCGGTTGACAGGCGCAGTACGTTTCCATATTATTGGAAATATGGAATCGAAGACCGCCGTCCAGGCGCTCGCGGCGCTTGCCCAGGAGACCCGGCTCGCTGTTTTTCGCCTCCTCGTGGAGGCTGGGCCCGGGGGGATGCCGGCAGGGGAGATCGCCGCGGAGCTCGATCTGCCGCCGGCGACGCTTTCCTTCCATCTCGCGCAACTCGCGAACGCGGGGCTCGTCCGCGGACGGCAGGAGGGGAGATTCATCTACTACGCGCCCGACTTCACGGCGATGAACGGCCTGCTGGGTTTCCTCACCGAGAACTGCTGCGCGCGCGGCGCGTGCGCGCCGGCGCGTGCAACGATCCACATCCATCGCAAAGGAGCCAGGAAATGAAACGGTTTCACATGCATGTCGCAGTCAAGAATCTCGAGGAGAACGTGCGCTTCTACTCGACGCTGTTCGGAACCGGGCCCACGGTGCACAAGCCCGACTACGCGAAGTGGATGCTCGACGATCCGCGCGTCAACTTCGCGATCTCGACGCGGGTCGAGAAGGCGGGACTCGATCACGTCGGCATCCAGGCCGAGAACGAGGCCGAGCTGGCGGACGTCCATGCGCGGCTCGCGCGCGCGGATCAGGCCTACGTGACCCAGAAGGACGCGGCGTGCTGCTACGCCAAGTCGAACAAGTACTGGGTCCAGGATCCGCAGGGCATCGCCTGGGAAGCCTGGCACACGCTGGAGGAGATCCCGGTGTACGGGACCGGTACGCGCCCGAGCGGCGATGGCAACGCGACCGCTTGCGTGCTGCGCGCGGCAAGCAGGCGGCGGAGCGGGCCTGCTGCGGATGAACGAGCAGCGGCGCAGCGCGGCCGACCTGCCGGCGATCCGCGCGCTGCTGGCGGCGAGCGGGTTGCCGAGCGAGGATCTGACACCGGCGCATCTGGACTCGTTCTGGGTTCGCCGGGACGCCGATCGGGCTCGTCGGCACCGTCGGGCTCGACCGTGGCGCACGGCGCTTCTCGGTCGCTGCGTCCGGCCGACGGGCAGGCCGTGCTGGTGCCGTGCTCGCGCTCGCCGAGGTGCAAGTCGCAGCCCGGCATCGACGCGTCTATCTCCTGACCGCGCAGCGGTCATCTCGCGCGCTGCGCAGTGACGTCGCGGCGACCGCCCGCCGGAGAGCGCAGGCCGAGTCGCCGCTCGGTGCGTCGAGCTCGGACGCTGACGTACGCTCGCGTCCAGGCGGGCGACGAACGCCGCGGGCCAGCGACTGCTTCGCCGTGCGCCGACGGCTACGTGAACGCGGCGTCGACCGCCGGACCGCGAAGGTGCGGTCGCGACGCGTCGGCGACCGTTCCGCGCGGACGGCCGAGTTCGGCGGTGACGGTGGCCGCGGCGATGCAGCCTGTCCAGATCCGATCCGGCGGGCGGTGCCGCCGTCTCGCGACTGACGAGGAGCCCGACGCCGCGTCGTGCGATTCGACGACGCGGCGAGCGCTGGTGCGAAGCGACTCGCCGCGATACGCTCACGCCGCCGTTCTGCGCCGCGTGCGCAACCTCGCCGATATCGTCGAGCTTCTTCTGCAGCGCCAGGCGCTCGAGGCCCTCGAGCCGCAGCGCGGTGAAGAGGCCGATCCGCCGGAACAGGACGTCGTAGGCGACGAAGAACGCGCGGCGGATCCGCTCCGGATCGCCCTCGACCGCGGCGGGATCGGGCACGCCCCAGTGCGCCGTCAGCGGCTGGCCGGGCCAGAGCGGACAGACTTCGCTCGCCGCCTGGTCGCATACCGTGAACACGAAGTCGAGCGCCGGGCGCATCGGCGCCGGCGAACTCGTCCCAGCTCTTGCTCCGCAGGCCATCCGTCGGCAGGCGTGCATTGCGGAGCTGCTCGAGGGCGGCAGGGTTCACCTTGCCGGTCGGGTGACTGCCCGCGCTGAACGCGCGAAAGCGGCCCCTGCCGACCTCGTTCAGGATCGCCTCGGCCATGATCGAGCGCGAGGAGTTGCCGGTGCAGAGGAAGAGGACGTTGTAGACGCGCTTCGGCTGGCCTTCGCCCATGTGATCCTCCGTGAGTTGAGCTCGCGGCCGTATTATCGTTCGATGACATGACAGTCGTGTTGCACGCTTCGTGCCGGCCGTCCCGCTGATAGAATTCGTCGTTTCCAATCAAGAGGTTTGACGTGGGCCGGCGAAGGTGCGGCTCGCGTTCCGCACCCCGCGCATGAAGGTGTTCGGCTTTGCCGGCTGGTCCGGCAGCGGCAAGACCACGCTCATCGAGCGCCTGATCCCGCGGTTCACCGCAGCCGGGCTCACGGTGTCGCTCGTCAAGCACGCCCATCACAGCTTCGACGTCGACCAGCCGGGGAAGGACTCGTACCGGCACCGCGAGGCCGGGTGCAAGGAGGTCATGGTCAGCTCGGAGAAGCGGTGGGTCATCCAGCACGAGCTGCGCGGCGACCCGGAACCCGGGCTCGAGCAGCAGATCGGGCGCATGTCGCCTTGCGATCTGCTGCTGGTCGAAGGCTACAAGTTCTACCCCATGCCGAAACTCGAGGTCTACCGGGAGGCGAACGGCAAGCCGCTCCTTCATCCCGAAGATCCGCATATCGTCGCCATCGCCGCCGACGTGCCGCTGGCGACCACGTTGCCGCGCTTCCGCCTCGACGAGTACGATCGGATCGCCGATTTCATCCTTGCGCGGAGCGAGCTGAAGAGATGAGCAACGGCCTGCTGTCCGTCGACGAAGCGCTTGGCAGGCTCCTGGCGGGCGCACGGCCGGTGAGCGACACGGAGGCGGTGCCGACGCTCGCCGCCACCGGGCGCGTGCTCGCGCTGCCGCAGACCTCCGCGGTCGATGTCCCGCCCCTCGACAACACTTCGATGGACGGCTACGCCGTGCGAAGCGCGGATTGCGCGTCGGGGGCGGCGCGGCTGCGCGTCGCGCAACGCATTGCCGCGGGCGCCGTTGGAAAGCCGCTCGCGCCGGGCACCGCAGCACGGATCTTCACCGGCGCGCCAATCCCTGCGGGCGCGGATGCGGTGGTGCCGCAGGAGCAAAGCGCCGTCGATGGCGATCATGTCGTCGTCAAGCACGTGCCGCAGCCGGGCGAATGGATCCGCCGCGCGGGCGAGGACATCCGCGCCGGCGCAACCATTCTCGAGGCGGGAACGCGGCTGCGGGCGCAGGAGATCGGGCTTGCCGCGTCGGTCGGGCTCGCGACGCTGCCCGTGTACCGGAAGGTCAGGGCGGCGCTCTTCTCGACCGGCAACGAGCTGGTGATGCCGGGCGAGCCGTTGCCTCCGGGCGCGATCTACAACTCGAACCGGTTCGCCCTCACCGGGCTCCTTCGGATGCTCGGCTGCGAGATCGAGGATCTCGGCATCGTCCCGGACACGCTTGCCGCGACGCGGCGAAGCGCTGCGTCATGCCGCGGCGACCAGCGACGTGATCGTGACCTCTGGCGGGGTCTCGGTCGGCGAGGAGGATCACGTGAAGCCCGCAGTCGACGCCGAGGGACGTCTCGATCTGTGGCGGATCGCGATGAAGCCGGGCCGGCCGCTTGCCTACGGCGCGGTGCGGCGCGCCGAGGGCGAAGCGAGCTTCATCGGCCTGCCGGGCAACCCGGTGTCGAGCTTCGTGACGTTCCTGCTGTTCGTGCGCCCCTTCGTGCTTCGTCTGCAGGGTGCGAGCGCGGTCGAGCCGCATGCGTACGCGATGCTGGCGGACTTCGACTGGCCCAAGCCGGACGCGCGGCGCGAGTTCCTGCGCGTAAAATTGAACGCGTCGGGCGGCCTGGATCTCTTTCCGAACCAGAGCTCGGGCGTGCTGACCTCGACGGTGTGGGGCGACGGCGTCGTCGACAACCCGGCGAAGCACGCGATCAGGCGCGGTGACGCGGTCCGGTTCCTGCCGTTCTCGGAGCTGCTGCATTGAACGGAAATCTGAAGCTCGTCTTCTTCGCGCGGTTGCGCGAGGATCTCGGCACGTCGGCCGAGGATCTCGCGCTGCCGGAAGGGGTCGGTACGGTCGCAGCCCTGCGCGCGCACCTCGCTGCGCGCGGCGGCCAGTGGGCGATGGCGCTCGCGCAGGGGCGGGCGGTCCGGGTTGCAGTCAATCACGAGCTGGCGCAGCCCGTGACGCCGGTGAAGCCGGGCGACGAGGTGGCGTTCTTTCCGCCGGTGACCGGGGGCTGAGCATGCCGGTACGCGTGCAGACCGAGGACTTCGACGTCGGTGCCGAGATCGCAGCGCTGCGGCGGGGTGACGCGAAGGTCGGCGCCGTCGCGAGCTTCGTCGGGGTGGTGCGCGATCGCAACGACGGCGACGCCGTCGCCGGGATGACGCTCGAGCACTATCCTGGCATGACCGAGAAGGCGCTCGAGGCGATCGTCGACGAGGCGAAGTCGCGCTGGGACATCATCGACGTCACCGTGATCCACCGCGTCGGCGAGCTGAGGCCGACCGACCAGATCGTCCTCGTCGTGGTGGTCGGGAGCCACCGCGGTGCGGCATTCGCCGCCTGCGAGTTCATCATGGACTACCTGAAGACCCGCGCGCCGTTCTGGAAGAAGGAGGAGACACCGGAAGGAAGCCGTTGGGTCGAGGCGCGCGCCTCGGACGACGACGCTGTGGAGCGCTGGACGCCGGGCAAGCAGGACGCCGCCTGACGCGCAATGACCGCGCTTGGGCTCACGGCCGTCGGGATCGGCGCGATCTTCGGAGCCTGGCTCCGTTGGGGGCTCGGGATCTGGCTCAACCCGGTGCTGCCCGAGGTGCCGCTCGGTACGCTCGTGGCGAACCTTTTCGGCGGGTTCGTGATCGGGCTCGCGATCGAGTTCTTTTCCCTCTATCCCGGCATTGCGCCCGAGTGGCGCCTCGCTTTGATCACCGGGTTCCTCGGCGCACTCACGACGTTCTCGACGTTCTCCGCCGAGGCGGTGGCGCTGCTCGCGCGGGCGCAGTACGCGTGGGCGGCCCTGCACATGGGCCTGCACCTGGTCGGCTCGATCGCGATGACCGTTGCCGGCGTCGTCATGTTCCGCCTGCTCGCGAGGTGAACCGATGCGCAGAGGCGTACGCCTCCAGTTCTACTTCCCGGAAGGTGCGCGGCACCAGCACCATCTGCTGCACGAGTGGCTGCTCGACGCGGCGCGCCGCTCCGGGATCAAGGGCGGCTCGGTGTTCCGCGCCATCGCCGGTTTCGGCCGCCACGGGCACGTGCACTACGGCCACTTCTTCGAGGACGCGGGCAAGCTCCCGATCGAGGTGCGGCTGGTCACGACGCCGGAGCTCGCCGAGCGGATGCTCGAACTGGTGCGCACCGAGCGGGTGCAGGTGTTTTTCGTCCGCTCCGAGGTCGAGTACGGCTGGGTCCCCGACGACGCCGGCCCCGCCATAGCTCGACCGAGCGGTCGTCGCGGCGGAGGCCTCCATGATCGCGATCGATATCCCCGGCTTCGGGCCCCTCCGGTTCGAGCACCTCGCGCTCGATTTCAACGGCACGCTCGCGCTCGACGGCGACCTGCTGCCGGGCGTCGGCGAGCGGCTCGAGGCGCTGTCGACGAGGCTCGCGATCCACGTCGTGACGGCCGACACGCACGGCACCGCCGCACGCGCGCTCGCCGGGTTGCCCTGCACGCTCGACGTGCTGCCGGCGTCGGGGCAGGCGGAAGCGAAACGGCGGTTCGTCGAATCGCTCGGCGCAGAGCGGGTCGTCGCGATCGGCAACGGACGGAACGACCGGTTGATGCTGGAAGCCGCGCGGCTCGGGGTCGCCATCGTCCAGGCGGAGGGTGCGGCCGCGGATACGCTTCTGGCCGGCGATCTCGTCGTGCCGACAATCACGGATGCGCTCGACCTGCTGGCACGCCCGCTGCGGCTCCTCGCGAGCCTGCGCGACTAATCGGCCTCGCGCGCGAGCTGCGCGCGCAGCTCCGTCTTCAGCACCTTCCCGTAGTTGTTCTTCGGGAGGCTCGCGACGAAACGGTAGGCCCGCGGGCGCTTGAACCGCGCGATGTGGTCGAGACAGGTGCGGTCGAGCGCTTCGGCGTCCACGTCGGCGCCCGCGCGCCGCACGACGAACGCCACCACCTCCTCGCCCCATTCGGGGTGGGGCCGGCCGACGACCGAGACCTCGTGCACGCCGGGGTGGCGCAACAGCGCCTCCTCGACCTCGCGCGGGTAGATGTTCGAGCCGCCGCTGATGATGAGGTCCTTCGACCGGTCCATGAGCGTGAGAAAGCCGTCCGCGTCGAGAGCGCCGACGTCACCGGTGTGCAGCCAGCCGCCGCGCAAGGTCGCTCCCGTCGCCTCGGAATCGCGCCAGTAACCCTTCATCACGGCATCACCGCGCACGAGCACCTCGCCGGACGCACCCGGCGGGAGCGGGCGGTCGCGCTCGTCGGCGACACGAAGCTCGATCCCGCACTGCGCGACGCCCACCGATGCCAGGCGCTCGAGGTAGCGCGGATGCGAGGCGTCGGCGAAATGATGCCGGCCGAGCGCGGTGATCGTCATCGGACTCTCGCCCTGGCCGTAGATCTGGACGAAGCGCTGCCCCACCACGGCTAGCGCCGCCTGGATGTCGGCGAGATACATCGGCCCGCCGCCGTAGATGATGGTCTTGAGACCGTCGAGCGGCGGGCGCGCGGCGCGCGCGTGATCCACGAGGCGCTTCACCATCGTCGGCGCGGCGAACATCGCGACGCCGGCGTGGATGCGCGCGAGCTCGAGCACCTCGGCCGCGTCGAACCCGCCGCTTGCCGGGATGACCTGCTTCGCCGCCCGGGCGACGTGCGGCAGCGCATAGAGCCCGGAGCCGTGCGACATCGGCGCGGCGTGGACGACGCAGTCGCCCGAGCGGATCTCGTCGACGTCGGCGAAATAGCAGAGCGTCATCGCGAGCAGGTTGCGGTGCGTGATCATCACGCCCTTCGGCCGCCCGGTCGTGCCGCTCGTGTAGAAGAGCCACGCCAGGTCGTCGGGCGCCGCGTCGGCGATCGCCGGTTCGCCGTCGCCGGCCTGAAGCCGCCGATACGCCTCGCTCCCGGCTACGATCACGCGCTCGGCCCCGGAGACGGCACCGGCGAGATCGGGTGTCACAAAGCATACGCGCGCGCCCGAGTGGTCGAGGATGTACTCGGCTTCCTGCGGATGGAGCTTGGCGTTCACCGGCACGACCGCAAGCCCCGCCCACCACGCCGCCCAGAGAATCTCGACGTACTCGGGCGAGTTCGTCATGAGGAGGGCGACGCGGTCGCCGGGTTCCAGCCGGAGTGTCGAGCGGAGCGCCGAAGCTATCGCGGCGCAGCGCCTTCCGAGCGCGCCGTAGTCGAACAGCACGCGCTCGCCGGAGGCGACGGCCGGCCGACCGGGGAAGACGCGCGCCGAGCGGGCGAGGAGATGGGCGAGGTTCACTCGCGCATTTCACCAAGGATGCCCGGGGATGCCAAGTGCCCGGTGCGGCGGGCGTCCGCAGCTAGTTCGCCAGGAACTCCCGGATCGCCTTGTCCGCTTTCATGATCTGGAACAGCCCGTCGTAGTGCCCGTTGTCGCCGTCGATGACGAAGACCTCCGCGTGGTTGCCCTGCGTGCGCAGCGTCGCCGCGGCCTTCTCGGACAGCGATGGCGGGAAGATGAGATCGGTCTTCGCCGGGACGAACAGGAACTTCGCGCGGATCGCCTTCACGCGGTCCATCACCGAGAACAGCTGGTTCGCCTTCACCGTATAGAGGTAGTGGTTGGCGTCGACAGTCTTCGCCCGCGCGAGCCCGGTCGTTGTAGAACTGGTCCTCGATCGCGTACGCCTTTCCCTGGAGCGGGTCCTGTCGCCTCGACCGCCCATTTGCGCGCCGAAGCGCTTGTCGACGCGCGCCGCTGCCGCTCGCGGATCAGCGTCACGATCTTGAGCGCCTGCGCGACGCCTTCGAGCGGTTCGTCCTGGCCGTAGTAGTCGCCGCCGTTCCACTTCGGATCCATCGTGATCGGCAGCGCCCAAACGTTGAACATGCCGATCATGTAGGCGTCGATCTCGAGGCCGGGTCCGATCACCGCCACGACGCGCTCGACCATCGTCCGGATAGGCGGCCGCCCACTCGACCGACTGGATTGCGCCGCCGCGAGGCGCCGGAGACTGCGTAGATCCTCCTGATCCCGAGCGAGTCGAGCAGGGCCTTCTGCACGTTGACGTAGTCCCGGATGCTCCACGACCGGGAACGCGAGGCCCACGGCTTGGCGGTGTCGGGGTTGATGGTGGCCGGGCCGGTGTGACGACGGTCGGGACCTTGGTATTCAGGTTGACGAGCGCGTCGGTGGCTAGCACGAAGAACCGGTCGGTGTCGATCGCGCGGCCCGAGCCGATGATCGTGTCCGTGTAGCCGGCGGCCTTGTCCTCCGGCGTGTCTTGCCGGCGGCGTGGGACGTGCCGGCGAAGAAGTGCGAGCTCACGATCACGTGGTCTTTCGCGGCGTTCAGCTTGCCGTTGGTCTGTAGCCGATCCGCACGCCGGTGATGGTCTTGCCGCCGGGCCGTCGTGTACGCGGGCAGGGTGAACAGTTCCTCCGTGACGATACCGTCGTAGGCGAGCGTCGCTCCGGCGGCGAAAGTGGCGAGCAGCGGCAGCGCGAGCCGGAGCACGAACGAGGCGGATGACTTCAGCTGGTTCGCTCCTCTTCCGGACGCAGGTCGCAGTCGGCCGTCATTGCGCCGTCCAGCCGCCGTCGACCGAAAGCGCCGCACCGCGGAGCTGTGCCGCCGCTTCCGAGCAGAGGAAGACGGCGAGTGCGCCGATCTGCGCCGGCGTGACGAACTCGTGCGAAGGCTGTTTCTCGGAGAGGAGGTCGAGCTTGGCCTTGTCCGCCGGAATGCCCTCACGCGCCGCGCGGTCGTCGATCTGCTTCTGGACGAGCGGCGTCAGCACCCAGCCCGGGCAAATCGCGTTGCAGGTGATGCCCGTCGTGGCGGTCTCGAGCGCGACCACTTTCGTCAGCCCGACAACGCCGTGCTTGGCGGTGACGTACGCCGCCTTTTGCGGAGACGCGACCAGGCCGTGGGCGGAAGCGATATTCACGATGCGGCCCCAGTCGCGCTGCTTCATCTGCGGCAGGACTGCCTGGATGGCGTGGAAGTTCGACGACATGTTGATCGCGATGATCGCGTCCCAGCGCTCGGGCGGGAAGCTCTCGACCGGCGCGGTGTGCTGAATCCCGGCGTTGTTGACGAGTATGTCGACGCCGCCAAGCTCCTTGGTCGCGTAGCGGACCATGTCGTGGATCTGCTCGGGCTTCGAGATGTCCGCGCCGCTGAACGCGACTTTGACGCCGTACTCCTTCGCGAGCCCCTGCCGCAGCTTCTCGATCTCGGCCGGGTCGCCGAAGCCGTTCAACATGATGCCGGCCCCCTGCTGCGCCAGCGCGCGCGCGATGCCGAGCCCGATGCCGCTCGTGGATCCGGTGACGAGCGCAGATTTCCCGTTCAACACGTGTTCACCTCGATCGTTTCATTTCTTGAAGAGTGCGGCGAGCTCGCCGACGATCCCGCGCCGGAAGGCGAGCACGCAGATGACGAAGATGGCGCCGGTGACGATGGTGACCCAGGACCCCTGCTCGGCGAGGTAGTGCTCAAGGCCCTTGACGGTCAGCGCGCCGACGATGGGTCCGAAGACCGTTCCCATTCCGCCGAGCAGCGTCATCAGCACGACCTCGCCGGACATGTGCCAGTGGACGTCGGCAAGCGACGCGAGCTGGTTCACGAGCGACTTTGTCGAGCCTGCCATTCCCGACAGCGCCGCCGAGATGATGAACGCGACCAGCTTGAAGCGGTCGGCGTCATAGCCGAGCGAGATGGCGCGCGGCTCGTTCTCGCGGATCGACTTCAGGATCTGGCCGAACGGCGAGTGGATCGTGCGGTAGATGACCGCAAACCCCAGGACGAACACCGCGAACACGAAGTAGTACAGCGCCACGTTGTCCGTGAGATCGATGAGCCCGAGGAACCTGCCGCGCGGGATACCCTGGATGCCGTCCTCGCCGCCGGTGAACCTGGCCTGCAGGCATACGAAGAACACGAGCTGCGCCATGGCCAGCGTGATCATCGCGAGGTAGATCCCCGCGCGGCGGATCGCGAGCGAGCCGATCACGAAGCCGAGCGCGGCCGCGACCAGCGTCCCCGCCAGGACGCCGAGCTCCGGCGTAAGACCCCATTCCTTGCAGAGGTGGCCGGTCACGTACGCCGCGAAGCCGAAGTATGCGGCGTGACCGAACGACAGCAGGCCGGTGAAACCGAGCAGCAGGTTGAAGGCGCACGCAAACAGCGCGAAGCAGAGCACGTTCATCAGGAACACCGGGTACACGATGTCCTTGAGGAGCGGCCCGGCGAGGCCGAGCGCGATGAGCACGATGAAGGTTATTCGGGTGCGGTTCACGGGCGGGCCTGCTATTTCTCGCGACCGAACAGTCCCGCCGGCCGCACCAGCAGTACGATCGCCATGATGATGAACACCACGGTGGCGGAGATCTCGGGATAGAACACTCGCGTCAAGCCCTCGATCACGCCGAGGCCGAGGCCGGTGACGATCGCACCCATGATGGAGCCCATGCCGCCGATGACCACGACGGCGAACACGGCGATGATGAGGTTCGAGCCCATGAGCGGGTTGATCTGGATGATCGGGGAAGCGAGCACCCCGGCCAGGCCCGCAAGCGCCACGCCGAACCCATAGGTAAGGGTGATCATCAGCGGGACATTGACGCCGAAGGCCTGGACGAGCTTCGGGTTCTCCGTTCCGGCACGGAGATACGCCCCCAGCTTGGTGCGCTCGATCACGTACCAGGTCGCGAGGCAGACCGTCACCGACGCCACCACCACCCATGCGCGGTAGTTCGGCAGCGTCATGAAACCGATATCGGTCGCGCCACGCAGGAGGTCCGGCGTCGAATAGGGCATCCCCGAGACGCCATAGGCCTGCCGGAACAGGCCCTCGATGATCAGCGCGAGCCCGAACGTGAGCAGGAGTCCGTACAGGTGATCGAGCTTGTACAGCCATCGCAACATGGTGCGTTCGATGACGATGCCGAACAGCCCGACCGCGAGCGGAACGAGCACGAGGCACGCCCAGTAGTTCAGGCCCAGGTAGTTGAGTCCCATCCAGGCGCCGAACGCGCCCATCATGTACAGCGCGCCGTGCGTGAAGTTGATGATGTTGAGCAGGCCGAAGATCACCGCCAGCCCGAGGCTCAGCATCGCGTAGAACGAGCCGTTCACCAGCCCGATCAGGAGCTGGGAGAGCAGTGCCTGCAGGGATACGCCGAAGATCTCCGTCATGGTGCGCGGTCCGATGTCCCGGCGACAGCCCCCGGCCCGACTTGGGCGGGCAGGGGGCTGCCGAGCGCCATTATTTCTTGACCAGTGGGCACGTGCTCTTGGAGAGCGGCTGGAACGCCTCTTCGGCGGGGATCGTCGCCTTGATGTGGTAATAGTCCCAGGGATACTTCGACTCGGCGGGCTTCTTCACCTGCACCAGATACATCTCGTGCACCATGCGCCCGTCCGCGCGGATCGTGCCGTTCTTGGCGAAGACATCGTTGATCGGCGTCGACTTGAGCTTCGCCATCACCGCGTCGGCGTCGTCCGTGCCGGCGGCCTGCACCGCCTTGAGGTAGCTCAGCGTCGCCGAGTACACACCGGCGTGGATCATGCTGGGCATCTTCTTCGCCTTGTCGAAGAAGCGCTTGCCGAACTTGCGCGTCTCGTCGTTCAGGTCCCAGTAGAACCCCTCGGTGAAGAGCATCCCTTGCGCGGTCGGCAGCCCCAGGCTGTGGACGTCGGTGATGAAGACGAGCAGCCCGGCTAGGCTCTGGTTCTTGGTGATGCCGAACTCGTTTGCCGCCTTGATCGAGTTGATCGTGTCGCCGCCGGCGTTGGCGAGACCCACGATCTTGGCCTTCGACGATTGCGCCTGCAGCAGGAACGACGAGAAGTCCGAGGCATTCAGGGGATGGCGCACCTGCCCCAGCACCTTCCCGCCGTTCGCCTTCACCACGTCGGCGGTGTCCTTCTCCAGCGAATGACCGAAAGCGTAGTCGGCGGTGAGGAAGAACCAGCTGTCGCCGCCCTGCTTGACGATCGCCCGGCCGGTGCCGTTGGCGAGCGCCCAGGTGTCGTACGCATAATGGATGCTGTAGGGGTTGCAGTCCTCGTTGGTGAGCCGCGTCGAAGCGGCACCCACATTCATCGTGATCCGCTTCTTCTGCTCGGCGACCTTGGCTGCGGCGATGCCGACGCCGGAGTTCAGGAGGTCGGTGATCATGTCGACCTTCTCGGCGTCGAACCACTCCCGCGCCTTGCCGGCCCCGACGTCCGCCTTGTTCTGGTGGTCGGCCGAGATCACCTGGATCGGCGCGCCGAGCACCTTGCCGCCGAAGTCGTCGATGGCCATCTGCGCGGCGATCGCCGAGCCCTTGCCGCCGAGGTCCGAGTACAGCCCGGACATGTCGGTCAGCACGCCGATCTTGACGACGCCGTCGGAAACCTTGCCCTGTTGCGCCAAGGCGGGGCCGGCGCAAAGCGAAGCGATCGCACCCGCGACCAGTGTGTTGATGAGCTTGCGTTTCATAGCGACCTTCTCCTTCGATGCAGCGGTTAGATGCCGAGATACTCGTGCAGCTCGTCGATCCGGCGCTGGAGGTCGGCCTTCTCGATCGTCATGACGATCTTGCCGTGCTCCATCACGTAGTGCCGGTCGGCGAGCGGCGCGGCAAAGCGGAAGTTCTGCTCGACCAGGACGATCGTGTAGCCTTTGTCCTTCAGCCGGCGGATGGCACGCCCCATCGCCTGGACGATCACCGGGGCCAGCCCCTCGGTGATCTCGTCGAGCAGCAGCAGCTGCGCACCGGTCCGCAGGATCCGTCCGACGGCGAGCATCTGCTGCTCGCCTCCCGACAGCCGCGTGCCCTGACTGTTGCGTCGCTCCTTGAGGTTCGGGAACATCTCGTAGATCTCGTCCACGGACATGCCGCCGCTGCCGACTGCAGGCGGCAGCATCAGGTTCTCCTCGCACGACAGGCTCGCAAAGATGCCGCGCTCCTCGGGGCAGTAGCCGACCCCGAGATGCGCGATCCGGTGCGGCGGCAGGCTGACCGCCTCGTGGCCGTTCACCGTGATCGACCCGGAACGGCTGCCGACCAGGCCGAGGATCGATTTCAGGGTCGTCGTGCGCCCGGCGCCGTTGCGGCCCAGCAGCGTCACGAGCTCGCCCCGATTCACGAGCATGTCGACGCCATGGAGGATGTGCGACTCGCCGTAGAAGGCGTGCAGGTCCTTGATACGCAGCAGCGCGGTCGCGGCGCTACTCATGGGCGGTGCCGACGTAGGCTTCGAGGACTTCGGGGTTCTTCGACACCGCTGCGTACGGTCCTTCAGCGAGCACCGCGCCACGCTGGAGCACCGTGATCGTGTCGGAGAGGTTCTCGACGACGCCAAGGTTGTGCTCGACCATCAGGATGGTGCGATTGGCGGACACCTTCTTGATGAGGTCGGTCACCCGACCCACGTCCTCGTGCCCCATGCCCTGCGTCGGTTCGTCGAGCAGCATGAGCTCGGGCTCGACGGCGAGGGTCGTGGCGATCTCGAGCGCCCGCTTCCGACCATAAGGCAGCTCCGCCGTCGTCGCCCGCGCAAACGACGCGAGATCGACTGCCGCAAGCAGTTCCAGCGCGCGGTCGTTGAGCGCGTCGAGCGTTTTCTCCGGCCGCCAGAAGTGGAACTCGGTGCCGAGCTTGCGCTGGAGCGCGACGCGCACGTTCTCCAGCACCGTGAGGTGCGGGAAGACGGCGGAGATCTGGAACGAGCGGATGACGCCGCGCCGCGCGATCTGCGCGGGCCGGTCGGACGTGATGTCCTGGCCGTTGTAGAAGATCGTGCCGGCGGTCGGCGTCAGGAACTTGGTGAGCAGGTTGAAGACCGTCGTCTTGCCCGCGCCGTTCGGCCCGATCAGGGCGTGGATGGAGCCGCGCCTGACCTTGAGGTTCACGTCGTTCACGGCGACGAAACCCTTGAACTCCTTGGTGAGTCCACGCGTCTCGAGGATGTAATCCCCGCTCACGACTCCTCCTCATCGGCACCACCCGCGTGCGTCTGCATGCTTCTCTGTGCGGTGCGACCTGGCTGGAGCGAACTGCATGCCAGAATACTCAACTGATTGAAAACGCGAGGAGTACCGGTCTTCGGCGGGCCGCCGCGCGCTCACCAGCCGGGCCCGTTGTGTCCGGTGCTTCGGACAGAAGGCCGCGATATTAAGCCAAATCCGGAAACTGCCCGGCGCTGTTGCGGCGCCCTTGCAGCGGTGACCGCTGTCCGGAGCGTCGGACACTCGAAGCGAGTCTCAGGCTTCGATGCCGAGCTGACCGAGCTTCTCGTAGAGCGTTGCACGCGAGATGCCGAGCAGTTGCGCGGCGGCGACCTTCTTGCCGCGCGCAGCTGCGAGCGCGGCCCGGATCGCGGCGCGCTCCGCTTCGGCGACCGCATCGGTCAGTGAACGGCAACCCGCCGGGGGCCCGCCGTCCGATTCGATCGGACGTGGCAGGATCTCCTCGAGATCCTGGGACTCGAGGCGCGTGCGATCGCTGTACAGCACCGCTTTCTCGAGCACGTTCCGCAGCTCGCGGATGTTGCCCGGCCAGTGATACGAGGCGAGCGCCGCCACGGCCGAGCGCGTGAGCTCGCGCTGCGGCAGCCCGGTCCGGACCGCGATCTGCTCCAGCAGGTACTCGGCGATGGCCTCGACGTCGCCGATGTGCTCGCGCAGCGGCGGCAGGCGGATCGCCAGCACGTTGAGGCGGTAGTAGAGGTCGGAGCGGAACCTGCCCAGGCGGACGAGCTCGGCGAGATCGAGGCTGGTCGCCGCGATGACGCGAACGTCCACCTGCAACACGCGGTTCGATCCGAGCGGCTCGATCTCCTGCTCCTGCAGGACGCGCAGCAGCTTCGCCTGGACCGCGAGCGGCATGTCGCCGACCTCGTCGAGGAAGAGCGTGCCGCGATCGGCGAGCTTGAACTTCCCGTCGCGTCCCTTGCGGTCGGCGCCGGTGTACGCGCCGGGCGCCGCGCCGAAGAACTCCGCTTCGAGGAGCGGCTCGGGGATCGCCGCGACATTCGCCGCGACGAATGGCTGGTGCGCGCGCGGGGAGGCGGCGTGGATCGCATGCGCCACGAGCTCCTTGCCGGTTCCGGTCTCGCCGGCGAGGAGCACGGTGGTGTCGAGCTGCGCGACGCGGCGCGCCTGCCGCTTCAGCTCCACCAGCGCCGGGCTCGAGCCGACGAACGAGGACAGCGTGTACTTCGCGCGCCGTTCCTCGGCGAGCTTGCGCTGCGCCGCCGCGAGCTCGGCCTGCAGGCGGGCGAACTTCGAGACGAGCGGCTTGAGATAGTGCAGGCGGTCGTATAGGACGAACCCGATCGCGCCGACCACCCTGCCGTCGTCGTTGGTGAGCGGCATCCGCGTGACCACGAACGACTCGTCGCCGAACTCCATGATGTCGAGGAGGATCGGCTCGCCGGTGCGCACGACTTCGCGCATCAGGCTGTTCGGGATGACCTCCTCGACCTCGCGCCCGAGCGCCTCGCTCGTCGACTTGAGGCCGAGCCGGCGGACGTAGTTCTCGCTGATCCAGACGATGCGCGCATGCTCGTCGACCGCGACCGTTCCCTCGCACAGACTCGCGAGCCGGTCGAACAGCGATTGCATCGCTACGCGATAGACCTGGCTTTGTTCGCTCGCGAGCTCCGCGCCCAGGTTCATGTCCCCCTCCGGGTAATCGGCATTCAATACCGCTGTCCGAATTCTCGGACACCGGGAGGGATTCTAAGGGGAGTGACGCCGAGCGGGCGTCCGGCAACGAAAGCCGGGGCGAAGAAATCGCCCCAGCGCGCGCTGGACTGGCCCGGAGGCGGCCGGAGGAGGAGGGGTTGGCCGCCTGCCGGGCGCAGCCCAGCGCGCAGGGACTCGGTTAGGACCGGTCCGGCGGGCTAGATCCGGACGAGCTGGCCGCTGCGCTCGAGCCTGCGCAGGCGAGCCTCGAGCTCGGCGATGGACTGGGCGCGCGCGAGATACTCCTCTTCGCGCCGCTTGCGGGCGTTCTCGAGTGACCGTTCGAGCCAGGTCCAGAAGCCCACGAAGGCCGACCGGACCGCCGCGGCCCGCAGCGCACGTGCCCGACGCTCGACGCCGCCGGCGTCAAAGGCCAGCGGATCGGCCTCCCGCAGAGGCATACTGCGGTGCACCATTATTGAGTTACAATTCGCCACTGAGGGACGTTCCCGGGGCTCGGTTCGGACCTCCGGACCACGCCGGATGATGCTATCGCCGTCATACATGGGGAATTCATACTTCATCTAAGTTTCCTTTCTACGCTGCTGACGTAAATGACTTGTTGCAGCGCACATATCTACGATATATGGGCCGGATCAGAGAATCCAATCGCATGTTTGGATGCTGTCCATCGGTATCGGCTATACTTGGTCTAAGGTTACGTTGCACCGCACAAATTTGACGCTTTGAACGAGCTGTTCTAGGACATACTTCTTCGAACCTTTATGGAGCTCTATCAGCTACGAAGCTTCGCCGCGGTCGCCGAGGTCGGTCACCTGACCCGGGCGTCGGAAAAGCTGCACATCAGCCAACCCGCCCTCAGCGCGCAAATCAAGGCGCTCGAAGACGAGCTCGGCGTCGCCCTGTTCGAGCGGACCTCGAGCGGGATGACGCTGACCGCCGGCGGTCAGCGGCTGCTCGCGGAGGCCGAGAAGGTCCTCGCCGCCGCGCAGGTGCTCCGCAACGAGGCCAGCACCCTGAAAGGCGAGATCGCGGGGAAGGCGTCGCTAGGGACAGTCCTCGAGCCCGATCTCTCGCGCCTCGGCGACTTCCTGAGCGTGATGGTCGAGCGCTATCCGCTCCTCCAGCTCGAGCTGCACCACGAGGTTTCGGGCGCGGCCCTCGAGAAGGTGCGTGACGGCGAGCTCGACGCGAGCTTCTTCTACGGCGAGCTGGCGCAGCCCGGGGGGGTCGCCGGTCTTGCGCTCCGGCCGCTCGTCTACCGCGTCGTGGCGCCGGCCGCCTGGCGCGAGCGCATTGCCGGGGCCGATTGGGCCGCGATCGCGGCGCTGCCGTGGATCCTCACGCCGCCGATCAGCTCGCACAACCCGTCTGGTCACCGAGCTCTTCCGCAGCCACGGCGTCGAGCCGACCAAGGTCGTCGAGGCCGACCAGGAGTCGGTGATCAGTTCGCTCGTCGCCTCCGGGGTCGGGCTGTCGCTGATGCGCGAGGACGTTGCGCTCGAGCGAGAAGCGGCGGGCGAGATCTGCCTGTGGGAGCAGGGGCGCGCGACGACGACGCTCTGGTTCATCTACCGGCAGGAACGCGCCGAGGACCCCGTGATCCAGGCGCTGCTCGAGGGTTTGCGCGACACCTGGGACTTGCGCGAGGAGCTGGCGGCGCCGCTCCGCAAGCGCGTCGCTCGGCGCTGAGCCCTGCGTCGCTTCCTCCCCCCGACGCTGGGGGAGGGTCCCGTCCGAGGCGCGCGCGTCCTTCAGGCCCGGTGCTACCTGGCTGCCAGCTTGGCGTTGGCCTGCGTCAGGCGATCGATCAGCACCCGCATGAAGGCCTTCTGGAAGCTCACCTGGCAGGCCGAGCTCGCGACCTTGAGGGCGATGGTCTTGATCTCCACCACCGTGATGTCGGTGTTGGAGGTGATGGTCGTCGTCCGCTGCGCGACCTTGTCGCTGAAGTAGAGCAGCTCGCCGAAGCACCCGCCGCGTCGCACGGTATTGATCGACGTGCCGTGGATGGAGACGTCGACCTCGCCCTCGACCAGCAGATAGAAGCTCTCGCCCGAATCGCCCTCGCGGATGATGACGGTGCCGCGCGGGATCGTCCGCCACGCGCTGATCCGCAGCGCCTCCCACAGCGTCACGTCGTCGAAGTCCTCGAAGAACGAGAGCGTGCGGAGCTCGGTGAACTTCGCCGAGTCGGAGATCGTCTCGCCCGCGAGCCTGAGCGCCGAGAACGCCTTCGAGAGATCCTTGCCGAAGTCGATCCACGTTGCGTAGCGGTCCGCCGCGTTCTTGCGCATCGCCTTTAGGCAGATCTCGTCCAGAAGAGGCGGCAGCTCCGGCCGGAGCTGGGAAGGCTGCGGCGGAGCGACGTTCAGGATCTCGTAGGTGAGCGAGAGCTGGTTCGAGGCGTTGAACGGGAGCCGCCCGGTCAGCATCTTGTACATGACGACGCCGAGCGAGTAGATGTCGGTCTGGTGCGTGACCTCCTCGAGGCGGATCTGCTCGGGAGACATGTACGCCGGTGACCCGATGCCGGTGAGCTGGGTCGTGTCCTGGGCGAGCGCCTCCTGGAAGGACGCGCCGAAATCGCTCACCTTGATGTCTCCCTCGGGGCTGTAGAGGATGTTGCCGGGCTTGATGTCCCGGTGGATCACGCCCATCTGGAATGCGTAGTCGAGCGCCCGGATGCACTTGAAGACAACCTCGACCACCTTCGACAGCGGCAGCAGGTTGTCGATTTCGGTGTAGGTCTCGAGCGTGGTGCCTGGCACGTACTCCATGACGATGTAGCTGTACTCCGGCTCGCTCACCGCGTCGTAGATCCCGACGATGTGCGGGTGGGTCAGCCGGCCGGCCAGCGCGGCCTCGGCGAGGAAGCCTTTGCGGAGCAGCTTGGCGGTCTGCTCGCTCACGCTCTCCTCGAAAAAGAACACCTTGATCGCGACGTCACGGTCGGCGAACGGGTCGCGGCCGAGGTACACCCGGCTCGTGGCGCCGCGCCCGATTTCCTGAGTAATCGGGTACTTGCCGATGCGCCACTCGAGCTCGAACTTCATCATCTCTGGGTAAAAAGGCGACGGCCGAGTGTACCGCGGGCCCCCGGGGGGCAGAATGGCAACTGCCCGGCGCGCTTGAAAAAACCGGCAATTGTCCGCAATTGCAGGGGGTCTTTGGAAAGGGGCGAACCTCCGCGCCGCGGACGCGATCGGAGGCTCATCCGATCTGGGGGATACGCGAGGGGGCTGCGCTCCCTCGGTCCCGAACAACGCGGAGGCGCGTATGAGGCTCGATCGTTTGACCACCAAGTTCCAGCAGGCGCTCGCCGATGCCCAGAGCGTCGCCGTCGGCAACGACAATCAGTTCATCGAACCGGTGCACGTCCTCGCGGCGCTGCTCGACCAGGAGGACAGCGGGACGGCGTCGCTCCTCGCCCGGGCCGGCGTCAACGTGCCAAAACTGCGCGAGGGCGTGAAAAAGGCGATCGAGCGCCTGCCGAAGGTCGAAGGCCACGGCGGCGAGATCCAGATCGGGCGCGACCTCTCCAACCTTCTCAACCTCACCGACAAGGAAGCCCAGAAGCGCGGTGACCAGTACATCGCCTCGGAGCTGTTCCTGCTCGCCCTTGCCGACGACAAGGGCGAGGCGGGTCGACTGCTGAAAGAGACGGGCGGGAGCAAGAAAGCAATAGAGCAGGCGATCAAGGCGGTTCGAGGCGGCGAGTCGGTGGCGGATCCCGAAGCCGAGGGTCAGCGCGAGGCGCTCAAGAAATACACGCTCGACCTCACCGAGCGCGCGCGTCAGGGCAAGCTCGATCCGGTGATCGGCCGGGACGACGAGATCCGCCGCGTGATCCAGATCCTGCAGCGACGGACGAAGAACAACCCGGTGCTGATCGGCGAGCCCGGCGTCGGCAAGACCGCGATCGTCGAGGGGCTGGCGCAGCGCATCGTCGACGGCGAAATCCCCGAGACGCTGCGCGGGAAGCGCGTCCTGTCGCTCGACATGGCGGCCCTGCTCGCGGGCGCGAAGTACCGCGGTGAGTTCGAGGAACGGCTGAAGGCAGTCCTCAAGGAGGTCACGCAGGCCGGCGACATCATTCTGTTCATCGACGAACTGCACACGATGGTGGGCGCCGGCAAGGCTGAAGGCGCGATCGACGCCGGCAACATGCTCAAGCCCGCCCTCGCGCGCGGCGAGCTGCACTGCATCGGTGCCACCACGCTCGACGAGTACCGCAAGTACATCGAAAAGGACGCCGCGCTCGAGCGCCGCTTCCAGAAGGTCCTGGTCGACGAGCCCTCGGTCGAGGCGACGATCGCGATCCTGCGCGGCCTGAAGGAGAAGTACGAGCTGCACCACGGGGTCGAGATCACCGACGCGGCAATCATCGCCGCGGCCGAGCTCTCCCACCGCTACGTCACCGACCGGTTCCTGCCCGACAAGGCGATCGACCTGATCGACGAGGCGGCGGCGCGGATCAAGATGGAGATCGACTCGAAGCCCGAGGCGATGGACAAGCTCGAGCGGCGCATCATCCAGCTCAAGATCGAGCGCGAGGCGGTGAAGAAGGAGAAGGACGAGGCCTCCCGCAAGCGGCTGACGCTGATCGAGGAGGAGATCAAGCGGCTCGAGAAGGAGTACGCCGACCTCGAGGAGATCTGGAAGGCGGAGAAGGCCGCGGTCCTCGGTTCGCAGCACATCAAGGAAGAGATAGAGCGCGTGCGCGCCGACATCGTGAAGCTGCAGCGCGAAGGCAAGCTCGACAAGGTCGCCGAGCTGCAGTACGGGAAGCTCCCGCAGCTCGAGGCCCAGCTCAAGGCGGCGGAGAAGGCGGGCGCTGGCAAGGAGAAGCCGCGCCTATTGCGCACCCAGGTCGGCGCAGAGGAGATCGCCGAAGTCGTATCGCGCATGACGGGCATCCCGGTGTCGAAGATGATGCAAGGCGAGCGCGACAAGCTGCTCTTCATGGAGAGGAAGCTGCACGAGCGCGTCGTCGGCCAGGACGAGGCGGTGCGCCTCGTATCGGACGCGATTCGCCGCTCGCGCTCGGGCCTCGCGGACCCGAATCGGCCGTACGGCTCGTTCCTCTTCCTCGGTCCCACCGGCGTCGGGAAGACCGAGCTCTGCAAGGCGCTTGCGGGCTTTCTCTTCGACTCCGAGGACCGTCTCATTCGGATCGACATGTCCGAGTTCATGGAGAAGCACTCGGTCGCGCGCATGATCGGCGCGCCGCCCGGATACGTCGGCTACGAGGAGGGTGGCTACCTCACCGAGGCGGTCCGCCGGAAGCCCTACTCGGTGATCCTGCTCGATGAGGTCGAGAAGGCGCATCCCGACGTCTTCAACGTCCTGCTCCAGGTGCTCGACGACGGCCGGCTGACCGACGGGCAGGGCCGTACGGTCGACTTCAAGAACACGGTCATCGTGATGACCTCGAACCTCGGCTCCCAGATGATCCAGGCCATGGCGGGCGATGACCCGGGCCTCATCAAGACCGCGGTGATGGCCGAGGTCAAGACGCACTTCCGGCCGGAGTTCGTGAACCGCGTCGACGAGATCGTCGTCTTCCACGCGCTCGACGAGCGGCAGGTGAAGGACATCGCGAAGATCCAGCTCCGGTATCTCGCGGAGCGGGTCGCAAAGCTGGAGATCCGGCTGGAGGTGAGCGAAGCGGCGCTCACGGAGCTCGCGAAAGTCGGATTCGACCCGGTCTACGGCGCGCGACCGCTCAAGCGCGCGATCCAGCACTTGATCGAGAACCCGCTCGCGAAGGCGATCCTCGAGGGGCGGTTCGGGCCGAAAGACGTGATCCGCGTGGACTGGAAGCGGAACGAGATGGTGTTCGAGAAGCTCGCCGGCGAGACCCGTGCGGCGGCCTGACCCTGGACACTGAACGCGGAGATCGCGGAGATCCTTATCGGCAGTCCGCTCCGTTCTCGGCGCTTAAGGCTTGCGTTAGCGCAGCGCGGTAACCGAACGCGCCCGGCGGGAAAGCTCGTCCCAGAGCGTCGCGGTGTTCTTGCGGAAGATCGTCTCCGCGTCCGCCTCCACGATCCACCAGTCTCCGCGTAGGAGCTCGCCCTTCAGCTGCCCGGGCCCCCAACCCGAGTAGCCGACGAACAGGCGCACCGCGGCCGGCGGCTTGAGCAGGAGCTGCTCGACCGTCGCCGGGTGAAGCGCGATATGGACGTCGTCGAGGACGGGGAACGACTCGCCAGGGCTTTCGGCTGCCCGGAACACGGCGAAGAGCCCTACGCGCTCGACCGGGCCGCCGAAATGCAGCGGCTCGGTGAAGCGCGCGAGTTGGGCGTTTCCCGGGAGGACGTCCGCAAGCGACTCCTTGGTCGGCCGGTTCAGGATCATGCCGATGGTGCCGCCGTCCGGCGCTGGCGTGACCAGGACGACGGTGCGGTTGAAGTTCGGATCGAGGATGCTCGGCTTCGCGACCAGGAAGAAGCCGCGCTCGGGAACCTGTGCCCCCGCCGCGCTAGCGGCAAGTGCGAATGCCGCCGCGAGCAGGGCGGCGCGCACGCGGGATAATCCCTAGGTCGCGCTAGTCGAGGGCCGACGCCCCGTCGACTGGCGCGCCGGCGTTGATCTGGCGGGCCATCCGGAGGAGCTCGTCCCAGATCTGGTCGGTGTCCTTGCGAAACACCGTGTTCACGTCGGGGTTCAGAACGAACCAGAGGCCACGGTCGATCTCGCGCCGCAGCTCCCCCGGCCGCCAGCCGACGTAGCCGACGTAGTACCGGGCGTCGTTCGGGCGCTCCTCGATGATCTTGTCGATGGTATTGACGTTGATCGCGAGATAGAGATTCGCCATCACCAGGATCGAGCCGGCGCCCGGGCTCCGGTCTCCGCGGACCACGGCGACGAGCGCGCTGGTGGAGAAGGGCCCGCCGAAGAACACCGGCTCGGTAACCTTCTTGGACGGCTCGTGCTCCGGGAAGAGGCTCGAGAGAGAGCGGCGCGTCGGCTTGTTGAGGATCACCCCGATATGGCCGCCGCTCGCGGTCGGGGTGGCGATGAGCACGGTCTGCCGGTACTCGGGATCGCGGAACGCCGGTGCGGCAATCAGGAACACCGCCTGGTCCGAGGTGGAGGGTGTGCCCTGCGCCATGGCCGGCTGTTGGGCGAGCCCCGCGGCCAGCACGAGCAGGCCGGAGAGCAGGCGGGGAACCATTCTCATCAGATCACCTTTCAGTGCAACTCACCCGAGCGAGCGCTCATTGTAGCGAGACGACCTCCGGGTGTCGAAAGCAGGTTACCAGATGGTCGTTCACCATGCCGGCCGCCTGCATGAAGGCGTAACAGATGGTAGACCCGACGAAGCGGAAACCGCTCTGCCGGAGGTCTTTGGAGAGGACATCCGACACGCCGGTGCGGGCCGGGACCTGTCGCAGGCTGCGTCGGCGGTGCTGGATCGGCCGGCCGTCGACGAACCGCCAGAGGTAAGCGTCGAGGCTGCCGCGCCGCTCGATCACCGCGACCGCGGCGCGGGCGTTCGCCACCGCGGCCCCGATCTTCAGGCGGTTGCGGACGATGCCGGCGTCCGCCATCAGGCGCGTCACTTCCCGCGTGCCATACCGCGCGATGCGCCAGGGATCGAAGTTGTCGAACGCGCGCCGGTAGTTGTCGCGCTTGGCGAGGATGGTCGACCAGGCGAGCCCCGCCTGGGCCCCTTCCAGGATCAGGAGTTCGAACAGCAGACGGTCCTCGTGGACCGGGACACCCCACTCCTCGTCGTGATAGCGGACGTACGCAGGACTGCCCAGGCACCACGGACACCGCTTGCGGCCGTCGGGCGCGGCGGAGTTCCGCGGCGGCACCTCCGCGCGCTCAGGCGGTGAACGCCTGAATGCCGGTCTGGGCGCGGCCGAGAATCAGGGCGTGGATGTCATGCGTGCCTTCGTAGGTGTTGACCGTCTCGAGGTTGATCACGTGCCGGATGACGTGGAACTCGTCCGCGATGCCGTTCCCGCCGTGCATGTCGCGGGCGACGCGGGCGATCTCGAGCGACTTTCCGCACGAGTTGCGCTTGATGAGCGACACCATCTCCGGCGCCGCCCGTCCCTCGTCCATGAGCCGCCCGACCCGCAGGCAGGACTGCAGCCCGAGCGTGATCTCGGTCATCATGTTGGCGAGCTTGAGCTGGATCAGCTGGTTCGCGGCGAGCGGCCGCCCGAACTGCGTGCGGTCGAGCGTGTACTGGCGGGCGCGGTGCCAGCAATCCTCGGCCGCACCGAGCGCCCCCCACGCGATGCCATAGCGGGCCTTGTTCAAGCAGCCGAACGGCCCGCCCAGGCCTTGCGCGCCGGGCAGCAGGTTCTCCTCGGGAACGAACACCTCGTCCATCACGATCTCGCCGGTGATCGAGGCGCGCAGCGACATCTTCCCTTCGATCTTGGGCGCGGAGAGGCCCTTCATCCCCTTCTCGAGGACGAATCCACGGATCACTCCGTCCTCGGTCTTGGCCCAGACGACGAGCACGTCGGCGATCGGCGAGTTCGTGATCCACATCTTCGAGCCTTTGAGGACATAGCCGCCCGAAGCCTTCGCGGCGCGGGTCTGCATCGAGCCGGGATCGGAGCCGTGGTTGGGCTCGGTGAGCCCGAAACAGCCCACCCACTCGCCGGTGGCGAGCTTCGGGAGGTACTTCTTGCGCTGCGCCTCGCTGCCGTACGCGTGGATCGGATGCATGACGAGCGAGCTCTGGACGCTCATCGCCGAGCGGTAGCCGGAATCCACGCGCTCCACCTCGCGCGCCACCAGTCCGTAGCTGACGTGGTTCACGCCGGCGCAGCCGTAGCCCTCGATGGTCGAGCCGAGGAAACCCAGGGCGCCGAGCTCATTCATGATCTCCCGATCGAATTTCTCCTTGCGCGTAGCCTCCAGGACCCGCGGCGCAAGGCGCTCCTGGCAATAGGCGCGCGCGCTGTCGCGCACCATCCGCTCGTCCTCGGTGAACTGGTCTTCGAGGAGGAAGGGGTCGTCCCACTGGAAAACCGGTTTCGCTTTCACGTCGGGTGCGTTCATGGCTGGCCCCCCTCGGATCAGGTGTCGGGATGCAGCAATGATAGACCAAGGGCCGCGCGACGCCGGAGCCACGGACTTGCCCGATAGCGCGGATCGCCGGTGGCGCCGTGCAGCGCTTCCAGGATCTCGAGCACCCGCGCCGGGCCGATGGCATCCCCCCACGCGAGCGGTCCGCGCGGATAGCCGAGACCGAGCGTCACCGCGAGCTCGAGGTCCTGCGGCGAGCAGATCCGCTGCTGCGCGATGTCGCACCCGATGTTCACGACGTGCGCGACCACCCGCTGGGCGATGAAGCCGGGACTGTCCCGGATCACCGACACCGGAACGCCATCGCGCGCGAACAGCGCGTGCGCGGCGTCGCGCATCGCGGCCGCCGTGGCGGGAGTCGTCATCAGCGTCCGGCGCTTCGCGAGCCCGAAGAGCGCGTCGACGGCGAGGGTGCGGGTCGGATCGACCCGCTCGCCGAGTGCGGCCGTGGTCGCGTCACGGCCGAGCGGTGCGACGAGGATCATCGAATCCGGTCCCGGACGGTCACCCCGGTCGAGGCTTGCCCCGAGCCTCACCGTGGTCGCGGCGACCTCGTCGTGCAGCCCGTGCGGCGCGACCCATAACTTGGGCACCGGCACGTCCGGCACGGGGGCGACCGGCATCGGCTTCGCGATACCGTCTGCGTATTCGTAGAACCCCCGATTTCCCGACTTCCGGCCCAGCAGCCCCGCGACGACACGCTGCCCGGTCAGCGGCGAGGGCCGGTAGCGCGGCTCCTGGTAATACTGATCGTAGATCGACTCCATGACCGGGTGCGACACGTCGAGCCCGGTGAGGTCGAAGAGCTCGAACGGCCCCATGCGAAAGCCCGCGCAGTCGCGCAGGATCCGGTCGATCTCGTAGAACTCGGCGACGCCTTCACGCAGCGCCTGGAGCGCTTCGGTGCCGAACCCGCGGCCCGCGTGGTTGACGATGAAGCCCGGCGTGTCCTGGGCCCGGACCGGCGTGTGGCCGCAGCGGCGCGCCAGCGCCGTGAGCGCGTCGACCACCCACGGCGCGGTCATCACGCCACCGATCACCTCCACCACCTTCATCAGCGGCACCGGGTTGAAGAAATGAAATCCGCCCACCCGCTCAGGAACCTTGCAGGCGGCCGCGATTGCGGTGACCTGCAGCGACGAGGTGTTGGTCGCGAGCAGGCAGCCGTCGCCGACCACCGCCTCGAGATGGCGAAAAAGCTCCCGCTTTGCCTCCAGGTTCTCGACGATCGCTTCGACGACGACGTCGCACGCGGAAAGATGCGGCAGCACGCGGGTGATCTCGAGCCGTCCGGCGGCGCGCGCGGCCGCCTCCGCCGGAATCCGGCCCTTATCCGCGAGCTTCGCGAGGGTGCCGGCGATGTGATCCTTCGCCGCCGGCGCGGCGTCGGAGCGGGTGTCGTAGAGCATGACGCGGATCCCGGCCTGCGCGGCGATCTGCGCGATCCCGCGGCCCATGACGCCGGTGCCGACGATGCCGAGGGTCAGGTCGGGGCGCTGGGTGTCGAGCGGCATGATGCGGTTCCTCCCTGGTGATCCGGCCACCGGATTCTAGCCCCGCGGCGCCGGGCGGCCGGCGCGATTGACGGTCGGCCGCCTTTTGGGCAATCTCTGGCGCGAGCGCTCCGTTTCGCGAGGCGCGCCGGTGCGAGGAGAGGCCCACGACGGCCCGCGTTCCGCCGGCGCGTGAGGGAGGCGTGATTCCACAGGAGATTGGAGGGGTCGGATGTACAAGCGGATCCTCATGGCCTACAACGGCACGCACGAGGGCCGGACTGCGCTCTTCGCCTGCGCCGAGATCGCGGCCTTCGGCAAGGGGGAAACGCACCTGCTCGCCGTCGCCAGCATGCCGTCGAGCATGTTCCTCACTGAAGGGTTCCTTCCCGAGGAGCTGATCGAGGAGGAGAAGAAGCGCATGCAGGGCGTGCTCGAGGAGGGCCTCGCGGCGCTCAAGGAGCGCGGCTTCTCCGTGACCGGCCACCTGGCGGTCGGCGAGCCGGTCGAGGAGATCTGCCGGCTCGCGTCCGAGATGAAGTGCGACCTCATCGTGGTCGGCCACAAGCAGAAGCAGTCCTTCGCCGCCCGCTGGTGGCGGGGTTCAGTCGGCGCGACGCTGCTCGACTACGCGCCCTGCAGCCTGCTGGTCGCCCTCGCGCCTTGACGGCACTCGCGGCCGGGCGCGACCTTCCGCGCCGGGTCGACGGCCTTGCGCCGCGCGGGGCCCGCGCTTTCGGCAGTTCGCCGGCCCTGATCGAGGCCGGCCGCACGCTCGACTATCTCCAGCTCGCCGAAGCGGTCACCGTGGCCGCATCGCTCCTCGGGCGTCTCGGTATCCGACCCGGCGATCGCGTCCTCATCGTCCACGAGAACTGCGCAGCGGCGCTCATCCTCGCGCTCGCGGCGAACCGGTCTGGCGCCTGGCCGGTGCCTGTCAACGCCCGGCTCTCCGCGCGCGAGATCGACGCGATCCGCGGCCACTGCCTGCCGCGGCGGGCGTTCTTCACCGTGGAAGTGTCCGACGAGGCGGCAACACACGCAGCGCGACTCTCCGGCGAGTCGCTTGTGTTGCCGGGCGTAGGCGCCGTTGCGGTCGCGCCGCTCGACGAGACGGCGATCCCGGAACCCGTGCGAGACGATCCGGCGGCGGAAGTGGGGACGCTGATCTACACCTCCGGCACTACGGGCGCGCCGAAAGGCGTGATGTTGTCGCATTCGAACCTGCTGTTCGCGGCGCGCTCCGGCGCGACGCTCCGGCGAGTGGCCGCTGGCGACCGGGTGTACGCGGCGTTGCCGATCTCGCATGTTTTCGGCCTCGCCTCGGTCGCGCTCAGCACGCTCCTCGCCGGCGCGGCGCTGCATCTCGTTCCGCGCTTCACAGCCGACGGGTTTGCGGCGGCCCTGGCGGAGGAGGGCATCAGCATCGTCCCCGGCGTGCCGGCGATGTACGCCCGGCTGCTCGATCATGCCCGGCGCACCGGCCGGACGCTGGTCGCGCCGCGGGCACGGTTCCTCTACGCGGGTGGTGCACCGCTCGACCCGCAGCTCAAGACCGACGTCGAGCGCGTCTTCGGTCAGCCGCTGCACAACGGCTACGGCCTGACCGAGACCTCGCCGAGCGTCGCCTCGACCCGGATCGACTCGCCGCGCGCCGACCTCTCGATCGGCCCGCCGGTACCCGGCATCGAGGTGCGCATCGTGGATGCCGCCGGACGCGTGCTGCCGCCGGAGGAGGTCGGCGAGCTGCACATCCGCGGGCCGAACGTGATGCTCGGCTACTACCGTGCCCCGGAGCTGACTGCCGCGGTCGTGAGCTCCGACGGCTGGTTCAATACCGGCGATCTCGCGCGCGCCGACGTCGCGGGCAACCTCTTCATCGCCGGCCGCAGCAAGGAGCTGATCATCCGCTCGGGCTTCAACGTTTACCCGGTCGAGGTGGAGGGGGTGCTGACCCAGCATCCGGATGTGCGCCAGTGCGCAGTGGTCGGGCGCACGGTGCCCGGGAACGAAGAGGTGGTCGCGTTCGTCGAGCTGCGCGAAGGCGCTGCGACGACGCCCGGCGACCTTGCGGCGTTCGCCGCCGAGCGGCTTGCGCCGTACAAGCAACCCGCCGATATCGTCGTGCTGCCCGCGCTGCCCTCGAGCGCCACCGGCAAGGTGCTCAAGAGCGCACTGCGCGAGCTGGCCGGTTCGACTACTTGAGCGAGAAGTCGACCCGCTCGGGCTTGCCCTTGTCCTTGATACCCTCGGTGCCCGACTTCGGCGCGACGAGGAACACCCGGTCCGCCGGGATGCCGCCTTTCCCGACCAACCAGTCTTTCGCCGCCTGGGCGCGCCGGTTGGCGAGCTGACGCAGGTCCTCCTCGGAGGCTTGCGCATTGGCAAGCATGAGGCTCTCCATCTCCGGCACCGGCAGGTCCCGGGCGATGCCGATCACGTTGCGCGGCTTCGGAAAGTTCGCGTCCTTGTACGCGGCGGTCAGGTACTTCGGATACTCGCTCGGCTCGACCTTGATCTCGTCGAGCGAGACGGTGGCGGCGCCCTTGCCGGTCTCCTTGACCTTCTGGGCCTTGATCTGGTTCTCGACCGCCGCGCGCTTCAGTCCCTCGCGGTCGACCGCGGGATCGACGCGGCCCGCGACGTCGAGCTTGAGCCCCGGGCGCTCGTTGAGCGCCTTCGCGATCGACTTGAGCTTCGTCTCGTCGGCGGCGTCGAGCTGCGCCGATCCGGGCGCGAACTCGACGTAGGCGAGGTCCTCGCCGCCGCCGCCGAACATCGCGCCGATCAGCGCGAACGGCGCGGTGACCGCCTTCACCACCAGATTGATGATCACCTGGATGATGATCCCGCCGACGCTGAACTGCGGGTCGTCGAGCGAGCCGCCGACCGGGAGGTTGATGTCGATCACGCCGTTACGGTCCTTGAGCAGCGCGACCGCGAGCAGCACCGGCAGCTTCGTGGCGGTCGGGCTCTCGACCTTCTCGCCGAAGGTGAGCTGGTCGAGGTACACGTTGTTCTCGGCGGTGAGCTTGCGGGACTCGACCAGGTACTTGACCTTTACCGAGAGCTTCCCGCGCTCGATGCCATAGCCGGCGTATTTCACCGAGTAGGGCGAGAGCGGCGGCAGCTCGATGTCGGTCGCGCTCGCCTTGATGTCGAGAAAAAGATCGCGCGCGAGCGGGTTGATCCTGCCGGTGATTTCGAGCGGCGCGGCGTTGTCGACCTTGCCGCGCAGCTCGACCTCGCCCGGCGTCTCGGGCGTGATCGCGGTCACGCTGCCACCGACGCCCGTCAGGTTCGCCGAGTAGTTCGGCCGGACGAAGAAATCGCTGAAATTGATGTTGCCGCCCTGCAGTGTGATCTTGCCGATCGCGATGTTGGTCGGCATGGCCGCGGCCTTCGCCGCCTCGGCGATCTTCGCCTCGGTGCCGACGGCCGGCTTCTCCGACGCCGGCTTTCCGGCGGCAGGCTGCGCCGCCGCGGGCTTCGCGCCTTCGGCCGTCGCGCCGGACTTCTTCGCGAGTCCCTGCAGGTTGAGGGTCCCGTCGGCATTGATGATCAGCCGCGAGTAGAACTCCGAGAGCGCGATCTCGCCGACGCCGACTTGCAGCGGCTCGAGCGTCGACTTGATCCCGCCCACGTAGAGCGACTTCCATTTCAGCAGGTCCTGCGAAGTGGGCTTGTCCACCGACGCGAAGTCGGTGACGTTGACGTCCCCGGCGTAGGCGACTTTCGGCCGCGCGCCCGGCGGGAGGTCGAAATCGAGGATGCCTTTGGCCGACACGGCGCCCGCGGTGATCCCGAGATTGAGCGCCTGGTCGACGTACTGCTGGAACGGCGGGAGGTCGATCGTCCGGGCATCGACGTTCATCCGGCCGGCGACCGGGTTCGTCGAAATCGGACCGGACGCGGCGAGCCGGCCGGTCTTGTTGACCGTGGCGCGGATCGACGCCTTGCCCTTCGCGCCCTTGGCGTTGCTCAGATCCTCGCCCGTCACGTCGATCCCGGTAACCTGAACCTTGACCGGCTTGGGCGTCGTGCGGTCCTCGTAGCTCACCGCAAAGCGCTGGAGGTGTACCCGCTTGGCGCGCACCTGCCATTCGTCGCCGGTGCCCTTCGCACCCGGCGCGCCGGTGGACGGGGCGATCTTGATCACGCGCGCGAGGTTGAGCTGGCCGTCGGGCTCGCGATGGACCGTGCCGATCGCATCGCGGCCGGAGACCTCGCCGAGCACGATGCTCCGCTTGGCGAGGTCGGCCGAGCCGTCCTTCACCTCCAGGATCGGTATGCGCCAGAGCGGGTCCTTGTCGCCCGGGAAGTGGAGGCGGAGCGACTTGATCGTCGCGGCCAGCTCGCTCAGACGCGCGTCGAGGCGGCCGGCCTCGAGCGCGGTCTCGAAGCGCGTGCTGGCGTCGAGCGTGCCGTCCGCGATCTCGAGGCCGAGCGCGCTTTCGTAGTAGGGATACGTCTCGGCCAGGCGGAAGCTCCTGAGGTCGATTTTCCCGCCGGCGCGGATGGGCGTGAGCTGCACGCTGCCGTCGTATGCGAGTGTGCCCTTGGCATCGGTATCGAAGCCGAGCTTCACTGCGGCCTTCGCGTCCGGAGCATTGCTCAGCCCCTGGACGACTGCAGCGATGTTCAGCAGGACGACCCGGTACGGCTTTGCCGGCACCTCGTCGGCGACATGCAACTTGCCGTCGGCGAGCTTGATCTCCCCGATCGTGAACACGAACGGGGCGGCGGATGGCGCGGAGGCGCCTTTCGGCTCGGACGGCGGCAGCTCCGGTGCGAGCTTCATGACGTTCAGCTCGCCGCTCTTCAGCCGCGTGAGATGGGCCTCGACTCCCTCGATTGCGACCGAAGTAACGTCGGCCTTGCGGCCTATCGCATCGAGCGAGCCGATCGCGACGCGCACGCTCGGCAGCCCGAGCACCGGCGCGCCGGCGAGGTCCTGGACCACGATCTTGCTGAGCGCGATGTCGCCCGACAGCGTCAGCGACTGCGGCCTGTCCCCGGCGCCAACGAAATTGAGCGTGAGCTCGGTGTCGAGCTGGCCCGAGGGCAGCTTGAACTTGAGCGGCACCGGCGAATACTCGACGTACTTCGGCAGCTGAAGCGCGTCGAGGTCGATCCTGAGCGTCGTTTCGCGGGTGTCCTTGAACGGCTTGGTTTCGCCGGTGAGCTGCAACGGGGCGCCGTTCACCTTCGCCGCGAGGAGCGGCTGTACGTTGATCTCGGCGTGCGTCGGGATGGTCGAGATGAAGGGAATGCCGACGCGGATGTCGGTGACCGAATGCTGGTTTCGCTCCGGGCGGTCGTCGAAGTCGATGCGGCCGTCCACGAGCTCGATGTTGTACAGCGCGAGCTTCGGCGGCGGACCATCGCTCTTGGGCTTGTTGAGCGCCTCGTCGATGAGGTCCTGGAAGTTGTAGGTCTTGTCATCGTTCCGGACGATTCGCAGCTGCGGCTTCACCAGCCGGACCTGGTCGAGCACCGGCGCCAAGTGGTAGAGCGACCCCAGCGAGGCGTTGACGTAGAGCTCGTCGAACGTGAGGGCGGGCTCGGGCCCGGGGCGGTCCTTCATGACGAACCCGCGGACGGTGACCGCGAGCGTGAACGGGTTGACCCGCAGCGTCTCGATGGCGACCTCGCGCTTCAGCTCCCTCGAGAGCGTGTCGACGAGATAGGACTTCGCGATCGGCGGGACGATGAGGAAGCCGATGATGCCGATTGCGACGATCACCCCCAGGATCCACCAGGCAATCCGTCGGACGCGGGGCGTCTTGGCGAGGTCCGTGAGGGATGCGGCAGCGTTCCGGGCGACGTTCTGCATAGCGGCCCCATCCGGCCCCGAGGGGGTGTTCAAGTGGCGCGAACCGCGTCGGCCGTCAAGCGTAACAGGGAACATGGCAAGATGTCCCGCATGGGGGAGGCACGAGCGTGCGGGTGAAGACCGGGAAGCGCACCGGGCCGAAGGTGTCACCGCTGGGCGATGGGGCGGTCCTCCTTACACTCGCCGACGCGCTGGAGCTCGACGCGAACGCGCTCGCACGCCGTGTTGCCCTGGACATTCGCTCGCGCCGGTTCGGCTGGATCACCGATGTCGTCCCCGCGCTCGTGACGGTGACGGTGTGCTTTGACGCGCGCACCGCGCGCGAGGCGGGGGAGCGCCGCGCGACGCTGGAGCGGATCCTCCTCGAGGCGGTCGAGCGCAGTGCCGACGCGCGCACCGCAGCCCTCGCGCGCAAGGTCGCGATCCCGGTGTGCTACGAGCCGGCGTTCGCTCCGGATCTCGAGGAAGTGGCGGAGCGGACCGGTCTCACGCCGGCCGCGGTGGTCGCGCTGCATGTCGCGACGCCGCATTGCGTGCTGATGATCGGCTTCGCGCCGGGTCACCCCTATATCGGCGGCCTCGATGCCCGGCTCGCAGTGCCGCGGCGCCCATCGCCCCGTCACCGGGTCGAGGCCGGATCGGTCGCGATCGCGAACGCCCAGACCTCGATCTACCCTTTTGCCACGCCGGGCGGCTGGAACGTCATCGGCCGGACACCGCTCGCATTGTTCGATCCGGCGCGCGAACCGGCGAGCCTGCTCGAACCGGGCGACGACGTCGAGTTCGTGCCGGTCGCGCGCGCCGAGTTCGAGCGGATCGCCCGCGATCGACGCCGATGAGCCTGCGGGTATTGCGCCCGGGGGCGCTCGGCACCGTCCAGGACCTTGGCCGCCGCGGGCGACAGCATCTCGGGATCGTCCCCGGCGGCGCGATGGACCCGGTCTCGCACCGGATCGCAAACGCGCTGGTCGGAAATTCGGCAGAGGCGGCGACGCTCGAGGTTGCGCTGCTCGGACCGGATCTGGTGTTCGTGAGCGAGGCGCTCATGGCGTTGCACGGCGCGCGGTTCGCCGCCCGGATCGACGGCGTCCCGCTTCCCCAATCGCGCCCCGTGCTCGCGCGTGCGGGCGCTCGGCTGCAGATCGGGCCCGCCGCGGCCGGGTGCTTCGGGTATCTGGCCGTCGCGGGCGGCATCGACGTCGAGCCGGTGCTCGGCAGCCGCAGCACGTATCTCGCGGGCGGATTCGGCGGTTGGCGGGGGCGGGTGCTCGAGCGCGGTGCGGTGCTGCCGCTCGCGCCGGATGCGGGAGCCGTGGCGGCCAGACGGTTCGCCCGCGCGACACGTCGTCGGCGGGCGATCGGTGTCGGTCGTTCCGAGACGGTCGGCTGGTTCGCGCCGGCCGCGACCCTGCCGGAGCACGACGCGCCCGTCATCCGGGCTCTCGAGGGGGTCCACTACGGGTTGTTCGACGAGGGTGCGCGTGCCGCGCTCTTCGCGGAGCGCTGGCGCATCGCCCCGGACTCGAACCGCATGGGCTTTCGTCTGCTCGGACCGCGGCTCGAGCTCGCCGCCCCAACCGAGATCCTGTCGCAGGCGACCTGTCTCGGGACCGTGCAGGTGCCGCCTGCCGGGCAGCCGATCGTGCTGATGGCCGACCACCAGACGACCGGCGGCTATCCTAAGATCGCGGAAGCGATCGCGGCCGACACGCCGATGCTGGCGCAACTCGCCCCGGGGGCGTCGCTGCGGTTTGCGGGCGCGACGCTGGCCGAGGCGGATGTGGCGCGTGAGGCGCTGTGCGCCCGCACCGACATGCTGGTGGAACGCATTTTCTGGGAGCTCGGCGATGAAAGCGATTGACCTCAATTGCGACATGGGCGAGAGCTTCGGCGCCTGGAAGATGGGCGACGATCGCGAGATCATGCCGCTCATCTCCTCGGCGAATGTCGCGAGCGGGTTTCACGCCGGCGACCCCGCGACGATCCGCGAGACGGTCGCGCTCGCGGTCGAGCACGGGGTGGCAGTCGGCGCGCACCCGTCCTTGCCGGATCTTCAGGGCTTCGGCCGCCGCCCGATGAGAGTGAGCGCGCAAGAGGTGTACGACCTGGTCCTCTATCAGGCCGGCGCCGTGGAAGCTTTTGCCCGGGCAGCCGGGACCACGCTGCACCACGTCAAGATCCACGGCGCGCTCTACAACATGGCCGCGCGCGACGCGGAGCTGTCGGAGGCCATCGCACGCGCGGTGCGTGATCTCAGGGGCGGCGTGTTGCTATACGGCCTGTCGGGGAGCGCGATGGTGAGAGCCGCCGCGACGCTCGGCGTGCGCGCGGTGGGGGAAGTGTTCGCCGACCGGTCCTATCAGCCCGACGGCACGCTTACGCCGCGGAGCGAACCGGGCGCGATGATCACCGACGCGGCTGCCTCAGTGGCGCAGGTACTGACGATGATCGAGCAGGGGAAGGTCCGCGCGCTCTCGGGCGCAGTGGTCCCGGTCGATGCAGGGACGCTCTGCCTGCACGGCGATGAGCCCGGCGCGGTGCGGTTCGCGAAAGCGCTGCGGGAGACCTTCGCTGCGCGCGGGATCGAGGTTCGCGCGCCCTAGCGCGGCACGCGGACAGCCCCGGGCGGGTTCACGGCCTGGAGACGCTACAGATTGGGCACGACTACCTACCGTATACTTATCGTAACCACTTGACGTATCGCGAAGAATAGCTCCGACAATGGGCCTGGTTGCCCCGCAATCGAGGCATTACCTAGCGCGACCTATCGCGCCGCCGCCGTCTCGCAATGCCCACTCGTCGGCTTCGAGGAGTCGGGTACGACCTTCACGGTTCGGTTGCCCCAGGAATCGCGCGACTGAGTTGCAACGTCAGACAAACGCAAGGTTCGCGGTTTAGCATGCCGACCTCGATGAAGGCCCCGGCCCGCCTGACCCGACCGTTGCCTGCGATCGCCGCGGGAGCGGTGTTCGACGCTGCCTCTGCGTTGACGCGGGGCGCTCGCGCGCTGCAGCCCGAGGCGGGATTGCTCGCATCCGGCGATATCGCGCGCAGCTTCGCCTACGGGCTCGTTTTCGACCTTGTCGGCGCCGCGTATGCAGTCACGCCGTTCCTCCTCTCGCTCGCGCCCGGACCACTCGGCCGCACCCGCGCTTACTGCCCTGGCCGCGATGGCGTGGTTCTTCGCCGCATATTTCGCGACGCTGCTGCTCGCCGTCGCGGAGTGGCTGTTCTGGGACGAGTTCGGCGCACGGCTCAATTTCCGTGGACTAGATCCTCGGCAACATCTGGTAGTCCTATCCGGATTTCGAGTTGTACTGCTCGTTGGCGGGTGCCGATCAAGCTCCGGCGGAGCGACTGTTTCTTGCGCTACTCAATCTGAAGCGGGTTAGACATTGACCTCGAAAGCACCGTTGGTGAGCATTGGGATGCCGGTACGGAACGGCGAGGAGTATTTGAGCGAAGCGCTAAATTCCCTGCTGGGCCAAACGTTCATGGACTTTGAGCTCATCCTTTCGGATAACGGCTCTGAGGACGCAACGCCGGAAATCTGCAAGGCGTACGCCGCGAAGGATTCGCGGGTCCGCTATCATCGATTTGAACAGGATGTGGGAGCGGCCCGGAACTACAACTACACCTTCAGCCAGGCGCGAGGGCGCTATTTCAAATGGGCCGCCCATGACGACGTCTGTCTTCCTGAGTTTCTCAGCCGGTGCCTTTCGGTGTTCGACACCGCACCTTCTTCCGTGGTGTTGGTGTATGCGAGGACCGAGTTGATCGGCGCCCGCGGTGAGCCGCTCGCTCATGACCCAGTCTGTCTTGCCGTGGAAGACCCAAGACCGCATCGGCGACTGGCCCATTACCTGGAGCACGTTCGTTTTGCCAACGCGGTAATGGGACTGGTCCGGTCTGACGTGCTTCGGAAAACGCGCCGGCATGACACGTTCATCAGCGCCGACCTAGTGCTGATGGGTGAGCTGCAGATGCTGGGCGCTTTCCGACAGGTCCCGGAAGTGCTGTTTCTACGGCGATTGCACAAGGGACAGTCACAGCAGGCGAACGTGGACCGCAGAGACCTACAGGCTTGGTACGACCCGAGGACCCGGAATCGGATGCTCGGGGTGCCGGTCGACGTACTTCTGACCCTGGAATACGCCCGTTCGGCCGTGCGCATCCCGACTCGTTTGCGGGACAGGCTGCTGTGCCTGATGACGGTAATGAGGCAGCGCTTGTGGAAGAAGAACATTCACCCGCGCTTGAGGCGGTTTACCGGCAAGCCACCACCGAGCGGTGCACGTCGCCACGAGACGGATGCAGCCGATCAGGCAGATCGGAGCTCGGCATGATGGCGACGCGGCGGAGCAGCGGACATCGAACCGAGGTTACTCGGAAAACCGAACCATGTGATTCCAGGAGCATGGTCACGGGCGAACTTCCATTTTGCGGCGAAACTTACTCTGGAAGGGCGAGCCGGCGGAGTGGACAATCGAGGGCGAGACGGACGTCGGGGGGCCACTCAGAGGCGCGGGATTCAAAACCACGCGCGCCGCATGCCTCTTCACCCCAATCCGAACTGAAGGAAGGAGACTGGAACGGCGATGATTCGCACGCTTGCTGTCCTGACCCTGCTGGCCTCCGCGCCTGCGGCCCTCGCGCAGGAAACGCATCCCCGCATGTACCTCGATTCCGGAGAGATCGCTGCGATCAAGGCGCAGGTCCAGGCGGGCGCCGCCCCTTGGAAGGCCGCCTACGACCGCATGATCTCCAACGCCAACGCGGCCCTCTCGCAGGGCGCGCTGAGCGTGACCTTCGGCGGCAAGGCCCCCTCCTCGGGAAACTCCCACGACTACTGGACCGAGACGCCCTACGCGGGGACGGGCGAGGGCGTCATCAACCTCCTCAAGGACCGGACTGATTACACCGCGGCGATCGCGCTGGGTAGGGCAGTGCGGAATCTAGGGCTCGCCTACGCCTTCACGGGAGAAGCGCGCTACGCCGACAAGGCGGCGGCGCTCCTCAAGGCCTGGATGGTGAACCCGCAGACCCGGATGAACCCGAGGTTCACCAACGGCCAGTCGCGCATCGAGCTGTGCATCACGATGCCCGGAGCCTTCTACGGCGCGGACCTGATTTGGCATGCCCCGAGCTGGAGCGCGGCGGACCGGGCGGCAGTCTCCTCCTGGGCGCGCGCGCTCGGTGCGAACGCCCGGAGCTGGACCGGGAAGAACAACTTCGAGAACTGGCGCCACGTGCTGCTGGCTTCGGCGGGCGTGGCGGGCGAGGATCCTTCGCTCCGGCAGGAGGCGTTCGACAGCTGGAAGAGCTTCCTACTCGGCGCGATGGCCGCGGATGGCCGGCTGGTCCACGAAACCGGCCGTACGAAGTCGCTCGACTACTCGACCTACGCGCTCAACGCGATGGTCCAGGCCGCCGAGATCGCCCGGCACTTCGGCGTGGACCTCTATTCGTACCGACTCGCCGACGGCCGGGGCATGGAGAAGACGCTGGACTATCACGCCCCTTTCGTAACCGACCCGTCCTCCTGGAGCTATCAGCAGGTCGCGCCGTACGCCGGGGACAACAGCGCAGTGTACGAGGTGGCCTACCTCTGGATGCAGAAGGCCTCCTACCTGGCCGCCATCAACCGTAGCGGCCGTCCCATGAACGAGGGCCGTGTGATGGGCCCGACGACGCTCACTCATGCCTTCGGTGCGTATCCCTTCGACTTCGCGAGCATAGGAAAATCAAACACTGTTGTCGTCAGCAGTGACGTTCGTCAGTGAGTTCACAGAGGAACTCGACGAGCTTGGAGCATTCGTTCGTTTCGGTGGAGGTCACCAGGTTCTACGAAGCCCATCGTGCGCGGCGAGATGTGACCCAGTTGTCGAGACTGGCGTGACGGTGAGAGATCCAATTCAGTGTCGTGGGTTCAAGTGCTGCCGCGCGCGCCAATCCGCCAGTCAACTCAAGGGGTTGCAACCCCTTCTCCGCGGCACGCACGGGTTGCAGAGGCGATCCGCGCACGAGCAAGATGCTCGGCGGAGAGATGCGCGTACCACCGCGTTCCCACAGCAGGTTCGCTCCGAACGTTACGGCGAGCCTCGCACGCGCCCGAAATAATCGAGCTGGCCCATTTGACCTCCCTTGAGGGCGATCTCGAGCCGGTCGAAGCGCGCCTCTTCCGAATACGCCCGACACAACGGCGAGCCGGGTGCGGCCGGAGCCGTCATCTCCAGCCCGTACAGTCCTAACTCCTGCGTGGCGAAGCTGGACGTGTCGCCGCCGGCGATCACCACCCGGCCCAGCCCGGTGGCTGCCAGGAGCTCCCGCGTCAGGCGACCCAACTGCTGGCCGAGTAGTTTGCCCGTATCCAGACTCTGCTGGCCGTGCTCTACCATGCGATCCCTGGTGACGCCGATGCTCGGATCGTCCGGACCCGCAGCGGAATAGATGAGCGGACTTTCCCCCGCGGCGAGGGACTTCATGGCGCGCTCGAACAGCGTGCGGCGGGCCGACTCCGCGGTCCCGGGACTGACGAACTCTTGCACCGGTGCCCTGATGCAATTGAACCCCTGGTGCGAGGCCCACTCGATCTGTTCGGCGGTAACCGGCGAGCAGCTGCCCGACACGACCAGCAGTTGTCGCACTGGCTCGAGACGTCCGAAGGACGTCGTGCCCTTCTCAGCCACTCCGGATGCGCGCCAGTGAGCGGTCAGTGCGTATTCGACACCTGATGAGCCTACCGAGAAGTGCTGACCGCGCGCCCCTTCCTCCCAGATGAGACGGCCGGCCGTCTGCAGACGGGCGTCGTCGAGCACGTCGAAGAAGACGACGTGCGGCTTCTCTTTGAGCTTGGCGGCGTAGCGAGCGTCGACCTCAGCGGCATTGCCCTCGAGATCGACGATAGTCATGAGCGAAACGACGGCATCCGTCTGGCGGGCGAGGTGGACGCGCAGATCCGACTCGTCCATCGGCGTGACGGGATGGCGCGACATCGTCGGGTGGCGATCGAGCCGATAGACGCGGTCGCCCGCAGCCGCGAAGTGATTTCCGAACACCGTGTAACGCTTAAGCGGCGGCGCCCCGGCCAGCAGGGAGATGACCCGGCCCTCGGTGAACTCCTCGCGGGCGATGTCGATCACGCGCCCGATGCTTCCCACAGCGGAGGATGAATCGAACGTCGAGCAGACTTTGTAATGCACGATCGGTGCTCCAGCCGACCGCAGCGTGCGGAAGATCGGCGGGAGATGATTCTTCATCTCCGCGGGCGACATCGCGCGGCTCGTGCCCGCCACGCCGATGCACCGGACATCGGCAAAGCGATCGCGCAGCAGCTCGGGCTTGGGCGGCGCCAGGAAGAGCACCGTTCGCAGGCCGGAAAGTGCGAGGGCCTCCATCGCATCGGTCGAGCCGGTGAAGTCGTCGCCGTAGAACGCGAGGAGCAGCTTCGGGGTTGATGCGGAACGGGTCGTCATCAGTTGCGCCTCCCGAACTTTTCGATCGCCGCCTGCAACTCGGGGTGCCGGGCGGCATATTCAGTGAGCCCTTCGCCGGCGAGGGCGGCTTCCCAGCCCTGCTGCATGCTGCGGACTCCGGCGACGGTGCCTCCCGGATGGGCGAGAATACCGCCGCCGGCCAAGTGGATCATGTCGATGGCTTGCGTCGCCGCATACGTGTCCACGGCGGAGCCCGCCCATTGCGCCGAGGAGATCGCGGGCATGACGAGGTAGCCGCCGAACACCGGGGTGAGGCAATCCTTGATCGACTGTGCCACTTCAGCATTGGTCTGATAGAACTTGCTGTCGAGGCCTCCCACATGCAGGTGATCCACCCCTGCCAGGCGGTAGAGCTTCTGGAACGCGGTAAAGCCGATGCCGAGGAGCGGGCAGCGGGACATGGCGCCGATGTTGGCGCGGTGACCATGGATCGGCAACTCGCAGTGCCGCCGCAGATAGGACACCCCGGCGAGGCCCACGCTGTTAACGCAGACCATCACGCACGTGCCGCCCATCTTCTTCACCAGATCGTGACCGCGCCGGAGTTCGTCGATGTCGCCCGTGATGTTGAAGGCGTACATCGTCTTCTTCCCGGTCTCGTCGGCGACACGCTCGATTTCCGCCATCGCCGCGGTCACACGATCGGCGAGTGGCGCATACGGCGGGTCGCCGTTCAGTTCGTCGTCCTTGATGAAGTCGAGTCCAGCGTTTGCCAGCGCGCGCACGACCGGCCGCAGTTCCTCCGGTGTCAGCCCGATGCTGGGCTTGATGATCGTTCCGATGAGGGGGCGTCCCTCGACACCGGCGAGCTTGCGCGTGCCTTCGATTCCGAACGCCGGCCCGGGATACTTCTCCGCGAACGCTGATGGAAGCTCGAGATCGATCAGCCTGATGCCCGAGAGCTCTTGCAGCTCGTACAGGTTCCCGGCGACCGTCGTGAATAGATTCGGCAGCGAGGGCCCGAAGTTATGCAGCGGGAATGAGACTACCACCTCGCCGCGGTGATACCGTATCTGTCCTTCGGCCGAACGCGGCGCCTTCGATCCCGGCAATGTGGGCGCTGCGACCGTATCCAAGGGCTTCACGCTGAGCACCTGGGCCCCGAAGCGCTCCTTGAGAGCATGTGTCTCGCCCGGCACCGACACAAAGGTGCCGCTCGATTGCTCCCCGGCCATCACCGCAGCTGCATGCTCCAGCGAATACGGCGTCTCGATCAAATATGTGGCGAGAACCCGGTCAGGCTTCATGCGCTACTCCCAGAAGGACCCCCGAGAAACGGAAAATCGAAGACAGCGAGCTCCTTGACAATCGAAACGGGCGGAGCGTGTACTGAGGCGCCTTTTGCCCTATACGAGCTTGAGTGGCCGAGATCGTGCGAACTTCGTACCTCAATCGTCCCGCCGTTCTTCCTATCAGCGATCTCCGCAAGTCTGTTCGCGACCGAGAGGGCGTTGGTTGGCGCCGGGTGGCGATGCCATCCACGGCTACCCTAACGGGAAGGTCAATGCCCGGGCACAAAGCCGGGCAAGACGTTTCGATCAGCGGAGCGCGCGGATGTGCTGCTCTCGCCTCATCCGCCCGTGATCATCCGGATGCTCTCCGCGATGGCCTTCCGCTCGAACACCTTCTTCCAGTCGGGCGCGAAGATCTCCTCCTTCGCCCGCTCTACCGCCTTGTTCGCCGCGTCCGACATCCTGACGCCGGGTAGCTGGTCGAACAGAATCGCAAGCTCGACGTTGAGATGCCCGAGGATGAAGTCGCGAGCCGCCTGCTCCGGCACCCCGCGTCGAATCGCCTCGTCAGTCGCTTCCCTGATCACGGTCAGGCAGGTGGCGCAAACCGTCTCCGAAAGCACCGGTTCCAGGATCGCCATCTGGTCGACCGTAGCGCGATGAGAGCGCATGACCGGCGCGTACATCCGCTTCGAAATGTCCTCCGCCAGAGCATAGTTCTCCTCGGGTCCGCGCAGGATCGCGCACACGATCGCCTGCTTGGCCTTAAGGCCGCCGAAATAGTCGCGCTTGGCTTCAGGGTCCGTCTCGTCGTTGAAGATCGGGGGATGGCAGGGGTGGGCGACGAAGATCGTCAGATCGGACCGGTCCGGCAGATGACCCGCAAAGGGTGCGGCCGCGTCGAGCGCGATGAGAATCGCGCCGTTCTTGAATTTTTCGACCAGTTGTCGCGTAACCTTCTCGATCAGGTTATCCGGAACGGCCAGGATCACCACATCGGCCGCCGGAAGCGCGCTATCGGCGTCCACACAGGTAATCCCCAGCTCCTTCAGCCGCGACCGGCCCGCTTCGCTGACCTCCACATGCTTGACCTCGTAGGGAGAACCCCTCAGGTTCGCGGAGACCCGGTAACCCATCTTCCCGCCTGCGCCAATGATCGCTACCTTTTTCATCGCGTCTCTCCTGGTGGTGAAATTAACCGATCAGTTCAGCGGCCCTCCGGCTCGGAGGGAAGTCAAGAAATTCACGCCGCCGTGGCGCGACGCGTATTCCGGTTCTCCGGGGCTTCCCGCGCAAGCAGCTCGATACGGAAGCCGACGCGATTATGGTTGCACCGGATTCGGTTGCCGTTCCTTGTCATCTGTAGTGTGTTCCCTCACTTGCCATGAACACGCTCGCTCGTCTCGGTCCGTACAGGCTGCGGCAGCTCGGCTAGGCGATAAAACCTGTTCGCCCGGGTGAGGTGCGCAGTGATCGCCTTCGCGGCGCCTTCCCGGTCGCGGGCCGCGATGCGCTCGAACACCTTTTCATGCTCTGTGAACGTGACCTGCTCGGCCCCGGGGGCGCGCACCAGCTCGATATGAAACTTCTCCAGCCACTCCAGCATCGCCTGCGACACGGCCAGGTAGATCGGGTTCCGGGAGATCGCCGCAATGGCACGATGGAATGCCATATCGGTTCTCAGGAACTGCGACGGGTCGGCAAGGCTCGCGCGATGCGCTTCGAGCGCCCGGCGCAGTGTCTCGATATCGCCCTTCGTCGCGCGCTCCGCGGCGATGCGCACCATGTCGACCTCGAAGCGACAGCGCGCCTCCTTGAGGTGCTCGAGCAGGTCCTGCGAGCTCGACAGCAGATGCACGGCGAGATCGGAGATCTGGGCGATCACCGTCTGCGCCGAAAGGGGCAGCACGCGCGCCCGCTCGCCGTGGACGATGGAGACGAGTCCCATCCGCTCGAGTGCCTGCAGCGCCTCGCGCACGGCTGGGCGGCCGACCGAGTAGGCCTGCATCAATTCGCGCTCTGAGGGCAGGTGCGAGCCGACGGCGAATTCGCCGGCGCGGAGACGCGCGAGTAGCCGGTCGAGTAGTTCGTGCGCGAGCTTGCGCCGCGGGATCGGTTGCAGGGCCTCAGCGGGCACCGCCACTGCCAGTTCGCCTGGAGATGCTGTGACGTAATCACTAGTCATGTAGTCATCATACCAGCTTTCCTGGACAATGCAATCGGGATAGGTGCGAGAAGTATCCCGGGTGCGGCGCGGACTCCGGCAGGCTCGTGGAGCCGCCTGTCGGCAGGTTCGGTCGGCCTTACCCAAACGCACACCTTGAAGCGGTTGCTGGCGCGGGGTCGGACGCTCGCCGCCAAGATCGCGTTGCCCGCTTCGAACGCTTGGGCCGGAGTTCCCGGCGAGCCGAATCGACGCGACATAGGCCGATCGACGCCGCGCGAGCCAACCCCGGGCACGTCGCCTCAATTCACTCGGCACTTAAGTGTTCTCCATCGTGCGCTTGGGCTCGGCAGCGGAAAGTGTCCAGTGCGGATGTATCATCGCCGCGGCCCTTGAGTTAGCGCGCGAGATGTTAGCTGACTACGCTCCACATCGCGTTCCGTTCGCGACGACTTCTCCCGAGCGCGCCGGAGTGATCCGCGACTCGAGCGCAGGACTCGAGGGCAAACGAAACTGACCGCAAACTCACGCTGACCATGCGCCCCGGTGCGAGGATCGACTACGTGAATTAGGCACGGCACCCGCACGGAGCGCTTTTGCAACGAAGGGAGGAAGCGATGCAACGACGTGCATTTGTCAAGGCGGCTGTCGCTGGGTCGGCCGGCGCAGCGCTCGCCGCGCCAGCTGTAGTGCGGGGACAGCCCCAGATCAGATGGCGGCTTGCCTCGAGCTGGCCGAAGAACCTGGATACGATTTACGCTGGGGCAGAAGTCGTGGCGAAGCGCGTCGCCGCCTCGACCGGCGGCAAGTTCGAGATCCGCGTCTTCGGGCCAGGTGAGATCGTCCCCGCGTTCCAGGTGGCGGACGCGGTGCAGCAGGGCACGGTCGAATGCGCCCACACCGCGTCGGTATTCTTCTTTGGCAAGGATCCGACGTTCGCGCTCGACGGCCAGATCCCGTTCGGCATGAACTCGCGGCAGATGACTGCGTGGATGTACGACGGCGGCGGAATGCCACTGCTGCGCGACTTCTACCGCGAGTACAACATCGTCAACTTTCCATGCGGCAACACCGGTACCCAGATGGGCGGATGGTTCCGCAAGGAGATCAAGAGCGTCGACGACATCAAGGGTCTCAAGTTTCGCATCGGCGGCTTCGGCGGCGTCGTGTTCTCGCGCCTGGGTGCGGTCCCGCAGAACATCCCGGGCGGCGACATCTATCCGGCGCTCGAGAAGGGCACCATCGACGCCGCCGAGTTCATCGGCCCCTATGACGACGAGAAGCTCGGGATCTACAAGGTCGCGAAGTTCTACCACTACCCGAGCTATTGGGATCCGAACGGCCAGATCACGATGTACGTGAATTCGAAGGCCTGGGAGAGCCTGCCGAAGGAATATCAGTCGATCTTCGAAACCGCGTGCTCCGACGCGCACGTCGACATGCAGGCCAAGTACGACTCCCGCAACCCGGCCGCGCTGAAGCGCCTCGTCGCCGCCGGCACGCAGTTGCGCGCGTTTCCCCGCCCCATGGCGGAGGCGGCCTGGAAGTCCGCCAACGAACTGTATGCAGAGCTCTCGAGCAAGAACCCGAAATGGAAGAAGATCTACGAGAGCCACGCCAAGTTCCGCGACGACGAGATCCTGTGGTTCCGCTTCGCCGAGGGCAGCTTCGACAGCTTCATGGCGTCGATCAAGCGCTGAGAACCGTCTCAAGGCTTGCTCGCATCAGGCAGGCCGGCGATCGGCACTTTCCTGCGGTTGCGAGCGCGCCCGCGGTGGAGATCTTCGGGGTGGCCCGGCCGGCTCATCGGACGGTCGGGCCGCCTAGCGTTCAATCGGCCCTGCCCGACGGTCCTACGCCGCTAGCTTGTCACCGCGCCCTGGGACGCGTCGGCGACCGACCGCGCGAACTTCGCCAGCACGCCGCTCGTGTAGTTCGGCTTGCGAGGTTTCCACTTGGAGAGACGCCTTTTCATCTCGGCGGCGGTGATCTCGACGTCGAGCCGCCGGTTCTTCACATCGATGGTGATCATGTCGCCGCTCTTCAACGCCGCGATCGGCCCCCGCTCAGCGGCCTCGGGCACGATGTGGCCGATCACGAAGCCGTGACTGGCGCCCGAGAAGCGACCGTCGGTGATCAACGCCACGCTCTCGCCGAGCCCGGCACCCTGCAGCGCCCCCGTCACGCGCTGCATCTCGGGCATCCCGGGCCCACCCTTGGGGCCTTCGTTCCGGATCACGACTACGTCGTTCGGCTTGATGCGCTTCGCTTTGATCGCCTTGAACGCGTCTTCCTCCTGCTCGAAGACGCGGGCCGGCCCGCTGTGCAAGGACTTCTTCTGCCCGGAGACCTTGATCACGCAGCCGCCGGGCGCGAGATTGCCCCGCAGGATCGCGATGCCGCCCTCTCTCTTGAGCGCTTCGCCGAGCGGCTTGATGACCTGCTGGCCCGCGGGCTCCCGGGCTCGCTTGATCTCCTCGCCGATCGTGCGGTCGGTGACGGTCTTCTCGCCGGTGTGCAGGAGGCCGGCTTCCACCAAACGCTTGCCCACGACCGGCATGCCGCCCGCCTCGAACATCTCGGGCGCGGTGTAGTTACCCCACGGCTTTAGATCGGCAAGCACCGGTGTCTTGCGCGAGATTCGGTCGAAGTCGTCGATCGACAGGCGCACGCCGAAGTCGCGCGCCGTGGCCATCAGGTGCAGCACGGAGTTGGTGGAACCGCCGGTCGCCATCACGCCGGCGAGGGCGTTTTCGAAGCTCTTCCGCGTGACGATCGAGCGCGGGGTGACGCCTTTCCGCACCAGCTCCATCACGAGCTTGCCGCACTCGAGCGCAACCTCGTCTTTGCGCGGGTCTGTCGCCGGAATGTCGTTCCAGCCCATGGGCGAGATGCCAAGCATCTCGTAAGCGGTTGCCATCGTGTTCGCGGTGAACTGGCCGCCGCAGGCGCCCGCGCCGGGGCAGGCGTGGTCCTCCACGTCCCTGAGTTCCTCCCGCGAGATCTTGCCGGCGTTGTACGCGCCGACCGCCTCGTACACGTCCTGGATCGTCAAGTTGCGCCCGCCGAACATCGCGCCGTGCCCCACGCAGCGGCCGAACATGATCGAGCCGCTGTAGAGCGTGAGGCTGGGGATGTTCAGGCGCCCCAGCACCATCGCCATGGCCGGGATCGTCTTGTCACAGCCCGAGATGGTCACGAGGCCGTCGAACATGTGCCCCCGCGCCACGAGCTCCACCGAGTCGGCGATGAGCTCGCGGCTGACGAGCGACGCTCTCATACCAATACTGCCCGTAGTGATGGCGTCGTTGATGGCGACGGTGTTGATCTCGATCGGCGTGCCACCGGCTGCCCGGACGCCCTCCATCACCTTCGCTGCGAGCTGCCGGTGGGTCCCGTTGCACGGCATGGTCCCGATCCAGCAGTGCGCGACGCCGATCTGCGGGCGCGCGAGCTCGTCGTCAGTGTAGCCCGCTCCTTTCATCATGGCCCGCGCCGGCGCACGGTCGGGGCCTTCGAGCAGGGAGCGGCTCTTGTGCCGCGGATCAACAGGCATGATGCGTCTCCTCGTCAGCTACTCGGGTCGGAGAAACGCCAACGACCCGAATCGTCGGCGACTGTCGTTCGCCTCGCCTCAGCGCTTGACCGACGCCATGAAGCTGTCGAAGCTTCCCTCGGCGAACCGGAACCACAGGATCTCCTCGTCACGGAACTTCACGAAGGGGTCGAAGACCTTCTTCCATCTCGGGTTCTTCGCCGAGAGATCGGCGTAAACCTCGTTCGAGGCCTTCCACGCCCCCTCCAGCACCGGGCGCGGGAACGCGCGCAGTTGCGCCCCGCCCGCGACGAGGCGTTTCAGCGCGGCCGGGTTGCGCGCGTCGTACTTCGCCTGCATCTCGACGTGCGCTTCGGCGGCCGCCGCCTCGAGGATCGCCTGGTACTCCTTGGGCAGGCTCTCCCAGGCCTTGGTGCCCACGAACAGGCTCACCTGCGAGCCGCCTTCCCAGAAGCCCGGGTAGTAATAGTATTTCGCGATCTTGTGCAGGCCGAGCTTCTCGTCGTCGTACGGCCCGACGAACTCGGCGGCATCGATCGTTCCCTTCTCGAGCGCCGGATAGATGTCCCCCGGCGGGATGTTCTGCGGGACGCCGCCGATGCGCTCCAGCACCAAGCCGCCGAAGCCGCCGATGCGGAACTTGAGTCCTTTGATGTCGTCCAGGCTCTTGACCTCCTTGCGAAACCACCCGGCCATCTGCGCGCCGGTGTTTCCGCACGGGAAGTTGACGATGTTGAACTCGCGATAGAACTCGCGCAGAAGTTGCATCCCGCCGCCCTCGTACATCCAGGCGGTCATCTGGCGCGAATTCATGCCGAAGGGGATCGCGGCGTCGAGCGCGAACGTCGCATCCTTGCCGAAGAGGAGCAGCGCTCCCGCGTGGGCGCACTCGACGGTCCCCTGCTGGACCGCATCCGCGACCTGGAACGCCGGAACGATCTCGCCCGCCGCGAACACGCGGATCTCGAACTTGCCGCCGGTCGCGGCGGCAACGCGCTTCGCGAAGCCTTCCGACGCGCCGTAAATCGTATCGAGGCTTTTCGGATAGGCCGATACCAGGCGCCACCTGATCGACGGCGGCGTCTGCGCGATCGCCGGCGCCGCGAGCGTCGTGGCCGCGCTACCCGTGGCCGCAGCTTTCAGGAATCCACGTCGCTTCATTTGAGTTCCTCCTTGGGTGAAGTTTGCAAACTGCGACAGAACGCACCGCATTGGGTTTCCGATGACGGCGATCTACGGCGCGGAGGTCCAGAATGCCGTCCCGGCGCCCGGCGTGATCGCGGACCTGTCCAGCTTCGCGACGTCAGGCTGACCGAGCAAAGCGAGGGTGATATCGATCTCCTTCGTGAGGATTTCGATCGCCCGCGAAACCCCGGCCTCGCCGCAAGCCGCGAGCCCGTACAGGGACGCGCGCCCTACGAGGCAGGCGCGTGCACCGAGTGCAAGCGCCTTTACGATATCGCTGCCGCGCCGAATCCCGCCGTCGATGAGCACCTCGATCCGACCGCCGACTGCGTCCACGATTGCCGGCAGCGCGGATACAGCGGAGGACGCACCGTCCAACTGCCGCCCGCCGTGGTTCGACACGATCACCGCGTCGGCCCCGTGCTCAACGGCAAGGCGCGCGTCATCAGCGCGGAGAATCCCTTTGACCGCCATCGCCCCTCCCCATATCGACTTCAGCCAATCGATTTCCTTCCAGGTGACGGTCGGATCGAATTGGTCGGCGATATGCTGGGCCACCGTCGTAAGCTTCGACTTGTGCCCGGCGTCGCGCTCCAGATTCGCGAACGTGATGCGTGGGCCGGTCGCCATCCGCCATAGCCATCCGATATGGCGCGCAAAGTCGAAGACGTTTTCGAGATCTAGCCGTGGCGGCACCGTGAATCCATTGCGTTCGTCCCGCTCGCGTGGCCCCTGGATGGGCAGATCGACCGTGACGCACAGGACTGGACAGCCGACAGCGCGCGCCCGGTCGAGGAGCGTCCGGGCCATCTCACGGTCGCGTTGCAGGTAGAGCTGGAACCAGAAGTCCCGGCGACCATGCGCCGCGACGTGCTCGATCGAGCAGTTGGAGTTGGTGCTTAGGCAGTAGCCTACCCCGGCTTTCGCCGTGGCGCGAGCGGTCGCGATATCGCCTTCCGGCCAGAGCATGCCGGCGAGGCCGGTCGGCCCCATGACGAACGGCGAGGAATACTGCTGCCCGAGCACTCGCACCGCCTGACGCCGTTCACCGACATCGACGAGCACGTGGGGCGCAAACCAGATCTGCTCGAAATCACGCCGATTGGCGGCAAGCGTCCGCTCGTCGTGCGCCGCGCCGTCGACGAACTCGAACACGGCCTTCGGCAATCGCTTCTTCGCCAGACGACGGAGATCCTCGACATTGATGATGCGCATGGCGGAATTCACCCCGGAACAAGAGCCGGACCAACTCCCGCGTGAATCGGCAACGCGCTTGCCTCGGCCCGCGTCGAAGCGCCTGCTTCGGCGATACGACCGCGTCGCGGAGGCCTCGTTAGCGCGAGATCAGTTCGGTCAGCGCCGCGCGGAGCTTGGCGCCGGTCGTGAGGCCGAGCGCGCGCGCCGCCGCGTTGACGTGAGAGATGACTCCGTTCTCCCACATGTCGCGGGAATCGCCGATGCGCGCAGTGGTATGCGCGACCGTTCCGGCGGCGACACCGTGCGCTTGCAGCATCTCGAGCGCCACGATGCCGGCGTCGTCCTTGCCGACCCCGGCATCGTTGAAGAACGCCGCCTTTAGCGGCACCTCGAGCGCGAATTCCCCCGAGCTCGCACCTCCGTGCGACGCGGACACGACGATCGAGCCCTTATCTTCAGGTTCCACCTTCGTGATCGAGTCCATCACGATCACGCGTCCGCCCTTGCCCTTTGCAACCTCTGCCTTCAACACGCTGAGTCTCCTTTTCGTCCGTGAGATGGCACCGACGCCGCTGGCCACTACTTGAGATGGGCCGTTCCGCGCAAGGTCGTGTCATCGGCGCGACGTTCGGACTACCGGTCGGTCCGCTCGCCGCTGATACCTCCTCACGCCTGCCCGCTGACCGGCTCATGCTACGAGACCGCCTGCTCCAGTCGGGCGAGATCCGGCCGCCATGTGCATTTGGCGAACGTCTTGCGCAAGCTCCGGGCCATGATACATTGACACGAATGCTCGCCGATGCTCGGCGAAGCGCGCCGGAGAGAGCACTTAAGTGCGGAGTCGAGCAGCGCAAAGGTCCCCACGGTCGCACCGGTAGCGACAGTGCCGACACGGCGTCTTGCGACATATGAGCCTCGATGTTTCGCCATCGAGCGGATCGTGCTCCATATCGATGAGCAGCCGATCGAAGCGGGCCTACGCTGTAGTCTCCACCGCCGGCACACTCGGCAACGGCAGCGCAGTGCCGATCGGCGTGGCTCTCTTAGGTCTTTCTCCATTTCGGGTTCTTACTCGACACCCCCGCATGGGAGTCGTCGGCGGTCGCGCGCTTCATGCGGATCGCCCGACAGGCTTGCCTGGCCCGGGTTGTGCCGGGCAGCCATCACGGCAAGTAGCAAGCGAGCGCTGAGAGGAGGATTGCCATGGAAGAGTGGATGAAGCGAGGATTGTCGGGGCTGGTATTTCTGAGCCTGCTCTCAACCGCCGTTTACTGCAGCGCGGCCGACATCACAGAGCGAACGATCAAAGTCAGCTACGTCACGGCTAGAGACCATGTTTTTGGATTGGGGATCGCCAGGTTTGCGGAGCTCGTAAGCCAAAGGAGCGGAGCCAAGATGACAGTGAAGGGCTACTCCGACGGTCAGCTTGGGGCTGAGGTGCAATCGATCTCGGCGGCCCAAGGTGGCGTTCTTGAAATGGCGGTTGTATCGACTGCAGCGGCTGCCGGCATCGTCAAAGGGCTTGCGCTGTTCGACTTCCCGTTTCTCTTCGAAAACGAGAAGGAGGCCGACGCCGTCCTCGACGGAGCCGTGGGAAAGGAGATTCTCGACAGGTTCGCCGACAAGGGCGTGATCGGTCTCTGCTACTGGGAGAACGGATTCCGTCACGTCACGAACAGCAAACGTCCGGTCACGAAATTGGAGGACTTGCAAGGCCTCAAGATTCGCACCATCCAGAACCCGGTCTTCGTCGACACGTTCAATACGCTGGGGGCGAACGCCGCGCCGATGGCCTTCACCGAGGTCTACACCGCGCTGGAAACGAAGACGATCGACGGGCAGGAGACCCCCTACAACACGATCGCCACGAGCAAGTTCAACGAAGTTCAGAAATACCTGAGCGCCACCAAGCACATCTACGGGGGTACCGTGGTGCTGGTGGGGAAGAAGTTCTGGGACCGGCTCAGCGCCGACGAGAGGAAGATCCTGCAGGAGTCCTGCGTGGAGGCGCGCGACTACGAGCGCAAGACCAACCGCGATCTGGATGCCAAGTTCCTGGCAGACCTGAGGGCAAAGGGAATGGTGTTCAACGAGGTTCCGCCCGCAGAGCGGGCGAGAATGCGGGAGAAGGTGAAGCCGGTGGTCGACAAGCACGCCAAGGAAGTCGGAGAGGACCTGGTGAAGCGGGTCTACGCCGAGCTCGAGAAGGTGCGGAAGCAGCAATAGGTGATTCGAGATGGCTGCCCTTGATCGAACGGCATCGATCGAGGATCGGCGTCGCCTCGCCCGCCGATGTCGGCCGCGGCTCGGCGGAAAGGGAATCAAGAGCCGCGCCGCGCTCCATGAGCGCCCCGGGCTTCGTTGTCTGGGACTCGCCCTCGAGCCGGGCCGCGCGACCCTCGTGATCGCGCTCACACGAGGAGCCACATAACCGCAACAAGCTGTCGCCCTTACTCAGGAGGCACCATGGATTTCCGAACCATTCGCGAACGGCTGCTGCGCCTCGATACGGCATGCCTTTGCGACGCGAACAAAGAACTGCGGGTGATGGATCCCGCGATCCGGCCCGTTCAACTCGGACTCAAGCTCGTCGGGAAAGCGCACACGGTCGTGTGCGAAGAAGACTTCCTCACCCTGATCAAAGCGTTGGGCGACGCACAGCCCGGCGAGGCGCTCGTCGTGGACACCCGCGGCAGTCGCCGGGCGATGGCTGGTGAGCTCTTTTCGAAGGAAGCTCAGCGCAAGGGACTGGCAGGCATCGTCATCGACGGCGCGGCGCGCGACACGGCGAAGATTCGGACTTTTTCGATCCCGGTCTATTCCCGATCGATCATTCCGGTTTCGGGCACCACCCGCAAGATCCTTTCGACGCAAGTCGCGATCCAGTGTGGAGGCGTGACCGTTAATCCGGGCGATGTGATCTTCGGCGATGACGATGGAGTCGTCGTGGCAACCGAGAAAGAGCTCGCGGAGCTGATTCCGATCGCGGAGAACATCCAACAGGTGGAGGAAACCGCTCTTGCTCGCATGAACGAGGGCGAAAGCCTGCTCGCCATGGTCAATTTCGAGGAGCACTATCGCGCGCTGCAGGCGGGCCGAGAGAGCAAGCTGAAGTTCGCCTGAGGACGACTCAGGGGACCGCCTGGAACCGCTGGAGTCGTCGCCATCCTGGAGCTTTGCCAAGAGGAAGCGCGGCGTGGGGAACGGAGCGAAGGTCGCGGTCGTCACCGGCAGCGCCGGCGGAATCGGCGAGGCGACCGCGATCGCGCTCGCGCAACGTGGTTGCCGGGTCGTGATCGCGGACCTGCGCGCCGATCGCGAAGTTCTACTACTACCCGGCCTTCTGGGAGGGCGGGTCGCAGATTTCGATGTACGTGAACACGAAGGCGTGGGACAGCCTGTCGAAGGAGTACCAGGCCATCCTGGAGTCAGCTTGCGCCGAGGCGCACGTGGTCACCCAGGCCAAGTACGACGCGCGCAATCCAGTGGCGCTCAAACGCTTGGTCGCGGGTGGCGCGCAGTTGCGCCCGTTGCCGCGCCCGGTGATGGAGGCAGCCTGGAAGAGCGCGAACGAGCTTTTTGTGGAGCTCTCGAGTAAGAACCCAAAATGGAAGAAGATCTACGAGAGTTACTCTAAGTTCCGTGACGACGAGATCCTGTGGTTCCGCTTCGCGGAGGGCGGCTTCGACAGCTTCATGGCATCAATCAAGCGCTGATCGCGACGGCGAGTCAAGCGTGCCATGTAGGCGCGTAAGGAGAAGCAATGGCTGAAATCAGTTTACGGCTGCAGCATCTCAACATGCCCGCGCGCGACCCCGAGGGCTTGGCGCGGTGGTATGCAAAGACCTTCGGGCTGCAAGCCGATGACAATAAGGCGCGCGGTCCGGGCGTGCTCATCGCCTTCCAGTCCGGCGAACCTATCAACCGGGCGCCCGAGCTGCACGCGGGGTTCCTCGTGCCGTCACTCGCCGAGCTTAACCAATGGGCGGATCGGTTAGGCGGGACCTTGAAGACCGGAGCCGAATTCACGTCGTTTCAGCTCCGCGATCCGGAGGGCAACTGCGTCGAGATCTACTGCAGGAATGAATGAACTTTCAAAGGGGATCTGGCTGATTAGCCATGATTCGAGGCGTAGCTGAGGATCATCGCTAGCCAAAAAGGAGGATGGAAAGATGAAAGGCGTCGTCTTTCCCGGCGATCGCAAGCTGGAATTGCTCGAGTTCCCCGATCCCGCACCCGGTCCGGGCGAGGTCGTGCTCGAGATCAAGGCTTCCGGAATGTGCGGCAGCGATCTCAAGTTCTACCGGGCTTCCGGAGGTGCGGCATCGCTGGGGTTCAAGATGAGCAGCGGTCCGGTGATTGCCGGTCACGAGCCGTGCGGGGTCGTCGTCGCGGTCGGACCCGGAGTCTCCGCGAAGCAGGCCCGCGTCGGCATGCGGGTCATGCAGCATCACTATCGCGGCTGCGGCGTGTGCGAGCATTGCTCGACCGGCTGGATGCAGATGTGCGTCGAGGGTGTCGCCGAGGTGTATGGGGCGACCGGTCACGGCGCGCACGCGAGGTACATGAAGTGTCCGGCGCGCACCGTGGTGCCGCTTCCCGACGAGCTGTCCTTCGACACGGGCGCCGCCATCTCCTGCGGGACCGGCACCGCGTGGGGCGCGCTGCAGCGGCTGGGGCTTCAAGGCGACCACACCATCGCGATCTTCGGCCAGGGTCCGGTCGGCCTGTCCGCGACGCAGCTCGCGAACGCGATGGGCGCGCGGGTCATCGCGCTCGACACGAGCGACGAGCGGCTCAATCGGGCGAAGGAGTTCGGTGCGGACGAACTGATCAATCCGACGAGCGCCGGGGATGTCGTGCAGGCCATAAGGGATCTGACGCATGGTCGCGGCGCGCACTCTTCGCTCGATGCCTCGTCCTCTCCGCAGGCCCGGGCGCAGGCCGTGCGCTGCGTGCGCAGCTGGGGCAAAGCGTGCTTCGTCGGCGAGGGCGATAGCGTCACGCTCGACGTGAGCGGCGATCTCCTGCGGCGACAGGTCACGTTGATCGGGTCCTGGACTTTCTCGACCGTGGGTCAAGCGGATTGCGCGCGCTATGTCGCGGATCGCGGCATTGACGTCGATCGCCTCTTCACCCACCGCTGGAAGCTCGATCAGGCGGAGGAGGCGTACCGCCTATTCGATGCGCAAACGTCGGGCAAGGGCGTGATTCAGCCGTCTTAGCGGCGATTCGAGAACGTCCCGCTGGAGGGAATTTCCATGGCAGACAACCGTCGCAGCAGGGTGATCACGCAAGGCGTCGCGCGCTCGCCGAATCGGGCGATGCTGCGGGCGGTGGGATTCAAGGATGGCGATTTCGACAAGCCGATCATCGGCGTTGCGAACGGCCACTCGACGATGAACCCGTGCAACGCCGGCATCCAAGTGTTGGCGGATGCGGCCATCGTTGCGCTCGAAGCCGCGGGCGCGAAACCGCAGGTGTTCGGCGTCCCGACCGTCACCGACGGCATCGGCATGGGCACCGAGGCGATGAAGTACTCGCTCGTCTCGCGCGAGGTGATCGCCGACGCGATCGAGACCGCGGTCAATGGCCAGTTGATGGATGGCGCGCTCGTCATCGGGGCGTGCGACAAGAACATGCCGGGCGGCATGATGGCGCTCGCGCGCATCAACGTGCCGGGAATTTACGTCTACGGCGGGACCATTAAACCCGGCCGGTGGAAAGGCCAACCGCTCAACATCGCGAGCCCCTTCGAGGCGGTGGGCGCCTTCACGGCCGGCACGATGTCGCAGGAGGATTTGGAGGGCATCGAGAAGAATGCCTGTCCGACGGTCGGCGCTTGCGCCGGCATGTATACCGCGAACACGATGTCGTCCTCCTTCGAGGCGCTCGGCATGAGCCTTCTCGGTTCCGCGACAATGGCCTCGCCCGACCCCGAGAAGGCCGAGTCGGCAGCGGATTCAGCGCGAGTGCTTTTCGAGGCGGTGAAGCGGGATCTCAAGCCGCGCGACATCATCACGCGAAAATCGATCGAGAACGCGATCTCGCTGGTGATGGCGACCGGCGGCTCGACAAACGCGGTGCTGCACTATCTCGCGATCGCGCATGCCGCGGGCGTCAAGTGGTCGATCGACGACTTCGAGCGCGTGCGCCGGAAGGTTCCGGTCCTCTGCGACCTCAAGCCCTCGGGCAAATACGTCGCGGTTGACCTGCATCGCGTCGGCGGCGCGCCGCAGGTGCTGAAGATGCTGCTCAACCACGGCCTCCTGCACGGCGACTGCATGACGATCACCGGGAGAACGCTCGCCGAGGAGCTCACGAAGATCCCGGACGACCCGCCGGCCGACCAGGACGTGATCCGGCCGTGGTCGGAGCCGATGTACGCGCAAGGGCATCTCGCGATCCTCAAGGGTAACCTCGCGCCCGAGGGATGCGTCGCGAAGATCACCGGCCTCAAGAATCCAGTGATCACCGGCCCGGCCCGCGTCTTCGATTCGGAGAACGCCTGCATGAAGGCGATCATGGCGCGGAAGATCAGGCCGGGCGACGTGATCGTGATCCGGTACGAAGGTCCGAAAGGTGGACCGGGCATGCAGGAGATGCTCGCGCCGACCTCCGCGCTCATCGGTCAGGGCCTGGGCGACTCGGTCGGCCTCATCACGGACGGACGCTTCTCGGGCGCAACCTGGGGAATGGTGGTCGGACACGTCGCGCCGGAAGCATACGTGGGCGGTCCGATCGCCCTCGTGAAGGAGGGCGACTCGATCACCATCGACGCGCACAAGCGGCTGCTTCAGCTGAACGTCCCGGCGAAAGAGCTCGCGGCGCGCAAGAGAAAATGGCAGCCGCCCAAGCCGCGCTACAAGAGCGGCTTGCTCGCCAAGTACTTCAAGCTGGTGTCGACGGCCTCGCAAGGCGCGGTGACGGACGCTTGATCGAAGGCAATGCCAAAGGGGCGATGGACCTTGCCTGCATTCGGACCGAATGCTCGTGGCGATTCAGATGCTCGGGTTCGTCCTGTGCATCGCGTCTCCGAGGATCGCCCTGAGACTACCGCGGATCGCGGGCTGTTCGAATAAAGGAGCGAGCGCATGGCGCACAAGACCTGGTTGGAGGTTTCCGTGAACGGTCCCTGGTCGCGGGATCAGCAGCCTCTCATCCCGATCACGGTCAGCGAGATCGTCGCCGAGGGCGTCGCTTGCGCGCGCGCCGGCGCGGCGGTCATCCACGTCCATGCGTACGACGAGCGGACCGGTCGGCAGAAGGACGATGCGGACCTCTACGCGGCGATCATCGAGGGCATCCGCGCGAAGGAGGATGTCATCGTCTACCCGACGATTCCTTTCGCCGGCAGCATCGATGCCCCGTCGGCGCTCTCTGCGAGCGCCCGGTTCCAGCATGCCGAGACGCTAGCCAAGCGCGGGCTGCTCGAGTGGGGGGTCGTCGATCCGGGGTCGACCCAGATCAGCACGCTTGCCGAGATTCCTGCAGGCAAGGAAGGATTCATCTACGCGAATCCCGAATCGCACGTGCGATGGGGCCTGGAGCTAGCCGACCGATACGCGTTTCATCCCGGCTACGCGATCTACGAGCCCGGCTTCTTGCGTCTGGGCGCGGCGCTCGCGCGCATTTATCCGGCGCTACCGCAGCCGGTCTACCGGTTGATGTTCTCGGATGGATTGAGCTTCGGGTTTCCGCCCGAGCGATTTGCGGTGGAAGCGTATCTGCACTTGCTCGACCGCGAAGCGCCCAATGCGCCGTGGATGATCGCGGGACTCGATGTCGACGTGACGCCGTTGATCGAGCTAGCGGTAGAGCGCGGTGGTCACGTCCGCGTCGGACTGGAAGACGCGCCGTTCGGTAGCGTGAAGTCGAATCTGCAATGGGTTGACGATGCGGTTCGCCGCATCCGCTTGGCCGGCGGGGAGGTGGCCACCGCGGCCGACGTGCGCGGCCGGCTGAAAGAGAACGTGAGAGCAACAAGGAGAGCATAGCCCCCGTTGCGCCATCGACGGCCAACAAGGAGAAGAGAATGAAGAATCGCCTCAAGGAACTGCTGAAAGCGGGCAAACCCGCCATCGGTACTCTGCTGCAACTGCCCAGCCCGGCCGTGGCGGAGGTGTTGGCGCACAGCGGCTATGACTGGATCCTGATCGACGCCGAACACGGTCCGATCGACGTCGAAACGCTGCACGCGATGATCCGCGCCACTGCCGGCACCGATACGACCCCCACTGTGCGCGTCGCGCGCAACCTCGATTGGCTCGCGAAGCGGGTGCTGGACATCGGCGCGCTCGGCGTGATGATGCCAGTCGTGAACAGCAGGGAGGAAGCGATCGTTGCGGCGCGGGCGGTCCGTTATCCGCCGGAGGGGAATCGCGGATTCGGTCCGACTTTCGCAGCGTTGCGCTGGCACATGTCGGGGGCCGACTACGCCAACGCGGCGAACAGCGAGGTGATGGCGATTGTGCAGATCGAGCACATCGATGCGGTCAACCGCATCGAGGAGATTCTCGCCGTGCCGGGAATCGACCTGCCGCTCATCGGTCCGTACGATCTTTCCGGGTCGATGGGATTGCTCGGCCAGGTGGCGCATCCCAAGGTTCAGGAGGCGATCGCGCGCGTGCTGGCGGCTGGCCAAAGAGCGAACGTTCCGGTTGGCATCTTCGCCACGACGGCGGAGGACATCAACCGCCATCTCGAGCAAGGCTTCCAAGCGGTTCTGGCCGGAACCGACGTCGGGTTTCTCGGTGCAGGCGCCGCCGACATGCTCAAACGGATCAAGCGCTAGAGTCGACCATGGCGCTCTTTCCGGGTTTTGCTAACCGCCGCATTCGCACCAGCGGAGCGCTGATCAACTTCGTCACGGCGGGCGACGGACCGCCGGTGCTGATGCTGCACGGTTACCCGCAGACCCACGCCATGTGGCACAAGATCGCGCCGCAGCTTGCGCGCCGCTATACGGTGATCTGCGCCGACCTACGCGGTTACGGCGATTCGTCCAAGCCCAAGGGGCTGCCCGACCACGCGAACTACTCCAAGCGCGCGATGGCGCGGGACATGGCCGAAGTGATGCAGAAGCTCGGCCACTCGACCTTCCATGTCATCGGCCATGACCGCGGCGCACGGGTCGCGCATCGGCTCGCGCGCGATCATGCGAAGCGCGTCCGCACGCTTACGGTGCTCGACATCTCGCCGACGCTCAAGATGTTCGAGAGCACCGACATGGAGTTCGCGCGCGCCTACTATCACTGGTTCCTGATGCTTCAGCCTCCGCCTTGGCCCGAGCGCATGATCGCCAGCGTCGGACTGTTCTACAGCCTCGGCCGCATCGGCCGCGGCAGCACGGCGCATTTTTCCAGGGAGGCGGTTCGCGAATACGAGCGCTGCTTCAACGACCCGCGCACCATCCATGCGACCTGCGAGGACTACCGCGCCGCCGGCTCGATCGACCTCGAGCACGATCGCAGGGATCGCAAGCGCAAGCTCGCGATGCCGGTGCTCGTGCTGTGGGGTAAGCACGGCGTCATCGAGAGGCTCTTTGACGCCCTCGCGGACTGGCGCGAGGTGGCCACCGACGTCACCGGCCGCGCGCTTGATTGCAGCCATTTCGTTCCGGAGGAAGCGCCGCGCCAGACGCTCGCGGAGATCGAGCGCTTCCTAGCGCGGCACGAGAGCCGGGGTTCGAGGCGATCACGCAAGAGGAGGCTCTAATCGTGCGACTTAAGGGCCGAACGGCAATCGTTACCGGAGCGGCGCAAGGCATCGGGAAGGCGATCGCCGCTGCGTTCCTCGACCAAGGTGCGCGCGTGGTCATCGGTGATCTCGCCGGCGAGCGCGCGGAAAAAGCGGCGGCCGAGCTCGGTTCGGTCGAGCGAGAGGTGAAATGGATCCAAGTGGACGTGGCGGAGCCGACGGGCGGACAGAGGCTTGTCGATTTCTGCGTCCGGGAGTTCGGTCGCGTCGACACGCTCGTCAACAACGCCGGCCTCGGGATCAACAGGCGTTTCGTCGATTTTCCGCTCGATGAATGGGAACGCGTGATCCGGGTCAATCTGACCGGCGCTCTCCTCTGCGCGCAAGCCGCTGCGCGCAGGATGATCGAGCAGAAGAACGGCAAGATCATCAATATCGTCTCGCTGTCGGGACAGCGAGGCGGAATCGGGCGCGCCGCCTACGGGGCCTCGAAGGCGGGCCTCGAGTTGCTGACGAAGGTGATGGCGGTCGAGCTCGCGGAGCATGGGATCAACGTGAATGCGATCGCGCCGGGGCCGATCGCGACAGAACTGGCGAGCCAAGTTCACACTCCGGAAACGCGGGAGGCGTACGAGTTTCTGATCCCGCAGCGGCGCTACGGCGAGCCGCGTGAGATCGCGGACGCCGCCGTGTTCCTCGCTTCGGACGAAAGCCGCTACGTTACCGGGCATACCTTGAACGTGGACGGCGGGTTTCAGGCTGCCGGGCTGATCTACCCGTTGCCGTCGCGAAGGTCATAGCTCGCGATTCGCCACGGAAAAGCCACCGCAACGGAACGAACGCCGAATGTCGGTCACGCACGGTGCGTGAGCGAAGGACACCAGAATCCCGGAATCCCGTTTCCGCAAGAGCCGCTGGATGAGATCCCGCCGTTGCCAGGTAAAGCGCGAGTTCGAGCTTCCACTTCCCGGCGCACGATACGGTTGACCCGGCCACGCGAACGAGAGCAACATGAGAACCGGAACTCGGGGAGGAGAGTCATCTTTCCGTATTCCATGGGGAGGTCTCGATGCTCAAGGTGCTGATCGCCGTGGACGGTTCGGACCACTCGGTAGTGACGGTGCGCCGTGTCACCGAGCTCGCACCGAAGTTGAAGGAGTTGAGCGCGCGCCTGGTGAATGTGCAGCCGGAGACGCTCAACTACGAGTTCCACCACGGCGTCGTAGAGGACGAGGCGGTGCGCAGCGAAAAGGCGCTCGGCGAGCGCCTGCTCGCGCAGGAGCGCAAGCTTCTCGAGGCCGCGGGCATCCCGCATGAATGGTCGGTTGAGCTGGGGGAGCCGGCCGAGGCGATCGTGCGCGTCGCAACCGAGTCGGGCTGCGACATGATCATTCTCGGCTCGCATGGCCTAGGCGGAGTCGCGTCCTTGCTGCTCGGCTCGGTCGCGATGAAGGTCGTACAGCAAGCGAAGGTGCCGGTCCTGCTCGTGAAGTAAGGAACGCGCCGGGGTTTGCGAGGCGTCGCTCCCGCGCGCGGAAACCAAGGAGGAGGCGATGAAAACGCTGCTCGCTTTCGCCGGTCTAGTCGACCGGATCAACCAGCGCGTCTGTCTCATCGCGACCTGGCTCGTGCTCCTCTCCTGTCTGGTGAGCGCGATCAACGCCAGCGTCCGCTACGCGTTCAGCATCAGCTCGAACGCCTGGCTCGAGCTGCAGTGGTACATGTTCGCCGGCATCGTCATGCTGGGAGTGTCGTATACGCTGAAGTTGAACGAGCATGTCCGGGTGGATGTGCTGTATGCGCGTTTCTCGCCGCGCACTGCCGCGTGGGTCGACCTGCTCGGCTCGATCTTCTTCTTGATGCCGGCGGCGGCGCTCATCGCGTGGATGTCGTGGCCGCAGTTCGCCGAAGCCTATGTGAGCGGCGAGATGTCCAGTAACGCGGGCGGCCTCATCCGCTGGCCGGTGAAGCTCGTCATCCCGATCGGCGCCGCGCTGCTTGCGCTGCAGGGGTTGTCGGAGATCGTGAAGCGAATCGGTTACCTCCGCGGCGAGTACGACATGGACACTCACTACGAGAAGCCGCTGCAATGATCACTCTCGACATGATGGCGCCCCTCATGTTCGCGGGGCTGGTGGTGGTGATGCTGATCGGCTACCCGGTCGCGTTCTCGCTCGCCGCGCTCGGTCTCATGTTTGGCACGCTCGCGGTCCAGCTCGGCTTCTTCCCGCCGCAATACATGGCGAACCTCCCGCTCAGGATTTTCGGCATCCTGTCGAACGACTTGCTGCTCTCGATCCCGTTCTTCACTTTCATGGGCGCGATCCTCGAGCGCTGCGGCCTTGCCGAAGATCTGCTCGAGGGCACGGGACAGCTCTTCGGCGCGCTGCCCGGCGGTCTGGCCTTCGCCGTGGTGATCGTCGGCGCGGTCCTCGGCGCAATCACCGGGACGGTCGCCGCCTCGGTGATCGCGATGGGCGTGATTTCGCTTCCGATCATGATGCGCTATGGCTACGACATGAAGCTCGCCACCGGCGTGATCGCGGCCTCCGGAACGATCACCCAGCTCATTCCGCCCTCGCTCGTCCTGATCGTGCTCGCCGATCAACTCGGCAAGTCGGTCGGCGACATGTACAAGGGAGCGATCGGTCCCTCGCTCGTGCAGATCCTGCTCTTCCTGCTCTTCATCACGGCAATCGCGATCTTCCGCCCGAAGGCGATGCCGCCGCTCCCGCCGGAGGCGCGTACGACGAAGGGCTGGGCGCTCATCTCGCGGGTCCTGTGGGGCATGATTCCATCGGTCGTGCTGATCTTTCTCGTCCTCGGCACGATCTTCATGGGTCTCGCTACGCCCACCGAAGCCGGCGCCATGGGCGCGGTGGGCGCGATCGTCCTCGCCGCGCTGCACCGGCGGCTGACCTCGAAGCTCGTCTGGCAAGCCATGGAATCGACGGGGCGAATCACCGCCATGGTGATCTTCATCCTGATCGGCGCGACCGTGTTCTCGCTCGTGTTCCAGGGAGTCGACGGCGGCCTCTGGATCGAGCACATGCTCTCGGCGCTGCCGGGCGGGCAGGTCGGGTTTCTCATCTTCGTCAATATCTTCGTCTTCTTTCTCGCGTTCTTTCTCGACTTCTTCGAGATCGCGTTCATCGTCATCCCGCTGCTTGCGCCGGTCGCGGCGAAGCTCGGTATCGATCTGATCTGGTTCGGCGTGCTCCTATGCGTCAACATGCAGACTTCGTTCATGCATCCGCCGTTCGGTTTCGCCCTGTTCTACCTGCGCGGCATCGCGCCGAAGGAAGTGAAGAGCAGCGATATCTATCTCGGCTCCATTCCCTGGGTGGTCCTGATGCTCATCATGGTCGGGATCGTCATCGCCTGGCCGGGCCTGGTGACCTACTTCCTCGACAAGGAGCAGGTGATCGACATCGACAAGGTGAAGATCGAGATGCCCGAGGAGCCTAAAGAGGAGCCGTCGGAACCATCGTTCCCGGGCGCGCCGCCGGCCGAAAGCGATCCGAGCCAAACTGTTGGAGGAGGCGGTGAAGGGATCGAAGTAGCGCTCTGGCATACGCCGGTCGCTCGATCCTCACCCTTACCGCAACGAAGTGATTCCGATTTTCGGGGCGCGTTCATCTCGCGCGGCGGGCTCGCCGTTTCGCGAGCAAGACGCGCTCGCAGGTCGCGAGCCGCACCGCGAATACGAGGCTATTCTGACTACTCGGCGAGCTAATGCGCGCGCCCATGGTGCGCGGCGAGATGTGACCCAGTTGTCGAGACCGGCGCTTTCCAGCGCCCGTAGCGCTTGAGCGTCATTGCGATTGTCTTGTGGCCGAGCTGGCGCGCAACCCAGGGCGAGCGAGCTCGCGTACCTCGGTCCCGGGGCCGGGACCCCCAGCGGTCGAAGTGCTGCGCGCTCCTCGGGCTGGAAGCGTTCGAGCGGCGGCTCGCCGGTGGTCCCGTGCAGCCGTCACAACGGCCACTCCGCGCGTCCACCAGGCCAGATGCCCGCGCAACGCTTCCAGCGCCGCGAACCGATGCCCGGCGATCATCGGGTTTCGCTTCACGTAGCCGACCCCGCGTCGAGTTCCTGCGCGATGCAGTTCAAAGCTTGCTCGGTCTTGACGCGGTCAAGGCATGGATAGCCGAGCATCAGGATGCGCTCCCAGCCGTTGAAGGGCTGAAGCATCAGCGCTGGGCCGTCCATCAGGCAGTAGACGCCCACCCCTTTGCTCAGCAGTGTGCGCTGCAATGTATGTGCAGGGGGAGCGGTGCGCGGCAGATACCACGTCAGGTGCATTCCGCCTTCGCCGCCCAGCACGTGCGTCTCTGCAAAGCGTCGCCTCAGACCGGCGGTCAAATAGTCGCGCCGCTCGAGATAGACCATCCGTATTCTGCGCAAATGCGAGTCAAAGGCTCCCGAGCGGAGGAAGTCGGCGAGGACGGCTTGTTCAAGCCATGAATGCCCGTGGTTGAAGAGGTCCTTGACCATCTTCGCTTTCGGCACGAGGCTGGGCGGGACGATTGCATACCCGAGGCGCAGCCCCGCTCCCAGCGACTTGGAGAAGGTCGCGAGGTAGACCACCCGCTCGGAGCGATCGAGGGCGGCGAGCGCCATGAGCGGCGAGCCCTGATACCGGAAATCGCCGTCGTAGTCGTCCTCGACAATGAAGCTACCGGTCCGCCTTGCCCATTCCAGCAGCGCGATGCGGCTCTCGAGGCTCATCGTGGGCCCCAACGGGAACTGGTGCGACGGGGTTACGTAGGCGAGACGCGCCCCGCTCCGGGGCAGCGCTCGAGGGTTGATTCCTTCTTCGCCCACTTCGCATCCGATCAGGGTCGCACCATAGCTCGCGAATACATGCGCCGCGCTCGCATAAGTCGGGTTCTCGAGCACCGCCGAAGATCCGGGCTGGAGGAGCAGGCGCGACACGAGGTTCAATCCTTCCTGCACGCCCGCGACGATGAGCACCTGATCGGCCGAGCACAGGATCCCGCGACTGACACGAACGTGCTCGGCGATCGCGCTGCGCAACTCGCGCAGGCCGAGCGGATCGCCGTACTCGGTCAGTGCCAGCGGTGCCCCGTGAAGCCGCTGATCCACCAGCCGTTTCCAGATGCGATGGGGAAACAGGGTGCGGTCCGGCCGACCCACCCGGAAGTCGAGCGGCAGGTGGTTGCGAGACGGATCGTAGAGCGACGAGTTACGCCACTGGTCGAGGTGGGTCGGCTCGGGCGGGCGCTCGGGCACGGCGGCGGTCTTGGACACGCGCACCCTCGCGTTCAGATACGCGCGCGGCAGGGTCGGGCCGACCCGCGTTCCTCGTCTGCCAGCACTCTCGACGAAGCCCTCGCGCCGGAGTGCTTGATAGGCGAGGACCACGGTGTTACGTGCCACGCCCAGCTGGGCGCTGAGCTCGCGCGTGGCGGGGAGGGAATCTCCTGCCCTCAGCAACCCATTCTCGATCAGCATGGCAATCTGCCGCACGATCTGCTGCTGCAGATGCTCGGCGCGGCCCAGCCTGACGGAGAGCGGCAGTTGCATGGAGCGAACAAGATCGTCGCTCACGATAGCATCGCCACGGATGCAGCAGTCCTTGGACCCATCAGTCGACCAGCGACTGGAACCATCGGCCGCCCAGCAGCCGACTTATGATTCTTCTGGCGAGACGGCCGGTCGGTGACCGCTGCCGTCGCTAACCGGGAGAAGTCAAATGGCGATCTATCTCAGCATGCAGCGCGTTCGATTCTCGAGCGAGGACGGCTACGACAAGTTCAAGATGCTCTTCGCGGACACGCGAAACCACTTGAAGCCTTTGCCCGGCTTCCTGCACCTGACTTGGTGGGTCCATCCGGAGGATCCGAAGTGGTTCAACGAAATCAGCTTGTGGACCAGCAAGCAGGCGCTGGAGGACTGGCATCAGGCCACCTACCACAAGCACGCGAAAGCCTGGGCCGCCCGCGGTGCGATCATGGAAGACATCATCACGAACTTCGAGCTGGCAAGCACGCGACTGCTGCGTGTGTGCCCGTGCTGCGGCGAGTTTCAAGACAAGACCTACGACCTTCATCGCGAGCAGGCGACCCTCGCGATGTCTTGCCCCAAGTGCGGCTTCCACTTTCCGGTAATGCCGGAGACGGCTAGCAGCATGGCGGTGTTCAAGGACGTGGCAGCCTGAGCTTCCGCAGCGCCGCCTCCCGAGTTGCGTTGGCCTCCGCGGCATAGAAGCCGCACGGGCCGCTACCCACTACGGCTGCCTGGAGCGGGTTGTGCTCGGTTCCCCCACGGAACCCTGATTTGGTGGAGGCGGCGGGAATCGAACCCGCGTCCGCGAGCACTACACAGTCAGGACTACATGCTTAGCCAGGTCGTTTGGATCTCGCCTCGCGCCCGCCGACCGGCAGGCTGACGCTCGGCCAGCCGCTTCGACGGATCCCCCCGGCCAAGCGGCCAGACCGGGAGGAGAGGCTGATGTGAATGGCGCTGCACCCGGCGAACCGGGCCTAGCCCATCAGCAGGCTAGTGCAGCGTCTCGCCGGTGTTAGGCGGCGAGAGCGAAACGCTCGTCGTTGGCGTTTGTAGGTTTCCAGTGGATTTACGAGGGAACTGGTCCTCGGCATGCCCTGCGCTGCTTCGCTACCCGCGTCGAAACCAAGTCGCCCCCAAATGGGAGTGCTTCGCACGGACTTCCCGCGGGTCACACGACCCGCGTAAATGGATTATATGGGCATATGGAGGTGGATCAAGGTCTCCAGTGGGTGCGCGATGACCGCGTCGGCGCCCCATGCGGCGGGATCCCCTTCGTCGCCGAGATAGCCGTACGCGGCGGCGAGGACCGGCATACCGGCCGCGCGCGCCGCCTGTACGTCGCGCAGGTCATCGCCCACGTACAGGCAGCCTGCGGGCGCGAGCCCGAGCGCGCGCGCTGCGTACAGGAGCGGATCGGGATGCGGCTTGACATGCCCCGTCGTATCGCCGCCCACGACGCAGGCGGTGCGCGCCGCGAGCCCGAGCGCAGCGAGGAGCGGAAAGGTGAACCGCTCGGCTTTGTTGGTGACGATTCCCCACGGCAGGCCACGTCGCTCGATGGCCGCCAGCAGATCGCCGATGCCGTCGAAGAGCCGCGTCTCGCGGCAGAGGTTCTCAGCGTACAGATCGAGGAACCGCGTCCTGAGCGCTTCGTAGTCCGCGTGCTGCCGATCGATGCCGAAGCCCACGCGCAGCATGCCTCGCGCCCCGCTCGAGGTGACCGGCCGCGCGCGCTCGAGCGCCACCGCCTCGCGCCCGCGCTCGTCGAGCAGGCGGTTCAGCGCGCCGGCAAGGTCGGGCGCCGTGTCGGCGAGCGTCCCGTCGAGGTCGAACAGGACGGCGCGGATCGTCATCGCGTTGCCGGCCGGACGGCGTGGAGCATGTAGTTCACGTCGGTGTCACGCCCGAGCGCGTACGCTTTCGTGAACGGGTTGTACGTCATGCCGACGAGGCTTTCGACGTCGAGCCCGGCGCTTCTCGACCAGCGCGCGAGCTCCGAGGGTTTGATGAGTTTCGCGTAGTCGTGAGTGCCCTTCGGCAACAGGCCAAGAACGTACTCGGCACCGACGATCGCGAACAGATAGGACTTCGGGTTGCGGTTGATGGTCGCAAAGAAGAGCTGCCCGCCGGGCCGCACGAGATTGGCGCACGCGCGCACGGTGCTCGACGGATCGGGAACGTGCTCGAGCACCTCCATGCACGTGACAACGTCGTAGCGGGCCGGTTCGCGCGCGGCCAGCTCCTCCGCCGAGGCCGCCTCGTACTCGACCGCCACGCCCGATTCGAGACGGTGCAACTCGGCGACCTTCAACGGCTTTTCCGCGAGATCGATCCCCTTCACGCGCGCTCCCGCCCGGGCCATCGCCTCGGCGAGGATCCCGCCGCCGCAACCCACGTCGAGCACCTGGTTGCCGGCGAGGCTCGCCTTGCCCTCGATCCAGGCGAGCCGCAGCGGGTTGATCTGGTGGAGCGGCCGGAACTCCCCCGCCGGATCCCACCAGCGGTGCGCGAGATCGCTGAACTTGGCCAGCTCCTTCGGATCGGCATTGACTGTCATCTCGGTCGAGACAGTGCCACGGGACTCCCGTTCCGCGACCCAAAGAAAAAGGCCCTGCGTCTGCAGGGCCTCCTCCGTAGCGGGCCGACTACTTCTGCCGCGTCCCGACCACCTCGATCTCGACGCGCCGGTTCTTCGCGCGTCCCTCGGCGGTCCGGTTGTCAGCGATCGGCTGGCTCTTGCCCTTGCCCTCCGTGTAGATCCGGTTGGGCTCGATACCCTTGCTCACCAGATACGCCTTCACCGCCTCGGCACGACGCACGGAGAGCTTCTGGTTGTACGCGACGGTGCCGATCGAGTCGGTGTGGCCGATCGCGATGATCACCTCGAGCGCGACGGGCTTCAGCTTGGCGACCAGGTCGTCGAGCTTCGCCTTGCCTTCCGGCTTGAGCACAGCCTTGTCGAAGTCGAAGAAGACATCGGCCGCGAACGTGACCTTTTCGGTGACGGGCTTCGGCGGCGGAGGCGGCGCCGGTGTCGGCGGCGGTGGCGGAGGCGGCGCCGCAGCCGGCTTCGGGGGCGGCGGGAAGCAGATGTCTCTCGGGATCAGATCGACGTCGCACTCGCAATGGGCGAGCGCCGGGGTCCAATAGCCGGTGCGCCAGCAGAGATTGTAGGGATCCTTGACGATCCCATTGCGTTGATCGGTCAGGTAAGCCTGCGTGCTTTTTCCCTGCTGGGCGAAGGCCGAAGTGGTCGCGGCGAGTCCGAGCGCAAGGGCGGAGGCCGCGAGCAGCGCTTGTTGTTTGAGTGTGAGCATGCTTTCCCCTTTCAAAATCTGGTCGCGAGCCCTGACCAGCTGCCGGGTTCTGAAGGAATTTCCCGACTAAGTTGCGTTTCTTATACAAAAAAATTATGCCACAGGCCGTCGACGGCGACGCCGAGATGTTGCTTCCATGCAACAGATCGGGGTCGAAACGAGGGTCTTGCCAGCCTGAGGGCAAAAAAAAGCCCTGCCGAAGCAGGGCTTCCTTGCGAGGCGATCGACGGACTACTTCGTCCGGGTGCCCACCACCTCCACCTCGACGCGACGGTTCGGCTCGAGGCACGCGATGTATTGCTTGAACGTCCTGATCTCGCCCTTCGGCGACGGGCTCGGACACTTCTTGATCTGCTGTGTCTTGCCCTTGCCCTCGGTGTAGATCCGGTTCGGCTCGATTCCCTTGCTCACCAGATACGCCTTCACCGCCTCGGCGCGACGGACGGACAGCTTCATGTTGTACGCTTCGCCGCCGATCGGGTCGGTGTGGCCGATCGCGATGATCACCTCGAGCGCCACGCCCTTGAGCTTGCTGACGAGATCGTCGAGCTTCGCCTTGCCCTCGGGCCTCAGCACCGCCTTGTCAAACTCGAAGAGGACGTCCGCAGCGAACGTGATCTTCTCGGTGACAGGCTTCGGCGGCGGGGGCGGCACCGGTGTCGGCGGCGGCGGCGGCGGCGGTGCCGCCGGCTTCGGCGGCGGCGGGAAGCAGATGTCTCTGGGAATCAGATCCGCGTCGCACTCGCAGTGCGCGAGCGCCGGGGTCCAGAAGCCGGTGCGCCAGCAAAGGTTATAGGGATCCTTGACGATCCCGTTGCGTTGATCGGTCAGGTAGCCCTGCGTGCTTTTCCCCTGCTGGGCGAAAGCCGAAGTCGTCGCGAGTCCGAGCGCAAGCGCGGAAGTGACCAGCAGCGCGCGTTGCCGTGTGGATGTGACCATGTTTTCCCCTTTCCGATTGTGAAGCGCATCCCTTGGCCCACTACCGGCCGGTTCACACGCCGGCTAGGCGTCTCTTCTACACAACTGATTCTGCCACAGGGTGCCCCGCCTTTCCAAGCTCCGTGGATCGACCCGCGCGAGCCCCCGCTCCCGCACGACCCGCTCGCCCGCCACCCATACGTCGGTCACGTGCTCCCGGCCGCACGCGTAGACGAGGTGCGACACCGGGTCGAAGCATGGCTGGGTCTCGGGTGCCGCGAGGGACACGGCGGCAAGGTCGGCGGCCTTACCCGGGAGAATCGAGCCGATGCGGCGCTCCAGACCCAGGGCACGCGCGCCGCCGAGTGTCGCCAGACGCAGGGCCTCGTGCGCCGGCACCGCTGCGGCGTCGCCAGCCACCGCCTTGGCAACGAGCGCGGCGGTGCGCATCTCCTGAAACATGTCGAGCCGGTTGTTGCTCGCCGCGCCGTCGGTGCCGACGCCGACGTTCACGCCGTGCGCGAGCAGTTCGGCGACCCGCGCGAACCCGCTCGCGAGCTTCAGATTCGACGACGGGCAATGCGCGACCGACGAGCCGGCTCTGGCGAGCGCTGCGATCTCGGACACCGTAACGTGGACCGCGTGCACGGCGATCAGGCGCTCGGTCACCAGGCCCAGTTTCTCGAGACGCTCGAGCGGTCGCCGGCCATGCTGCGCGATGCTCTCCGCGATCTCGCCTTCGGTCTCGTGCAGGTGGACGTGGATCGGAAGGTCGAGCTCCTCGGCAAGCGTCGCGATGCGCCGGAACGTCCGGTCGCTCACGGTGTAGGGGGCGTGCGGCGCCATGCAGAACGACAGCAGCGGCTCGCTCCCGAGCCGGTCGCGCAACGCCAGACCCTTGGTCAGGTAGTCCTCCGCATCCGATGCGTAGGTGCTGGGAAACTCGATCGCGATCAACCCGAGGCTCGCGCGCATGCCGGCGTCCAGAAATGCGCGCGCGGCCGACTCCGGGAAGAAGTACATGTCGTTCGCGCAGGTCACGCCACCGCGGAGCATCTCGGCGCAGGCGAGCAGCGTGCCGTCGTAGACGAACTCGGGCGAGACGTGGCGTATCTCCGCCGGCCATATGTGCTCCTTGAGCCAGCTCATCAGCGGCCGGTCGTCCGCGAGTCCGCGCATGAGGGTCATCGCCGCATGGGTGTGCAGATTCACGAGGCCTGGGATCAGGACGTGCTCCGGCAAGTCCACACGCTCGGCGGGCTCGAACGACGCAGCGACCTGGCCGGTCGCGAGCAGCGCGACGATGCGGCCGCCGTCGACGACGACGCTGTGGTCGGCGAGCGTGGCGCCCGAGGGCTCCACCGGGAGCACCCAGCGCGCATCGATGGCGAGGTCGGCGCGGCGCTTCGTCATGGCGCGCGGAAAAAAAACGCCCCGCGCGCAGCGCGGGGCGTTCGCTGTTCGTCCCGGAGCGGGACTATCGCCCGGTGCCCGAGACCGTGACGACCGCGCGACGGTTCGGCGCGAGGCACTCGATCAGCTGCTTGAAGGTCTTGATCTCGCCCTTCGGGGTCGGATCGGGGCAGGACTTCACCTGCAGGGTCTTGCCCATGCCGATCGTCTCGATCTTCGAGCCGTCGACACCCTTGCTGACGAGGTATGCCTTCACGGCGTCGGCGCGTCGCTCGGAGAGCTTCTGGTTGTACTGCTGGGAGCCGATCCGGTCGGTATGCCCCTCGACGTGGATCAACCTGACCGCCGAGAACTCGCCGAGCCGTGCGACCACTTCCTTGTCGAGCTGCGCCCGCGCCTCATTCGTCAGTATCGCCTTGTCGAAATCGAACAGCCCGGTCGACGAAACGGCAAGGGTCTTCGGCGCCGGTGGCTTGGCGACCGGCGCCGGGGGCGGTGCGGGCGGCGGCGGGGCCGCAGCGGGCTTGGGCGCCGGCGGGAAGCAGACGTCCCGCGGGATCAGATCCACGTCGCACTCGCAGTTGGCGATCGCCGGCGTCCAATAGCCGGTCCGCCAGCAGAGATTGAAGGGATCCTTGACGATTCCGTTGCGCTGATCGGTCAGGTAACCTTGAGTGCTCCGCCCTTGTTGGGCGAGAGCCGGGCTCGCCGAGACCACGCCTAGCACCGCGGCTAGAACCAGGGTTGTACGGATCATGTTCAATTTAGTCTCTCCCCTCTGGTCTCGAACCGCGTTATCGACCGGCTGGGCCCCGTCGGTTTGCGCGGCATGGTACACCACTTCATCTCGCACCGGGTAGCGCGCGGCGCGTCGATCACGCCGCGAATCGAGCTTGGTTGCGATACGGTGCGAATGCTAAAATTCGCTTTTTTCGCCGGGGCTTAGTCTCGCCCGTATCGGCGGCGCTCCGACGAGCGCAACACGTCCCGCCTCGATGGATCAATTCGCGAAGGAAACGCTGCCCGTCAGCCTCGAAGAGGAGATGCGGCGCTCGTATCTCGATTACGCGATGAGCGTGATCGTCGGCCGCGCGCTCCCCGATGTGCGCGACGGACTGAAGCCGGTGCACCGCCGCGTGCTCTACGCGATGCAGGAGGCGAACATCCTATGGAATCGGCCATACGTGAAGTGCGCGCGCGTGGTCGGCGAGGTCATGGGCAAGTACCACCCGCATGGCGACACCGCGATCTACGACACGCTGGTGCGGATGGCGCAGGACTTCTCGATGCGCTACCCGCTCGTCGACGGCCAGGGCAATTTCGGCTCGGTCGACGGCGACAACCCGGCGGCGATGCGCTACACCGAGTGCCGGCTCGCGCGCATCGCCGCCGAGCTCCTCGCCGACATCGACAGCGAGACCGTCGACTTCGTCCCCAACTACGACGGCAAGGAGCAGGAGCCGACGGTACTGCCGACAAGGCTGCCGAACCTGCTCGTCAACGGCTCGTCCGGGATCGCGGTCGGCATGGCGACCAACATCCCGCCGCACAACCTCTCCGAGACGATCGAGGCGTGCCTCGCGCTGCTCGCGAACCCGGACATCGCGATCGAGGACCTCATCAAACTGGTACCGGCGCCGGACTTCCCGACCGCCGCGCTGATCTACGGCACCGCCGGCATCCACGAGGGCTACCGCACCGGCCGCGGCCGCGTCGTCATGCGGGCGCGCACGCACGTCGAGGACATCGACAGGGGCGCGCGGCAGGCGATCGTGGTGGACGAGCTGCCGTATCAGGTCAACAAGAAAGTCCTGCTCGAACGTATCGCCGAGCTGGTCCACGAGAAGAAGATCGATGGCATCGCGCATATCCAGGACGAGTCCGACAAGTCCGGCATGCGGGTGGTGATCGAGCTCAAGCGCGGCGAGCTGCCCGAGGTGGTGCTCAACAACCTCTACAAGCAGACGCAGCTGCAGGACACCTTCGGCATGAACGTGGTGGCGCTCGTCGATGGCCAGCCGAAGCTACTCAGCCTCAAGGCGATGCTCGCGGCGTTCCTCGCGCATCGCCGCGAGGTGGTCACCCGCCGCACGAGCTTCGACCTGCGCAAGGCGCGCGAGCGCGCGCACGTGCAGGAAGGCCTCGCGGTCGCGCTCTCGAACGTCGACGCGATCATCGCGCTGATCAAGGCGGCACCGTCCCCCGCGGAGGCGCGCTCGCAGCTGCTCGTGCGGGCGTGGCCGTCACAGCTCGTCGCCGACATGCTCGCCCGTGCCGCCGACGGCGCGACGCGGCTCGCCGGCGTCGGCGCAGGATACGGGCCCGGTCCAGACGGGTACCGCCTGTCCGAGACCCAGGCACAGCGCATCCTCGAGATGCAGCTCCAGCGCCTCACCGCGCTCGAGCAGGACAAGATCGTCGACGAGTACAAGGAGCTGCTCGAGCGGATCGCCGACCTCCTCGACATTCTCGCGCGGCCGGCCCGCATCACCGCGATCATCGCCGACGAGCTGAAGGCGGCGAAGGAGGCCTACGGCGATGCGCGCAAGAGCGAGATCGTCCTCAACGCCGAGGACATCGCGGTCGAAGACCTGATCGCGCCCCAGGACGTCGTCGTGACCTTCTCGCACGCCGGATACATCAAGGCCCAGCCGGTGGCCGACTACCGCGCCCAGCGCCGCGGCGGGCGCGGCAAGCAGGCGGCCGCGATGCGCGAGGACGACTTCATCGAACGCGTGTTCATCGCCCACACCCACGATTTCATCCTGTGCTTCTCCAGCCGCGGCCAGGTGTACTGGCTGAAAGGGTATGAGGTGCCGGCCGGCACGCGCGCGAGCCGCGGCCGGCCGATCGTGAATCTCTTCCCGCTCGCCGAGGGCGAGCGGATCAGCGCCGTGCTGCCGGTAAAGAGCTTCGACGAGAACCGGTTTGTCGTCATGGCAACGGCGAACGGCACGGTCAAGAAGACGCCGCTGTCGGACTTCTCCCGGCCGCGCGAGAAAGGGATCATCGCAGTCGACCTCGAGCAGGGCGACTATCTCATCGGCGTGGCGATCACGGGCGGGCAGAGCGACGTCATGCTCTTCTCGGACGCGGGCAAGGCGGTTCGTTTCGAGGAAGGCGACGTGCGCCCGATGGGCCGCGCGGCGCGCGGCGTGCGCGGGATGAAGCTCGCCGACGAGGCGCGCGTGATCTCGATGCTCGTCGCCGACGACGAGCCGAAGAGCGTGCTCACCGCCACCGAGAACGGTTACGGCAAGCGCACGCCGCTCGCCGAGTACCCGCGGTACGGGCGTGGCACGCAGGGCGTGATCGCGATCCAGACCACGGAGCGGAACGGCAAGGTCGTGGGCGCAGCGCTGGTCGACGAGCAGGACGAGATCATGCTCGTATCGACCGGCGGCGTGCTGATCCGCACCGCGGTCCGCCAGATCGGCAAGATGGGGCGTTCGACGCAGGGCGTCAGCCTGATCAGCCTCGACCCCGGCACCAAGCTCGCAGGCATCGAGAAGATCGCCGAGACCGAGGTCGAGAACGGCAACGGCACCGGCAACGGGGCGAACGGCGACAGGCAGGATCACGACCCGCAGCCGCGCGGAAACGGCGAAAATCACGGGGAGTGACGGTGGCGCGGGTCTTCAACTTCAGCGCGGGTCCGGCGGTGTTGCCGGAGGAGGTGCTGCGCCAGGCCGCCGCGGAGATGCTCGACTGGCACGGGAGCGGCATGGGCGTCATGGAGATGAGCCATCGCGGCCCCGAGTTCACCGCCATCGCCGAGGAAGCCGAAGCGGACCTGCGCGACCTCGCCGCGATCCCGCCGAACTACAAGGTGCTCTTCCTGCAGGGCGGGGCGTCGCTGCAGTTCGCGATGGTGCCCATGAATCTCCTCGGCGGGAAGAGCTCCGCCGACTACGTCAACACCGGCGAGTGGTCGAAGAAGGCGATCAAGGAAGCAGGGCGCTTCTGCGAGGTGAACGTGGCGGCGTCCGCGGAGGATGCGAACTTCACCTACGTCCCCGAGCGCTCGAAATGGAACCTGAACCCGCATGCCGCGTACGTTCACCTCTGCACCAACGAGACGATCGGCGGCGTCGAGTTCCACTGGGTGCCGGACACCGGCGACGTGCCGCTCGTCGCCGACATGTCCTCGCATATCCTCTCGCGGCCGATCGACGTGTCGAAGTACGGGTTGATCTACGCCGGTGCGCAGAAGAACATCGGTCCGGCCGGGCTCACGCTGGTGATCGTGCGCGAGGATCTTCTCGGTCGCGCGCCGAAGGGCACTGCGGCGATGCTCGACTACAAGGTGCACGCCGACGCGCAGTCGATGTCGAACACGCCTGCCACGTATGCGATCTACATCGCGGGGCTGGTCTTCAAGTGGCTCAAGCGGCGGGGCGGGCTCGCGGCGGTGGAGCGGCAGAACATCGCCAAGGCGGGCCTGCTCTACGAGTACCTCGGCGACTCGGCGCTCTTCCGTTCGCCGGTCCGCGAGTCCGACCGCTCGCGCATGAACGTGCCGTTCACGCTGCGGGATACGGCGCTCGACGCGCCGTTCCTGAAAGGCGCCGAGGAGCGGGGGATGGTGCAGCTGAAGGGCCACCGTTCGGTCGGCGGCATGCGCGCGTCGATCTACAACGCGATGCCGCTCGAGGGCGTGCAGCGGCTCGCCGCCTACATGCGCGAGTTCGAGGCGCGCCATGGCTGAGCGGTTCGAGATCCTGGTGCTCAACCAGATCTCGCAGGTCGGGCTGCGGCGTTTCCCTGCCGGGGTCTACTCCGTGACGAAGGAGTCGGCTCGGCCCGACGCCATCCTGGTCCGCTCGGCGGACATGCACGCGATGACGATCCCCGACTCGGTCAAGGCGATCGGCAGGGCCGGCGCGGGGACGAACAACATCCCGGTCCCGGCAATGAACCGGCGCGGCGCACCGGTGTTCAACGCACCGGGCGCGAACGCGAACGCTGTGAAGGAACTCGTCCTCGCCGGGATTCTGATCGCGGCGCGGAACCTCGTGCCGGCGGTGCGGTTCGTGGCCGACCTGCGCGGCGACGACGCGGCGGTATCGAAGAAGATCGAGGACGAGAAGAAGCGCTTCGCCGGCGCGGAGCTGCCCGGACACACGCTCGGCGTGATCGGCCTCGGCAAGATCGGCAGCCTCGTCGCCGACGCGGCCATCCGCCTCGGGATGAACGTACTCGGCTACGACCCGGAGATAACCGTCGATGCCGCCTGGAGCCTGCCCTCGCAGATTCGGAAGGCGCATTCGATCGAGGAGGTGCTGCGCGGCAGCCATTTCGTCACGCTGCACGTGCCGCTCAACGGCGCGACGCGCGGCCTGCTGAATGCGCATACCGTCGCGCAGCTCCGCGCCGGGGCGATCCTGCTCAACTTCTCGCGCGAGGGCATCGTCGACGACGCCGCGGTGATCGAGGCGCTCGATGCCCACCGGCTGAAGGCCTATGTCACCGATTTTCCGTCGGCCGTGCTGGCCGGCCACCCCGGCGTGATCGCGCTCCCGCATCTCGGCGCGTCGACGCGTGAGGCGGAGGACAATTCGGCGGTGATGGTGGTCGACCAGGTCCGCGAGTACCTCGAGCACGGGAACGTGCGCAACGCGGTGAACTTCCCGGAAGTGGTGATGCGGCGCGAGTCGCCGTACCGCATTGCGATCGCCAATGCGAACGTTCCCAACATGGTCGGACAGATCTCCACCGCGCTGGCGAAGGGCGGCCTGAACATCCACAACATGCTGAACAAGTCGCGCGGCGAGATGGCGTACACGCTGGTGGACGTCGACAGCCCGATGCCGGCCGACGTCATCGAGACCATCCGGCGGATCGACGGCGTGCTCGGGATCCGCTATCTCCCGCTGGACGCCTAGCATGGCCGACAAGCCGACCGACGACGAGATCAGCCGCCGCCGGACCGACATCGATCGCATCGACGGCGAGATCGTCAGGCTGATCGGGGAGCGTGCCGGGCATGCGGCCGCGATCGGGCGGCTGAAAGGCGACGGCCCGGTCTACCGCCCGGAGCGCGAGGCCGAGGTTCTGCGCCGCGTCGCGGCGGCGAACCGCGGGCCGCTGCCGGCGGAATGCGTGACGCGGATCTTCGTGGAGGTGATGTCCGCCTGCCGCGCCCTTGAGGAGCGGGTTCGGGTCGGATATCTCGGGCCGCAGGGCACCTTCAGCGAGATGGCGGTCATGCAGCACTTCGGCGGGTCGATCGACGCGCTGCCGCTCGCCTCGATCGACGAGGCGTTCAGGCAGGCCGAGACCAGTGCGACGCAGTTCGCGGTCGTCCCGGTCGAGAATTCCACCGAGGGCGCGATCGGGCGCACGCTCGACCTTCTGCTCAACACACCGCTTCGCATTTGCGCCGAGGTGGTGCTGCGCGTACACCAGAACCTGATGGCGAAGGGTGACTCGTCGGCAGGCCGCAGGCGCGTCTACTCGCACGCGCAGTCGCTCGCGCAATGTCAGCACTGGCTCGCGCGCAACCTGCCGCAGGTCGAGCGCGTGCCGGTGTCGAGCAATGCCGAAGCGGCGCGACTCGCCGCCGGCGAGCCGGACTCCTGCGCCATCGGACCGGCGATCGCAGCCGAGCGCTACGGCCTCACGATCCTGGCGCAGAACATCGAGGACGAAGCGCAGAACCTGACGCGCTTTCTCGTGCTCGGCACGCTCGATCCCGGCCCGACCGGGCGCGACCTCACTTCGCTCGTGATGTCGGCGCCGAACCGGCCGGGCGCGGTGCACGCGCTGATCGCGCCGTTCGCGAAGCACGGCGTCAGCATGAGCCGGATCGAGTCGCGGCCGGCGCGCGTTGGCACCTGGGAGTACATGTTCTACCTCGACGTCGTAGGGCATCAGCGCGACCCCGGGCTCGCGGCGGCGCTCGCCGAGCTCAAGGGGCTCGCGCCGTTCCTCAAGCTGCTCGGCTCCTACCCCGCCGCGAACCCATGACCAGCCGACGCGCCGCGAGCGTTCCCGCCGACCCGTGCGAGCTGGCGCCGCAGTACATTCGCGCGATCGCACCCTACCAGCCCGGCAAGCCGATCGCCGAGCTCGCGCGGGAGATGGGGCTCGAGCAGGCGAAGATCGTCAAGCTCGCCTCGAACGAGAACCCGCTCGGGCTCTCGCCCAAGGCGCGCGCGGCGATCGAAGCGGTCGTGCCGGAGCTCAGTCGCTATCCCGACGGCAACGGCTTCGACCTGAAAACGGCGCTCGCGGCGCGCTACGGCGTGCCGATGGCGGGAATCGTACTCGGCAACGGCTCGAACGACGTCCTCGAGATGGTCGCGAGCGCCTTGCTCGGACCGGGGCGCGCGGCGGTGTACTCGGAGCATGCGTTCGCGGTCTATCCGCTCGCCACGCAGGCGCGGGGCGCGCGCGGGATCGTCGTGCCGGCCAATCGCTACGGTCACGATCTGCCGGCGATGGCGAAGGCGATCGACGCGGAGACCCGGATCGTCTTCATTGCCAACCCGAACAATCCGACCGGCACCTTCCTCGCGGCGGCGGAAATCGACGCGTTCCTGCGCGCGGTGCCGCCGCACGTGGCGGTCGTGATCGACGAGGCCTACAACGAGTACCTCCCGGCCGCGGCGCGCTACGACAGCATCGCCTGGATTGCCCGGCACCGGAACCTGATCCTCACGCGGACGTTCTCCAAGGCATATGGTCTCGCCGGGCTGCGCGTCGGGTTCGCCCTGTGCGACGAGCGGATCGCGGACCTCCTCAATCGCGTGCGCCAGCCGTTCAACGTCAACAACCTCGCACTCGTCGCGGCGGCGGCCGCACTTGGCGACGACGCGTTCGTGCGTCGGAGCCACGACCTGAATCTCGCCGGGATGACGCAGCTCACCGCAGGCTTCGAGCACCTCGGGCTCGCCTGGATTCCGTCATGCGGCAACTTTGTAGCGGTCGAGATCCCCCGTGCCGCCGGCGTGAGCCGGGCGGAGGCCGTCTTCCGGCACCTGCTGCGGGAAGGCGTGATCGTGCGGCCGGTCGCCGGCTACGGCATGCCCGATCACCTGCGCGTGACGGTCGGGCTCGCCGCCGAGAACGAACGCTTCCTCTCCGCCCTCGCGGCCGCGCTGAAGCCATAGAGCATCGCCAGTGTCCGCTGCGATCGAGAGGCTGGTCGTCGTCGGCGTCGGGCTGATCGGGGCGTCGTTCGCGCTCGCCCTGAAGCAGGCGGGCGCGGTGCGGAAGGTGGTTGGCGTCGGGCGAAGCCGCGCAAATCTCGAGCGGGCGCTGGCGGGCGGAGCCGTCGACGAGATCGCGGCCGATGTCGGAAGCGCGGTGGACGGCGCCGACTTCGTGCTCATTGCAACGCCGGTCGCGGCGATGGCCGACACCTTCGCAAGCCTTGCGCCGCGAGTTGCACCGGACGCGGTGATCACCGACGGCGGCAGCACGAAGCGAAGCGTGATCGCGGCGGCCCGCGCGGCGCTGGGGACGCGCATCGCTCAGTATGTCCCTGCCCACCCGATCGCGGGATCGGATGAGAGCGGCGCCGCGGCGGCGACCGCGGCCCTCTACCGCGGCCGCGAGGTGATCATGACCCCGCTCCCCGAGACGCCGCCGGAGACCGTCGCGCGGGTGCGCAGTGCGTGGCAGGCGTGCGGTGCGCAGGTGACCGAGATGAGCGCCGCGGAGCACGACGCGGTGCTCGCCGCGGTGAGCCACCTGCCGCACCTCCTGTCGTTCGCGCTGGTCCACGAGCTCGCTGGGCGCGCCGACGCCGCGAGCATCTTCGCACATGCCGGTACGGGGTTCCGCGACATGAGCCGACTCGCGGCGAGCAATCCCGAGATGTGGCGCGACGTCTGCCTCGCCAACCGCGATGCGGTCCTCGCGGAGCTGCGGCGGTATCAGGACGCTCTGGCGGGTTTCGGCGCGGCGCTCGAGCAGTCGGACGGCGAGGTGCTCGAGCGCGCATTCGCGGCGGCCCGCGCCGCGCGGCGCGCCTGGGTGGGACGGAACGGCGGGTGACCCGGTGAGCGGCAGCGGCGCCCGCCAATCTCACCTCGACCTCGCGCCGGGCACCCGGGCCGCGGGCACGGTAAGGCTGCCCGGCTCGAAGAGCATCTCGAACCGCGCGCTGCTCCTCGCCGCGCTGGCGCACGGCGAGACGCGCCTGCGCGGCGTGCTCGAGTCGGACGACACCGCGCGCATGCTCGAGGCGCTGCGCGTCCTCGGTGTCGTCTGGGCGCGCCTCGGCACCGGCGAGTACTCGATCCAGGGGGTTGGCGGCGCATTCCCCGTGCGCCGTGCCGAGCTCTTCCTCGGCAATGCCGGGACGGCGTTCCGGCCGCTCACTGCGGTCCTCGCGCTTGCCGGCGGGACGTACCGGCTCTTCGGCGTGCCCCGCATGCACGAGCGGCCGATCGGCGACCTCGTCGATGCGCTGCGTGCGCTCGGCGCCGACGTCGGCTACCTCGGTCGCGAGGGCTATCCGCCGCTGGAGATCCGGCCGGCTGCGCGTACGCTCGGCGAAGCGGTGAACGTTCGCGGCGACGTCTCGAGCCAGTTCCTCAGCGCGCTCGTGATGGCGCTGCCGCTCGCCGGCAGGCGCGTCGCGGTGCAGGTGTCGGGCGAACTCGTGTCGAAGCCTTACGTCGAGATCACGCTCGACCTCATGCGCCGATTCGGCGTGGCGCCCGAGCGCAGCGGCTGGTCCCGCTTCACGGTGCCGGCCGGGACGGGCTATCGCAGCCCCGGGCGGCTCGAGGTCGAGGGCGACGCATCGTCCGCGTCCTATTTTCTCGCGGCCGGCGCGCTGGGTGGCGGGCCCGTGCGCGTCGAGGGCGTCGACGCGACGAGCATCCAGGGCGACGTCCGCTTCGTCGAGGTGTTGCGCACGATGGGCGCCGAGGTCACGCTGGGAGAGGGCTGGATCGAGGTACGTGGCGCACCGCCGCTCCAGCCGCTCGACGCGGACCTCAACCACATCCCCGACGCAGCAATGACCGCCGCCGTCCTGGCGCTGTTCGCGGACGGCCCGAGCACGATCCGCAACGTGGCGAACTGGCGCGTAAAGGAGACCGATCGCCTCGCCGCGATGGCCACCGAGTTGCGCAAGGTGGGCGGCCGGGTCGAGGAGGGCGCGGACTACCTGCGCATCGAGCCGCCGTCGAAGCTCACGCCGGCCACGATCGACACCTACGACGACCACCGTATGGCGATGTGCTTCTCCCTCGTCACGCTCGGCGGCGTCGCGCTGCGCATCAACGATCCGCAGTGCGTCGCGAAGACCTTTCCGGAGTACTTCCGCGAGTTCGCCCGGCTGGTCGGGGCATGACCGATATCTCGGTCATCGCCATCGACGGGCCCTCCGCATCGGGCAAGGGCACGGTGGCGCAGGCTGTCGCGCAGGCGCTCGGATTCCACTATCTCGACAGCGGCGCGCTCTACCGACTGGTGGCGCTCGATGCGATGAATCGCGGTACCGACCTCGCGGACGAACCCGCGCTCGCCGCGGTCGCGGCGGGGCTCGACGCCCGCTTCAGCGGCGGCGAGATCCTGCTCGGCGGGGAACGTGCGACCGAGGCCATCCGGGCAGAGGCCTGCAGCATCGCCTCGTCGCGGGTCGCGGTCGTTCCCGGGGTCCGCGCCGCGCTGCTCGATCGGCAACGGGCCTTCCGGCAACCGCCCGGGCTGGTCGCCGACGGCCGGGACATGGGCTCGGTGGTATTCCCAGATGCCAAGCTGAAGGTGTTCTTGACGGCGAGCCCCGAAACGCGCGCCAATCGCCGGCATAAGCAGTTGAAAGACAAAGGAATCGCTGCTAACATCGCGACTCTTTTGCTCGACCTCGCGGAGCGCGACGCGCGCGATGCCGCCCGGGCCGTAGCGCCGCTCAAACCGGCGCCGGACGCCCGGATCCTCGATACCACGGGGTTGACCCCGGACGAGGCCGCGGAGGCAGTGCTCGCTTGGTACCGCGGGTCGAATTAAACGAGTTGGGTGGTGGAGGGCGTCGAGCCGGCTCCGCCGTGTGAGCAACCAGCCCCGCCGGGCGCCAACGCCGCCGCGGCGGGCCAAGACCAGGCCAATCGTCAACCATGTCTACTGTTTCCCCCGTTGTTGCCCCGCAGGAAAGCTTTGCCGCGCTGTTCGAAGAGAGCCTCCATCGCAAGGAGATGCGCATCGGCGAGGTGATCACGGCGGAAGTCGTGCGCGTCGACCAGAACATCGTCGTGGTCAACGCCGGCCTCAAGTCCGAATCCGTCATTCCGATCGACGAGTTCCGCAACGACCGGGGCGAGATCGAAGTGAAGATCGGCGATTTCGTGCCGGTCGCCATCGAGGCGCTCGAGGACGGCTACGGCGAGACCCGCCTCTCGCGCGACAAGGCGAAGCGCCTTGCCGCCTGGCTCGACCTCGAGAAAGCGCTCGAGGCCGGCACCACCGCCCAGGGCGTGATCACCGGCAAGGTGAAGGGCGGCCTCACCGTCATGATCAACGGCATCCGGGCGTTCCTGCCCGGCTCCCTCGTGGACATGCGTCCGGTCAAGGACACCACGCCCTACGAGGGCAAGACGATGGAGTTCAAGGTCATCAAGCTCGACCGCAAGCGGAACAACGTCGTCGTGTCGCGCCGCGCGGTGCTCGAGCAGAACGCCGGTGCGGAGCGCGAGGCGCTGCTCGCGAGCCTGCAGGAAGGCACCGTCGTCAAGGGGATCGTGAAGAACATCACCGACTACGGCGCGTTCGTGGATCTCGGCGGGATCGACGGGCTGCTCCACATCACCGATCTCGCGTGGCGGCGCGTGAAGCATCCGTCCGAGGTGCTGTCGGTCGGCGACGAGGTGACGGCGAAGGTGCTGCGCTTCGACCAGGAGAAGAACCGCGTCTCGCTCGGCCTGAAGCAGCTCGGCGAGGATCCGTGGGTCGGCATCTCGCGCCGCTACCCGCCCGGCACGCGGCTCTTCGGCAAGGTCACCAACCTCACCGATTACGGTGCGTTCGTCGAGATCGAGTCCGGCATCGAGGGCCTGGTGCATGTCTCGGAGATGGACTGGACGAACAAGAACGTCCATCCGTCGAAGGTGGTGCAGCTCGGCGACGAGGTCGAGGTGATGATCCTCGAGATCGACGAGGACCGCCGGCGGATCTCGCTCGGCATGAAGCAGTGCATGCCGAACCCGTGGGAAGAGTTCGCCCAGAACCACCGCAAGGGCGATCGCGTGAAGGGTGTCATCAAGTCGATCACCGACTTCGGCATCTTCATCGGGCTTCCCGGCGGCATCGACGGCCTGGTCCACCTCTCCGATCTCTCCTGGTCGAAGCCAGGCGAGGAGGCGGTACGCGACTACAAGAAGGGCGACGAGGTCGAGGCCGTCGTACTCTCGATCGACACCGAGCGCGAGCGCATCTCGCTCGGGATGAAGCAGCTCGAAGGCGATCCGTTCACCACCTTCGTCGCGACGCACGACAAGGGCACGGTCGTCGCCGGCACGGTGAAGTCGGTCGACGCGAAGGGAGCGGTGCTCGGTCTCGGCGGCGACGTCGAGGGTTATCTCCGCGCCTCCGAGGTCGCGCGCGACCGCGTCGAGGACGCCCGCACGCACCTGAAGGAGGGCGACCAGGTCACGGTCATGATCATCAACATCGACCGCAAGAACCGCACGATCAACCTGTCGATCAAGGCGAGAGAGGTCGCGGAGGAGAACGAGGCGATGGCGAAGCTGCAGAGCGCCTCCTCGGCGAGCGCGGGGACTACGAGCCTCGGCGCCCTCCTCAAGGCGAAGCTGGACAACAAGAACGCGCAGCGCGACTAATCCGCGCGCGCACCGGCAGGATTGGAGGGGAGGCGCATGACCAAGTCGGAGCTGATCGCGCGGCTCGCGAGCCGCTATCCGCAGCTCGTGGCCAAGGATGCGGAGTACGCGGTCAAGATGATCCTGGACGCCATGACGCAGAGCCTGGTGAGCGGGCAGCGCATCGAGATCCGGGGATTCGGCAGCTTCGGGCTCAACCACCGGCCGGCGCGTACCGGCCGCAACCCGAAGTCGGGCGAAAGGGTGCACGTGCCCGAGAAGTTCGTGCCGCACTTCAAGGCCGGCAAAGAACTGCGCGAGCGCGTCGACGGCGAAGAGGGTACGGACGAGCCGCAGCGCGAACGCGAGCCGCAACGGCAGGCGAGCGGCTGACGCCGGTGGCGGCCTTCTCCGGCGCATGCGCCCGGGAAGGGGGTGACCGATGGCGGTCCTGAGAATCCTTTCGTTGCTCGGCTGGCTCGCGGTATTCGCGGTCCTGCTGCTCTTCGCGATCAAGAACACCGAGCCGGCGACGCTGCACTTCTATTTCGACCGGACCTGGCAGGCGCCGCTCGTTTTCATCGTGGCGGCGAGCTTCGCGGTCGGAGCGATGTTCGGCGTGATCGCCTGCCTCGCGCCGCTCGCCCGCCAGCGACGCGAGATCGCGCGCCTCGAGAAGGAGCTGCGGCTGCGCGAGCCGCCGCCGCCCGCCGGCGCGCCGCCGCGGCCGGCGACCGTTCCCGACGTGCCGTCGCTACCCTGACAAGGTCCGGGCGCCGGCAGCGACCGCATGGAATTCGAGTTCTGGTGGCTCATCGTAATCCCGATCTTCTTCGGACTCGGGTGGCTCGCCGCCCGCATCGACATCAAGCACCTCCTGACCGAGTCCCGCAGCGTCCCGCAGACGTACTTCAGGGGCCTCAACTTCCTGCTCAACGAGCAGCCCGACAAGGCGATCGAGGCGTTCATAGAGGTGGTGAAGGTCGACCCCGAGACCGTCGACCTGCACTTTGCGCTCGGGAGCCTGTTCCGCCGGCGGGGCGAGACCGAGCGCGCGATCCGGATGCACAAGAACCTGCTCGACCGCTCCGACCTCGCCGCCGAGCAGCGCGTCCAGGCGCTCTCCGAGCTCGGCCACGACTATCTGAAGGCAGGGCTGCTCGACCGCGCCGAAGAAGTGTTCGCGCGGCTCCGCGACGGCCCGCAGCGCCTGGAGGCGCTGCAGCGGCTGCTCGATATCTACCAGCAGGAGAAGGAGTGGCACCGCGCGATCGAGACGGCGCGCGCCCTCGAGCGGGAGACCGGCCAGTCCTGGCAGAAGGAAATTGCGGAGTTCCATTGCGAAATGGCGGCGGTCGAGGCGACGCACTCGCGCCCGGACGCCGCGCGTGCGAACCTCGACGAGGCACTGAAGGCGAACCGCAAGTGCGTGCGCGCAAGCGTCCTGCTGGGCGATCTCGCCGCGGCGGCGGGAAGGCACGATGAAGCGATCGAGCACTGGAAGCGGGTCGAGACGCAGAACCCGGTGTTTCTGGCCCTGGTAGCGCACCGGCTCCTCAAGAGCTTCCAGGCGGTCGGCGACACCGTCACCGGTCTAACGCTGCTGCGCGGCTACCTCGCGCAGTATCCGTCGCTCGACCTGCTGGACGTGGCATTCCAGTCGACGCTCGACGCGGAGGGGCCAGACGCAGCCTACGCGCTCGTGCGGGACGAGCTGCGCCGCAACCCGACGCTGCTCGGCCTCGACCGGCTGCTCGAGGCCCAGATTCTCGCCGCGCCGGCCGAGCGGCGTCACGATCTCGAGCTGGTGCGCAACCTGGTCCAGGGGCAGACCCGTCGGCTCTCGCGCTACAAGTGCGAGAACTGCGGCTTCCGCGCACGGCAGTTCTACTGGCAGTGCCCGGCCTGTCTCGCGTGGGAGACCTACCCGCCGCGGCGGACGGAGGAGTTCGACCTTGCGCCCTAGAGAGTTGCAACGCGAGGACCGCAGAGACCGCAGAGAACGCGGGCGCTACCGCGATTCGCTTGCTCCGCGGGCGCTCCCGTTTCCTTCCGCTCTCGACGTTGACGCCTGAGAAGGAGTTCGCTTGAAGATCACGATGATCGGCACCGGCTACGTCGGCCTCGTTTCGGGCGCTTGCTTCGCGGAGGTCGGCAATGACGTCTGCTGCTTCGACGTCGACCCGCGAAAGATCGCGGCGCTGAACGCTGGCGACGTACCCATCCACGAGCCCGGGCTGCCGGAGCTGGTGGAGCGCAACCGCGCCGCCGGACGGCTGCGGTTCACCACCGATCCCGCGGAGAGCGTTGCGCACGGGCGCGTGCAGTTCATCGCAGTCGGCACACCGGCGGACGAGGACGGCTCGGCTGATCTGCAGCACGTCGTCGCGGCCGCCCGCACGATCGGCCGGCACATGAGCGAGTACCGGCTCGTGGTCGACAAGTCGACCGTACCTGTCGGGACCGCGGACGCGGTCCGCGAGGCGATCGCCCGGGAGCTCGCGACGCGCGCCGCATCGGTGCCGTTCGCGGTCGTCTCAAACCCGGAGTTTCTCAAGGAGGGCGCGGCGGTAGACGATTTCATGCGGCCGGACCGGGTCGTGATCGGATCCGGCGACGCCGAGGCGACGCGCGTCATGCGGATGCTGTACGCGCCGTTCCAGCGCAACCACGAGCGGCTGATCGTGATGGACGTGCGCTCGGCCGAGCTCACGAAATACGCGGCGAACGCAATGCTCGCGACCCGCATCTCGTTCATGAACGAGGTGGCGAACCTCGCCGAACGCCTCGGTGCCGACGTCGAGCAGGTGCGCCGCGGGATCGGCGCCGACCCGCGGATCGGTTTCCACTTTCTTTACCCGGGCGCGGGCTACGGCGGGTCCTGCTTCCCGAAGGACGTCAAGGCGCTCATCCGCACCGCCGCGAACGAGGGGCTCGATCTGCAGGTGCTCGGGGCTGTAGAGCGTGTGAACGACGCTCAGAAGCGCGTGCTGGTCGACAAGATCGTGCACCGGTTCGGCGCGAACCTCGCCGGCCGGACGTTCGCGATCTGGGGGCTCGCGTTCAAGCCGAACACCGACGACATGCGAGAGGCGCCGAGCCTCGTGATCGTCCGCGAACTGCTCGCCCGCGGCGCGACCGTGCAGGCCTACGATCCGGAGGCGATGGCCGCCGCAGGCGAGCGGCTCGGCGACGAGCCGCGGGTGGCATACGCTGCCTCGCCGCTCGACGCGGTCGCGCACGCCGATGCGCTCGTCATCGTGACCGAGTGGAAGGAGTTCCGCAGCCCCGACTTCGATCAGCTCCGCTCGTGTCTGAAGCAGCCGGTGATCTTCGACGGCCGGAACCTCTACGAGCCCGACGACCTCCGGCGGCTGCGGTTCGAATACTTCCCGATCGGCCGGGCACAGGGTGGAGCGTGAAAGCCGGGCGCCCGATTTTGCCCGACCTGACGCAGGCGCGCGTCCTCGTCGTCGGCGACGTCATGCTCGATCGCTACTGGTTCGGCGGCGTAAGCCGGATCTCGCCCGAGGCGCCGGTGCCGGTGGTTCTCGTCGAGAGGTCCGAGGAACGGCCGGGCGGTGCGGCGAACGTCGCACGCAACTGCGCCGCTCTCGGCGCGCACGTGAGCCTGCTCTCCGTCGTCGGTGCGGACGAGCCGGGGGAGACGCTCGCGCGGCTCGTGGCGGCGGAAGGTGTTCGCGCGACCCTCCATCGCGACGCGACGCTTGCGACGACCGTCAAGCTGCGTGTGTTGAGCAGCCCGCACCCGCAGCAACTTCTGCGGATCGATTTCGAGACTGCGCCTTCGCACGAGGTCCTCGCCGAGAACCTCGCCGAGTTCGAAGGCGGACTCGGCGATTTCGACGTCGTGGTCCTGTCGGACTACGGCAAGGGCGGACTCGCGCACATCGAGCGGATGATCGGCTTCGCCCGCGCCGCCGGAAAGCCGGTGCTCGTCGATCCGAAGGGTAACGACTATGGACGGTACCGCGGCGCGAGCCTGCTCACACCCAATCTCAAGGAGCTGCGCGACGTCGTCGGCGGCTGGAAGGACGAGGCAGACCTCACCGCGCGCGCCCAGCGGCTGCGCGCCGAGCTCGCGCTCGACGCGCTCCTCCTGACAAGGGGCGACCAAGGCATGACGCTCTACCGCGAGGATGGCTCGCAGAGCGTGCCTGCCAAGCTGCGGGAGGTGTCGGACGTGACCGGCGCCGGCGACACCGTCATCGCGACGCTGGCGGTCATGCTCGGCGCGGGCGCCAGCCTACCGGAAGCGGTCCGGGTGGCCAACCATGCCGCGGGCATCGTGGTTGGTAAACTCGGTACCGCGGTCGTGCATCCCGACGAGCTTGCCGCCGACCTCGCCGCGACCTGAGCCACGCACATGAACTACACCGTAGTCACCGGCGCCGCCGGCTTCATCGGGTCCATCCTCGTCCATGCGCTGAACCAGCGCGGCGTGACGAACATCCTCGCGGTCGACAACCTCACCCGAGCGGACAAGTTCGCGAACCTCGTCGGGTGCGAGCTTGCCGACTATCTCGACAAGCGCGAGTTCCTCGAGCGGCTCGGTGCCGGCGAGTTCGAAGGCGCGCTCGACGCCGTGCTCCACCAGGGCGCCTGCTCCGACACGATGGAAGCCGACGGGCGCTACATGATGGACAACAACTACCGTTACTCGGTGGCGCTCCTCGACTTCTGCCTCGGCGAGGAGGTCCCGTTCATCTACGCGTCGTCGGCATCGGTGTACGGCGGGGGGCGGGTGTTCCGCGAGTCCCCGGAGTGCGAGGCGCCCCTCAACGTCTACGGCTACTCGAAGTACCTTTTCGATCAGGTCGTGCGGCGCCGTCTGCCGGAGGCATCGTCGCAGGTCGCCGGTTTTCGCTATTTCAACGTCTACGGGCCGAACGAGGCCCACAAGGGTCGCATGGCTTCGGTCGCGTGGCACTTTTTCAACCAGTACCACACCGACGGCAAGGTGAAACTGTTCGCGGGCTCGGGCGGCTACGCCGACGGCGAGCAGCGGCGCGACTTCGTTTCGGTCGAGGACGTGGTCAACGTCAACCTCCACTTTCTCGAGCATCCGGACCTCTCGGGCATCTTCAACGTCGGCACTGGCCGGGCGCAGACCTTCAACGACGTCGCGGAGAGCGTCATCAACACCTGCCGGCGGGCCTCCGGACAGCAGCCGCTGTCGCGCGCCGAACTCAAGGCGCAGGGCGCGCTCCAATACGTACCGTTCCCCGAGGCGCTGAAAGGCAAGTACCAGAGCTTCACCGAGGCTGATCTCGGAGCGCTCCGGGGTGCGGGTTACGACGAGCCGTTCCTTACCGTCGCCGAGGGTGTGGAGCGCTACGTCGCGGAGCTCCTGAAGCGCGAGGCCCAGCGATGACCTGGAAGACGATCGACGACACCGTCGGCGGCACGCCGCTCGTGCGGCTGAAACGCCTGCCCGGGGAGACGACCAATATCGTCCTCTGCAAGCTCGAGGGCAATAACCCCGCCGGCTCGGTCAAGGACCGCCCGGCGCTATCGATGATCCGGCGCGCCGAGGAGCGGGGCACGATCAAGCCCGGCGACACGCTGATCGAGCCGACGAGCGGCAACACGGGCATCGCGCTGGCGATGGTGGCGGCGATGCGCGGGTACCGGATGGTGCTGATCATGCCGGAGCACCTGTCGGCCGAGCGCCGTCAGACGATGGCCGCCTACGGCGCCGAGATCGTCCTCACGCCGAAGGACGGCGGCATGGAGGCCGCACGCGATCTCGCGGACCGGATGATCGCCGAGGGCAAGGGCGTGATGCTCGACCAGTTCGCCAACCCCGACAACCCGCGCTCTCACTACGAGGGGACCGGCCCAGAGCTGTGGCGGGAGACCGAAGGCGCCATCACCCATTTCGTCTCGAGCATGGGGACTACCGGCACGATCATGGGCGCCGGGAAGTTTCTCAAGGAGCGGAACCGCGCGATCCAGATCATCGGCTGCCAGCCGACGGAAGGCTCGCAGATCCCGGGCATCCGCAAATGGCCCGAGGCATACCTGCCGAAGATCTACGATCGGAAGCGCGTCGACCGGCTCGAGTACGTCAGCCAGACGGAAGCCGAGGAGATGACGCGTCGGCTCGCGCGCGAAGAGGGTATCTTCGCCGGGATCTCGTCCGGGGGGGCGGTGCACGTCGCGCTGCAGATCTCGCGGGAAGTCGCGAACGCGGTGATCGTTACGATCGTCTGCGATCGCGGTGACCGTTATCTCTCGACTGGCGTTTTCCCCGCGTAGGGCGGATGCCCACGCTCGTCTTCGACATCGAGACGGTGCCCGACGTCGCGGGCTGCCGTGCGGTCTTCGGGCTGGACGCGGCGGTCTCCGACGCGGACGTGGCGGAGATCGCGTTCCAACGCCGCCGCGCCGCGACCGGCCAGGACTTCCTGCCGCTCCACCTGCAGCGCGTCGCCGCGATCGCCTGCGTTCTGCGCGAGCGCGATGCGCTGCGGGTGTGGTCTCTCGGCACGCCCGCCGACGGCGAGGGCGAGCTCGTCCAGCGCTTCTACGACGGCATCGAGAAGTACACGCCGCAGCTCGTCTCGTGGAACGGCGGGGGCTTCGACCTGCCCGTGCTCCACTATCGCGGGCTGATCCACGGGATAGCGGCGCCACGCTACTGGGACATGGGCGAGGGCGACTACGCCGACAGCCGCGACTTCCGGTACAACCATTACATCGGCCGCTATCACATGCGGCACATCGACCTCATGGACCTGCTGGCGCTCTACCAGCCGCGCGCGAGCGCGCCGCTCGACCAGATCGCCCGGCTCGCGGGGTTTCCCGGGAAGCTCGGCATGGACGGCTCGCAGGTCTGGGAGGCGTTCCGCGCCGGCCGGCTCGCCGACATCCGCAACTACTGCGAGACCGACGTCTTCAACACCTGGCTCGTGTTCCTGCGCTTCCAGCGGATGCGCGGCGCGCTCGACGGCGCGGCGTACGATCGCGAGATCGAGCTCGCGCGCGCAACGGTCGAGAAGCTCGAGGGCCTGCACTGGCGCGAGTTCCTCCGCCGCTGGTCGTAGGGCCGCCATGGCGCTTGCGCTCGTCGAATCGCTCGACCGCGAAGGCCGCGGCGTCGCGCGCGCCGAGGGCAAGGCGGTGTTCATCGAGGGCGCTCTCCCGGGCGAGCGCGTCGAGTACACCTCCGTCAGGCGCAAGCCGAGCTACGAAGTCGGAGCGCTGACGCGGACCCTGCGCGCGAGCGCGGCGCGCGTGGCGCCGCGCTGCCCGTACTTCGGGACCTGCGGCGGCTGCGCGATCCAGCACCTCGATCCGCACGCGCAGGTCGCGGCGAAGCAGCGCGTGCTCGAAGACGCCCTGTGGCACATCGGGAAGGTGCGCGCGGAGACGCTGCTCGCCCCGATTCATGGGCCGGCGTGGGGTTACCGGCACCGCGCGCGGCTCTCGGCGCGGTACGTGCCGAAGAAGGGCGGTGCGCTCGTCGGCTTCCGTGAGCGCAGATCGGCCTACGTCGCGGAGATGCGTTCCTGCGACGTCCTGCCGCCGCGCGTGTCGGCGTTGATCGTTCCGTTGCGCTCGCTCGTCGAGGCGCTCTCGGTCCGCGAGCGGCTGCCGCAGATCGAGGTTGCGGTGGGCGAGGAGATCGTCGTCCTCGTACTGCGGATCCTCGAGCCGCTGACGACGGCGGACGAGGCGGTGGTCAAGGCCTTCGCCGACGAGCACCGGGTGCAGCTGTGGCTGCAGCCGGGCGGACCGAGCTCCGCGCGGCCGTTCCATCCGCTCGATGCGCCGCCGCTCTACTACTCGCTGCCGGAGTTCGACCTGCGGATCCGCTTCGCGCCGGCAGACTTCACGCAGGTGAACCAGGCCGTCAACGGGATGCTCGTCCGCAGGGTGGTGCAACTGCTGGCCCCGCGGCCGGGCGAGCGCGTGCTGGATCTCTTCTGCGGCCTGGGCAACTTCGCGCTCCCGATCGCGCGGCGCGGCGCGAGTGTCGTGGGCGTAGAAGGGAACGCCGCGCTGGTCGAGGGTGCCGCGCGAAACGCACGGGTGAACGGGCTCGACGCGGAGTTCAGGGTCGCCGACCTGTTCGATCCGTCGACGTGCTCAGACCTGCCGCCGTGCGACGCGATGCTCGTCGATCCGCCGCGCGAGGGCGCGATCGAGGTCGTGAAGGCATTGGGCGACGGTGGCCCGGGGCGGATCGTCTACGTCGCCTGCGATCCGGCGACGCTCGCCCGCGACGCCGGCGTGCTCGTTCGCGTCAAGGGTTACCGCCTCGCCGCCGCGGGGGTCGCGAACATGTTTCCGCACACCGCTCACGTCGAATCGGTGGGACTGTTTCTGCGGGGCTAGTCGTACAAACGAAAGGGGCGGCCGAAGCCGCCCTTCCGGACCACCGCGCCGCCGCGAGGCGACCTAGTCGCGGTCGCCGCCGAAGATCCCCAGCAGCTGGAGCAGGCTCGAGAACAGGTTGTAGATCGCGACGTAGAGCGTGAGCGTCGCCGAGACGTAGTTCGTCTCGCCGCCCCGGACGACCGAGTTGATCTGCCACAGGATAATCAGCGAAGAGAACAGCACGAACGCGCTGAGGATCACGAGATGGAGCAGCGGGCTCGCGAAGAACACGTTGGCGACCACCGCCAGCATGATCACGATGAACCCCACCAGCAGGAACTTGCCGAGGCCGCTGAAGTCGCGCCGGGTCGACGAGGCAACCGCCGCCAGGCCGAAGAACACCGCCGCCGTACCGCCGGCGGCCATCATCACGAGCTGCGCGCCGTTCCGCAGGCCGAGGACCGACTGCAGCAGTGGGCCGAGCAGCAGGCCCAGAAACAGCGTGAAGCCGAGGAGGAGTGCGACGCCAAGGCCGCTGTCCCGGTTCTTCTCGATCGCGAAGATCCAGCCGTAGAACACCGCGAGGATCACGAAGAACGAGATGATCGGGCTTGAGCGCAGGAATGACAGGTTCAGGTTGGTGCCGATCACCGCCCCGATCGCGGTCGGGATCAGCGTGACCGCAAGAAGCCAGTAGGTGTTGCGCAGCACCCGATTCTGCTGGAGCGAACGCTCCTGCACGGACGTCGGGACGTTGGTTTGAACCGGCTGCAGTTCAGGTTGCATTGCTTCCTCCTGTGTTCGCCAGACTGGGCGCACAACGCGTTAGACGTGTTCCAGGCTGTCTAGTTCGCGGCGGAGTATACCGCTTGACACCGTCCGGAGCATTGTGAAGCCAGTGACCGGCCGCCAGCGTGATATAGTGAAATAATCGCTAAGTTATTGACTGGATTGGTAGACTAGGCGGTACGGATGGGTGGCAGAGCGGTCGAATGCGGCGGTCTTGAAAACCGTTGACCTGCACGGGTCCGGGGGTTCGAATCCCTCCCCATCCGCCATGATGGGAGGCGCCCGCGCTGCCGCGGCGGGCTTGCCTCGAGTACACCGCTTCCTCGTAGGTCAAGCGTTTGCGTCACCCCGGGCGCGTCGGCTCCCGCCGCCAGCCTCGCTCGACGCTATTGAGCGCGTTCTTGCCTCCCTGCGGGCGGGTTCGAGCCGGGCGAGTGCCACCCGGTGCGCGCACCAGAAGAAAAGGCCGGCAATGCCGGCCTTTCCGTGTGCGCCGCAGCCCGTCAGTGGTCGGTGTTGGGGCCCTTCTTGCTGAACCGCTTGTCCTTCGCCGCCTTCTTCAGGTTCCGGAAGAGATCGGGCTCCGCCTGCTTGAGGTACTCGATGACCTCGAAGTCCTCCTTCTTCACCCGGGTGAGATCGAGCTTCTCCACGTGCACCAGCCGCAACAGCTCCTGCACCGGCTTCGGCATTTCGCGGCCGCTTTCATAGCGCGAGCCGCCGCTCTGCGTCACGCCGATCTTGGTCCAGAACTCCTGCTGGTTCAGGCCGAGCTTGCGCCGGATGTCCTTCGGTTTGATCGAGAAGTTGAAGATCTTCATTCTGGTTCTGGCCCCTTGTCGTCGATGCGCCTGGCCAGCCGATACCGGCGAGCGCTTTGGCGATGCTAGCACAACGTCATATCTTCGCTAGTCGCATGAGTGTAAAAGATCGTTAAACCTCGACTGTGAAAGTCCGTGAATTCCGTTGCTCCGCGGGAGACGGCCGCGCTGCGCCGGGCGGGACCGGGGCATCGGGTAGAATGCGCGCCTTTTCCGGGTTCCTCCATGGCACTCATCGTCCAGAAATACGGCGGGACTTCGGTCGGTAGCACCGAGCGCCTCAAGGCGGTCGCGCGCCGGGTGGCGCGCTGGAAGGATCTGGGACACGAGATCGTCGTCGTGCCCTCGGCGATGGCCGGCGAGACCAATCGGCTGATCGGGCTCGCGCGGGAGATCCAGGCAACGCCCGAGCCCCGCGAGCTCGACGTTGTCGCCGCGACCGGCGAGCAGGTCACGATCGGTCTCCTCTCGATGGCGCTCGTGGACCTCGGGGTCAAGGCGAAGAGCTACACGGGGGCACAGGTGCGCGTGGTAACGGACAGCGCGTTCACCAAAGCGCGTATCGTGAGCATCGACGAGGCGCGGCTCAAGGCCGACCTCGCCGCCGGCACGGTCCCGGTCGTGGCCGGCTTTCAGGGCGTTGATACCGGTGGCAACGTCACGACGCTTGGCCGCGGCGGCTCGGACACCTCCGCCGTCGCGCTCGCCGCCGCGCTCAAGGCCGACGAGTGCCAGATCTACACCGACGTGGACGGCGTTTATACGACCGATCCGCGCATCGTTCCCGAGGCGCGCCGGCTGAAGACGATCACCTTCGAGGAGATGCTCGAGATGGCGAGCCTCGGCTCGAAGGTGCTGCAGATCCGGTCGGTCGAGTTCGCCGGCAAGTACAAGGTGCGGTTGCGCGTGCTCTCGAGCTTCGAGGAGGCGGGCGAGGGCACCCTGATCACCTTCGAGGAAGACGAGAAGATGGAACAGGCAGTCATCTCCGGCATCGCGTTCAACCGCGACGAGGCCAAGATCACGGTGATGGGCGTGCCCGACCGGCCCGGCATCGCCTACGCCATCCTCGGCCCGATCGCCGACGCCAACATCGACGTCGACATGATCATCCAGAACGCGAGCGTGGACGGCATCACCGACTTCTCCTTCACCGTCCACCGCAACGACTACGAGCGCTCGCTCGAGATCGCGAGGAAGGTGCAGTCGCACATCGGCGCGCGAGGCGTCATGGGGGACAGCAAGGTCTGCAAGGTATCGATGGTCGGTGTGGGGATGCGCTCGCACGTCGGCATCGCGAGCCAGATGTTCCGGACGCTCTCCGAGGAGGGCATCAACATCGAGATGATCTCGACCTCGGAAATAAAGATCTCGGTGGTGGTCCACGAGAAGTACATGGAGCTCGCGGTGCGCGTCCTCCACAAGGCGTTCGGGCTCGACCAGCCCGCGTAGTCCGCGAAACGTACGCGGACCGGGCTTTGGGCCACCGGCGTGTCCTCTTGAACGGGTGTAGTATCTTAGCAACAGACCCCAGCCGCCCAGGTGCCCTATGGGCGGACTAGTTCGGAGGCCATATTGCCCCGGCTGCGCGCCGAGCCTACTCTCCCAGCCGTCTCACGTACCCAGACGTATCGCCAAAAACTATGAACAAACCGCACCTTCCAAAGGGTCACCAGTCGCTCCTCTCGCCGACGTTCAAGTACGTTCCGGCGGTCCAGACCGACCTCTCGAAGACGTTCGCCCGCATCCGGGAGGCGCAGATTGCCGGGTTCCCGCAGTCGAGGACCGTGTCCGTGCTGAAATTGCGGGATGGGGGTGCGATCAAGCGGTCGTAGACCGCGGAAGTTTCCCCAGCGGTCAGTGGACTGTGGACCCGGCCCGGACGGCGGCGGCTTCCGATCAGGCACGACCTCTCACGTTCTTCGCCATCCGGCTTCCTGGGCGCGGTTGGCGAGCCGGTACGCTGGGTATGCGGCCCGCATGCCGATGATTGAACCCTTGGCTGTTCATGGCCACCGATCCGCACCGGTCGCGCGGTGTGGCCGGTACGGGGCGATCGTCGCCGGGAAAGGGTAAGCGACCCCCGCGCCGGTCCCGACCTAGGGACCGGCAACCAAGGCTTCCGCTGAGTCGACGTTACCTCGACTCAGCAATCGCCAGGCACCACTTCCGTTGGACAGACGTCATCCCTCAGGGCCAGGCCCGCGTTGCCAATATGCGCTTTGTCATACTGAGCCGGTGATCCGCCCGGCCGATCAGACCAGCATTTAGTCACGACATGAATGCGATGTCGCCCCTCGCAACACTTGACGCGGACCAGCGCTCCGCATCTAATGACAACGTCATAGACGACTCGGCACCGCGTCAGCGGGCGCAGCACGAATGGTTTCGCACGGTCGGCTGCCCACGCCTTACGACGAACGCTGGCCGCAGGAATGGTTGCGTGTCGGATCAGCAAATAGCGCATGGCCCTATGGGGGAATCAAAATCATGAAACGAGCCGCTCTAGCCTACCTCGCACTGCTTGTAGCTTCGCCCGCCGGGGCCCAGGTCGTAACAGTCCCCGTCCAATCCCTCTGGCAGGGGCCGTCAAGCGGAGTGACCTTCACGACCACCGTTGGCATCTACGGCTACACGAGCAAATCGAGTATCCCCCACATCCTCCAGACAGTTAAGCTGGGGTCGACCGCGCCCCTCCAATCGGAGTTTCGCGCCGAGTTCCCGGGCTTCAAAGGCGCCGAGATGACGGTAATGCAGTTGAAAGTCAAGTCGACCGCAGACGGATCCACCTTCCATTCCGACTTCCAGACGATCACGCCGACAAAACCGCTCGCGATCAACGTTCCGGCTGGCAAGAAGCTCTGGGTGGTGTACAAGGCACCCGTCGGCCAGGAGGGCGAGCTGCGTTTCTACGTCGGCAGCCCGCCGCCCGCTCCGACAACCGCTGCCGCGGCGCCGCTCTGAGCGGCACATGCGCGCAACACTGGTGATGTTTGGTACAGCATCGACCCGCTCGCAACGAGCATGTCTGGGTGGACGCAGACGTCACCGCCCGCATGATCCGGCCGGATCGATGCCCGCAGCAATGCCGGGAGAAACGCGCAATCCGAGCCTATGAAGAGGCCCGGCGTTGAGGCCTCTTAAGAATCTCCAGAAAGGGGCTTTGGCGGAGAGAGAGGGATTCGAACCCTCGATACACGTTTAAGCGCGTATAACGCCTTAGCAGGGCGCCCCCTTCGGCCACTCGGGCATCTCTCCTACGCTCGCGCGCTCGCAACCGTGAGTCGCGCAGAGCGCGCAAGCCACTCGGGCATCTCTCCGAGCGCGACGAATATAGCACAGCGCCCCCGGCCAAACCCGGTGTGCTAACTTCTGTGCGCGATGAACAAGCCCGAGCTACAGCGCTTGCCACCGGCACCGTCCGCGGCAGGGCTTCTCGCGCTGCGGGAATTCGCGGACCAGGCTTTCACGCGTACCGCTGGGGCGGGGCTCGTTCTGGGAAACGGCGTTCGCGTTCTAAAGGATGCCGCGGAAAACTTTCCGGCGTGGCTCGAAGCGATCCGTTCGGCCGAGCGCATCGTGTACTTCGAGAGTTATATCGTCGGCAACGACCCGGTCGGCCGCGAGTTCGTCGAGGCGCTCGCCGAGCGCGCGCGAGCGGGTGTCCGGGTACGCCTTGTCCATGACTGGCTGGGAACGCGCAGCTCGCGCTCGCTTTTCGCCCCGCTCGTCGCGGCCGGTGGACACGTGCGGGTGTTCAATCCGCCGCGCTTCGGCAGGCCCCTCGGATGGCTTACGCGCGATCACCGCAAGAGCATTGCGGTCGACGGGCGCGTCGGGTTCGTAAGTGGGCTCTGCGCGAGCTCGAGATGGCTCGGCGACCCGGCACGCAAGCTCGATCCCTGGCGCGACACGGGCGTCGAGATCCGCGGACCCGCAGTCGCGGAGATCGAGCGAGCGTTCGCCCAGGTCTGGGGCGCCTGCGGCGGAGAGCCGGTCGACGAGTCCGAGCTGACACCGCCGGAGGCGATCGCGCCCGGCGGCGACGTCCCGGTCCGGGTCATAGCGAGCGTCCCGAGAGCGGGGGGGCTGTTGCGCCTCGATCAGCTGATCGCCGCCGCGGCACGCGAGCGGCTCTGGCTCACGGATGCCTATTTCGTGGGCCTCACCCCCTATGTCCAGTCGCTCTGCGCGGCGGCACGCGACAACGTCGACGTTCGCCTCCTAGTTCCCGGGTCCAGCGACGTCCCCGTCGTGGCCGGGATCTCGCGGGCGGGCTATCGTCCGCTGCTCGAAGGTGGCGTGCGCGTGTTCGAGTGGAACGGCAGCATGCTTCACGCGAAGAGCGCAGTTGCCGACGATCGATGGGCGCGGGTCGGGTCCACGAACCTCAACATCGCGAGCTGGCTGACCAACTACGAGCTCGACGTCGCAATCGAGGACGAGCGCGTCGTCGCGAGGATGGCCGCGATGTACGAGCAGGACCTGGCGGGCGCGACCGAGATCGTGCTCGGTCGGCGATACCGCGTTCGTCCGTCGCCGACAATGCCGGCGGCCCGGGAGGGACGGAGGGCATTGTCGGGCAGCGCCGGGCGTGCTGCCGCTGGCGCGCTCAGTGTGGGCGCTGCGGTCGGCGCCGCGCTGACCAGCCGCCGCGTGCTCGGCCCTGCCGAGGCGACCCTCCTCGGGGTCGTCGCGGCGATCCTCCTCGCGGTCGCGGTGGTTGGCGTGCTCTGGCCGCCGGCTATCGCATTTCCGATCGGGTTCATCTCCGCATGGCTGGGGATCGTGATGCTCATGCGCGCGGGGACGCTCTGGCGCGAGCGGAGACGCCGGAGCCGAGCTGGCGTGAAGGGGTGACGCGAGGGTGGTCCTGCCGAGGGCGCTCTGATAAAATCCGGCCCCTCGCGCCCGTAGCTCAGTTGGATAGAGTACCTGGCTACGAACCAGGGGGTCGTGGGTTCAAATCCTGCCGGGCGCGCCAGAATTCCTGCGTAGACTCAGGAATTTAGGCCAGCAGTCTTCGCTGGCCTTTTTCTTCCTGAAGTTCGTTCGGTGAGTTTTCGGTGAGTCCGCTCACCGACTTCAAGTGATTTCTCACGCAAGCTTGCCCATGGCCGATGAGTCCCCGCTCTTCTTGGGAGGCATGTGGGATTTCTGGCACGCGCGCGAGGCGGATTCGCTCTTCACGTTCACCGTACTTACGACTTTCCCCAACGAGGTTTCGACGACCATCCACGACCGGATGCCAGTAATCGTCCAGGCGAAAGACCATGCACACTGGCTCGATCCCAAGAACCAGGAGGTCGCGGATCTTCTCGCACCGTATCCATCCAGCGGGATGGTCGCCTATCCGGTAAGCGAACGGGTGAACAATCCGAAGAACGACGACGCCAGGTTGATCGAGCCGGAACCGCGTCTAATATGCGTATACTGGATATTACGTCAGTATCCACTCCGAATGGCTCAGGCGCTGCCGCGTATACCCCCTGCGTTGTCGCGGTCGGCGCCTACCCTGGCGCGAGGTCTGTAACGGCCGCTCGTTTGAGGGCGAACTTAGCACCCACTACCTCAGTCTCCAGAAGTCGCGCTACTTCGTGGCAACGCTGATTGCTCCGGGAGAAGCCGCTCTGAAAGCCGCTCTTGCCCGCGCTCTATGAGCCCGGTGCTGGCGAACATCGGTCACGGCCGACTCCTCTTGCGGGGGTTCGAGCGAATGAGTGACTCCGCAGTCGTTCAGGAGTGGCGGTGCGAACTCCTCGGCGCGTGATTCGTATGCTTGGCCGAGGAGATCGCTCCGCCCGAGCCGTGGCGCAAAGGCTCTTCAAGCTGCGCGCCGCTTGAGTACCGTGAGAGTCGGTAGTGAGCGGTTCACGCCACACACCTTTTCGGCGGCGGCGATGAGCTCGACGAGCTCGGCGCCCGAATAGTGCGTCGTGATGTCGCCGTTCGAATGCCCGAGCAGCACCGAGCGCGTTTCGCGTCCGACGCCCGCAGCGCGCAAGCGCCGTCCGAACGTGTGCTTGAGGTCATGAACCCTCACCGCGGCGAACGCCGCCACGCGCTCCTCCGGTACGCCTGAATCGGCGGCAAGCCGTCTCGCGGCCCGGAGCCTGCCCTTCCTCCAGGCGTTGTTATTCATCCTGGTCACTGGCCGCGGACTCGCGCCGACGCGCTGGTCGCAGCGGCGCTGAGTCCCGTCGTTGTGCAGACGATCCACGTTCCGCCGGTAGACGAATACGAACTCAGGATGCATGCCCCGGCACTCCTCGACGACGCTTCGCGCAACGCGGTTCAGCGCGATGAGGCGATCCTCGTCGTTTTTGACGAAACCCTTCGGAACGATGAAGACCGAGGTCTCCAGCTCGGGCACCTGCACTTCCCACGACCAGCGGAGCTGGCAGACCTCCTGTTCGCGCGTACCCGTGTTCACCTTGAAGAGACTCATCCGCTGCAGATGGCCGGGCAGCTCACGAAAGAGAAACTCCTGCTCCTGCCACGAAAGAGGATATGGCTCGCGCGTCTGCGAGTCGGGGAGGAGGGTCACGACCGGCGCGGTGCGGAGCCACTTCCGCGCCTCGCCGTTCGGCAGGTCGTCCTGCAGTTTCTTGTACGCGAAGTTCAGAACCCGGCGGACGACCTCCAGCGTGTGGTTGATGGTGCTGTTGCTAACCGGCACGGTCTTCGTCGCATAGGCGCCATCCTCCAGAAGCACGCGCTTTCGCACGGTTTCCTTCTGGCGCCTCGCGATGAACGGCTGGAGCGCGCCGTCATGCACCTGGGCGAGTGGCTTGTCGTTGATCCATGGCGCGATCACCGCGAGCTGCCGGATCGTCTCGTCGATCGAGTCGATGTGCTTGTGCCGGGCGACATATTGCGCGGCAGCCTCGGCGAACGAGCGTTTCGGCACGCCGCCGTTCGCGGCGATCTCCTCCTGCTCTTTGCGGATCGCTAGCAGGCGGCGAATCAAGTACGCTTCGGCGGCCTTCCGGCTAGCTTCCTTAGTTGATTCTCGTAGTCGTCCGTATCCTCGGACGAGCTTGTCGATGTGCCAGACCCTACTTTTTGGCTCCCAAACGAGCCCCGTGATGCCAATTTGTCGCGGCATGGTTGAACGGTTCCATGAGTAGACTCAGGTTGATCGGATTGGTAACCGCCCTCTCGGGCGGGCGCTCTGCCGGCGCGGGCCTTATGGTGGTCAGCCCACGCGTCGAGGTCAAGCCGATCAAACGCGATTCCGCGCTCGCCGACCGGGATCTCGGTGAGGTAGGGCCGCACCTCGGCATCGAAGCGATTGCGATCCATCCCCAGATAAGCCGGGGCGTCGCGATAGCGGAGCAGACGCGGGAGCAGGGTCATGGTCCTGAACTCGGCCAGGCGGGCACCTATCCGGCGCCGGCAGCCGTAGCTGGCGGACTGCGTCGCGCGGCGCAGTACTCTTCCCACGCGCGATCGAGATCCGCACGCTCGAAGACACGAGTGGTCCCGCATGGTGTCGGCGAGGGAAGCCTCGGCCTGATGTGCTTCTCGAAGGCGCGTCGTTTGAGGCCCAGGTAGTTCATCGCCTCGGCGCAGGTGTAGCAACGCTTTCCCGCGCGGTCCGCCATAGTTGGCATCACACCTAAGCGCTGCATCGGTTAACCGTTCTCGTCGCTAAAGCGCGGGTCCGCTTAAGCGCGTAACCGCTATAGCTGGACGGGACTCTCGCGGTTGTGTAGAGAGGCTCGCGAAGCAGCAAGGCGCGGAGACCGGATGGGATCTGTCCCTGCCTTGGACCACCTGACCGAAAGGGCGGGGACGGCGACTCGAACAGTCTGATCGGTTGCAGGCGCCATGGGCGCCGAAGCAGGGTCGTGCGATCGGTTTTCATGCAGCGACTCCATTGCGTGTTCGTGGGTGTGGTCGCACGCGGCCCGCATAGGGTTGCGGGGCTAGAGCGACGCGGGTGTTTGCGCGCCAACAGGTGCGACACGCAGCGCCCGGTACCGTCGGCTCGGGGGAGCAGCTGCAGGCCGCTCCGGGCTCATGGGATACCGGTCGTTCAACGACCGGTAGGCGAAGTTCGGCGCGTAATCGAGATCGCTGCTCCTCGGGATGACCGGCCGCCCGAAGACAGCGTCGTATCGCCGCCGACTGGACTCAGCTCGAATGAGCTTGATAGAACGCGCACCGCGAGTGGCTCATGCGGCTGCGCAGGCGCCATGAGGGCACAAGCGCGAGCTATGAGGCAGTCGTGCTCGCGCCCTGGCGCGCGTCGAGATCCGCTTCCCTTTTACGGTCCGGTGCCGTCGGTGCCGGAAGCTCCCGGGTTGCGCCGACACACAAGGTGCGGGGTCGGCCAACGCTTGATCAAGCTAGCGCATCTCGGGCAGCCCAGAGTCCCAGAGAGATCGGTCGTTTCGGGGCGCTCTCCGGGGGCGTGTCCGAACGTCGGGTCCGCCAGGGCGCTAGCGAGCGGCCACGGGAGAGGTGTCGGTGGGGAGTCGCCGGTAGAGATCCTCGACCTGATTGCCGACCAGCACCAATGCGTCCACGAGTTCCGGGTCGAGCCGCGACGACCGCTCTGCCGCGAGCGCCGCCCAGGTCTCGGTCCAACTCGCTTCTGGTGCACCGAGCCGCAGTGCGTCGAGCCGGTCCGCAACGGCTGTGATCCGGGCAACGAGCGGGATGTGATCGCCACTCAGCCCCGTCGGGTAACCCCTGCCGTCGAACCATTCATGATGGCCGAGCGCGATGAGCGCCGCCATGCGCAGTGGCCCCGCCTCGTGGCCCTTGAGGAGCCGATAGCCGAGTGTCGTGTGCGCCTCGAGGCCCGGCGATCGACCTGTACTGGCACCTTTGGCCTCCCGAAGCACGTCCTCCGGGACTGCGAGCATGCCGAGGTCATGGAGGGCGGCACCGAGTTCGATCGCCTCGACCTCCTCTGGCGACAACCCGGTTGCGGTCGCAAGCAGCGCCGACGTCGCACCGATTCGCGCCGCATGGTTCGCGTCGGCGCCATTGCGCCCCTCGACGAGTTTCGCAAGCAGGAGCAGCCCTTCACGCGCGCGTTCCCTCATGCGGCTCGTGCGCGCATCGACGAGTCCCCCGAGGAGGCTCGTACGGTCCCGCAGGAGCGCCTGCTGGCGCGACATCGCGAGGAGGTTCTTGCAGCGCGCGGTCCCCTCCGGCGGATCGATCGGTTTTTGCAGGAAGTCATTGATGCCCTGCTGAAGCGCCCGGCGCCGTAACTCCCGGTCCTCGACGACCGTCACCATGAGCACGGGCACGTCGGCGAAGTGCGACAGCCGGCGCAAGCCGCGAACGAACTCCAGTCCGTCCATCCCGGGCAGGCGGAAATCCGTGACGACGAGATCGGCGTGATAGGCGCTCGCCCACCGGAGAGCCTCCTCTGCACCCCCGAACACGACCGGCGTCGTCAGCGGGTCGGCGGCGGCAGCGACCTCGTTCAGGATCTTGCGCGCAGTCGCCTGATCGTCGATGACAAGAATCGGCTGCGGATCGCGCGGCGTCTCGACATGAACGTCCAGGACGTTGTCCTCCGCGGCGCGGTCCTGCTTGGAGAGGCCGAGGAGGTAGTCGAGCGAAATCCCGTACGCCGTGGCGATCTCGCTCAGCGTCTCGAGGCTCGGCAGCATGTCCCCGTTCAGCCAGCGCGTTGCGGTCGACACCGAACGTCCGAGCCGGTTGGCGAGTGCCGTGGCGCGACCTTCCGCGTTCGCGGCGACGTTGCGTGCGTCGAGCGCCGCGCGCAAGCGCGCGGTGAAGATCGCCTGCAACGAATCGCCGAGTTTCGGATTACTTCCCAATTGATTGCGTCCTGAACGGTCCGCGGGCACCAGCGCGCGAGCCTTTGAATCCTCAAGAGAACTCGGTCTCTGAGATAGCCAGTTCCATGCCAGCGTTTGCGTGGCACGCAAGCGCTTGCGTAACACGCCGCACGCGCGATATGCGGTATTTCTCGCTTGACGCTTGCGCCGTACGATTAGTCGTTACCAAAAAGTATCTCCGCACGACGGGCGAGATGGAGGGAGGAGGGGTCATGCAGCTCGAGGAGCACGCGATCACCGCGCCGAGCGCGCAGCTGATGCTGGTCGCGCTCCTCGTTACGCTCGCTCAAGCCGAGCCGCCGGAAGGGGCGGCGGCGGAGTCGGGAATCAAGACGGGCGCGTCGCTCCTCGAGCGCCTCGCGCGCCTCTCCCTGGCGGAGATTCATCGCCTCGCCGAGAAAGGTGCCCTCAAGCTCGTCGTCTACTATGACGGCGATCAGGTCACCTGGAGCCTGCAAGCGTCGGCGCGCAGGCACGCGGAGCAGGCGCTCCTCGAGTACTTTGTGCGGCACGGGGCGCGACGTACGCTGCTGCGTGAGCTCTTCACCGTCTCGCGTGCACAGATCGACACCGTGCGGCGGGGCCTTCGACTCGCGCCGGTGCGAGGCCGCCCGAAGCTCCCCGGCGCGCGCGAGCGCGAAGCGGTCGTCGCCGCCTGGAGTCAACTCGCGAGCACCATCACCGACCGGCGTTCCCGGTACCACGCGCTCCACCGCACCTTCCCGCGCTACTCGATCGGGGCACTCGACGCTGTGCTTCGCGAAGTATCGCCAGGGCGCTCCGACACGCCACCTTCCTCCGGAAACCGGTCAGGGGACAAGCCGGTTTCCGCGCCGCACGGACGCAGCACCCGCGCGCCTGCGCCACCAGGTCGTACGGTCGTGAACCGTCGTGCTCCGAAGTGACCCATGGCGCGCGTCGATCCCCCGGCTGATCCACGTGGACGGGTTGCTCCGCGGAGGCTGGGCCTGCATGCGCCGCGGCGCAAGCCTCCGTAATGGGCTTCATTTTCCGGGCCGTTTCGACGCGAGAAGACGACCGCGTCTCAGTAGACTCAAGCAGCCAACGCTTCGACCAGAGGACCCATGAACACGACCCATGACGACACGCATCGTCCGCGCCGCCAGGCGCTGTCAGCGGTGCACCTCCTGAATTTCCAGTTCCTGGTTGCTTTGCGCGACGCGCTCCGGGCCGACGCTGCGCAGGCCTCCTACGAATACGGGATCGACGTCGCCACGGCCGAGGTCATTCGCCATGCGAGCGACGAGGGCCTGCGCGCACTCAGTTACTCCCTGGATCGCGCCCTCTTCACACTCCGGTTGCGTGGCCCGGAACTCGCCGACCTCCTGCAGCGGCCGCCGGCCCTCAGGGGGCTGCTGGTGACGGTTCGCCAGAACAAGTCGGGCCCAGCCTCCGGCGGCCGATAGGTCGTGGCGGGGACCGATCTTTCCGGTCAAGGAGATTGAGCGATGATCCCGGAGGACAAGGCGCGACGCTGGCGTACGATGGCGCTCGCGAGAGAGGCGATCGAGCTCGGTGCACGTGCGGCCGTCGCGAGCGCGTTCACGGGCCTGTCGAAGTCTGAGATCCAGCGCCTCTTCTGCGGCCGCAGCATCACCGGCCGGAGCACCGGACGCGTGCCGTGGTCGCCGTACTGGTACGTGACCGAGGCGGTGTTCGTCGAGATCCAGGCGGCGTTCTTCCACGCGTGCTTCCGGACGCTGCGCGAGCTCGGCCATCGACCGGCCGAGGCGCTGGTGGCGGCCTACAAGAACTACCGCCGGCACTTCGGGCACGATCTGCGGCTCTCGTTCGACCGCGCCTTCGAGCTCGTCGCTCACGTCGACGGGCTGTGGACGACCGAGACACCGCGGCTGATGACCGTGGTCTGTCACAGCTGCAAGTCGATCTACATCACGCCGCGCGGCGATGAACCGGTCGGCACGGGCGAGTGCCCGTTCTGCAAGGTCGCCCGCACGGGCAATGGGCGCCTGCTCAAGTTCCTGCTGCCTTCGTTTACCTCGGAGGACGCGGGCTGAGGCATGCAGCCGGGTCGTGAAATCGTATTGCTGACCCGCGGTTCGCAAACGATGGTAGAGCGCAGTCGCTCCTGATCGAACACCGTGCCCAACGCGCTGTCAAACGCGCTCGGGAAGTTTGGTAAGCCCGTACGGCAAGGAATTGGCGCGGTCAACGACCTGCGCGAACCCGGCAGGGCCGCCATCTGCACCAAGATCTCGAGAGGTATCGATAGATGGCCATGGATGGCCGAGCCGCACTCACCGGCGACACGTTGACCGTGAAAGCGCTTAGAAAGCAGGTCTCAATGCGCCACGACGAGGACCGAGGAGCGCATCGAATCGCACTGGACGAGTCGTTCCCAGCAAGTGATCCACCCTGGTGGACGCTGGGAGTGGATCTTTCGAGCCGGTCGTAGTCCTAGCCTGGGGTCTCGATGCTCTGGGGCGCCAGAATTCGATCGCCTGGGACCTGCCGCGGGTGCGCAAAGATCCAGGGGGGATTGCCGGCCGCGCTCGCTTTCGAGGATCGACCGTGCCGCGCGGACGGGCTCCCGAGCAATTGGCGCCCGGGTGAGGGCGCATCGAGGGGCCCACGTAGCAGTCCCGGAGGGCGCGGCGGGAGCGCTTGACCGGGACCGCCGTATGGCGCTATGCTCCTTCAAACTCTTGACAGGAGTACGCAGGAGTAAACGATGTCTGGCGTAAAACTCAAGGTCGCGGGCGTGGCGCTTGCCGCGCCGCCCGCCGCGAAGCTGCGGAGCATGTTCGCGGCCTCGGCCGAGGCGCTCCTCGCGAACCGGCCGCTGCGGGCCGCGTCATCGCCACCGGTCCAGCCCGGCTCGGCATTGTCCAAGGGCGAGCTGGCGGCCCTGGCCGCGGTCGGTCTCTCGACCAAGCCCTGGCCGCCCGAGCAGGCCGACGACCCGCTCTCCCAGACGATCGTCGACTACGTGGCGCTCATCGAGACGAGCTCAAGCACCGCGGAGGTGGCGCGCATGCTGCAGGTCGACGTGAGCCGCGTCCGGCAGCGCTTGCGCGAGCGCTCCCTCCTCGGCGTCGAATACGAGGGCGAGTGGCGATTGCCCAAGTTCCAGTTCGAGCGCCGCAAAGTGCTCCCTGGGCTTGCGACGGTCCTCGCCGCGCTGCCGGGAGAACTGAACGCACTCGAGATCGCCGAGTGGTTCCTGAGCCCGAATCCCGATCTCGAGGTCGAAGGTAAAGACGCGCCACTCAGCCCCCGGGACTGGCTGCTCCGCGGCCTGCCGCCGGAAGGCGTGGCGGAGCTTGCGCGCGGACTTTAGTCCCTCGAGTGCCGAAGTTCCCGGATCCGCCGGGTGTCGATGCAGTGAGCCGCGTCGACCCCGCCGTGAGGACGCTCGCGAAGGGCGTAAGCCTCGCCCGCGTGTACTTCACGGGCGGCGACCATCCGACCGGCTGGAACGAGTTTCGACGCTACGGTCCAACCAACGCCCGCTTCGACCATCACGTCCTTGACGCGCGCGGCGAGCCGCGCACCCAGGACCGGTCCATCCTGTATTGCGCAGCGGCCGCCGATACCTGCTTCGCTGAGGTCTTCCAGGAGACGCGGCGGATCAACCGGACGCGGCGCGCGCCCTGGCTCGCGGTCTTCGTCCTGGCCCGTGACGTGCAACTGCTCGATCTGACCGGGCCGTATCCGACGCGTGTCGGCGCGTCGATGGCGATCAATACCGGCCACCGCGGCCGGGCGCGCGCCTGGGCGAGGACGTTCTACGACGCGTACCCGACGCTGCAGGGCCTCTACTACCCATCCTCGATGAACGGCAACGAGCCCGCCCTCGCCCTGAACGATCGGGCCGAGCGCTCCGGTTGCGTCCCGGACTATTCCGATTTCAACCGGGCGCTTGCCGACGATGTGCTGCTCGATGTCCTCAAGCACACCGCCCACCAGCTCGGATACGGCCTTCTCTGACGGAAACAGCCCAGCACCGCCAAGATGCGTTCGCTCGGTCGCGTGGCACGAACCCCTGATGCCGACTGACACCCGGAGAGCCCGGTCGCGGCCGTGGCTCTCCAGGGGTGCTCGCGAGTTTGGTCGCGCGACCATCGTCCCAGGGCGCATCAGGCCCGAGGATGATGCCGTTTGCAAAGACACTCGCGCGCTGGTTCAGATCCGACCGCGACCGATCGGCGCCGGCGGCAATGAGCCCGTCGATGTCCGCTCTGCGTGGGGGCGTCACTCGGGCAGCGCTCCGCGAGGGCGAGCTCGGCGTCCTCGGCGTCGACGAGCTCCTTGCGCCACACGCCGCTCTTGTTGACCGGATCCGCGTCGCCTACGGAGGCGAAGAAGGGAGCTTCGAGGCACAGGTCGGCCCGCTGATCCGACGGTTCGCCGCGTTTGTGCATCTCCTCCCCGCGACGCGCGACGCGCACTTCCACGGTGCCGGCGGGTGCCTGCAGTGCGGGCTCGAGGTGGGGTTTCACGCGCTCCAGGCTGCGGACGGCCAGATCTTCTCCGCGCGCGGTACCGTCCCGGCGCGCCGCGCGGCCGCCCCGCGCTGGCGCGCCGCCGCCTTCGCCACGGGCCTATGCGCCGAAGCCTATCGCCCCGTCTTCGGTGCCGCAGTCTGCGCCGAAGACGGCGCGCAGTGGAGTCCAGTGCTCATGCCGCTCTTCGACTGGCTGCAGCGGCGCGGCTGCGAGCGATACGTCGTCCAGTGGCCCGAGCAGTGCACCGCGCAGCGTGCGGCAGTGCTTGCGCTCCTGCCGCAGATCCTGGGGCCGTCCCTTCTCGAGTTCCTCGCCGAGCCCGACCGCACGATTCTCGATCACGTGGTGGCGGCGATCGCCGCACCGCCCGGCGCGGCGCAGAACGCGATCGGGACGATCGTCGAGCAGACCCTCTCGCGCGTGGTCGCACGCGAGCTGCGGCGTGCGCGGAACTCGCACCAGTCCTTGCCGACCGCAAACGCCGTCGAACCGGTCCCCTCGAACGAACCCCCACTCGCCGACTGTTTGCTTGCACCGTGCGCGCATGCGCCGGGCCCCGGACCTGCCGAGACGCCACTTGATCTCGCGATGTCGACTGGTTCTCAACCGCCAGCGTTCGAGCGACCTCCACAGGCCGAGGCCAGTCTGCAGGACGGAGAAGCCGGCGCGCTCGTCGAGGACGCAGCCGCGTCGGAGCGAGCACCGCGCCGCCGGCTCGCCGTTCCGTCGACATTGAACCCCGTGGTCGCCGATGCCCTCTCATCCCTTCTCTCGCCGCCTCCGGGTGAGCCGCTCGCGGCGGGAATCGAAGTTTCGAGCGAAGGGGTCTACGTGCCGCTCGGCCTCCTGGAACAGCGCGGCCTCGACACCGGCCTCGTCGTGCGGTCTCTCCACGATGCGAGGCTCCTGGTTCTCCAAGGTGCCCGAAAGGTGTGGCGCAAGCGCTGTGGCGACGCGGATGTCCCGGGCCTGATGCTGAGCTCAAGACTCTTCGCGTAACGGCGAGCGTCGCCCACCGTTTCGTCGCCCGACAGCCCGATGTTCCTGCGCAAGTACGACATGCCCTGGCGCCCCGCCCTCGAAGGGTACGCCGCGCTCGCATGGGCGCTCGCAGGTGCCACGGTCGTTACGCTCGCCGCAGTTCGCGACCACCCCGCGTGGGTCTCGATCACCCTGGGCGGGCTCGCAGCGCTGTTCATGGTGCTCCGCGCCGCCGCCGCGGTGCGCGTGCTGAGGATCCGGGCCTCGCTCTCCGGTCGGGCAATCGAGACCATGGATGAGCGGACGCTCCTCGAGGCGTGGGGACCCGGTCAGCACGAGACGGTGTTCCTCGGGTGGGGATTTCAATGGCAGCCCGAGCACTCGCAGCGGCTCTACGAGCTGAAGAAGATCGATTTCCGGCGCCTGCAAGTGCCCCGGTGGCTGCGGTGGGTGCTCCGTCTGCCGCCCGAGCCGCAGCCGGAGGAGGAGATGGGCCTTCCGTTCGTCCACGGTGTGGAGGTGACGGAGCGAGCGCTCCGCGTGCCGCGCCGGCACCTCGACGGGAATCTCCTCCTCCTCGGCGCAACGCGGTCCGGCAAGACCGTGAAGCTCCGCGCACTCATCTTCCAGGCGGTGTGCCGCGGGGACGCCGTCATCATCGTCGACCCGAAGAACGATCCGGACCTCAAGCGCGTGATCCTGGGCGCGTGCGCACGGTCGAGCCGCTCGGCCGCCTTCTACGAGTTCCACCCCGCGTTTCCGGAGCGCAGTGCCCGCTTCGACCCGATGTACAACTGGAGCAAGGCGACCGAGCTCGCGAGCCGCATCCAGTCGATCATGCCTCCGGACACGGGCGGAAGCTTCTCGGCGTTCGGCTGGCAGGCCGTCAACGTCGTCGTCCAGGGCCTTGTCGAGCACGAGGAGCGGCCGAACCTCGTGAAGATCCGCCGGTACATCGAGAGCGGGATCGACCCGTTGCTGAAGAGCTCCCTTGAGCAGCTCTTCGAGCGCGAGCTACCGGAGCGGTGGCGCACGGAGGTAGGCCCCTTCCTGCGCAGGGCGGAGCGCGGCGAGCTTCGCGGCCCCGAGAAGACGACTGCACCCGACGTCGTCGCCTACGCCGCGTACTTCGAGCAACGCGTCCGGCCGGTGCTGTCGCGGGATCGCATCCCGGAGGCGCTCCAGGCGCAGCTCGCCGTCTTCCACCATCCGCGCGAGCACTATCAGAAGATCACCGCGAATCTCCTGCCGATCCTCTCGATGCTCACGACCGGGAGCCTCGGCCGATCACTCTCGCCCGACCCGCTCGATATCGACGACACCCGTCCGATCCTCAACCTCGACAAGGTCGTCGAGCAGCGGCTCGTCTTCTACGTCTGCCTCGACTCCCTGCCCGACAAGGCGGTGGCGAGCGCCCTCGGCTCGATCCTCCTCGCCGACCTCGCCGCGCTCTCCGGCATCCGCTACAACCTGCACATCGCCACGCCGCGCGTCAGCCTCTTCGTCGACGAGCTGTCCGAGGTCATCAACGAGCCGCTCATCCAGATCGCGAACAAGGCCGCCGGGAGCGGGGTGACGACAACCTGCGCCACCCAGACGCTCGCCGACCTGGCCGCACGCCTGGGGAGCGAAGCGAAGGCGCGCATGGTGCTCGGCAACTTCAATAACCTCGTTGCATTCCGGACCAAGGATCGCCCGACGCAGGAGTACGTCGTCGAACAGCTCGGCAAGGCCTACATCCACTCCCTGTCGGGCACCTACACCACGCACACCGACGAACACCTCACGGAGTACTCGGGGAGCATCGGCACGACGCTGCGCGAAGTCCTCGAGGACACCATCCCTGCCGACGTGGTCGGCAAGCTCCCCACGATGCAGTTCTTCGCCGCGGTATCCGGCGGCTGCCTCTACAAGGGGCGCATTCCCGTCCTCGTCCCCGGCCGTTCGCCTACCGCAGCACCATGAGGGTCGCGGCAGTACTCGCCGCGGTCGTCGTCCTGCTCTGGCTGACCCTGCCTGCGCTCGTCTCGCCTGCTTCCGTCGCCGCCACGATCCGCGACGAGGACCGCCTGCACTCGGTCTGGCTGGGCGAAACGGCCGAGCACGGCATCCTCGTTCGCGCACTGGGGTGGCTCGGCCGGGCATCCGAGGCCGGCCAAAAGGTGACGCCCGCAGATCCCCCACGCCTCGATCCGTTGTCGGTGCGACTCGCCGCCGCCGCCGATGCGGTCTTGCAGACGCCCTATGTCCAGGGTGTGCGAGCGCTGGCCCGTCTCGCGGTCTATCGCCTCGCAGCGCTCGCGGAGTGGTTCGCCCTCGGTCTCCCGCTCCTCCTCGCCGCAACGATCGACGGCGCTGTGATACGGACCGTGAAGCTGCGTTCGTTCGTACACGCGAGCCCCGTGCTGTTCGGCATCGGCCTGCACGGCTCGCTTGCCGTGCTCGCCTGCTTGGTCCTCGCGCTGCTCGTCCCTGTCGTGATCCATCCCCTCGCGTGGGGCGTCCTTGTCGCCGTATTCGCCGCGACGCTGCGCACCGCCGCTTCGAACTTCCACCGCGTCCGCTAGCGGCCGCGTCCGCTCTACTCCCCCGGAAAGCGCTGAATTCCGACCCGCTCTTCGGGGGTGTCGCGCGCAGTGCGGCCTCTAGAGTGACCGGAAAGGCGATTCACCAACAGAGATTGATTCGGATGACGCTCGACACTCACCAACTCCGCACGATTCACGCGAGCGAGCGCGCCGGCTGCACTGTTTCGGCCCGCGGCGTGTTTCCGCCGGACGCCATTTGCGCTGATTGCGATGCTCCTCGGGACGAGCATCGCCAGCGCCTCATGCTGGGAGGCCGCGGGTGCGCGTTACGGCGTCCATCCCTGGCTCCTCGCCGCGATTGCCAAGGTGGAGTCCGGTTTCGACCCGAGTGCCGTGAACAGCGCGCACGTCGGGCGGACCGGCTCGGTCGACCTCGGCCTCATGCAGATCAACTCGACCTGGCTGCCTGTGCTCGCCAGGCACGGCATCACGCGCGAGCGCCTCTTCGACCCGTGCACGAGCATCACAGTGGGCGCCTGGATCCTCGCGGGGCTCTTCGCGCAGTACGGCGTCACCTGGGAGGCGATCGGCGCGTACAACGCGGCGTGCGTGCGCCTCGACGCGACCGAGTGCACAAGGCGCCGAGCGGGTTACGCCCGGAAAGTCGACGCGGCGCTTCGCGAGCTCTCCGGAACAAGGCCCGTCGAGCTCGCAAGCAGTGCGGCGCGGCGCATCGTCCACGTGTCGACCGGTCACGTCCGCGCCGCCGCGAATGCCAGCGCGGCGGAACTCGCAACCGGGGGAGCCGACTGATGGCCCGCCGGGTTCAGCCGCTGCACGCACGCGATCGGTACCAACGGCTCTGGCCGCCGTTGCTTACAGCGAGTGTGTGGGTACTGCTCGCGGGGTGTGCGACCCCGCATGCATGGCCCCCGGAGCGGCAGTCTCAGCCAGTGCGGAAGCAGATGCAGGCCACCGATCTCGCCGCGCCGTCACCCCGCGCCTGGCGGATCGCGCAACAGCGCCTCGGCGGCCACTCGACCTTCCTGCTCGTTGCGGACGAGTTGCCTCCCACCCCGAAGACCCTCGCCGCCGACGGTAGCCCGGTCACGCCCCGCGCAATGGCGGCACCCCCGAGCGCTGTGCCAAGTGCGTCCGCAGCCCGAGCGGGCGAGCCAACTCGCGCGCCTCGCACCGTGCAGGCGCGGGTTCGGGAGCCCGTGGGGTCGGTCTACTTCGGGTCCGCGGGCACTCGGCGGAATGTAGGGGCGCTACCGATAGTCGCCACCGCAGTCGCACGCGCAGGGCTTGCCGATCGACTCGTCCTCGACGGCATGCGTCGGTCCGTACCGCTCGCTCGAACTGAAGCGCCGGCTCCCGGATCTCAGGGCCGAGTCGGTCATGGGAGCGCTCGCCGCGCGCGGCGTGGACCCAGCGCAAGTAACCGTGCTGAGCCGCCCGCAGTGCGGCGTCGCGCAGCCGCTGCCCGAGCGCGAAGCCGCACCGTACCGGCGCGTCGACATCGAGATCCTCACGCACCGCGCGGTGCTCTCCGAAGAGCGAGGCGATGGCCCACAACACCACTCTTGAGCCGGGCTACCGCCCCGTGCTCGTGCGCGAGGAGACGAAGCGCGCGCTCCAGCGCTTCCGTTTCTCCCTCAATGACCGTGGACGCGCCGAAGAGCGCCGGCTCGCCGACGCGATGATCTTCGTCGCGCTCGCGCACAAGGAGCTCTACGACGAGGTGCTCGAGCGCGTGCGGCGCCTCGCGATCGAAGACGACCTGCTGAAGCCCCTGGCGCGTGTCGCGCCCGGTGGCGACGCCGAGCCGATGCCCACCGCCTGCTGCGGCGTGCGCGGCCCCGACTGACGAGACTGCCCGGACGCGACCGATCCCAATCGCTCAAGGAGATTTCGATGACCCCGTTCCGCCAGTCCGTTCCGCTGACCCGCAAGGATCTCTTGCTCGGGCTCGGCCTCCTCACCTGCCTCGTCTTCGCGGGAGTCTCGACCGCCGGCACGTCCGGCGTCGAGTTCCAGACCCTGCATACGCTGCTTCAGGGCTGGGCTGAAGGCTATCTCGGGCGCGCGCTCGCAATCGCCGCGTTCATCGTCGGCGCCGCGATCGGTTTCGCGCGCGGCACGGCCTTTCCGGCGCTCGTCGGCCTCGTCTTCGCGGTCGTGTTCGCCATCGGCCCCGGCATCATCAACGGGCTGATCAGCGGCGTCATCTAGGGGCGGGCGGAGCCGCAAGCATGAACGAGACCCTCCTCGCGATCCCGCGCCACCTCGACGACCCGCCGCGGTTCCTCTTCTGGGACCTCGACGAGGCGATCCTCTTCATGCTCGCGCTCATCCTGGGGATGATGGTGGACCTCCTCTTCGTCGGGGCGGCGACCGGCATCGCCCTCGTCGTCGCCTACGGACGGGCGAAGTCGGGCCGCCATCGCGCCTTCGCGCTGCACCTCATGTACTGGTACCTGCCGGTCACGCTGGGGTTCCGCCGCACGCCGCCCTCCTGCATCCGCGAGTACATCCGATGAGACTCGAGACGTACTCGCGCGAGGTTGCGCTACGGACGGGGTTCGGGCGCGCGCTGCAGGCGCTCCTCGTGCTCTTCATCGGGCTCACCGTGCTCCTCGCGGCGGCTCTCGCCGTGCGGTCCAACAACGTGCGCACGGTGGTTGTCCCGCCGGTCGTGAGCAAGAGCTTCTGGGTGGAGGATGCGGCCGTCGCGCCCGAGTACCTCGAGCAGATGGCCCTCTTCGTCGCCCAGCTCGTCTACAACGTCACGCCGTCGAACGCGGACTACAACACGCGGATCCTCCTCAATCACGCCGCCCCCGCGCTTTACGGGGCGCTGCGTCAGCAGGGCGAGGCGACCGCGAAGCGCCTGCGCGCGGACAACGCGACGACGCTCTTCGGTGTGCGGGCCGTCACCCACGATCCCAAGGCCCTCCGCGTCGCTCTGCACGGCGTGCTCTCGACTTACATCAACGACAAGCGCGTCGCGGAAGCACCCAAGGTCTTCCTTTTCACATTCAGCCTCTCCGGTGGACGGCTCTATGTCACCTCGATCGTCGAGACCTCCGATGCGGACCCCCTGGGCGCTCGCCGTGCGGGCGAGCCTCATGCTTAGCCTCGCGATCGGCGCGCCCGATGCGGCGCGGGCGCTGCAGATCGTCGAGGCGATCGAAGGCGAGACCATCCTCGCCAAGATCTCGGCGCGCGAGCTCACCCGCATCACGGTCGACCGGGCGCGCGTGCGCGCCGTAACCGGACTCGAAGGCCAGCTCCTCCTCGAGAAGGACGACCACACCGGCTCGGTCTACCTCCGTCCGGTGGATACGACGCGGCCGGTGAATGTCTTCGTCACCGCGGACTCCGGACGGACCTACGCGCTGGTGCTGCAACCGGTAGACATGCCCGCCGACACGCTCGTGCTGCGCGATCGCACCCAGCGCGCAGCGAGCGAGACGAGCGCGCTCGAACGCTCCGGCGCCCACGAGAAAGTCGTCAAGGCCATGGTCGTCGCGCTCGCCACCGGCGAGATCGTCCCCGACCTGGACCTGCGCGAGGTGGGCCGCGAGGTCGCGCTCTGGCGCGAGGCGCGGTTTTTCCTGGAGCGGAGCTACGTCGGACGCCGGATCGTCGGCGACCGGTACCAGCTGACGAACATCAGCCCGGCACCGATGCGCATCGCCGAGGCCGAGCTCTTCAAGCCCGGCGTGCTCGGCATCGCCTTCGAGCAGCTCGAGCTTGCGCCCGGCGAGTCGACGCTCGTCTACGTGGTGCGCGAGCGCGAGGCCAACGAATGACGCCGGCCGCGAGCGCCCCGGACCGCACCGTGCGCCGGCGGCAGATCCTCCTCGCCGTCGGGCTCCTCGCCGCGGTGCTCGCGATCGCGGTCGTCGGTGCGCGCCTCTACGAGTACCGCAAGCCCGCGGGTCTCCTTCCGGCCCCGACGAGCGCGAGGACCGTGCCCGTCACGACGCCGGGCGCCGGGGTCGATCCGCGCGATGCGTGGCGCGGCCTCGAAGGCGCGGCGATCGAGGAGATCCGGCGCCAGCTCGCCCAGGTGACCGATGACCTGAAGCGGATCCGGCGCGAGCGCGACCAGGAGCGCCTCGGTGAGAAGCAGCGCGCCGAGCGGGAAGCAGCGCTCGGAACCCTTGCGCCGCCGCCAGGCGTTCCCACGGCACCCAAGCCGCCGGAACTCCCGGTGGTGCCGCCGCCGCCGCGCGTCCCGGTGCTCGCAGCGCCCCCGCCACCGCCGGGCCTGACTGGCATGCCCGCCGGCGCGCCGCCGGGACCGCCCGGAGCGCTCGCGCGCACGTCGGGCATCTTCAAGGTCGTGCTCACGGATGCCGGCCAAGGCGCGTTGCCCGACCGTGGACCCACCGCGCGCGGCGCACCGCTCGGCGGCACGGCGGCGAACCCGTCGTCCGCGCCGCGCACCGCGCGCACTGCGGAGACCTACCTGCCCTCGACGGCTTTCATGCGTGCAGTGCTCCTGAGCGGACTCGATGCGCCGACGGGTGGTCAGGCGCAGAACAATCCGCACCCGGTGCTGCTGCGCGTGCTCGACCACGCCCAGCTCCCGAACAGCTTCCGCTCGGACGTCAAGGACTGCTTCATCCTCGGCAGCGGCTACGGCGATCTCTCGTCCGAGCGTGCGTACGTCCGCACCGAATCCCTCGCCTGCGTCCGTGAGGGAGGCGAGGCGCTCGACACGCCCCTCAAGGGCGTGCTCGTCGGCCCCGATGGCAAGGCGGGCGTGCGCGGGCGGCTCGTCTCCAAGACCGGCCAGGTGCTCGCGAACGCCCTCGTGGCGGGACTCGTCTCGGGCCTCGGCACGGCACTCACCTCGGGTGCCATCGTGCAATCGGTCTCGCCGCTCGGCGCGACGCAGACGGTCGACCCGTCCAAGGCGCTCCAGGCCGGGATCGGTCAGGGGCTCGCACGCGGCCTCGATCGCCTCGTCCAGTACTACATCTCGCTCGCCGACAAGATCTACCCGGTCGTCGAGGTGGACGCCGGGCAGGTCGTCGAGGTCATCGTGACCCGCGGCGTGAACGTCGTGACGGCCGCCGACGGCGACGCGAACGCGCGCTCGCGCGACCCCGCCGGCGGGCGCGAGTACTTCGCAACCAACCGGAGGTGACCGTGCATATCGCGAATATCGCGAGAAGTCTTTTCCATGTCGCAGGCCTGTGGGCGGCGACGGCAGCCGTCGCGCTCGCGCAATCGGCAGGCGGACTCTCCGCCACGCTCAAGCACCTTTACCCGGGCACCGCGTTTGACGCCGTCGCGGCGAGTCCCGTGCCGGGCCTGAGCGAGGTCGTCATGGGGACGAACGTCGCCTACGTCGACGCGTCGGGGCGGTATTTCCTGTTCGGAAGGCTCTTTGACATGCGAGAGCCAGCGCGACCTCACCGCCGAGCGTATCGAGCATCTCTCGGCGATCGACTTCGGCGCGTTGCCGCTGGACGCTGCCATCAAGACGGTCCGCGGGCACAGGCCGTCGCATCCTTGCCGTCTTCTCCGACCCCGACTGCCCGCACTGCCGGGCGCTCGAACAGTCCCTCGCCGCACTCGATGACATCACGGTCTACACCTTCATGTATCCGGTGGAGGCCCTGCACCCCGGCGCCCGCGAGAAGGCGCTCGCCGTCTGGTGCGCACCCGACCGCGCGAAAGCGTGGTCGGACCTGATGGCGCGCGGGGTTGTCCCGGCATCCGCGCCGTGCACACACCCCATCGACCGCATCGTCGCGCTGGCTTCGACCCTCCGCATCCTCGGTACGCCGACCCTCTTCGCGGGCGACGGACGTCGCACGGTCGGGGCGCAATCGGCGGCGGAGCTGGACGCATGGCTCCGCGCGGGCGGGCCGCAGCACGTGGGGGCGAGGCCGTGAGCGCCCGCGCTGCGGTCCTTGCGCTTGGTGCGGCCGCCGTGCTCGCGGGGTGCTCGGCGTCAGGCCTTGACGCGAAAACGAGCTTCGCCTGCAAGGCTCCCGACGGAGTCACCTGCATGTCGGTCTCGGGTGTCTATGAGACCAGCCGTCACAACGCGCTTCCGGGGCAGCTGCCCGCCGCGCCGCGACTCGCTCCGAACACCGACACGCCGCTGGGGGCGCCACGTCCGACACCCACGAACGCCGCGACCGATGGCGGGCCTACCGTCCAGCGTCCACCGCTCACGAGCGGCACGCCGCTCCGCAGCGCCCCGCGCGTGCTGCGGATCTGGCTCGCTCCCTATGAGGACAGCGAAGGGGATCTTCGCGACCAGACGCACATCTACGTCACGGTCGATCGCGGCAGATGGCAGATCGAGCACACCCGTCGCGCCATCCAGGACCGCTTCGCGCCGATCCGTGCCGTGACCCCTGCGGCACCGTCCGCGGCGCCGACCGACGCAAGGCGCGGCACCGAGATCGACGGCGAGACACCTCAGGCCGCGAAGCCCCCGGAGACCACGCCGTTCATATCCGGCGCCGGCGGCGCGCGGTTCGGCGGGCAGTGACATGGGCTGGCTCGAGCGCCCCTTCGAGCTCGCGCGCACCGCTCGCGCGTTCCTCGGTGCGAACCACGGTCTCGTCCAGCAGGTGCCCGAAGCGCTCACGCGCGCGGGACGCGCGCGGACGGCCAACGCGTTCGCCGAGCAGCTGCCCTACACCAGCTGGCGCGAATCGCAGGCGGCCTTCTATCTCGAAGGCGCGCGCCCGGGCAGCGTCGACGGCATCGGCTTCGTGCTGGAGCTCTGCCCGCAGACCGGGGCGACCGAGCAGATGGCGGCGATCCTCGGGTCGCTCTTCACGGCGTGCCCGAAGGGCACGGGCCTGCAGGTCTCGCTCTTCGGCATGAACCAGATCGAGGAGCACCTCGCCGCCTACGAAGCATTGCGCCCGGAGACCGGGCTCTTCCGCAAGTTCGCCGCGCGGCGCGCGGCGTACTACCGCGCGGGCGCCCGGGGTGCGCCCTTCGCAAGCCGCCCCTACCAGCTGCGCCACGTCCGCATCGCGCTCTCGGTCGTGCTGCCGTGCACGGATCTCGCCGACATGGGGCGCCTGCAGCAGCTCACGGGCTTGCGCGAAGCCATGATCGCGACGCTGAAGAGCGTGTACCTCTTCAGCCACGTCTGGGACGCCGCCGACCAGGAGCACAGGAGAGGTGCGACCACCGTGTGGTCCCGAGGCGTATAGCCGCTGCGACCGCCGGGGGTCCCCGCAACGACGAGCCTTAGCGGTCGTTCGCTTGTTGAACTTGCACGAGAGCTCGAGCGTCAGCTCGGCACGAAGAAGGACCTGCTGGTGCCCCTGCCGCGCACGCATCACCGCACGGCGGAGGACGGCGAGTGCGCCCTGGAGGTCGAGGAGCCCGCCGGCGTGCAGCGGTACGGCATCACGCCGCTTGCCCGCCGGCAGCTCGCGGAGAAGCTGAAGATCCCGTACGCGTACTTCGAGCGCATGCGGACCGAGCAGCCGGAGCTTCTCGACCGCAACGTGAACGCGTGGCTGGAGCGGGAGGAGGGCGAGCGTCAACTGCTCAGGACCCTCGACGGCAAGGTGCGGGCGGTGCTGTCGGAGCGCTATCGCCGCCTCGACAACTACGACCTCCTCGAGCACGTGCTGCCGACGCTGCAGCGCCTGCCCGATGCGCGGCTGGAGTCGGTCGAGCTCACCGAGACGCGGCTGTACCTGAAGGTGATCACGCCGCGCATCGCGTTCGAGGTCGCCCCGGGCGATGTCGTGCAGGCCGGCGTCGTCGTGAGCAACTCGGAGGTCGGCTGCGGGATGCTGTCGGTCCAGCCGCTGGCTTTCCGGCTGGTGTGCAGTAACGGGCTGATCGCGTCCGACCGGATGCTTCGCAAGACGCATGTCGGGCGTTCGCTGGATGCCGAGCCGCCATCGGGCATCGTCTTCAAGGACGATACGCTGCAGGCCGATGACCGGGCCTTCTTCCTGAGGGTCCGCGACGTCGTCGAGACTGGCGGTCTCCGAGTCGACGCTGCGACTCGTCGGCGAGAAGCTGCGCCGCACGAAGGAGATCCCGCTCGCCGGGGACCCGGTCCAGGCCAGTCGAGGTGCTCGGCCAGCGCCACGGACTCACCGAGACCGAGCGGGCGGGGGTTCTGCGCAGCCTGATCGAGGGCGGAGACCTGTCCGGCTTCGGCCTGGTGAACGCGGTGACGCACTTCTCGCAGCAGGTCGCCGACTACGATCGGGCCACCGAGCTCGAGGCGCTCGGCGGACGGCTGGTGGAGTCGCCCGGCGAGCGACTGGAAGTTGCTGGGCGTCGAGGCGTAGCAAGAGCGAACGACGGGACGGCGGTCATCACGACGCTGTCCCGTACGTTCTCACGCGGTGCGAATCGCGTGACGCTGCGGCGCGTCACCACACGCGCCGCGACATCGGCTATCCTGTCCATACCAAACAGCGGCGCGGCCGCTCGTCCCCGTCCCGATCCCCGTCACTCGCAAGGAGTCCGGAGCAGGCATGCCCAATGTTGCAGCACTACTCAAGGAAGAGATCACGAGGCTCTCGCGGAAGGAGGTACGCCGGCAGCTTGCCGGGATGAAGAAGGCCTCGGTGCAGTACCGGCGCCATATCGCCGCGCTGAGGCGGCAGATCAGCAGCCTCGTACGACAGGTATCGGTTCTGCAGACACGAATCGCTCGAGCGCGGATCCGAGGCACCGACGGCGACGGAAGTGACGCAGACGCGATTCGTGCCGAAGGGTCTCCGCTCCCACCGTGCCCGTCTCGGCCTCTCCGCCGACGAATACGGTCGGCTGGTCGGGCGTGAGCGCTCAGACCATCTACAGCTGGGAGGGAGAAACGTCGACGCCTCGCGCGGCGCAGCGGGCCTCGCTCGCCGCGGTCCGCGGCCTTGGGCAAGCGCGAGGCGCATGCCCGGCTGGAGGCGGTCACCTCGCGCAGGAAAGAAGAAGAGCGCGCACGGCCCGAAAATGAGCGTGTCGCCGCCGTGCTCCGTTCCCCGGGACGAGGTCCGGTGCGAGTTGATGTGAGGTCGCGGAGACTAGAATCGGCGCGAGGAGGACCTCGCGATGACGAAGGACCGCATCGTTCGCCGAGTTCAAGGCGTACTGGCAGATCGCCGACGAGTTGCTCGAGAAGGCGACGAAGGAGCAGCTCTCCACCGTGGCGCGGATCCTCGCGCTGCAGTCGGCACACTACGCTCGGACGTACGGCGAGCTGCCGCTGCCGAACCTCTTCGAGCTCCTCAAGATCACGGAGATCAGCGCGAAGGAGCTCGAGCTGCTCCGGGACGGGACAGAGGCCCTCGTCGGTGTGCTCGCGACGGTCACCGATGGGCTCGAGGACGAGCCGGAGAGCCCGATGCAGTGATCGAAGAGGGAGACGGGAGATGACACTCGAGGGCGTCGGGGTGACGCAGCCCGCGAAACATCGTTTTTCACGTTCACCGTTCTGCCACTTTTCCGACGAGGTATCAGGGACCCTACATGATCGTATACGTCCACGCCAAGGACGACCGCGGCGCTCAACGCGTCGGTCGCGGAAACGCGCTACGCGGACACGATCCCGTGGGCGCCAGCTCGGCCGCGATCGTCGGGGCGGATCTGCGCAGCAGGGGCACAATTGGCATACTGACGGCCGTCGCTTCATCGCGTCCTCGTCGTCATGTCCGACCAACTGTGCTTCATCTGCCAGCGTCATCCCACTGTCAAGGACGTGCCGCGCTACGGGTTCAGCGTGTGCCTCGCCTGCTGGGATGAGAACTGGGCCGGCTGGGACACCCAGCACGAGCGGCGCATCCTCAAGCACCTGGAGGAGCGGCAGCTGCCAGTGCCCACGCGAAACATCGGGCACCTCTTTCCGCGCAGCTGACCCGCGAGTCAGCCTGAACCAGGACACTGTGCGAGGAATCGCTTTGACGGTGGACAAGGGCGGAAGAGCGACTGGCTTGCCCAGCGGGGACTTTGGCAGCTACTTCGCAACGGTGCGCGGCGAGATGCGCAAGCCGAGCTTGAGCCGCAGCTCTCCTCACCCAGAGCGGATTCTCGTCGGATCAGCTGACGCCGTTCCACCGGGATTGCGGGTCGGCCCGGGCGCGACTTCAAGCGCCACAGCAGCCGAAAGCCTGCGCGATGCCACCGAATCAGAGCCTCGGGCGTACACGATCAATGACGCACGCCAGTCGAACAGCCTGAATACCAGGGCGAGACTCATTCGGGTCGTCAGATCCGGCCGGCGCGGTTTCACGCCGCGCTCCACGTACATAGCGAGTTGGCGCCGTAGGAATAGGTTCTCAGCGGGGACGACGCGCGTGCGTCGCGTAGCTCCTCGAAGCGCTCAGGCTGGACGCGGCGTCGCCCCGCCGCTACCCGCATTGCCCCGTCCCGCACCTTCCGCTCGGATGCGCCCGTCCTCAGCGGTCCATGGCCATGGCGCGAGCCTGCTGAAGCTCAACGCTAACAGCACGAGGGTCGACCAGGCACTGGCCGGCTAACGAAGCAAGCTCCATCACTTTCCGTGATGGCTGCTCTCTTCAAACAGTATTTTTTGTTGCGAGGCCGGTGTTTGTACATTGGTTAGGTATCGGACCAAGCGCACACGCTGGAGACAAGCATGGCCTCGTTGCAGGCAATGAGGTGGACAAGCCGGACGGGTGAGTACCGCCCGTTGCATGGCTGCGTGCCCCCGACTGTGCGACCGGACTTCTCTCGGGGCGACCCAGATCGCACGCGGAGCGTGCGACAGCCGAGGGAGCACCTTCGACCTGCCCGAGACGAGTTAGAGATTCCCCTACCAAAGGAGACATCATGAGTCTTTCTCCAGTCATCCGGCGTGCCGCGGTAACCGCCACGCTGCTGGCGGCCAGCCTGGCCCATGCCCAAGACATCAAGCTCGCCTACAACGGTGATCTGTCTGCGTCGCCCGCGGCGCAGAGTGGCCGCGCGGCCGTGCTCGGCATCCAGGCCGCAATCGACGACATCAATGCTGCCGGTGGTGTGCTGGGTCGCAAGCTCACCCTCGTGGTGCGCGATGACCTCGGACAGCCCGGGAAGTCGATTCAGAACATGCTGGAGTTGATCGACAACGAGAAGGTCGTGGCGGTGCTCGGCCCCACCAACTCGGGCAATGCGATGGCGTGGAAACGCATTCCGAACGAAAAGAAGATTATTTCGATGCAATCCAATGCCCAGGCAACGGACATCACCAAGCCGCTGACGAGCGACGCGGATAACTACTTCTTCCGCCCGTCCATGTACGACCGCGCACAGGCCGCGGCGCTGATGGCCTACGCGAAGAGGAGCGGCACCACGAAGATCGGCTTCCTGACGGAGACGACGGGCTATGGAGAAGGCGGCCGTCGCGACCTGCAGGATCTCGCCAAGATCCACGAGCTCAAGCCGCTGGCGGCCGAGAAGTTTGCCGTGACCGACACGTGACGCTGATGCGTCGATACGCGTTTGCAAGGCAACCGTATTTGCGTAGCACACCTGGTCGCCGGCGCAGCAGGCGAAGATCGTTTTGAGCCGCTCGCCGATGAACGTCCTGCGCCGCTCGCGTATGGTGAGTTCGCAGGGCGTGCCGGCGAGGTCGTACTCATCGTTGTCGACGGCGGCGACGAGCAACATCGTGTCGTCCGCGCGCTTGCGGCGCAGCTCCGCGCCGATTCGCGACGCGAGGATGCGGAACATCGGATGAGCGAGGATGTCCGCCGACTGGAGCCGCCCGCGGTGCCACACCGCGACGTGTCCGATGACCCGCCCGTCTGCCGGGTCGACCACCAGCAACCCGAGGTAGCTCGATCGCTGCTTGGCGGCATAGCAGGGAAATCGCTCGGCGAGGCCCTCCGGCAAGCAGGTGATTCGTCCCTCGGTGAACGTGGCGTCGCAAGGCGTGCCGTATCATTGCGACCGCAAAGTAGGGCCTAACCCCATCCGACCCCACGTTTCTTTCTGCCCCGCCCGATGCCAATGTCGAAACTGGCCCAGATGCTCGCCGCGGCCGCATGGACGCAGGCACTGACCCCGGAGCAGCGCCGCCGCGTCGACACCGAGACCTTCTCTCGCATCTACCCGAAGGGCAGGCACCTCTTCCACTGCGGCGAGCCGGTCGACCACTGGCTGGGCGTGGTCGACGGCCTCGGCAAGATGACGACGATCGGCCGGGACGGCCGCGCCACCACGTTCGTCGCTGTCGGGACCGGCGCGTGGTTCGGCGAGGGGTCGGTGATCAAGCATGTCCCCCGCCAGTACGATGGCGTGGCGCTGCGCAACACCGAGCTCGCGTTCGTGCCGCGCAAGCTCTTCATGTCGCTCCTCGACGAGAACATCGGCTTCAACCGCTTCATCATCAGCACGATGAACGAGCGCCTGCAGCAGTTCATCGGTCTCGCGAGCCGCGACCGGCTGCTCGAGCCGAACGCGCGGGTCGCGCTCTCGCTCGCGTCGATGTTCAATCCGATCCTGTCCCCGGGCACCGAGCGGACGCTCCTGATCTCGCAGGACGAGGTCGCCGAGCTGAGCGGGCTCTCGCGCCAGCGGACCAACGAGGCGCTCAAGCACTTGGAGCGGCTCGGCATGCTGCGGGTCGAGCGCGTCGGCATCACCATCCTCGACCTCGAGCAGCTCCAGACCTTCAGGGAGTAGAGCGGCGAATCCTTCGATGCGGATCGCTTGCCGGCGGCCTAGCCGCGCGCCTGCGTCGCCGGACGCAACGCCAGCCCCTGCTCGCGCTCGACGCGCGCTGCGTGTTCATCGTCATCTGCGCGATGCCGGCCAGCATTCCGATCCCCGCCGCCCATTGCCACGCGGCGTCGTACGAGCCGAGCATGCTGTAGATCAGCCCCCCACCCCACGCGCCGATGAACGAGCCGACCTGATGGCTGAAGAACGCGATCCCTGACAGCGTCGCCATGTACCGCAAGCCGAACAGATGCACCACCAGCCCGTTGACGAGCGGCACGACGCCGAGCCACAACGTTCCCATAGCCGCGGCGAACACCAGCGTCGAGGCCGGCGACGGCGGCACCAGGAAGTACGCGGCGATGAAGAGCGAGCGCAGGATGTAGATCCCGCCGAGCAGCGCGCGCTTGGAATGGCGCCCACCGAGCCAGCCGAACAGATAGGACCCGGCCACGTTGAACAGCCCGATCAGCGCCAAGGCGTTCGCGCCCACCGACGGGTCCAGGCCGCAAATCTCGAGATAGGTCAGCAGGTGCGTGGTCAGGAGCACAAGCTGCAGCCCGCAGACGAAGAACGCGAGCGCCATCACGACGTAGCCAGGATGGCGCGCGGCCTCCCGCACCGCCTA
>CAWGCC010000036.1:0-183047 GCA_963820965.1 uncultured beta proteobacterium | reverse complement strand
GGTTACGAGCCATCGAGTAAATGGGACAACAAAAGCTAGGATAGAAAAATAGCCGTACTTCGCGTTTCGTACCGTGATCCCCGGCTCGGCCTGCTCAAGGAGGTCTTTCAATCTCGACTGCCATTGGCCATATGTTCGGATGCCGTGAACGGTCACTACAAGATGCCCATTCGCTGTCACGTAGCTAACTCCCCCCTAGGTCTGGCCAGACTTATCTAGACTAGCAAACGACAATGAGAGGTGTCTCGTAAAGGTCTGTCTCGGGTGAGGTCATTCCGAACTCCTTTGTGAGAGGGTTGGAAATTTCGTTTTACTCCGGTCTCGCTTGAGCAGTCCTTCTTAGGATCTTTGCGCTTTGCGCCGATCATGTAGTTTGACTGTCCGCTTTATGGGCGCGATGGCGAGCGACACTTTTTGGCCGGTCAGTGACGGTCGGTCACAGTCGCAAACCGACCCGAAGCAGTCATGGTGGTGCTGAGATTCGCAGTACGGATATTATCGAATATCGCCGTGGGACTACTCGATCATTCCGGCTTGATGCCGGCAAACTTGATCACCTTGCCCCATTTCTCGGTTTAGTCGGCGATGAACTTTCCAAAGTCGGCGGGCGAACCCGCGAACACCACGCATCCCAGGTCGGTCCAGGCGCTTCTTCACGTCGGGATCGGCGAGAGCGGCATTGATCTCTTGTTGAGTTTCTCGACGATCTCTATTGGCGTGGTTTTGGGCACGACGACGCCATACCAGCCTCTCGCCTCATAGCCCGGCAGAAATTCGCCCACGGTCGGGACACCCGGCAGGGCCTCCTGGCGCGTCGCGCTCGTCACCGCCAGCGGGCGCAGCTTGCCCAGCTCTGATGTATTCAAGTGACGCAGGCATGGCGCCGAACATCACTTGCACTTGCCCGTTGATCAGATCCGGCGGTGCAGACCCCCTCGCCGCGGTAAGGAACGTGGACCATGTCGACGCCGGCCATCATCTTGAACAACTCTCCGGCGACATGGTGTGGGTGAGCATTACCAGCAGACGCCATGTTGATCTTGCCCGGGTTGGCCTTGGCATAGGCGATGAGAGGTGGCCCCGGAAATCAGGACAGCGCGATAAGTGGACACTCTGCGAGAACGCCGGTCGGGCCCGACACCCGGGAAAGCAAGAAGAAACATGAGCAGAAGACCCCGCCGCAACCACTCAGCGGCGTTCAAGGCGAAGGTGGCGTTGGCCGCCTTGCGCGGCGACAAGACGATGGCCGAGCTGGCCAAGCAGTTCGAGGTGCATCCCAACCAGGTCACCGAGTGGAAGAGGCAGTTGCTTGAGCGCGCGGCGGACGTCTTCGGCGGCGGCGGCGGCGGCGCCGCCGGTGGACCTGGCGCCGCTGCACGCCAAGATCGGCCAGCTGGCGCTGGAGAATGATTTTTTGGAAGGCGCGCTCACCAAGGCGGGATTGCTGAGCGCAAAGCGATGATCGACCGAGACCACGCGCTGCCCATCACGCGCCAGGCGCAGCTGCTGGGCATGAGCCGCGGCGCGGTGTACTACATGCCGCGGCCGATCCGGCGGCCGATCTGGCGCTGATGCGCCGCATCGACGAGCTGCACCTGGAGTACCCCTTCATGGGCGCACGCATGCTGCGCGACAAGCTGCAGCGCGAAGGCATTCAGGTCGGGCGCCGGCACATCGGCACGCTCATGCAGCGCATGGGCATCGAGGCGCTGGTGCCGCAGCCCGACACGAGCAAACGCGACCCGGGCCACAAGATCTACCCGTACCTGCTGCGCAAGCTGGCGATCGACCGGGCCAACCAGGTCTGGGCGCTGGACATCACCTACATCCCGATGGCGCGCGGCTTCGTGTACCTGACGGCCGTGGTGGACTGTGGCCAGCCGCCGGGTGCTGGCGCACCGGGTGGCGATCACGCTGGAGGCCTGCTTCTGCGCGCGAGGTCCTCGAGGAGGCCTTCGCGCGCTACGGCACGCCGAGATCTGTCAACACCGACCAGGGCAGCCAGTTCACCGCGACCGAGTTCACCGACGTCGTGCTGGCCGCAGGGCATGCGAGCATCAGCATGGACGGCCAGGGTGCCTGGCGCGACAACGTCTTCGTCGAGCGGCTGTGGCGCAGCGTGAAGTACGAGAGCGTGTACCTCAAGGCCTACGACAGCGTCAGCGCCGCGCGCGTCGACATCGCCGACTACATCGACTGGTACAACACGCGCGAGCCGCATTCCAGCTCTGGATGACGCCACGCCCGACGAGCACTACTTCACCACGCTGCCGGCACCGGCGATGGCCGCATAAGATGAGTCGAGGTGCGCCGAGTTGCCCACCGCGTCGGTCGGTTCGTCGCAAGCGCCGACCGCCGCCGTGGACAACTCTGCCGTATCGCATCGTTAACCGCAGAGAGTCCACTTATCCAATCCCCGGGAACTGTCTAAACGGATGGGGCCACCTCTATCTCGGCCGACCGGTTATGGGCCGACAGCCGCGGTTCCCTATGTTCGCCGAAAGCGGGTTTTGGAAGAATCAGCCTCTTGCCGCGAAGGGCAGCTTACGGGCTTAGTTGCGAACTCACGCAACCCGGCCATGAGCTGTCGGTTGAGATGCCCGACGCTACTACCGCTTCAGACTGGCAGCCGACGTTCGAGTTCGGCCTGGCGAATGACAGCAATTGCCTAAAGCGGCGGTGAGAGTTTCTAGGGCGGAGGGCCGGTTTACCCTGAAACTTGACGCTCGCCAGTCGTCGAGCAGGCGGCAGCCACCTGCCCGCAACGTTGACCGCCCAACGGCTGCATTCGAAGCCAGCGAACTGTCACTGTCGACCCGAAGCGGTCGGCCACGTGTTCCGAAAGGAGACAGTCAAAAGCGGTCGCCGAACGGCGGGCCGCTGTCGCCGGTCGGTTCCACTGCATCATGCCAAATAGCGGTAGCACCCCTGATTTACGCAGTCCCGCTGGCCACGTACGCGACGACTTCCATCGCGATCTGATCATGCTTCTGGCGACGCGTCCAGCGTATCGCGCGCCTCTGAACCGTCCACGTTCGCGGTTCGCCCGTTCAAGTAAGGCCTGCGCCTGCCGCAGCTGTTTCAACCTCAACCGCGTCCACCGCGCGCTCTGAACGGGACCGCTTTCCTCCTAGCGCTTAGGCGGCAGGAAGTTCGTATACAGTGACGCCTTGGATTTGTCGCGAGTGGTCTACAACTGGTCTTCAATCGGCAGCGTGCCGACGAAGCCGAGAAGCAACCTGTACCATACGCTGGTCTCCGGGTCTGTGTCGTACTGTACGAGCTTCCCGTCATTTTCAGCGGTCCACACCAGCCTGCCATCATTGTCGAGTGTTACGTGATAGGCACTGCCCGGTAAAACTCCTTCATCCATAATCTTGGCCGCTTCACTGGCAATCTCCGGACTGTCGATCATCACACCAATCTCGGTGTTGAGGGTCGACGATCTTGGGTCGAGGTTGAAACTGCCGATGAACACGGATTTGCGGTCGAACACGATAAACTTGTTATGCATGGCCGCTCTCGATCTTCCCGACAGAACCGACCAACGCCTTTTCATGTTGGTATCCGGACGAAGCTCGTAAAGCTCGACGCCAGCCTTGAGCAGCTTCACGCGGGTATTTGCATAGCCGGCTTGCGCGGCCATGACGTCACTACAGGCAGCAGAATTGGTCATTGCTCGCACCTTGATGCCTCGCGCGGTAAGTTGCCCCACTCTTTCGATAACCCGGTCGGGTAGAACGAAATACGGCGACTCGATCAGTATTTCGCGCTCCACTTCGCTCACCCGTTGGCTCAGCGCGTGATGGATGACACCGCGCTCGGGGCCGACGGCGGCCCGGGAAGGATGCTCAACCAGAACGTGGCCCGGTGCCCAGATAAAGTTATCCCTAATCTGGACCAGCCGTGTCTGCAGTTCATCAAGATTTTGGTAGATCACATACGGGTAGCCAGTGGCGCTGACGCTTTCCTCTAACCGTTTCAGCATGGCCTCCCGGTCTTTTTCGCTCGGGAGTTCTCTTACCGTCGCGCCGACAGGGATCGCCCAATCGTTGTTCCAGAACATGTCGAAGCTCGCCGACAACTCGCGGACGATTGGACCGGTCATCAGAACATCGAGGTCGCGATAGTTATAGTCCTTTTGAACACCAAAGTAGGTATCGCCGATGTTGCGTCCCCCTACGATTCCCACAGCGTTGTCCATCACGAGTAGCTTGTTGTGCATCCGGTGGTTGACGCGGCGAAAATCAGCTAAGAAACTCAATGTGCGCCAAAACCGGCTCGTTATGGGATTAAAGAGACGTACCTCGATATTGGGATGGCCGTCCAACCCCGCAAGCACGGAGTCTTTGTCCTCCGTTTGATAATGGTCGTCGATCAAGATCCGCACGCGTACGCCGCGATCGGCGGCGCGAATCAGCCGGCCGGCTAAGATCCGGCCGGTGGTGTCTGAACTCCAGATGTAATACTGCGCATCCAGTGTCTTTTCTGCCAAGTCGATCATGGCAAGCCGGGCAAGAAAAGCGTTCTCCCCATGTTGAACAAGGGAGAACCCGGATAAGCCCGCATGTTTGTCAGCCGCTTCCCCAAAAAGCGCGCCAACGACAGTGGTCTCAGGATGTGCGAACGCCTTTGACGGCAAGCGCGGGTAATCCCAATTGACCGTGGCACATGCGCCAAGCAGAAGAGCCATCGCGAGAACCGCGAAAATGCTCTTACATGCGTGAACTATGGGATTCATCCTTTCTCCCTAGGTCTCGGACGACAGTTTCTCCGGGAGACAAACTCGTATGCGGCCGGAGGCAATACCAGACTTGAACAAGTTCAACACGTCACGCCACATGTACGCACAGATGACGCGCCCCGGCTCTGACGCCCAACGAACAGGATCGTATCCGTCGTGCGGCAGCATGGCGGATACGGTCAGTTGAACTGAACCGCTGGATTCAACGCGCGAGCGGTTGTGCTTGGGAATTGAATCGGGCCGCGGGTGCGGCGAGGTGCGCGGCGTGGCGTGCATGGACGAGGCGAGGGGCGCTGCGAGGCGCGGCGGGTGATGAGCGCACTATGGCAGAGGGCTTTTGGGGGGTCAACGCGAGGGGTAGTGGCGAGCGAACGACGCCGAGCGGGCGTGCACGGCTCGGGGGCGATCGAGCTTGGGGCTGGGGAGGCGAGCGCGATCACGGCGGCGGACGGGGTTGCGGCGCGAGCACGGCCACGAGGCGAAGCGTGCCGCGGTGGCAATGCGGGCAGCGCGTGATGTCGAGGCCGGCGATGCGCTGCCAGAAGGCGGGGACCGATTCTGGCGGCGCGGCGGTGCTCGCGGGCGCGGGGGCCTGTAGCGCGGCGCGTGCGCGCGCAAGCAGCGCGCGCTTGTTGCGGTTGGCGAGCAGGCCGTAGTGGCGGATGCGCATGAAGCCGCGCGGGAGCACGTGCAGCGCGAAGCGGCGCAGGAATTCGAGCGGCTCGAGGCGCATCGTCTTGCGGCGCTCGCCGTGGGCGTAGTCTTTGTAGCGGAAGCGCACGGTGCTCGCGCTCGCCGAGACGAGCCGCTCGTTGGAGATCGCCACGCGATGGGTGTAGCGGCCGAGGTAGTCGAGCACCTGCTCGGGGCCGGCAAGGGGGCGCTTGGCGTAGACGACCCAAGGCATCGCGCGCAGCTGCGGCGAGCAGCGCGCGCTGCGCGCGCGGCTCGCCCAGCGCCGCGGTGCTGCCCGAGAGCGCAAAGCCGCCGCAGGCGAACGCCTCGCCGAGGGCGGCGAGGAACTTGCCGCGAAACACCTGCGAGAGCGCCTTCACCGGGAACAGGAACCCGCGCCGCGCCCGGATCCAGGCGCCCTCGTCGGAGAGTGCCCCGGCGCTCACCAGCGCGTGCACGTGCAGGTGCTGGGTGAGGGTCTGGCCCCAGGTGTGGAGCACCAGCGTTGCGGCGATCTCGCCGCCGAGCCAGCGCGGGTTGCGGCCGAACTCGAGCAGTGTCTGGGCGGCCGCGGCGAAGAGCATCGCGTAGAGCGTGCGGGGGTTGCCTTGCCCGAGCGCGTTCAGCTCGTGCGGCAGCGTGAAGACGAGGTGGTAGTAGGGCACCGGGAGGAGCTCGGCGCGCCGATCGGCGAGCCAACGCTCCTTCGCCAGCCGCTGGCACTTGGGGCAGTGCCGGTTGCCACAGGAGTGATAGACGTAGCGCCGCTCTCCGCACGCGTCGCACTGGCGAAGCTCGCCGCCGAGGGCCGCCGTGCGGCAGCGCTCGATGGCGCGCAGCGCCCGCAGTTGCGCACCGCACAGCCGATGCGCGGCGCGAAACGCCGCGCCGTGCCGACGAACGATGTCGGCCAGTTCGAGCTTGCCGGTGCGCGCCCCCCGGGTGGGCGCGGCCACGGCGCGCTACCGCGGGGCGGTGTCGGCCCGCTCCAGAAGCTCCAGCGGCGAGGGCGTGTCCGGCCAGGTGCTTGCGCGCCAGATGGAAGTAGCGCAGCGTCGAGCTGATGTGGCCGTGGCCCATCAGGCGCTGGATGGTGTGGATGTCCACCCCGGCCTCGAGCAGGTGCGTGGCGAACGCGTGCCGCAGCCCGTGGATGCCGCAGTCCTTGCTGATGCCGGCGCGATCCTTGGCAGCGTAGAAGATGCGTCTGCACCGTCGTGATCGCTAGATCGGTCGCTCGGCGTCGCGAGCTCGTGAATAGCCACGTCCTTGGGCCGATAAGCGACCCAGTAGCGGCGCAGCTCCGCCAAGCAGCCGCGGGGAGAGCAGCGTGTAGCGGTCCTTCGCACCCTTGCCCTGCTCGACGCGGATCGTCATGCGATCGGAATCGATGTCGCTGACCTTCAGGTGGCACATCTCGTTGAGCCTCAGCCCCGCGCCGTAGGTGGTCATCAGAATCGCGCGGTGCTTCAGATTTAGCGTCTTCTCGAGAAGCGCCGCGATCTCCTCGCGCGAGAGGATCTGCGGCAGCTTCTGCGGCGATCGCGCCCGCGGAATGGCGAACTGCGCCGCCGGACGCTTGAGCGTCACGTGGTAGAAGAACTTCAGCCCCTGCGCCACGACGTTGCAACTGCTCCAGGCGAGCTTCCGCTCCTCGATCAGGTGCAGGAGGTAGCGCTGCACCTCCGCCTCGTCGATGCGGTCGGGACGCCGGCCGTAGTACTTCGCCAGCCCCGCCACCGCACCGAGGTACGCTTCACGCGTGCGTACCGCCATGCCACGAACAACCAGATCCCCGTCCATCTGTTTGCGCAGTGCGCCCATGTCTGTCTCCGCTCGTGATCGCGGGACCATCCCCGCGAAACTCACGCTGACATAGGACGGGCAACGACGCCTCTGCGCGCCGCAAACTCACTTCGATTCGAATCACTTCACCGGACGGTGAAGTTCAGACCACCACCGCGAAGCGGTTTAGTTCAACTTTAAGTAGGCCTCACGAAAGATTGGCACGGATAGCCTGCGATTGCCAGCGGTGGACATTAATCGGCATCGGTGGGTATCCACGGATAGGCATTCGGGGAGGCAGCTGGGCGAGTGCTTTCCCCCGCTGGGACCGGCTGCCGCACCACCCGATCCCGAAGGCGCAGTCGCCGCACGACGTCCGGCGTAACCTCCCACACCATCTCCCGATAGCGCCAGATCCCGCCGGCTGCCTTCACCTGCTGCCGCAGCAAGATCTCGCCCCGCCCGATCTTCACCCACAGCGGTTCGGGCGGAGCGAGAGCGGCATCACCGCCGGGCGTCGACCGCCGGCAATGGACACGCGTGTTCTCGACGATGAGTTCGACGGTAGTTACGCGTGCGCCCGTGGCTGGATCGTGACGGTATCTGACGCAGACGAGGGACTTGCCGAAGCGCGCTACGAAACGCCGAGTGCCCGGCGTCCCGGGCTGGAAGGTCTTCAGTACGCGCACCTGAGCTCCCGCCGGGTGCGGGGCGATCACGCCAGCGCGTGCAGCAACGGCGCCTCGCGCGCCGTCGGGCGCTCGAGAAGCGCGAGGAGCGCGACGAGCGAGAGGACATCGGCGCGGTTGTGATCGAGCACCCGCGCGAGCAGGCTCGCGTCGCCGTGCGCCAGCCAGCGCCGCCACGCGCCGGGCGCTTCGGCGCCGGGCAGGTCGTCGGTGCGCTCGAGTCGAAGCGCACGCGCCTCGGCGGTGCGCAGCCGGCAATCGGGCCAGCCGGCATGGAGCAGCCGTCGCGTTACGTGCAGCAGGTCGACGTGCACCAGACCGTCGGCAGAGAGCTCGCGCTCGACGAGCCGCGCGCGCGTCTTGAGGAGCGGCAGATCGAATGACTTGCCGTTGAAGCTCACGATCACGCCGGCGCGGGCGAAGCAGTCGGCGACCCTGGCGATAAGCTCGCCTTCGGCGCCAAAGCCCGCCATCAGCCATTGCACGAGTCGCAGCGCGCGGCCTTCGATCCAGCCGAGGCCGACCATGAACGCGGTCGTGCCGGTGCCGCCGGCGAGCCCGGTCGTTTCGGTGTCGAGGAAGAGCAGGCGCTCCGGCGATACCGCGGTCGGGAGCTCGGCCCAGGGACTGCGCCGCTGCGGCAAGCGAGGCGCCGCTCGCGATCGAGACGTCGCCATGGTTGAACGGCAGCGCGTAAGTCCGCGCCACCTCGATCAGCCCGGGAGCGATGACCGTCCCCGCGAGCGACGCGGCGAGTGCTTCTGCCGTCGGCGCGCGGTGGATCGGTGCGCCGACCCGCAGCCGCTCGAGGCGCTCGCCAAGCGTTGTTACGGACGCGGGCGCCAGCCCGCGCGCCTCGGCCTTCGCGCGCAGCCGCTCCAGGCGAGTGTGGAGGTCCATCGTCAGTGCGCAGGCGCCGCAGCGTGCTCGGGCCCGCGCAGCAGCGCGAGCACCTTCAGCGCGGCCTGCTTGGGCGCGAGTGCGCTTCCTGTCCTCATTCGCGAGCACCGGCCCCACGCAGGCCGGGCAGCCGTGCGTGCACGCGCATTCCGCGACCAGCTCGATCGACCGCTCGATCACCTGCTCGCGCAGGTCGAAGAGCGGCGCGGCGATGCCGATTCCGCCCGGGTAGTTGTCGTAGAGATAAAGCGTCGGCCGGAACGGCCGGCCCGCGGCGTCGAGGTCGAACGGCGCGCCCTCGAGCGTGCGCGCCTCGGCGCCGCCGTCGTTGCCCCCGACGGCGAGCCAGACGCTCTCCGGGCCGCCGTCGCCGACCGCGCGCCCGATGTCGCGCGGCTCGGCGAGCGAAAGAAACACGGCGATGCGGTGGACCGCGTGCGCCGCGCCGAGGAAACCGTCGAGCGCCTCGAACCGCGTCGCGAACGCCGCCGCGAGCGCACGCGGATCGGCCTCCCACCACACCGCGGTCGTGTGCATCTCCTGGTCGGGCAGATTCACCTGTCCGTAGCCGACGTTCTCGTGCGTGTAATAGCGGATCTTCTTGTAGCCGGCGACGCGCCGCACCACGTGGACCTCGCCGTGCGCAGCGCGCGCCGCCGGGCCGGTCTCGCCCGCGAACTCGTCGAGCACCTTGAGCTTCGTGTAGTCGATCGCGTCGGTGTAGTAGTCGGCGCTCGTCGCGCGGACGAAGGCCTTCCGCCCGACCCAGTCGAGCCGTTCGACCTGCCACGGCGCGGACTGCACCATGTGGATCGCGCCCTCGTAGAGCGTCACCGCCGCCGCCGAGTAGTCGACCTCGGCGATCACGTCCTTGCGGCCGCCGGTCACGTCGATCACCGTGAAGTTGCCTTCGGCGATCGAGCGCAAGGACACCGTGTTCGCCGGATAGCTGTCGGCGATCCAGTGCCAGCGCTGACCCTCGCGATGGACGACGCCCTGCTCGGCGAGGTAGCCGAGCGCTTCGTCCAGCTTCACGCCGCCGAACGTCTCGCCCTCGGTGAACGGCAGCTCGAAGGCCGCGCAGCGGATGTGGTCCATGAGGATGAGCAGCTGGTCCGGGTCGATCCGCGCATGCTCGGGGCTCGCGCCGAGGAAGAAGTCCGGGTGCCGCGCGAGGTACTGATCGAGCGGGTCGCTGGTGCAGACGAGCACGCCCACTGCGGTGCGGTTCCGCCGGCCGGCGCGTCCGAAGCGCTGAAGCGCGCCCGCGACCGTGCCCGGGTATCCGTTCAGGACGCACACGTCGAGCGCGCCGATGTCGACGCCCAGTTCGAGCGCCGAGGTCGACACGACGCAATCGAGCCGGCCGGCGCGGAGCTTCGCCTCCTTGTCGCGGCGCTCCGTGGGCAGATACCCGCCCCGGTACGCCGCGACGCGCGCCGGCGCGCGCGGATCGCGGTCGAAGACGTCCTTCAGGTACTTGGTCAGCACCTCGACTTCGAGCCGGGAGTTGCCGAAGACGATGGTCTTGAGCCCCAGCTTCACCGCGAGCCGGGCGATCCGCGTCGACTGCGACCGCGCCGAAGCCCGGATGCCGAGATCGGCGTTCAGCACCGGCGGGTTCCAGACGAGGAAGTGCTTCCGGCCCTGGGGCGCGCCGGACTCGGCGACCGCGCGCACCGGACCGCCGAGCAGGCGCCCGGCGAGCTCGGCCGGGTTGGCGATCGTCGCCGAGCAGGCGATGAAAACCGGATCGGACCGGTAGAACCGGCAGATCCGGCGCAGCCGCCGGATGAGGTTCGCGACGTGCGACCCGAAGACGCCGCGGTAGGTGTGCAGCTCGTCGATCACGACGAACCGCAGCGCCTCGAAGAACTGCGCCCACTTGGTGTGATGCGGCAGGATCGCCTGGTGGAGCATGTCGGGGTTCGAGACGACGATGTCGCCGTGCGTGCGTACCGCCCGCCGCGCGTCGCCGGGCGTATCGCCGTCGAAGGTATAGGCTCGGACGCCGAGCGCGCCCGCGTCGTTCAGCTCGAGGATCTCGCTCACCTGGTCCTGCGAGAGCGCCTTGGTCGGGAAGAGGTAGAGCGCCTTCGCGCCGGTGCGCAGTGCGGCGTCGATGACCGGCAGGTTGTAGCAGAGCGTCTTCCCCGACGCGGTGGGGGTCACGATCACCGTGTCGTGTCCGGCGGCGACGTGCGTCCAGGCTTCGCGCTGGTGGCTGTAGAGCTGCCGGATGCCGCGCGCCTCGAGCGCGGCGCGCAGCCGCGGGTCGAGCGATCCGGGAAAGTCGGCGAGACGCGCAGCGCGCTCCGGCGCCACGACTTCGCCCACGATCCGCGCGCGATCGCCGTGCTTCAGCGCGTCGATCAGCGCCTCGGCCGAGCGGGGCTGCGCCCGCAGTCGGGCCCGCGGGTCGCGCGCGCGTTCACTGCCGAAGAGATCCAGCGCGCCTTCGAAGTGCGTCCCCATGCCCGGCCCCCACGGTCGCAACGCGTGAAGGATGCGGGAGGCGGAGGCTCACAGCGTGAGCCTCCGCGATCCGGCTGTGCTACCGGACCACCTCGCGCATGATGTCGAGGATGGTCTGCGAGCGGCGGTCGAGCAGGACCACGTCGCGACCCACGATCACGCGGTCGTAGCCGCGGGGAAGGGGCGGGAGCTGGCTGTCGAGCGGCTGGGGCAGCGGGCGGACCGGAGTCTTTTCGGGCAGGCGGTCGCGAACGAGCAGCGGCTCGCGCCGCGGGAGTTGCTTCTGATCCGCCTCTTGCCCCCCGTGCCGCCGGAAGAAGCTGTCGATTGCCTGGCGGTCGTCAGCGGTGAAGAGGATGGCCCGCTCGGTCGCGTTCGCGGCGGCGAGCGCCGGGTAGACCTGCTCGATGCGGAGAGTCGCCTGCGCAGCCGCCGGGAGGAGGGCCGTCAGGGCGATACCGAGGAAGAGGTGGAGCATACCGTCGCTTACGTCGTCTCGAAGCGTTCGGATGCTACCTGCCCGGGCCCGCCGATTGATGTCAGAAGTTGCCCGGATTGCAACCGCATGTAACCGTCCGGCGCCCGCCGAGGCAGAATCTCACGCCCAGACGGGGCGAGTTTCTTTTTGGCTACAGAAGCTTAAGCGCGGGACTTGATTGATCGGGCGGTAAGAACCATCTATCGTTCGAGAAAACGGCCCGCCCGGGCCGATGCTAACCGAGGACCCGATGGCGTCGCGCGACCCGAACCGGTGGATGTGGGCCGAAGCCCTGCAGATGCTCGACGAGGCGAACCGCCTCCAGCGGCGCTTTTTCGAGGTCAGTGTCCGGCCGGCGGCACAGCCCCAGTGGGAGCCGCCGGTGGACGTATTCGAATCGGAGGACGAGCTGTGGCTGTTCTACGCGCTGCCCGGTGTCCAGGCGGGCCACTTCGAAGCGGTGATCGAGGCGAACGAGCTGGTGGTCCGCGGCGATCGTCAGCTGCCGCCGGTCGCGCACACGACCACGATCCGGCGCCTCGAGCTGCCCCACGGCCGGTTCGAGCGGCGGATGACGCTCCCAGCGGGACGCTACGACCTGATTGCGCAGCAGCTGGACCAGGGGCACCTGGTGATCGGGCTGCGGAAGATCGCCTGACGGCGGCAAGGACCACGATGAACCTCGACAGCAGCAATTCGCGCCCGACCGAAGCGGAAAGCGCGAAATCCCCCGGTGCGGCTTCCATGAAGGTGAGCCAGCCCGTCCTGGTAATTCCCGAGGACGCGCTGATCATCGTGCCGGTGCGCAACCTGGTGCTCTTCCCGGGGATGATCCTGCCGGTGACGATCGGGCGCGAGAACTCGGTCGCGGCGGCGCAAGCCGCCGTGAAAGCCGAGCGCCCGATCGGGCTCGTCCTGCAGCGCCGCCCCGACATCGAGGCGCCCAGCCGCGAAGACCTCCACGACATCGGCACGGTCGCGCAGATCGTGCGCTACATCACCACGCCCGACGGCGCGCATCACGTCGTCGCCCAGGGCGAGGGGCGCTTTCGCATCCTCGAGATGCTCGAGGGCTATCCGTTCCTCGTCGCGCGCGTCGCGCGCCTGCCGGCCGAGGAGGAGCAGGGCCAGGCCATGGAAGCGCGGCTCCACCAGCTGCGCGAGCGTGCGGTCGAGGCGCTGCAGCTCCTGCCGCAGACTCCGCCGGAGCTCGTCCAGTCGGTGCAGAGCTTCACCTCCGCGGGTCAGCTCGCCGACATGATCGCCGGCTTCATGGACCTCAAGCCGGCCGAGAAGCAGTCGGTGCTCGAGCTCGTCGACGCCTCGGCGCGCGTCGACCGCGTGCTCGAGCTGCTCGCGCACCGCATCGAGGTGCTCAAGCTCTCGCGCGAGATCGAGACCAAGACCAAGGCGACGATGGACGAGCGCCAGCGCGAGTACGTGCTGCGCGAGCAGATGCGCCAGATCCAGAAGGAGCTCGGCGAAGGCGAGGGCGGGGCCGCCGAGCTGGCGGATCTCGCGAAGGCGATCGAGAACGCCGGGATGCCCGAGGAAGTCCTCGCGCAGGCGAAGAAGGAGCTTAAGCGCCTGGAGCGCATGCCCGATTCATCGGCCGAGTACTCCATGGTGCGGACGTATCTCGACTGGTTGATCGAGCTGCCGTGGAAGAGGCCCGAGCCGCCCGCGATCGACATCGCGGCCGCGCGCCGGATCCTGGACGAGGACCACTACGGCCTCGAGAAGATCAAGCGTCGCATCATCGAGTTCCTGGCCGTGCGCAAGCTCGCGCCGGAAGGCCGCTCGCCGATCCTCTGCTTCGTCGGGCCGCCCGGCGTGGGCAAGACCTCGCTCGGGCAGTCGATCGCGCGCGCCCTCGGACGCAAGTTCGTGCGTGTCTCGCTCGGCGGCGTCCACGACGAGGCGGAGCTACGCGGCCACCGGCGCACCTACATCGGCGCGCTGCCGGGCAACATCATCCAGGCGATCAAGAAGGCCGGCAGCCGCGACTGCGTGATGATGCTCGACGAGGTCGACAAGCTCGGCCAGGGTTTCCACGGCGACCCGAACGCGGCGCTGCTGGAGGTGCTCGACCCGGAGCAGAACAACACGTTCCGCGACAACTATCTCGGCGTTCCGTTCGACCTGTCGAAGGTGGTGTTCATCACCACCGCGAACGTGCTCGACTCGATCCCGGGCCCGTTGCGCGACCGGATGGAGATCATCCCTCTCCCGGGCTACACGGAGGAGGAGAAGCTCGAGATCGCCAAGCGCTACCTCGTCCGGCGCCAGCTCGAGGCGAACGGTCTTCGGCCCGACCAGGTGCAGGTGGGCGACGCCGTGCTCGCGACCATCATCCGCGATTACACGCGCGAGGCAGGTGTTCGCAATCTCGAGCGCGAGATCGGTGGCGTGCTCCGGCACGCCGCGGTGAAGATCGCCGAGGGAGCGCCGGTGCCGGTACGGATCGACGTGCCCCAGCTTGCCGAGATCCTCGGTCCGGCGCGGTTCGAGGCGGAGGTCGCGGAGCGCACCGCGTTGCCCGGGGTCGCGACCGGCCTGGCGTGGACGCCGGTGGGCGGCGACATTCTCTTCGTCGAGGCGAGCCGCACGCCGGGATCCGGCAAGCTGATCCTCACCGGGCAGCTCGGCGACGTCATGAAGGAGAGCGCGCAAGCGGCACTGACGCTCGTGAAGTCGCGCAGCGTGAGCCTCGGCATCGAACCGTCGATGTTCGACAAGAGCGACATCCACGTGCACGTGCCGGCGGGGGCGATCCCGAAGGACGGGCCGAGCGCCGGCGTGGCGATGTTCATGGCGCTCACGTCGCTCCTCACCGATCGCGCGGTGCGCCACGACACCGCGATGACCGGCGAGATCAGCTTGCGCGGCCTCGTGCTGCCGGTGGGGGGCATCAAGGAGAAGGTGCTCGCGGCGATGCGTGCGGGCATCAAGACCGTCATGCTGCCGGCGAAGAACCGGAAGGACCTGGTCGACGTCCCCGAGGGCGCCCGCGAGCGCCTGCAGTTCGTCTGGCTGGAGACCGTCGACGCCGCCGCGCGGCACGCGCTCTTGCTGCCGGACGATCAGCTGGCGCGTGCCGAGGCGGCGGGCTGACCCCGCGCGGGGGCCAGCGGACGTTCCGGGCGTGTCGCTAGCCTTGCGCGCTGGCCGTTGAACCGCACCCCGCGCTCACCAGGCGCCCTGAACCCACGCCGACGCGAAGCGTCTCCTTCTGGTCACTCGGCCTTTGCATCCGAAATGATGGGGAGCCTGCGAAAGAGCCTTTGAACAGCGCCGCCGAGGGTGCGTAGTGGCGGCGCGGTCCAAAAAAAAGACGGCCCGGAAGGCCGTCAACAGGGAGGAAGAGCGCGGTGACCGCGCTCTCGGAGGTAAGGGGGGTCTAACCACCGACGTCCTGAGACGTTACCTCTATGGCATTGCAGGAGCGTGAAACCGACCGGTTTCAATATAGGAGATGCGGCGCGGATGCTCAATATGCCGTCTGATTCCGGTTTGCGGCCGCTGCGGACCGGGCAAATCAGCTAACCGATTCACTTCACGCGGAAAAACGGCTGCGAGGAGGTGCCGCTGGTATCCCAGGCCGGCCTAGGCCGTTTGGCCTATGTCTGATGGCCGAAGCGTGAACGGATCGGGCGCACTGGCGTAGAGCCGATCGTTGATCAGGCGCTCGCGGGCATCGACGATGCGCAGGAACTCTCCGGCGCCGCGCATGTGCCGGAAGGCGAGCAGCCCGCGCACGAGAAAATCTTGCAACGCGCCCAGGCCCGCGTTGCGCGCCGGCCCTTCCATCATCCGCAGCGCGCCCGCGAGCAGGGGCTTCCGCGCCAGGCGATCGAGCGCAGCGCCGATCTTCCCGGTGAGCGCGATCTGCCGCTCGCGGTCGGCGCGCTTGCCGGCGGCGCGGTACGCGTCGGCGTAGGCGGTGTCGCTGACCCCCGCGGCGCCCGACGGGTCGCGGCGCCGCAGTTCGTCGACCACCGCCAGATCGAGCGTCTCCGACAGCGCATCCAGCTCGACGGCGAGCGCAATCGTATCGAGCGCGGCTTCGGGCAGCACGCGCGCGAGCGTCGGGAGGATGCGGGCGATACCGTCGTCGCGTGCGGTGACGTCTTTCGGCCCGTACAGATCGGAGAGGAAGAACGCGGCCGCCGGGCCGTAGCGCGGGCTCGCGAGGAGATCGGGGTAGGTGCGCTCGAGGCGCCGGGCCTGCCACGTTCGCACCGCAAGCCGGCTGGTATCGATCGCGGGATTCGCGCGCGCAGCGGCGCGCAACGTGCGCACGCTGTGCAGGTGCTCGCGCAACCGCTGCGCGGCGTCGGAGGGGCGGGGAGCCTTCGGCACGCGCGCGATTATAGGAGTGCACCCAGCCGATGCCGGCGGCCCATTAGAGGATCGGCTCTACGAGGGCGGCGATGGCGCAGGATTAAAATCCCCGTCGCCCGCAGACCGCGTCACCGCCACTTCATGCTCGCCGACACAGTGCAAAGGCCCGACCCGAGAATCGACGGGTTGCGGGAGACCTTTTCCCGCCAGCGGGAGGCGGCCGCGCGCGAGCCGTATCCCGATACGGCGACCCGCGACCGGCGCCTCGCCGCGCTCGAGCGGCTGCTGCGCGAGCACGCCGACGAGATCGCCAGCGCCATCGCGTGCGACTTCGGACACCGCTCTCACCACGAAACTCGGCTCCTGGAGATTTTCCCCAGCCTGGAAGCGGCCAAGCACGCGCGCCGCGGCTTCCGCCGCTGGATGAAGCCCGAACGGCGCAGCGTGTCCCTCTGGTTCCAGCCCGGCCGCGCGCAGGTGCTCGCGCAGCCGCTGGGTGTCGTCGGCATCGTCGTGCCGTGGAATTACCCGATCTATCTCGCCGCGGGTCCGCTCGCCGGCGCGTTAGCGGCCGGCAATCGCGCGATGGTGAAGATGTCGGAGCTCGCGCCGGCTACCGGCGAGCTGCTCGCAGGGCTCATCGCCCGGTCGTTTGCGCCCGACGAAGTGTGCATCGTCAACGGGGATGCCGACGTCGCGCGAGCGTTCTCCGCGCTGCCGTTCGACCATCTGCTGTTCACGGGGTCGACCGCGGTCGGCCGCGCCGTGATGCGCACGGCTGCCGAGAATCTGACGCCGGTCACGCTCGAGCTGGGCGGGAAATCCCCGGCGATCGTCGCGCCGGGCTATCCGCTCGCCGCGGCCGCCGAGCGGATCATGATCGGCAAGCTCATGAACGCCGGTCAGACGTGCATTGCGCCCGACTACGCGCTCGTGCCGGCGGCGCAGGTCGATGCGTTCGTCGCGGCCGCGCGTCGAGTCGTCGCCGCGTGCTGGCCGGATCCGATGCGCTCTCCCGATTACACCGCCATTGTCGACGGGCGCCACTTCGGCCGCCTGGTCGGTTACCTCGATGAAGCGCGCGCGAAGGGCGCGGCGGTCGTCCCGCTCACCGACGGCGCGGCGCCGGATGCGTCGACGCGGCGGATCCCGCCGACGATCGTCCGCGGCGCGCCGGACGACTGCCGCGTGATGCGCGAGGAGATCTTCGGGCCGATCCTGCCGGTGGTGCCGTACGGCGACGTCGAAGAAGCGGTGCGCTACGTCAATGCTCGCCCCCGGCCGCTCGCGCTCTACTACTTCGATCATGACGAGCGCCGCATCTCCCGCGTACTGACGGGCACGGTCGCAGGCGGCGTGACGATCAACGACACCATCCTGCATATCGCCCAGGACGATCTCCCGTTCGGCGGGGTCGGTCCGAGCGGCATGGGGCAATACCATGGCCGCGACGGGTTCGACACGTTCTCCAAGCGCAAGGGCGTGTTCCGCCAAGCCCGGCTCAACGCGATGGGGCTGTTCAAGCCGCCGTACGGCAAGCGGTTCGACCGGCTGGTGAGCTTCCTGCTGCGCTGATGGCGTCGCGGCGCGAGTTCCTGAGGTTCGGCGTGGCAGGGGCGTTGTTGCTCGCGACTGCAGGCGCCGCGCGCGCCCAGCGAGGCTATCGGCCCGCCGACGGCAGCACGCCGCTCGAGGTCCTGGATGACCAAGACAGAGAAGTGCTTGCGGCCATAGCGCCGGCGATCCTCGCGGGTACCACTGCGAGCGGCGCGAGCCTGGCGGCGGCGGTCGGCAGCGTCGACCGCGCGGTCGCCGGACTGCCGCTGCATCTGCAGGATGAGGTGCGGCAGCTTCTGGCGTTACTCGGCTCCTGGCCTGGAAGGCGCTGGATCGCGGGCGTCAGCGCGCCGTGGCGGGATGCTTCGCGCGAGGAGGTAACGGCTTTCCTCGAGCGCTGGCGCTTCAGCCGCTGGGCGCTGCTGCAGCAGGGGTATCACGCTCTCCACGATCTCGTCCTCGCGGCGTGGTACGCGCGGCCGGACAGTTGGGGGGCGATCGGCTATCCCGGGCCGCCCGAGGTCCGGTGATCCGCGATCCTATCCGCGAGGGGATCGCGGCCGGCTGGAAAGTCACCGATGCCGCCGCCCTCGACCGCGATCTCGCGCTCGAAGCTGACGTCGCGATCGTGGGCACCGGCGCCGGCGGCGGGGTGACCGCGGAGATCCTGGCTGCCGCAGGCCTCCAGGTCGTCCTCATCGAAGAAGGGCCGCTCAAGAGCTCGGGCGATTTCCGCATGCTCGAGGCCGAGGCCTACCCGCAGCTCTACCAGGAATCGGCGGCGCGCAAGACGCTCGACAAAGCGATCACGATCCTGCAGGGCCGCTGCGTCGGCGGCTCGACCACGGTGAACTGGACCTCGAGCTTCCGCACGCCGGATGCGACGCTCGCGCACTGGCGCGACCGCTTCGGCCTCGCGGACATGTCGCCCGCCGCGCTCGCGCCCTGGTTCGAGCGGATGGAGCAGCGGCTCGCGGTCGGTCCGTGGACCGTGCCGCCGAACGAGAACAACGCGCTCCTCGCGCGCGGCGCGGCGAAGCTTGGCATCGCGAGCGCCGCCATCCGGCGCAACGTCATCGGCTGCTGGAACATCGGCTACTGCGGGATGGGCTGCCCGACGAACGCCAAGCAGTCGATGCTGGTGACCACGATACCGGCGGCGCTCGCGCGCGGCGCGCATCTCGTTTGCGGCGCGCGCGCCGACCGGCTCGCCCTGCGTCGGGGCCGGGCCGAGCATCTCGACTGCTCGGCGCTCGATGCGCGGGGTGTCCGGCCCGCGGGCCCACGGATCCGGGTCCGGGCCCGACACCATGTACTGGCTGCCGGGGCCATCGGGACGCCCGCGCTGCTTCTCAGGAGCGGTGCGCCGGACCCGTACCGGGTTCTCGGCCGGCGCACCTTCCTCCATCCCACGGTCGTCTCGGCGGCAGTGATGCCGCATCGGGTCGACGGCTATGCCGGTGCGCCGCAGACGATCTATTCGGATCACTTCCTCGAGCTCGGACCCGTCGACGGCGCGATCGGCTTCAAGCTCGAGGCGCCGCCGCTGCACCCGGTGCTCTTCGGCATGACGCACCCGGGGTTCGGGGAGCCTCACGCGGAAGGCATGCAGAAGTTCGCCCGCACGCACGCGCTGATTGCCCTGCTGCGGGACGGCTTCCATCCGGAGAGCGCCGGCGGCATCGTCGGCTTGCGCGCGGACGGCTCGCCGGTGCTCGCGTACCCGCTTACGCCATTCGTCTGGGACGGCGTCCGGCGAGCGCTCGCAGCGATGGCCGAGATCCAGTTCGCCGCGGGGGCGACGAACGTGCTGCCGGTGCATGAGCGCGCGCGACCTTACGCTTCCTGGGAGGAGGCGCGCGCGGAGATCGCCGCGCTGCCGCTCGAGCCGCTGCTGACGCGGGTGGTGTCGGCGCACGTCATGGGCGGGTGCGGAATGGCGGACGAGCCGGCGCGGGGTACGGTCGACAGCCTCGGTCGCCACTTCCAGCTCGGGAACGTTTCGATCCACGACGGGTCGGTATTCCCCACCAGCCTGGGCGCCAACCCCCAGCTCTCGATTTACGCGCTCACCGCGCGCAACGCGACGCGGCTCGCCGGGCGGCTGAAGGCGGGGCACTAGCGTGCTCGCGCGGGCGTTGCGGGTTCTGCTCGCGGCGCTCGCGCTCGGGTCGCTCGCCGCCGCATGGTGGATCGGGTCGCGCTGCGAACTCGGGCCGGTGGCGATCGTCCTCCTGGCCGCTGCACTGTTCTTCGCGATCCCCGCCACGACGATCCTACTGACCTTCGCGATCGCATGGCGGCATCGGAGCATCCCGCCGCCGGAGCTGCGCATCGGCCCGTTGGCGGCGATCCGCTGCGTGCTGCAAGAGATCTTCAGCTACACCGCCGTGTACGTGTTCCTGCAGCCGTTTCCACGCCTCGCCATGCCGCCCGAGCCGGGAAGCCCGGCGCGTGACCGCGCCGCGGCGATCCTCGTTCACGGCTACATGTGCAACGCGGCCGTCTTCGCGTGGCTGGCGCGGCGTCTCGCCGTCCGCGGGTACGCCGTGTACACGGTCACCCTCGAACCGGTCTTCGCGCGGATCGACGACTACGTGGCGCCGCTCGCCCGCAAAGTGAACGAGGTCGCGGGCGCGGGCGGGCGTGTCGTCCTCGTGGGCCATAGCATGGGCGGGCTCGTATGCCGCGCCTACACGCGACGTTCGGGCGGCGCCCGGGTCGCACAGATCGTCACCCTGGGCACGCCGCACCACGGCAGCGCGCTGGCACCGATCGGCTATGGCGCCGACGCGCTCGACATGCGACCGATGGCCGAGTGGCTGCGGGGGTTGGCGGGGTCCGAGGAGGGCGGCCTCGCGGCGCCGATCGTCTCGATCTACAGCTGCCACGACAACTTCGTCGTGCCGCAGACCTCGAGCGTTCTCGCCGGCGCGAAGAACGTGCCGCTCGCCGGTATCGGGCATCTCAGCTTCCTGTTCTCCCCGCGCGTCGCGGTGCTCGTCGAACAGGAGCTGCGCGGCTAGAGCAGGCCGAGCACCTGCTCGGCGTGATGCTTCGTGTCCACGTCGTCGATGACGTGGGCGATGCGGCCGTTCCCGTCGATGACGAACGTGACGCGTTCGGCCATGCCGAGCATCCCGCGCAGCGTTCCGCCGAGACCCCCGCCGATCGTGCCGTAGGCGCGCGCGACCGCACGGTCGGTGTCCGCGAGGAGCGGAAAGTTGAGCTTGTGCTTCTGCGTGAAACGCCGGTGCGACTCGACGCCCTGCGCCGAGACGCCGAGGATCGCAGCGCCTTTCCTCCCGATCTCGGCATCGTGGTCGCGCAGGCTGCACGCCTGCGCGGTGCACCCCGGCGTGTCGTCCATGGGATAGAAGTAGAGAACGAGCTTTTTCCCGCGAAAGTCCTTGAGACGGACCTTGGTGCCGTCGGTCGTGATGCCGGAGAAGTCCGGCGCCGGGTCGCCAGGTTTCGGTCTCATGATGTTGCTGTGCGGGGGCGCGGTCGCGCCCCCGGGGAATTCGCCGGCAGGTCAAAAATGAACGCCTCGCATGAGGCTCGACATCGCGATCTGGTCGGCCGTCGCCTGGGGGGCGCCCTCATCCTTCCTGCCCTGCGACGCGCCGGAGTCGGGGAACATCCGGAAGGTCGTGTTCATCACGATCTGCGCGACGCGCGGCAGCAGCGCATGCAGCACTTCGCCGAAGATCCCCAGGCGGGTCGCGATCCGGACCGGCTTGTAGACGATTCCCTCGACCACCATCTCCGCCGCTTCTTCCGGCGCCAGGGTCGGCACCTGGTTGTATATCTTCGTCGGCGCGATCATCGGGGTCTTCACGAGCGGCATGTTGATCGTCGTGAACTGGATGCCCATGTCGGCGAACTCCGAGGCGGCGCAGCGCGTCCACGCGTCGAGCGCCGCCTTCGACGCGACGTAGGCCGAGAAGCGCGGCGCGTTCGTGAGGACGCCGATCGAGGAGATGTTGATGACGTGGCCGCGCCGCTTCTTCATCATCGACGGCAGCAGGCCGAGCGTGAGCCGCAGGGCGCCGAAGTAGTTGACGGCCATCGTGCGTTCGAAGTCGTGGTAGCGCTCGAACGAGTTCTCCACCGCGCGACGGATCGAGCGGCCGGCATTGTTCACGAGAATGTCGACGCCGCCGTGGTTGTCGACGAGCTTAGCCACCAGTTCGGCGCACTGCGCCGGGTCGGACACGTCGGCCGAATAGGCGATAACCTCGTGCCCCGCGGCCGCTATCTCCTTCTTCGCTTCGGCGAGCTTCTCGGGATCGCGGGCGACGATGATGGTCGTTGCCCCGGCGGCGGCGATCTTGTGGGCGGTCGCGAGGCCGATCCCCGAGGACCCGCCGGTGATCAGCACGACCTTGTTCTTCACCTGGCCCTTCAGCGTGCGGTCGATCAGAAGATCGGGGTCGAGATGCCGCTCCCAGTAGTCCCAGAGCCGCCAGGCATAGCTCTCGAGCGGCGGCACCGCGATTCCGGCGCCCTTTAGCGCGGCTTGCGCCTCCCGGTTGTCGAAGCGGGTCGGATAGTTGACGAAGGTGAGGATGTCCTCGGGCAGGCCGAGGTCCTTCATGAGTGCGGCACGGATCCGGCGCACGGGCGTGAGCGCCGTCAAGCCCTTGGTGATGCTGCGCGGGATGAAACCGAGGAGGGCGGCGTTGATGTAGAGCGACATCGGCGGCGCGTGGCCGGCCTTGGCGAAGATGTTGAGGACCTGGCCGACGCGCTTCGGCTCGGGATCGACCAGATGGAAGCACTTGCGGTCGAGGCCCTTCTTGTGCGCGATATGGTCGAGCGCGTCGACGACGAAGTCCACGGGCACGAGATTGATCCGGCCCCCTTCGAGGCCGATCGTCGGCATCCACGGCGGCAGAAGCTGGCGCATCCGCTGGATCAGCTTGAAGAAGTAGTACGGCCCGTCGATCTTCTCCATCTCGCCGGTGCGCGAGTCGCCGACGACGATGCCCGGGCGATAGACGCGCCAGGGAACCTGGCAGTCGTTCCGCACGATCTTCTCCGACTCGTGCTTGGTCGAGAAGTACGGATGCTCGAGGCTCTCCGCCTCCTCGAACATGTCCTCGCGAAAGACGCCCTCGTAGAGCCCGGCGGCCGCGATCGAGCTGACGTGATGGAAGCAGCCCACGGCCAGGTCGTTCGCGAACGCCACCACGTTGTGGGTGCCGTCGACGTTGGCGATCCGCTGCGATTCCGCGTCGGCCTTGAGGTCGTATACCGCGGCGAGGTTGAAGAAGTGAGCGATCTTCTTGTGCTCGAGCTTGCTGCGTTCGCCCTTGGCGACCCCGAGCCCGGGCAGGGTGATGTCGCCGTGCACCGGTATCGCGCGGGTCTTGTCGACGCCCCACCACTCGAGCAGCTCGTCCACGCGCTGCGCCGATTTCTCGCGTACGAGGAAGTAGACGACCGAATCCTTGCGCTCGAGCAGTTTGGCGACGAGGCGCTTGCCGATGAAGCCGGTGGCGCCGGTGACGAAGTAGTGCATGGGGATCCTCCTTCGCGACGATGTTCTTCTGTGCCGCGGGCGCCCGAAACCATCCCGACGAGGCGGGACGATTATATGCCGGCGTGTCGGGCGATCGCGATCAACCCGCTCTTTAGTGTGCGGCCTCTAGATCGCCCGCCTAGACTTCGGGCGCGTGGTTCCTCTCCACTCACCGACGAAAGGAGATCGACATGGCGAAGAAACTGAAGGCGCTCGCGGACCGCGCGGGCGAGCGGCATCTGGCGGCGACGGTCCGCGACTCCGCGCAGCAGATCTGGCTCGCGGGCCTCGGGGCGTTCGGGAAAGCGCAGGAAGAGGGCGCCAAGGTGTTCGAAGCCCTGGTGAAGGAGGGCAGGCAGCTCGAGTCGCGCACCCGCAAGCTCGCCGGAGCGAAGGTGAACGAAGTGACGAATCAATGGGGAAAGACGGCGAGCCACGCGACCGCGCGCGCCACCGCAACCTGGGACAAGCTCGAGCAGGTGTTCGAGGACCGCGTCGAGCGCGCGCTGAACCGGCTCGGCGTGCCGACCAACCGCGAAATCCAGGCGCTCGCCAAGCGGGTCGAGGCGCTGACCGCGAGCGTGCAGAAGCTCACGGGCGCACGCAAGCCGCGCGCCGCTGCCCGCAAGCGCGCCGGGAAGCGCTGAATCGGGTCGACGAGGGCGCACCACGATGAGCGCCCGTGGTGCGGCCCGCCCGCGGCCGCCGGCCGCGCGCGAAGTCACCCGTCAACGAACGGTCCGCTCGCCCGCGGCGTCGCGGACGGCCCCATCGGCCTTGCGTTGGCGGGCGGCGGACTTCACACGCGGCCGCCGGCCGCGCGCGAAGTCACCCGTCAACGAACGGTCCGCTCGCCCGCGGCGTCCGGAGGCCCCATCGGCCTTGCGTTGGCGGGCGGCGGACCGTTGGGGGCGGTGTACGAGATCGGCGCGCTCACTGCGCTCGCCGACGCGCTCGACGGCATCGATTTCAACCGCCTCGACGTCTACGTCGGCGTGAGCTCGGGCGGCTTCATCGCCGCCGGCCTCGCGAACGCCATCACGCCGCTCGAGATGAGCCGGATGTTCATCGAGAGCGACGAGCATGAAACGCCGTTCGACCCCTCGATCCTGGTGCGGCCTGCGCTGCGGGAGTACTTTCGCCGCGCGGTCTCGCTGCCGCCGCTCGTCGCCGGCGTGCTGTGGCAGATCCTCGCGAGCCGCGATCGCGCTGCGCTGCTGGAGTCGTTCGAGCGGCTCGGCCGCGCGCTGCCGACCGGGATCTTCGACAACCGGGTCATCGACGCCTTCCTCGCGCAGCTGTTCGATGCGCCGGGCAGGACGAACGACTTTCGCCGGCTCGACCGCAAGCTGTTCCTTGTCGCGACCGACCTGGACACCGGCGCTTCGGTCGAGTTCGGAGCGCCGGGTCGCGATCACGTTCCGATCTCGAGCGCGGTGCAGGCGAGCGCCGCGTTGCCCGGCCTCTTTCCGCCGGTCGAGATCGACGGCCATCATTTCGTCGATGGCGCCCTCAAGCGGACCCTGCACGCCTCGGTCGCGCTCGAGCAAGGCGTGAAGCTTCTCATCTGCATCAACCCGCTCGTGCCGTTCGACAGCCGGCTGCCGGGGCGCTACGGCCGCAGGCCCTCCCGGCTGGCGGAGGGCGGCCTTCCGGCCGTGCTGGCGCAGACCCTGCGGGCGATCGTTCACTCGCGCATGGAAGTCGGGATGCAGCGGTATCAGCGCGAGTTCCCCGGCGCCGACGTCGTCCTGTTCGAGCCGAACCGTCACGACGCGGAGATGTTCTTCACCAACCTCTTCAGCTACGCGAGCCGGCGCCGGCTCGCCGAGCACGCCTACCAGAAGACCCGCAAGGAACTGTTCGAGCGGCGTCACGAGCTCGGGCCCGTGCTCGGGCGGCACGGCATCGCGATCCGCCTGGATGCGGTCACCGATCCCGACCGTCATCTGGTGCGTGGCGCGCGATTGCCGGCACCGCTGGTCGCCGGCACGAAGACCACGGCGCGGCTCGCCGACACGCTCGACGATCTGGAGCGCTGGCTCGCGGTCGCCGCGTAGCCGGCGTCCCCCGACGCCGTGCTATCCTTCGCGCGCCCCGAAAGGAACGCGCGAGCAGCGCATGGAGCGCAAGCCGAAGCGCCGCACCCGCGAGCGCATCCTCGAGACGAGCCTGCGGCTGTTCAACGACTTCGGCGAGCCGAACGTCACTACCACGGTGATCGCCGACGAGATGGAGATCAGCCCGGGCAACCTCTACTACCATTTCCGCAGCAAGGACGAGATCGTCAACACGGTCTTCGCCGCGTTCGAGCGCGAGATCGAAGGCGTCCTCGCGGCGCCGAGCGTTCGCGGGGCGAACGCCGAGGACGTGTGGCTGTTCCTGCACCTGCTGTTCGAATCGATCTGGCGCTACCGTTTCCTCTACCGCGATCTGAACGACCTCCTCTCGCGCAACCGCCTGCTCGAGGTGCGTTTCAAGCGATTGCTCGAGCGAAAGGTCGAGGTGGCGACCACGCTGTGCGAGGGCCTGGCGGCGGCGGGCGAGCTGCGGGCGACCAAATCCGAGATTGCGACGCTCGCGACCAACATGGTGGTCGTCGCGACCTACTGGCTCTCGTACGATTACGTCCGCAACCCGCGCAACCAGCAGGCGGAAACCGCGCTCGCGAGCGGGGCCTATCAGGTGATCGCGCTCGCGGCGCCGTTCCTGTCCGGGCGCGCACGGGCGCTGTTCGAACGGCTCGCGGCGGCGTACGTAGCGCCCTGAACCGCGGCGATTCATCCCGAGGAGAGCAACGATGGCGAAAGGCGGCTGGATCAAGTTCCCTCACGCCGAGAAGGCGTACGTCTACGACGGCGCGGCCCTGAGGAAGCACTGGGACCGCCTGCATCGTGGGGACTGCGAGCCGTTCCCGAAAAGCGAGGCGTTGCAGGACGCATGGCGGCTATACCACGCGGGCGAGTTCGAGAAGGCGGTCGAGAAGGGGCTTGCGGAGGGCGTCGAGGGGTACAGCGTCGCCAACAAGGCGACCGCGATCTACGCGACCTATCTCGAGCGGTCGGGACCGAAGAAGGCGAAGCTTCTCGAAGAGGCGATGGAGCGGGGCGAAGAAGCGACCGAGGCGCGACCCAGGGACGCGAACGCCCGCTACTTTTACGCGATGGCCGCCGGGCGCTACAGCCAGGAGATCTCGATCGCCAAGGCGCTGGCACAGGGGTTGGGCGGCAGGATCAGGGACGCGCTCACGCAGACACTCAAGCTCCAGCCGAAGCACGCCGACGCGCACATCGCTCTCGGCGCCTGGCATGCCGAGATCATCGGCAAGGTCGGCGGAATGGTCGGCGGACTCACCTATGGCGCGAAGAAGGACGCCGCGCTGGAGCACTTCCAGAAGGCGCTGAAGCTCAATCCGGACTCGGCGATCGCGCGCATCGAGTACGCGAACGGGCTGGTTACGCTGTTCGGGAAGGAAAAGCTGAAGGAGGCGGAGAAGCTCTACGCCGAGGCCGCGAAGCTGAAAGCCCTCGACGCGATGGAGCGCCTCGACGTCGAGGCGGCGAAAGCCGAGCTCAAGGACTAGCCGCGGCGGGCCGTCGCCTGCGCCGCGGCCGCGTGGCCGCCACCGTCAGCTCGCGCTCGACCAGCACCGGCTCGCGCTGCATATCCCACGGCTCCATCAGCACCGTGAGCAGCAGGCGCTCGAACTCCGGGCCGAAGCCCGCGACCACCCGTTCGGGATCCGGCACCCGGCCAACATCCGTGATCAGCCCGAACTGCACACCGCCGCCGTAGGAGAGGATCGAGACCCCCATCCCGATGTCGCCCGACTGCGGCACCCAGAACATGATCTGTCCGAGGCGCGCCCCTGCGAGGTAGAGCGGCTGCTGCGGCCCCGGCACGTTGGTCATTACCGCGGTCGCCTTGTTGGCGAGGAGATCGAGCATCTCCTGCTGCGCTGCCCGGGGCAGGAAGCCGGCGAGTCCCAGCAGCGCGAACGCGATCACCGGCTGGTACGAGCGCTTCAGCGCCTCCATCCGGTTGTGGACCTCGTAGAGTCGCGCGAGCGGGTTGGCGATGCCGACCGGCAGCAGCAGCGTGACCAGACCGAAGCGGTTCCCGAGCTGCCCGTGGTCGCCGGACGGGCGCAGGTTGACCGGCACCATCGCGCGCAGCTCGACGCCGTCGACCGGGTCGCCCTTCTCGAGGAGGTAACGGCGGAGCGCGCCGGCCACGGTCGCGAGCAGCACGTCGTTCACCGAGCAGTCGAGGACCTTGCCGACCGCCTTGACCTCGTCGAGGGGCAGCGGTTCGGTCCAGGCGACCGCCTTCGCCACGCCGGCCGCGCCCTTGAACCGCGTTCGGGAATCGTCCGGCATCGTGGCAAGCTGCGCCAGCTCCGCCGCGACGCTCCCCGCGACGCGCGCCAGGTCGACGAGCTTTCGCGGATTGCGCAGCAGCGCTATGTACTGCTCGAGCGCCTCGCCCGATAGCCGCAGCGCGCCGGACGCGGCGCCCGCCACCGGCTCGAACAGCTGCGCGAGCAGTCCTTCGCTTGCGCCGCTCGGCGCGGGGGGCGACGCAGGCGGCAGCTGGGCGTCCGCGGCCGCCTCGGGAGAGTCGTTCGTGAGCGAAAGCATCACGCCGATCAGCGCGATGCCGTCGGCGTAGCTGTGATGGATGCGCGCCACGAGCGCCGACCCGCTGCCGTAGTTCTCGATCAGGTGGAACTCCCACCACGGCCGGCGCGAATCGAACGGGCGCGGTGCGAGCCGCGCGACAAAGCGCTTGAGCGCCTCCGGGCCGCCGTGGCCCGGCAGCTTCACCCGCCTAAGCTGCCGTTCGAGGTCGAAGCGCGGCGTCTCCTCCCACCAGGCGCCGGCGAGGTCCTCGCGCGGCCGCATGCGAAAGCGGTCGTACCGGAGCAGACGTGCCTCCAGGACCGTCTTGAGGCGCTCGTAGTCGAGCGGGGTGTCGAAGACGAGGACCCCGACGATCGCCATGCGGTTGGTCGCGCGGTCCATCCGCAGCCAGGCGGTGTCGACGCTCGACATCCGTTCGCGGCGGGGCATGATTGGTCTTGTTCTCTGTTCGTCACGATACGAGGGGGCAAAGCCGCTTCGCGGCGCCCCTCGTGCTCCCGACGCCGGGGGGAACCGATCCCCTTGGCATCGGTTTCCTGACTGGCGACGGGGAAGGTGCTGCCTATAATAGCCGAGCGTGCGCCGCCCGAGCCCGCGGCGTCACCCAACGAGGAGACATCCGGTGAGCGACCTGACGAAGAAGTTCAACGCCGCGGCGGCCGCGGTCAAGAAGCTGAAGGAGGATCCGGGCAACGACGTGAAGCTCGAGCTCTACGCGCTCTACAAGCAGGGCGCCGAAGGCGACGTGACCGGCAAGCGCCCCGGCTTTACCGACATGGTCGGTCGCGCGAAGTTCGACGCCTGGGCGAAGGTCAAGGGCCTGCCGAAGGACGCGGCGATGAAGAAGTACGTCGACCTCGTGAAAACGCTCGGGGGCTAGCGTCGGGAAGGCTTCTTCCTCGCCGGCGCGGCTGCCTTCGCGGGGGCGCCGAGGAGCTTGTCGAGCTGCGCCTCGACCTCGGCTTCGATGCGCGGCTTGAGGAAGGCGAGCAGGAACCCGAGCTTCGCCTCGAGCCGCACCTCCTTGGTCGTCACATGCAGCTCGCCGTATACGCCGGTCCGCTCGAAGCGGAGCACGTGACCGTCCCAGCCATAGTCGAGGTCGAAATCCTTCCTGAGCTGCTTGGCCATCTTCTCGGCCACCTTCCGCGCCTCGTCGAGCGGCTTCGAATGGGGGCGGCGTATGCGGATCTCGCTCATGCCTCGGGGCTCCTGGCCGTATGGGCGCGGTGCCATTCTAGCGCGCGGCCGCGGTGCTAAACTCCGCGCGGTAGGGAGAACGCGATGTTCCTTGTAAACCGCCTGGAGAAGCTGGTGGAGAGGGTGCGCGCGAGGCAGCCGGTGCCGTTGCGCCTCCGGCTCTGGAGCGGGCGGAGCTACGAGCTCGGCCCCGACCCGACGGTGACGATCACCGTGCCGAAGGCGTCCGCGTTGCGCTACTTCGTCGCGCCCGATCTGATGACGCTGGGCGAAGCTTACGTCGAGGGCCACATCGACTTCGACGGCTCGCTGCACGAGGCCTTCCAGGTCAGCGAGCGGTTCGCGCGCGTCGCCGGCGGCAGCAGGCTCGCGCCGCTGAAGAAGGCCGTCCGCCACACGAAGTCGCGCGACCGCAAGGCGATCCAATACCACTACGACGTCTCCAACGAGTTCTACGCGCTCTTTCTCGATCCCGACATGGTCTATTCCTGCGCCTACTTCAAGCGGGAAGACAACTCACTCGAAGCGGCGCAGCAGCAGAAGCTCGACCACATCCTGACGAAGCTCATGCTGAAGCCGGGCGAGCGGCTGCTCGATATCGGCTGCGGCTGGGGCGCGCTCGTCTTTCGCGCGGTCGAGAAGTTCGGTGCCCGCGCGGTCGGGATCACGTTGTCGCAGAACCAGCACGACTATGTGCGCGAGAAGATCCGCGAGAAGGGTCTTGCCGACCGTTGCGAAGTCCGTCTGCAGGACTATCGCGACGTGCCGGAGGAGGGTGGCTACGACAAGGTCGCGAGCATCGGGATGTTCGAGCACGTCGGGCGCAAGAATCTCGGGTTGTACTTCGCGAGGATCCGGGCGCTGCTCAAGGACGGCGGTCTCGCGCTGAACCACGGCATCACCTCGATCGACCCGGACAGCCGGGCGGTCGGGATGGGCGCGGGCGATTTCATCGGGCGCTACGTGTTCCCGCACGGCGAGCTGCCGCACATCGGGCTCGTGCTGCGCGAGATGTCGGCGGGCGGCCTCGAGGCGACCGACGTCGAGTCGCTCCGCCGCCACTACGCCCTCACCACCGCCCTGTGGGCGAGCCGGCTGGAGGCCGCGGCGGAGCGGGCGCGGGCGATCGCCGGCGAGAAGCGGTACCGGATCTGGTCGATCTATCTCGCAGGGTGCGCGCACGCGTTCGCGCAGAGCTGGATGAACATCTACCAGGTGCTCGCGTGCAAGCAGGGTCGCGAGGGGATGAATACGCTCCCGCTCACGCGCGCGTACATGTACCGGGCGGCTTGACGCGCGCGGACTCCGTGACGCACACTGGCGCTATGCATCGCTCCTTCCTTCGCCGCCGAGGCCGGGCTGCCCGTGAAGCGACGCGCCCGCGCGCGCGACGACGATGAGCGACGTGGCTCGAACATCGCGAAGGCCACAGACTCTGTGGCCTTCGTCTTTTCAGGTCTCATGAACGAGGAACTGTGCCGATGGAGCTCGAGGACTTTCCCCTGCACGCCCTGATGGAAATCACTTCCCGCCCGCGCCTCGTCTTCGTCCGCGGCGAGGGGTCGTGGATCTGGGATCACACCGGGCGGAAGTATCTCGACTTCGTCCAGGGCTGGGCCGTGAACTCGCTCGGTCACAGTCCGCGCGCGATCGCCGAGGCGCTCGCCGCCCAGGCGGCGACGCTCGTCAACCCGAGCCCGGCGTTCTGGAATGCGCCGAGCGCGCGGCTGGCGAAGCAGCTTGTCGACCACTCGTGCTTCCAGCGGGTGTTCTTCACCAACAGCGGCGCCGAGGCGAACGAGGGAGCGATCAAGCTCGCGCGCAAATGGGGCGCGAAGTTCAGGGACGGCGCCTACGAGATCGTCACGTTCGACCACGCGTTTCACGGTCGCACGCTCGCGACCATGGCCGCGTCGGGCAAGGCGGGCTGGGACGCACTGTTCGAGCCGAAGGTGCCCGGCTTTCCCAAGGCGCAGCTGAACGACCTCGCTTCGGTCGAGCGCGTCGTCGGCGCGAGGACCGTAGCTGTCATGCTCGAGCCGATCCAGGGCGAAGCAGGCGTGCTGATGGCGACCGATGGCTTCCTCCGCGACCTCCGCGAACTCACCTCGGCGCGTCAGCTCCTGCTGATCGTGGACGAGATTCAGACGGGAATGGGACGTACGGGGAGGCTCTTCGGCTACGAACACTCCGGGATCGAACCCGACATCATGACCCTAGGCAAGGGGATCGGCGGTGGCGTGCCGCTCGCTGCGTTGCTCGCGAAGGAGGAGGTCTGCTGCTTCGATCACGGCGACCAGGGCGGCACGTTCAACGGCAACCCGCTGATGACCGCGGTTGGCTGCGCAGTGATGGACGCGCTGCTTGCCCCCGGTTTCCTCGAAAGCGTTACGCAGCGCGGGCGAGAGCTCACCGACGGCCTGAAGGAGCTCTCGGCGAAGCACTCGCTGGGCGAAGTCCGCGGCCGCGGGCTGCTCGTGGCACTCGATCTCGGGCGGCCGGTCGGCGCCAAGGTTGTCGACGCGGCGCGCGAAGCGGGCCTCCTGCTCAACTCGCCGCGGCCCGCGACGCTCCGCTTCATGCCGGCGCTGACGATCTCGGCAGGCGAGATCCACGCGATGCTGGCGACGCTGGACGAGGTGCTGGGCCAAGTCCTGCGGAGCTAATGCCCGGCGCCGGGACGCTCGGCGAGCAGCGCCTCATATTGCTCTCGGCTGGCGGCGAGATGCGGATTGAGCCGCAGGGCGACGTCGAGCGCGAAAAGCGCGTCGTCCTTGCGGCCGGCCGCGATGCAGAGCTCGGCGAAGGCCAGCATCGCACCGAAGTGGCGCGGCTCGAGGACGAGCGCGTGATGGAAGTCCCGCACGCTCTCTTCGTCGCGCGCCTGCATGTAGAAGAGCGTCCCGCGCTTGTGCCAGGCCTCGGCGAAACCGGGGTGCAGGGCGATGAGCCGGTGCAGGATTCGTTCGGCCGCGACGAAGTCCTCGACGACGATGGCGCGGGTCGCGCGCTCGAGCTCGGCCGCCGCGGACCGGTCCGGATAGGTCATCCAGAGCGCCCAGATTTCGTCCTGCGTCGTCTCCGCCCGGGGGGCGGCGGCGTCGGCGAGTCGCCGGAGGAGGGCATCGAGCCGGCGGTGGAGCCGGTACGAGGGGCGCCGCCGTTGCGCGCGGACGATCAGTTTGAGGGTCTCGGCGTACATCGTTCCATGGCCGGGTAAGACGACGTCGCCGGCGTCAGTGCGCCGTCCCGCTCGCTTCGGCGGCGAGTTCCTCGCGGGCGGCGCGGACGGCGCCGAGATGGGGGTTGATGCGCAGGGCGGCATCGAATGCGAAGAGCGCGCCGGTGCGCTCGCCTTTCCGGAGGCAGATCTGCCCGAACCCGCAAACCGCGCCGAAATGCCGCGGCTCGAGCTCGAGCGTCCTGCAAATGTCGCGCACGCTGTCAACGTCACGACCCACGCGGAAATACAAGGTGGCGCGTTTGTTCCACGCCTCCGCATAGTCCGGATGCTCGGCGACCAGCGTATCGAGCAGCTTTTCGGCCCCGGCGTGGTCGCCGATGGCGATGGCGCGCGTGGCGAGCTCGAGGCGCTCTTCGACGAGCGGGTCGGGATGCGACATCCACGCGCCCCAGATCGCCTCCTCGATCTGGCTCGCCTCGACCGGACCGGTGGCCTGCGCAAGGCGCTCGAACAGCGCATCCAGCCGGCGCGGGAGGGTTGGCGCGGGTCTCCGTCCTGCGAGCGAGATGATGAGCTTGAGCATCTCGTCAAACATGGGCGAAGCTTACCGTCTAACCGCGTGAGAGGACACATCCCGGGTCAGTGGAAATCGCGCGAGCGGGTGACGAGCCGGCCGAGCAGCGCGCTACTGTCGACGAGCCGCCGGGCGACGAGGTGCACGACCTCGCCCTCGCGCTCGACGACACCGTGCACCGCCATCAGCCGGGCGCCGAGCAGCTCGCGCCGCTGGCGCTCGCCGAGGTCGCGCCAGACGACTACGTTGACGTACCCGGTCTCGTCCTCGAGGGTCACGAACACGACCCCGGACGCGGTGTCGGGGCGCTGGCGCCCGGTGACGATCCCGCAGGCGCGCGCGAGGCGGCCGTGCGGCAGCCGCCGGATCTCCTCGGCGGTGGCGAGCCGCATGCGCTCGAGGCGAGCGCGCAGCAGCGCCAGCGGATGCCGGCCGAGCGTGAGGCCAAGGCTCGCGTAGTCGGCAACCAGATCCTCCCCTTCGGTGGGCGGGCGCAGCCGCGGCGGCGCCTCGACCAGCGGTGCTTCGCGCAGGAGCGGGGTGGGGGCTTCGACGCCGACGACATCCCAGTACGCGCGTCGCCGATGGTCGGCGAGCGACTTGAGCGCGCCGGCGGCGGCGAGGCATTTAAGGTCGCGGGCGTCGAGCCGGGCGCGGCGCGCGAGGTCGTCGACGCTTGCGAACGTCCGCTCGCGGCACGCGGCAACGACTCGCTCCGCTCCGGCCTGCGAGAGGCCTTTCACCATGAGCATGCCCAGCCGGAGAGCCGGCGCAGGATCGCGCGGCTCGAGCGTGCATTCCCAGTCGCTCGCAAGCGCGTCGACCGGCAGCACCTCGACGCCGTGGCGCCGCGCGTCCTGCACGAGCTGCGACGGCGCGTAGAAGCCCATCGGCTGGCTGTTGAGCAGCGCGGCGCAGAACGCCGCCGGATGATGGCGCTTGATCCACGCCGACACGTAGACGAGCAGCGCGAAGCTCGCCGCGTGCGATTCCGGAAAGCCGTACTCGCCAAAACCGAGGATCTGGCGGTAGATCCCTTCCGCGAACTCGGGCGGGTAGCCGCGTTTGCGCATGCCGTCCTTCAGCCGACGCTCGAACGGCTCGAGCCCGCCCTTGCGCCGCCACGCCGCCATCGCGCGGCGGAGGGCGTCCGACTCGCCTGGCGTGAAGCCGGCGGCGACCACCGCGAGCTGCATCACCTGCTCCTGGAAGATCGGCACGCCGAGCGTGCGCTCGAGCACCTGCCGTGCCGCATCGCTCGGATAGTCGACCGGCTCCAGTTCCTGCCGGCGGCGGAGATAGGGGTGCACCATGCCGCCCTGGATCGGCCCCGGGCGCACGATCGCCACCTCGATCACGAGGTCGAAGAACGAGGACGGCCGCAGGCGCGGCAGCATCGCCATCTGCGCGCGCGACTCGATCTGGAACACGCCGATGGTGTCGGCGGACTGGATCATCTCGTAGGTCGCCGGGTCCTCGGCCGGCACGTCGGCCATCGTGAACGGTGCCCCGCGGCGCTCGCCGATCATGTCGAGCGCCCGCCGGATCGCCGAGAGCATCCCGAGCGCCAGCACGTCGACCTTCAGGAGACCGAGCGCGTCGAGGTCGTCCTTGTCCCACTGGATGACGCTGCGGTCGGCCATCGCCGCGTTTTCGACCGGCACGAGACGCTCGAGCGAGCCGCGCGCGATGACGAAGCCGCCGGTGTGCTGCGAGAGATGGCGCGGGAAGCCGATGAGCGCGTTCACGAGCTCGCACAGCTGCAGGACTTGCGGGCTCGTGGCGTCGAAGCCGTCCGCGGCGAGCTTCTCCGGCTGGATTCCCCAGTGATCCCACCAGGCGCGCGACATCGCCAGCCGGTCGACCTGCGCCGGCTCCAGGCCGAGCGCCTTGCCGACGTCGCGGATCGCGCTCTTCGGACGATAGGTGATGACGGTCGCGGCGATCGCCGCGCGATCGCGCCCGTACTTGGCGTAGATGTACTGGATGACCTCCTCGCGCCGCTGATGCTCGAAGTCGACGTCGATGTCGGGCGGCTCGTTGCGCTCGCGGGAGATGAAGCGCTCGAACAGCATCGACATCCGCGTCGGGTCCACTTCGGTGATGCCGAGCGCGTAGCACACCGCCGAGTTCGCCGCCGAGCCGCGGCCCTGGCAGAGAATCCCCTTCGAGCGCGCGAACCGCACGGCGTCGTGAACGGTGAGGAAGAAGGGCTCGTAGGCGAGGTCGGCGATGAGCGCGAGCTCGTGCTCGACGAGGCTGCGGACCTGATCGGGCACGCCGCCGGGAAAGCGCCAGCGCAGGCCGTCCTCGGCGAGTTGCCTCAGCCAGCTTGCCGGCGTCTCGCCGGAAGGGACGAGCTCCGCGGGATACTCGTAGCGCAGCTCGTCGAGCGAGAAGTCGCACCGTTCGGCGACGCGCAGCGTCTCGGCGAGGAGCTCCGGCGGATAAGCCTGCGCGAGCCGCATCCGCAGCCGCAGGCTGCGCTCGGCGTTCGGAAAAAGCGCATGACCGCACTCGCGCACCGGACGGCCCAGGCGCACCGCGGTGAGGACGTCCTGTAGACGGCGGCGCGAGCGCACGTGCATGTGCACGTCGCCGGCGGCGACTAGCGGGAGACTCGCGGCACCCGCGAGCGCACGCAAGCTCGCCAGCCGGGCGCGGTCGTCGGACCCGCAGTGGAGCTCCGCGGCGATCCACGCGCGGCCGGGGAAGCGCTCGGCGAGCCATTCGGCGTGTGCCTGCCCCGCGTCCCGCGGGTGCAATGCCGGCACCAGCAACGCGAGGCACTCCGCCACCCCCTGGTCGAGATCGTCTCGCGTCAGCCGGTAATGGCCCTTCCCGGCGCTGCGCCGTCCCCTGGTGATCAGCTCGGAGAGGTTGCCGTAGCCGGCACGGCTCGTAGCGAGCAGCACGAGCTTCGGTCCATCGACAAGGTGGATCTCGGTGCCGACGAGCAGCTTGAGCCCATGCTCCTTCGCCGCGAGATGCGCGCGCACGGCGCCTGCGACCGAGCACTCGTCGGTGACCGCGAGCGCGGCATAGCCGAGCGCGGACGCCCGCGCAACGAGCTCCTCCGGGTGCGAGGCGCCGCGGAGAAAGCTGAAGTTGGTGAGGCAGTGCAGCTCGGCGTAGGCGGGGAGCATTCACGCAAACAACCCGTGCAGGAACCACCCCCCCGGCGGACGTCGCTCGCGATACACCCACACGAGCGCGCGGTCGGCGGTCTCGGCGACGAAGTAGTCGCGCGCGACGTCGCCGCCGTCCCACCAGCCCGACTCGACGCGCTCGGGACCGGCAAGGAGCTTGAGCGGCCCGCCGCGGTGAGGCACCGCGTCGATCTCCGCGAGCGGCTGCGGCGCGGGCAGCAGCCAGAAGGGACGAAGCCCGAGATGGCCTACACCGGCTGTGCCGGCGCCGGCCTCGCATTCCCGCGACGCACGCTCCGGCCGATGCTCCGCAGCGACGGCGAGACCGTGCACCGCCGCGCCGCCAAGCCGGGCGCGCAGCCGCTCGACGAGCTTCTTCCAATCCCCGGGCGACGAGGCACCGTCGTCGAAGAGCGCGAGCGCCTCGCCGACGAGCGGCACGACGTCGCCGGCTTCGAGCGCGATAGCGCGCACCGCTTCCGGAAGCGCAAGCGCAGCGAGCCGCTCGCGCGCGAGCAGCGTGAAGTGCGCGGCGTCGCGGGCCGGCGCAACGAGCCCGATCGGCACCGCGGTGAATTTAGCTTCGCGGTGAAACAGCCTGAGCGCGAGCCGCTGCACGCCGCCGGCGCGCGCGGCGAGAAACCCCTCGAGCTGCACGAAGAGCCGTTTCGCGGCGAAGAGCAGCGCTTCGGTCTGCGTCACCTCCGCAGGCAACTCGAGGCGGGCGTGGAACGCTGCCGGCGGGATGAAGAAAGTGCGCGGATCGGGCACACGCCCGAGCGCACGGTCGAGGGCGTCGAGGAGCTTTCGCCCGAAGCGGCGCGCGAGTCCGGCCCGTGGCAGCGCGAGCACGTCACCAATGCGCGTCGCGCCGATGGCCGCGAGCGCTTCGAGCGTAGCTGCGTCGCCGGTCATGACCCGCACCGGCAACCCGGCGAGCGCCCGTTCGAGCTCGGCGGGTTCCGCGACGAGGACTTCGCTGCCGGCATGCGCGAGCCAGCTCGCGCCGCGCGCGGTCGGCGCTGCCGCCACGAGCGCGGTGAACCCCATGCGCGCGCAGCCTTCGCGCAAGCCCGCGGCGATGCGCTCGAGACCACGGAAGAGTTTCAGGCTGCCGGAGAGTTCGAGCGCGAGCGCGTCGGGAAGCTCGAGCGCCACGCTGGGCGTGAACTGCGCCGCCCAGCCGGCGAGACCGAGAAGGCACTCGGTCTCCTCGGCCGGATTGCGCGGAAGGATCGCGAGCTCGCGGGCGAGCGCACTTGCGGCCGCGGTCGAGAGTCCCGGGCGCACGCCCCGCGCCGCGGCTTTGCCGTCGCAGGCGACGATGCGGTGATGCTCTGCGACGGCCTGCGGCTCAGGCGCGGCAAGCGCACGCGTCAGTGCTTCGAGCGGCAGGTTCGGCAGGTACAGCGCGATCCATTGCTGCATGGGGAGATGGCCGCGATCAACCTTGGAGGAAAGCGGCCTCATCCTCGAGCCGCGGCCGCAGAAAACCCTTCGTACGAACAAGGGGAGTCTCCCCTTGTATATCCCCCATGCTGGAACAAGGGGGCCGGGCCCCCTTGTAATTCCCCCAGGCATCAATGATCACAGGTCGTTCGCAGACCGCGCCGCGGCGCTTGAGGATTCGCACTGCGATCCCACCCGCGGCGGTGGCTAGCGCGAGCCGCAGCGCGGCGGGCGACGCCTCGCCGGCAGCCTGCGGCGCGCGAAAGAGCATCGTCATCGCCCGGGTGCCCTCGGCCGCGAGCTGCAGGCGCCGGAGAGCGGCGTACTTCGCTTCGCTCGGCCAGACGAGCACCGCGCCGCAGGCGGCGGAGCGCAAGGCCTGCTCGGCTGCCCACAGCGCGTCGCGCGCCGAGCGCGTTCGGACGATCAGGACCTGCCCGAGGGCGATGCCTGCCGCGGCGAGCGCGGGCGCATAGGGCAGATACGGCGGTGCGATCCAGGCGAGCCGCTCGCCGGCGCGGGCGAGACGAGCGAGCGCCGGCCCCAGGAGGCGGAGCTCGCCGATGCCGTCGTGCGCAGGTAGGAGTTCGGCGAGCGCGCCGGTCGGCCAGCCGCCGCCCGGCAGTTCCGCATCGAGCTGCGGGAATCCGGTCGGCACGCTGGGGCTCGCCACGTGCGCGAGCGCATCGCCCCGTCGGATATCGACGCGGGCGAGGAGGGCTGGCAATGAAACGGCACGGTCGGCAAGACCCATGGGGTGAGGCGACTACAGATGAAGACTGAAACCAGTTTGGCCTTCAAGCTTCTGCGGGTACTGCGTGCATCCGCTTCCTGGCTGAAGGCCGGCTTGATTCCTTGGCCGGAGGGCGCGGAAATCCGTTCCAGGTGCGCCCATCCAGTACTCGCCCTGTTCGACTCTTCCGCTTTCCGCCCCATTGCTTGAAGAAGAATGGAACGTTGGAGGTGATGCACTGATCGCGGATCTCTCTCACCCACGTTGGATCCATCGGCCTCGCCTTGGGGCCTGATTCACCCCCGACGATCACCCAGTCAATTCCGGATAGATCCAATTTGCCCAGCGGAGACAGGAGGGGTTCCAGCGACAAAAACTTTATGCGAGCATCGGTTTGCCGCAGATGCTCTATTCGAAACGCGTACTTTGAGCTCTCGACGCTCACACCCATCCAGATGTTCGGCATCCATTCCAGGAGGTCGCTCAATGCGCTCAGCCGCTCCGAGCGTTTCGTGAGAATCTGGAATTGGTGGCGGGCCGCTGTTCCCATCACGGCAAAGACTTTTCTGATGAAGTCGAGCGGGACGCCGTCCTGGAAAAGGTCGCTCATCGAGTTGACGAAGACACGGCGAGGCTTCTTCCATCGCAGAGGAGCGCCGAGCATGTGCTCGTGCAGCGCCAGCGCGAAGCCTTTGGCGTAGTTCGCTTGCCCCATTGCCTGAAGGCGCAGCGCCATTCGCTCTGCGTAGCAGTTCTTGCAGCCCGGGCTGATTTTCGTGCAACCCGTGAGCGGGTTCCAGGTCGCTTCAGTCCACTCGATGGCAGAGAGTTGGGCCATGTTCTAAAAATCGAACGCGGTTTGACTCGTTGATCCCATTTTCTCTTCATTGCGGTAGCGAACACGCGAGCGTAGCCTTGAACCAGTCGGTACTTGTGCTCACCCCAAGGCCCGATCTCTGGGGTTTCGAGACCGTCGTCCTGCAGTGCTGGCTCAGCAGACACTCAAAGCTTCGTATTCCGGATGACTCCGACCGCAAGACCTTCGATCGCGAACGCCGCCGAGCGTGTGTCGACCACGATGGTCTTGAAATCCGGGTTCTCGGGAAGCAACTCGACCGTCGCGCCGCGGCGGCGCAGGCGCTTCACCGTCACTTCGTCCGCAAGCCGCGCGACCACGATCTGCCCGGAGCGTGCCTCGTCCGTCTTGTGCACGGCGAGAAAGTCGCCGTCGAGAATTCCGGCATCGCGCATGCTCATGCCGCGCACCTTCAGCAGGTAGTCGGCGCGCGGGCGGAAGAGCCCGGGGTCGACCGAGTAGCGGCCGATGATGTGCTCTTCGGCGAGGATCGGGGAACCCGCAGCGACGCGGCCGACGAGCGGCAGCCCGAGCGCCTCCTTGAGGCGCAGCCCGCGCGCGGTGCCGTCGAGAATCTCGAGCACGCCTTTGCGTTCGAGCGCGCGCAGGTGCTCCTCGGCGGCGTTGGGCGAGGCGAAACCGAGCATGCGCGAGATCTCGGCGCGCGTCGGCGGGAACCCGGTCTCCTCGATCGTGTCGCGGATGAGCTGCAGGATCTCCGCCTGCCGTGCGGTCAGTTCTTTCATGCCTGCTCCTAGGGTCGGGCGGAGTACTGGGCGCGGATCGACTCCCGTGCCTGCGCGCCGGCGATCGCCCGCACGCCGGCCGGCATCGGCACCCGGCCGAAGCGCGCGAGCCGCGCCTCGATCGCGAGCCGGCTGCGCTCGTGCTCGACCGCGAGATCGTCGATCGATTTTCCCTTGTCGAAGGCGATGACGAGCCGGTCGTCCTCTTCCTTCGACCACGGCTTGCCGGAATTGCCGGCGGCCGGGCGCGCGGCGTGCCGCTTCTGCGTCGCGACTGCCGCCTCGATGGCGCGCACCGCCTGGTAGAGCGCGCGCACGACGTCCGGGTGCTGGTAGGGGCTCGCCGCCGGGAACGGCTCACCGGTGAACGGGTCGGTGCCGGCCGACAGTGCCTGCAGGATGGAAAGCGCCTGGTCCTGGTCCATGATGTTTCCTCGCTTGGCCCCCGCCCTTATCTGTATTCATACACAGTACTGAACAAAAATGCAAGTCCCGGCCACGGCGTCGAGGCAACTCGTTGTTTTTGCTGGAATGGGAAAATCCGCCGATGTGCGGCCGCTATGTCCTCGTCGCGCCCGGCGAAGTCATCGCCGAGCATTTCCGCCTGGTCGAAGTGCCGGTCTATCCCCCGAGTTACAACATCGCCCCGACCCGGCAGGCGCTCGTCGTGCGCGCCACGCCCGCGGAGTTGTCCGGCGCGCAACCGCCCGCTCCGGGGTCGCACCTCCCGCCGCTGGCGGCAGGCACTGCTCCGCCCTCCGCGGGCGAGCGAGAAGCGGCGATGCTCCGCTGGGGCCTGATTCCGCCGGGAGCGAAGGACACGCGCGTCGGCAGCCGGATGATCAATGCCCGCGCCGAAAGCGTGGCCGACAGGCCGGCGTTCCGCGCCGCGTTCCGCCGCCGGCGCTGCCTGGTTCCCGCCGACGGCTTCTACGAATGGCAATCGGTCGCGGGCGGGCGGAAGACGCCGTACTTCATCCGGCTCGCTTCGGGTGCGCCGCTAGCGCTCGCCGGGCTGTGGGAGCAATGGCGTCCGCCAGCGGGCGACGCGATTGCCACCTTCACCATCATCACCACCGAGGCGAACGAGGCGATGCGCGCGTTCCACGACCGTATGCCGGTGCTCATCGCCCCCGCCGACCACGACGAGTGGCTGTCCTCGCCCAACGCGTCGTCGCTGCTCGCGCCGTGGTCCGGCGAGCCGCTCGAGATCCGCCCGGTCAGCACGCGCGTCAACAGCGTGCGGAACGACGCGCCGGACCTCCTCGAGCGCGTATAATCCGCCGCGCCATGTTCGGAAGGAAGATCAAGACCGGTTACGAGTCCGACGCGACGCGCATGATCCGCGAGCTGCTCGAGGCGAGACCCGAGATTGCCGAGGAGCAGAAGAAGGGCCGCTCGCTGTGGTGGGACCGCAAGCTCGATCTCGACCTTCTGCGGCGGGAAGGTGAGTCCACAGTCGCGCAGAAGGGTTACGTCTATCAGACTGATCAATAGCCCGGGCACGGGGTGGCGGCGCCGCGTCGGGGCGGCGCTTCTCGGCCTCGCGCTCGCGAGCTGTCTCTCGCCGCAGTCGAGCCTCCTGCTCGCGCTGCTCCCGGACGGCACGTTCACCACGCTGCTGAAGAACATGCAGGGCGTGAGCACGCCGAACCGCGAAAAGCTCGCTGCGCTCGAGCAGAAGGGTGACTGGGCGGGTGTCGTCCAGTTCGCGCACGAAAACATCCAGCGCGATCCTCACAACGCCGATTGGTGGATCATCAGCGGGTACGCCTACTCCCAGCTCCAACAGTACCAGCGCGCGGCGGACTCGTTCCAGCAGGCGATCCGTATCGAACCGCAGGAGATCACCAGCTGGAACCTGCTCGCCCAGGCCCAGCGCTCGCTCGGCCAGCCGGAGCGCGCGATCCGCACGCTCGACAACGCGCTGCGGATCAACCGCGACTCGCCGATGACCTATTACCTGCTCGGCGAGAGCTTCAGCGACCTCAAGCGGCCGGATCGCGCGGTGGGCTTCTACGAGGAGGCCGTGCAGCGCAATCCGCAGTTCGGCGAGGCGGTATACGGGCTCGGCGTTGCCTATGCGCAGCTCGGCCGGAAGACCGAGTTCGACGCGACCGTTGAGCTCCTCCAGAAGATCAATCCGCAAGCCGCGAACCGACTGGCCACCACGCCGGTCGGCAAGCGCTAGCGGACCGTCAACCGGGTCGCGCGGGCGTGCGTTGATCTGCGCGAGAGGGAGGGCGCGAAACCTAGGGCGAGCCTTTCGTCCGGAGCTGGCTGAACCGGCCCGCCGGGCGGCGGTCGGCGACCGGTCAAGCTGCCCGACCGCCGCGCCGGCTCGGCGCGCATCCAGACCGGCAGCCGGCGAGTATCAGGCGCTTTCGAAAGGAGTGCCCCCATGAGCCGTTCGCTTTGCTGGCTGTCGATTGCCTCGTTGCTGCTGGCAGGCTGTGCCGCGCTGCGCTCCCCCGTCGTTCCCAACGGCGCGTCGATGCCGGAAGTCGAGGCTGCCCTCGGCCGGCCCAAGGACGTGCTTACGGCGCCGGGCGGCGCTATCGAATGGCAATACCCGACCGGCCCCATCGGGCAGAACACCTACATCGTGACCTTCGGGCCCGACCAGCGGGTCGCGGCGTTCAGGCAGGCGCTGACGTTCGACAACTTCGCCAAGATCCGGGTGGGGATGACCGGAGACGAGATCCGGCTCATGTTCGGACGGCCGTACACCACGGTGTACTATCGAAACCTCGACGAGGAGGTGTGGTCGTACCGCTATCTCATCCCGGTGAACGACAACCGCATCTTCAACGTCCATTTCGACCGCAAGACCGGGCAAGTGCGGACGACGAGCGATCAGCGCGACGAACTGTTTCACCCGACGTTGATACCGCGCGGAATCGCGCTGCGTTAGTGGAATAATCGCAGCCTGCGGGGCGTTTCCGTTCCACGGACCCCGCACTGCCGAGGAGACGGGTCTTGATCAGGATACCCGTGTCGCTGCTCGCGCTGCTCGTTGCCGGCTGCGCCGCGTTCGCACCACCCGCGATTCCGCCCGGTGCGTCTCAGGCTGAGGTCGAGGCGAAGCTCGGGAAGCCGGCCGAGGTCGTGCGTGGCCCCGGTGGTGAGGTTGTCTGGCAGTACCCCAGCGGTCCGCTTGGCCAGACGACCTACATGGTCGGCTTCGGGGCCGACGGGCGCGCGACCGGCGTGCGGCAGGCGCTCACTCTGGACAACTTTGCCAAGATCGGCCCCGGGATGACTCGGGACGAGGTCCGGTTCGCTTTCGGGCCTCCCTCGACGGTTTCGAGCTACCGCAATCTCGGTGAGGAAGTCTGGTCGTACCGCTATCAGATCCCGGTCGGCACCAACCGGATCTTCAACGTTCACTTCGATGCCGCGACCGGCCGCGTGCGGACGACCAGCGATCAGGAGGATCCGCTGTTCACCTCGCCCATCCGGGTCGTTGGCGTCACCTGTGCAGGAGAATGGCCATGAGATCGGCTCTGAGGCTGGTGATCTCCGTTGCGGCAATCCTCGGGAGCGGCTGCGCGTCGCTCGCGCCGCCCTCGTTCGCGCCGGGGACCACCATGTCCGAAGTCCAGTCGCGGCTGGGCAAACCGAGGGATGTCGTGAAGGCGCCCGACGGCGACACGGTCTGGCAGTATCCGAACGGGCCGGTCGGCCAGACCACTTACATCGTGCGGTTCGGCCCCGATCAGCGCGTGAAGAACGTTCATCAGGCACTCACGCTCGAGCAGTTCGCGAAGATCCGGCCTGGGACGACGACCCAGGACGATATCCGGCTGCTGCTCGGCCGGCCTGGGCAGACCATGTTCTTCAGCAGACTGAACGAAGAGGTCTGGTCCTATCGCTACCAGGCCTCGGCGAGCGACAACCGCATCTTCAATGTTCATTTCGACGCGAAGACGGGTGCCGTGCGCAGCACGAGCGACCAGATCGACCCGCTGTTCACGCCCATCAACTACGATTCAAGCAACGCCTGAGGGACACCATGCATTATCGTACGTCGCTCCCGCTCGCAGTCGCCGGGTTGCTCGTTGGCGGCTGCACGTCGCTCACGCCGCCCTCGTTCGCTCCCGGCACCGCGATGCCGGAAGTCGAGTCGCGGATGGGCAAGCCGAAGGATGTCGTGAAAGCACCGGACGGCGACACCGTCTGGCAATATCCGAACGGGCCGGTCGGCCAGACGACTTACGTGGTGCGGTTCGGCCCCGATCAGCGCATGAAGGGCGTGTACCAGGCGCTCACGTTGCAGGAGTTCGCCAAAATACGGCCGGGAATGACCCGGGATGAGATCCGGCTGCTGCTCGGCCGTCCCGGCGAGACCATGTCGTTCAGCCGGATGAACGAAGAGGTCTGGTCCTATCACTACCAGGCCTCGGCGAGCGACAACCGCATCTTCAACGTTCATTTCGACGCGAAGGCGGGCGCCGTGCGCACCACGAGCGACCAGATCGACCCGCTGCTCAATCCCATCAACCACGCCGCGAGCAACAACGCGTGAGGTGCACCATGGATCACCGTATGTCCCTCTGCTTCGCGGCTGCGGTCGCGACGCTGCTTGTTGCCGGCTGCGCCTCGCTCGCGCCGCCGTCGTTTGCCCCCGGCACTTCCATGTCCGAGGTCGAGTCGCGCATGGGCAAGCCGCGGGACGTGGTGAAAACGCCGGACGGCGACGTCGTCTGGCAATTTCCGAATGGACCGGTCGGGCAGACGACCTACATGGTCGATTTCGGACCCGATCAGCGCGTCAAGCGCGTCTACCAGGCGCTTACGTTCGAGCGCTTCGCAAAGATCCAGCGGGGGATGACCCAGGACGAGATCCGGCTGTTGTTCGGGCCGCCTGGCCAGACCATGTTCTTCCGCAGACTGAACGAGGAGGTCTGGTCGTACCGGTACCAGATCCCGGTCAACGACAACTGGATCTTCAACGTCAACTTCGACGCGACCAGCAGGACCGTGCGGAGCACCGGCCAGGAGATCGACCCGCTCTTCACCCCGATCTTCAACGAGTCGAACAAGTGACCTGTAGTCCGGACGTCCGCGGGAGTCAGTGCGCGGCCTTGGCGTTGCGGCACTCGACGAGGTGCCAGAGCTTCAGCGGCTTCACCTTCTCGTGCCGCGTCACGTCGAGCGGGAGCCCGTCCAGCAGCTGGCCCAGCGAGAGGTCGGTGCGGAAGCCGATGTGTTTGCAGATCGGCGACACCGCGCGCTCCAGCGCTGCGAGCAGACCGCTGCCGTTGACGAAGTGGTTGAGCAGCAGCACGCGCGCGCCGGGCCGCGCGACGCGAATGATCTCCCGCATGACCGCCCGGTGATCGGGTACCGCGGTCACCACATAGGCCGCCACGATCACGTCGAAGGCGTCGTCGCCGAACGACATCTGGCTCGCGTCCATGCGCTCGAGCGCCGCGACATGCGCGAGCCCGAGGCTCTCGACCCGTTCACGCGCCTTCGCCAGCATCCCCTCGGACAGGTCGATCCCGGTCACGCGGGAATGGCTGGGATAGAGCGGCAGGACGAGGCCCGTCCCGACCCCCACCTCCAGCACCCGACTTCCCTGGCGCAGCTCGAGCGAGCCCGCAAGCACCTCGCGCGAGTCCTGGAAGACCTTTCCGAAAATGCGATCGTAGATTCCGGAATACGCCGAATACACCCGCTCGATGCGTGCCGCATCCATGTTCTTGCTCCTTTTCCCGGCCGTTCGCGGACCGTATTCTTCTGGCGCCGGCCGCTTTTGTCTACTGTTAGATGAGCGGGCGCTCGATTGCGAGCGCAGGACGGCAATATTGCAGCCACTGCGCCGTGAGCTTCTCCTGCAGGGTGTTCTGCCGGAGCCGCTCCGAAAGCGCGTGAAAATCGACGCAGTCGAGCGGCTGGTCCTGGTTGAAGCAGGAGAAGACGTAGCTCGTCCTCCCCGTCTGCGGGTCGCGGTGCGGCTGCAGGCACTGCGCGCAGATCTCCTTCATCATGCATTGCATCGGCGAGTTGATCGAGCCGATCGCAAGATGCCGCGCCTTCAGGTAGGGGGCGAGCACCGCATGCCGGGCGCGGGCCACGGCGGCCATCATCCGGTCGGAGCCGATGGCGATGATCCGCGCGGCAGCGCCGAGCGGGATGGGTGGCGCGCCGAGGCGGCCTGCGCCGTAGGCCTCCATCGCCTGGACGATGTTGCCGATGAACGCCCGGTCCTGCGGCCGGCGCGGGGCGAAACCCGGCGCCTCGTCGCAGCACCAGACGACCACGTCGGCCGCCGCTTCGATCTCTTCCACCTTGTAGCGGTCGATGATCTTCTTGTAGCCGGCGAAATAGAGCACGGCGGATCCGGCGGCGCGGAACGCCTGGCCGATCGAGAACAGCACGGCGTTGCCGAGGCCCCCGCCCGCGAGCAGCACCGTCTCGTTCGGTTCGATGTGGGTCGGCGTCCCCGCGGGTCCCATCAGCACCACCGGCTCGCCGGGGCGGAGCGCGGCGCAGAGATTCGACGATCCGCCCATCTCCAGGACGATGGTGGAGACAAGCCCCTGCTCACGATCGACCCACGCTCCGGTGAGCGCGAGCCCCTCCATCTGCATGCGGGTCCCGGCCGCGACCGGGGCGAGCGTCTCATAGTTCTGCAGTCGGTAGAACTGGCCCGGCTGGAACCTGCGGGCGGCCGCCGGCGCGCGGACAACCACCTCGACGATGGTCGGCGTCAGCCGTATCACCTCGTAAACCGTCGCGCGGAGGCTCCGGTCGAGCGCCGCGATGAACGCCGCGTCCGCGCCGCCCGACGCGGGCGCGCGCTTGGCGAGCACGCGGGACACCACCGGATAACCCTGCTTGGTCGACCCCAGCGCCTTCACGACGTTGCCGAAATATGACGGGTGCAGGTCGCCGAAGAACGACACGAACCGCCCGTCGTCCGTCCGCGACAACAGCACGTCCGCCCGCGTCGGCTTCGCGATCGAGTATTGCGGCGTCACCGGGTTGCCGTCCTCGTCGCAGGCGCGGAAGTACCTGCCGTCGAGCGCGAAGTGCGCGGCGTCCTCCCGCGCGAGCACGGTGTTCGGCTGCGTGCCGGCGGCGACGAAGATGGTCTCGGCCGGCAGCCAGATCTCGCCAGCCTCGCGCCACTTTCCGTCGTCGCTGAGCCGCTGCTTCGCCAGGCGGATCCCCTTCGCGGCGCCGTATTCGTCGACGTCCACCGCGAGCGGGGCGAGGCACTCGGCGAACACGATGCCTTCTTGAAGCGCCTTCTCGACCTCCTCGTGGTTCAGCGTGTACGACGGGCTGTCGATCAGCCGCCGGCGGTAGGCGATGGTCACGCCGCCCCAGTGCTGCAGGAGCTCCGTGATTCGCGCCGGCCGCTCGTCGAGCGCCGCCTGCTCGCGCTCGGCGCGGATCGCGCGCGCATGAGACAGAAACTCCTCGGCGATCTCGCGCTCCTCGGGATCCCACGTCGCCCGGATCGCGTCCTCGCCGATCTCCGCGGCAATCGTCTCGTAACGGCGCAGGAACTTCTCGACCTGCACGACGTAGTAGGCAAGCGACTCGGTCGCGGTGTCGATCGCGGTGAGGCCCCCGCCGATGACGACCACCGGCAGGCGCACGAGCATGTTCGCGATCGAATCGGCCTTGGCCGCGCCGGTGAGCTGCAGTGCCATCAGGAAGTCCGAAGCGGTGCGTACCCCGCGTGCGAGGCCGTTCGGAATGTCGAGCGTCGTAGGCTTGCCCGCGCCCATGCAGAGCGCGACGTGGTCGAAGCCGTGCGCGAATGCGTCTTCCAGCGTTAGCGTCCCGCCGAAACGCACGCCGCCGTACAGCGCGAACTCTTCGCGCCGCTCGAGGAGGAGGCGGATCACCTTGAGGAAGTTCTTGTCCCAGCGCACAGTGATCCCGTACTCGGCCACGCCGCCGAAGCCCGCCATGACACGCTCGGCGAGCGACTCGTGCAGCTCGCTGATGTCGCGGATCGGGGCGAACGGCACGCGCGCGCCGTCAGGTCGAACGCCGGAAACCGGGGCGGGCAGCGGCTCGATCTTCAGTCCGTCGATGCCGGCGACGAGATGGCCGTCGTTCATCAGATGATGCGCGAGGCTGAAGCCCGCCGGGCCCATCCCCGCGACGAGCACGCGGTAACCGCTGCGCGGGCGCGGCAGCGGCCGGCGCAGGTTGAGCGGGTTCCAGCGCGTCAGGAGCGAATAGATCTCGAACCCCCACGGCAGCTCGAGCACGTCCTTCAGTGTCCGGGTCTCGGCCTGCGGGATGTCCACCGGCTCCTGCTTCTGGTAGATGCAGGCCTTCATGCAGTCGTTGCAGATGCGGTGGCCGGTCGCCGCGGCAAGCGGGTTGTCGACCACGATGATCGCGAGCGCCGCGAGCGCGAGCCCCTGCGTCTTCGCGACGTGGAACTCCGAGATCTTCTCGTCGAGCGGGCAACCCGCGAGCGTCACGCCGAAGACGCTCTTCTTGAATGCGATCTGCGGGTGCGCGTCGGGAGGCGCCTTCTCGCGGAGGCCCTTCGAGCACGAGTCCTTGCCTTGCGTGTGGCACCAGATGCAGTAGTTCGCCTCGTCGAGCGCGCCGACGAGGTCGGTGCCGGGATCGGTGAGCTCGAAGCCGTCGCGGCGGCGGAGGTGGTCCGGCTCGATGCGGTAGCTCGTGACGCCGTCGTGCTCATGCTCATCGGCGTGAAAGAGCAGGTGGTACGGATTGATCTTCGCCGGCTGCTTGAACAGGACGCCGGCGTGGTGACGCGCCTGGCCGGCGGCGGCATGCAGCGCCCAGGCGGCGTACTTCAGCGCGAGGTCGAGCTCGCGCGCGTGGGCGGCTTCGTCGGCGAGCCAGCGCTCGACGTGGGTTGCGAACGTGACCTCGTCGAACCGGCCGCCGAACAGCAGTGTGAGCTCGCGCTCGAGGGACGCGCCGTCGAAGGTTTCGGCCTCCGCCGGCTTGATCCGCGTGCCGGCGCGTCGCTGGACGAACTGCCGCTTTACCGCGTAGAGCGGCGCGAGCTCGTCGTGCCGGCGGGCGAGGGCGAGCACCTCGTCGGCGATGCCGAAGAGCTGCGCGAGGAACCGCTCGAGATGCGGCGCGAGATCGAGCAGCAGCTGCGACTCGTCCTTCGGGTGGAGTGCCTCGGGGTCGGCGCGGGCCGCGCGGAGCCGTCCGGAGAGCGACCCGTCGGCGGTCTCCAGGAAATCGACGAAATGGGCGTCGAGCCGGACGAGCCCTGCGCGGCGGTAGAGGTCCTCGAATGCGAGGTCGTGGGCGAGTCGCAGCGACAAGGCGGGGTCAGCGCTCCAGATGCTGGAGCTTGTCCTTCACGTCCTTCCACTGCTCGGCATCCGGCAACGCGTCCTTCTTGTCGGTGATCACCGGCCAGCCCTTGGCGAGCTCGGCGTTGAGCGCGGTGAACGCCTCCTGGCCGGCGGGAACGTCCTCCTCGGCGTAGATTGCGTTCACCGGGCACTCGGGGATGCACACCGCGCAGTCGATGCACTCGTCGGGGTCGATCACGAGGAAGTTGGGCCCTTCCTTGAAGCAGTCGACCGGACAGACATCGACGCAGTCGGTGTGCTTGCACTTGATGCAGCTCTCGGTGACGACGTGGGTCATGGGAAATCCCGGCAGGTGGTCGCCCGCCCCGCGCGGGGCAGTACAGCCCGCAGTACGGCTATTGCCAGCGGAGCGGGAGTTTGTTCAGAATCTGCTTAAAACTTGCGCGGATCGCGCACCTTCCGAAGGGGCCAAAGCTTAGCCGGTTCAACCGGGCATTTCAACCTTATGCCAAGCCGTAAGAACGTCATGCCGCGCGCGAATAACGGGCCGGCGGCCGCCGCACGGCGGGGCGCGGCCCGGCCGCGCGGGCGCCGGGATCCGGACGGCACGCGCGCCCGCATCCTGGATGCCGCGATGCACGAGTTCGCCGCCAACGGCTACGCCGGCGCGCGCGTCGAGCGCATCAGCAAGCGCGCGAAGACGTTCGACCGGATGCTGTATTACCACTTCGGCAACAAGGAGGATCTCTTTCGCCTCGTGCTCGAGCGGATCTACGAGGACCTGTGGGCGGCCGAGGAGACCTTGCAGCTCGCCGACGCGGACCCGGTCGACGGCATCAGGCAGCTCATCGCCTTCACCTGGAACTACTATTACGAGCACCCGGAGTTCATCCGCCTCCTGAACAGCGAGAACCTCCAGCGCGGCCGCAACGTGCGCAAATCCGCGCGGGTGGCGAAGCTCTCCTCGCCGTTCATCCGCATCCTCGAAGACCTGCTCCGGCGCGGCGCCCGGGCGGGCGTGTTCCGCCCCGCCGCCGACCCGGTGCAGCTCTACATCACCATCGCCTCGCTCGGCTATTTCTACCTGTCGAACCGTTACACGCTGAGCCGCTTCCTCAACCTGGATCTCGCCGAGGAGCGGTGCCGCGCCGCCTGGCTGCAGCACATCACCGGCGTCGTCCTGGATCACCTGCGCCCCGTTTGACCGGAGGTATTGACAGCGCTCCGGGGCGGGGCAACAATCGTTCGCAATTAAGAAGATACTGAAAAGAATCCGGCCGTGTACCTGCGACCCACCGCTCTCGACGAAGCGCTCGGGGTGCTCGCTGCGCGGCGGCCGGCGATCCTCGCCGGCGGCACCGACTTCTATCCGGCCCGCGTCGGCCGTGCGGGTGCGGAGGAGGTACTCGATCTCGGCGCGATCGCCGAGCTGCGGGGCCTCCGGCACGAGCCGGATCGCTGGCGGATCGGGGCGCTCGTCACCTGGAGCGAGGTCCTGGAAGCGCGGCTGCCACGCTGGTTCGAATGCCTGAAGGAAGCCGCGCGCGAGGTCGGCGGCGTGCAGATTCAGAACGCCGGTACGGTGGCGGGGAATATCTGCAACGCATCGCCTGCCGCCGACGGCGTCCCGGCGCTGCTCGCCCTCGATGCCGAGGTGGAGCTCGCATCGGCCCGCGGCAGGCGCGCGCTGCCGCTCGGGCAATTCGTGGTCGGCAGCCGCACGACTGCCTGTGCGCCCGACGAGCTCGTCACCGCGTTGCTCATCCCGCAGCGCTCCGCGGGGGCACGATCCGCGTTCCTCAAGCTCGGCGCGCGCCGGTATCTGGTGATCTCGATCGCGATGGTCGCCGTCGCGATGGAAGTTGCGGGTGACGGCACGATCGCGCGCGTGGCCGTGGCGGTGGGTTCGTGCTCGCCGGTCGCGCGCCGGCTGACTGGGTTGGAGCGCGACCTCGTCGGCCGGCGCCTCGCGCCGGGCATCGGCGCGCTCGTCGCGCCGGGACACCTCGCGCAGCTGACGCCGATCTCCGACGTCCGCGGCACGGCGGCATACCGTATAGACGCCGCGGGCACGCTGGTCGCCCGAACGCTGGAGCGTCTCGCCGGTGAATGAGCGGACACCCGCCGTCGAGCTCGCGCCGGCGGGCGCGCACGCGATCGCGTTCGAGGTCAACGGAGAAGCGCGCCGCGTGATGGCTCAGCCGGCGAGCCCTCTCGCCGACGTGTTGCGGGACCACCTCGGGCTCACGGGCACGAAGCTCGGCTGCAACGCCGGCGACTGCGGGGCCTGCACCGTGCTCCTCGACGGCCGGCAGGTCTGCGCCTGTCTGGTGGCGGTCGGACAGGTCGAAGGGCGGGCAGTGACGACCGTCGAGGGACTCGCCCGCGCCGGCGCACTCGATCGGCTCCAGCAGGCCTTCCTGGCGCGAGGAGCAGCGCAATGCGGGATCTGCACCCCGGGCATGCTGATGGCGGCCGCCGATCTGCTGGCACGCCGCTCCCGACCGACCGAATCGGAAACGCTCGATGCGCTGGGCGGCGTGCTCTGCCGGTGTACCGGCTATCGGAAGATCGTCGAGGCCGTGCTCGACGCCGCGGCCGGCGAGGTGGCGCTGGCGGAGGCTCCGACCGGGGCGGCGGTGGGGTTTTGCGCGCCGAAAAGCGACGGCGTCGCGAAGGTCACCGGGACCGAGCGCTATGCGGCGGACCGTGCGCCCGAAGGTGCGTTGTGGCTGCGGACGGTCCGCTCGCCGTACGCGAAGGCGCGGTTCGCGCTCGGCGATCTTGGGCCGCTGCGCGCCGCGCATCCGGGGCTGGTCGACGTGGTCACGGCGCGCGATGTCCCGGTCAACAGTTTCGGCATCTTTCCGGACGTGAAGGATCAGCCGGTGCTCGCCGACGGCTGCGTCCGCTTTCGCGGCGAGGCGGTCCTGTGCCTGGTCGGCGAGGAACGCAGCGTGCTCGCGATCGCCGACGACGAGATCCCGATCCGGTGGACGCCGGAGACGCCGCAGACCGGGATCGACGACGCGCTGGCGAACACGGCCGAGCCGATCCACCCGGCCAGTCCCGACAACGTGCTGATCCGCGGTCGGGTGGTCAAAGGCGATGTCGACGCGGCGCTCGGTTCGGCGACGCATGTAGCCGAAGGCGAGTTCACCACGAGCTTCGTCGAGCACGCGTACATCGAGCCGGAGGCGGGCTATGCCGAGCGGATCGGCAACCGGATCCGGATCTTCGCGTGCACCCAGACGCCGTACATGGATCGCGACGAGACCGCCCGGATCCTCGGGATCGAGCCGGCAAGCGTGCATATCATCCCCTCGGCGGTCGGCGGCGCCTTCGGCGGCAAGCTCGACATCTCGGTGCAGCCGCTGCTTGCGGTCGCGGCCTGGAAGCTCGGCCGGCCGGTACGGACGGTGTACACGCGACCGGAGTCGATGGCCTCGACCACCAAGCGCCACCCGGCGCGGATGCGGGCCAGGTTCGCGTGCGATCGCGAAGGGCGCCTGGTCGCCGCCGATTTCTCGGGCGACTTCAACACCGGCGCCTACGCTTCGTGGGGCAACACGGTGGCGAACCGGGTGCCGATCCACGCGTCCGGCCCGTATTTCGTGCCGAACGTGCGAGCGCTCACCCGTGCGATCTACACCAACGGCCCGGTGGCGGGGGCGTTCCGCGGCTTCGGGGTGCCGCAGTCGACGATCGTGCACGAGGCGCTGGTCGACGAGCTTGCGGCAAAGACCGGCGTCGATCGTCTGGAGTTCCGGCACCGGAACGCGATCCGCGCCGGGCAGGCCACCGCCACCGGGCAGGTGCTGAAGGCGAGCGCCGGTCTCGCCCGTTGTCTCGACGCGCTTCGACCGTATTGGCAGACCGGTCTCGCCGCGGCGGACGCCTTCAATGGTCGCGGAACGAGCGGCGGCGGGCGGCGGGGTGTCGGCGTCGCATGCATGTGGTACGGCATCGGCAATACCGTGATCGCCAATCCGTCGACGATGCGGGTCGGGTTGAGGGCGGCCGGCCGCATCATGTTCTACAACGGCGCAGTCGACATCGGGCAGGGGTCGAACACGATCCTCGTGCAGATCCTCGCCGACGCCATCGGCCTGCCCATGGCCGCGATCGATTACGTGATGGGCGACACGGACCTCACCCCGGATGCCGGCAAGACTTCGGCTTCGCGCCAGGCCTTCGTATCGGGCAACGCCGCGCGGATCGCCGGCACCGGGCTCCGTCGGCGAATGATCGCGCTCGCCGAGGCTCGGTCCGACGCGCGGTTGCGGCTCGAAGACGGCTTCCTCGTGGCTACGGACACCGATGGGGAGAAGCGGGTCGATCTGACCGACCTGCCGCGCGATGCGCGGGGTGACGTGCTCGTGGCAGAAGGTTACTTCAATCCGCCGACGGCCCCGCTCGATCGGGACGGGCAAGGCGTGCCCTATGCAACCTACGGGTTCGGGGCGCAAATGGCCGCGGTCGAGGTCGATCTCGCGCTCGGCACGACGAAGCTCGTCCGGATCGTCGCCGCCCACGATGTGGGCCGGGCGATCAACCCGACGCAGGTGGAGGGACAGATCCACGGCGGCATCGCGCAGGGGATCGGCCTGGCGTTGATGGAGGAGTACCACGCGGGCAAGACCGAGAACCTTCACGACTACCTGATCCCCACGTTCGGCGATGTGCCGCCGATCGAAGTGCTCCTGGTCGAGGACGCGGAACCGCTCGGGCCGCACGGTGCGAAAGGCGTGGGTGAACCGGCGCTCATCCCGACCGCGCCCGCGATCTTGAGCGCGATCGCGCACGCGACCGGCGTTCGGGTCCGCCACGTGCCGGCGACGCCCGACCGGCTGCGGGCGGCATTGCTCGCGGCGGGCGTCGGACAATGACGCGCGCACCCGCCGCCCTGGTCACCGGCGCGCGCCGCGGCATCGGGCGGGGCATTGCCTATGCGCTCGCGGACGCGGGCTTCGATGTGATCGTCAACGACGCGGTCGACGATGCGTCCGCGCGCGAGACGCTCGCGGCGGTCCGGGCGAGAGGGCGGCGGGCAGCGTTCGTCCGGGGGTCGATCGCGGACCTCGCCGGGCATGCGCAACTGGTGGACGAGGCATTCGCCGCGTTCGGGACGATCGATTGCCTGGTGAACAACGCCGGCATCCAGGTCAAGGTCCGCGGCGACCTGCTCGACGTCCAGGCGGAGAGCTTCGACGAGATCCTCGCCGTCAATCTGCGCGGTACGTTTTTCCTCACGCAGGCGGTCGCAAGACGCATGCTGACGGAGTCGCGGGCTGCGGGCGATCCGCCACGCTCGATCGTGACGATCTCGTCGGCAAATGCGCGCATCGTCGGCGCGAACCGGGCCGAATACTGCATCGCCAAGACCGGCCTCGCGATGATGAGCCAGCTCTTCGCAGTGCGCCTCGCGGAGGCCGACGTAGCCTGCTACGAGGTCCGCCCCGGCATTATCCGCACCGACATGACGGCGCCGGCGAGGGAGCGGTACGACAGGCTGATCGCCGAGGGCATCACGCCGATCCGCCGCTGGGGCGAACCGGAGGACGTTGGCCGCACGGTCGCCGCGCTCGCCGCGCGACTGCTGCCGTTCAACACCGGTGACGCGTTCCATGTCGATGGCGGTCTGCATATCAGGACGCTGTGACATGACGACGACCAAAGCCGACCGCGTCGACGAGACCTCGGGCGCCGGCACGCTCGAGCAGCCCGCGGCGGGCAAGATCATCTGCAACGCCTGCCCGGTGCTCTGCCAGATCAGCGAGGGGCGCACCGGCGCCTGCGACCGCTATGCGAACACGAACGGGGTTCTGACGCGCGTCGATCCGCTGCTCGTGATGTCGAAGGTGGTCGGCGGCGAGGGTGCGGTCGTGCCGTTCCAGTCGGACCGGCCCTGGAACGGCGGACTCGCGAACGCGCCGGTGTTCGTGACCGGGGTGGGCTCGGGCACGACCTATCCCGACTACAAGCCGGCGCCGTTCATCGTGTCGTCGCAGCACGAGGGTGTCGACACGGTCACCGTCGTCACCGAAGGCATCTTCAGCTACTGCAGCTTCAAGGTGAAGATCGACACCGACCGCTATATCGGGCCGGAGTGCGCGCCGGTCCGGTCGCAGGGTGAAGTCGTCGGCCACGTGACCACCATGGAATATGGGTCGCAGATGCTGTCGCTCGGCGGGGTGCAGCACCTCACCGGCGGCGGCAAGAAGGAAGGACGCGTCACCTGCGACGTCATGATGGCGCTCGGCAACAAGCACCCCGTCGAGCTCGCGATAGAAGGCGGGGCCGAGCTGGTGGTGCAAGCCGGGCGAGCGCCGATCATCAACGGCGTCCCCGAGCACCGGATGCGCGTCGGCTGCGGCTCGGCGACGATCGGGATCTTCGCGCAGCAATGGCTCGGCCACGTCGACGAGGTGATCGTCGTCGACGACCACATCACCGGCGTGCTCTCCGAGCACCAGGCCGGCAGGTTTCTCGACATGCGCTCGGGCGGGATCAAGGTCGCCGGCCGCAAGTCGACGCCCGGGCGCTATTTCCAGGTCGCGAATCCGGGGCTCGGCTGGGGCGGCACCGACATCACCGATCCGCTGCGGATCATCAAGTCGATCGAGCGCGGGACGGCATGGCCCGGCGAGCGGATCCTGATGGTCTCGACCACCGGCGAGGACTACGCCTACTTCGTGCTCGATGAAGTCCTGCGCATGGTGCCGGCGGAGATCCCCCCCGCGGTGAAGAAGGTCGTCGAGCGGATCGGCGAGAACTGCGAGCCTGCCCTCTGCACCGCGCTCTTCATGGGCGGCGCAGGCGGTTCGTTGCGTGCCGGCGTCACCGAGAATCCCGTCGCGCTCACCCGGTCGATCAAGGACGCGCTCACGCGGGTGACCTGCGGCGGCGCGCCCGCCTACGTGTGGCCGGGCGGGGGGATCATGGTCATGGTCGACGTGACCCGCATGCCGGACGACTCGTTCGGCTGGGTGCCCACACCCGCGATCGTCGCACCGATCGAGTTCACGCTGCGCCTCGATGACTACGCGCGGCTCGGCGGGCACATGGATCGCGTGCGATCGCTGGCGGACGTGCTCGCGCGCGAGCGCGTCCGCGTCGCCGGTTGGGACGCCGGCAACCCTTGGCCGGTCTAGGATGAAACCGATGCCGAAGGCATCGCTTTCCTGGCTTCGGGGAGCACGAGGGGGCGCCGCGGAGCGGCTCCTTGCCCCCTCGTGTCGTGAGAACTGACATGGGCGCGGTCCGCGCGCGCCTGGACGACCGCCGCTGGCATTTCCAGCACGGTCCGATCGATCTGGTTGTCGAAACGTTTGGCCGCGGCGCAGGCGAGGCCGTCGAGCGCGGCTGGCGCCGATTCGAAACGGTGCTCGAAGAGTTGGTGAGCGAGCTCGCCGCGCTCCGGCGGCCGGTAAGTGATGCCCGTGATCTGACGGGGCCGGTGGCGCGGCGCATGCAGCGCGCCTGCTGGCCGTTCCGCGGCCGCTTCATCACGCCGATGGCGGCGGTGGCCGGAGCGGTCGCCGACGAAATCGTCGATGCGATGGGCACGACGCCGAAGGCCTACGTCAATAACGGCGGGGACATCTCGCTGCGCCTCGGCCCCGGCGAGTCGCTGCGCGTCGGTGTGATAGCGGATGCCGACCGCGCGACGCGACATGGACACCGCGTTCCCCTCGACGGGGCGTTCGAAGTCAATGCGGCGATGCCGGTGCGCGGCGTCGCGACGAGCGGCTGGCGGGGCAGGAGCCGGAGCCTCGGGATAGCCGATAGCGTCACCGTGCTCGCGGCAGACGGCGCCGCCGCGGATGCCGCCGCGACGATGATCGGGAACGCCGTAGACGTTGCAAGTCCTGCGATCGAACGGCGGCGGGCCTGCGACGTCGACGATGACTCCGATCTCGGCGAGCGGCTGGTCACGGTCGGCGTGGGGGTGCTGGCCGGGGACGCAGTCGAAGCCGCGCTCGCGAACGGGACCGAGCTCGCCGAGCGGCTGGCCGAGGCCCGGCTCATCTGGGGCGCGGTGCTTGCACTGCAGGGCCGTTACCGAGTGGCCGGCGGCGTTCGCGCGCGGGGGCGCGGCGCGCGGGCCGGTGTATATTTCCGCGCGAGAACGATCACTGACGGGAGGGAATCATGCTGATGCGCAGGCACGTCCTTGCACTCGCCGCGGCCGCGGCCTTGGCCGCGGCGGTCGCGCCACCCGCGGCGGCGCAGGGCTCGATCAAGATCGGCGAGATCAACAGCTACAAGACGCTGCCGGCGTTTCTCGAGCCCTATCGCAAGGGATGGGAGCTAGCGGTCGAGGAGACGAACGCCGCGGGCGGCGTGTTCGGTCGCAAGCTCGAGGTGATCTCGCGCGACGACAACGGGAACCCCGGCGACGCGGTGCGACTCGCCGAGGAACTGATTGCGCGCGAGAACGTCCACTTCCTGATGGGGACCTTCCTGTCGAACATCGGCCTCGCGGTCGCCGACTTCGCGAAGCAGAAGAAGGTGCTTTTCATCGCCGCCGAGCCGCTCACCGACAAGATCGTGTGGGACAACGGCAACAAGTACACCTTCCGCCTGCGCCCGTCGACCTACATGCAGACTGCCATGCTGGTGCCCGACGCCGCGAAGCTGAAGAAGAAGCGCTGGGCCATCGTGTATCCCAACTACGAGTACGGGCAGGCGGCGACGCGCGCGTTCAAGGAGCTGCTCAAGAAGGCGCAGCCCGACGTCGAGTTCGTCGCCGAGCAGGCGGTGCCGCTCGGCAAGATCGACGCCGGCGCGGTCGTGCAGGCGCTCGCGGACGCGAAGCCCGACGCCATCTTCTCCTCGCTCTTCGGCGCCGATCTCACGCGCTTCGTCCGCGACGGCAACACGCGCGGCCTCTTCAAGGGCCGCGAAGTGTTCAACCTCCTCGCCGGGGAGCCCGAGTACCTCGATCCGCTGAAGGACGAGACCCCGGACGGCTGGTACGTCACGGGCTATCCCTGGAACGCGATCACGACGCCCGCACACAAGAAATTCCTCGACGCCTACCAGAAGCGATGGAGCGACTACCCGCGGCTCGGTTCGATCGTCGGCTACTCGACGATCATGACCGCGGTCACGGCGATGAAGACCGCCGGCAGCCTCGACAACGAGAAGCTGGTTGCAGCGATGAAAGGGCTGCAGGTCGAGACGCCGTTCGGGAAGATCACCTATCGTCCGCTCGATCACCAGTCGACCATGGGCGCGTACGTCGGGCGGATCGGGCTGAAGGACGGCAGGGGCGTGATGACCTCGTGGCGTTACGCCGACGGCGCGAGCTACCTCCCTTCCGACGCCGAGGTGAAGAAGCTCCGGTTGGGCGACTAGAAGGGAGTGCTTGCGCACGGATTCACCGGGGGCGCTTGCGCGCCTCCGTAGGGCTGTTGAGCCGTGGCGTCAGTCGTCATCCAGTTCCTGAACGGCCTCGCGAGCGCGTCCACGCTCTTTCTGATCGCGGTCGGGCTGTCGCTGATCTTCGGCGTGACGCGGATCGTGAACTTTGCCCACGGCGCGCTCTACATGCTGGGCATCTACGTCGCCTACGGCATCATCACCAAGCTCGACGCGGGGGCGCCCGGGTTCTGGGGCGGAGTAGCTGCCGCGGCGCTCATCGTCGGCGCGGCCGGCGCGCTGATCGAGATCGCGATCCTGCGGCGCATCTACCATGCGCCCGAGCTCTTCCAGCTGCTCGCCACCTTCGCGCTGACGCTCGTCATCAAGGATCTCGCGCTCTGGATCTGGGGCGCCGAAGACCTCCTCGGGCCACGGGCGCCGGGACTGCGCGGGTCGGTCGACATCCTCGGCAGCGCGTTTCCGGAGTACGACCTGCTCCTGATCGCCGTCGGGCCGGTGGTGCTCGGGGCGCTCTGGCTCATCCTCAACCGGACACGCTGGGGCACGCTGGTGCGCGCGGCGACCGAGGACCGCGAGATGGTGGGCGCGCTCGGGGTGAATCAGAAGTGGCTCTTCACCGGCGTGTTCGCGCTCGGCGCGTTCCTCGCCGGCCTCGGGGGCGCGCTCCAGATCCCGCGCGAGCCGGCGCAGCTCTTCCTGGATCTCGGCGCGATCTCGGACGCCTTCGTGGTCGTCGTCGTGGGCGGCATGGGCAGCATCCCGGGCGCGTTTCTTGCGGCGCTCCTGATCGGCGAGATCAAGGCCTTCTGCGTCGGGCTCGGCACCGTCGAGATCGCCGGCCACGCGTTCTCGTTCTCGAAGCTGACCCTGGTCGCCGAGTTCATCGTCATGGCGATCGTCCTCGTGCTGCGGCCGCAGGGACTGCTCGGGAAACCCTGGGCGACGCAGCGGGCGGCGGCTGCGCACCTCGAGCCGCCGCTCCGACCCGCAACAGCTGCACTCAACACCGCTGGCCTTGTGGGCGTCGCCGCACTGGCGGCGCTGCCGCTCGCGACCACGGGCTACACGCTGGTGCTCGGCATCGACATCCTGGTGTTCGCGCTGTTCGCCGCGAGCCTGCACTTCATCATGGGGCCCGGCGGCATGGTGTCGTTCGGGCACGCCGCATACCTCGGGCTCGGCGCATACGGGGCGGCGCTGCTGCTGAAGAAGGCCGCCTGGCCGATGGAGGCGGCGCTCGCAGCGGCGCCGGTCGTGGCGGCGCTCGGCGCCGCCGTCTTCGGCTGGTTCTGCGTGCGGCTCTCCGGGGTCTACCTCGCCATGCTCACGCTCGCGTTCGCACAGATCGCGTGGTCCATCGTCTATCAGTGGGACGCTTTCACCGGCGGCTCGAACGGGATCGTCGGGGTTTGGCCGGCGCCATGGCTCGCTTCGCGGCCGGCGTTCTATCTGCTCACGCTCGTGCTGTGCGCCGGCGGAATCTACGTGCTGCGCCGGCTGCTGTTCGCGCCGTTCGGTTACGCGCTGCGGGCCGGACGCGACTCGCCGCTGCGATGCGACGCAATCGGCATCGACGTGCGGCGGCTGCAATGGCTTGCGTTCATCGTCGTCGGCGGCTTCGCCGGCCTCGCGGGCGGGATCTTCGCGTTCTCGAAAGGCAGCATCGCGCCGGATTCCACGATGTCGGTGGCGCGCTCGATCGACGGGCTCGTGATGGTGCTGCTCGGCGGCGTCCAGGCCCTCAGCGGACCGGTCGTCGGCGCGGCGGTGTTCACGTGGCTGCAGGACACCATCGCACGCAACACCGACTACTGGCGCGCGCTCCTCGGCGCCACGATCCTGGCAATCGTGCTCCTCGCCCCGCAGGGTATCGTCGGAGCGCTGCGCGCCTGGTCCGATCGGGCGAGGACCCGATGAACGCCGTCCTCGCGGTCGAGCATCTCGCGAAGTCCTTCGGTGGAGTGCAGGCCGTGCGCGACGTGAGCTTCGACGTCGCCGCCGGCGAGCTGCTCGCGATGATCGGGCCGAACGGCGCCGGCAAGACGACCTGCTTCAACGTGCTCAACGGGCAGCTTGCCGCCGATGCGGGCAGCGTGCGACTCGACGGACGCGAGGTCCTGGGCCTTGCGCCGCGGCAGGTCTGGCGACTCGGGGTTGGCCGCACGTTCCAGATCACCGCGACGTTCGGCTCGATGACCGTGCGCGAGAACCTGCAGGTCGCGCTGCTCTCGCACCGCCGCCGGCTCGGGCGCTGGTGGGCAAGGGCGGCGACGCTGTTCCGCGACGACGCCGATCGCCTCCTCGCGCGGGTCGGGATGCTCGACCAGGCGGAGCGCGCGTGCTCGGTGCTCGCCTACGGCGATCTCAAGCGGGTCGAGCTCGCGGTCGCGCTCGCGAACGAGCCGAAGCTCCTGCTGATGGACGAGCCGACCGCCGGCATGGCGCCGAGGGAGCGAATCGCGGTGATGGCGCTGACGGCGGAGATCGTGCGCGAACGCTCTATCGCGGTGCTCTTCACCGAGCACGACATGGACGTGGTCTTCGCCCACGCCGACCGCATCATCGTGCTCGACCGCGGGCGCGTGATCGCCGCGGGCAAGCCCGCCGAGGTGCGGGCGAACGCCGACGTGCAGCAGGTGTACCTCGGATCGCGGAGCCTTCACTAGTGTTGTCGGTACGCGGGCTCAACGCCTACTACGGCCGCGCGCACATCCTCGCCGACGTCGCGCTCGAGGTCGCGACCGGCGAGGTCGTCGTGCTGCTCGGCCGCAACGGCGCCGGCAAGTCGACGACGCTCCGGAGCATCATCGGCCTCGTGCGGCCTGCCGGCGGGGAGATCGTGTTCGACGGCCGGCGGATCGAGCGGCTCGAGTCCTACGCCATCGCGCAGGCCGGTCTGGGCTACGTGCCGGAGGACCGGCGTATCTTCACCGATCTCACCGTGATGGAGAACCTCGAGGTCGGGCGTCAGCCGCCGCGGCGCGGCGTCCCCGCCTGGACGCCGGAGCGCCTGTTCGCGCTCTTCCCGAACCTCGCCGAGATGCGGGATCGGCTCGGTGGCCGGATGTCGGGCGGCGAGCAGCAGATGCTGACCATCGCGCGCACATTGATGGGCAATCCGAAGTGTCTTCTGCTCGACGAGCCGTCGGAGGGGCTGGCGCCGGTGATCGTCGACGAGATGGTGGCCGCGATCCGGGCGCTGAAACAGGAGGGGCTGTCGGTGCTGCTCTCGGAGCAGAACCTGCATTTCGCCGCCGAAGTATCCGACCGCGCCTATATCATCGAAAAGGGCCGGATCCGGTTCGCCGGCACGATGGTCGAGCTCGCGGCCAGCGCGGACGTGCGCGCGCAGTACCTCGCGGTATGAGCAGGATCGCGGGCATCGACGTCGGCGGGACTTTCACCGATCTCGTCCTCGTGGACGACGCGACCGGCGAGGTGCGCCTCGCCAAGGTGCCGACCACGCCGGACAACCAGGCGTTCGGGGTGCTCGCCGCGCTCGCAGAGACCGGGCTTGTGCTCGCCGAGCTCGGGGCCATCGTTCACGGTACGACCACCACCACGAACGCGATGCTCGAGCGCAAGCACGCGAAAGTGGGGCTCATCACCACCCGCGGCTTCCGCGACGTGCTCGAGCTGGGACGGCGCACCCGGCCGAAGCCCTACGGCCTCACCGGCACGTTCCGTCCGCTCGTCGAGCGCGAGCTCCGCTTCGAGGTCGACGAGCGCATGGACGCCGATGGCGAGGTGGTGCGCGCGCTGCGCGAGGACGAAGTCGAGGCGGCGGCGCGGCAACTCGTCGCGCTGGGCGTGGAGTCGGTCGTGATCCACTTCCTGCACAGCTATATCAATCCTGCCCACGAGAACCGCGCCGCGGAGCTCGTGCGGCGCATCTGGCCCAACCGCTACGTGACCGTCGGGCACACGCTCCTGTCCGAATACCGGGAGTACGAGCGCGGCGTCACCGCGGCGGTCAACGCTGCCATCCAGCCGGTGCTGCACCGGTACGTCGAGCGGCTGAGCCGCGAGCTTGCCGATCGCGGCTTCGGCGCCGAGCTGCTCGTGATGCAGGGCAATGGCGGCACGGTCGGCGCGAGCATCGTCGCAGAGCACGCGGTCAATACCGTGATGTCCGGGCCGGCATCGGGCGTGATCGCTGCCGCCTACACCGCGACCCGGTCCGGCTTCCCGAACGTCGTCACGTACGACATGGGCGGCACGTCGACGGACGTTGCGCTGATCCAGGGCGGCCGGCCGGAGGTCTCGACCGAGCTCGAGCTCGAGTATGCGATGCCGATTCACGTGCCCATGGTCGACGTGCACACCGTCGGTGCCGGCGGCGGCTCGATCGCCTACCTCAACGAAGCCGGGATGCTCCAGGTCGGCCCGGAGAGCGCGGGCGCAACGCCGGGGCCGATCTGCTACGGCCGCGGCGGGGAGCGGGTAACGATCACCGACGCGAACCTCGTGCTGGGACGGCTGAGCCCGGACAGGCTCCTCGCCGTGGATCGCCCGGTATCGGTCGAGCGGCTCCACGCCCTGGTCGAGGCGCAGATCGGGAAGTCGCTCGGCCTCGCGCCGGACCGGGCGGCAGCGGCGGTCGTGCGCATCGCCAATGACCGCATGGCCGGTGCGATCCGGATGGTGAGCCTCGCGCGCGGCCACGATCCGCGCGATTTCGCGCTGTTCGCGTTCGGCGGCGCAGGGCCGCTGCACGCGGTCGCGCTCGCGCGTGAGCTCGCGATTCCCCGAGTCTTCATCCCCGCGCGCCCGGGGTTGACCAACGCGCTGGGGTGCGCGGTTGCCGACGTGCGCCACGACTTCGTCCGCACGGTCAATCGGCCGCTCCCGGAAGTGACCGACGCGGTCGTGCGGCGGATCCTCGACGAGCAGGTCGCGGAAGGCCGGGCGACGATCGGGCGCGAGCGCGTCGCTGTCGACGCGATCGAGTTCGCGCACCGTGCCGACATGCAGTTCCAGGGCCAGAGCCACATCCTGACGGTGGCGCTGCCCGGGCTGAACGTGACCCGGGACGATCTGCACCGGCTCTTCGAGGCGGCCTATTGGCAGCGCTTCCAGGTCGAGCTCAAGGAGATCCGGCCCGTGCTGGTCAATTTGCATACGGCGGCGATCGGCCGGCGCCGCCCGGTGGCGCTCGCCGCCATCGCTCGCGGAGAGCCGCGAGCGTCGCTCGCCGACGCGATCAGCGAGCGGCGCAGGGTCTGGTTCGATGACGGCTGGATCGAAACGCCGGTCTACCGCCGCGACCTGCTGCCGACCAGCGCGGCGTTCGCCGGGCCGGCGGTGATCGAGCAGCTCGATTGCACCACGCTGATCGAGCCCGGGTGCCGCGTCGAGCGCGACGGGCTCGGGAACCTGATCGTGACCGTGTGAGCAGGTCCTTCAAATGCGCTCCTCGAAGCAATGGTCACGCTCGAACCCACGCGCTTTTCGCTTCTCATCAGCCACTGACTTTTCGGGCTCGAAAGGGCTCTTCGTCAACCCGCACCTCACGACTGCTATATTCGGCGACATGGCACCAGACGACTTCCGCGCCGCCTCGATCGAGCCGGCAATCGACCCGGTCACCCTCGCGGTGATTCAGAACGGGCTGCAGCAGGTCTGCAACGAGATGGACCTCGCGTTCGTGCGCGCGGCGTTCAGCCCGGTGATCTCCGAAGCGCTCGACCGCTCCGACGGCATCTATCACCGCGACACGGGCGAGCTGATCGCTCAAGGGGAGCTGGGGTTGCCCGTGTTCGTCGGCACGATGCAGTTCTCGACGCAGGCCGTGATCGACCGGGTGCGGGCGGAGAAGATCCCGCTCGCGGAGGGTGACGTCTTCATCGTGAACGACCCCTATCTCGGCGGCACGCACCTGATGGACGTGAAGTTCGTCAAGCCGTTCTTCTACCGCGGGAAGCTCTGGTGCTGGCTCGCGAACACCGGCCACTGGCCCGACGTCGGCGGCGTCGTGCCCGGCGGCTTTTCGGCGAACGCGACCGAGGTCGAGCAGGAGGGACTGCGGCTGCCGCCCGTGAAGCTGTTCAAGGCGGGGCGGCTCGATGCCGAGATCCTCTCGATCATCTTCTCGAACATCCGCATCGCCGATCAGCGGATCGGCGATGTCAAGGCGCAGGCGGCATCGCTCGCGATCGGCGAGCGACGCCTCACGGCGCTGCTGGATCGCTACGATTCCGATACCGTGGACCGTGCCATCGTCGAGCTCCGCGCGCGCGCCCGGCGGCAGATGCGGGCGAAGATCGCCGTCATTCCCGACGGGACCTACGAGGGCGAGTCCTTCGTCGACTCCGACGGCGTCGTGGACGAGCCGCTGCGGATCGCGATGAAGATCACGAAGCACGGCGAGACGCTGACGTTCGACATGGCGGGCTCGTCCCCGCCGTGCCGCGGCCCGATGAACAGCGTGATCGCGACGACGAAGTCGTCTATCTATCTCGCGGTCAAGCACGTGTTTCCCGACGTTCCGATCAATTCGGGGATGTTCGAGCCGCTGGAGGTCATCGCGCCGGAGGGGACGTTCCTCTACGCGAAGTACCCGCGCCCGGTCTCCGGCTGTGCGGCCGAGGTCAGCCAGCGAATCGCCGAAGCGGTGTTCAGCGCGCTGGTGAAGGCGGTTCCCGAGCAGGTGTTCGCGGCGCCGGCGGGAACCTCGGGGAACCTATCGGTGGGCGGGCACGATCCGGGCAGACAGCGTTCTTACGTGATGTACGTGATTTCGGGCGGCGGGTACGGCGGCTCGGCGCGCGGCGACGGGTTGTCGAACGGCTGCTCGACCATCGGCATCTCCAAGACGACGCCGATCGAGGTGATGGAGCAGTACTACCCGGTGCTGTTCGAGGAGTACTCGCTGCACGAGGGCTCGGGCGGCGCAGGGGAACGTCGCGGCGGTTTCGGCGTCAACTACCGCATCCGGCTCCGCCGGGGCGAGGCGCGCGCGTCGATGGTGATGGATCACGGCCGGTTCGGTCCGCAAGGCGCGCTCGGCGGCCGCGACGGCGGCGTCAACCGGGTGCGGATCGTCCGCCACGGTGCGACATACGTGCCGCGCCATCTCTCCAAGGACCAGGACATCCGGCTCGACGCGGGCGATCTGATCGAGGTGTCGACGCCGGGCGGCGGCGGGTTCGGCAACCCGTTCCGTCGCGCGCCGGAGCTGGTAGCCCGCGACGTCGCCAAGGGGTATTACACCCGCGACCAGGCCGCCCGGCGGTTTGGCGTCGTGCTCTCCGAGGGCGGAGAAGTGGACCGCACAGGCACTCAAACGCTACGGGAGGGCGGTGTCGAGTGCGCCTGACCGACGGTCCGGGAACTTCCCGCAGGTAGCCGTGGTCTAGGCTGTCCGACAACCCCGGGTCTTGAAACCGGGGGCAACCGCCCCAAATACGCCGGTTGATTGAGAACTCGGTAGATCCGGGGGCAGAGCCCCTTGCCCCCTCGAGGTCGGGGGCTGCTGAAAGGCGCTTCCCTCCGATAATGATCGCCCCCAGCGCGCGGGGCCGACTCGGGGAAGCATTTCCCAACAGACCGATAATCTGAGTGGAGGGGCAATGATCCTGGTCGAGAACCTGACCAAGGCTTTCGGCCCGAAGACCGCCGTCGACGGCGTGTCGTTTCGGGTCGAGCGCGGTGAAGTGCTGGGCTTCCTCGGGCCCAACGGCGCCGGCAAGTCGACGACGATGCGCATGATCACCGGCTACATCCCGCCGACCGCCGGGCGCGCCGTTGTCTGCGGGTTCGACGTCGTCGACCAGCCGATCGAGGCGAAGCGCCGGATCGGATATCTCCCCGAGTCGGCACCCTCGTACCCGGAGATGACGGTGACGTCGTTCCTCGGGTTTGCGGCCGAGATGCGGGGTCTGCACGGCGCGGACAAGAAGAGGGCGGTGCACCGCGTGGTCGAGACCTGCTTCCTGGAATCGGTGCTGCACCAGTCGATCGATACGCTCTCGAAGGGTTTCCGCCACCGCACCTGCCTTGCGCAGGCGCTGATCCACGACCCCGAGTGCCTCGTCATGGACGAGCCCACCGACGGGCTCGACCCCAACCAGAAGCACGAGGTCCGGACGCTGATCCGCCGCATGGGCGAGAGGAAGGCGATCGTCTTCTCCACGCACATCCTCGAGGAGGTCGAGGCGGCGTGCACGCGGGCGATCATCATCGACCGCGGCGCGATCGTCGCGAACGGGACGCCCGAGGAGCTGAAGGCGCGCTCCGACCGCGCCGGCGCCGTGTTGATGACCTTGCGCGGCCCGACTGCGGCCGCGGCGACCGGGACGCTCGGCAAGCTCGCCGCGGTGAGCCGGTCCGACGTTCTCGCCGACGAACCCGGTCGGATCGCGATCCGCGTCTATCCCGACCGCACGAAGTCGAACGGCGCGTTCGCGGCGCAGATCGCCGACGCCGCGCTGAAGGAGCGCTGGATGATCGAGCAGCTCCAGACCGAGGAGGGCCGTCTCGACGATGTATTCCGCTCGCTGACGCGGCCCGATACCGTGAAGGATGCGCGGTCATGAAGGACGCCTGGGCCAACATCTGGACGATCGCGAAGCGCGAGCTGGTCGGCTACTTCGACTCGCCGGTCGCGTACGTCTTCATCGTCATCTACCTGCTGCTCGCGGGGTTCTTCACCTTCACCTTCGGCGCGTTCTTCGACCGGGGGGAGGCATCGCTCGGCGCGTTCTTCATGTGGATGCCGTGGCTGTTCCTGTTCCTCGTCCCGGCGGTCGGCATGCGCTTGTGGTCGGAGGAGCGTCGCAGCGGCACGATCGAGCTGCTACTCACGTTCCCGGTCACTCCGTGGCAGGCGATCCTCGGCAAGTTTCTCGCCTCGTGGCTCTTCATCGGGATCGCGATGGCGCTCACGTTCCCCGTCTGGCTGACCGTCAACTGGCTCGGCGATCCCGACAACGGCGTGATCCTCGCCGGCTACATCGGCAGCTTCCTGCTCGCGGGCACGTACCTCGCCGTGAGCTGCCTGACCTCGGCGATCACGCGGAACCAGGTCGTGAGCTTCATCCTGTCGGTCGTCATCTGCCTCGGTCTGGTGCTGGTCGGGTTCGCGCCGGTCACCGACATCCTGGCGCGGTTCGCGGGGCCCGCGCTCGTCGAGGCCGTGGCGGCGTTCAGCGTGCTGACGCACTTCGACGGTTTCCAGAAGGGCGTGATCGACTCGCGCGATTTCGTTTTCTTCGTGTCGGTGATCGGCTTCGCGCTGTTCGTCACCGGTGTCATCCTGCGCGGCCACCGGGCGGGGTAGGAGGCGCAAGATGGAAAAGATGAGCAAGGGCACTGAACGGTGGCTGTACTCGATCGGCGGCGTGATCGCGGTCTTCGTCGCTATCGTCGCCGTCAACTTCATCCTCGGGCTCACCCCCGCCCGGATCGATCTCACCCAGGGCAAGCTCTACACGCTGTCCGACGGCACCCGCAAGGTGCTCGGCAAGCTCGAGGCGCCGGTGAAGATCCGGTTCTACTTCAATCAGGGGGATGCGAACGTGCCGGTAGCGCTGCGCGTCTTCGCCGGGCGGGTCGAGGACCTGCTGAACGAGATGCGCGCCGCGTCGAACGGCAGGCTCGCGATCGAGAAGCTCAACCCGCAGCCCGACAGCGATGCCGAAGACTCGGCCGGTCTCGACGGCGTGGAGGCGCAGGAGCTGCCCTCGGGCGAGAAGTTCTACCTCGGCCTCGCGGTGAGCTTCGCCGACCAGAGGCTCGCGCTCCCGGTGCTCTCGCCCGAGCGGGAACGGCTGCTCGAGTATGACCTCGCGCGCGCCGTCGCACGCGTCACGGCGACCGCCAAGCCGATCGTCGGGGTGATGTCCCCGCTGCCGGTGTTCGGCATGCCGATGAACCCGATGATGGGCATGGGCGGCGGTTCCGAGCCGCAGATCTTCGTGAGCGAGCTGCGACGCGATTTCGACGTGAAGCGGGTCTCGATGGACGTGGACCGGATCGACGACGAGATCAAGACGCTGGTCGTGATCCATCCCCGCGGGATCAGCGAGCAGGCCCAGTTCGCGCTCGACCAGTTCGTGCTCCGCGGCGGCAAGCTCATCGTCTTCCTCGATCCCTATGCGTACTTCGACCAGATGCCGGGGATGATGGGCGGTCAGGGCGGCAGCTCGTCCAACCTCGATCGGCTGGTAAAGGCGTGGGGCTACGAGTTCGACCCGGGAAAGATCGTGCTCGACCTGAAGTACATGGCTGGTTCCGGCCCGCGCGCGGTCCCCACGGTCATCCAGCTCGACGGCGACGCGCTGAGCAAGGACGACGTGACGACGAGCTATCTCGGCACCGCGCTTCTCGCCTTCTCCGGCGCCTTCGGCGGCAAGCCGGCGGACGGGCTCACGGAGTCGGTGCTGATGCATACCTCGCCGACCGTGAAGCTCGTCGACTCGGCCAATGCGATGGCGCGTGGGGAGGAGGCCGTCCGCGGCTTCCAGCCCGACGGCAAGGAGCATCCGATCGCGATCCGCCTCACCGGCAAGTTCAAGACCGCTTTCCCGGAGGGACGGCCGGCCCCCAAGGAGAGGGCGGACAAGGACGCAAAGCCTGCGCCCGCCGATACCGGCCCGGCCCTGAAGGAATCCCAGACCGAAGGGACCGTCGTGCTCGTCGGCGACAGCGACATGCTGAACGACGGCGCGGCAGTGCAGATCCGCGACATCTTCGGCCAGAAGGTGGCGATCCCCATCAACGGCAACCTCGCCTTCATCCAGGCGCTGGTCGAGCAGATGGGAGGCGATTCCGATCTGATCAACGTCCGCAGCCGCGCCACCGCCTCGCGGCCGTTCACGGTCGTCAAGCAGATGGAAGCGGAAGCAGCGCAGGCCTATCTCGGCAAGATCAAGTCGCTCGAGGAGAGCCTCCAGGAGACGCGGAAGAAGCTCGAGTCGCTCCAGAAGACGAAGGCTCCCGCCGGCGCCGGCGTGATCCTGTCACCGGAGCAGCAGGCCGAGGTCGAGAACTTCCGCAAGCGCGCCGCCGACACGCGGCGCGAGCTCAAGGATGTCCGCCGGGAGCTCCGCTCCGAGACCGAGTCGCTCGAGTTCTGGACCAAGGTGCTCAACATCGCCGCGATGCCGTTGCTGGTGGCGGTTGCCGGCATTGGCATCGCGATAGTGAAGCGGCGGAGGAGGGCAGCCCAGTGAGCCACCGAGCAGGGGCCCCACGCATGCGTGGGGATGCGAGCAAGGCGAGCAGGGCCAGCCGCCGACATCGCTGCGGCAGGGACCTCGCTTGCGGTGCGGAGGCAGCCCAGTGACCCGCAAGCAGTTTCTGCTCGTCCTCGCCGCGCTTGTGCTCCTCGTCGCGGCGGGCCTGGGTCTGCAAGCATGGAAGCGGTCCGGCTACCAGGCCGCCGACACGCGCGTGGGGCAGAAGCTCGTTGACGGGTTCAAGGTCGACGACGTGGCCGAGATCCGCATCGTCGAGCCGAAGGACGCAGTGACGCTCGTGCGCGGGGAACGCGGCTGGACAGTCAAGGAGCGGGGCGACTTTCCCGCCGGCCTCGAGCCGATCCGCGACCTGCTGTTGCGGCTGCAAGAGCTGAAGGTCGTGCAGGCCGAGGGATTGACCGACGCGGTCAGGCCGCGCTTGCAGCTCGCGGCGCCGGGTGCCGGCGCGAAACCCGACGAGACCGGCACGCTCGTCGAGCTGAAGGCGCGCGACGGCAAGACGGTCGCGACCCTTCTCCTCGGCAAGAAGACGCTCAAGGACGCCCGGATCCCCGGCCTTCCCGACGGCGTTCCCAGCGGACGGTACGTGTGGGTCGCTGCCGACCCGCAGCGCGTCAATGTGGTCAGCGAGGCGTTCGGCAACGTGCTCGCCAGGCCGGAGCAATGGCTCGCGAAAGAGCTGCTGCGGTTCGAGCGCCCGAGATCGATCGTCGCAGTGGGTCCCGACGGCAAGGAGAGATGGTCGTTGGCGAAGGACCGGGAGGACGGCGACTGGAAGCTCGCCGGCCCGGGGCCGGTCGATCTGCAGAAGGCGACGGACGCCTCGAGCGCCCTGTATGCCCTGCAGATCGCGGACGCCGCGCCCGGCGTGAGCGACGCCGACGCCGGCCTCGACAAGCCGGTGACGATCCGGGCGCAGACGTTCGAGGGCTGGACCTACGAGCTCAAGGTCGGGAAGCCCGCCCCGGCGAACCGCTACTACATACGGTCGAACGTGGCCGGCGCCGTGCCCGATTCGCGCACGCCGCGCGCCGACGAGAAGCCCGAGGACAAGGAGAACGCGGACAAGGCATTCGCCGCGCAGAAGGAGGCGCTCGCCGCGAAGCTTGCGCGCGAGCAGGCAGTCGCCGGACGCACGGTCCTCGTCGCGAAGTCCGCGGTCGAGCCGCTGCTCCGCGATCGCAAGGATCTCGTCAAGGTCGACAAGCCGAAGGACGCCGCGAAGGCGAAGAAGTAGCAAGGGTCCCGCTCCGGGAGGCATAATCCGCCTCCCGACGTCCGCAGCCGAACATGGCCCAGCCTGTCATCCTTGCCGCGGTCCGCACGCCGTTCGGCAAGCGCGGCGGCGCCTTTCGCGACACTCGGCCCGACTCGCTGCTCGCGCACGCGCTGCAGAGCGTAGTTGCGCGGGGCGGGATCGACCAGAGCCGCATCGAGGATGTCGTCTGCGGCACGGTCACCCAGGCGGGCGAGCAAGGGGCGAACGTCGGGCGACTCGGCGTCCTGCTCGCCGGCTTCCCGGTCGAAGTGCCGGCCGTCTCCCTCAACCGCATGTGCGGCTCGAGCCAGCAGGCCGTCCACTTCGCCGCGCAGGAAGTCGCGGCGGGCGATGCGCGGTATGCCATCGGCTGCGGCGTGGAGAACATGACGCGGGTGCGGATGTTCTTCGACATCGACCCCGACGGTCGATACGGCGGCTTCGGCGGGCTGAACCCCGAGCTCTTCGCTCGCTACGAGCTGATCCACCAGGGCGAGAGCGCCGAGCGGCTCGCCGAGCGCTGGCAGCTCTCGCGCCAGGCGCTCGACGAGTTTTCGATCGAGAGCCACGCCCGCGCGTGGCGCTCGCTCGCCGAGCGTCGCGATCGCGAGATCGTCGCGACGCCCGCTGTCGACGAAGGTGGTGCGCCGGTCACACTGGCGCGCGACGAAGGCGTGCGCGAGAGCGTAGACCCCGCGAAAATGGCGGCGCTCAAGACCGTCTTCCGCGAGCGTGGCGGCGTCGTCACGGCCGGGAGCTCGAGCCAGATCTCCGACGGCGCCGCGGCGGTGCTCGTCGGCGATCATGACGCTGCGCGCGCTGATGGCCTGACGCCCAGAGCACGGTTTCTCGCGCGGGTCGTCGTCGGGTCGGATCCCTCAATCCAGCTCGATGGCGTCATCCCCGCGACCCGGGTCGCCCTCGAGCGGGCACGGCTCTCGATCGGCGATCTCGATTGGATCGAGGTGAACGAAGCGTTCGCCTGCGTGCCGCTCGCGTGGCAGCGCGAGTTCGGCGCGGACGCGGCCAAGCTCAATCCGTGGGGTGGAGCGATTGCGCACGGTCACCCGCTTGGCGCGACCGGTGCGGGGCTGATGGCGAAGATGCTTGCGGGGCTCGAAGCGACCGGCGGCACGCTCGGGCTCCAGACGATGTGCATCGGGCACGGCATGGCGACCGCAACGATCATCGAGCGGCTCTGAACCACGGAAGGACGAGTCATGGATCTCAAGACCAGCACATTCATCGTCACCGGCGGCGCCTCGGGGCTCGGCGAAGGCACGGTACGGACGCTGCACGCGGGCGGCGCCAACGTCGTCATCGCAGATCTGCAGGCGGAACGGGGCGAAGCGCTCGCCAAGGAGCTCGGGACGAAGGCGCGCTTCGTGAAGTGCGACGTCACGAGCGAGGCGGACGGGAAGACGGCCGTCGACCTGGCGGTCAAGACCTTCGGCGGGCTGCAGGGGCTTGTGAACTGCGCCGGCATCGCGATCGGCGAGAAGACGATCGGCAAGGAGGGCCCGCACGCCCTCGGCTCGTTCACCAGGGTGGTCACCATCAACCTCATCGGCACGTTCAACATGATCCGGCTCGCCGCCGACGCGATGGCGAAAGGCCAGCCGAACGCCGGCGGCGAGCGGGGCGTGATCGTGAACACCGCATCGGTGGCGGCGTTCGACGGCCAGATCGGCCAAGCCGCCTATTCGGCCTCGAAGGGGGGCGTGGTCGGAATGACGCTGCCGATCGCGCGCGACCTCGCGCGCAGCGGCATCCGGGTCTGCACGATCGCGCCCGGGATCTTCCTGACGCCGATGGTGCACTCGCTGCCGAAAGAAGTGCAGGACTCGCTCGGCGCGCAGGTCCCGTTCCCGTCGCGGCTCGGGCAACCGGAGGAGTACGCCGCGCTGGTGAAGCACATCGCCGAGAACGCGATGCTGAACGGCGAGGTGATCCGGCTCGACGGCGCGATCCGCATGGCGCCGAAGTAGCCGGGGGGAGGCGGGCCCGCCGCCGCTTCAGTTCTTTGCGGCCAGCTTGTCGCGCAGCACGCGGTGCAGGATCTTGCCCGTGGCCGTGCGCGGCATGTCGGCTTCGTCCATGAACGAGACGGACCGCGGCCGCTTGTAGCCGGCCATCTTGTCGCGACACCAGTCGAGCATGTCCTTCTCGGCGGCGGCCTCGTCCGGGTGCATGACGATCACGGCGTGCACGGCCTCGCCCCATTTCTCGTGCGGCACCCCGACCACCGCGACGTCCTTCACGCCCGGGTAGCGGCCGAGGATGTTCTCGATCTCCGAGGGGTAGATGTTCTCGCCGCCGCTGATGATCATGTTGCTCTTGCGGTCGACGAGGATAGATGTAGCCGTGCTCGTCGCGCCGCGCCATGTCGCCGACGCTGCAGTAGCCGTCATCGCGAATCGCCTCCTTCGTCTTGACGGGATCGTTGAGATAGCCGTCGAACGTGTACGGCGTGCACGAGAAGAGCTCGCCGATCTCGCCGTCGGGCACCTCGTTGCCGGAGGGATCGAGGATCCTGACCGGGCCGGAGCCCGATCCATTCGCGGCCGACCGAGCCCAGGTGCTCGATCTGCTCGTCGGGACGCAGGAGCGTGACCCAGCCCGCCTCGCTCGAGCCATAAAGCTCGTAGAGCTGCGAGTTCTTGAAATAGTCGAGGATGCCGAGCTTCGTATCCTTGCGCGCCGGCGCCGAGGAGATCATGAGCTTGCGCACGCGGCTCACGTCGTAAGCGGCCTTTACCTTCTCCGGCAAGCCGAGCGTCATGATGTAGTGCGTGGGCACGAGCGACGTGAACGTGACGTGCTGCGAAGCCATGGTCGCAAGCAGCGCCTCGGGATCGAAGCTCTTGCGGTCGTCGACGATGACGGTGGCGCCGATGTACGTGAACGTACAGCCGAAATTGAGCGAATTCGCATGGCACATCGGCATCACTAGAAGCGCGGTGTCGTCCCGTGTAAGGCCCATGTCGAGCGCAGTGACGAGCGACATGAGCGCCATGCCTTCGTGATTGCGGATCGCGCCCTTGGGCTTGCCGGTGGTACCCGACGTGTACATCAGCGCCCACGTGTCGGTCGGCTTCACCGGCACGTCGGGCTCCTTGTCCGACGCGCCGGCGATCAGCGCCTCGTACGCGGTCCAGCCCGCGGGCGTCGTGTCGCCGATGTGGATCCACGCCTCGTCGGCGATCTTGAGCTTGCGGCGCAGGCCTTCGACCTGCGGCGTGAGCTCGTCCTGCACGACCATGGCCTTCGCTTCGCAGTGCTCGCCGATGTACTGGATCTCGGGGCCGACCAGGCGGAAGTTGACGGGCACCGCGACGAGTCCAGCCTTGGCAAGGCCGATGTAGAGCTCCATCCACTCCACGCGGTTGTACGCGAGGAGCGCGACGCGATCGCCTTTGGCAAGCCCCAGGCCGAGCAGCGCATTGCCCAGCCGGCAGGCGCGCGCGTTCCACTCCTTGAAGGTCATGGCACGGCGCGAGTCGCGCGTGCCGATCTTGTCGGGCATGAGACGGGCGTGCGCGGCGACGATCTCGCCCAGGTTGAGGACAGCTCTCATTTTCGGCGCGCCTTTTCGGCATCGTCCCACGCGGTGAGGGCCTGGTAGTCGGGCACCCAGCCCAGTCCCTTGCCCGCGTCGGACGACAGCGCATCCTGCGTCACTACGACATCGAGGAGCGCCGGCGCCTTGGCGAAGGCCTCCTGCAATGCGCCCTTCAAGCGTGCCGGATCGGTCACGCGCTCCGCATGCAGGTCGAATGCGCGCGCCATCGCCGCGTAGTCGCTCCACGCGAGCGTGGTCCCGACGATGCGCCCGCCGTAGTTCATCTGCTGATCGAGCCGCTCGATGTTCCAGGCGGCGTTGTTGGCGATGATGAACACGACCCTCGCGCCGTGGCGCTTGGCGGTGTCGATCTCCATCGCGTTGATCCCGAACGCGCCGTCGCCGCTGATCACCACGACCTGCCGGTCGGGATGCAGCAGCGCCGCCGCGTTCCCATACGGCGTACCCACGCCGAGGCAGCCGAAGGTACCGGCGTCGAGATAGGTGCTCGGCGCTTCGAGGCCGAGCCGCGCGAAGCTCAGGATGTCGCCGCCGTCAGCGATGGTTATGGCGTCGGGCCGCAGGACTTCGCGCAACGCGGCGAAGATGCGGTTGGGATGCATGTGGCCGTCGTTGCCGGGCTTCGACGTCGCGAGCTCGCTCGCGTATTTCGTCGAGCGGCGCACGTGCTCGTCGCGCAGGCCCTTGGTCCAGGCGGTGTCGACGGCCTTGCCCTTCGGCATCGCTGCGGCGATGGCCGCGAGCGCGAGTCCCGGGTGCGCGAAGAGCTCGACCTCGCCGCGGCGGTTCTCGCGCAGCTCTTCGGCGTTGTCGCCGATGCGCACCCAGCGCGCGTTCGGCATCACCGCCGGCGATCCATATCCGGTCTGGTAGTCGAGCTTGCGGCCGACGGCGATGACGAGGTCCGCCTCCTTCATCGCGCGGGCGCGCACCGCGCCGACGAACGACGGATGCGAGCCGGGCACGAGCCCGCGGCTTTCCTGTGTGTCGAGATAGAGCGCACCGCTCGCATCGAGAAAGCGCGCGAGCTCCTGCGCGTTGGCCATCGCGCCGCGCCCGGAGATGACGAGCGGCCGCTTGGCACCCGCGATGATCTCCGCCGCGCGTGAAACCTCCTTCGCGTCGGGCGGGATGCGCCGCGGCAACTTCGGCGCGAGGTATTCGTGGAGCACGATCCCGAACGGCACCGTCTGGCGTAGCACGTCAGTGGGAATTTCGATGTATACGGGTCCTGGGGCGTTGCCGTCGCCCATCGCGGTGGACCACGCCTTGTCGAGGTCGCGCAGGATGTTGTCGCGCCGTGCGCAGCGTGCGCGAGCTCCGCGTGACGGGCCGCATGATGGAAACGTGATCGATCCCCTGAAGCGGTCCCAGATCGTCCTGGGGGACCGGCGCGCAGCCGCCGATCAGCACCACCGGCGCGCGCTCGAGCGACGCGTTGGCGATCGCGCTCACGCAATTGGTGACGCCGGGGCCCGCCGTGGCGAACGCGATGCCCACTTCGCCGGTCAGCACCGCGTGACAGTGCGCCATGTGCACGCCCGCGCCCTCGTCGCGCACGTCGACGATGCGCACGTTGCGTTGCGCCAGGTGGTCCCAGATCGGCTGGATGTGACCGCCTTGCAGGCCGTATACGCGCTTGGCACCCCGCGCCACGATGAACTCGGCGATCCACTCAGCCACCGTTCGGGCTTTCTGTTCACTCACGCGACACCTCTTACGAGAAGGAAAGCACCAGACGCCACGGCGCCCCGGGTCACGATTTCGAGCCAGGATCAGCCGATCGGGCCGGTGTACTTCGTGAGCAGCCCCCACGCCTCGGCGCCGAACTGGTCCTGTGCCTTCCTGTAGAAGCCGCTCGACTTCAACGCCGCCTGGAATGGCACCGGGTCCACCTTGTTGAACGCGAGACCCTTGCCTTCCAGCGTCTTCTGCAGGTCGGCGTTGGCCTTGACGATGTCCTCGCGCTGCTTCTTCGCCGCGGCGTTCATGTGCTTCTCGGGCACTCCCACCAGGCCCGATCTCGCGACGATTCGTCAGGTCGCGCGCGGCGCGAGCCCACTTCGGTAGCGCGCGCCCTTCTTCACGTAGCTCTCCGCCGACTGGCGCAGCAGTTCGAGCTCCTCGGGCCGAAGCTCGCGGACGACTTTCCCCGGCTGGCCGAGGATCAACACGCCGTCGGGAAAGACTTTCCGCTCGGGGATGAGGGCCTTCGCACCGACAAGCGTGTTCTTCCCGATGATAGCCTGGTTCAGAATGACCGCTCCGATGCCGATCAGGCTGCTGTCCCCGATCGTGCAGCCGTGCACCATCGCCATATGCCCGACGGAGACGTTCGTCCCGATCGTGACTGGAAACCCCGGGTCGGCGTGAACGACTGAGCCGTCCTGGATGTTGGTGCGTTTGCCGATCGTGACGAGGTCGTTGTCGGCGCGCACCACCGCGTTGAACCAAAAGCTGCATTCCTCGCCGACGATGACCGAACCGATGAGCGACGCGCTCGGCGCGATATAGATGTTCGGGCCACGAAGATCGACTCTGCGCTCGTCGAGGTTATAGACCGGCATCTCGGGCTCCGAAGAACGATGCCACGATGTTAGCATCCGCAGCGGCGTCAGCGCTCATGAGACCGAGCGAATCCCTCTTCGTCGACATCCGCGGGCTTCGCTATCACCTCCGGTGCTGGGGCGAACCGCGCGCACCGAAGCTCTTCCTGCTCCACGGCTGGATGGACGTGTCGGCGTCCTTCCAGTTCCTGGTCGATGCGCTGCGCGGGGACTGGCGCGTGATCGCACCTGACTGGCGCGGCTACGGACTCACCCAGTGGAGCGGGGCAGACAGCTACTGGTTTCCGGACTATCTCGGCGACCTAGACGCGCTGCTGCGGCACGCTTCTCCGGACGAGCCCGCGATCCTCGTCGGCCACAGCATGGGCGGCAACGTCGCGGCGCTCTATGCCGGCGTGCGCTCGGAGCGCGTCGGCAAGCTCGTCAACCTCGAGGGGTTCGGTCTCCGGGACAACGATCCTTCGCGAGCGCCGGGCCGCTACGTTCAGTGGCTCGACGAACTCGCCGAGCCGCCGCGGTTCCGCGACTACGCGAGCTTCGAGGAGCTGGCGATGCGGCTGCAGCAGGGCAACCCGCGGCTCGCGCGCGACAGGGCACTGTTTCTCGCCGAGCATTGGGGCGTAGCAACGTCCGGTGGCCGCGTGGCGCTGCGGAGCGATCCGGCGCACAAGCGCGTGAATCCGATCCTGTATCGCGTCGAGGAAGCCGAGGCCTGCTGGCGGAGGTTGAGCGCACCGGTGCTCTGGGTGGAGGGCGCTGACTCGGCTTCGTTGCAGCGGCTGCGGATCGATCCCGCGGCGTACGAGGCGCGCAAGCGCTGCTTCGCCACCCTGGTCTCGCGCACGATCCCGGGTGCCGGACACATGCTCCATCACGATCAGCCGGAGCTGCTCGCGGCCGTAGTGGAGGAATTTTTGCTTTCGTAGCTACGACTTGCGGCGGAGTCGCCGCGCCCCGGTGGTAAGATTTGGCCACCATGGGCGCACCCGAAACCTTCAACTTCGACCTTCACTGCCACTCGACGGTGTCCGACGGCGTGCTGCCCGCAGGCGAGGTCGTCCGTCGTGCAGCCGCGAACGGGGTCTCGGTGCTTGCCCTCACCGATCACGACGAGCTCGCCGGCCTCGCGGTGGCCGCCGAGGTCGCCCGCGACGCCGGCATCCGGTTCATTCCCGGCGTGGAAGTGTCGATCACCTGGGGCGACATCACGATCCACATCATCGGGCTCGGGATCGACCCGGGGAACGTCCTCCTCGCCGGGAACCTGGATCGGATGCGGACGAGCCGCGGCCGCCGCGCCGAGCGGATCGCGGCGGAGTTCGACGCCCTGGGGATCACAGGGACGCTGCAGGGCGCGTACGCATACGCCGAAAACCCGCAGCTGATCGGGCGCGCGCATTTCGCGCGCTTCCTCGTCGCGCGCGGCGTCGCGCGCGACGTGGCGGCGGTGTTCAAGCACTACCTCGTGCGCGGGAAGCCGGGCTACGTGCCGCAGCAGTGGGCCGAACTCGCCGACGCGGTGGCATGGATTCGCGCGAGCGGCGGCCGCGCAGTCGTCGCCCATCCCGGCCGCTACAAGCTGTCGCGCGACGAGCTGCGGCTATTCCTGGCCGAGTTCAAGGCCGCCGGCGGCGAGGGAATCGAGGTTGTGACCGGCAGCCACTCGCCGGAGCAATATGGCGAGTTCGCGCGTCTCGCGCGCGAGTTCGATTTCCTCGCCTCGCGCGGCTCCGACTTTCACGGCCCCGAGGAGAGCCACGTCGACCTCGGCCGGCTGCCGCCGCTACCGGCGGATCTCAAGCCGGTGTGGCACGACTGGTGAAAGACTGAAGGGCTACAGTCCTCAGTCTTCCCTTGGCCCAGTACTTCGAGATCAATCCCGCTCATCCCGCCCCGCGCCTGATCGCGCGCGCGGCGGAGATCGTGCGCGCCGGGGGCGTGATCGCGTACCCGACCGACTCCTGCTATGCGCTCGGTGCGCACCTCGGCGACAAGGACGCAATGACCCGGTTGCGGCGCATCCGCGGCGTGGACGAGCGCCATCACTTCACGCTGATGTGCCGCGACCTCTCGGAGCTCGGTGCCTACGCGCGCGTCGACAACGCGCGTTACCGTCTGCTGAGGACGCTCACGCCCGGCAGCTACACGTTCATTCTCGAGGCGACGCGCGAGCTCCCACGCCGGGTGCTCCATCCGCGCCGCAAGACGATCGGCCTCCGGGTGCCCGCCCATCCGGTCGCGCAGGCGCTGCTCGGCGCGCTCGGCGAGCCGATGCTGTCGACGACGCTCGCGCTTCGCGGCGACGAGCTTCCGCTCACCGACGCGCAGGAGATCCGGCGTCGCCTCGAGCACGACGTCGACCTCGTGCTCGACGGCGGATCGTGCGGCACCCAGCCGACGACGGTCGTCGATCTCACCGGATCGTCGGCCGAGATCCTCCGCACGGGCAAGGGCCCGGTCGCCGCGTTGCTCGGCTGAGCGCGACGGGGAGGGATCGTCACTCGAGTCTGATAAAATCGACCGCACATTCCCGCCGATCCGCGATGGATTTTTCACAGCTCGTCCAAACGATCTCGATCTACGCGTTGCCGGTCATCTTCGGCATCACGCTCCACGAGGCGGCCCACGGCTACGTGGCGAAGCACCTGGGCGACACGACGGCGTACGTGCTCGGACGGGTCAGCCTCAATCCGGTGCGTCACATCGATCTGGTCGGCACCATCATCGTGCCGCTCGTCATCCTGCTCGTCACTTCCTGGGGCGGCTCACGCGGGATGCTCTTCGGCTGGGCGAAGCCGGTCCCGGTCAACTACTATGCCCTGCGCAGCCCCAAACGCGACATGATGTGGGTCGCTGCGGCCGGGCCGGCGGCGAACCTCGTGATGGCGCTCGGCTGGGCGCTGCTCGCAAAGCTCGCGCTGGTGATGCCGAAGAACTACTTCACCGATCCGCTGTTTCTGATCAGTCAGGCCGGCGTCGAGGTGAACGTGATCCTGATGCTTCTCAACCTGATTCCGCTGCTGCCGCTCGATGGCGGGCGCATCGTCGCCGGCCTGCTGCCGACGCGCGTCGCCGACCAGTACGCCCGCCTCGAGCCGTGGGGCTTCCCGATCCTGCTCACGCTGATGTTCACGAACGTGCTCGGGATCGTGCTCGGGCCGATGGTGGTCGGCTCCATGCAGCTGATCGCGAACGCGTTCGGGATGCTCTGACGATGTTCGTCGAACGGGTGGTGTCGGGCATGCGCCCGACCGGCAGCCTGCATCTCGGCCACTATCACGGCGCGCTGAAGAACTGGGTACGGCTGCAGAGCGAATACCCGTGCTATTTCTTCGTCGCCGACTGGCACGCGCTCACCACGCACTACGAGGAGCCCGAGGTCGTCGAGCAGAACGTGTGGGACATGGTGATCGACTGGCTGGCCGCCGGCGTCGATCCGGGGCAGACGACACTCTTCATCCAGTCGCGCGTCCCCGAGCACGCGGAGCTGCATACGCTGCTGTCGATGATCACGCCGCTCGGCTGGCTCGAGCGCGTGCCGACCTACAAGGACCAGCAGGAGAAGCTCGCGGACCGCGACCTGGCGACCTACGGCTTCCTCGGCTATCCGCTGCTGCAGGCAGCGGACGTGCTGATCTACCGTGCGAAGTTCGTGCCGGTGGGCGAAGACCAGGTGCCGCACGTCGAGTTCATGCGCGAGATCGCGCGCCGCTTCAACCACATTTACGGCCGCGAGCCGGGGTTCGAGGAAAAGGCGCTGGCGGCGGCGAAGAAGCTCGGGCTACGCAAGGCCAAGCTCTACCGCGACCTGCGGACGAAGTACCAGGAGCAGGGGGACGGGTCGTCGCTCGACGCGGCGCAAGCGCTGCTGGACGGTGCGCAGAACCTTTCGGTCGCCGACCGGGAGCGGCTGTTCGGCTATCTCGAAGGCGGTGGGCGGATGATCCTGGTCGAGCCCGAAGTGCTGCTCACCGAGGCGTCGCGTCTGCCGGGGCTCGACGGTGCGAAGATGTCGAAGTCGTACGGCAACACGATCGGGCTGCGGGAGAGCGCGGACGAGGTCGCGCGGAAGATCCGCACCATGCCGACCGACCCCGCACGGGTCAAGCGCTCCGACCCAGGCGACCCGGACAAGTGCCCGGTGTGGCAATTTCACCTCGTGTATTCCGACGCGAAGACGAAAGATTGGGTGCAGCACGGCTGCCGCACGGCGGGGATCGGCTGCCTCGAGTGCAAGCAGCCGGTGATCGACGCCGTGCTTGCGGAACAGGCGCCGATGCGCGAGCGTGCGCAACGCTACCTGGACGACCCGACGCTCGTGCGCAGCATCGTCGCCGACGGCTGTGACAAGGCGCGCGAACTGGCGCGCGAGACGATGCGCGAAGTGCGCGGAGTCATGGGATTGAACTACGACTAGGATGAAACGTACTGCGTTACACGGGTGCGAGTTGGGCCTGGAAACCGAGTTGGTGCAACCGTTTAAGGAGGCGGTTGACGGTTTTCTTGCGATCGGCGTGATCGAAATAGGCAGCGCCGAGTTCGCGCCAAGGGGTCTGGTTGCGCAGCATGTGCCAAGCGGCGGTGAGCATGGAGGCGGCCACGGCGAGGATGGCCTTCTTTGCGCCGCGCCGGGCGCGCAGGCGGTGGAACTGGGCCTGCAGGTAGGTGCCCTTGACGCGCACGGCAGCCCAGGCGCATTGCACCAAAGTGGTCTTGAGCCAGTTGCCGCCGTGGCGCAGGCGGGTGGAGCGGCGCTTACCGGCGCTCTCGTCATTGCGCGGACACATGCCGGCCCAGGACAGCAGATGGCCGGGGGTTTTGAAGCGCGACATATCCACGCCGATCTCGGCCACCACGACGCTGGAGCTGACCGCGTTCAGTCCGGGCATGGTGCTCAGGAGCTCGGCGGATTGGCGAAACGGTTCGAGCCCGTGGCCCACCTCCTTCTCGATCGCGGCGATCGCCTGGTCCAGAGCATCGATGTGGGCGAGGTGCAGCTTCAGCATGAAGCGGTGATGAGCGCTGATGCGCCCGCGCAGCGCTTCGCGCACTTCGGCACGGCTGGCCTTGACGCGCAGGCTGATGCAGCGGGCCAGATACTCGGGCTGGTCGTGCCCGGCGATGATGGCGGCGAGCACCGCCCGGCCGCTCTTGCCCATGATGTCGGTGAGCACGAGGCCGAGCTTGAGGTTGGCGTCCTCGAGCACCTTCTCGATGCGCTGGACGTGGGCGGCTCGCTCGCGCACGAACTGCTTGCGGGTGCGGGTAAGCGCGCGCAGCTCCTGTACCGCCACCGGGGGTACGAAGCTGGCGCGGATCAGCCCATGGGCGAGCAGGTCGGCGAGCCAGCTCGCATCGTTGACGTCGGTCTTGCGTCCGGGCACGTTCTTGACGTGGCTGGCGTTGGCCAGCACCAGCTCGAAGTGCCCCTCCAGGACATGCCAGACCGGCTTCCAATAAACGCCGGTGGCCTCCATGACGACGACTTGCACCTCATACGAGGAGAGCCAATCGGCCAAGGCCAACAGCCCCGAGGTGGTGGTTGCAAAGGTCTGCACGTGTTGCGTCGGCGCGCCTTCGCCAGCGATGCGCACGCAGGCCACGACGGTCTCCTTGTGCACATCCAGGCCTGCGCAACGTCGGTGAATCACATCCATGTTCGCCTCCAGATCGCGGCGACATCGGCGTGCGGCCCACGTCATCGAACTCTAGGATGCGTGCTCAGGGGCCGAAGGCCCTTGGCGACAGTACGGGGTGCTCGTGGAGCCGCGGGTCCAACTAAGGTACGGGCTCGAAGCACCAAGTACGAACCGACCTCTGTGCCGGACGCCGCGTCGCTATTAGACCAACGTTTCATGCGTCGTGGGTCGGGCGCAGCACGGTGGAGCAACTAAGATGAAACCGACGCCGAAGGCGGCGCTTTCGTGGCTTCGGGGAGCACGAGGGGGCGCCGCGAAACGCCTTTGCCCCCTCGTGTCGTGAGAACTGACATGGCGCTCGAGCTCGTCCGCAGCCAGTCCCAGCCGGTCGCCAAGGTGCGCGGCGAGCCGCTGCACGAGCTGCCGGCGGACCTCTACATCCCGCCCGACGCTCTCGAGGTGTTTCTCGACACCTTCGAGGGGCCGCTCGATCTGCTGCTCTACTTGATCCGCAAGGCGAACATCGACATCCTCGACATCCCGATGGCGCGACTGACAGCGCAGTACCTGGCGTACGTCGAGGCGATGCGCCACAAGAACCTCGAGCTCGCGGCCGAATACCTGGTGATGGCTGCGATGCTGATGGAGATCAAGTCGCGGCTGCTGCTGCCGCGCCCGAGGGCAGCCGACGACGGCGAGATCGATCCGCGGGCAGAGCTCGTGCGCCGCCTGCTCGAGTACGAGCAGATGAAGGCCGCGGCGCAGAAGCTCGACCGGCTTCCGCAACGCGACCGCGATTTCCTGTCGGTGGAGGTCTGGATCGAGCAGTCGCTCGTCGAGCGGCTGCCGGACGTCCGCGTGCAGGACATCGAGAACGCCTGGCGGAGCTTGCTGGCGCGCGCGCGGCTGTCGCGCCACCACAAGGTGACGCGCGACGAGCTGTCGGTGCGCGAGCACATGACTGACATCCTGCGGCTGCTTGCGGGCGGGACGTTCCGCGAATTCACCGCGCTCTTCGACCCGCTGCGGGGCGTCGCCGTGCTCGTCGTCAGCTTCCTCGCCGTGCTCGAGCTCGCAAGGGAAAGCCTGATCGAGGTGACGCAATCCGAGCCGTACGCGCCGATCTACGTGCGGCTCGCGCTCGGCCTGGCCGAGACGAAGGCCACTTGAGACGACCGGACACGATGCCAAGATGCTGAGCCTGCCCGAAGCCAAGACCGTCCTCGAGACGGCGCTCCTCGCGAGCCAGGAGCCGCTCGCGATTCCCGAGCTCCGCAAGCTCTTCGACCAGGAGATCGGCGCGGACACGATCCGGCGCCTGCTCGACGAGCTGCGGGAGGACTGGTCGGCGAAGGGGGTGGAGCTCGTGAATCTCGCGAGCGGGTGGCGGTTCCAGACGCGCCCGGCGTTCCAGCCCTATCTCGAACGGATCAGCGCCGACAAGGCGCCACGCTACTCACGCGCTGTCCTCGAGACGCTCGCGATCGTCGCCTATCGCCAGCCGGTCACGCGCGGGGATATCGAGGACGTCCGCGGCGTGACCGTGTCGCCCAATATCATCCGGGCGCTCGAGGGACGCGGCTGGATCGATGTCGTCGGCCATCGCGATGCGCCCGGCCGGCCCGCGTTGTACGCGACGACCAGGCGCTTTCTCGACGACCTCGGTCTGCGTTCGCTACAGGAGCTGCCGCCCCTTGAAGAGATCGCCAAGAGCCTCGACCTCCCCGCCCCGGCGGGAGAAGCCGCCGCGCCGCAGCCCGGCAGCGCGCAGGGCGACGCCGAGCGGACGCCGCCCGTCGCCTCCGCCGCGTAGATCGCGCCCGACTGCCGACGCGCCGGCGAGCGAGAAGCTGCAGAAGGTGCTTGCGCGCGCGGGGTTCGGTTCGCGCCGCGACATGGAGGAATGGATCGCCGGCGGCAGGGTGACCGTGAACGGTGCACCAGCCCACCTGGGCCAACGCGTGTCGGTGCAGGACCGCATCAAGGTCGACGATCGCCTCATCGCTGCCCGGCGCGACCACGCGCTGCCACGGGTACTGCTCTATCACAAGCCGGCCGGCGAGATCGTCTCGGCTGACGACCCGGGAGGCCGGCCCACGGTCTTCGATCATCTGCCTCGACTCAAGGGCGGCCGCTGGATCGCCGTCGGGCGGCTCGACCTCACTTCGAGCGGGCTGCTCGTATTCACGACCTCGGGCGAGCTCGCGGCCCGCCTCACGCATCCGCGTTACGGGTTCGAGCGCGAGTACGCCGTGCGCGTCGACGGCACGCTCGGGCCGGACGACGTAGCCCGTCTGACCGAGGGAGTCCTACTCGAGGACGGGCGGGCCCGGTTCGGAGCGATCGAGGATGCGGGCGGGCGGGGCCGCAACCACTGGTACCGGGTCGTGCTCGACGAGGGCCGCAACCGCGAGGTGCGGCGAATGTTCGCAGCCATGGGTCGGACGGTGAGCCGGCTGATGCGGGTACGTTACGGGCCCATCGCGCTCCCGCCAGGCCTCAAACGCGGCCAGTTTCGAGAGCTTGATGCCGAGGCCGTCGCGGCGCTGCTCGCCGAGGTCGAAGCGTCATCCGCACGGCCTCGCATGGCATTGCCGGGGAGCGACCCGAACAGCCGCTGACAGTCCTCGCCTCGGCTCGCGCGACGCGCGTATCCCGTTGTCCCGCGAGGCTTTCTTTGCTACACTTCCGCCGCTTTTTCAGGGGATGGGCCGCGCGCCCATTTTTTGTTTGTGCCGAGGATTGTGGACATTCGCCAAGTCATTGAATCGACGGCCGTCGGGCTCGGATACGAGCTTGTCGACGTGGAGCTCGCGCACCACGGCCGCCAGCTCCGCGTGTTCATCGATCGCGCCGCGCTCAGCGCGGGCGATCGGCCTCGGGACGACGGTGCCGGCGTGGAAGACGGCCGACCGGGCGTGACAGTCGCCGACTGCGAGCGCGTCACCCGGCAACTGCAGCGCGCGCTGGAGGTCGAGGGGATCGACTACCGCCGGCTCGAGGTTTCGTCGCCGGGACTCGACCGGGTGCTCAAGAAGCCGGCCGATTTCCGCCGCTTCGCCGGAGCGAAGGCCGAAGTGCGGCTGCGGGTGCCGCGCGACGGGCGGCGGCGGTTCGTCGGCGTGGTGCGCGGCGCGAGCGACGAGGGCGTCGACCTCGAGGTGGACGGCGCCGTCGTGTCGTTCCCGTTTTCGGACATGGACAAGGCCCGGCTGGTGCCGAACCTTTGGGAGTTCAGGAAATGAGCCGCGAACTGCTGCTCCTGGTCGATGCGCTGGCGCGCGAGAAGAACGTCAACAAGGACACGGTCTTCGGCGCGCTCGAGCAGGCCATCGGATCGGCGACCAAGAAGCGCTTCAGCGAAGACGTCGACGTGCGCGTCGCGATCGACCGGAACACCGGCGAGTACGAGTCCTTCCGGCGCTGGCAGGTGGTCGCCGACGACGCGGTCGAGCTCCCGGCGCAGCAGATCCCGCTCTCCGAGGCAAAGGCCCAGTACGGCGACGTCCAGGTCGAGGACTACATCGAGGAGCCGCTGGAAGCGATCGAATTCGGCCGCATCGGCGCGCAGACCGCTAAGCAGGTCATCCTGCAGAAGATCCGCGACGCCGAGCGCGAGCAGATCCTGCAGGACTTCCTCGGGCGGGGCGAGAAGCTGGTGACCGGTACGATCAAGCGCATGGAGCGCGGCAACGCCATCATCGAGTCGGGTCGGGTCGAGGCGGTGCTGCCTCGCGACCAGATGATCCCGAAGGAGAACCTCCGGGTCGGCGACCGCGCGCGCGCCTATCTGCTGCGGATCGACCGCTCGCTCCGCGGGCCGCAGCTCGTGCTCTCGCGCACCGCGCCCGAGTTCATCATGGAGCTCTTCCGGCTCGAGGTCCCCGAGATCGAGGAGGGCCTGCTCGAGATCAAGTCCGCGGCCCGCGATCCGGGTGTGCGGGCGAAGATCGGGGTGTTCACGAGCGACCGCCGCATCGATCCGATCGGCACCTGCGTCGGCATGCGCGGCTCGCGCGTCCAGGCGGTGACGCAGGAGCTCGCCGGCGAGCGGGTCGACATCGTGCTCTGGTCTGAGGATCCGGCGAAGTTCGTCATCGGCGCGCTGGCGCCCGCCGACGTCGCCTCGATCATCGTCGACGAGGAGAAGCACTCGATGGACGTGGTCGTCGACGAGGAAAACCTCGCGATCGCCATCGGCCGCAGCGGGCAGAACGTCCGGCTCGCCTCCGAGCTCACCGGGTGGCAGATCAATCTCATGACCCAGGAAGAGTCACAGCGCAAGACCGAGGAAGAGGCGGCCGGCGTGCGCACGCTCTTCATGGACAAGCTCGATATCGACCAGGACCTCGCCGATCTGCTCCTGCAGGAGGGTTTCTCGACACTCGAAGAGGTCGCCTACGTCCCGATCAGCGAGATGCTCGAGATCGAAGGTCTCGACGAGGCGACGGTCAATGAGCTGCGCACGCGGGCGAAGGACGCGCTGCTGCTGGAGCAGATCCGGAGCGAAGAGCAGGTGGAGGGGGTCGAGAAGGATTTGCTGGATCTCGAGGGCATGGATACCGAACTCGCGGCGAAGCTCGCGCGCGGCGGCGTCAAGACCCGCGACGATCTCGCCGACCTCGCCGTCGACGAGCTGGTCGAGGTGGGCGCGGTCGACGAGGAGCGGGCGAAGCAGCTGATCATGAAAGCGCGCGAGCACTGGTTCGCCGCGGGGGAGTGAGGACGGCCGCATGGCACACATGAGCGTTGCGCAGTTCGCCGGCGAGCTGAAGATGCCGCCGAAGCTGCTGCTCGAGCAGCTCCGCGCCGCGGGCGTCAATAAGACGCTCGCCGAGGACACGCTCACCGAGCAGGACAAGACGAAGCTTCTCGACTACCTGCGCAGGGCGCACGGCGTGGGCGATGCGAAGACCAAGATCACCTTGACGCGCAAGCAGACGAGCGAGATCAAGAAGGCCGACTCGTCGGGCAAGGCGCGCACCATCCAGGTCGAGGTCCGCAAGAAGCGGGTCTTCGTGAAGCGCGAGGCGGGAGAAGGCGCGCCGCCCGCGATCGTCGAGACGCCGACGCGCGGCGCCGACTGTCGACGTCCGCGAGGCGGAGCTGCGCGAGCAGGAGAGCCGCCGCGACGCCGAGCTCGCAGCGCGCCAGGCGGCCGAGCTCGTCGAGCGGCAAGAGCGCGAGCGGCGCGAGATGGAGAAGCGCGAGGCGGAGCAGCGCGCAGCGGAGGAGGCGGCCCGCGCGGCGGCGCAGGCGGCCGCGTCGGGACCGGCGGCGCAACCCGCGACCTCGGTCACGACGCTGCACAAACCCAAGACCGCGGAGGCCGCGGAGAAGAAGGCGAAGAAGCCCGCGAAGCAGGTCACGGTCTGGCGCGACGAGAGCGCGAAGAAACGGGCGATCAAGACACGCGGCGATGCGACCGGCGGGACCGGCTGGCACCAGCCGAAGGGCGGGCGACACCGGCATGCCGACGATGCGGCGAAGCCCGCCATCGGCCCGGTCGAGCCGGTGGTGCGCGAGATCCACGTGCCGGAGACGATCACCGTCGCCGATCTCGCCCACAAGATGTCGGTCAAGGCGGCCGAGGTCATCAAGGTGCTGATGAAGCTCGGCCAGATGGTCACGATCAACCAGGTGCTCGACCAGGAGACGGGGATGATCGTCGTCGAGGAGATGGGGCACAAGGCGGCGGCCGCCAAGCTCACCGACCCGGAGGCCTATCTCGACGAGGCGCCGGTGCACGAGGAGAGCGAGCTGCTGCCGCGGCCGCCGGTGGTCACGGTGATGGGTCACGTCGACCACGGCAAGACGTCGCTCCTCGACTACATCCGACGCACGAAGGTCGCGGCGGGCGAGGCGGGCGGCATCACGCAGCACATCGGCGCCTACCACGTGACTACGCCCCGCGGCACGGTCACGTTCCTCGACACCCCGGGCCACGAGGCGTTCACCTCGATGCGCGCCCGCGGGGCCAGGATCACCGATCTCGTGATCCTCGTCGTCGCCGCAGACGACGGCGTGATGCCGCAGACGATCGAGGCGATCTCGCACGCGAAGGCCGGGAACGTGCCGATCGTGGTCGCGCTGAACAAGATCGACAAGCCCGAGGCGAACCCGGACCGGGTCAAGCAGGAGCTCGTCGCCCAGGGCGTCGTCCCGGAGGAGTATGGCGGCGACTCGCCGTTCGTCCCCGTCTCGGCGAAGACCGGCAAGGGCATCGATGAGCTGCTCGAGCAGGTGCTCCTGCAGGCAGAAGTGCTCGAGCTCAAGGCGCCGGTCGACGCGCCCGCGAAAGGCGCGGTCATCGAGGCTCGCCTGGACAAGGGGCGCGGTCCGGTGGCGACCGTGCTCGTGCAGACCGGCACGCTCAAGCGCGGCGACGTGTTGCTGGCCGGCGCGGTGTTCGGCCGCGTACGGGCGATGCTCGACGAGAACGGTCGGTCAGCCGCGGAAGCCGGGCCGTCGATCCCGGTCGAGATCCAGGGGCTGCAGGACGTGCCGAACGCCGGTGACGAGATGATGGTGCTTGGCGACGAACGCAAGGCGCGCGAGATCGCGCTCTTCCGCCAGGGCAAGTTCCGCGACGTGAAGCTCGCGAAGAAGCAGGCGGCGAAGCTCGAGAACGTGTTCGAGCAGATGAAGGAGGAGGAGGTCAAGGTCCTGGCCCTCGTCATCAAGGCCGACGTCCAGGGGTCGCAGGAGGCGCTCGCGCACGCGCTGGCGCGGCTCTCGACCGACGAGGTGAAGATCAACATCGTCCACGCGGGAGTCGGCGCCATCAGCGAGTCGGATGTGAACCTGGCGCTCGCCTCCAAGGCGGTCATCATCGGGTTCAATACCCGCGCCGACGCGGTCGCACGCAAGCTTGCGGAGTCCTCCGGCATCGACATCCGCTACTACAACATCATCTACGAGGCGGTAGACGAGGTGAAAGCGGCCCTCTCGGGGATGCTCGCGCCGGAGAAGAAGGAGCACGTCCTCGGCCTGGTCGAGGTGCGCCAGGTGTTCCGGATCTCGAAAGTAGGAACAGTCGCCGGCTGCTACGTCACCGAAGGGCTGGTGCGGCGCAATGCTAAGGTGCGCGTCCTGCGCGACAACGTGGTGATCCACGACGGCGAGCTCGACTCGCTCAAGCGCTTCAAGGACGACGTCCGCGAGGTGAAAGCGGGCTTCGAATGCGGGCTCTCGCTCCGCGGCAACAACGACATCAACGTGGGCGACCAGCTCGAGGTGTACGAGATCCAGGAAGTCGCGCGGACGCTGTAGTGGCCAATGCGCAGAGACTTCGCCGCGTCGCGGACCAGATCCAGCGCGAACTGTCCGAAATCGTGCGCAGCGAGCTGAAGGACCCGCGCGTCGGAATGGTCACTTTCACCGGCGTGGAGGTCTCGCCCGATCTCGCGCACGCCAAGGTATTCTTCACCTCGCTCGCCGACCCGGGGGGTCGCGAAGAGACGCTCGCCGGGCTTCGGCGCGCGGCCGGGTTCATGCGCTCCATGCTCGGCGCGAGAATCAAGCTCCACAACACTCCCGAGCTGCGCTTCTTCTACGACGACTCGATCGAGTCGGGGATCCGCCTGACTCATCTCATCGACGAGGCGGTGGCGAGCGACGCCGCGCGGACGCGTCCCGCGCGGCGCCGCCGGGCACGCTGACGGCGGCGCGAGCGCTGTTCCGGAATGAACGCCGGCCGCGAGCGTCTCCCCTGGCGCCGGGTCGACGGGTTGCTCCTCGTCGACAAGGCTGCTGGCGTCACCTCGAATGCGGCGTTGCAGGCCGCGCGGCGACTGTATCGCGCGGCAAAGGGGGGCCACACCGGTACGCTCGATCCCCTCGCCACCGGCCTGCTGCCGATGCTCTTCGGCGAAGCGACGAAGTTCGGCGGCGAGCTGCTCGACGCTGACAAGACCTATACGGCGGAGATCGCGCTCGGCGCGACGACCACCACCGGGGATGCGGAGGGGGAGGTTGTCGAGCGCAGACACGTTGCGCTCGAGCGCGTGGCGATCCAGCGGGTGCTGGCGGAGTTCCGGGGCGAGCTTCGGCAGGTGCCGCCGATGTACTCCGCGCTCAAGCGCCACGGCCGCCCGCTATACGAGTATGCGCGCGCCGGCTGTTCGGTCGAGCGCACCGCCCGGCGGATCAGGATTCACGAGCTCAGGCTCGACGCCGTCGCGGCGGAGCGCTTGGCGATCACCGTCCGCTGCAGCAAGGGGACCTACGTACGCGTGCTTGCCGAAGACATCGGCCGCGCGCTGGGCTGCGGTGCCCACCTTGCGCAGCTCCGGCGGGTCGAGATCGGGCCATTCTTGCTTGCCGGCGCGGTCACGATCGAGGCGCTCGAAGCGCTCGGCGGCGAAGCCCGTGAAGCGCGGTTGTTGCCGGTGGACGCCGTCCTCGGGCACCTCCCGGCAGCCACGCTCGGGCAAGTCGCTGCCAGCCGGTTCATGCAGGGGCAGCCGGCCGAACTCCCGGGCGCCGGATCGGGACGGATCCGCGTCTACGGCCCCGCCGGAACGTTCGTCGGCATCGGCGAGGTCGGCGAGGATGGGCGATTGCAGCCCCGGCGCTTGATTAGCTCCGGCGACGCGCCGGCCGGCACGCCCGCTATAGCGCCGAGAACCTTGTGAAGAGCGTTGTTTCCGAGCTAGAATCCGCCGTTTCCCGGGAGAGATGCATGGCCGTCACGACCGTCGAGAAGGCGAAGCTAATCCAGAGCCACCAGCGCAAGTCTGGCGATACCGGTTCGCCCGAGGTGCAGGTCGCGCTCCTCACGGCGCGGATCAACGGCCTCACCGATCACTTCAAGAGCCACGTCAAGGATCACCATTCGCGGCGCGGCCTGCTCAAGATGGTGAGCCAGCGGCGCAAGATGCTGGACTACCTCAAGCGTACCGACCTCGACAACTACCGCAAGCTGATCGAGCAGCTTGGCCTCCGCAAGTAAAGATCAGCGACGCCCACGACATCTGCCACGTGGGTGTCGCGCTTTCCAGGCTTCGATTTTTCGCCTGCCCCGTCCGCTGACGGGCGCGCTTCAGGCGCTCCGACCCGCAAGGAGACGGCATTGAATCCAGTCAAGAAGACTTTCACCTACGGCGCGCACCAGGTGACGCTCGAAACGGGCGAGATCGCGCGCCAGGCGACCGGCGCAGTGCTGGTCAACATGGACGACTCGGTCGTGCTCTGCGCAGTGACGGCGTCCAACCAGCCGTCGCCCGGCAAGGACTTCCTGCCGCTCACGGTCGATTACATCGAGAAGTACTACGCCGCCGGCAAGATCCCGGGCGGCTTCTTCAAGCGCGAGGGCAAGCCGTCCGAGAAGGACACGCTCACCTCGCGGCTGATCGACCGTCCGATCCGGCCGCTGTTCCCCGACGGCTTCTACAACGAGGTGCAAGTCGTCGCGACGGTGATGTCGGTGAACCCGGAGGTCGATCCGGACATCCCGGCCATGATCGGCGTCTCCGCGGCGCTCGCGCTGTCGGGGATTCCCTTCGGCGGTCCGATCGGCGCCGCGCGTGTCGGTTACGTGAACGGCGAATACGTCCTGAACCCGACCGCGACCCAGCTGAAGGATTCGAAGCTCAACCTGGTCGTGGCCGGTACGGAGCACGCCGTGCTGATGGTCGAGTCGGAGGCACAGGAGCTGTCCGAGGAGGCGATGCTCGGCGCTGTCGTCTTCGGTCACCGCGAGATGCAGGCGGCGATCAGCGCGATCAACGAGCTTGCCGACGAAGCGGGCAAGCCGGGGTGGGACTGGAAGGCGCCGGCGAAGGACGAAGCGTTCGTAGCCAGGATCTCCGAGCTCGCCGAGAAGGATCTGCGCGAGGCGTTCCGCCTGAAGCAGAAGCAGGCGCGCAACAACCGGCTCGAAGAGATCCGCAAGCGCGTACTCGAGACGGTCGCTGTCGGCGATTCGCCGCCGGATACGAATCTCGTGAAGGACATCATCTTCAATCTCGAATCGAAGATCGTTCGCGGCCAGATTCTCGATGGCGAGCCGCGGATCGACGGCCGGGACACGCGCACCGTGCGCCCGATCTCCGCCCGCGTCGGCGTGTTGCCGCGCACCCACGGCTCGGCGCTCTTCACCCGCGGCGAGACGCAGGCGCTCGTCGTCGCGACGCTGGGCACCGGTCGCGACGAGCAGATCATCGACGCGCTCCAGGGCGAGTACAAGGAGCGTTTCATGCTCCATTACAACATGCCGCCGTACGCGACCGGCGAGACCGGCCGCATCGGACCGCCGAAACGGCGCGAGGTCGGCCACGGCCGCCTCGCCAAGCGCGCGCTGGTGTCGATGCTGCCGCCGCCGGAGGAGTTCTCGTACTCGATCCGGGTCGTTTCCGAGATCACCGAATCGAACGGGTCGTCGTCCATGGCGAGCGTCTGCGGCGGGAGCCTCGCGCTGATGGACGCCGGTTGCCCGATCAAGACCCACGTCGCCGGGATCGCGATGGGGCTGATCAAGGACGGCAACCGGTTCGCGGTACTGAGCGACATCCTCGGCGACGAGGACCACCTCGGCGACATGGACTTCAAGGTGGCCGGCACCGAGAACGGCGTCACCGCCCTCCAGATGGACATCAAGATCGAGGGCATCACGAAGGAGATCATGCAGGTCGCGCTGTCGCAGGCCCAGGAAGGCCGCATGCACATCCTCGCCCACATGAAGCAGGCGCTCGAAGGCTCGCGCTCCGACATCTCGACCTACGCGCCGCGGATCATCAAGGTCAAGATCAACCCCGAGAAAATCCGCGACGTGATCGGCAAGGGCGGGGTGGTGGTGCGTGCGCTCCAGGAGGAGACCGGCACGACGATCGAGATCGCCGACGACGGCACCATCAGCATCGCGTCGGTGAGCAGCGACGGCGGCGAAGCCGCCAAGCGCAAGATCCAGGAAATCGTCGCCGAGGTCGAGGTCGGGAAGGTCTACACCGGCACCGTGCTGCGCCTGCTCGACTTCGGCGCAATCGTGAGCCTGCTGCCCGGCAAGGACGGGCTCCTGCACATCTCGCAGATCAGCCAGCAGCGCGTGAACAGCGTGGCCGACCACCTGAAGGAAGGGCAGCAGGTGAAGGTGAAGGTGCTCGAGTCGGACGAGAAGGGAAGAGTGCGGCTGTCGATGAAGGCGGTCACCGAACAGCCCGCGCCCGCAGCGGAGACGGCCTCCCAGTCCTAGGCGCTGCGGTCGCCAGCGAAAAGGGGCGCCTCGGCGCCCCCGTTTGCTTCTTGTCGCGGCCTACAAAGGTGCTTGCGCGGCGGGCGGTCCTCTCTACTTGGCCACCTGCCGCTCGCGCATCTCCTCGAGCGTCTTGCAGTCGATGCACAGCGTCGCCGTCGGCCGCGCCTCGAGGCGCTTGAGACCGATCTCCGCCCCGCAGCTCTCGCAGTAACCGTAGTCATCGGCGTCGATCTTAAGGATCGTCTCGTCGATCTTCTTGATCAGCTTGCGCTCCCGGTCGCGGTTGCGCAGCTCGAGCGCGATGTCGGACTCCTGGCTCGCGCGATCGTTGGGATCGGCGAACACCGTGGCCTCGTCCTGCATCGTATGGACGGTGCGCTCGATGTCAGCGGAGAGCTCCTCGCGCAGCGCGCCGAGCACCTGCTTGAAGTGCGCGCGTTGCTGCGAGTTCATGTAATCCTCGCCCTTCTTCGGCGCGTAGGGCGGGAAGTGCTTGCGCAGGGTTTCGATCGACATCTCGAATCCCTCTGTCCCGAAAAGAAGGCGTTTTTATGCCAGAAAGAGGGGGGTGGGGCAAGCGCAAAAGTGCCCGCTCGCGCCGTGCTGCGCCGCGTTTGACCCGTCTTCCCGCCGGCGCGTAAACTACGCCCCTTCCTGCGGGGTGTGGCGCAGCCTGGTAGCGCGCTTGCTTTGGGAGCAAGATGTCGGGAGTTCGAATCTCTCCACCCCGACCAGTTCCAGGTGCGCGCCCGCGCGGCTCGCCCGGCGGAGTGCCCGTAGCTCAACCGGATAGAGCACCAGCCTTCTAAGCTGGGGGTTACAGGTTCGATTCCTGTCGGGCACGCCACATTTGCGCGGGTCCGGCGGATCACGAACGACGGTGGCTATAGCTCAGGGGTAGAGCATTGGATTGTGATTCCAAGGGTCGTGGGTTCGATACCCACTAGCCACCCCAATTCAAGCAGTTAGAACCGCCTCAAGCAGCAAGTGGCAAAGATGGCGGCGAGTGGCAAAGATCAGCGCGTTACTCGACCGCTGTCCCGCGACGCACGCGGCGCCGATCGTAGATGCGATCGGCCGTTGTCTCCGTCTCGTGACCGGTAACTTCGCGCGCCTGCCGTCGCTGCTCCTTCAGCTTCGACACGCCGCGCGCGCGTGCCATCCTTGAAAGCGAAGCGCTCAGAGCCTGTTTCCCGCGCCTCGGCGAACGTCCGCTACATCAGGAACCTCGCCAAGCGGGACTGGCTTGCGAATCTTCAGACGGCGTACCTGAAACAGCGCGTTTCGCTCAGGCACGCCCGGACCAAGTCGCCTGGTAAATGCGGTGACGCATTTCTCGCAGCAGGTCGCCGACTACGATCGAGCCACCGAGCTCGAAGCGCTCGGCGGGCGGCTGGTGGAATGCCCGGCGAACGCCTGGAAGTCTTTGGGCGTCGAGGCGTAAGGAGAGCGAACAACGGGATGGCGGTCATCACAACGCCGTCCCGTTCGTCGCACTGCGACCCCGGTAAATCGGCGACGCGTCGCAGAACGCGCATCGACAAGTTGGCTATCCTCCAGACTGGCGCGGACCTCGCGCTTCGCAGTCGCCGCAGTCCTCACCAAGGAGTCCGGAGCAGGCATGCCCAATGTCGGAGCAGTACTCAAGGAAGAAATCGCGAGACTCTCGCGCAAGGAACTCCGCAGGCAGCTTGGCGGGATGAAGAAGGCCTCGGCCCAGTACCGACGTCACATCGCCGCGCTGCGACGGCAGATCGGCAGCCTCGAGCGGCAGCTGTCAGAGTTGCGGACACGCGTGCTCGAGCGTGCCTCGAACGCAGCAACGGCCACGGCTGCGACGCAAACGCGATTCATGGCAAGGGGGCTTCGCTCCCACCGCGCCCGTCTCGGCCTCTCCGCGGAGGAGTACGGCCGGCTGGTGGGCGTGAGCGCGCCGACCATCTACAGTTGGGAGCGGAAGATGTCGACTCCCCGCGCGGAACAACGAACCTCGCTCGCCGCGGTCCGCGGCCTTGGCAAGCGCGAGGCGCGCGCCCGGCTGGCGGCGACGACCTCGCGCGGCGGGAAGCGAACCCGCAGGGCTCGAAGGTGAGCGGGTCGCGCCCCGCTCGGCCGCAAGAGCGTGTGCAGTGCAAGACCAGGCCTTCGCCGCGTTCAAGCCGGATTGACCGCTCGCTGACAAGTTCGCTCAAAGGTCGAATTTCAGCCGCGCGCGGCGCAAGAAGATCGTACTCACCCCGGCGCAAGATTGCGTGACAACAGGATCGACGTAACGTGACAGAGAAAGACCCGGCGACCGAGGCGAAGGAAGACTTCCTGCGGGAGGATCGTCGCCTGCTCGGACGGCTACTCGGCGAGGTGATCCGCGAACAGGCGGGCGCCGATGTGCTCGAGCGTATCGAGCGCATACGACAGACGGCGGTGCGTTTCCGACGTGCCGAGTCCGCCCCGGAGAGTGCGGACGATGCGCCCGCTGCGAAGGCGGAGCTCGAGTCGCTACTCAACGCACTCAACATCGAGCAGACGCTGCATGTCGTGCGGGCGTTCAGCTATTTCTCGCATCTGCTCAATATCGCCGAGGACACACATCAACATCGTCGCCGGCGCGCGCATGCTGAAGCCGCCTCGCCGCCGCGGCCGGGAAGCCTCGAGCTTGCGCTCGAGCGCGCGAGTCGGTCGGGGGCATCCGCCGAACAGCTACTCGAGTGGTTCGCCCGCGCCGAGGTCAGCCCGGTGCTCACCGCTCACCCGACCGAAGTGCAGCGTCAAAGCATTCTTGATTGCGAGCGCGAAATCGCACGGCTCATGGCGCTTCCGGCCGAGCGTGCGCGTGACGAGGAGCTGCACCGTTTGGTGCTACGGCTGTGGCTCACCGCAATGCTGCGTCTCGCGAGGCTTGCGGTCGTCGACGAGATCAACAACGGTCTTGCTTACTTCCGCATGACATTCCTCACCGAGCTGCCCAAGCTCTACGCCGACTTGGAGGCGGCGCTGGCCGAACGCTTCAGGCTCGGCGCCGAGCCGTGGCTGGCGCCGTTTTTGTCGGTAGGCACCTGGATTGGCGGCGATCGCGACGGCAATCCGTTTGTCACCGCTGAGGTCCTGAAGGTGGCACTCGCGCAGCAATCGCGGCTGATCCTCACGCATTACCTAGAGCAGGTAAACGAGCTGGGCAAGGAGCTCGCACTTTCCTCGCGTATCAAGGCGGTGCCCGCAGAGATCGTCGCGCTCGCCGAAGCGTCCGCCGACGATTCGCCCTATCGCGTCGACGAACCCTATCGCCGTGCGCTGATCGGCATCTATGCCCGGCTGGGTGCTACGGCCGAGTCGCTTGCTGGGTTTCGAGCGACCGTCGCGCCGACGGTCGAGCTTCCCGCATACGCCACCGCCGACGAATTTGCCGCCGACCTCGAGACGATCGCCAAGGCGCTCGCAGCTCAGGGCACGGGACGGCTCGCGCGCGGGAGGTTGAGAACATTGCGGCGCGCCGTAAGTGTGTTCGGGTTCCACCTCGCGCCGATCGACCTTCGACAGAGTTCCGATGAGCACGAGGCGGTCGTCGCCGAGTTGCTTGCGCGCGCGGGCGTCGAGCGGAACTATGCTGCGCTCGCGGAAGACGAACGCGTCGCGCTGCTCGCACGCGAACTGACCGGGCCGCGACTGTTACGCTCGCCGCACCTCGAGTATTCGCCGGCCGTCGTGCGGGAACTCTCGATTCTCGCCACAGCAGCAGAGGCGCGACGGCGCCTCGGACCACACGCGGTGCCACACCATGTGATCTCGCACTGCGAGTCGGTCTCGGATCTGCTCGAGGTCGGCATCCTGCTACGCGAAGTCGGACTGCTGCGGCCCGGGGCGCGGTTTGCGGTGGAGATGGACATCATCCCGCTGTTCGAGACCATCCACGATCTAGAGCGCTGCAGCGCGATCGTTGACGAGGCGCTCGAGCTCCCGCTCTACCGCAAGTGGATCGAGGCGCGCGGCGGCGCACTCGAGGTGATGCTCGGCTATTCCGACAGCAACAAGGACGGCGGCTATCTCACCTCGAACTGGTCGCTCTACAAGGCGGCGACGAATCTCGTGCGCGTGTGCCACGCACACGGTGTGCGCCTCAGGCTCTTTCACGGTCGCGGCGGTACGGTCGGGCGGGGCGGCGGTCCAAGCTACGACGCGATCCTCGCTCAACCTGCGGGCAGCGTAGACGGAGCTCTGCGGTTGACCGAGCAGGGCGAAGTGATCGCCAGCAAGTACGCCGATCCGGAGACCGGGCGGCGCAACCTCGAGACGCTCGTCGCAGCGACCATCGAAACGAGTCTTGCGGTGCCGCCCACGCCTGAAGTGGCCTCCGGCCGCGATGGCGTGATCATGGAGGAGCTATCGGGACTCGCGTTTCGCGCCTACTGCGCGCTCGTGAAGGAGACGCCTGGATTCCTCGACTACTTTCGCGCGTCGACGCCTGTTGCGGAAATCGGCGAACTCAATATCGGCAGCCGGCCTGCATCGCGTAAAGGTTCCGCGCGTCTCGAAGACCTGCGCGCAATTCCGTGGGTGTTCAGCTGGAGCCAGTGCCGACTGATGATTCCAGGCTGGTATGGATTCGGCACCGCGGTCACGCAGTGGATCGCACAGGGGCACGGCACGCTCGAAGAGCTGCGCGCGCTGTACAGTCGCTGGGCATTCTTTCGCTGCGTGCTCTCTAACATGGACATGGTGCTCGCCAAGACCGATCTCGCGATCGGCTCACGCTACGCTGAGCTGGTGCCGGCTGCGGCGCTCCGCGAGAATGTTTTCGGCGCCATCGCCGCCGAATGGCATCGCACGCGGAAGCTCCTCGCAGCGATCACTGCCCGCGCGGAGCTGCTTGCCGACAATCCGACGCTCGCGCGATCCATCCGCAATCGCTTTCCCTACCTCGATCCGCTCAACCACTTGCAGGTCGAGCTGCTCAAGCGCCATCGCGGCGGTGAGACTGACGAGCGCATCAAACGTGCAATCCGACTCACCATCAATGGTGTCGCGGCGGGATTGCGGAACAGCGGATAGCCCGCGAGCGGGAGGCTGGCTCTGCCGGGGAGGCAGTAACGGTTTGAAGTTTGAGGAGGTCCTTCACCGAGGCGTGAGCGGCCCCTCGAGCGCAACAAGTGGATACCGCTGCGAGGCTCGTCGCCCGTCATCTGCTTCTCCGCCATCCCCCCGAGGCGCTGATCGGTACGCTCGCGCACGCGCTTCTGCGCGAAGACGCGAGCTTTACCGATAACGGTGCTGATCCAGCCATCACCGTCGGCGGCCTTGCCCACCCGCAGCATGGTCGCCCAGCGCAGCCACTGCGGCACGGCGTCCGTGCCGAAGCGTACGAGTTCCGCACTCTCGACCGTAACGCGCGCGCGGCCGCTCGCGGTTGCGGGCGACTTCTCGGTTTGCGACACACCCCAGGCAATGTGCCCGTGATCACAATCCGGTCGTAGCAAGACAACACGCCCAACAGCCGGTCGCGATATCGCTCGGTCAGCAGCTGCGCCATCATCGCTCCCGCTCGCTCAGACGTGCTCCGGCCACTTTATCCTGTTTGGTTCCGGCTATGCCGGCTTAGGTTAGTGATTGTCACGAGGCACGCCCGCGCCGCTGCGTCCAACCAGAAAATCGAGATCCGCTCCATGGTTCGCCTGCAACACGTGGTCGATGTAGAGTTTGATGTAACCACGCGTGGCATGGGCAGGTGGCGGCTTCCACTTCGATTTGCGCCGATCGAGCTCGGTGTCGTCCACCTCGAGATGAAGACGGCGACCGGGGACGTCGAGCGTGATCCTGTCCCCATTTTGCACCAGCGAAAGAGGTCCGCCGACCGCTGCTTCCGGCGCGACGTGTAGCACGACGGTACCGTAGGCCGTTCCTGACATGCGCGCGTCCGACACGCGGATCATGTCGGTGATGCCCTTCTTGAGTAGCTTCGGCGGGAGCGGCATGTTGCCGACCTCGGCCATGCCGGGATAACCCTTCGGCCCGCAATACTTGAGGACCATCACGCACGTCTCGTCGATATCGAGGTCGTCCTCGTTGATGCGATGGTGCAAGTCTTCGATCGACTCGAACACCACTGCGCGCCCCGTGTGACGCATTAACTGCGGGGACGCGGCAGAAGGCTTGATGATTGCGCCGTCCGGCGCGAGGTTGCCGCGCAGTACCGCCATGCCTGCTTCAGGCTTGAACGGCGTGTCGAATTTGTGGATCACTTCGGGCTTCCAGCACTGGGCGTCGCAATTGTTTTGCCAGAGCGTCTTGCCATTCACTGTCATCGCGTCCTTGTGCAGGAGGCCGCGTTCGCCAAACTCGCGTATGACGGCTGGAAGTCCACCTGCCTCGAAAAAGTCCTCCATCAAGTAACGACCTGATGGCATCAGGTCGACCAAGCATGGGAGATCGCGCCCCAATGTATCCCAGTCATCCAGATTGAGCTCGACGCCGATGCGACGCGCGATGGCGATTAAATGAACGACTGCATTGGTTGATCCACCTATGCCTCCGTTGATCCGAATAGCATTCTCGAAGGCTTCGCGCGTAAGCACGCTCGAAAGCGTGATGTCGTCTTTCACGAGTTGCACTACCCGTCGTCCCGCCTCGCGGGCGACGAGGCTTCGGCGCGCGTCGACTGCGGGTATCGCCGCCTGTCCCGGCATTCCGACCCCCAGCGCCTCGGTCATGCAGGCCATTGTCGATGCGGTGCCCATCGTCATGCAGTGCCCGTGCGAGCGGTTCATGTTCGCTTCGGCGTCGTGGTACTCCTCGAGCGTGATCTCGCCGGCGCGCAGCTGCTCGCTCATGGAAATCGTGTTGGTGCCCGAACCTACGTACTTGCCGCAATGCACGCCGCGCAGCATCGGACCGCCCGAGACGCCGATAGTCGGCAAGTCGACGCTGGCCGCCCCCATGAGGAGCGCCGGCGTGGTCTTGTCGCACCCCATCAGCAGGATGACGCCATCCAGCGGATTGGCACGGATCGATTCTTCCACGTCCATCGACGCGAGGTTGCGATAGAGCATCGCCGTCGGTCGCAGCATCGTTTCGCCCAGCGACATGACGGGAAACTCGAGCGGAAAGCCACCGGCATCCAGCACGCCCCAACGGACGTGCTCGGCCAGCGCGCGAAAGTGGGAGTTGCAAGGCGTCAGCTCGGACCACGTGTTGCAGATGCCGATGACCGGCCGCCCCTCGAACTGGTCCTGCGGAAATCCTCGATTCTTGAGCCAGGACCGATAGTAGAAGCCCATCTTGTCCTGCCGGGCGAACCACGCTTGGCTGCGAAGCGACTTCTTTTCAGGCATATTCGTGTCCGTTCCAGGCAACGGTGATCACGGCCGGGAACGTACTTCGCTATCGTCCCGGCTCCTCACAACCTATTTCTGCTTCCTGACACGCTCGATCTCGGCGAAGGTTTGCTTCACCAAGTCCTCTCCAATTTCCTTGGTGTACTTATCGACCACCGGTTGAAGTTCCTGCCGCATCTTCGCGAGCTCTGCGGGTGGAATTTCGTTGAACACCATCCCCTTCGCTTTGAGGTCCGCGAGTATCTTGACGTTCTGTTCCCGGCTCAACTTGCGCTGATAGTCGCGCGCTTCTACGCAAGAATCCTGCAGGATCTTCTGCTCGTCGGCACTCAACCTGTCCCAGAACTTCTTCCCTACCATAACCACGAACGGGGCATAGGAGTGCTTCGTCGCGCTCAAGTATTTCTGAACTTCGTTTATCTTGTTCGCATGGATGATCGCGTAGGGATTCTCCTGTCCGTCCATCGCCCGGGTTTCCAGCGCGGTGTACAGCTCGGTGAAGGACATCGGCACGGCGTTCGCCCCCAGGGCATTGAACGTATCGATATACACAGGACTCTGCATCGTCCTGATTTTCAGCCCCTTGATATCCCCGGCCTTGGCGATCGGACGTTTGCTGTTGGTCACATTACGAAAGCCGTTTTCCCAATAGCAAAGACCGATGACGCCCTTGTCGGTGAGCTTGTCAAGCACCTGCCGTCCGACCGGCCCGTCGAGCACAGCATCAGCTTCTCTCTCGTCGGCGAATAGGAACGGCAGATCGAATAGCGCGAATTCCTTCACCACGGACACGACCGGGGCCGAGGATGGAATCGCGATCTCCTGCACGCCACCTTGGGCCGCGGAGATCATCTGCGACTCGGACCCCAGCGCATTGGCAGGGTAGTTCTTCACCTTCAGCTTGCCGCCGCTCTTCTGGCTGACGAGTTGCGCGAATCGGTTCGCTCCCTGCCCCAGTGGGTGCTCCTCGGCAATGCCGTACCCGAGTTTGATCGCCCGCTCCTTGACGTCCGCCGCGTTAACAGCGGCTGCCATCAGGAGCAAAGCGGGAAGCATAAGGCGCCGAAGTTGATGCTTGATCGACAGTTGCATGGTAATCCTCCTAAGTTTCACATCGAGCCACGTTCATGTCGTGACCAGGCGCTAGCGACTCGAGCGGGACTAATATGTTGCGCGGCCGCCCGACACGTCGAACACGCTGCCGGTGGTGAACGAGCACTCCTCGCTCGCCAGCCAGCAAATGAGACTGGCGACCTCGGCGATCTCACCGAAGCGCCCCATCGGAATCTTCGACAGCATGAAGTCGATATGCTGCTGCGACATCTGCTCGAAGATTGGCGTACGCACTGCAGCTGGAGTGACGCAGTTCACGGTGATGTTGGACTTCGCTAGCTCTTTGCCGAGCGATTTTGTCAATCCGATGACGCCGGCCTTCGACGCGCTGTACGCCGGCGCGTTCGGGTTGCCCTCCTTGCCGGCGATGGAGGCGACGTTCACGATCCGGCCATAGCCGTTTTGCCGCATCAACGGCGCGACGCCGCGATTGCAGTAGAACAGGCCGTTCAGGTTGACATCGATCACCCGCTTCCAGTCCTCGATCGGGTATTCCCAAGTGGGAACATTCGGGCCGGTGATCCCGGCGCTCGCGATCAGTATGTCGATCTTGCCGAAACTATTCGCGGCGTCCTTGACGGCGGATTCAACGGCAGCCGGATCGGTGACGTCAAGCGACACCGTACGGCTCGCTGCGTTCGCTCTGGCAGCCGCATCTTTCAAGGCCTGCTGGTCGCGATCCCAAATGCTCACTCGCGCGCCTTCGGCCATCAGCCGCTCGGCTACGGCAAAGCCGATGCCCGAGGCGCCGCCCGTCACGATCGCGCAGCGACTCTCAAATCGTTTCGAATTCATCACTCACTCCTACTGTTCGACACGGCCCGGCGACCTAGACATGCTTCGTCGCTACTCACCGCTTCCGGGATGCACCGGTCGGGCGACATCCCGGATGTCAGGTCGCACCGGCTCGCCACCCGCGTCGAGCGCTTTCACTCGATGATGTTGAAGTCGCTCAGGTGCGCATCATCCAACTCCAGACCGAGCCCCGGCTTCTTGTCGTCGAGCTGAAGATAGCCTCGGTCAGCCTGCGGATCGCCCTTGAAGATGTAGTAGAAGAGCTCGTTACCGACCTCGACATCGAACACCGGAAAGTATTCGGCCATTGGCGAGGCGGTGCTCGACATGGTGAGATGATAGTTGTGCATCTGGCCCGCGTGCGGGATCACGGGCACCGACCACGCCTCGGCCATCGCATTGATCTTGTGCGCGGCGGTGATTCCGCCGACACGGTTGGTGTCGTACTGAATCACGTCCATCGCGCGGCGTTCGAGGATGTCCTTGAAGCCGTAGATGGTGAATTCGTGTTCGCCGCCGGAGATGGGGAAGAGATTCATCCTTTTGAGCTCGGCGTAGCCTTCAATGTCGTCGGCGACCACGCACTCTTCCACCCAGCGCGGCCTATATTCGGCGATGCGCGGCAACATCCGGCGCGCATACTCCAGCGTCCAGCCCATGTAGCAGTCCATCATGATGTCGACCCCATCGCCGACCAGCTCGCGCAATGCGCGCACCTGCGCAACGTTCTTCTGCATGCCCTGCGGGCCGTCCTTCGGCCCGTAGCCGAAGCGCATCTTCATCGCAGTAAAACCTTGGTCGAGATAGCCCTTGGCCTCCTTGAGGAAGGCGTCGAGATCGTCGTTGGCGTAGAGCTTCGAGGCATAACACCAGATTTTGTCCTTGGTGCGGCCACCGAGGAGCTTGAAAACAGGCTTCCCCACCTCTTTGCCCATGAGGTCCCAGAGCGCGATGTCGACTGCGGAGATCGCCGTCATGCCGATGCCCTTACGGCCCCAGGCGAGAGTGCGACGATACATCTTCTGCCACAGATACTCGTAGTCGAACGGGTCCTCGCCGATGATGGTCGGCGCGAGGTAGAGATCGACCACCTGCTTGCAGATGCGAGGGGCAAGGGCCGCGTTGCCGATGCCGATTAGGCCGCTGTCGGACTCCACTTCGACCACTAGCCAGCCGTGAAAGCGGAACGAGCCCATCGCATCGCCGCGTTCGTAGAGCAGGTCGGTGGCGTTGGTGCAGAAATGAGGCTGCGGCGGGACGACCTTTCCTTTCCACTCGAACACACGGGCGCGAACGCGTTTGATCTTCATTGTGCCTCCTTGAGTGAGATGGATGCCCTCGTGGCGACGGGACGGAGCCTATCTAGGTCCGGGCCAAGCGAAGACTTCCTGGCGCTGCTCACCGAGACCGTCAATACCGAGGCGCATGACGTCGCCCGGCTTGAGATACTGCGGCGGCTTCATGCCGAAGCCCACTCCCGGCGGGGTGCCCGTGGTGATCACATCGCCGGGCATAAGCGTCAAGAGACTCGCTGAGACTAGCACTGCTTTCGTGGACCATCCGAATGGGTCACGTGACGACTCCCGGATACGTCGAACTCCTACTGCCTCCCCGGCAGAGCCGGGGGGATCTCCCTTGTTGGTTTAGTAAGGTCGCGCCGCTCTTACTACATTCGCGCACGGTCGGCCGTCCAGGCGGCGCTTGATGTTGTCCGCCATGGTCTGCTGTCGTCGGCGGATGGTTCCAGAAGTCCAACCCGACATGTGCGGCGTCATTACCACATTCGGCAAGGTATGGAAGGGGAGCGCCGACGGCAGTACATTGGGTTTGCCGGGCAGCGGATAGGAGTACCAGGTGTCGATAACCGCTCCACCAATGCGACGCTGCTCAAGAGCGTCGTACATGGCGCGCTCGTCGATGGTCGGCCCGCGACCCACGTTGACAACGAGCGCGGTCGGTCGCATCGCTGCAAACGCCTTCGCTCCAACGATCCCGGTCGTCTCGTCGGTCAAGGGCACCGAGACCACAATGAAGTCTGCTGAGCCCCAAAAGTCCTGAAGCTCGTGCAGCGCAAAAGAGCGATCGACAACGGGCGATGTTGCGACGGGGCTGCGGTTGGCCACGTGGACTTTCATTTCGAAGGCCTTTGCCCTCGCGGCGATGGCCTTTCCAATGTGCCCATAGCCCAGGCAGCCGATGGTCTTTTCCGCGAGCTCGTCGTGGACGCGATCCGGAGCGCCCGCCCAGTATGCCCAATCGCCCTGGCGCAAACGCCGATCGGCATCGACCAGCGGCACATGTGCCCGGAGTAGTGCTGCCATGACATATTCGGCGATCGCCTGCTCGTGGCCGAAGCAGTTGCATACGACCGCCGATTCGGGCAGTGCATCGAGGTCCACGGCGTCGTAGCCGGCGCCCGGAACGTGAAAGAGCTGCAGGCTCTCCGGACGTGGAAGATCTCTTGCATACCGGACACCGACGATTGCCTCGGCCGCCGCGTATGCGCGCTGATCGGCGGGGCTGCTCAGGACATCCGGCAGGTTCGTGATCTGCGCGGTTTCGCCGACGAGGCGTTCGAACCCCTGGCTGAAAGACGCAGCGTTCTCGCCATGAAACACGATGCGCATGATCTCAGTGTGCCCGAAGAAGGATCAAGTCGTGGAGAGATACCCAAGGCTGCAGTCGAGGAGGGTGGGATCGATTTCGTGCTCCAGCGTATCGAACATGGTGTCGACGAACCCAATCAATTCGTCCAAGGCGGAGATCGCTTGGTCGACATGGCGATTGGCGACCGCGTCGAGCACCGCCACATGGCAGTCGATGGACCGCTGCAGGTTTTGACCGCGCGCGATCTGCGTGTGATGCAGCCAGCCGATGCGACGGAATAGGGTGTGCAGCGGCCGCAGCGTGTGCTCCACGAACGGTTCGCCCGCCGCTGCCATGATCAACTGATCGACTCGTCGGTCGATGGCGTTGAACTTGTTGATCGTCATGCTGTCGCGCTGCTCGCGGAGCGAGCGCTTTATATGCAGCATCTGGTTGCGCTGTGACGGCCCCGAACGATCGCTTGCCAGGCGGATCACGAAGCGTTCGATGTCGCGCCGCAACGGCAGCAATCCGCGCTCGCGAGCGAGGTCGATCGGCGCGATCTGAAGGCCGTGGCGTGGACGAACAATGACAAGGGTATCGGCAGCGAGCCGGCTGATCGCCTGATGCGTCGGGGTACGGCCGAAGTGAACCAGCCCCTGCAGGTCCTGCATCGCCAGGAAGCGACCGGGGCGGAGCTGGCAATTGACCAGCATCTCCTCGATTCGCTCGTAAGCGAGATCGACTTGATTCACCAGACTGCGCCTGCGCGGCATCGCGTCCGACCCGAGACGGTCTCCGCTTCCGACGAGCCTTGGGCGCCCTTGAACCCGCTGTGCCATGTGCTTGCTCTTCACGCCTCTTGGCAGGCGTGTGCGGCCGGGCGTTCGTGTCTCGTATCAATCATAGTCGATGGGTCGCATTTGCGAGATGGGCGTCGCTGCCGACGATATGGCCGCAGGCGTCGCGGCCTATTGACTAACGTAAAATATCACAGTATTCTTCTAGCGCAAGAGAAGAAATTGAGCGTTGGTTGCCGACGACGGCGACATGACTTGCCGCGTTACGGCATTCCTGAAGTCATCTTCTTGTTTCGCAAAAGGAAGACGTCATGCGTTCAGTCGTCGTTCACGCTCCTCTTGACCTACGCATCGAAGAGACTGGCGCGACCAGCGCGCCGGGGGCGGGCGAAGTCAAAGTGGATCTTGCCGCCGGCGGCATCTGCGGATCGGATCTGCACTACTACCAGCACGGCGGCTTCGGCACGATTCGTCTCAAGGAGCCAATGATCCTCGGCCATGAGGTTGCAGGGACGGTGGCTGCAACGGGCGAGGGGGTCACGCGGGTCAAAGTCGGCGATCGCGTTGCGGTGAACCCGAACCACCCGTGCGGACACTGCCGCTACTGCATTGAAGGACATGCGAATCAGTGTCTCGACGTCCGCTTCTACGGTAGTGCAATGCGATTCCCGCACGTCCAAGGCGCGTTCCGCGACGAGATCGTCATTACGCAAGAGCAGGCGTTTCCCGTAAAGCCGGATGTGCCGCTCGACGAGGCCGCGTTCGCGGAGCCGTTTTCGGTCGCGTTGCACGCAGTGACGCGCGCAGGCTCCGTCCTTGGCAAGAAAGTGCTGGTAACGGGCTGTGGACCGATCGGCTGTCTCACCATCATTGCTGCGCGGCAAGGCGGCGCGAGCGAGATTGTGGTGACCGACGTTAGTGTTCCGGCGCTCGCCGCCGCCGCACGCGTCGGCGCTGATCACGCCCTCAACGTGGGCGAGAACGCCAACGCGCTGGCACCTTACGCCCCCAACAAGGGCTATTTCGACATGGCATTCGAGTGCTCCGGCAACCCCCGCGCGCTGGTGGGCGCCATGGAAGTCACACGACCCCTCGGTGCCGTGGTGCTGGTCGGGCTCGGCGGCGAAGCCACCTTGCCGATGAACGCGGTGGTCACCAAGGAACTCAAGTTGTGCGGCGCGTTTCGGACCGGTGTCGAATTCGGCTGGGCGGTCGAACTGATCTCGAACCGACGGGTCGACATGCGGCCGCTGCTGACCGCCACCTATCCGGTAGACAAGGCGATCGAAGCGTTCCAACTCGCCGGCGACAAGTCGCGGGCCATGAAGGTGCAGCTCAGTTTCGCGGGCGCACGGTAACGGCCCCGGTTGGCTACGAGTTGCGCGGACTCGGTGAGGCGAGACCGCGGCAACGACGACGTTTGGCATTTCCGGAGAGCCGCATGCGTGGAATGGCATTGCAATGGGATTCCTGCGCCGAGGCGCGTGACTACGAGCGCAAGGCCAACCGGGAAATGGGCCCGAAGGCACTGGCGGAACTGAAGGCGAAGGGAATGATTTTCAACGAGATCACACCCGAGGAGATGACGAAGTTCCGCGCCAAGGTCAAACCGGTGGTGGACAAGCATTCCAAGCAAGTGAGCGAGGATCTGGTCAAGCAGGCGAACGCCGTCATCGAGGCGGCAAGAAAGCAGAAGTAGAAAACCCGACGTCGGACTGGAGGAATACACCCGATGAAGATTACGGCACTGGAGACCCTGAGAACGCAGGAATTCGCCAACGTCCTGTGGGTTCGCGTGCTTACGGATTCCGGCGTCATCGGCCTGGGTGAAACGTTCTACGGCGCCGGGGCGGTGGAAGCACACATACACGACACGCTGGCGTCGCGAGTGCTCGGTCGCGATCCACTGCACATCGAAGCCATCCACCGCGACATGCTCAATCTGCCGATGGCGCAGTCGTCCACCGGGGCGGAGTACCGCGCGGCCTCGGCGATCGACATCGCGCTGTGGGACCTGTTCGGCAAGGTCTGCGGGCAGCCCGTGCATCAGATGCTCGGCGGCTTGTGCCGCGACAAGCTGCGTCTCTACAACACCTGTGCGGGCTATGGCTACATCAGGTCCACCAACATCAAGCCGGTTTCCAACTGGAATTTCGCCGAGCCGCAGGGACCGTACGAGGATCTGCAGGGGTTCATGAATCGCGCGGACGCAGTGGCCGAGAGCCTCCTCGAGAGCGGCATCACGGCGATGAAGATCTGGCCGTTCGATCCTGCCGCTTCGGAGACCAACGGTCTGCACATCAGCGCGGCGCAGATGAAGAAGGCGCTCGAGCCGTTCGAGAAGATCCGCAAGGCGGTCGGCGACCGGATGGAGATCATGGTCGAGTTCCACTCGCTGTGGAACCTGCCCACGGCGAAGCAAATCGCCCGCGCGCTCGAACCCTACTCGCCGACGTGGTTCGAGGATCCGATCCGGATGAACTCCCCCCAGGCGCTGGCCGAGTATGCAAGCTCGACCGACGTCTGGGTATGCGCAAGCGAAACGCTCGGCTCGCGTTTCCCGTACAAGGACATGCTCGATCGCGACGCCATCGACGTCGTGATGGTCGACCTGTGCTGGACGGGGGGATTGACCGAGGGCCGCAAGATCGCAGCGCTCGCCGAAACCTGGCACCGTCCCTTTGCGCCGCACGACTGCACCGGCCCGATCGGCTACATCGCGGGCATCCATGCCTCGTTCAGCCAGCCGAATACCCTCATCCAGGAATCGGTGCGCGCGTTCTATAGCGGCTGGTACAAGGAGCTCGTAACCACGCTGCCGACCGTCAAGGACGGCTACGTGCTGCCGATGGAGGGCCCGGGCCTCGGCGTCGAGCTTCTGCCCGCCGTCTTCGAGCGCTCCGATCTGACCGTCCGACGTTCCACCGCCTGAGGTGATCATGTCGATCCAACTGTTCAATCTCGAAGGCAAGACCGCGCTAGTCACAGGTTCTTCGCGGGGTCTCGGACGCGCGATGGCGCAAGGCCTGGCCGAGGCGGGTGCAGCGGTAGTTCTCAACGGCTCGAACCCGGAGCGCCTGTCTGCGGCGGCTCGGGAGATGAAGGCCGTGGGCCACACGGTTCATGAGGCCCCGTTCGACGTCACCGACGAGGCCGCGATCGTCGCTGCCTTCAAGCGGTTCGATGCGGATGGGATCGACATCGACATCCTTGTCAACAATGCCGGCATGCAGTTGCGCAAGCCGATGGTCGAGCTCTCGACCGATGAATGGCGCAAGGTGATCGAGGTCGATCTCACCAGCGCGTTCGTCATCGGGCGAGAAGCCGCGAAACGCATGATTGCGCGGAGCCGCGGAAAGGTCATCAACATCGGATCGCTGACCAGCGAGCTGGCGCGCGCGACGGTGGCGCCGTACACGGTGGCCAAGGGCGGCATCAAGATGCTCACGCGCGCGATGGCCGCCGAATGGGCGGCTCACGGCATCCAGGCGAATGCGATCGGGCCCGGCTACATGCTGACCGACATGAACCAGGCACTGATCGACAACCCGACCTTCGACGCCTGGGTCAAGGGCCGCACGCCCGCGCGACGGTGGGGCAAACCCGAGGAGCTCATCGGCGCCGCGGTCTTCCTCGCCTCATCCGCGTCCGACTACGTCAACGGCCAGATCATTTACGTGGACGGCGGAATGATCTCGGTGCTGTGAGCGTAACGGTTCCTTGGCCCCCGCGCCGAATGGAGCGGAGGCCGCTCGCAGAGGTCGTAACGGGGGAGCTTCCGCAGCTTCTTAGAGGAGAGCAAGATGCACACTAACGCGAGATCACGATTTCTGATCGTTCTGGTTGCGTGCTCGCTCATGCCGTTCTCTCTGGCATCTGCGCAGAACGTCAAGGAACGCAGTTTCAAGCTGGCATTCGTCAACACCCAGGACTCCGCGCACGGGCTGGGAGCGCAAAGATTTGCCGACATCGTCAGCCAAAAAAGCGGCGGCAAGCTGAAGGTCAGGCTTTACCCGGGGGGCACACTTGGCGGCGAGGTGGCCGTAGCCTCGTCGCTCCAGGGCGGGACAATCGAAATGTCGATGATGGGCCCGGGTCTGCTGACCGGAATGGACAAGGATTTCGGCCTCTTTGACACGCCGTTCATGTTCGACGATTTCAAGGAAGTCGACGCGGTGCTCGACGGCCCGGTTGGAAAGAGACTTCTGGACAAGCTTCCCGAGAAGGGACTGGTCGGTCTCGCATATTGGGACCATGGGTTCCGCATTCTCACCAACAGCAGGCGGCCGGTGGCCAAGGTGGAGGATATGCAGGGATTGAAGATCCGCGTGCAGCAGATCCCGGTCTTCATCGATTCGTTCACCGCGCTTGGCGCCAACGCGGTGCCCATGCCTTTCACCGAGCTCTACACAGCGCTCGACACCAAAGCGGTCGATGGCCAGGAAAATCCATTCGTCTCCGTGGAGGTCACGAAGTTCTACGAGGTGCAGAAGTACGCGTCCAACACGCGTCACGCGTACTCGCCGCTGCTCGTGCTCGCCAGCAAGAAGTTCTGGGATCAGCTCTCGGAGGATGAGCGTAAGATCCTCATCGAGGCTGCAACCGAGGCGAAGCCGTACCAGCGCCAGACATCGAGAGCCATGGATCAGAAGGCGGTGGAAGCGCTTAAGGGCAAAGGCATGACAGTGACCGAGATCGCTCCGCAGGAACGGACCCGCATGCGAGACAGATTGAAGCCGGTGATCGAAAAGCACAACAAGACGATCAACGAATCGTTGGTCAAGGAGGCGAACACTGAAATCGCGAAGGTACGGACCGCCAAATGATGCCTGTGGTCCGGACGCGCGTTGAAGCGTCGACCCGACGCCCGGGTGCAGCGGTGCGTCGCTACCGTGCTGGAGCGCGTCGATGAGGGAGGCGCGTCTGGACCATCGCTAATGAAAGGAGCGGAAATGAAGGTTTCGCGCGTGGTGGCCGCAACTCTCATGCTGGCGTTCAGCAGCACCGCAGCTGCCCAGTACAAATGGAAATGGGCGCACCAGGTGCCGGTAGAGGAGACGCAACACCTTGCCGCGCTCAAGTTCGCCGGTCTGGTGAAGGACCGCACGAAAGGCGATATCGACGTCACGGTCTACCCCGGCAGCACCCTTGGCAGCGATCAGCAAACGATCAACCTGGTGCGAGGCGGAACCATCGAGTTCGCGTCGTCAGGCTCGAGTAATTTCAACGGCATAGTCGCCCAGACAGCGGTGCTCGAACTGCCGTTCACCTTTCAGGACTCGAAGCACGCGTACAAGGTGCTCGATGGCAAGGTCGGGCAGGGTCTCCTCGATGAACTTGGAAAGCACGGCATGAAGGGGCTGGCATACTTCGAGAACGGTTGGCGGGTATTCACCAACAACCGGCGCCCGGTGCGCACCCCCGAGGACATGAAAGGTCTGAAGGTTCGCACCACCCCGAATCCCTATCACCTCCAGGCGTTCCAGCTGCTGGGGACCAACCCGTCTCCGCTGCCGATCTCGGAGCTTTATGCGGCCCTGGAAACCAGGGCCTTCGACGCCCAGGAGCATCCGTTGCCGGTACTCTGGTCCGCGAAATTCTTCGAAGTACAGAAATTCGCTACGCTCACGAATCATGCGTATTCGCCGCTCATCGTCGTGATGAACAAGGCCAAGTTCGATGCCATGCCCGCGAATTATCAGAAGATCCTCGTCGACGCGGCGCGCGAGGCGGCGCAGTATCAGCGCGAGCTCAACATGCAAAACGAGGCAAGAATAATTGACGGGTTGAAGAAGGCCGGCATGCAGGTGGATCAGGTCGACATGACGCCTTTTCGAAAGATCGTTTACGAGCCGGTTCGCAAGCGCTTTGCGGAGAAGAACGGCATGGAACTGCTAAGCGCGATTGACGCTGAAAAGTAATAGGCGGTACCGTCGTTCAGGCTCTGTTGCAAGTTCGCCCGCGGCGATCGAATCCGACGACCCGTGGTCCGTGTGAACGGACTTGAACCCGGGCAGCGGCGTACCTTCGCTTGATCGCCCGGTGAACCCGATCGACATGTTGTCGGGGTACCGGCGCGTCCGAACATGCACGCGCCGCCACGGCGACGCCACGTGCGCGTGAAGCCTCTGCACGGTCTCCAGCTTCTGGGCGTCGCACTTGGCGCCCTCGCATTTCCATCGACTGGCATCCCGGAAGCGCAGCCCTGGATGGACCGGCGTCTCCTGCCGGAGGAGCGTGCCGAGCTGCTCGTGGCCGCGATGACGCTCGACGAGAAGCTTGCTCAGCTCCACGGCCACATCGGGGTCAATCCCGAGTTCCCGTGCGGCAACAGCACTCGCCACGTCCCGGGCGTCCCCCGCCTGCGCATCCCGACCATGCGGATCACCAATGGCCCTGCCGGCGTGGGTCCCGGCGACTGTTCACCGCAGAAGGCCGCTACCGCGCTTCCATCCGGCCTCGCGCTCGCGGCGTCCTGGGATCCGGCGCTCGCGTATGCCTTCGGCGAGGTCGTCGGGACCGAGACCCTGAACCTCGCCACGCACGTCTTCGAGGCACCTGGCCTGAACATCGCGCGGGTGCCGCATAACGGCCGCAACTTCGAGTACTTCGGCGAGGACCCGTATCTCGCGGGCCGGATGGCGGTCGAGCAGGTCAAGGCCGTGCAGAGCAACGGCATCATCGCCATGCCCAAGCACTATGCCGCGAACAACCAGGAGACGAACCGATTCGAGGTCGACGCGATCATCGACGAGCGGACCCTGCGGGAGATCTACCTTCCGGCGTTCGAGATGGCCGTCAGGGATGGCGGCGCGGCCGCGGTCATGTGCGCCTATCCGCGCGTCAACGGGACCTACGCCTGCGAGAACGAGCACCTCCTGAAGCAGGTGCTCCGGAAGGAGTGGGGCTTCAGGGGATACGTGCAGTCGGATTTTGGCGCCGTCCACAGCACCGCACAGTCCATCCTGGCGGGCACGGATCTGGAGATGAATAGCGGTGTCTGGTACAGCGCCGCGAGAGTCGGCGCCGCCCTCGCCGCGGGAGCGGTCGGGGTAGCCGACATCGAGCTCCTGCTCAAGCGGAGGTTCTACTCGATGTTCAGGCTCGGGCAGTTCGACCGCCCGCTCGTGGAGACGCCCATCGACGCGGTCGGGCACGGCAGGGTCGCCCTGTCCATCGCGGAACAGAGCGCGGTGCTGCTCAAGAACGTGGACGGCCAGTTGCCGCTCGACGCGTCCGCGCTTCGCTCGATCGCGCTGATCGGGCCCCACATGCATGCGCGTGACGCGAATACGGGCGGGGAGGGAAGCTCCAAGGTCGTCCCGCTCTACACGATCACTCCTATGCAGGGCCTGCGCGACGTCCTCGACCGCCTCGGTTCGAGCGCGACGGTCACGTATAACGACGGCGCGGAGATTGCTGCCGCAGCGACTCTCGCCGCATCGTCCGATATCGCGATCGTCATGGTCGGCGATAACCACACCGAAGGAGCCGATCGAAGCAATCTCTCCCTGCCGGGGACGCAGGATGCGCTCGTGTCGGCGGTCGCGACGGCCAACCCGCGCACGATCGTCGTTCTCAAGAACGGCGGGCCGGTGCTCATGCCCTGGATCGATCGGGTGCGGGCGGTTCTCGAGGCCTGGTATCCGGGCAGCGAGGACGGCAACGCGGTCGCCCGGCTGCTGTTCGGAATCGCCAACCCCTCGGGCAAGCTGCCGGTCACCTTCCCGAAGGCGGCAGGCGACGTACCCGCGCGTGCCCTCGCGCAGTGGCCCGGGGTAACGGTAGACGGTATCCCCGCCGCCAGGTACTCCGAAGGTCTGCAAGTGGGGTACCGCTGGTACGACGCGCAGCAGCTCAAGCCGTTGTTCCCGTTCGGCTTCGGTCTCTCTTATACGACGTTCGCGCTGTCGCACCTTCAGGCGACACCGGTCGTCGCGGACGGGAAGACGCCGATCAGGGTCGAATTCCGGTTGGAGAACACGGGCCGGCGCGCGGGTGCCGAGGTGGCGCAGCTGTACCTCGGTCTCCCGGCCATAACGGGTGAACCGCCGAAGCGGCTCGTCGGCTTCAAGAAGGTGTGGCTCAACCCTGGTGAACGAACGACGGTAACGCTCGCGATCGACCCCAACGCGACAAACCGTCCGCTGTCGTACTGGGACAGCAGCATCCGCGACTGGGCGATTGCGAACGGCGCATACAAGGTCTACCTCGGCACGTCGGCCGGCGACATCGCGGAAACCGGAGGGTTCGTCATCCGCAGTTCGGGATCCACGAGCGCGGGTGGTCGCTGATTTCGCCCGTGCTCTGATCCCGGCGATTTTGCTAAGCTCGACGTCGATGAACTCTTCCGGGCGCTACTCCAACGTCGCGATCGCCCTGCACTGGTTGCTCGCCGCGCTGATCCTCGGCTGCGCGGCGAAGAAGGCGGCGAGGTTGAACATGTCCTCGCGCGAGAGATTCTGCACGAACGGGTCCATCTGCGGGTTCTTGCGCCGGCCTTCCTCGAACGACGCCACCGCCCTCATGTGGGCGGCGGCATACGGCCACGTCGAGACGGTCAAACTCCTGCTCGCGCGCGGCGCGGACGCCGGGGCGACCGACAACCGCGGGAAAACCGCGCTCAACGTCGCCACCGAGGAACAGCAGGCGGCAGTCGCCGAGCTCCTGCGGGCGTGGTAGTCCGATAGGGTCAGCCGGGCGGCGCGCAGGCACCCGCGACGCAAGCGGGCTTCGTCGTTTGCGCGACAGTGAGTTGTTGCGCGGCGACGCGACGCCCCGCGGAACCCGCGATACACTTCTCGCACCATGCGCCGGCGCCTGATTTCCGGAGTCGCTTCCTGTGCCCTAGCGTTTGCCTTGCTCTTTGGCTGCGCGCTACAGGAATATTCGCCGGCGCCGATCGATCCCGCGGTGTCCGCAACGCAGCTCGAGGAGCGAAGCACGAACGCCCCGGCTCTGCGCGACTACATGGCGCGGCAAGGGCAGCCGCCCGCCGAGTGGCCGCTGCGACGCTGGAATCTGTCTGATCTCACGCTCGCGGCGTTCTATTTCCAGCCGGAGCTCTCGGTCGCACGCGCGCAGGCAGCGGTTGCTCGGGCCGAGGTCGATGCCGCCACGCAGCGCCCGCCCTTCGGTCTGATCCCGCGCGTCAGCCACCACAGCCGCGTGCGCGACGATGACTCGGGTCCCTGGAGCCTCGGCCTCGCCCTGGAACTGACGATCGTACCGGCGTCGCGTCGCGAGGCGCTGCGCGAGCGCTACGACGCGCTCGCGGACGCTGCAGCGCTGCGGGTCGGCGACGTCGGCTGGAAGGTGAGGTCGGCGGTTCGGACCAGCTTCCTCGGCGTCTATTCGAGCCGCGCGCGGCTCGCCCTGCTCGAGGAGGAGGCCCGTGCGCGCCGCGAGATGTCGGCGCTGCTCGAGCGCCGCGCCGGGGCCGGGATCGCGTCATCGGTCGCGCTGAACGCTGCGCGACTCAGATTGGCGGAGGCGGAAGGCGAGCTGCAGGCCGCGGCGGTAACGAGCGAGCGCAGTCTGGGCGGACTCGCGCAGGCGACGGGAATCCCGCTCGCGCACGTGCGCGAGCTCGCGTTCGATTTCGCCGTGTTCGAAGCCGGCCCGCCGGCGCCGGGCGGACCCGAAACGCAGCGGACTGCGCTCCTGAACCGGATCGACATCCGAGCCAAGCTGCTTGACTACGCGGCGGCGGATGCCGCGGTCAAGCTCGAGATCGCGCGGCAGAACCCCACCATTCTTTTCACGCCGGGATACCTCTGGGACCAGGGCGACAACGTCTGGACGCTCGCCGCGGCGGTCCTGCTGCCGTCGGCGGGCAACCAGCCCGCGATCCAGGTCGCGCAGGCACGCCGCGATCTCGCGGCGGCCGAGGTCAAGCAGCTACAGTTGCGCGTGATCACCGACGCCGACGCTGGAAGAGGCCGTTATCGCAGCGCATCCGAGGCCGCCGCCCGCGCGGCGACGACCCTCGCGCTGAGCGAGGAGCGCACGACGCGCGCGCGGAAGCAGTTCGACGCCGGCTACACCGATCGCGTCGAGCTGGTCGGTGCGCGGCTGGAACACCTCGCGGCCGAGCGCAGTGCGCTGGCGTTGCGCATCGAGTCGCAGGCCGCGCTCGGCGCGTTCGAAGATGCGCTGCAAACGCCGCTCGTCGGCGGACCGCTCCCGCAGATCGCAGGCGAGCGCGCCCCGGCGAACGCCGCGCCCGGCGGCTTCGCGCGCCGATGAGATCGAGCCCGTACACCGCAACCATTGCGGCGATGGCGGCCGTGATCGCGGTGCTCGTCTGGGCCCTGATCTACTTCGCGCGGGACGAACTCGGTCTCGCGGAGGATCGCCCGGAGGAGGACATCGTCGCCGAGTCGTCCGCGGCCGCGAAGGCGAGCTTCGCCGCGGTGCACGTTCCCAAGCAGAGCCAGGCGGCGAGCGGGCTCGCCGTGCGCAGCCTGCAGCCGGTCCGCCTCCAGGCGTCGGCGGAAATCAGCGGCGTCGTCGTCAACCTCCAGCCGCTGTTCGACCTGCGGGCGCGTTACCTCACGGCGGCGGGCGAGGCGCGCGCGCTTCGCGCCGCCGCTACGAACAGCGCGGACGAGTACCGGCGGGCAAAAGGGCTGTTCGAGGACGATCGCAACGTGTCCGAGCGGGTGGTGGTCGCGGCCGAAGCACAGTCGCGGAGCGACCAAGCCCGACTTGCGGCCGCCGACCAAACCGCCGCCGCAATCCTCGATGCGCTGCGCGCGGAGTGGGGCGCAGTACTTGGCGGCTGGGCGGTGGGCTCCGACCAGGGCGCGCTCGACGCCCTCGCTCGACAGCGCGAGATGCTCGTCCAGTTCACCTTTCCGGATGAGCTGCGAGACCACGCCGGTCGGGTGCCGGTCGCGATCGCTCCGGTCGCCGGCCGGGGGGATTCCCGTTCGGCGCGGTTCGTCTCACCGGCTCCGCGGACCGATCCGAACCTGCGCGGGGCCACCTACTTCTACGCGGCGAACGCCGACGGCCTCAGGGTTGGCATGCGCGTCGTCGGCCGCGTCGGGCTCGACGGCAAGCCCCGGGAGGGAGTGATCGTGCCGTCGTCGGCCGTGGTGTGGCACGGGGGAAAGCCCTGGGTCTATGTGAAGGGCGAGGGCGACACCTTCGTGCGCAAGGAGGTGTCGGCGGCGGAGGCCGTCCCGGGAGGATGGTTCGACGCCGCCCACTTCGCGCCCGGGAACGAGGTCGTGGTGAACGGCGCGCAGCTGCTTCTCTCCGAGGAGCTGCGGTTCCAGATCCGCAACGAGAACAAGGACTGAGGCCGGCACCTCGGGCCCGACCGGGGCTCACGGCGAACGGCACATCGTCCCCGGATGATCGCGTACATCGTCAGGCGTTCCATTCGCCACGCGGGCGTCGTCGTGGCGGTCGCGGCGACGCTGGTCGTCTATGGGCTCTACGTGCTCACACAGGCGAACCTGGACGTCTTCCCGGAGTTCTCGCCGAGCCAGGTGGTGATCCAGACCGAAGCGCCCGGCTTCTCCTCGGAGCTGGTCGAGCGCCAGGTCACGCAGCCGATCGAGGCCGCGCTCGCCGGCCTCTCCGGTCTGGAGGCGCTCCGGTCGCAGTCGATCGGCGGCTTGTCGGTCGTGACGGTCGCCTTCCACGAGGGCACGAACGCCTATCGCAACCGGCAGATCGTGGGCGAGCGGCTCGCGCTCGTCGCCACGCAACTGCCGCTGGGCATCGGCCCGGCGAAGATCACACCACTCACGTCCTCGGCGAGCACGGTCCTCGGGTTCGGCCTCACGTCCGAGCGCCGCTCGCTGATGGAGCTCCGCACGCTCGTCGACTGGACGGTGCGGCCGCACCTGCTCGCCGTGAAGGGCGTCGCCGAGGTCAACGTGTTCGGCGGCCAGGTACGCCAGTGGCAGATCCAGGTCGAGCCGGAGCAGCTCGCGCGCTACGGTCTGTCGATCCAGGACGTCGTGCAGGCGGCCCGTGGCGCGACCGGCGTGATCGCCGCCGGCTTCGTGCAGGGCGCGAACCAGCAGATCGCGATCACCGCCGAAGGGCAGCCGGGCTCGGCGTCCGAGCTCGGGCGCACGATGCTCGCTTACCGCGACGGCCGGGTGCTCTATCTGTCCGACGTGGCAAAGGTCGTCGAAGGGCCGGCACCGTCGATCAGCGCGGCGTCAATCGACGGCAAGCCGGGCGTGTTCCTAATGGTCCAAGGGCAGCTCGGCGCCAACACGCTCGCCGTCACCCGCGACCTCGAGAAGGCACTGCAGGAACTCGCGCCGCTGTTCGCAGCGGAGGCGGTCGAACTGAAGCCGCGCATGTTCCGGCCGGCGAACTTCATCGAGACCGCCATCGAGAACGTGCGGCAGGACCTGCTCGTAGGCGCCGCGCTCGTCGTCGTGGTGCTGTTCCTGTTCCTGTTCAACAGTCGGATCGCGTTTATCTGCGCGACGGCGATCCCGGTCTCGTTGTTGACCGCGGTGGTGGTGCTGGATCTCCTCGGCATGGGCGTCAACATCATGGTCCTCGGCGGACTGGCGATCGCGCTGGGGGAGGTGGTGGACGACGCGATCATCGACAGCGAGAACATCTTCCGCCGGCTGCGGCTTAACCGTCTGGCGGCGAATCCGGCCGCGGTCCAGACGGTGGTGCTAGACGCCTCGGTAGAGGTCAGGATCTCGGTGGTATACGCAACGTTCATCGTGGCGCTCGTGTTCGTCCCGCTTCTCACGCTCTCCGGGGTGGCCGGCCGGCTGTTTGCGCCGCTCGGCCTCGCGTACATCCTCGCGATTCTCGCGTCGCTGGTGGTGGCGCTGACGCTGACGCCCGCGCTCTGCAGCCTGCTCCTCGCGCAGCGCGAGTTGAAGCCGGACGACCCGCCGGCGGTGGCGTGGCTGAAGCCGCGATACGTCGCGCTGTTGCGACGAGTCGAGTCGCGCCCGGGCCTCATCGGAACCATAGCGTTCGTCGTGATGACGCTCGGCATCGGCGTACTCGGGCTGTTCGCGGGCGAATTCATTCCGCCCCTGCGCGAGGGGCACTACATCATCCATATGACGGCCGTTCCCGGGACGGCCGAGGCCGAGTCGGTGCGGATCGGCGAGCGCGTCACCAAGGCGCTACTCGCGATCGATGGCGTCCAGTCGGTGGCGCAGTGGGTGGGTCGCTCGCCCGGCGGCGCGGACACTTTCGGCGCTCACTACAGCGAGTTCGAGGTCGAGATCGGCACGGTCGAAGGCGAGGCACAGGCGCGCATACTGCGGGAGATCCGCGAGACGCTTTCTGGTCGGCGCCAGGGCGGTTTCCCCGGTGTGACGTTCGCGGTGAACACCTTCCTGACTGAGCGCATCGAGGAAACGCTGACCGGCTTCGCGGCGCCGTTCGTCGTGACGCTGTATGGCGCGGACCTCGACGCGCTGGATCGCGACGCCCAGGCGGTGGCGGGAGTCATCGCCGCCATTCCGGGCGCGCGGGATGTCCAGCTCCAGGCGCCGCCGGGTACCGCCGAGCTGAGCATCCGGCTCCGCCCGGACCGCCTGGCAGGTCTCGGGTTGCAGCCGGCGCAGGTGCTGCAGGCGATCCAGGCAGCGTATGGCGGCGCACGCGTCGGGCAGATCTACCAGGGAAGCCGCGTGGTGGATCTTGTCGTGCTGCTGGAGCCCGATGCGAGAAACAGCATTCCGCGGCTGGGGTCGCTCCAGCTCCGGACCGCCGATGGGCGCCTCGCCCGTCTCGGCGACGTCGCCGACATCGGCGTGGGCGCGGGGCGGTACAAGATCCTGCACGCCGGCGGCCGGCGCAGCCAGACGGTGACGGCGGGCATCGGCGCGCGCGACATCGAAGCCTTCGGGGAGGAGGCGCGCCGGCGCATTGCCCGGCAGGTCAAGCTCGCCCCGGGGAACTACGCGGTGTTCGGTGGCACGGCGCAGGCGCGGGCGGAGGCGCGCCGAAGCCTCGTCGTGCATGCCGCGTTTGCCGGCGTAGCCGTCCTGCTGCTGCTGTATCTCGCTTTCGGAAGCCTCAACAACCTGGCCGTAACGATGCTCAACCTGCCGTTCGCGCTCGTCGGTGGCGTATGCGCGGTGCTGCTGACCGGGGGCTGGTTGTCGCTCGGCTCGCTCGTGGGCTTCGTGACGCTCTTCGGCATCACGTTGCGGAACTCGATCATGCTGGTGTCTCATTATCAGCGGCTGGTCGCGGTCGAAGGCCTGCCGTGGAACGCCGAGACCGCGTTGCAGGGGGCGGCCGAGCGGCTGCCGTCGATCCTGATGACCGCGCTGGTGACGGCGCTCGCGCTGCTGCCGCTCGCGCTGGGAACGGGCGAGCCGGGCCGGGAGATCGAGGGTCCCATGGCGATCGTCATCGTCGGCGGGCTCGTCACTTCGGCCGCGCTGAACCTCCTGGTCCTGCCGACGATCCTGTTGCGCTTCGGTCGGTTCGAGCCGCAATCGGCTGAGTGAACCTTCGGCAGCTGCCTGATCGGCGCCAGGTCGTCGCAGCCGTCGAACTCCTGGCTGCTCGATCGCGTCCTCGATCTCAGCCACCGGCGCGGCGGGAAGTTCAGTGACCGAATCGGGATTTTGCTAAGCTCGAGATCGATGAACCCGTCCGGGCGCTACACCAACGTCGCAATCGCCTTGCACTGGTTGCTCGCCGCGCTCATCCTCTGCCAGATCGCGTTCGGCTGGTATCTGCAGGAAATCCCGCGCGGGACGCCGCCGCGGACGGTCTACGTGAATCTCCACAAATCGACCGGGCTGACGGTCGGCCTGCTGATTCTCGTCCGGTTGTTCTGGCGCCTCACGCATCCGGCGCCGCCGCTCCCGTCCTGGATGCCCGCGTGGGAGCGCAAGGCGGCGCGGGCCAGCCATTTCGCACTCTACGCGTGCATGCTGATCATGCCGGCGGCGGGATACCTCGCGTCGAACTTCAGCAAGTTCGGCGTCAACTACTTCAACGCCGTGCTCTTTCCGCCGTGGGGCATCGACGACCGGCGGATCTACGCCGTGTTCAACACGACGCACGTCGTCACGTCGTACGTGTTCGTGACGCTGATCGTGATTCACGTGCTCGCCGCGCTGCGACACCTGTATCTGCGCAACGGCATCTTCCGGCGCATGTGGCCCGCGCGCGCTTCACCCTGAGTCCAGGAGACCGTGCTGGAGCGCGATCCAGACCATCTGCGCGGACGTGTCGGCTTCGAGCTTCTGCTTGACCAGCGACTGATAGTTCGCGATCGTCTTCTGGCTGAGCGAGAGGATGCGGGCGATGTCGGCGATCGACTTGCCCTCTGCCAGCAGGCGGAACACCTCGAACTCCCGCGGCGAGAGCTCCTCGAAGGGCAGCGGCTGCCCCGGCACGCGCTGCGTCGCGAGCTTCTGCGCGATGTCGTGGCTCAGGTACGGCCGTCCCGCGGCCACCGCCCGGACCGCTTCGACCATCAGCTCCGGTGCGCTCGACTTGGTGATATAACCCCGCGCGCCGGCCTGTAGCGCCCGCGAGGCGAACACGATGTCCTCGTGCACGCTGAACACCAGCACCCGCGCGGCGGGCTCCCGGGCGATGATGCGACGCGTGGTTTCCACGCCGCTGACGCCGGGCAGGGTGATATCCATGACGACCACGTCCGGCGCGGTGTCGCAGAAGAGCCGATAGGCCGCTTCGCTGCTCGCCGCCTCCGCCACCACCTCGATGTCCGAGGTGCGCTCGAGCAGACGCCGGTAGCCCTCGCGCACGACCGCGTGGTCGTCGACGAGGAGCACGCGCAGCGCCATCTTCGCGCTCATGACGCGGCCGGGATCTGCGCCCGTACTTCCACCCCGTGCGGCGCGCACTCCGCGACCTCGAAAGTGCCGCCGAGCGCTTCGACGCGCTCGCGCAGCCCGACGAGCCCGAGTCCTGTGCGCCGGCCTGTGCCGGCCGGCATTCCGACGCCGTCATCACGCACACGGATGCTCAAACCGCCGTGCGGACGCGCTGAGCCATCGACACGGACCTCGACGGTGGAGGCGTGCGCGTGCCGGGTCACGTTGGTGAGGCACTCCTGGACGATGCGGTACAGCGATATGTTGACCTGCTCCCCCAGCTCGTCGAGCTGCCCCAGCAGTTCGAGCCTGCAGCGCACACCCGGGTTACGCCGTTGCCATTCGCTCACGAGGTGGCGCAGCGCGTCCGCGATCCCGAGTTCGTCCAGGGCGACCGGGCGCAGCCGCTCCATGAGCCCGCGCGTGACGTCGAACATCCGGCTCGACACGTCGATGATCGCTTGCGCGGTCTCGACGATCTCCCGCGGCGGTTCGCCCGGATGGTTGCGGATCGCCGTCGCGTCGAGCTTGATCGCGTTGAGGCATTGGCCGAGCTCGTCGTGCAACTCCCGGGCGAGGCTGCGCCGCTCAGCTTCCTGCGCGAGCAGGTACTTCTGCGAAAGCCGGCGGTTCTCGGCGAGCGCGTCCGCGAGTTCGCCCTCAGCGGCAAGGCGTCGCGCAAGCTCTCGCGCCGCCTGCCGCCAGCGCCGCCACGCAAACCAGACGAGCGCGGCCGCGAGCGCGAGCAGGGCCGGGACCAGCTCGTCCGCCTGGAATCGCTCGAACGGCCGCGCGAGCTGGGCGATCTGCTCCGAAAGCTCAAAATGAGCGGCTGCGAGGAAGGCGACCACCGTGACGGCGGCGGCCACGAGCGCGTCGACGCCGGCGCGCAGGCGCGAAGGCGACCTGGGGACAGGCGACGAGCGGACGGTGGCCTCCATCGATGTGCGACTCGCGACGATTGTAGCGTGGCGGCCTCGGCCTCCCCTTTGCGCCGCTTCCGGAGCAGTGTCGTGCAGCGGACTGGAGCATTTCCGGTGGCGGATCGTGCCTGGGAATAATTCCCGGTCAGAACCGGGAAATTTTCCCGTGAGTCCGAGCATCGCCGCCTTCAGTTCGAGGGATTCAACCCAGCTGTCGCATTGATCTTCGGGTCGCTGACCGCGATGTCCGCGAGCTACAATGGATTCATGTGCACGGGCGCGATGCTCAACGCGACAATGCTGTCAAGCAAACTGGCGCGCGCGATGCCGTTGGTATGCGAGCGACCTGATCGCTTGGAAGCCCGCTACCCCGCGCGGGCGCTCCAGCGTCGGCTCGGCATGGCGATAGTGGCATCGCTTGCGGTTCACGCGGCCGTGATGTCGCTTTCGCTGCCTGCACCGCGCGTTTCGCTGTTCGAGCCGCCCGCGGTGCTCCAGGTCTCGCTACGAGAAGTGGCGGAGCCTAGGGTCACTTCACCGGAACTCGCCAGTCGCGCGCCGCCCCAGGAAAAGCGCCAAAAGCACGAGCCCGTCCCGTTCGCGGGGACGAGCGAACTGCCGGCGCCGACGCCGCGTGCGTCGCCACCGGAGAAGCGCACAAGGCCGGAGCCCCGAAAGCACGAGGCCGTCCCGCCCGCACGGACAAGCGAGCTGCCGGCGCCGATGCCCCCAGCGAACGTCGAGGAAGAGCGGGTTCGACCGTCCGCAGCGGAAGGGGACGTCGCTTCGGCGAATCTGCCGCCGCAACCAGCGCGGCCGCCGCTCGCCGCCCAGGTTCCAGTGCCGCGGGAGCCTTCGTCCGAGCTCCTTTCAAGTTACGGACAGATCGTCTCCCAGGCGCTGGCGCGTCACAAGGAGTATCCCTACATTGCCCAGGTGCGCCGATGGGAGGGGGCGGTGACCATGCGCCTGCGCGTCGCCGCCGTCCGGAAGGTTGATCGACGCGAAGGTGCAGACCTCGAGCGGCCACGAAGTGCTCGACCGCAGGCCCTGGAAATGGCAGCGAGAGCCGGGCGACTCCCGGCTCCGCCCGACGATCTGCACGATCGCGAAGAAGTCGCAGTCCTCGTTCCGATCGTGTTCCGGCTCGAACGCTGAAGAGGTCACGCCTCGCTCAACCGCCGCGCGGAGCGCGGAACAGCTGACAGCTTGCCGGCTATCCGGGGAAGGGACGGCTGGCCGTTCACTTCACTTCGATGGTCGCCCTCATGCCGGCGTCAGTGTGAGCCTTGGTCGAGTGGACGTTCCGAAACACGCCGGTACGGAGCGGCACCAGCCACCACTCCAGCGAGCCGCCCGCCTTCAGTTCCACCCGACGGATCGCGCCATAGACCTCGATCATTACCTTCCCGTCCTTGCCGGCGACTGCCACCTTGCGCGTGAAGATCGTGTCGACGAAGTCATCCGGATTGAAGTAGTAGTCGTTCGTGCTGGGGTTGCTGAGGCGAAGGACGTACAGCTTTCCGGTCTCAAGATTGACCAGGTCCGGCATGAAGCGATGCTCGTTCTTTTCATTGCCGACGCGCATTTCCACCACCACCGGGTCCTGGCGAGTGAGATCGCCCGCCGCCAGAGTCGGCAGCGCGACCGCGAGCGCAAATCCTAAGACGCAGCGTCGGAACTGGTGCATCCGTTGCCTCTCGTCCTGCTTCCGATCAAGTGCCGAAGCGGTACCGCACGCCCACCCAACCCGCACGGGGTGCGCCCGGCGCGTAGAAGGTCTCACGCGTCCACAGCGACGAGTCGGTCTGGAACGCCCCCGCGGAATCGAACGGATTCTCTGCGAGCGCACCGGCGGAGTAGTACCGCTTGTCGAAGAGGTTGACGAGCCGCGCGAAGATCTCCCATCCCCGGCCGAAGCGATACTGAGTGCTCAGGTTGACGATGCTGTAGCCGGCCGCCTTGCCGGACCCCTGGAACGTGCGCGTGTCACCGTTCAGATCGGTGAACGTCCCGGCCTCGTGCTGGTTGTTCTCGTTTCCCCGTACGTACTGGCTCGCATACGCGATCAGCTCCGCGCCGACGCGCCAGGTCGGGACGGGGTAGAAGTTCACCAGCAGCTTGAAGCTCTGCTCGGGGATGTTCGGGATCCGGTCGCCGGAGCGTACCGCGATGAGATCGTCGCCGAGGAAAGTGCCGGGATTCGCCGGATCCTCCGGCGAGCACTCGCTCGAGGTGCCGCGGCTGCTGTTGTTCTCCGACACGATGCACGCGTTCGACTGATACGTGGCGCGAACGAAACTGTACGACGCGTTCCACTGCCAGCGGCCGGCGGCGCCCGAGAGTCCCAGCTCCGCACCGCGCCTTCGCGTTTTGCCGAAGTTCTGGAAGTAGCCGGCGCTGGTAGTGGTGCCGACGAACAGGATGTCGTCGGTGTTCGTCGTCTGGAACAGGCCGGCATTCCAGCGGATGTTCCCCGGCAGCAGTCCCCGCACGCCGAGCTCCCAGGTCTGCGCGACCACCTGCTGCAGGGGTGGGTCGGCGGCGAGCGCGTTGGGCAGCGTGCACGGACGCGCCGGATCCGCGCAGCCGAGCTCGATCGGCGTCGGCGCGCGGTTGCCCTGCGAGAAGCCGCCGTAGAGCGTGAGCGCAGGAGTCGCCTGATACGCAAGCCCCGCCGCGGGGTTGAACTTGCTGTAGCTGTGGCTACCGTCCAGCGCCGGGGCCGAAGGCCCGGTGTCCTGCAGCCTGACGCGGGTGGCGTTGTAGCGTCCGGAGAGTGTCAGATGCAGGTCCGGCCGCAGCGACCACGTGTCGGTGATGAAGACGCTCGTCGTCGACGTACGCCCGGTGAGCGCGTTCTCCTGCTCCACGGGATCGGTGTCTACGACTGCGCGCGTGCTGTCGAAGATCCCCAGCTGGGCGGTCTGCTCGAAGTCGCTCTTGGCGTAGTCGTACGTCGCCCCCAACGCCAGCTGATGAGTTGCGATGCGCGTGCTCCATTGCAGCGCGCCGCCGTAGCCGGACTGGCTGTTCGTCTCGGTGCGATTGTTGACGCCGGTGCCGATGTTCAGGCCGGTCCCGCCCGCCGCGAGATCGTCCGGACCATCCTCGAAGTTGTCGTTGATGTCGCCGTTGAGCGTGCGTTGCTTGAGCCGGCGCAGGTACACGGTGCTGGAGAGCTGGGACTTGTCAGTCAGGAAGTAGCTCCCGTTGAAAGTCAGCATCTCCATCTGGTTGCGGGTCTGGTCGGGCCGCGTGAAGATCGACTGCCGGCGCTGCTCGAGGAACGATTGCGGGGTGAGCCCGTTGCCGATGAGGTCGGTGTTCGCGACCGTCAGGCCGACGTCCCACTCGAAGCTGCTCCGTCGCTGCCCGACCTTCGCGAAGAGCTGCTTCACGTCCGACGGCGAGTAGTCGCGCCAGCCGTCCTCGTTGAACCACGTGCCGGCGATGTATCCGTGAAAGCCGTTCTCGAAGGCGCTGCCGGCCTCGAACTGTCCGACGAGGCGCTTCCACGACCCCCCGGAGAACTCGAGCGCGACACCCGGATTCGCGTCGCCGCTCTTCGTTCGCAACGCCAGCGCGCCGCCGAGGGTGTTGAGTCCGAACAGCGGATTGGATCCGGGCATGAGCGTGATGCTGTCGAGCGCCGCCTGCGGGATCAGGTCCCAGGCGACGATGTCGCCGAACGGGGCGTTTATCCGGACACCGTCCTGGTAGACGGAGAGACCCTGCGGCGTCCCGAGCAGGGGGGAGGCGGTAAAGCCCCGGTAGTTGACGTCGGCCTGATACGGGTTGCCCTGGATGTCGTTGACGTTGACGCTCGGCATCCACAGCTCCAACTGCTGCGGAACATTGGCCGTGGGCGCCTGCTCGAACTCGCGTCCGCCGATGACCTGGACGTTCGCAGGCAGTTGGTCTCGGGGTACTCCGATGCCGGGGACCGGTGTCGGTGCGACCACGTTGACGGGTGGCGCGGCGATTGGTGCGCCCTGCTGAGCTGCCGCCGCGGTCGCCAGCGTTCCGAGCACGCCGGCCACCATCCGAGTCGCGCGGGATCGCCGCGATTTTTTCTCGTGGTACACGTCTCCTCCCTTCGTTGGCGCATGCGCGGATCGCGCCGACGGGTGCCACGGCGATCCAAGGAAAAGGACGCGCGCGCGCAGGGCACCCTAGCAAGTAGCCCGCGGATGCAGCTAGGGAAATACTCCCGAGCGCTACCCGGAAATGACGGACCCGTGCTCAGCTCGGTGGGTTGCGCCGGGAATGACGCAGTGTCTCAGTCAAGATGTACCGGAGCGGAGCGACTTGCGGTTCCACGCGAACGCGATGGTCGGGAATGGATCCCTTGACTTCCTGGCCGATCAGCAGGCACGCTCGCGCTCTGGGCGCGGCGACGCCGGCAACCTCGTCCTCGCCGTCATCACGCGAGAGCGATAGACATTCAGTTCACTACTACACACATGCACCCCACCAACCGACTCGACCCGGTGACCACGATCAAGCGCAACGCTGCTGCCGTCACGATGCTTCTGGCCGCTTTCGCGGCCGGCCCGGCATGCGCCGGGCTCGCGCTCGTGGGCAACGAAAACAGCGGGACGATCTCGCTCATCGACACCGACCGCGACGAAGTCGTCGGCGAGATCAAGACGGGCGGCAAGCCGCGCGGCACTGCGATCGACCCGTCCCGGAAGGTCGCGTACGTCTCGGACCAGCCGAGCAACTCGTTGATGGTGATCGACATCGGCAAGCGGGCGGTGACGAAGCGCATCGATCTCGGGGAGTCGCCCGAAGGCGTCTACATCTCGCCCGATGGCAAGCTGCTCGCTGCGGCAGTCGAGCTCTCGAACAGCGTCGTCTTCATCGACACTGCGCGCGAAGCCCCGGCATTCAAGGTGCAGATCAAGGGCGACAACCCCGAGCACGCCGTCTTCTCGCCGGACGGAAAATTCGTGTACGTCAGCGCGGAAGAGGACGACAAGCTCGAGGTCATCGACGTCGCAGCGCGCAAACTTGTCGCACAGCTCAAGGTCGGAACACGACCGCGCGGTATCGCGTTCACCCCCGACGGAACCAAAGCCTATGTCGCTTGCGAGCGCGCGGATACCGTCTATGTCGTGGATGCGCGCCAACACCGGATCCTCGGCACGATCAAGGCCGGGGCGCGCTCCAACGGTCTGACGATGCACCCGGACGGCAAGCGGCTCTATCTCAGCAACGGCGGCGACGGGACCGTGATGGTGATCGACACCGCGACGGACAAGGTGATCTCGACCATCGAGGTCGGCAAGCGTCCGTGGAACATGGCGCTCACCCGCGACGGCGGGAAGCTCTACGTCGCGAACGGCCGATCGAACAGCGTATCGGTCATCGACACGGCGAAGAACACCCGCATCAAGGACATCCCGGTCGGCGACACGCCGTGGGGCGTCCACATTCTGGACTGAAGCGCGACTCAGAGCACCGCGAAGTTGCGCATCATCATGGCGTCCTCGTGCTCGAGGTTGTGGCAGTGGAACATGTAGCGCTGCGCGCCGCGGAACGCCGCGTCCTCCGGCAGCGCGAAGTCCACCGCAATCCAGATCGTCTCGTTCGGCCACAGCAGGACCGTGTCCTTTACGCCGAGGTCGGTGGGGAAGCGCCCGCCGCTCTCGGTGGCGAAGCGGCGCGCCGCACCGTAAGTGCCTTGCCGGCGCAGGACCCGGAAGCCGAACCCGTGCAGGTGCATCGGATGGGGCATCGAGATCGGGCTGTTCCGGATCTCCCAGGTTTCGCGCGTCCCGCGCCGCACGCTGAACGCGATCTCGTCGAGCCGGTAGGGGGTCTGATCGATCAGGAAGCCGGCGCGCTCGTCGAAGTCGAGCCGGATCCGCCGGGTGATGTCGTGGGGGGCTGCGACCGCGTCCGGAAGGCTTGAGAGCCGGACGGGACCGGACGGAGGGCGCGCACCGCTGCTCCCTCCACGCCGAGCGCAAACAGGCTCAGCTCGGCCCCGTCGGGCAGTCGCTCCCCTGGATCGGGGCGGCCGGCACTCTCGCAGACCGCTTCGGCCGCGAGCGGTGGATAACGGTCGCGCGCGGAGTGACGGTGCCGCGCCGCGGGGGCATGCGCATGATGACGCGCGTCGAACTCGAGACTCACGGCGCGGACCGCGCGCCGGCCGGCGAGATTGATCGCAACGTCCACCCGCTCCCCCGTGTAGAGGAACGCGCGATCGACCTCCCTCGGCGCACCGAGCAGGCCGCCGTCGGTGCCGAGCAGGCTGAACGGAATCAGCTGTTCGCCCTCACGGAACGCGAGCAGCAGCCCCCGTGCGTTACACGCGTTGAGGATCTGGAGCCGCGCCCACCCCGGCGCCACGACCCGCTGCGCGTCCAGTTCGCCGTTGACGAGCGCGCGGTTGCCGAACCAGCCGGTCAGGCAGTCCTCGGCGGTCGGCGCGTACGGGCGGATCGCGCCGCCGACGACCCGGGCATCGGCGACGGCGAGCGCGAGCCGGTTGCCGGGCGCGAGGTCGAGCGCTGCATCGAGCGCTGCATCATCATCGTCCGTCACGACAAGCAACCCGGCGAGCCCGCCATAGACCTGTTCGGCGGTGAAGCCGTGCGGATGAGGATGGAACCAGTACAGCCCGGACCGGTTCTTCACCTCGAACCGCACGTGCTTGCTCGCGCCGCGGCGCGATCGGATCGAAGCCGGCGCCGTCCTGCGCCTCCGGCGAGCGTCAGCCCGTGGAAATGGACGGTCGTGGGCTGCGGGAGCGCGTTCTCGATCACGGCGTCGAAGCTCTCGCCGCGCCGCGCGACGAAGATCGGCTGCGCCACCTTTCGCGGGCCGAGGTCCGCCACGTAGCGGCACCGGCCGGCGAGCGGATCCTGCCGCTCGACGACCAGACGCGAGACGGCCGCGAGCGGCGCGACGCGGTCGCCGGCGAGCGCGGCCGGCGGCGGCACGCCCGGGCTTCGCGTCGGGCGAACGCCGCACGCCGCCGCGGCCGAGGCGAGGCCGGCCCCGAGAAACCGACGGCGATTCATTCAGGGCGCACGCACAGCGGAGCCGGGACGGCGTCTACCCGCCCCGTGTCGTGAGCACATGGATCATCGGCTCGTAGGCGGACTCCTGCGAGAAGCGCCAGCTCGCGAGCGCTATCGCGATCGCCGTGGCGCCGACGAGCACGGCGATGTCGAGCCCGACGCCGAAATCCGCGCTCATCGCCGCGCGAGGGGCGAGCGCGTGCTTGAGCAGATCGACGCCGTACGTGAAGGGGTTGACGGTGGCGATCCAGTTGAGCACGGTCGGGAGGTCGCGCACCGGGTAGAGGGCGCCGCTCAGGAAGAACACCGGGAAGATCACGAAGTTCATGATCCCGGCGAAATTGTCCAGCGTCCGGGAGAACGACGCGGTCACCATCCCGATCCCGGCGCAGGCAAACGACGTGCCGAGCAGGGCGATCGCGAGCAGCCACCAGTCGGTGCCGCGCCCCGCGAATCCGAGCGCCACGAGGACCACGAGCAGGAGCACCGCCTGCAGCATCGCGGCCGCGGCGGCCGAGACCACCTTCGCGATCACGATCCAGGCGTGCGGCATGGGCGCGATGATCATCATCCGCATCACGCCGGACTCCTTGTCGTACACCGTGGTCAGCGCGGCGAGCATGCCGCCGAAGAGCATCGTCATCCCGAGCACGCCCGGAACGAGAAACGCCTGGTAGTCCATGCCGCGCGCCTCGCCGATGACGGCACCGAAGCCGGCGCCGATGACGAACAGCCAGATGAGCGGCCGGACGATTGCCGACACCAGCCGGGTCCGCTGGCGGAACATCCGCACCAGCTCCCGTTCGAGCACCGCGTAGACCGGACGCACGCGCATCAGCTCAGGCCTTTCCGTCCGCGATCCAGAGAAACACGTCGTTCAGGTTCGGCCGCCTGACCCGCCAGGCCGAGACCTTCGAGCCGAGCTCCGCCTGCAGCCGGGCGATTGCGGCGATGTCCTCGTCGGGGGAACGGAAGTACGCGACGTCGCCGTCGCGCAGGCACGTCCCGAGACGCGGCTCCAGCATCCCGACCAGACCGTCGAGGTCGGGGCCCTCGACCTCCAGCATGTGCCGGCCGAGACGCTCGACCAGCAGCCGCGGCGCGCCGGATTCCACGAGACGGCCCTTGCGGATGAACGCGACGCGATCGCAACCGTCCGCCTCTTCCAGGTAGTGCGTGGTCAGGAGGAGGGTCATCCCGGTCCTGGCGCGCAGCCGCTCGATGAAGCGCCAGATCCGGCGCCGGTTCGGCAGATCGAGACCGGTCGTCGGCTCGTCCAGGAACAGCACGCGCGGCTCGTGCAGGACGCCGCGAACGATGTCGAGCGCGCGGCGCATCCCGCCCGACAGCGTCGCGACGGGCTGCGCGCGCCTGTCCGCCAGGCCGAAGAGGTCGAGCAGCTCCCGCTGGCGCTCCTCGATGACCCGCGGCGGGAGATCGTGCAGCAAACCGGCGAAGCGCAGGTTCTCGGCGACGCTGAGCGTGCGATCGAGCGCGGACTCCTGGAACACGAGGCCGATCGCCCCGCGCACGCGGACGGGCTCGCGCCTGACGTCGAACCCGGCGACCGTCGCCGTGCCGGCGGTCGGCCGGATCAGGGTCGCCAGCATGTGGACGGTGGTCGTCTTGCCGGCGCCGTTCGGCCCCAGAAGGCCGAAGAACTCCCCGGACGGGATCTCGAGGTCGAGACCCTCGACCGCGGCGATCTCGCCGTAGCGCTTCGCGAGTCCGTCGGCGCGGATCGCCGCGCGCGTGTCGACGCCGACGGCCTGGGGGGCGTTCATGCGACCGGTTCGCGCCGGCTCGCGCCCGACAGCGCGCGCGAGTTCTTGTCGTCGCGGAAGAAGAGCACGGGCTTCGTCCCGACCGCGGGGCGCGTCTGCCTCCGCGCGTTCGACGGCCTGCGTCACGAGCGCGTGATGCGGCGACTTGTCGCAGACCGGATCCGCGTTCGCGGGATCGCCGGTCAGCATGTAGGCCTGGCAGCGGCAGCCGCCGTAGTCCTTCACCTTCTCGGGGCAGCTGCGGCACGGCTCCTTCATCCATTCGTCGCCGCGGTACCGGTTGAAGGCGGGCGAGTCGTACCAGATCCAGCGGAGGTCGCGGTCGCGGACGTTCGGGAACTCGAGCCCCGGGAGCATGCGCGCCTCGTGGCAGGGCAGCGCGAGGCCGTCGGCCGTGAGACAGAGAAACACCGCGCCCCAGCCGTTCATGCAGGCCTTGGGCCGGCGCTCGTGGTAGTCGGGCACGACGAAGTAGATCTTCATCGCGTTGCCGACGCGCTCGCGGAACCGGTTGACCACCTCCTCCGCGCGCTGCGAGCTGCTCGCGGCTCGGCAGGAGCTGGTCGCGGTTGACGTACGCCCAGCCGTAGTACTGGGTGTTCGCGAGCTCGACGTACTCGGCTTCCAGCTCGAGCGCCATCTCGAGGAGCTCCTGGACATGGTCGATGTTGAGCCGGTGCAGACACGACGTTGAGCACCATCGGAAAATCGTATTGCTTGACCAGCTTCGCGACCCGCCGCTTGAGCTCGAAGGTGCGCGTGCTCGACAGGAAATCGTTGATCTCGCGCGTCGAATCCTGGAACGACACCTGGATGTGATCGAGCCCGCCGTCCTTGAGCGCCGCGATCCGCCGCTCGTTCAGTCCGACGCCCGAGGTGATGAGATTCGAGTAGTAGCCGAGCCGTCGCGCTTCGGCGACGAGCACCTCCAGGTCGTCGCGCACCAGCGGCTCGCCGCCCGAGAAGCCGAGCTGCGTCGCGCCGAGGCTGCGCCCTTCGCGCAGCACGCGCAGCCAGTCCTCGGTTGCGAGCTCGGCCCCGTACTTCGCGTAGTCCACCGGGTTGGAGCAGTACACGCAGTGGAGCGGACAGCGATAGGTCAGCTCCGCGAGCAGCCAGAGCGGCGGGTTAGGGCTGCCGGGCATCGATCCAGCCTTTCTCGCGCGCATGCTCCAGAAAGTCGGTCACGTCCTGCCGCAGGTCCACGCCGGGGAACGCCCGCTCCAGGTCCGCGATGATCTCGGACACCGGCCGACGTGCCGTTGACGCGCTTCAGGATCTCGCCCGCGCTCTGCCCCAGCTTCACCATGCCTTCCGGGTAGAGCAGCACATAGGCGGCTTGCGCCTCCTCCCACTGGAAGCGCAAGCGCCGCGCGAGCTCGAAAACCGTATCGTCGCCGAGCGCCATCAGGCGCGGTCCTTTCGGTCGCCGATGCCGTAGGCGAGCTGCATCGCGTCCAGCATCGCCCACAGCACGTCGAGCTTGAACTGCAGGATCTCGAGCGCGCGCTCCTGCTCGGCCCGCGTGCGGAAATGATCCAGCGTGACCTTCAGACCGTGCTCGACGTCGCGCCGCGCTTCGGACAGGCGCTTGCGGAAGTACGCGTACCCGGCGGCGTCGATCCACGGGTAATGCTCCGGCCAGCTCGCGAGCCGTTCCTTGTGGATCTGCGGCGCGAAGAGCTCGGTGAGCGACGAGCACACGGCTTCCTGCCACGGCGCGCGGCGCGCGAAGTTGACGTACGCGTCGACGGCGAAGCGCACGCCCGGCAGCACGTGCTCGAGCGAGGCGACCGCCTCGCGCTCCAGGCCCACCGCCTCGCCGAGGCGCAGCCACGCCTCGATGCCGCCCTCGTCGCCCGCGACGCCGTCGTGGTCGAGAATGCGCTTGATCCACTCGCGGCGATGCTCGCGGTCCGGCATGTTCGCGAGGACCGCCGCGTCCTTGATCGGGATGCTGATCTGGTAGTAGAAGCGGTTGAGGACCCACCCCTGCACCTGCTCCTTCGTGCACCGGCCGCTGTTCATCGCCACGTGGAACGGATGGTGGATGTGATAGCGATCGCCCTTGGCGCGGAGCTCGCGCTCGAACGCTTCCCTGTTCCACGGCAATCTGTCGGCGACTCCCACAGCGCTTCCCGTCAGAGTTGGATGTCCATCCCGTCGTACGCGACCTCGATCGCCGCGGCGTCCAGCGTGCGCCGCTCGGCGGAGTCCTCGTTCAGGATCGGGTTGGTGTTGTTGATGTGGATCAGGATCTTCCGGCCGGCCTTCAAGGGCTTCAGCACGTCGATCATTCCCCCCGGTCCGCTCTGCGGCAGGTGGCCCATGTCGCGCGCCCGCTTGTTCGAGATCCCGAGGCGGACGAGCTCGTCCTCGGTCCAGAACGTGCCGTCGATCATCAGGCAATCGGCGTCGGCGAGGAACGGTGCGAGGTGCGGCTCGATCTCGCCCACGCCGGGCGCGTAGAAGAGCGCCTTGCCGCTCGCCCGGTCGACGATCCGCACGCCGATGTTGTCCCCCCGGTGGGGATCGTCGCGGTGCGGGGAGTAGGGCGGCGCCTTGCTCTTGAGCGGCACCGCGGTGAACGCGAGCCCGTCGGCGCCGGGCACGGCGAACGTGCTGTCCCCGTCCGCCGCGATCGCATGCCAGCGGACACCGCAGTAGTGATCGAGGATGCGGAAGAGGGGGTTTCCGGACGTCAGGTCTTCCCGGACCATCTCGGTGCAATAGATCTCGAGCGGCGCGCCCTCCCGCAGCATCAGCAGCCCGGTGGTGTGGTCGATCTGCGCGTCGATGAGGATGATCGCGCGGACCGCGGTGTCACGGATCGCGCGCGCCGGCTGGAGTTCCGGCACCGCGCGAAACTGCGCGAGGAGGTCGGGCGACGCGTTGAACAGCACCCAGTCGGTCCCGTCGGCCGAGACGGCGATCGACGACTGCGTGCGCGGCCGCGCGCGGATCGTGCCCTTGCGCACGCCGTCGCAGTTCGGGCAGTTGCAGTTCCACTGCGGGAAGCCGCCGCCCGCCGCGGAGCCCAGCACCTTGATGTGCATCTCGGCTGTTGTGCGGTCCGGAAAAGACGAAAGCCCCGCGTGGGGGCTTTCGTCGGGTGCCCACCGCAGTTAGCGGGTGGCGATGTACATCGTCACCTCGAAGCCAAAGCGCATCTCGGTGTATTCAGGCTTGGTCCACATGCGGTCGATACCTCCTTTCCACTACGCCCCGATTCTGACCGCCCGGCGGCCGGGCGCCCACCGGGAAATCGCCCGATCGGGGCTAATGATTTTCCTTAGTCTTTGGTGCCCGCGCGTTACGCGCGACCGACACTTAACATAGGCATCGACCCGATGCCGCCCCGAGTGAAGACACCGTGAACCGGCTCGCCGACGAGCCGCTCTACCCCGAGCTGGAGCCGTTTGCAGTGCAACAATTGGCCGTCGGCGGCGGCCACACGATCCACGTCGAGGAGTGCGGGGATCCGCGGGGGTTCCCGGCGGTGTTTCTCCATGGCGGCCCCGGCAGCCGCACGCGAGCGGTCCATCGCCGCTTCTTCGATCCGCAGTTCTATCGCATCGTGCTGTTCGACCAGCGCGGGTGCGGGCAATCGACGCCGCTCGGCTCGACGGCGGACAACACGACCCGGCACCTGGTCGCCGATATCGAGGCGATACGAAACCATCTGGGCCTCGACCGCGTGATGCTCTTCGGCGGTTCGTGGGGCAGCACGCTGGCGCTCGCCTATGCGGTCGCGCATCCCGACCGGGTGGCAGGCATGGTGCTGCGCGGGATCTTTTTCGCCACCCGGGCGGAGGTCGACTGGTATCTCGATGCGCTGCGCAATTTCGTGCCCGAGGCATGGGAGGCGTTGGCGCAGGGGGAAGGTGGGAGCCTGCTTGCCCGGTATCACGGACTGGTGAGCGAGCAGGACGACCGGCGCGCGCTGGCCGCCGCGCGGCGCTGGGTCGCTTACGAAGAGGCCATCATGGGCCTCGACGCGGGGAACAAGGCCGCGGGCCCGGCAGGGGGGCCGGCCGACGTCCTTGCCCGGGCCCGGGTCCAGCTCCACTACCTCGTCCACGACTGCTTTCTCGAGCCGGGCGAGCTCGCGTCCGGCCTCGGGCGCCTCGCCGGAGTGCCGGCGCTGATCGTCCAGGGCCGGCTCGACCTCGTGTGCCCGCCGCGCGCCGCGTACGAGCTCGCTCGGCGGTTGCCGCGCGCCGAGCTGCGGCTCGTCGAGCGCGGCGGTCACTCGGCCACCGAGCCGGAAATCGCCCGCGCACTGCGCCGCGCGACCGACGACATGCGCGCCCGCCTGCCGAGCTGAGACGCGATGAGCCTCCGCCTGCGCATCAACCTCGTGCTCTCGCTCGTGATCGTGGCGTTCACGATCGCGATGGCGGGAATCATCGTGAACGACACGCGGAGCTCGGTGCGCGAGGAGATCGAATCGGCGACCCGCGTCGCCGTGCAGCTCATCGAGACGGTCGTCAGGGGCGTGTATCTCGAGGCCGGCCCGGCCGAGCGCAACCAGGCGCTGCTCGCATTCCTGCGCAGCGTCGGTCGGGTGCGCGCGAACGAGATCCGCTTCTACGACTCCGGCGGCGCGCTGCTCTACCAGTCGCCGCCTTCGGTCTACCGGGCAGGACGCGCGGCACCGGAGTGGTTCACGCGGCTGGTCGGACCCGAGCTCCAGGCGTCGCGCCTGGATCTGCCGGGCGGCGCGATCGTGGTCACGCCCGATCCGTCGCGCTCCATCCTCGAAGCCTGGGAAGAGCTGACGGGGTTTGCCTGGCTGGCGCTCGCATTCCTGGTCGTCACCAACCTCGTGGTGTTCTGGCTCGTCGACCGCTCGCTCAAGCCGCTGCCGAAGATCCTGGAGGGGCTCGCGGAGATGGCGCACGGCCGGCTCCACACCCGGCTGCCGGCCTTCCGGCCGGCGGAGTTCGGCTCGATCAGCGACGGCTTCAACCGCATGGCGCGAGCGCTCGAGGAGAGTCTCGCGCAGAACCGGCAGCTCGCCCTGGTGGCGCAGCAGTCGAGCGACGCGATCATCATCCGCGACCTGGAGGGACGCATCTCGTTCTGCAACGCGGCCGCGGAGCGGCTGCTCGGTTTCGGCCGGGACGAGCTCGTCGGCAGCCCGGCGCAGCGGATCGCGCCTGCGGGTCGACATGGCGAGCTCGCCGATACCCTGGAGTCCATCAAGCGGCGCGAGCACGTCGAGCTGCTCGAGACCGAGCGCCTGACGAAGACGGGTCGACTCGTGGACGTGGCGCTGTCGGCCGCGCCGCTGGTCGATCCGACGAGCGACCGGGTGATCGGGGAGATCTGCAGCATGCGCGACATCACCGAGCACCGGCGCATGCAGGCGGCCGAGCAGGCGCTCGAGCAGAACCGTCAGTTCACCGCGGCCGTGCAGTCCCGGCTCGAGGAGGAGCGGCGCGCCATCGCGCGCGAGCTGCACGACGAGCTGGGGCAGGGCATCACCGCCATCAAATCGATCGGCACGGCGATCGCGACCCGCGCCGGCGACTCGGCACCGGACATCCGCGACAACGCGCGGACCATCGTGTCGGTGGCCGCCCGCGTCTACGACGTCGCGCACGGCATCATCCGCAGGCTGCGACCGAGCGGCCTCGATCATCTCGGGCTCGCCGAGACGCTGCGCGACGCCGTGGCGACCTGGTCGCAGCGACACCCGGAAGTGAGCTGGAATCTCGTTCTCTCGGGCGAGCTCGAGAGCCTCGGCGAAGCGGTCAACATCACCGTTTATCGCATCGTGCAGGAGACACTGACGAACGTGGTCCGGCACGCCGCGGCGACCCGCGCGCAGATTTCAGTGTCGCGCGAGCCGGTCGGGCCCGGGGGCGACGCCGTCGTGGTGCGGGTTCAGGACGACGGCAGAGGACTGGGGACCGGCGGCGCGAGCGGCAGCGCGCGGTTCGGGCTGCTCGGCATGCGCGAGCGCGTGCAGGCCTTCGGCGGGAGCTTCGAGATCTCCGGTGCGCCTGGGGAAGGCGTCACGGTGCGCGCCGTGCTCCCGCTGGCGGGCGCAGAGCGGGCGGCGCAGGTCGAGACCTGAGCGAGGACCGCTGCGAGTCAGGGCGTCAGGAGGCCGGCGCGGACCGCGATGAGCGCGAGCTCCGCCGAGTTGGACGCGCCGAGCTTCTGCTTGATGTTGTAGAGATGTGTGCCGACGGTGCGCGGGCTGAGGGACATCACCTCGGCGATCGCCTGCACCGACTGCCCCTCCGCCAGCGCGAGAAACACCTTGAACTCCTTCTCGCTCAGGGTGTCGACCGGGTCGCGCCCGCCCGACAGCTGCCGGATCGCGAGCTCCTGGGCGATCTCCGGCTCGAGGAAGGTCTTCCCCTGGCTGACCTGGCGGATCGCCTGCATCAGGGCTTCAGCGGCGCTCCGCTTGGTGAGGTAGCCCGCTGCGCCGGCCTCGAGAACGCGCCGGGCGTGCATCGCGTCCTCGTGCGCCGACAGCACGAGGATCCGCGCCGTGGGTTCCCTGGCCAGGATGCGGTGGATCGCCTCCAGGCCGCCGATGCCGGGCATCGAGATGTCCATCACCACCACGTCCGGCCGCGCTTCGTCGAAGCGGCGGATCGCGTCCTCGCCGCTCTCGGCTTCGGCGACCACGCGGATGTCCGGCGATCCTTCGAGGAGCAGCCTGAAGCCCATGCGCACGACGCTGTGGTCGTCGACGAGCATCACGTTGATTTGCGCGGCTGACATCAGCTTGACCTCTCGCTGATCGTAGGACAACGCTCCAGGCGGTGCAAGCCGGTCCCGCGCCGTTCGGCGTCCGGGTCGGATCTGTGGCAGCATCCGTCGCCCGCAGAGGCGAGAGCGCGAGTGGCACGCAAGCTCGGACGATTGCTGGCAGGGCTCGGATTGGCGCTGCTCGCGTGCGCGCCGGCGAGCGGCTGCAGAGCCGAGGTCGCTCGCCCTGATGGACTTCGAGCTGATCGACGAGATGCGCCAGTACGAGAGCGTGCAGGCGCGTCGGGAAACCGATCGGCGGCTCGTGCTGATCACGTCCGAGCTGGCGAAGGAGTTCGCGAGCCGCGGCATGTATCGGGTGGTCGATCCTGCTCCCGCGGCGCAGCTCATCGAGAAGCTCAAGGCGTCCTACGAGCTGCGGGCGTGCAACGGCTGCGAGATCGATATCGGCAAGGCGCTCGGGGCCGAGCGTGTCGCGCTCTGCTGGGTGCAGAAGGTGAGCAACCTGATCCTCAACATCAACATCGAGGTGCACAGCGTGCCGACGGGCGAGAGGGTCTACGCGAAGTCGGTCGACATCCGCGGCAACACCGACGAGGCGTGGCTGCGCGGCGTGCGCCGGCTGGTCGACAACATCCAGGAACGCAATCAGCATCTGCGCTGACGAGAGGGCCTCGCGATGGACATGCGCGAACCGGTCATGCTGATCCATCCGCTGGTGTGGCGGGACGAGGAGGTGCGTGATGTCCGCGCGGTCTTCCTCAAGGATTTCGTGGTTCCCGCGCGCATCGGCGCCCATTGCGCGGAGGAGGGACGCACGCAGCGGCTGCGGCTGAACCTGTGCGTCTACCTCCGTCCGCCGTTCGACTGGAACGATCGGCTCGAGGACGTGCTCGACTACGACCGGTTGCGGCAGGGCATCCTCGACATCGTCGCGCAGGGCCACATCCGGCTGATCGAGACGCTGGGCGGGCGCATCGTCGAGATGTGCTTCGGGCACCCGCAGGTCGACGGCGTCCACCTGCAGATCGTCAAGCTGGAGGCGCACGGCGACTGCGAGGTCGGCTACGAGACGCGGCGGCGGCGCTAGCGCGTGTCATCACCATGCGAGGGGGCACGCCCGCTCGTGCTCCGGGAATCGAGGCGAATCACCGCTCGTTCCGGGCGACGAGAACCTCGCCTTTGCCGCCGGCGCCAAGGTCGCCGACCCAGCGCGACAACCGGTCGGCCCGACGGGCGAGCGGCCTCAACGCGGGCCCGTAGCGGGCGAGCGACTGCAGCAGCAGGCGTATGGCGAGCAGCTCGCTGTCCCCGCTGTGATTGAACGTAGGCAGGAGATCGACCGCGCGATCGGCGAATACCACCGTGCCCCGGCGCATGAGATAGGCGGGGTTTGACCCGACCGCTCCGAGCGCGACGAGCGTTCCAGCCAGCATCCGGGCGGCGCAGTAATCGCCCACGTTACCTTCTACCAGCAGCACGCCGCGCCGCATGCGGTCGCCGGTGCGGTCGCCCGCGCTGCCGCGGATCACGATGGCGCCGCCCATCATGCCGCGCAGCTCGCCGGCGCGGCCCGAACCCGTGAAGGCGCCGGCATTCCCCGTGCAGGTGATGCTGCCGCCTTTCATGCCGACGCCGAGGTAGTCGCCGGCATTCCCGTTCACGATGATCGCGCCTCCAGTCATCGACTCGCCGGCGTAATCGCCCGACTGCCCGACGACCGTGAGCTCGCCGCCTTCGAGGCCGGCACCGACGCGCAGGAACGATCCCTCCAGGCCTTGCAGAACGACCCGGTCGGCGTCCTCACCGCTGACGGCGAACAGCTCGCCGACCGCGAAGGTCTCGTTCCAGCCGACGAGCGCGATACGCTCGATCTCCGCGCGCGTCTTCCCGGCCAGCCCGCGCGGGGAGAGCGGCGCCGCGTCGAGGCGGCACGGCGGACGCACCTTGAGCCGCAACGTCAACGGCTTCACGCGAGGATCTCGCGCAGGTGGAAGTGGTGCGGCCCGAGCTTGCCGCCGTAGTTCCCCGCGGAGATCGCTGCGACGCCGCGCTCGGCGCCGCGCTCGCAGGCGGCCCGGATCCCGGCGCGCATCGCGAGTCGGATGCTCGCGGCGTCGAAACCGTCGATGACGATCTCTAGCACCGCGCCCGCACCGGCCCGCAAGCGCGTGCGGACGAGCCCGCGGAGCGTCGGACAGTACGCATCGTTGGTCGAGGCGGGCAGCGTCGGGTACTTCGAGCCGAGCTTCGATCCGGATCGCACGACGCCGCCGGGAAACGGCAGGATGACATTTCTGCACGCGGCGCATTGCGGCCACCGCGCGCTCGGCGGCGGCGAGCGCCGCCGCGGCGTCGCGGGCCAGGATGAGGAAATTGCCGCCGCCGATCCCCTTCACGAGACCGATCCGGTCCTCGCACACGAACTCGCCGTCCATCACCGGGATGCGCCAGTATCGCCGGCCGTCGATCAGCTTCGAGATCTGGAAGCCGTCGCCGAAATAGCGCAGGCTCCGGCCGAGCCCGAGCCACTCGTGCACCGCCTCGGCGGCGATTCCGCCGTAGGCCGCCGTGGTCGCGCAGGTCAGCACGCATTGACCGGTGCGCCGCTCGACCTGCTTCTGCAGCTCCTTCGTCGACATCGCGAAGAGCAGGATCGCAACCCCGGGGCGACCGTCGGGCGTCTCGCGCGGCGCGAGGTCGCGCTCGATGGCGGCTTCGCAGCCGCAGGCGATCACCGACGTGGCGAACCCGGTCGCGGCGACCGCCGCGTGCCGCGCCCAGGTCCTGCTCGCGGCGGTGATGACGAGCCGCGTCGCGCGCATGCCGAACGCTTCGGCGAACGTGTCCTCGATCGCGACGCCCTCGATGTGCATCATCCGGCGCGACACGCGTGGGTGATCACCTCCCGCGCGAGGCTCAACTCGGCGAGCTCGTCGGCGCCGATCCCGAAGCTCTCCAGCGACATGGTCTGATAGCGCGCGAAGTAGCCGGCGAGCTTCCGCTCGATGCCGCGGTCGAACTCCGGCTTCACGGTATGGACGCTGCCGCGGGTCACCTGCGTGACCGCGCCGCGCTCGGCGACGAGCTCGCCGTCCTTGAACACGTAGCGCGGCTTCGCGAACATGACCTCGGGGTCGTCGTGCGGCTCGTAGACGACGATGTCGGCCGCGGCGCCGGCGCCGAGATGGCCGCGGTCCGCGAGGCCGAGAATGCGCGCCGGCGCGGCGCGCGTCATGATCGCGATCTCGTAGAGCGAATACTCGCGCTCGATATCCTTGAGCACCGACATCGCTGCCGCCTCGGGATGGATGGCCGCGAGCTTCTCGTTGCGGAACTCGCGGCGCATGAGCAGCTTGATCAGGTGCGGATAGCTCGTGAACGGGCCGCCGTTCGGATGGTCCGTCGTGAGGAAGACGCGCCACGGGTCGCGCACGAGCAGGAACAGCTCGAGGCCGATCGCCCACTGCAGCGCGTTGACGAAGTCCCGATCGCGGTACCTGAACGGTACGACACCGCAGCCCGCGTCGCACTCGATGTCCATGATCACCGATTTGCGCGGGCTGGCGTGGCGCGCGTTGCGATACTGCAGCGGGCTGTCGCCGGAGGCGGTCACGGTCTGGCCGAAGATCACCTGGCCGACGTCGAGCGAGACGTTCGGCGCGGCGTTCACCGCTTCGGCGATGCGCAGCGCCGCCGACGAGAACTTCCGCTCGCCTTCCGTCCCGTAGCTGTGGAACTGCAGATGCGTGAGATGGATCGGGAAGCCTTCCGCTGCGGCGATCGTCGCGAGCGTGCTGTCGGCATTGCCGGGCACGCCGAGATTGCTCGCATGGACGTGCAGCGGGTGCGGCACGCCGAGCTCGTGCACCGCGCGCGCGAGGCTCGCGATCACCCGGCGCGGGGAAACGCGATAGTGCGGATGCGGCTCGTCGACGTCGAGCGTGCGCGCGTTGAACTTGAAGGCGCTGATGCCGCCGGCGTTCACGACCTTGATGCCGAGCGCCTGCGCGGCGTGCAGGGTCCATGCGACGTAGTCGTTGATCTCGCGCTGATCCGCTCCGCCCGCGAGGCACCGCAGCAGGAAGTCGTCGTTGCCGAGCAGCGCGTAAGCGCCCTTGTCGACGATCGGCGTATCGCCCATCTCCATGTGGGCCTGGCGCGCGTTGGACGGCAGCATGGCCGGTTCGAAGCAGGCGGTGTAGCCCATCGCCGCGTAGCGGTATCCCGCCGCGAGCGTCGACGGTGCAGCGCCGCCGGTGCACGCGCTCGCCACCGCGGTCGCCGGGAGGATCGTCGCGCCGGTTGAGCTCGGGCACGAGCGCCCGGGCGAGGTTCACCTTGCCGCCGCCGATGTGGGTGTGCAGGTCGATCGCACCCGCCATCGCGATCATCCCCGCGGCGTCGTACTCGCGGTCGATGCGTTCGCCTGCGCGCCGGCGCAGCGACGATCCGCCCGTCGCGCGCGTAGAGATCGCGCACGACGTCGTTCACGTCGTGCGCGGGATCGATGACTCTGGCGCCGGTCAGCTTGACGAGCATGGCTCAGGCGAGTCGCGCCAGCAGCGCCTCGATCGCGCGCGCGACGGACGGCAGAGCGCTCTCCCGGAGCTGCGGCAAGCGCAGACTCACGACCTTGTCGCTGCGGAGCAGGTGTCCGGGCGCGTCGATGCCCGGCGTCGCGACCGGCACGAAGACCGCCGGCTCGTCCGCGAGCGCCATGTCGGCGCGCCCGAGCACGACCGTCGGCGCCTCGGTCGCGGGCGGAAGCCGGTCGCGGGCAAGGCTGGAAATCCACAGCAGGCAATCGGCTTCGCCGCGGCCGAGCAGGTTCGGCATGCCGTAGCGATGCGGGTCGAAATCGATCGTCCCGTTCGCGTAGCTCGCGGGGTACGGCACGCCGCTCTGCCACGTCTGTACCGCGTTCGCCGTGATATCGCCGTCGCTCCCCGCGAGCGGGAGTGCGGCGAAGCGCGCCGATCGGTTGAGCGCGACGACCAGCCGGGACAGCGCCTGCAGCGCGAGCTCGGCGTGCGCCAGCTCCAGATCGGCGGCAGCCCAGGCCACGACGCCGTAGCGCGCGGCGCGCAGCCATTCGATCGCCTGCGCGAGCTTCTCCGGTGCGACGCACGACAGCCGGGAGGGTTCGGCGGGCCGCTCGTCGAGCAGGGCGTTCAGCATCGCGAGGACCGCGGGCAGGGCGGCGAGCGGCGCTGCGAGCGCCAGCTGCTCCGCATCGCCCGGCAACGCATCGGCTGCGCCGCGCGGCGGCCGCATCGAGCAGAATGATGCGCCGCGCGAGCCGATGCGCGAACAGGCTTTCGCTCGGTGCGACGAGGCGCTCGACGAAACGCGGGAACCGGTGGCGCCAGCCGTCGCCGATGAGCACGAGGAGATCGGCGCGGTTCTTCACTTCCGCGAACGTCGTCGTGATCCAGCCCGCCTCCTGGAGAACGTGGAGGTTGCGGTACTTCGCTGCGGCGCCGGCGTGGTCGACGACCGCACCGCAAGCGGCGTGCGAGCGCGAGCGTCGCGCGCATCCCGGCGACGTCGGTGCCGAGTCCGCCGATGAACGGCCGCCGTGCGCGGGCGAGCAATCGCGCTGCCGTGTCGAGCGCCGTCTCCAGCGCTCGCGCTCTCACCTTGCACCCGCGGCGAGGCCGCCGCCGCCGCGGCTCGGCCGAGCGTTGCGAACGCCGCACGGCTCTGCTCGCATGCGCCGTCGCGCGGCGTGAGCGTCGTGCCGTCGGACGTCGACCGCGAGGTCGTCGCACAGCAAGCCGCAGAACGGGCAGGTCGCTCGGCGCGTAACGGACAAGGGCCGGGAACGGGATTCGACGGGGGAGCCTCTAGCTTACTCGACTCCGCCGCGACGCTGGCGGGCTCGCGATCCTCGCAGCGACGCCAACACGACTGTTCTACTATCGTGACAGCATGTCCTAGGGTCGTAGCATCGCGTGTAGGGTCCGGAACGGACTTGCAGCCCGGTGCAGTCGTGGCACACTAGACGCGGATGCGGTGGCCGCAGTCGCCGCGACCGGAGCATGCGTCGGTGCGTCGACGTCGCGGACGCACGTTCCCGAGGCCGATCCCGACCGCGGCGACCAACGAGATTCCCTGGTGATCGAGCAACCCCGTTCATCGGACGGCGTGGACGTCAACCGGCTGACGGTGCGAGTCCGGGCGCCGGCTCGCCTGCATCTCGGTTTCGTGGACGTGAGCGGCAGCCTCGGCCGCCGCTTCGGCAGCATCGGTCTCGCGCTCGACGAGTTCTCGACCGTGGTCGAGCTGCGCCGTGCCGACGGCCTCGCGGCGCACGGCCCGAGCGCAGCCCGGGCGCTCGACTACCTCCGCCGTCTCGTCGATGAGTACGATCCCGTTACCGGCTGCACCGTCGAGGTACGGCGCGCGATTCCGGAGCACGTGGGCCTCGGATCCGGCACGCAGCTCGCGCTCGCGGTCGGCGCGGCATTCAGCGCGCTGTTCGACGTTCCGATCGCGCTGCCGGCGCTCACCGCGCTCGCGGACCGCGGCGCGCGGTCCGGGGTCGGCATCGGCGCCTTCGAGCAGGGCGGGTTCATCGTCGACGGCGGGCGCGGCAGCGGCGGCGGCCATCCGCCGGTCATCGCGCGTCTCGCTTTCCCGCCGGCGTGGCGGGTGCTCCTCGTGTTCGACCACGGTGGTCGCGGCCTCTCGGGCGCGGCCGAGCTCGCGGCGTTCCGCACGCTGAATGCGTTTCCCGAGGAGTGCGCGGCGCGCCTCGCGCACCTCGTGCTGCTGCGCGTGATGCCGGCGCTCGCCGAGCAGGAGTTCGCGAGCTTCGGCGACGCCATCGGCGAGATCCAGCGGACGGTCGGCGACTACTTCGCCGCCGCCCAGGGCGGGCGGTTCGCGAGCCCGGCCGTGGCAGAGGTGCTCGCCTGGCTGGAGGCGAACGGCGTCGCCGGCGTCGGGCAATCGTCGTGGGGCCCGACCGGCTTCGGCATCGTCGATTCCGAGCTGCGCGCGCACGCGCTGCTCGTCGAGGCCCGCAGCCGCTTCGCGCATCTGCGCGAGCTCGAGCTCGTGGTCGCGCGCGGGCGGAACCACGGCCACGACATCGAGCGGTTGATCGACGAGCGCGCCGCGGGCGGGGGCCTGAGGATGCAGCAGCGGCTAGGCGGCCGAGCGCCGCGGTCCGCGAGCGAAGCGTCAAGGCGAGCGACATGGAAAACCCGCTGATCCTCCACCTCTTCACTCCCGCGGCGCAGGCGAGCCCGTTCGACGTGAACATGGCTTACGACGCGGGCTACGACGCCGTGGTGCCCTACACCGGCGTGACGCTCGCCGACGTGGCGGGCCTCACGCAGGATGCGATCTTCTCGCGCGGTCCGAAGCGCGTGCGGCGCACCGGGATCTGCATCGGCGGCCGCGACCTCGACCTCGCGCTCGACATGCTCGACGCGGCGCGAGAGGCGATGGTGCCGCCGTTCGCGGTCTCGGTCCTCGCCGATCCGAGCGGCGCGTTCACCACCGCCGCCGCCGTCGTCGCCGTCGTCGAGAAGCAGCCTGCGCGCGAAGCACGACACCGCTCTCGCCGGCCGGCGCGTGCTGGTGCTCGGGGGCACCGGTCCCGTCGGCACCGCCGCGGCGACGCTCGCCGCGCAGGAGGGGGCGATCGTCGAGCTCGCGAGCCACTCGGCACTCGCCCGCGCCCAGGCCGCGTGCGATCGGATCCGGACGCGCTACGGCTTGAGCGTGCAGGCCGGTGCAGATCGATGACGGCTCGGCGCCGAAGCTCGATCGCTCGCGCCGAGGTCCTCATCGCTGCAGCCAAGGCCGGCGTCGAGGTCGTGTCCGAAGCGCTGCTCCGCGAGGCGCGCGCGCTGCTGGTCGCCGCCGACGTGAACGCCGTGCCGCCGCCGGGGATCGCCGGGATCGGCCCGATGGACGACGGCGTGCCGCTCGCCGCGGCGGCGTCCGGCAAGGCGGTCGGCATCGGGGCGCTCGCGATCGGCAACATCAAGTACCAGGTCGAGCGCGGCCTGTTCCAGAGCATGTGCACCTCGGAGCAAGCCCCTCTACCTCGATTTCCGCCACGCCTTCGCGAAAGCGCGCGAGCTCACGCAGGCGGGCCGCTGAGACGCCTACCGATGACACCCAGGCTCGTCATCGTCGCGATCTCCGGCCGTGCGCTCGCGCAGTCCGCGGCGAAGACCGGCCGCCGCGTCGTCGTGCTCGACGCGTTCGGCGACCGCGACACGCGGGCGATCGCCGAAGTCGTGTGCGTCGGCAGCGATGAGGGCGTCGCGATCGATCCCGGCCGGCTGATGGCGGCGCTCGCCGCGGAGCCGCGCGGATCGGACCTTGCAATCGTCGTGGGAAGCGGATTCGAGGGCACGCCGGAGCTCGCTTCCCGACTCGCGCGCTACGGCCGGGTGTACGCCAACGACCCTGCGGTCGTCGCCGCGCTGAAGGACCCCGAGACTCGGCATCGCGCTCCTGCGTGCCTGCGGATGGCGCGTGCCCGCGACGCAGCGCGAGCCGCCGGCCGACCGGCACGGATGGCTGCAGAAGGAGGCCGGCGCCGCCGGGGGCACGCACGTCCGCCGTGCCGGGCACGCAGCGACAGCGGCGCGGCTGTACTTCCAGCGCGAGATCCCCGGTCAGCCGCTGTCGGTGACTTTCCTCGCCGACGGCGATCGCGCCTACTGCCTGGGGTTCAACCGGCTCCGGGTCGAGGTGCTCGGCGATGCGCGCTATTGCTACGCGGGCGCGATCGCGGGCATCGATCTTCCTCCCGACTTGCGTGCGCAAGCGCAATCGTGCCTCGATCGACTCGTGCGCGTCACCGGTCTGCGCGGGCTCGCCGGGCTCGACTTTCTGCTCGACGGCGACCGGATGACGGCGCTCGAGGTCAATCCGCGGCCGACGGCGACCTTCGAGCTGTACGACGACGACTTTCCGGAGGGCCTGGTCCACTGGCACCTCGCGAGCTTCGAGCGTCCGGTGCCCGAGTTCGGCGAGCTGCTCGGCCGGGGAGCGGGGACGCATCGCGCGGTCGGCGTCGTCTATGCTCGCGACCCCGTCACGGTCCCCGCTAATGCCTCCTTCCCGAGCTGGTGTCGCGATCTGCCGTGCGCGGGGAGCACCATCGCGGCCGGTGCCCCGGTCCTGTCGGTCTTCGCCGAAGCTGCGAGCAGCTGGCGAGGCGGAGCGCGAAATCGATGCGCGCGGCCGCTCGGCGCGCGAGCTCGTCGCGCGCTGGAGCGCGCGCCGAGCGGCGTGCGGTCGCATGAGGCGAGGGCCATGACCGCGGCGCTGCGCGAGTCGGTTCCGAAGGTGAGCGTGAACGCGCTCGCGGCGCCGCGCGTCGCGGAGCTCGTCGCCGCGGCGGATGCGCTCCGGCTCGGCATCTCGGCGAGCGAGCGCGGCGCGACGCTCGTGGACGCGGGCATCGCGGCGCGCGGCGGCCTGGAAGCCGGGACGGCGGATCGCCGAGATCTGCATGGGCGGACTGGGGTCGGTCGCATTGGCGCCGGGCGATGGCGAAACCGGCGGACTCACGCAGGTGCACGTGCACAGCGCCGATCCGGTCATCGCCTGCCTCGCGAGCCAGTACGCGGGCTGGAGCCTCGCGCATGGCGAGGGCAAGGGCGCATTCCGGGCGCTCGCCTCCGGACCCGGCCGGGCGATTGCGCGGCGCGAGCCGCTGTTCGACGAGCTGCGGTACGCCGACCGCTTCGATCGTGCGGTGTTCGTGCTCGAAGTCGACCGCGTCCCGCCGGAACCGGTCATCGACAAGATCGCGCGCGATTGCGCGCTCCCGCCTGACCGCATCACCATCGTGCTGACGCCGACGACGAGCCTCGCCGGCACGGTGCAGATCGTCGCCCGCGCGCTCGAAGTCGCGCTGCACAAGGCGCACGCGCTCGGCTTCGCGCTCGATCGCATCGTCGACGGCGTCGGTACGGCGCCCTTGCCGCCGCCCGCGCCGGATTTCCTGATGGCGATGGGGCGCACCAACGACGCGATCCTCTTCGGCGGCCGCGTGACGCTCTATGTCGACGGCCCCGATGCGGACGCCGAGCGGCTCGCGCGCGAGCTGCCCGCCTCGGCTTCGCGCGACTACGGGAAGCCGTTCGCGCAGGTCTTCAAGGACTACCAGTTCGACTTCTACAAGATCGACCCGATGCTCTTCGCGCCGGCCGAGGTGACCGTCTGCAATCTCGGTTCGGGGCGGAGCTTTCGCGGCGGGAGGCGGGATCTCGCGCGGCTCGCTGGAGTCGTTCGGCCTATGAGCCCGCCGGGCCGTCCCAAGGGCGAATCCCCGAGCGCGGCTGGCGCGAGGGTAGTCCAATGAGCGCGCGCATTGCCATCATGACCGCCAAGCCGGGCTGGCACGGGCGCAGGCTCGCCCGCGCGTTCGCGGCGCTCGGGGTCGCCACACGCTTCGTGTCGCTCGCCGACTGCCGCGTGGACCTCGAGGCCAACCGCTATGGCATCGTCGTTCCCGGGTTCAGGAACGGGCTTCCCGACGGGGTGTTCGTCCGCGAGATCGCGGCCGGGACGTTCGAGCAGGTGACGTTCCGCCTCGCGATCCTGCATGCGCTCGCCGAGTGGGGCGTGCCGGTCTACAACAGCGCGCGCGGGATCGAGCGCAGCGTCGACAAGTCCATGACCTCGATGCTGCTCCGCCGGGCCGGGCTCGCGACGCCCGCCACCTGGGTCTCCGAGCAGGAAGCGAGCGCGCGCACCGCGCTCGTGCGCGAGAGCGCCAGGGGCGAACGGCTCGTGCTCAAGCCGCTGTTCGGTTCCCAGGGCAAGGGTCTCATGCGACTCGGCTCTGGCGACGCCCTGCCCGCGGCCGGGGACTACAGCGGCGTGTACTACCTGCAGCGCTTCGTCGACTGCGCGCCGGAAAACGCGCACGACTATCGCGTATTCGTGATCGGCGGCAACGCGGTCGCGGCGATGACGCGGCGCGGTCCGGGCTGGGTGCACAACGTGGCACAGGGCGCGCGCTGCGCAGCGCTGCCGCTGGAGGACGACGTCTGCGAGCTGGCCGAGCGCGCCGCGCGCGCGGTCGGCCTCGACTACGCGGGCGTGGATCTCATGCGCGCGCGCGACGGCGCCCCGGTCGTCATCGAGGTCAACGGCATCCCGCCTGGCAGGGCCTGCAATCGGTCGCGTCGATCGACATCGCGGCGCGGCTGGCGCAGGACTTCGTGCAGCGACGGCTCGCGGCTGCGAGCGAGGCGCGTGCGTCATGAGCGCGGACCTCGAACGGGCGTTCGTCGACGCGTGTCTGCTCGATGTCACGGCGCTGAAGCCCGGCAACGTCGGCCTCCATGCCGGCGGTCATGGCCTGCAACCGGTGGACTTCATCCGCAGCGCGGAAGCGGCGGCCCCGGCGATCGCGCGACCGGCGGGCTCCGTGGGCGAACGGATTCACCGGGCGATCGTCGCGACGCACGAGGCGGTCGGCACGAACACCAATCTCGGCATCGTGCTGCTCGCGGCGCCGCTCGCGCACGTGGCGTGGGGGCCACCCGGCCGCGAGGCGCTCGTGCAGCGCTTGCGCGCGTGCCTCGCGAGGCTGACCGTCGAGGACGCAAGACTCGCGTTCGAGGCCATCCGGCTGGCGCGACCCGGTGGGCTCGGCACGGCCGATCGTCACGACGTGCACGCGCCGGCACGGGTGAGCCTGCTCGACGCGATGCATGAGGCGGCCGACCGCGACATGATCGCCCGGCAGTACGCGAACGGTTATGCCGACGTGCTCGATACCGGCCTCGCGCGGCTGGCGGCGGCGCGCGCGCGCGGGCGCGACTGGCGATGGACGACGACCGAGGTGTATCTCGCGTTCCTTGCCCGCCATCCGGACTCGCACGTCGCGCGGAAGTTCGGCGCCGCGGAGGCCGCGATCCTCAGGGACGCGGCGGTCGAGCGCGATCGCACCGCCGCGCGGGCGACCGACTTCGCGGCGGCGGCGGAGCGGCTGATCGAATGGGACGGCGAGCTGAAAGCGCGCGGGCTCAACCCGGGCACCACCGCGGATCTCACGGTGGCGACGCTCTTTCTCGCCTTCCTCAGTGATGAAGCAACCGATTGCGCGCGCCGCGGCCAGCGCCGCGGCGCGGGTGAGAGAGTGGGAGCGTTTCCCACAGGATGAACGGCATCAACTGCTAAAGGAGAAGTGGGTCATGGCAAAGATCAACAAGGTGCTGGTCGGCGAATCGCTCGTCGGAGAAGGCAACGAGGTCGCCCACATCGACCTCATCATGGGGCCGCGCGGCAGCGCCGCGGAATCGGCGTTCACTCACGCCCTCACCAACAACAAGGACGGGTTCACCTCGCTCCTGGCGGTGATCGGCCCGAACCTGGCGACCAAGCCGCACACGGTGCTGTTCAACAAGGTGACGATCAAGGGCGCGAAACAGGCGGTGCAGATGTTCGGTCCGGCGCAGCACGCGGTGGCGCTGGCGGTGGCCGACTGCGTGGCCGACGGCACCATTCCCGATCGAGGAGGCGAACGACGTCTTCATCTGCGTCGGCGTGTTCATCCACTGGGACGCCGCCGACGACCAGAAGATCCACGACTTCAACCATCAGGCGGTCAAGGAATCGATCCAGCGCGCGGTCGCCGGCACGCCGACGCCGCAGGAGGTCGTGCAGAAGCGCAACACGGTCAAGCACCCGTTCTCGCCGAAATAGTCGGGGCGCCCCGAGTCCGGCGACGCTCAGCCGGGCGAGGCGCCGCGCGCAAGCGCCGCGCGATCCAGCGTGCCGTCGTGGATCGCGGTCGCCACGAGCACGGCGTGCACGCCAAGGGCCTCGAGGCGCTCGAGGTCGCTGGCATTGCGCACGCCGCCGGCGGCGATGAGGCGCCTGCCCGGTGCCCGGTCGAGCGTTTGCCGCACGCCGTCGAGCGACGGCCCGCCGCCGGACCCGACGCGATCGAGCGTCATCACGATCACCCGCTCGGGCCACAGCCGGGGCGTGTCGAAGAGGGCGGCGGGTCCGAGTTGCCGGTCGCCGCGGGTGTCGAGGGAGAGGATGGCCTCGGGCGCCGCGGCACGCATCGCGGCGAACGCTGCGAGGGAAGCGACGCTTTCCGACCCGATCACGGGCGTCCGGCGCGCGCGTGACCAGGGCGCAAGGTCGCCCGGCTCGGCGAACCCCGCGTCGAGCCACAGGCCGAGCGCCGGGAATTCGGCCTGGATGCCGTCCAGGACGGCGCGGTGGTGGCCGCGGCGCAGGATCGCGTCGAGATCCGCCACGTAGACCGTGTCGAACGGAGCGAGCGCGAGCAGGGCGCCGATGACCGCGATCGGTTCGCTCGACGGCGTAAGCTTCGATTCGAGCGGCCGGTAGTTCGAGCGGTCCCCGCGGCGCGCGTGCACCACCTGGCCGGCCATGAGATCGAGAACGGGGACGACGAGCATGCGCAAGCCGTGAAGATCTTCGCGTACGAGCATATCACCGGCGGCGGGTTCGTCGGCACGCCGCTCCCGGGCTCGCTCCGCGCCGAAGGCGAGCTCATGCTGCGCTCGCTCGTCGGCGACCTCGCGGCGATCGCAGACGTTCGCGTGGTGACGACGTCCGACTATCGGGTCGATCTCGCCGATCTACCCGCGGAGCGCCATCTCGTCCGCGATCGATCCGAATGGCAGGCGACTTTCGCCGGGCTCCTCGCCGCGAGCGACGCGCTGTGGCCGGTCGCACCCGAGACCGGCGGCACGCTCGAGAACCTGTCGCTGGCCGCGCTCGCGGCCGGGCGGATTCTCCTCAACAGTCGTCCGGCGGCCGTGCGGCTCGCGGCGAGCAAGCTCCATACGGCGCAGGCCCTCGCCGCTGCCGGCATCGAGACGATACCGACGTTCACGCTGGAAGACGCGCCGCCGGCGGCGGACGGGGCGTGGGTCGTGAAGCCGGACGACGGCTGCGGCTGCCAGGACACGCACTTCTGCGACGATCTCGGTGCGGCCGCGCGGTGGATCGAGGCGGAGGCCGAACCGGGGCGTTTCGTGCTGCAGCCCTACGTGTCCGGCGAACCCGCGAGCCTGTGCGCGCTCGCTCGCGACGGCATGGCCTGGGTGCTGAGCGTGAATCGCCAGCGCATCGTCGTCCGCGACGATTGCTTCGCTTTCCTCGGCACCGTCATCAACGGGTTTGCCGACGACGACGGCCGCTGCGGTCGGCTCGCCCGGGATGTCGCCCAGGCGGTTCCCGGGCTGTGGGGTTTCTTCGGCATCGATCTCGTGCTCGCCGAGCATGGTCCGGTCGTGGTGGAGATCAATCCCCGGCTCACCACCTCCTACGTCGGCCTCGGCGCTGCGCTCGACTGCAGCCCGGCTGCGCTCGTGCTCGACCTGATCGACGGCGAGCGGCCGTTCTCGCTGCCCGCGTTTCGGCCGAAGAAGGTCGACGTCGATCTCGCCGCGCTGTGGAGCGAGCGGTGATCTTCGGCTGGGATCTCGGCGGCGCGCACGTCAAGGCGGCGGTGCTGGACGGAAACGGCGGCCTCGCCCGCGTGGCGCAGCGGCCTTGTCCGCTCTGGCTCGGGCGCGAGCATCTCGAGCGCGCGCTGGCGGAGCTCGCCGGCGGCGAAGCGTCGCGTGCCCGGCATGCGCTGACGATGACCGGCGAGCTCGTGGATCTCTTCCCCGATCGCGCGAGTGGCGTGGCGGCTATCCTCGAGGCGTTCCAGGGCGTGATCGACGCTCCCGACGTGCTCGTCTTCGCCGGCGAGGGGTTCGTCGACGCGAGGACGGCGCGGGCGAACTGGGCCAGCGTCGCCTCGGCGAACTGGCTCGCGACCGCGGCGCTCGTCGCCGGACTCGCGCCCGATGCATTGGTCCTCGACATCGGCAGCACGACGACCGACGTGATGCTGATCGCGGATGGACGGGTGCGCGCGCTGGGGCGTGACGATCACGGCCGCCTCGCGCGCGAGGAGCTGGTTTACACCGGCGTGGTGCGAACCCCGGTCGCGGCCATCGCCGCTGCGGTGCCGTTCGGCGGCGAATGGGTCGGCGTCATGGCCGAGCAGTTCGCGACCACCGCGGACGTCTACCGGATCACCGGCGAGCTCGACCCGCGCTTCGACCAGGCCGACACCGCCGACGGCGGCGCGCGGTCGCGCGAGGCCAGCATGCGGCGCCTCGCGCGCATGGTGGGCTGCGATGTCGAGGCGGCGCCGGCGGCGGAGTGGGAACGCCTGGCCCGCTGGTTGTCGCATGTCCAGGCCGAACGGATCCGTCGCGCCTGCGACCGGGCCCTCTCGCTGGGGTTGATCGGCCCGGCTGCGCCGGTCGTCGGACTCGGGGTCGGTCATTTCCTGGCCGCGCGCCTCGCCGCCCGCCTCGATCGTCCCTATGTCGAGTTCGCTGCGCTCGCTGGCGTGCCGGCCGGCGAGCGGCTCGCCGTGAACACCTGCGGCCCTGCCTTCGCCGTCGCCGAGCTGCGGCGACGGATGGCATGACGACGGCGACGGTCGTCAAGGTCGGCGGCAGCCTCGCCGAGTCCGACGCGGCGGCGGCGCTCATGCGAGAGCTCGCGGCGCGGCGGCCGCCGCGCCTGGTCGTGGTGCCCGGCGGCGGGGATTTCGCCGATGCCGTCCGGCTGACCGGGCGGCGGCATCCCATTGGCGACCAGGCGGCGCACCACATGGCGCTGCTCGCGATGCACATGTCCGCCGTGATGCTCGGCGCGTTCGCGCCGGGCTACGTCGTTGCCGAGTGCCCGGAGGAGTTCGACGCGGCGTGGCAGCGCGATCTCACGCCGGTCTGGGCGCCCGAACGCATGGTGCTCGCGGCACCCGACGTCCCGGCGTCGTGGGACGTCACGTCGGACAGCCTTGCCGCATGGCTCGCTCGGGCAATCGCCGCGTCGCGCCTCGTGCTGGTGAAGTCGTGTCTGGTGCCCGAGGCGATGGACGGCGACGCGGCCGCTCTTGCCGCTGCGGGGATCGTCGATCCCTCGTTCCCCGGATTCGTGGCCGGCGCGAACCTGTCGTGGCGGGTCGTCTCCGGTGCGGCCGCGGCCTTGCGGGCGCTCGAGGATTGAGCTAGGCCGTTACCCCGTCCAGAGCACTGCGTACCAGGCGCGTCCGCTCGGCGGAGAGGACCGAGCTTCTGCCCTCGGCGCAGAGTGCGCCGCGGAAGCCGAGCAGATCCGGCCCGATGCGCGCGAGCGGGGGGATGTCTTCCAGGCGGAGCGACCCCGCGAGCCCCGTCATCAGTCCCGCTTCGCGTGCAAGGCCGACGAAGCGGGCGAGCGCCGCGTCGTCGAGGTGACGCCGCAGCCCGCCACCCGCTTTCTCCGCGGTGTCGAGCATCGCGCCTGCAAAGCCGGCCGCGCGCAGCGGTGCGAGCGCCGCGAGCGGCACGCCGCGGTCGGCGAAGAACACCGCAACCAGACGGTGCTCGCGCGCGACGTCCCGCAACCCGCGAATGCACGCGGGCAGGGCGGCGCCCGGCAGGAGGCCGAGCTTGACGTAGTCGACGCCGGTCGCGCCGATCCGGCGCGCCGCCTCGACCAGGAGGTGCGGCTCCAGCGGCCAGTCGCCCGCCGTCGCGCTCGTCAGGGCGCGGCCGGCGACGGCTGCGATCCCGCGCCCGATCTCGTCCGGCGGGAGGGCGCCGAGCGCGCCGTGCGCGGGGTCCTTGAAATCGATGATGTCGGCGCCCGCGGCAAGCGCGTCGGCTGCCTCCGCGCCGTCGCGGACGCTGGCGAGGAGTCGCGTCATCGCGCCCGCTCCGCGCGGAATGCGTCGATGCGCGCGACGAGCCACGACCACGCCTCGCGCTCGTTCGGCCCGGCGGTCTTGTCGATCGCGATCGCCAGGTACTTCATCTCGGTGTCGATCTTCTCCGGGGGCAGCATGTGCAGGCGACTCACGAGGATCGACGCCTCGACCACCGCCGCTTGCGCGCGGTTGAAGCCGCGGAACGGCCGGTGGTTCGCGGCGAAGACGACGTCGCAATGCAGGCGCGGGCGTTCGCCGTCCTCGTCGATCCGCGCCAGCGCGAGCTCGCGGTGGGCGAGAGCGCCGTCGAGGCGCACGCAATCGACGCGCTCGCAGGCGCGCGTGGGCCAGTCGGGCCGGCCGGTGAGGCAGCCGGCGATTACCCGCACGTCATCGGTGAAGTTCACCGCGGCGACGCGCGTCGCGAGCACGTTGTCGAGAGTGGTGGAGGGCCGGAACGGAGCGAGGATGACGCGGCCTTCCTCCGACTCGCGGATGCCCATCGGCGCGATGTGCACGCGGCCGCCGCTCGAGCGCGTGGTGACGACCGTCTCCCAGATCATGCGCAGACTCATTCGTCGGCCCCGGATCCATCGGTCGCCCGGCGCCCGGGGTGCGCGAGCGTGGTGCCCGGGGCGCTCTGCCGCGAGAGGTCGTCGGGCGCTGCCGGCACCGCCGCGCCCCAGCCGAGCTCGCTGTCCTGGGCGTAGCGCTTGCCGAGCTGCCACGCGATCTGCGCGCGGGCGAGCTCCACGCCCAGGTAGAAGGCGTGCGCCGCGTCGTGCTCGAGCCCGAGCAGCGGCCAGAGCGCGAACGGGTCGGCGGCGCAATGGTGGCGGTCGCGATTGAACACGTGCACGCCATCGTCGGAGAGCATCACGCGGAAGCTGGGGTCGCGCACCGCCGCCGCGATCTCGGCGATGTCCGCCGGCGTATGGGGAAACGGCCGCTTCTCGTGCAGCGCGAGGAGGGCGGGCGAGAAATCCTTCGGCAACGCGCTCTCGCTCCGCGCGGCGTACATGATGCGGCGCGCGACGTCGGCCTCGCGCACGACCGAGCGCGCATGCTCGCTCACCTGGACCACTAGCACGGCGGCCAGCCGCAGCTCCGAGGCGATGCCGAAGAGGAGGGCGTTCATGCCTATGGTGTCGGCATGCGTGAGCTCGGTCACGTTGCCGACGCCCATCATGATCGGCGCATCCGGACACGAGCGTCTCAGGGCGTGGTAGCGCGCGATCGAGTCGGTGAACCCGAAGTGGATCGGGTCGAGGATCGCATCGGCGAGGTAGCGCCGGCCCCGCCGCTCGAGCGCGGCGATGGCGCGCTCGAGCGATGCGAGGTCCTTCGCCTCGCCCGGGATCAGGACCGGCGTCGAAGCGACCTCGTCCGCGACCCACAAGGTGTCCTCGCGCAGGCTGAGGAGGTAGTCGGCGCCCGCCCGACCCGCGCGCACCAGCTCGTCGGTGTCGAACGAGTCTGCGCTGACCTTGAAGCCGATCGACCGCAGGTGCGCGATCGCCTCCTCCAGGTGCGGAAACGGCGTCGCCGGCAGGCAGCCGAGGTCGATCACGTCGGCGCCGTCGGCGGCAAACGCGCGGGCCCGTGCCTCGATCGCCGCAACCGTGAGCCTGGGCGCGTCCACGATCTCGGCGAAGACGAGCGTGTCGTAGCGCGACAGATCGGGGACGGCTGCCTTGCGACCGAAGAACTGCGGCAGGTCGGCAAGCTCCTCGGGCCCGCGAACGACCGCCACGCCGAGGCTTTGGCTCACGGCGTCGAGGTCGCCGCGGCAGCGTCCCGGCACCAGGACGCGGTCGGCACCCATTGCATCCGGCAGGCGCCGCGCGATCATTTCGGCCGTCATCAGGCCCGCTACGCTAAGCCCGAGCTCGTGCACGCGCCAGGTGAAGGCGCTATCCGCCATCGACTCGAGCACTCGGACGAGGCTTTTCTCGGCCAGCTTCCCGGTGAGGAAGAGGATGTGCTCGGGCTTGGCCTGGCTCACCGCGGCGGGGTCGAGACGAGTGCCGGCTCGGGTGCACCCGCTTCCGAGCTCGCGCAGCCGCTGCTCGAGGGCTGCGCGCAGGGCCTCGAAGCTGTCCACGACCTGCACCAGCGGAAAGCGCCCGAGTCGCTCGCTGTTCTCGAGATCGATCGGCCGCGGGTACACCGTGACCCATTCGCCCGGCGCTTCGGTCTCGAGCTGGGGCGTGGTGTCGCAGGCGAACACGATCGCCGGAACCCGGCATTTCCCGGCCTGCGCGAAGATGTTCGTGACCAGCGTGTCGGAGATGCCGACGACGCACTTCGCCACGGTGTTCGAGCTCGCCGGCGCCACGACCAGCGTGTGATAGTGCTGGTGATAGAAGAGCCCGACGGGCGCGGCGCTCGCGGTGTTGTCGTGGAACACCCGGAACTTCTGCCGCAGCCCATCCATGCCGAACCCGTACATGTGCAGCACTTCCGCTGCCGCCTTGGAAGGGTACAGGTCGACATCCGGCAGCGTGCGCGCGAGGTCGAGGCACTCGCGCAGGTAGTGGCCGGATCCCGTCAGACCCCAGGCGAGGCGCGGTCGGGCAGGGTGCTTCATGGCGCGAGGATAACCGACGCCGGCCGCGCCCGCGGCCGGGGCGCGGGCTCAATGCAGGGGCTTCTTGATCGGCCAGCTGATCTGCAGCCGCTGCATCTTCCGATAGAGCGTGTTGCGGCTCACGCCGAGCTTGCGCGCGACGTGGCTGATGTTCCCGCGCTCGAGCTCGAGCTCGCGGAGCAGGGCATCGCGCTCCGCCTTCCCGAGCGCATTGAGCGAGGCCGTCTCCGGCAGCGGCGCCGGTTCGGCCGCCGCGGGGCCGAGACCGTAGTCGGGAGGCACGTCGCGCAGCTCGAGCCGGTCGGCGGCGCGGAGCGCGATCATGGCACGCAGGACGTTGCGCAGCTGCCGGATGTTCCCCGGCCACTGATAGGCGCAGAGTGCATGGATCACCTCTTCGCTCAGCGACACCGAGGGCGTCGCGGCCGCCTCCTGCGCGAAGACATGCAGGATCAGCTCGCGCCTGTCCGTCCGGTCGCGGAGCCGCGGCAGGGTCAGCACGAGACCCTGGAGCCGGTAGAAGAGGTCCTCGCGGAACGCGCCGCGCCGGACGCTCTCCTCGATCCCGGAGTGCACCGCACTCACGAGGCGGATGTCGACCTTGGCCGGCGTCTCGGTGTCGAGCGCGATCATCTCGCGCTCCTCCAGCACGTGGAGCAGCTGGGCCTGTATCGGCAGGGGCAACGCGCCGACGTCGTCCAGGAACAGCGTCCCGCCATGTGCCTGCGCGATCTTGCCGCGATGGCCCTCGCGCGGCGCGCCGGCGATCGGGGCGGGCCGGTAGCCGAAGAGCTCGGCTGCGACGAGCGCCTCGGGGATCGCGGCGCAGTTGACCGCCACGAACGACTTCTCGGCGCGCTCGCTCGCGGCGTGCAACGCGCGCGCGAAGAGCTCCTTGCCCGTCCCGGTCTCCCCGAGCAGGAGAATCGGCACGTCGCGCGACGCCACCCGCTTCGCTGCCTGGATGTTGCGCGCCATCACCGGGTCGCCGAGGTTCAGCTCGTCGAGCGCGCTGCGGCTCGCGGTGGAGATCGAGTGCTCGGCACGCACCGCAGTCCGGGTCGCGCTCGTTCCCCACTGTCTGGACTCGGGTTCCTGCGCGACGGCGAAGAAGCGGCCGCCATGGCGCGCTTCGTAGATCGGCAGTGGGTGGAACGACTTCCGGTGGCTGCGGGCGACCAGCGCCGGCAGCGAGATGTTGAACACGCGCTCGAGCGGTGCGCCGATGAGCTCGGCGGGGCTCTTGCAGCCGAGCTGGAACATCGCGTCGCGATCCACCGCGACGATCGCGCCGTCGAGGCCGAGCGCGATGATGCCTTCGCTCCACGTTCCGACGAGCTCCGGGCGGCTGTGGAACCGGACCACGAACGCGTCGCGGAACTGATGCAGGAACAGGCGGTTCTCGATCATCTGCGCCGACATGTTCACCAGCACCAGCGTGTGCTGCTGCGCCCGGTCCGACTCGCCCGAGGCGTCGAGCACGGCGACGAGCTCGCCGCGGTGATCGAAGACCGGTGCGGCACAGCAGGTGAGGCCGGTGTTGCGCGTCAGGAAGTGCTGGTCGCGGTGGATGATGACCGGCGCGCGCTCGAACAGGCACGTCCCCATGCCGTTGGTGCCGCCGTGACGCTCGCTCCACACCGCCCCGAGCACGAGCCCGGCGCGCGAGGCCGCCCGCTTGAAGCTCGGATCGCCGTAATAGGAGAGCAGGACCCCTTCGCGGTCGGTGAGGATGATCGAGTGGCCGGAGCCGGCGAGCTGCTGATAGAGGTGCGCCATCTCGGTGTCGGCGAACGACACCAGCTCGGCGTTCTGCTCCTTGCAGAGCAGGAACGCCTCGCGCGAGACGACGACAGCCTCCGCATTCGACTGCGGATCCAGCCCGTACTCGTTGAGGCAGCGCAGCCAGGAGCGCTTCACGTGCTCCGGTGCCTTCGCTCCGTCTTCGCGCGCGGTGCCCCGGATGACGGAGTAGATGAACCGGGCATGCGTGCCGGTCGGCTGAAGCATGATCTCCTCCTTCGTTGCAGGCGCTGCGCCGTGGTTTGTTGTCGTTGCGGCTCGCGCTGCGGTGACGATTATATGTCACGCGGCGATGCCGCCAAGCGCGGACGGGGCATGGCCGTGCGCGGGATCGGCGCGGCCACCTAGGGCTTGGCCAGCTCGTGTCGCTCGCGGGCGACATAGGCGTGGTGGACGTTGCGCGGATGCACCGACTCGTAGAGCGCCCAGTCCCGGTACTCGGGAATCGCCACCGTCCGCGGCGCCTCGAGCAGGCTGACCCGGGCGGCGTAGGCCTGCGCGGTGCGGGCGTCGAGTGCGGTCAGGTACGCCGCGACCGCTTCCAGGCTCGAGCGGTTCCCGGCCGGCCCGTATGCGGGGATGATTCCCCGGGCCGGGACCTGCGCGAGGTCGCGCAGCGCCCGGATCCAATCCGCCAGAACGCCGTCCCGCGTTTCGGGGATGCGCTCGAAGCTCGTCAACCCGCCGGCGAAGAGGAACCCCGATTCGGGGTCCCATACGGCGATGCTTCCCGGCGCCGCGGCGCCGCTGTAGTCGAGGAGCTCCAGGCGGCGGCCCGCTGCGACGAGCGGTTGGGAGCCCTTGAACACCCGGTCGGGGCGGGGCACGCGTGTCCCGGCGGTGAGGTCGTCGCCCAGCTCGTTCGCGAGGTTCCGCAGGCAGAGCGTGCAGCGCTCGGCGATGAGCTTCGCCGCGGCCTCGTGCGCCACGACCCGCGCGCCGTGCTGCTGGAAGACCGTCGCGCCGAAGATTGCGTCGTCGACCGGGCGCGTGAGAACGACGAGCGTGAGCGGCTTGGCGGTCCGTGCGCGAATCGCGCCGATCATGTGCTCGGCGAAAGCGGCGGTCGAACCGCTGTCGATCGACGATCACCCCCGCGGCGGCCACGATGAAGCCCTGATTGGATACGTGACCGCGGTTCGCGCGGCTCGGCTCCTCGCGGGCGCCATAGAACACGTAGACGCCCTGGCCGAGCGCGACGGGCTCCGGGAACGGCGCCGCGAAGCATCCGGCCGCCCAGGCAGGCGAGCGCCGCGAGGAGCGTGTGCGCTGGCCCGCGTGCTAGGATCGATCGCGGCTCAGACCGACTGCAACGACGAAGGAGGAGCCATGTCGTCGCCCGCCCGGATCGCGCTCGTGATCGCATTGGCCATCGTTCCGGCCGGCACTGTAGCTGCGCAGGGCAAAGGCGCCAAGGTCTACCCCACCGTGGATCGCGTCGAGTTCGTCCTCGAGTGCATGCAGAAGAACGGCGGCAAGCAGGAGTTCCTCTACAAGTGCTCGTGCGTGATCGACGATATCGCCACGAAGCTCCCCTACGACGATTTCGTCGAGGCGGCCACCGCGGCGCGCTTTCAGAGTCTCGGCGGCGAGCGGGGCGGCGCGTTCCGCGATCCGCCGAAGACGCGCGAAATGGCGCAGCGCTACGTCAAGATCCAGGGCGAGGCGATGAAGCGTTGCGACGTGCCGCGCTGATCAACCCGGGCCGCGCCGGACGGCGAGCGTCGTCTCGAACCTGAGCTCCTTGGTGTCGACCGCCTCCGCCTTCAGCTCGCCGTCGCCGACGGGCACGAAATAGAAGCGGAAGTTCGGGTTCTCGCTGATCGAGAAATCGACCTCGGCGGTGAGGATCGGCCGGCCGGCGTAGGTCACCTTGATCGAGCGCACGAAGTACGCCGGGGTGTAGTGGCGCGTCAGCTGGTCCATCACCAGGCCCGAGTCGTTCGGGTGGCTGATCATCAGCTGCGCGAGGGCCGGCTGGTTGTAGCTCACGTTGCCGTCGACGGCGAGGCGCATGCGACCGACGCGCGCGGCGGCGGCGGCAGGATCCTTGCCGGCGGGCGCCGAGCAGCCGCCCGACGCCTTGACGAAGCGGGTGTCCGCGAAGAGCGTGCCGTCGGAGAGCTCGGCCACGGCGCGCACGTGGGTGTATTCCTCGATGCGGATCCGGGTTTCGAGATCGGCGCGTCCGCTTTCCGGCGTGAGCTCGAACATCGCCGCGAGCGGCGAGGGGTTCTTGTCCACGATCAGGTAGATGCGGCGGACATAGCGCTCCGGCCGCTGGGTGAGCTGGGTGCGGATGGCGACCGGCACGACGGCCGCGTCCTCGGCGCGGACGGGGGTGACGAGCTCGACGATGCCGCGCGCATCGCTCGCAACCGGCCGATTCTCGAACAGCGAACGCTTGAGCTTCTGCCAGATCGCCGTTTCGGGGTCGGGCACGTCGTTTGCCCGGACCCCGGCATGGAGGATGACCGCGAGGCCGGCGAGCGCGGCGCGGAGCAGAAAGCGTCTCGAGATGTGCAAGGGGGGTCTCCGAGGGCCCGGCCGAAGGTCAGAGCAACATTACTCTTCCCATTCGAGTTCGGCAAAGGCCGCGGTGACGTTGCGTCGATGGAAGGCGTCGAACAGCAGCCACTCGCCGCGCCCGCTTCCGCCGCTGGTCTCGACCGCCTCCTGGAGCGTCTTCCGGGCGCGCAGCGCTGCCCGGGTCTCGCTCAGCAGCGCGCGCAGATAGCGCTCCTGCGCGGCGCTCGCCCCGGGCCAGTCGCCGGTCACGTTGCCGTGGCCCGGCACCACGAGCCTGGCCGTGAAGCGCTTCAGGTCGGCGAGCACCTGGAGCCACCCGCGCAAGCTCCCGTCGACCACGGGAATGCGCTCGATGAACAGCAGATCCGACAGCCACAGCGTTTCGGTCCGCTCGTCGAATATCGTCAGATCGTGGTCGGTATGTGCCGTCGGCCACGCGCGCAGCTCGAGCGTCCGGTCACCGAGGTCGAGGGTCGCGCTCCCTGTCACGGCGCGCGTCGGCGGGATGATCTCGGCGTCGGCCGCATCCGGGCCGAGCGTGCGCTTCGCTGCGGCGACGTAGACCCGGCCGCGGGCCGCCATGGCCGCGGCGAGCTTCGCGTGCCCCACGAACTCCGGACGATCCGCTACGAACGCGGCGTTGCCGAGGATGTGGTCGGGATGAACATGGGTATTCACGACGTAGCAGACCGGAAGCGGCGTGACCTTGCGGACGGCTGCCCGCAGCGAGCGCCCGACATCCGGGCTGCCGCCGGTGTCGATCACCGCCACGCAGCGGCTGCCGACGATGAAGCCGATGTTCGCGATCGCACCGCGGTTCGAGGGGGACGCCTCGGCCTGCGCGCCGACATGCACGTGGATGCCGGCGGCAATTTCCGTTACCGGAAGCGCGTCGCCGGCAGCCGCCGTGCCGCTGGCGATTATGGCGGCGCAGCAAAAGCGCGCGCCGAAGGCCCTCAAGCGTCGTACTTGATGTAGCGGAACCGCTGATCGTCGGTGGGCGTACCGGCGAGCGCACCGCCATCCTTGGCCGGCTGCCATTGGACGACCGCCTCGATCTTCTTCGCGAGCTCGAAGTCGCGGTCCGTGATGCCCTTGGCATCGTGGCTCTGCAGCTTCACGATGACGAACGCGTACGACACCGTGAGGTCGGGGTGATGCCACGCCGCCTCGGCGAGATGGCCCACCGTGTTCACCACCATCAGCGTGCCTTTCCACCCTTCGGTGCGGTACTTGCGGCGGATCCAGCCGTCCTCGAAGTACCAGTGGGGCAGCTCGCGCTGGAGGCGTTCCTTGATCTCGGACTCGGAGTAGGTCCGGTGCTTCTCGCGCTCCATGATTCCTTCTCCCGTACGGGCCGGATCAGTCTAGCACTCCCGCAGGAGCCGGGCGCACGTTCGAGCGGCTCTCACTTTTGACACAATCCCGCGCGCGACTGTTCGCTTTTGGAACAGTCGGCAAGCGCCTGTTTCATCCGACGAAAAGTCCGGTGGCGGCAGAAGCATCTGGTATAGAGTGGTCGACAAGACACGCGCATAGCAAGGGGCACGCACGGAGCTCGGCTTACATGAGACGTGCGAAGTGTCGGTGTGCGGTCCGCAAATAGCCACGCAAGTAAAAGGAGGCACCAGATGACAGCAAGAAGCACGTCCGCTTGGGGCGTTCTGCTCGGCCTGGTCGTTCTGCCCGGAGCCGCGCTCGCCAATCAGGATGTCATCAAGCTCACCGGGGACTCGAAGAACTGGGCGATGCAGGCGGGCAACATGCAGAACCACCGCTACAGCCAGCTCAAGCAGATCAACAAGGACAACGTCAAGAATCTCCGCGTCGCGTGGCAGTTCTCGACCGGCGTCCTGCGCGGCCACGAGGGCGGCCCGCTGGTGATCGGCGACATGCTGTATGTCCACAGCCCGTTCCCCAACAAGGTCTTCGCGATCGGCCTCGACGACCAGCAGATCAAGTGGAAGTACGAGCCGAAGCAGGATCCGACGGTGATCCCGGTGATGTGCTGCGACACCGTCAACCGTGGCCTCGCGTTCGCCGAGGGCAAGATCTTCCTCCAGCAGGCGGACACGACTCTCGTCGCACTCGACGCGAAGACCGGCAAGGAGCTGTGGAAGGTCAAGCACGGCGATCCCAAGAAGGGCGAAACGAACACCAACGCCCCGCACGTGTTCAAGGACAAGGTGATCACCGGCATCTCGGGCGGCGAGTTCGGCGTGCGCGGGTACGTGGTGGCCTTCGACATCAACAGCGGCAAGCAGGTCTGGAAGGCCTTCAGCACCGGTCCCGACGCCGAGATGCTCATCGATCCGGACAAGACGATGACCTGGACCGACGGCAAGATGGCGCCGGTCGGCAAGGATTCGTCGCTCAAGAGCTGGCAGGGCGACCAGTGGAAGATCGGCGGCGGCACCACCTGGGGCTGGTACAGCTACGACCCGAAGCTCAACCTGATGTACTACGGGACCGGGAACCCCAGCACCTGGAACCCGGTGCAGCGGCCCGGCGACAACAAGTGGTCGATGACGCTCTTCGCGCGCGACGTCGACACTGGCCAGGCGCGCTGGGCGTACCAGATGACGCCGCACGACGAGTGGGACTTCGACGGCGTGAACGAAATGATCATCGCCGACGCCATCAACGTGAAAGGCAAGCCGCGCAACGTCGTCGTCCACTTCGACCGCAACGGCTTCGGCTACACGCTGGATCGCGCCACCGGTGAGCTGCTCGTCGCCGAGAAGTACGATCCGACGGTGAACTGGGCGACGCACGTCGACATGAAGACCGGCCGGCCGCAGGTCGTGAAGCAGTTCAGCACGCAGGCGCAAGGCGCGGACGTGAACACGAAGGGATCTGCCCCGCGGCGCTCGGCACGAAGGACCAGCAACCGGCGGCGTACAACCCGGCGAACAAGATGTTCTACGTGCCGACGAACCACGTGTGCATGGACTACGAGCCGTTCAAGGTCGAGTACACGGCGGGCCAGCCGTACGTCGGCGCGACGCTGTCGATGTTCCCGGCGCCGAAGAGCCACGGCGGCATGGGCAACTTCATCATGTGGGACGCCGGGACCGGCAAGATCGTGAAGTCCAAGCCCGAGAAGTTCTCGGTGTGGAGCGGCGCGCTCGTCACCGCCGGCGGCGTCGCCTGCTACGGGACGCTCGAGGGCTACGTGAAGTGCGTCGATGCGAACGACATCACCAAGGAGCTGTACAAGTTCAAGACGCCGTCCGGCATCATCGGCAACCTGAACACCTGGGAGCACAAGGGCAAGCAGTACATCGGCGTGCTCTCCGGGATCGGCGGTTGGGCCGGCATCGGCCTCGCCGCGGGCCTCGACCCCGAGAAGGGAACCGAGGGGCTCGGCGCGGTAGGCGGCTACAAGGAGTTGTCGCAAGTACACCGACCTCGGTGGCGTGCTGACCGTGTTTTCCTTGCCGTAAACCGGATCCCGGGTTCAAGCATTAAGGGGCTGGCACCCTTCCGGGGTGCCAGCCTTTTTGATCTCTGAAGGACCACCGAGCATGAAGAAAATGCAACTCGCCGCCGGGATGGCATTTGCGCTCGCGCTGCTGGCGCTGAACGCGGCGGTCGCGGCCGACCCGACGCCCTACAAGGTCGCCGACGGGAACAAGGTCGACAAGGTCACGCTCGAAGGTTGGCGCACGTGGCGCGCCCTCGCCTGCGAGCGCTGTCACGGGGCGCGGCAGGAAGGCATGGTCGGACCGTCGCTGATCGACAGCATGAAGCGGCTCTCGAAGGAAGAGTTCAAGCAATTGATCCTGAAAGGGCAGCCCGCAAAGGGCATGCCGAACTTCGACGGCAGCAAGATGGTCACCGAGAACGTCGATGGGCTCTATGCGTACCTGAAAGGGCGCTCCGACGGGGCCATCCAGCCCGGTCGCCTGGAAGAGCTGAAGTGAGTCTCGGTTCCCGCGCGCTCGCCATCGCGTCGGCGCTGTTGTTGCCGGTCGCTGCACCGGCCCAGCAAGGCTCGCCCCCGGTGGGCGAAGACCGTGTGCTCCGCGTCTGCGAGGATCCGAACAACCTGCCGTTCTCGAACCGCGCCGGCGAAGGCTTCGAGAACAAGCTCGCCGAGCTCCTGGCACGCGAGCTCGGATGGACGCTCGAGTACACGTGGTTTCCGCAGCGCATGGGCTTCATCCGCAACACGCTGCGCGGGCGCGACCCGGACTCCAACCGCTTCAAGTGCGATCTCGTCATGGGCGTACCCGCGGGGTTCGAGCTCGCTTCGACCACGAAGCCCTATTACCGCTCGACCTATGCACTGGTGTACGTGAAGGGCAAGGGGCTGGACAGCGTGACGGCGCCGGAGGATTTGCTCAGCCTCGAGCCGGCCAAGCTGAAATCGCTCAAGCTCGGTGTGGTCGGCCAGACGCCGCCGTCCGACTGGCTGCTCAAGCATCGCCTGTTCGACCAGGTCGTTCCCTATCAGCGCCAGTCCGGGGATCCGGAGCGCTATCCGGGCGAGATCGTCGAGAAGGACCTGGTGGCCGGCACGATCGACGTCGCGTTCGTATGGGGGCCGATCGCCGGCTACTTCGCACAGCGTGCGAAGTCGGCCGCGCTGGCCGTGGTGCCGTTCAAGCCGGACCCGGAGATCCAGTTCGACTTTCGCATCGCCATGGGCGTGCGCTTCGGCGAACGCGAGTGGAAGGAGCGGATCGAGCGGCTGATCGAGGCCAACCGCCCCCGGATCCAGGCGATCCTCGCTGCCTACGGCGTGCCGCAGCTGGATGACCAGGGCCGGATCATAGCCGTCCCGGCCGATTCGTCGCCGACCCGAGGCGGGCCCGGGCCCGCGAAGTAGGCGGTATGCATCGCCGCGCGCGCTCGCTCGCCCGGAGCGCGCTCCTCGTCGCCGGGCTGGCGAGCTCGGGTTTGAGCGCGCAGGACTCGATCTCCGCCGCGGAGACGCTGCTCTTCCAGACCGATCACCTCAAGAACGTCGCGCCGGCGGCGACGCTTTCCTATGAATTCAGGAAGACCGGTTCGGCGGAGACCGGCTTCGACGATACCGTCGAGCTCCGGATTCACACCGCTGACGGGGCGAAGCGCGTTTCGGTCGCGTTCTTCACGGGCGCGCGGAAGATCGTCTTCCCCGAGGTGACGCGCCCGGAGGGCAATCCGGTGCTGCTGTACTTCCTCGAGCGCGACATCCGCGAGATGGAACGCCTCACGGGCGGCAAGCCCGGCTATTTCCGCAAGGCGATCCGCCTCGCGCTGGCGCGCTCCGCAAGAGTCGCGCAGACGCAGGTCTCGCACGGCGGCAAGGCCCTCGCCGCAAGCGAGATCACGATCGCGCCGTATCTCGACGATCCTCTCAAGGACCGCATCGGCAGGTACGCGGGCAAGACCTATGTCTTCACTTTGAGCGCCGAGGTCCCCGGTGGGATCTACAGCCTGCGCACGACCATTCCGTCCCCGGCGGGCGGTGCGAAGGAGGTGCCGCTCATCGAGGAGCGCCTGCGTTTCGTGCGCATCACGCGCTGAGCTTATGGGTATCAGGATCCGGTCCGTTTCCCGATGACCCCAGTCCTCCGCTGCGGTCGCTACGCGCTCGCGCTCGACCACCCGCTCGTGATGGGCATCGTCAACGTCACGCCCGACTCGTTCTTCGACGGCGGGCGGCACGCCCACGCGCGCGCGGCGGTGGCGCACGCGCAACGGCTCGTCGACGAGGGCGCGGACATCGTCGACGTCGGCGGCGAGTCGAGCCGCCCCGGGGCCGCCCCGGTATCGACCGACGAGGAGCTCGCGCGCGTCCTGCCGGTGCTCGAGGGGCTGGCCGGCTTCCCGGTGCCCATCTCGGTAGATACCACGCGACCAGAGGTCATGCGCGAGGCGCTCGCACGCGGCGCGACGATGATCAATGACATCACGGCGCTCGCGGCGCCTGGCGCTGTCGAGGCCCTTGCCGGGTCGGGCGCGGCGGTATGCCTCATGCACATGCAGGGCGAGCCCCGGACGATGCAGGAAAACCCGGTCTACGGCGACGTCGTCGCCGAGGTTCGCGACTTCCTGGCCGCTCGGGCGGCCGCGTGCGTCGCCGCCGGCGTCGCCCGCGAGCGCATCGTCGTCGACCCCGGGTTCAGCTTCGGCAAGAGGACCGCGCACAACCTGCGGCTCCTGGCGCATCTGGACGCGATCGTGGCGCTCGGCTACCCGGTGCTGGTCGGCTTGTCGCGCAAGTCGAGCCTCGGCCGCATCACCGGCGAGACGCCCGACGATCGACTCCCGGCGAGCGTGGCCGGTGCGCTGCTCGCCGTGCAGCGGGGCGCGGCGATCGTGCGCGCCCACGACGTCGCGGCGACGCGCGACGCGCTCGCCGTCCTGGCCGCGGTGGAGCGGCACCGATGAACGCGGCGTACGCGGCTTCAGCGCGGCGCAGCAAAAGAAGGCCGCTTCCGCTCTTGAAAGTGGGGCGCGAGCCGTCTATAAATACATGCTTCGATCGGCTCGCTACCCCCGGGAAGCGCACGTCGAGCCGGCGAAGAATGGTTTCTTCCCGTTCGTTCACCGCACAACGCACCACAACACCAAGGGGAACTGCGATGACTCGATGGTGGCACCTTCCAGCGCTTTCGCTTGCTTCGCTGTTGCTGCCCTGGACGTTCGCGACGGCAGCCGACGTCGACAGCAACCGGCTCCTCAACGCCGACAAGGAGCCGGACAACTGGATGACCTACCACGGCACCTACAAGTCCTGGCACTACAGCCCGCTCGCCGAGATCAACGCCGGCAACGTGGCCCAGCTCAGAGTGGCCTGGTCGCACGTGGCGAGCCGCTCGAATCGCGGCCTCCAGTCCTATCCGCTGGTCGTCGACGGGGTGCTGTACTACTCCGGGTCCTACAACCAGGTCTGGGCGCTCGACGGCGCCACCGGCGACGTGCTGTGGCAGTACAAGCAGAAGCTCAACGAGGACCTGGTCGCCAAGCAGACCCACTCGCCGTACAACCGCGGCATCGCCATCGGGTACGGCAACATCTACATGGGCACGCTGGACGGCAAGCTCGTGGCGATCGACATGAAGACCGGCAAGCTCACCTGGGAAACCAAGCTGGTCAACTCGGAGAAGCTCACGGTCGGCTTCACCGGCGCCCCGCTGCTCGTGAAGGACAAGGTCATCATCGGCGCGCAGGGCGGCGAATGGCCCGACCGCGGCCCGATCTTCGGCGTCGATGCGCGGACCGGCAAGCAGCTGTGGCGCTTCTACACGGTCGGCGGCGAGGAAGGCAACGGCGACGCGCGCAACACCTGGCTCAACGACTCGTGGAAGACCGGCGGCGGCGGCGGCTGGATGCCCGGCGGCTACGACCCGGAGACCAACACCGTCTGGTGGGGCACGGCCAACCCGGCACCGCTCTACGACTGGTCCGGTCCGGACTGGAAGACCAAGGGCGCGCGCCCGGGCGACAACCTCTACACCACCGTCGGTGATCCTGCTCGATCCCGACACCGGCAAGCTGAAGGGCTACCACCAGGAGCTGCCGCACGACGCGTGGGACTTCGACAGCGCCACCGGCGAGTTCATCATGATCGAGCGCGGCGGCAAGAAGTTCATCGTGCATCCGAGCAAGAGCGGCTTCGTGTGGGTCTACGACCGCAGCGGGCAAGGTGGTGAACGTCTGGCGCCTGGTGAAGAACATCAACTTCGTGCAGGACATCAAGCCGAACGGCGAGCTGGTCGGCCGCCGCGACATGACCGAGGGCAAGCACGAGAACCTGTGCCCGTTCATCGCCGGCGGGATGAGCTGGAACATGGGGTCCTACAACCCGAAGACCGGTCTGCTCTACAAGGTCGGCAACGAGTGGTGCATGGACCTCGAGATCGTCAAGACGACGCCGATGCTCGAGCCGATGGCGCAGCTCAACATCGGGGCGAACTTCAACATCACGCATCCGAAGGGCGACAAGGCGCACGGCCACGTCTCGGCGCGCGACCCGATCACCGGCAAGCTGAAGTGGGAAGTCAAGTTCCCCGAGCCGCCGCTCGCGAGCCTGCTCTCCACCGGCGGGAACCTGCTGTTCGTTCCGGATGCGCGCGGCTGGCTGCGCGCCTACGACGCCACGACCGGCAAGGAGCTGTGGAAGCACAACAACGGCCAGGGCCACAACGGCGGCATCATCACCTACAGCGCCAAGGGCAAGCAGTACGTCGCGGTCATGACCGGCTGGGGCGGCCTCGCCGGCGACGACTACGCCGCGTTCTTCGGCGGCGTCTTCGCGCAGATGCCGAAGGACTCCGGCGTGCTGAAGGTATTCGCGCTACCCTGATTCGCTGTAAGCGTGCATGCAGCGGAGAGACGCGCCGCGTCTCCCCGCTATCTGTTTGGGAGGCGTGCAGCGCCTCCCTGCTATTTTGTTTGCAGGATGCTCCGAAGTTTCCTCGACCTCTTTTCCCGGACGGTAGCAGTGGCGCTGGGCCTGGCGTTCGCCGGCGCGTGGGCGCAGGTGCCGCAGAAGCCCGGTCCCATGCAGTCGGGCCGACACGCATCCGAGGTGCCGGCGAAAGACACCACCGCCGGCGCGACGCAGCAGGCTCCGGCGACCGGGGCGGCGGCGCTCGACCCCAACCAGCTGTTCGCGACGAGCTGCGGCTGGTGCCATCTCAAGGGCGGACGCGCGGACGGCAAGGGGCCGAAGCTGATGGGGACGCCGCTCACCGACGCCGAGATCGTCTCGCGCATCAGGAACGGCAAGCCGGGCCAGATGCCCGCATACGGTTCATCGTTCAGCGACGACCAGCTCAAAGCCATCGTCGCGTACATCCGGGAGCTCAAGCCTTGACGCTGCGTACCATGCGATCGGCGATGATTATCCTGGCGCTCGTCGCCGTGTCAGTCCTAGCCGCGCCCGTGCATTCGCGACCCTACGAGGAGATCCGCACGCGCGGGGAGATCTCCGTATGCGCGAACCCGAACGCGCTGCCCTACTCGAGCAACCGGCCGGAGCACGCCGGGTTTCCAGATCGAGATCGCGCGCGCGCTTGCCGGGCGGCTCGGTGTGCGGCTCCAGATCGAATGGATCGTGCCGCGCATGCGCGCAGCGCTGGTCGACTGCGACATCCTGATGGACACGATCGCCAGGCCCGGGATCCAGCCACCGTCGATCAGGCTCTCGGCGCCCTATCAGACCGGCGGCGTCGCGCTGGCGTTCGCGCCCGGCCAGCCGACCGTCGGGGCCTATCGCGACCTGAAGTCCGGGACGCGGGTTGGCGTGATGACGAACTCGGTCGCGAGCATGATCGTCAGCAAGAGCGGCGCGCGCATGGTGCCCTTCGGGTTCGAGGATGAGATGCTCGAGGCGGTCGCCAAGGGCGAAGTGGACGCCGCGGCGGTCTCGCCGGCGTCCATCGGCTACTACAACCTTACCAATCCGGCCCGCACGGTCGCTCTCGTCCACGCCGAGGATTCCGAGCCCGAGCTCAAGTGGGTGGTCGCCGTAGGCTTGCGTCGGGCCGATGCGCCGCTCGTCGACGCGGTGAACGCGGCGGTCGCTGCGCTCGTCGCCGACGGCACGATTGCCGGCATCTACGCCAGGTACGGCGTCGACTATCGCCGCCCGTAGGTCGCTGTTGATGCGATCTCGAGGGCCGCTCGCGACGTTACTGGTTGCATGCCTCACGGCGACGCCCGTTGCCCCCGCCTCGGACGACCAGCCCTGGATGAATCCGGCTCGCCTGCCGGAAGACCGGGCCGACCTGCTCGTGGCCGCGATGACGCTCGACGAGAAGCTCGCCCAGCTCCATGGCGAGATCGGGCTCAATCCCGCGTTCCCGTGCGGCAACAGCACTCGCCATGTCCCCGCCGTACCGCGCCTCCGCATCCCGACCATGCGGATCACCAACGGCCCGGCCGGGGCGGGCCCCGGCGACTGTGTGCCCCAGAAGCCCGCTACTGCGCTTCCATCCGCACTCGCGCTCGCGGCGTCCTGGGATCCGGCGCTCGCCTATGCGTTCGGCGAGGTTGCGGGCACGGAGACCGCGAACCTTGCCACGCACGTCTTCGAGGCGCCCGGGTTGAACATCGCGCGCGTGCCGCAGAACGGCCGCAACTTCGAGTACTTCGGCGAGGATCCGTACCTCGCGGGCCGGATGGCGGTCGAGCAGGTCAAGGCCGTCCAGAGCAAGGGCGTCATCGCCATGCCCAAGCACTACGTGGCGAACAACCAGGAGACGAACCGCTTCGAGGTCGATGAACTCATCGACGAGCGGACGCTGCGCGAGATCTATCTCCCGGCGTTCGAGATGGCGGTCAAGGATGGCGGCGCTGCTGCGGTCATGTGCGCCTACCCCCGCATCAACGGGACCTACGCCTGCGAGAACGGGTACCTCCTCAATGAGGTGCTCCGGAAGGAGTGGGGCTTCAGGGGATACGTGCAGTCGGACTTCGGCGCCGTACACAGCACGGCGCGGTCCATTCTGGCGGGCGCGGACCTCGAGATGAATACCGGCACCTGGTACAGCGCCACGAGAATCAACGCCGCGCTCGCCGCGGGTGCGATCCGGGTCGCCGACATCGACGTACTGCTCAAGCGCAGGTTCTACTCGATGTTCCGGCTCGGCCAGTTCGACCGGCCGCTCGTGGAGACGCCCATCGACGCGGTCGGGCACGGCCGACTCGCCCGGTCCATCGCGGAGCAGAGCGCGGTTCTTCTCAAGAACGAGAAGGGCGCGCTGCCGCTCGACGCGTCCGTCTTCCGCTCGATCGCACTGATCGGGCCGCGAGCGCAGGTGCGCGAGGCGAACACGGGCGGCGAGGGGAGCTCGAAGGTCGTCCCGCTCTACACCATCACTCCTATCCAGGGCCTGCGGGACGTCCTGACAGCCCTGGGCTCGACCGCGACGGTGACTTACGACGACGGCGCCGATCCTCCTGCCGCAGCGGCCCTGGCTGCGTCGTCCGATATCGCGATCGTCATGGTCGGCGACACCCTCACGGAAGGGGCCGATCGATCCAATCTCTCACTGCCGGGAAATCAGGATGCACTCGTGTCCGCTGTGGCGACGGCCAATCCGCGCACGATCGTCGTTCTCAAAAACGGCGGGCCAGTGCTCATGCCGTGGATCGACCAGGTCCGGGCGGTTCTCGAGGCGTGGTATCCGGGCAGCGAGGACGGCAACGTGGTCGCCCGGCTGCTCCTCGGAATCACGAACCCCTCGGGCAAACTGCCGATCACCTTCCCGAAGGCCGAGAGCGACGTCCCGGCGCGTACCACGGCGCAATGGCCCGGTGTACCGGTGAACGGTGTGGCCACCGCCACGTACTCCGAGGGCCTGCAGGTGGGCTACCGCTGGTACGATGCACAAGACATCAAGCCGTTGTTCCCGTTCGGCTTCGGCCTCTCGTACACGACCTTCTCGTTGTCACGTCTTGAGACGGCACCGGCCGTTACCGACGGGACGACGCCGATCCGGGTCGAATTCTGGCTGGAGAACACGGGTAGACGGGGGGGTGCCGAGGTGCCTCAGCTGTATCTCGGCCTCCCGTCCGCAACCGGTGAACCGCCAAAGCGGCTCGTCGGCTTCAAGAAGGTGTGGCTCGACCCTGGCGAGCGGACGAAGGTGACGCTCATGATCGACCCCGACGCGACAAACCGCCCGCTGTCGTACTGGGAGAGCGAACTCGGCGACTGGGCGGTTGCGAACGGCACCTACAAGGTCTACCTCGGCAGCTCGGCCGGAGATATCGCCGCAACCGGTGCCTTCATCATCATCCGGCCAGGGGCCACGAGGGTGGATGATGGACGAAGGCGGGGCGGACTCCTGCCATGCCTCTAAGCACCGGCTGTAATTCCTTGAGCTTCTGGACATCCGGCAGATGAAAACGTATCCGCGAAGTCCGGCTAGCGTCGCTCTCGCTTGCGTGAATTTGCGACACGCGACGAAGCACCACCAGCTCGGGTTGCCGCCGATCCGGTTCGCACACACGGTTCGCCGCCTCGATCAGCTTCGAGAGCTCGGCGGCGGAGTAGTGCGTGGTGATTCGCGCCGAGCGGTGGCCGAGCAAGGCGTGCGACGACTCACGTACTCAATCAGCGCCTTCAATTTCGTCGGCTGATTGCGCCTGCTGGGGTAGTACAGGCAAAAGCCCGGAAACGTCGGCGAGAACGAGGCCAACACCCGCTTCAACCGCTTGGCTCGGATATAGGGCAGTGCCAGCTGCTCGAAGGTGTAGGCCAATCCGACGCCCTCGAGTGCGGCGTCCAGGCTGAACAGCGTGTCGCTGAGGGTCAGGTTGCCCCTGACCTCGTACTCCACGAGCCGGCCATCCACCTGGAACTCCCATTTGTAGATCATGCCTGTGCCGGCAAAGCGTACGCGGAGGCAGTTGTGACGCACCAGTTCATCCGGATGGCGGGGAGCGGGAAGCCGCCGCAAGTACTCCGGTGAAGCGACCACAGCGATGGCGACCGGTCCGCCGAGGGGGACGGCCACCATGTCACGGTGGACGCTCTCGCCAAAGCGGACACCGGCATCGAAACCTTTCTCGACGATGTCGACGAAGCCCTCATCGCAGGTCAGCTCGAGCTGAACATGGGGATACTCCCGGAGGAAGCCGGCCAGCATGGGTTGCAGAACCAGCGCGGTGGAAATCCTTGCGGCATTGAGGCGCAACGTGCCGGCGGGGCGTCCCTGGAGGACGTTCAGCTCCTCCCCCGCCTCGATCACCTGGCCAAGGGCGGGACCGACCCGCGCGAGGTAGGCCTCGCCGGCTTCTGTGAGGCTCACGCTTCGCGTCGTCCGATTCAAGAGCCGCACTCCCACGCGGGCTTCCAGCTGCCGGATGGCCTGGCTCAGGGCAGAGGGCGAGACCTCCAGTTCTGCGGCAGCCGCAGTGAACCCGCGGTGTTCGGCCACTTTCCAGAACGCCATCAATCCGTCGAGTTGCTTCAGCTTCATACCTTGAAGCTTACCTTCACAAGGCGTGCAGCGTTAGGCGCTTTTTCTTTTTGATGCCCGCCCCTACAGTTCGCACATCACACCAAGGAATACGTCATGAGCAAAGTCTGGTTCATCACAGGTGCGGGCAGCGGTATCGGCGCCGGCGCGGCCAAGGCCGCGTTGAAGGCCGGCGATCGCGTCGTCGCCACCGGCAGGAACGTGCAAAAGGTGCGCAATGCGCTGAAGGGCGTCGCGAGCGGGAACCTGGAGGTTCTCCAACTGGACGTTTCGGATGAGGCGCGGGCCAAGGCCGCGCTCGACCAGGCGGTGAAGAAGTTTGGCCGGGTCGACGTCGTCGTGAACAATGCCGGCTACAGCCTGCTCGGCAACTTCGAGGAACTGACGAACCAGGACTTCGAGCGTCAGTTCGCCACCAACTTCTGGGGCGTGCTGAACGTGATGCGGGCCGCGCTGCCCGTCATGCGCAAGCAGCGCTCCGGCCACATCATCAACATGAGTTCGGTGGCCGGCGTCGTCGGCCTCAAGCATTGCAGCGCGTACGGCGCGAGCAAGTTCGCCGTCGAGGGGCTTTCGCTGTCCGTGATCGAGGAAGTCGGGAAGTTCGGGATCAAGGTCACGGTTGTCGAGCCGGGATTCTTCCGCACGGACCTGCTGGCCGATTCCAACGCGAAGTGGGCGGGCAACCGCATCGACGATTACGCGGCGACCGAGGTGAGCGCCAAGGAAATGTGGTCTCCCTACGCGGGCACGCAGCCGAACGATCCCAGCAAGCTCGGTGAGATCCTGGTGCAGCTTGCGGGCATGGAAACTCCGCCGCGGATATTCGTGGCGGGGGCTGACGCGATCGCGGCCGTTGCGCCGACGGTAGAAGGTCGACTGAAGGCGGTGCATGCCTTCGAGGAGCTTTCGAATTCAACCAGCGGGAGCTTCTGATCATGCGAGCAATTAGCCGGCGTGACTTTTTGGCCACCACGGCCATGATCGGGGCAGGACTGGCCGTCAAGCCGTTGGCGTGGGCCGCATCGCCCGAACGGCCCAAGGGTATCGCCCATCGGAGCGGGAAAATGCAGACGCGAAAACTCGGAAAACTGGAAGTCTCGGCGATCGGTGCTGGGTGCATGAGCATCAGCGCCAACTACGGACCTCCCGCGCCAAGGAACCAGGGCCTTGAGGTCATTCGGGCCGCCTACGAAAAGGGCGTCACGTTCTTCGACACAGCCGAGGTCTATGGCCCGTTCACCAACGAAGACCTGGTCGGAGAAGCGCTCCAGCCCATGCGCGACAAGGTCCTTGTCGCGACCAAGTTCGGTTTCGACCTCGACAAGGGCGGCCTCAACAGCAGGCCCGAGCACATCAAGAAAGTGGTCGGCGCCTCGCTCAAGCGCCTGAGGACCGACCGCATCGATCTCTACTACCAGCACCGGGTCGATCCGAGCGTGCCGATCGAGGACGTGGCGGGTGCGATCAAGGACCTGATCAAACAGGGAAAGGTGTTGCACTTCGGCCTCTCCGAAGCGAGCGCAAAGACCATCCGCCGGGCGCATGCCGTTCAGCCCGTCACCGCGGTCCAGACTGAATACGCGGTGTGGGAAAGGGATCCGGAACGCAACGGAGTGCTCAGAGCCTGCGAGGAGCTGGGAATCGGATTCGTCCCATGGGGCCCCGTCGGCATGGGGTATCTCACCGGGAAGATGGATGCCCGCACGAGGCTGGACCCGAAGACGGACCTTCGATCCGGGTTCGACCGTTTCTCCCCTGAAAACATGGCGGCGAACCAGCCGGTTGTCGATTTGCTGAAACGCATTGCAGAAAAGAAGAATGCGACGCCGGCCCAGATCTCGCTGGCATGGCTGCTGGCGCAGAAGCCCTGGATCGTTCCGATCCCCGGCACACGCAACATGAGCCACCTGAGCGAAAACCTGGCGGCGATCAATGTCCAGCTGACCTCCGCAGATCTTCGCGAGATCGACATCGCGTTGTCCAAGATCAAGGTGCACGGTGGCCGCATGAATGAAGAGCAGATGCGGGTGGTCGATCAAACCGTCTGACCACCGCGACTTCTGATCTCCCCAGAGACCTGGCGGACCTGCGGCCTTGATGCATGGGCACACGATGATCAGTAAGAGGCGCGTTCTCCTCATCGCGATGGGTGCGGCCGCCCTCGGGGGCGCCGGCGCCTTCACCGTCATGGCGGTGAAAGACCAGACCTATGCGCCGAGCGACCCTTACGCGCCGCCGGGCGAGCCCGACCGGGAGGTCGCGGTCGTCTACTACTCTCGCTCGGGCCACTCGGAGGCCGCGGCCCGCGAGATCGCACGCCTGTTCATCGCGCCCATCGCCCGGATCGACGCGGACTATCCTCGTGACTTCTCGGGCCAACGAAAGGCCGTCTCCGACGCGAGGGCGCGTGCGCTTCCACCGATCCGCGTCGAGCCGATCGACCTCGCTCGGGCGCGCCGCGTTTTCCTCGTGTCGCCGACCTGGATGTTCCGCCCGGCGACGCCGCTCTGGACCTACGTGGAGCAGGCTGAGCTGACGGGCAAGGAAGTCGTGCTCGTAACGACCGGCAACAGCCGCTTCGAGCAGGCGGAGACCGACGCGTTCGCGAAGCGGGTCGAGGCGCGCGGCGGCCGCCTCATTCGGCACGTCTTCCTGCGCCGCGGCCGCATCTTCTGGCAGAAGAGCCGCGAGGAGCTCTTGCAGGAGGTCCGAACGGAGATAGCAGGGCCAATCTCGCTTGAGTGGGCCAAGCTCGCTTGAAGCAAGTGCGCGCGCTCGAAGATCTTTTTAAGTCAACCGATGGCGATTTCTGATCAGGAGACCACGATGAGCACGCTCAACGTCAACGGACGCAACCACACGGTCGACGCCGACCCAGGCACGCCCATCCTCTGGGCCTTGCGCGACTCGCTGGGCATGACCGGCACCAAGTTCGGTTGCGGCGCCGCGCTGTGCGGAGCCTGCACCGTGCACCTGGACGGCCAGGCCACTCGTTCCTGCGTCACACCCATTTCGGCGGCGGCGGGTAAGAGGATCACCACCATCGAGGCGGCTACAGACGGCAGCGACCGCGTCGGGGCCGCTGTACATGCCGCATGGGTGAAGCACGACGTGGCGCAGTGCGGCTATTGCCAGAGCGGCCAGATCATGAGCGCGACCGCCTTCCTCAAGTCGGTTCCGCGCGGCAGGCAGCCCACCGCCGCCGAGATCGACTCGGCCATGGCCGGCAACATCTGCCGCTGTGGCACCTACGCCCGCATCCGCGCCGCGGTGGTCGATGCCGCCAAAGCCCTCGCCTGAAGGAGCCGCCATGTTGCCAAATTTCGACCGCGAGCGAAATGCCGCGCGCCCTGCAGCGCCTGCTGGCCCGGGGCCAAGCCGACGAAGCCGCCACGCTGTCGCGCCGCAGCTTCCTGAAGCTGGCCGGTGCCGGCGGCCTCGCGCTCGGCGCCTTTCCCACCTGGCGACGGCACAAGCCACCGGTGGCGGCCAGGCGGCCAGCGCCCTGAAGCCGACGCAACAGCCATCGGCCTTCGTGCAGATCGCCCCCAATGGCGAGGTCACGGTGACCATCAACCGGCTGGAGTTCGGCCAGGGCGTGGAGACCGGCTTGCCGATGATCCTGGCAGAGGAGCTCGACGCGGACTGGAGCCTGGTGCGCAGCCGGAACGGCTCGAACGACCCGGCCTACGTCGACCCGCTCTTCGGCATTCACCTCACCGGCGGTTCCCATTCGGTCAAGAACAGCTTCACGCAGTACCGCGAGCTCGGTGCGCGCGCCCGGGCCATGTTGCTGTCCGCGGCGGCGGCGCGCTGGAACGTGGGCGTGGCCACGCTGCGCACGCAAGCCGGCACGGTGCTCGGCCCGGGTGGCCGCAAGCTGGGTTACGGCGAACTGGCCGAGGCCGCCATGGCCCTGCCGGTGCCCGAGAAGGTCACGCTGAAGAACCCCAAGGACTTCCGGATCATCGGCCGCCCCACCACGCGCCTGGATGCGCGTGCCAAGAGCAGCGGGCGACAGGACTTCGGCATCGACACGCGCCTGTCCGGTCAGCTCACCGCCGTGGTGGCGCATCCGCCCGTATTCGGCGCGCGACTGACCACGGTGGACGACAGCGCCGCGCGCGCCATCAAGGGCGTGAAGGCCGTGCTGCGCGTGCCGCTGGACCGCGGTGGCGAAGGCGTGGCCGTGGTGGCCGACGGCTACTGGCCGGCCAAGCAGGGGCGCGACGCGCTCAAGCTGCAGTGGGACACGGCCTCGGTGGAGAAGGTGGACAGCGAACGGTTGCTGGCCCAGTACCGCGAGCTGGCCGGTCGCCCTGGCCCGCGCCAGTTCGAGGCCGACATGGCGCCGCTGGCCACCGCCCCGCGCAAGCTGGAAGCCGAGTTCGTGTTCCCCTACCTGGCCCACGCGCCGATGGAGCCGCTGAACTGCACCGTCCAGCTGTCCGACGGGCGCGCCGAGCTCTGGGTCGGCACCCAGTGCCCCGGTCTGGACGCTGCCGCGGCCGCGCGCGTGCTGGGCATCAAGCCCGAGCAGGTGAAGATGCATGTGCAGATGGCGGGCGGCGGCTTTGGCCGGCGTTTCGTCGGCACGAGCGACTACGTGGTCGAGGCCTGCGAGATCGCCAAGGCCGCTCGCGCCGCCGGCCTGAACGCGCCGGTGCGCACGCTCTGGAGCCGCGAGGACGACATCAAGGGCGGCTACTACCGCCCCATGCACCTGCACCGCGCGCGCATCGGCTTCGACGAACGCGGCCAGGTGCTGGCCTGGGACCACGTCATCGTCGGCCAGTCCATTACCACGGGCACGGTGTTCGGGGAATTCCAAGTGAAGAACGGCATCGACGCCACGGCCACGGAGGGCATGCGCGATCCGTACCCGCTGCCGATGCGGCTGACGGTGCACCACCCCAAGGTCAACGTGCCGGTGCTGTGGTGGCGCAGCGTGGGTTCTACCCACACCGCCTTCGTGATGGAGACCTTGCTCGACGAGATCGCCCGCGCCACCAAGCAGGATCCGGTGGCCTACCGGATGCGGTTGTTCGGCGACAAGCACCCGCGCCACCGCGCCGCGCTGCAGCTGGCGGTGGACAAGAGCGGCTACGGCAAGAAGCGCCTGCCTGCCGGCCGTGCCTGGGGCGTGGCGGTGCACGAGTCGTTCAACTCGGTGGTGGCCTATGTGGTGGAGGCCTCGGTGCGGGACGGCCGGCCGGTGCTGCATCGCGTGACCGCCGGCGTGCACTGCAACCTCGCGGTCAACCCGCGCAGCGTGGAAGCGCAGGTGCAGGGCGCTGCGGTCATGGGCCTGTCGATGTGCCTGCCAGGTTCGGCCATCACGCTGAAGGACGGCGTTGTCGAGCAGAGCAACTTTGGCGACTTCACGGTGGCGCGCATCACCGACATGCCCGAGTTTGATGTCCACATTGTGCCCAGCGCCGAACCGCCGACCGGCATGGGCGAGCCCGGCCTGCCGCCGTTGGCGCCGGCGTTCGCCAACGCCATCGCGCGGCTGACCGGCAAGCCGCTGCGCCAGCTGCCCTTCAACCTGGCGTGACCATCACCGCCGCGAACCAAGCCGTGCGAAGGGTTTAGGGGTTCGCGTCGATCGGTCGATAGCCCGGTGACTTTCGCCTCACGCCGCTAGCCGCACGCCGACCGGCATCCCCGCCTTCGCGCACAGCCCCACCAGGTAGTCGAGCGAAAGCAGCTCAACCTTGCCACGCACGATTTCCGACACGCGCGGCTGCGAGATCCCCAGGCGCTTCGCAGCCCCCGCTTGGGTCAGCCTCTCCCGCTCCATCCAGACACGCAGAGCTTCCGCCAGCTTCGCGCGCAGCAGCATCACTTCCGCCTCGTGGGGCGGAAATCCCAGATCCAGAAAAATGTTGCCGCTCGATTCAGTCACTCTCTTAGCCACGGCTCGTACCTTTCGTGAGTGCTTGTGCGTCCCGGTAGCGCTGTCTCGCCAGTTTCAAGTCCGAAGGCGAAGTCTTCCGGCTCTTCTTCTGAAATGCGTGCAAGACGTACACCGCGTGCTCGAACTTGGCGACATAGACGACCCGGAACGCCCCCGCCTGGTCTCTCACCCGTACCTCGCACGCACCTCGCCCAACCGTGGGCATCGGCTTCCAGTCGTCGGGGTCGCGTCCGACTTGCACCATGAACAGGTCATAACCTGCACGGGCGCGCGCAGATTTCGGGAACGCGGAGAGATCGTCCTTCGCGCTTCCCATGAAGCGCACCGGCTTCATGACCGCATTATACGAATATTCGTATGTTCGTCAAGCCGCTTTCCGTGCGTGAGTATCGCGAGTTCTTCGCCCTCTATATGGCCAACCGGGCAACCCGATACCTCTGACTTGCGGGAGCACAAGTGGAGCACAAGCGCGGCCGAGGGCAACGCGCCGCGGGTTGCCGGTCGAAACAGGGCTCTGCCAGAATGCACGGCATTACGCCGTACATTCTAGCCGCGGGAGGTGCCATGGCAACCGTGACTCGTCGCAAGCGCCCGCAAGGGCAGCGAGAGCTCAAGACCGAGCGGATGGAACTGCGGCTCGCGCCGGCAGCGAAGAAGATCATCCAGCGGGCCGTCTCCGTTACCGGACTGGCAGCCGGCGATCTAGCGTACGAGGGCGCCCGTCGGGTGCTCGAGGAGCACGAGCGGATGGTGCTGCGCGGCGCGGACCGTGACACTTTCCTCGATGCGGTGCGGAGCCCACCGGAGCCCTCGAAGCGGCTCATCGCCGCGCTGAAGCGCCACCGCGAGCTGTTCGGCTGATCCCCCTTGGGAATAACGATCGAGCCGCTCGGCAAGCGCCACGACCGGGCGGGGTTCTCGTGCGGCCAGCAGGAACTCGATGATTGGTTCCACCACCGGGCGAGCCAGGACGAGAAGCGCAACGTGGCGCGAGTGTTTGTGGCCGTTGACGACGAGTTGGGCGTCGTCGGCTTCTACAGCCTCAGCACGTACACGCTTGCGATTGAAGATCTGCCCGAAGAGATCGCCAGGAAGCTGCCCCGCTACGAAGCAATTCCCGCGGCATTGATCGGTCGACTGGGGCGCGGCGAGCGCGCACGCGGACGCAGCGTGGGTGAGTTGCTCCTCGCCGACGCCGTCCGGCGCATTCTCGGTGCCGGACAGTCCGTCGCCGTGTTCGCGATCGTGGTCGACGCCAAGGACGACGGCGCAGCCGCCTTCTATCGCGCGTTCGGCTTCCTGCCCTTTCCCAGCCGACCCCAACGCCTCTTCCTGCTGACGTCGACCGCCAGCAAGGCGCTGCTTGGAACCGGCTAGGGCAGCCTCTGGGGAAGTCGGCTTGTCGGAGGTAAACCGCCACCGGCCCGGTAGCGCGGTCGACGGACGTCTTGCCGACTTCGCTGGCTGCCGCTCTGTACATTGCCGGCGCCGGGAATACGATCACGACGCATTTCGCCCGTGGCGGCTCATCGCTCTCGCGTTCAAGGCATTACGCGCGCTGCGGCCCGAGTACAAGTTGTGGCGCGACTTTCCGTACGAGTACGAACAGGGCCGTCTCCCAATCGATGTGATCAACGGCAGCGAGCTGCTGCGAACCTGGGTGGACGATCCCGCGGCTACCGCGGCCGACCTCGACGCGCTCGTGCGCCCCGATGAGGATGCGTGGGGCGAAGAGCGGGAAGCCGTGCTGCTTTATCGGTGACGCGCGACAGGATCGTTCCGTCTCTTTCGGCGTCAAGCAGAT
>CAWGCC010000035.1:0-3503 GCA_963820965.1 uncultured beta proteobacterium | reverse complement strand
TCCTGCAACCGCAAGCACTGCGATGGCCGCTGCCGCAACTCCAGACAGCATGATGAAGTCGATGCCAGCTCCCATCGCGTCGTCGCCGGACAGGTGGCAAGGCCCGGGTACGCGGGCAAGCAGACCTGCCGTCACCGCCAACGGCACGAGGCTCACGACCGAGACACCAACCTGTCCGATGACGACCCCAAGCACCGAGTCAAACCTGCGCCACACCAGGAATGCGCCGGCCGGCACCAACATCGCGCCAAGCATCGCGGCCGCGAACACCGGCACGCGAGAGCAAAGACTGTATCGGAAGTAGGAGTCGCTGTACGAAAAGGCGAAAAGCCACACCCACAACGTCAGCCATGCGGTGCCCATGAGAGTCCCGATGGCGAACCGCACGTGGCGCCTCCTGCTTGCCGTCGACGTTTCCGGACTCACCGACACCTCCACTCCGTCCGCCGAACGACTGCGAATGAACTGCGGGCCCGCGGGGACATAATCGCACAAGACCGCGGGCCCGTCGGCTCCATTCGCCTGTTAGACCGGATCAGTGGCCGGCTGCGATTCTACTAAACCAGTAGCCGATAGGTCAGCGACCGCCGCCCCGCGCCTCGATCAACCGCAGCGACTCCCGGCTCACGAAGATCTTCGCGTGATACTGCTCGCCCCAGCCGAGCGGCGTCACGTCGCGATACTCGCGAAGCGGTCCGCCGCCGTGTCCCTCCTCGAGGCGTGCCCGGAGGGACGCCCGGACGTTCGGATCGGCGCCGCGGTCCAGCAGGAGGCGCGTGAAGCGCGCTTCGTCCGGCTGTCCCTTGCCGTAGTTGACCCAGAAGTTGCGCTGCGAGACGACCGTCGAGAAGAGCGCGGTGTAGCCGCCGAAGCCGTCGGCGTCGATCGCCGCCCGCGCGTCCGGATCCATGCCCCGGTCGAGCAACCACTCCGCGATCTCCAGCTCGTCGAAGTAGGCGGCGATGTGGAGGAGCGTCGTCCCGTGCACCGGCGTCCCCTGAGCGGTGTACGGCTCCCGGGCGCAGGCAGGGGCGAGCGGGAAGACGTCGGCGATGTCGAACGTGCGCGTGAGGAGATCCGGGTCGCGCGCGAGGTGCGCCTCGAGCAGGTCGATGCGTCCGCGATGGAGCGCCATCACCGGCGTGTCGGGAGGCTCGAAGCCGTGCTCGACGTACATCTCCAGGATGCGATGCTTGGCGGGCGGGTTCCGGCTGTCGGTCCCGAGGAGGTGCTCCATGGTGTTCGTGTCCACACCCTCGGGCCCGACGACGCGTGCGCCGAGCGTGAAGCAGGACAGCGGTGCCTTCGACGCTCAGCGTGTACGCGGGACCGGCGAGCGTCAACTTCTCGAGCGACGGTCGCCCCGCCAGGTCGTAGATCATGCGCACCGTGTCGGTCTTGCCCTGGAGCGCGGCGCGTCCGGCCGCCGACTCGAGGTCCTTGGCGCCGTGGCTGTGAAGGAGACGGATGATGCGGTCGCGGCCAAGGTTCGCCGCGTACGTCATCGGCGGGCCCCAGTTGCTGTCGGTGCGAATCAGGACATCCTCATGGATCAGCGCCGGATTGCGCGTGATGAGCGCGCGGACCTCGTCGAGGTCATCGCGCCAGATCGCGTCCGCGAGCTGCACCGCGTGGACGAGCCTCGTCCAGCTCGACGCGCTGGTAGCTTCGTGCGAGCACGAGCTGCGCGTCGGCCAGCTTCGCGGCAGAGGGGTCGATCGATTCGGGATGGTGCTCGCGCAATTCGGCGATCGCATCCGCATCGCCGGCGTGGATGGCGCGGAGGAGTTCCTTGGCCTGACGATGAAGCTGTTCGAGATCGGGGCGGACGGGCAAGCGGCGGACGGGCATGACGAGCCTCCTTGAATGAGCCCGTGGTCCGCTGGCGTCGGGCAAGGAGGTTCGGCGATCACGTCCGAACGTCTGACGACCTGATCAGGTGGACTCAGTCCTGTCCGCGGACGGGAGGCGCCCTGCACGCCCGCCTCAAACTAGCACTGAGCGCCGACGCAGACAAGAGCAGTTCCGCGAGTCTCGCCGCTTGAGCGCGAAGAATTCAGGAGCGCGCGGGTAGGCGCGGACGAATTGCTCCTCGGTGGCGTGGAGTTGGTAGGGCAGGTAGTACCGGCCGCCGGCTGCCAACGCGGCGTCGATCAGCTCGCGGCTCCACACGCCGACCTCGCGCTGGCTCGCTGTGTCGGTGTTCCCTGCTTGTAGTAGATCACGAACGCGAAGACGTCCTGGCGGCGCCCAAGCTCATGAGCGTCGTCGTGGTCACTCGTGAGCGTGACGAATCGAGATGTTGATGAATGTTGGGATCGTGTCGCGCGAGCACGGCACGCATGACCGGCACGAACTCGCCGAATCGCGCGGTGGGGATGAAATACTCCTGGGAGTACGTACGTCGATCCCGCGCGCGACGTCGGGCTCGAGTTCCTGGCTAGTCCAGGCTCGCCTCGTGGTTGCGCCAAACTACCGGCGAGCCTATGTGTCGCAATGGATCGATGATGCGTTGGCGTAGGAACTTGCCGCCCGGCAGGTCCGAGAGCGACCCACTGCGCCGAGGCGCGTCGTGCCGATACGCCTTGCCGAGTGGACGAGACGCTCGGAGTCCGTCACGGGATCGTCGGTCTTCGGTACGAGATCGCGCGTACGGTAACGATACCGGGCCGGGTAGATGTCCGCATTGTGGAAGATGACGTCCTTCGAGCCAGCGATGTTGTCGGCGAAGAAGCGGGGGAACGCGTCGATGCTCATCGTGCGATCGCTTCGCCGCACGCGCACGTTCTCCACGAGATCGAGCGTCACGTCGGCGATGACGCCGATGGCCCCTGTATCCGCCGATCGCGGCGCCGAAGATCTCGCGGCCTTCCGCGTCCCGGCTGGGCGTCGACGACCCGGCCGTCGGCGAGCACGAGCTGCGGAACGAGCGCACCGAGCTCACGAGCGGCCCGAGGCCGACGTACCGTCCGTGCGCGTTCACCGAGAGCGACCCGCCGACCGTGAAGTTGGCGTAGCTCTGCATGATCTTCACGGCGAGGTTCGCCGAATCGATGCGCGCCTGAATCTGCCGCCACGTGGTGCCCGATTGCACCGTGATCGTTTGCGCGACCGAGTCGAACGCGAGGATGCGGTTGAAGCGGCGCATGTCGAGTTGGAGGGCCCCGGTCGTCGCGGTCTGGCCTCCCATACTGTGGCGGCTGCCGCCGATCGAGATTGCGCCGGCGTGACCTGTGACCGCTTCGATGATTTCTTCCGTGGTTGTCGGAGTGACGACCCGGCTCACGCTAACCGGGTTCAGTTGCGTCACGTCATTGATGACGAGCGGCGAGGTCGCGGGCTCGACTGGCGTGCGCACCACGCTCCACACGCTCACGGCCAGCATGGCCGCCAGCAACGCTGCGAGCCGCACTGCATCAGACGTCGGAGACGGCGACTGTTCACTGTCAGATTGTCATCAGGAGCAGCCTGGCGACTCGCCGGAAACCTATGACGCTTCCTTG
>CAWGCC010000034.1:0-57301 GCA_963820965.1 uncultured beta proteobacterium | reverse complement strand
GGACGGTCTTTCCGATCGCCGTGGGGGGGCAATAGCGTGAGTGAGACGTGCGCCGGGATGCGAAGCCGACAGTGGGTGTGACCATGGGACAGAATCTTCAGCGCTTGCGCTCGCTGCTCGCCGCCGCGGCGATGCTGGTGGGCGCAGCCGCGCCGGCGCAGCAGGTTCAGCCGGGAGCGCAGCAGCCTCAGTCGGCTGCGCCGGTCGTCCAGCCAGGCAATAGCGAAGACACGGTCACGCTCAACTTCGTGAACGCCGACATCAATGCGGTGGTGAAGGCGGTCTCGGAGATCACCGGGCGCAACTTCCTCGTCGACCCGCGCGTACAGGGGACGGTGAACATCATCGCCCCGCGGCCGGTGCCTCGGAACATGGTGTTTCCGATCCTGCTCTCGGCACTGCGGGTGCAGGGATTTGCTGCGGTCGGCGGCGAGCTCGGCTACGTAAACATCGTTCCGGAAGCCGACGCGAAGTTTTATGCCGGTGCGCGCGACCCGCGCCGCGCACGCGGCGACCAGGTCGTCACGGAGGTGTTCCAGCTTTCCTACGAGTCGGCGCAGCAACTGGTGCAGACGCTGCGACCCCTCGTCACGCCGAACAACGTCATCAACGCCTTCCCTGGCTCGAACATGGTAGTGGTGACCGACTACGCCTCGAACCTGGAACGCATCCGGAAGGTGATTGCTACCGTCGATCAGCCCGCGCCATCGCAGTTGATGACCATCAAACTGCGCTACGCTGCGGCACTGGACGTCGGCCAGGCGGTGCAGCGGTTGATGCCGGAAACGGCGCAGCCGCCGGGCCCCGGGCGCGCCGCCGCGGGTGGCGGTCAGCGTCGATCCGCGCACGAACAGCCTCCTCGTGCGGGTCGAGAATCCGGCGCTCGCCAAGCGCATCCGGGAGCTCGCGGAAAGCCTGGATCTTCCGACGGCCGCGGGCGGCAACATTCACGTTGTGTATCTTAAGAACGCGCAGGCCGATCGGCTCGCCGAGGCGCTGCGCGCCATCATCACCGGGCAACCGGCACAGCAGCGGACGGCGGCGCAGACTGCGCCCGGTCAGCCGCCAGCCCCGCAGCCAGCCGCCGGCGCGACCGGGGCGCCAACGGCGTCGACCGGGGCGCTCGCGCAGGCCTCGGTACAGGCGCACCCGGAGACGAACTCGCTCGTCATCATCGCCCCCGACGCGGTGTACAACGCGCTGCGCGGAGTGATCGAGAAGCTCGATGCGCGTCGCGCGCAGGTGTTTGTCGAGGCGCTGATCGTCGAGATCGCCGCCAACAAGGCGGCGGAGTTCGGCATCCAGTGGCAGGCGATTCCCTCGGGCGCGGGCACCACCAACGCGACGACCGGCTTCGGCTTGCAGAACTTTAACAACGCGACGGGCGCGAACATCGGCCAGATATCGCGTGATCCGGCGACGATCGGCCAGGGCCTGAGCCTCGGCCTGATCCGCGGCAGCATCACCCTCGCCGGAGTGCAGATCCTCAACATTGCAGCGCTCGTGCGTGCGCTCGAGACCGACTCGACCGCCAACATCCTCTCCACGCCGACGCTGCTCACGCTAGACAACGAGGAAGCCAAGATTCAGGTGGGCCAGAACATCCCGATCGTCACTGGCAGCTTCACTCTTGCCGGGGCGGGCGCCGGCGCGACCAACCCTTTTCAAACCTTCGAGCGCCGCGACATCGGCGTTACGCTCAAGGTGCGGCCGCAAATCGCCGAAGGCGGGCTGGTCAAGATGGCGATCTACCAGGAGGTCTCAAGCATCTTCAACGCGCTGAACCCGAGCGGCATCATTCTCAACAAACGCTCGCTCGAATCGCAGGTGCTTCTCGATGACGGCCAGATGGTCGTGCTCGGGGGGCTCATATCGGACGACGTGCAGACCGGCGTGCAGTCGGTGCCCGTGCTGGGGCAGCTCCCGGTGCTCGGAGCGCTGTTCCGTTACGACACGCGCAAACGCGAGAAGGTCAATCTCATGATTTTCCTGCGGCCGGTGGTGGTCCGGGACGCCCCGACCAGTGCGGGCCTGACTACGGATCGCTACGACATCATCCGGGGGATACAAGGCGCGATCCAGGCCCCTGACCGACCTCCACTCCCACCGATGCATGGCCCGGAATTGCCGGCCCAAGTCGCACCGCTTGCCCCCGGGTACGCGCCGCTGCCGTACCGCCCGCCCGCGGCGCCTGCGCCCGCTGCTCCTGCCGAGGTGGCGCCATCGGCGCCGATCCCCCGCGAAACCACCGAGCCTGCGCCGTCCCAATGAGCAGCCGCGCGCCCGTGCCCCAGGCCGGGGGCCCGTCCACGGTTTTCGCCGCGCAACTTGACACCAATTTTGTCCGCGCGCTGCCCTACCACTTCGCACGCGCCAAAGGCGTGATCGCCGCGCGGCGCGTCGGGGACATCGTGGAGCTCTGGGTGCGACCCGGCGTGAGCGCAGGAGCGATCAGCGAGGCGAGGCGCGCGCTAGGCGAGCCCGTCAAGACGCTGATGCTCGCACCGGAGCTATTCGAGCGGCGCTTGGCGCAGCTCTACACTCGCGACGCGCAGGGCGCCGCCGCGATGATCGACGATCTCTCCGAGCAGGTGGACCTCAAGAGCCTCGCCGAGGTGCTGCCCCAGATCACCGACCTACTCGAGACCGAGGACGACGCACCGGTCATCCGGTTCATCAACGAGCTACTCACCCAGGCGCTGCGAGAGCGCGCGTCCGATCTCCACATCGAGGTGTTTGAGGGACGCTCGCTGGTGCGTTTCCGCATCGACGGAACACTTCGCGACGTGCTCGAACCGCCGCGCGCACTGCACGCCGCCCTTGTCTCGCGTGTCAAGGTGATGGCGAGCCTCGACATCGCCGAAAAACGACTCCCGCAAGACGGCCGTATCACGCTCCGCATCGCCGGCCGGGCCGTAGACGTGCGCGTTTCGACATTGCCAACCGGCCACGGCGAGCGGGTGGTACTGCGGCTACTCGACAAGCAGCAGGGGCGGCTCGAGCTCACCAGCCTCGGCATGAGCGATCCGACGCGCGACAAGGTGAGCGAGCTCACGCGTCAGGCGCATGGCATCGTGCTTGTAACCGGGCCCACCGGCTCCGGCAAGACGACGACACTTTACGCTGCGCTGTCCCGCCTCGACGCCGACAAGCTCAACATCATGACCGTCGAGGACCCGATCGAATACGATCTCGACGGCGTCGGTCAGACACAGGTGAACCCGGCGATCGACATGACGTTCGCTCGCGCCCTGCGCGCGATCCTGCGCCAGGATCCGGATGTGGTGATGATCGGCGAGATCCGCGACCTCGAGACGGCCCGCATCGCCGTGCAGGCAAGCCTCACGGGGCACCTCGTGCTCGCCACGCTCCACACCAACGACGCCGCCGGCGCTGTGACCCGCCTGATCGACATGGGAGTCGAGCCGTTTCTGCTTGCATCCACGCTTCTCGGCGTGCTCGCGCAACGGCTCGTGCGTAAGCTCTGCCCCGACTGCAGGAAGCCGGGGACGCTTTTGCCTGGCGAAGCTGCGGCGATGCCCGGGCATCTCCGCGAGCGGCCGGTCTACACTGCTGCGGGCTGCCCGCAGTGCAAGGGGACGGGCTACCGCGGACGCAGTGGCATCTATGAGCTGCTATTGGTCGACGAGGAGATGCGACGACTGGTCCACGAGAGCGTCGCCGAGAGCGTACTCCGCGACCACGCGCTGAGGCGAGGGATGACGATGCTGCGCGAAGATGGCCTGCGGTGGGTAGGCAGCGGTGACACCACCCTCGAGGAGGTGCTGCGCGTGACCCGTGCCGCTGAGGAATGATACGGTGGAAACACGAAACGCCGGAAGAATGTAGAGGACGGCGAGTGCTTGGTGTGCCCCGCCTGCGTTAAGGTCTTCTGATGTCCGGCTATCGATACGAAGCGTTAGCGCCCGACGGCAAGGTTCGGCGCGGCGTGCTGGAGTCGGACAGCCCGCGCCAGGCGCGGGCCCAGTTGCGCGAGCAGGGGATGCTGCCGGTGGAGGTCGCTCCGCTCTCCGCGAAGGAGCCGGGCGCAGCCCGCACCTTATCGCTCGGGCGCAGGCGTCTGAGCGCCGGGGCGCTCGCGCTTGTGACGCGTCAGCTCGCGACGCTGCTCGCCGCCGGGCTCACGATCGAGCAGGCGCTCAATGCGTTGATCGAGCAGTCCGAGCGCGACGCGGAACGCCAGCTTCTGGCGGGCGTACGCGGTGATGTGCTCGCCGGCCAATCCCTCGCGCGTGCGCTCTCGCATCACCCACTGGCGTTTCCCGAGCTCTATCTCACGCTGGTCGAGGCCGGCGAGCGCTCCGGTCGGCTGGCCGAGGTCCTTGGTCGGCTCGCCGACTACACTGAAGAGCGCGAGCATCTGCGCGGCAAGGCGCTGCTTGCGTTCATCTACCCCGCGCTGGTTACGATCGTGGCCGTCACGGTTGTTACGGGGCTGCTCGTTTACGTGGTGCCACAGGTCGTGCAGGTGTTCCAGAACACCAGCCAGGCGCTCCCGTTTCTCACCCGCGCGTTGATTGCGTTGTCGGACTTCCTCCGCGGATACGGAATCTTCGTGCTCCTTGCGCTTGCGACGGCGGCGATCGGGGTGCGTGCAGCGCTGGCGGTGCCCGCAACGCGTGCGCGTTGGCACCGCTGGCTGCTCAGGGTTCCGGTGATCGCTCCGCTCCATCGCGGTCTCAATACCGCGCGGCTCGCCGCCACGCTCGCGATCCTCGTCGGCAGCCGCGTGCCGCTCCTCACCGCGCTTCGTGCCGGCGCCGGGGTGGTGTCGAACCTGCCGATGCGAGCGGCGCTGGCGGAAGCGGCCGCGCGCGTGCAGGAAGGTTCGAGCCTGTCGCGCGCGCTCGGAGTATCGAAGCTTTTCCCCCCGCTCATGGTGCACATGATCGCGAGTGGTGAGGCGAGCGGCAGGCTTGGCGAGATGTTGGAACGCACGGCTCAGCAACAGGCGCGCGAGCTCGAGCGGCGTATCGATGCGTTCGTCGCACTGCTCGAGCCACTGCTCATCCTCGCCATGGGCGGGATCGTGCTGATCATTGTGCTTGCTATCCTTCTCCCCATCTTCGAGCTGAATCAGATCATCCGGTAAGGACGCTCGGGCCTTCTTTCGGCCGGGCACGACCTGGACGCGGCGATTGACGCAGTCGATTCTGGCGTCGACGGGATACATCCGTTCGACATCAGGCGTCGACGGCTGGACGCGTCGACCTACGATGGGGAGCGCTCCAACTCGAGCGCTGACGTAGGACCGCGGGGCACGGAACGTTCGACTCGGCTTCGCGCGGCCGGGAAGGGGCACAATTGCCTCGATGGCCTTTGCCCGCCCTCTCGCCTTGATCCTGTTCGCCCCGGTGCTCGCCTCGGCCGCGGATCTGGGCCGGCTCACGGTTCGGTCGGGCGTCGGCGAGCCGCTGCACGCGGAGATCGAGATCCTCTCGGTGCGCCCGGGCGAGGCGGGGTCGCTGCGAGCCCGGATTCCGCCACCGGAGGTGTTCTGGCGGGCGAACCTCGAGCCCTCACCGGTGCTCGACGCGCTGCGCGTCAGCGTGGAGGTCCGGTCCGGCCGCCGCTACGTGGTAGCCCTGAGGTCGAACACCCCGATCGACGTCCCTTTCATGCAGGTCCTCGTGCAGCTCGACTCGCCTGCAGGCGCCGTCGTGCGAGAGTACCCGTTTCTGCTCGAAGAGCGCTCGGATCGCAGCTCGGCCGCCATGCCCGCACTGCTCGTGCCCCGTGTCGATATGACGCCGCAACGGCAGCAATCGCCCGTCGGGCCCTCTTCTCCGAACTCCCCAAGCCCAAGGGGGACCCCCTTACCGGACGGCCCCTACGTTGTGAGCTCGGGCGATACTCTCGCTGGTATCGCCCGAGCGACCATGCTGCCCGGCGCGACAGTCGAGCAGATGCTCGTCGCCCTCTACCGCGCTAACCAGCAGGCGTTCGCGGGTGGCAACATGAACCGGCTGCGTGCGGGCGCAGTCCTGGTGCTTCCGCCGGAAGACGAGGTGAGAGCTATCGGACGAACCGAAGCCCAGCAGACCGTTCGCGCCCACCAGGCGTCCCGGAAGGGAGACCTCGCACATGAGAACGACGCGCTCATCGCTGCGGACCCTCCCGACGCGCCGACCGGACCCAGGGATCGACTGCGGCTCACAAGCCCCGAGGAGCGGAAGTCGACTGGCGCAGGCGCTCCGGCGTACGGGGACGACCGAGCGGCGTTGCAGGAGACCCTGGCAGAGGCGGAAGCACGTATCGCTGTGCTCGAGAGGAGCTTGCAGGACGTCCGGCGGCAGCTTGCCCCGAAGGACCGACAGCTCGAACCCGCCGGGCCCACTTGGCGCAGACCAAGCGAACCCTTTCGTCTTTTCCCGGAAAAGGCAGGCGTGGACACGCACGACGAGCGCAGTATTGGGAGACTCCGCGCTCATGGCTTCCTGGGGGAGTACGGCGGCTGGCTCTGGCTGCTAGGCGCCTTCTTGCTTGGTTACTTGTCGTGGGTCGTGATGCCCCTGAAGACCGCTCGAGCGTGGCGAGCACGCCGCCGCCGGAGGGCGCTGGAGGCGCAGACACGAGCACTGTAGACTGCCTAGTGATCAGTGTGTCTGCGCCCCGGCGATGGCTGAGCGTCGCTCCCCAAGCGGACCGCTATCCTATTATCAGGAGACGCGCCTCACGACCTCCGTCGTCGGGCGGAGTTCGATCGAACGGCCCGTGAAACTTTGTCACAGGGGGACATTATTCCTCCGCGAGCGACCCGCCGATTCAGTGATGCTGCGTCCTCGATGCGCGAGCCAGCTACAATCCCGTGCGGCTTGTTAAAGCTGCGCTCTGAAGTGTATGGTATTACCCATTGATTTAAAGATGAAAGGATGAGTCATGCGCAACCTGCTCGCCGCTGTCTCAGCCCGCCGCAGCTGCCGGGTTTGGATCTGGGCCATGCTGACGACTCTCCTCGCCGGGTGCGCGACCTCGACCTACCCCCCGGCGCCTGCTTCCACGGGAACGTCCGACTATCGCTACCTTATCGGGCCGGGCGACCAAGTAAACATTGCAGTGTGGCGCAACCCAGAGCTCTCGGTCACGGTTCCGGTGCGGCCCGACGGTCGCCTTTCGACACCGCTGGTGGAGGACCTTCCCGCTCTCGGGAAAGATCCCGCGACGCTTGCCCGCGACATCGAGAAGGCGCTCGCGAAGTACATCCGCGATCCCGTTGTGACGGTGATCGTTACTAGCGTCGCCGGTGCGCAGACCGAGCAAATCCGGGTCGTTGGGGAGGCCCAGAAACCAGCAGCGATTCCCTACCGGCAGAACATGACGGTTCTGGACGTGATGATCAACGTCGGCGGCTTGACCGATTTCGCCGATGGCAACCGTGCGGTGCTCCTTCGCGGGTCCGAGGGCAACAAGCCGTACACGGTCCGGTTGTCGGACCTGGTCAAGCGCGGCGACGTTTCCGCAAACGTCGAGATGCGCCCGGGTGACGTACTGATCATCCCGCGAGGCTGGTTCTAGGCTGTTTGAGGGATTGCCCACCTTGAGCGAACACAACGAACCTAGCCTAGCCCGCAACGGGCAGAACTGATCGTGGAAGAGCTCCTTCGCCAGGTACTCACTCTTGCTCGCGGCATGTGGCGACGCCGGTGGATCGGACTGGCAGTCGCCTGGATTGTTGCACTGGTGGGCGGCGTCGCGGTCTTCGAGACGCCTGACCGCTACGAGGCGAGCGCCCGGATTCACGTCGACACGCAGTCGATTCTCAAGCCGCTGATGTCCGGTCTCGCGGTGCAGCCTGACGTGGAGCAGCGGATCGGGATCCTGAGCCGGACGCTGATTAGTCGCCCGAACGTCGAGCGGCTTATCGCCATGGCGAAGCTCGAGCACGGGGACATGTCGTCCGCCGAGCATGAGGCTCTGATCGCCAGCTTGATACGCACGCTCAAGATCAGCAGTAGCGGTCGGGAGAACCTGTACACGATCACCTATCGAAACAGCGATCGAGCCGAGGCGACGCGGGTGGTGCAGGCGCTCATATCGATTTTCGTCGAGTCGAGCATGGGCGACAAGCGGAAGGGCTCCGACACCGCGCGCCGGTTCATCGAGGAACAGATCGAAGCCTACGAAAGGAAACTCGGCGAGGCGGAGAACCGACTGAAGGAATTCAAGCTGAAGCATATGGGCTTGATGGGCGACGGCAAGGACTACTTCGCGAGGATGTCGGCACTCAGTGAGGAGCTGGCCAAGGCTCGCCTCGAGTTGCGTGCCACCGAGCAGGCGCGCGACGCGCTGAAACGCGAGGTGAGCGCAGAGGATCCGCTTTCGCTGCCCGATCCTGGGCTATCAGGCTCGAGCCAGTTCGGCGTGTATGCGTCGGAGATCGACGGTCGGATCGAGTCACTCAAGAAATCCCTGGACGATATGTTGATGAAATACACGGAAGAGCATCCCGACGTGACCAACACCCGTCGTCTCATCGCGCAGCTCGAGCGGGAGAGGCGGCAGGATCTGGATGCGCGGAAGAAATCGTTGGCCGAGGCGAAAGCTCAGTCGAAGGGGCCGGCGATTTTGACGGTGCCGAATCCGGTCTTTCAGCAGCTCAAGGTCGCGCTCGCAGAGTCCGAGGCGAACGTCGCCTCCCTCCGCGGGCGAGTAGGCGAGCTCGAGAGCCGTTACCGCCAGTTGCAAGCGGCCGCGAAGCAGTTCCCGGAGATCGAAGCGGAGTTGGCGCAGCTCAACCGCGACTACGACGTGCAGAAGCGGAACTACGAGAGTCTGGTGGGGCGGCGCGAGTCTGCTGCCATGACGACCGAGCTGGACGCGACGGGGATCGCCGATTTCCAGGTCATCGACCCGCCGACGGTGTCGCCGAATCCGGTCGCCCCGAACCGCATGCTGCTCCTACCGATCGTGCTTCTAATCGCCCTCGGTGCCGGTGGGTTCGCGAGCCTCGTCGCGAGCCAGATCGTTCCGACGTTCCACGATGCGCGGACGCTCCGCGAGCTCACGCAGCTACCAGTGCTCGGGACCGTTGGGTTGCTTCCGAGCCCACAGGTGATCGAGAAGCGGCGGGTGGGGGGCTTGCTTTTCGCGGGCAGTGTCGCCGGACTGGTCCTACTAATCGGCGCAGCCATGATCCTTGTCTCCTTGAAGACCGCATCGGCATAGAGGAACAGCGTGAGTCTGATCGAGGAAGCATCGAAGCGCCTGGAGGAACTCAAGCGGTCCGGTGCCCACGTCCCCGATGGGATTGCTGATCCTTCCCGGCGAGCGGACGACGCGACGACGGGTCACGAGCCAGTGTCCGAGTTCCGCGTGGCGCCCTCGCCGGTGGCCAAGCCCACGCCACGGACCGGGCGATCGGCAGGCGTGTCGAAGCGTGTCACGATCGATCTGCCGACACTCGCGGCCCACGGCTTTGTCGCCCCGGACATGCCGCACTCTCCTGTCGCGCAAGAGTTCCGGATCATCAAGCGCCCGTTGATCGCGAACGTCCAGGGGAAATCCGGTGTCTCCCCGAATAGCGCGAATCTCGTCATGGTCACGAGCGCAGTGGCCGGCGAAGGCAAGAGCTTCTGTGCGTTTAATCTCGCCATGAGCATTGCCATGGAGTTCGACAGCACCGTGTTGCTGGTGGACGCCGACGTGGCCAGGCCATCCGTGCTACGCATGCTGCGGCTTCCCGACTCGCGCGGCTTGTTGGATGTCCTCACCCGCGATGATGCGGATCTCAGCGAGGTGATCCTGCGCACGAACGTCGAGAAACTCTCGCTGCTTCCAGCAGGCAGCCCGCACGAGCGGGCGACGGAACTCCTTGCGAGCGACGCGATGAGTCGGCTCGTCGAAGAACTGGCAACCCGATACCCGGACCGGATCGTCGTGTTCGACTCGCCTCCTCTGCTGTTGACCACCGAGTCGCCGGCGCTGGCGGCGCACATGGGGCAGATCGTCATGGTGGTCGAGGCGGAGCGGACATCGGTGAGCGCGGTGAAGCAGGCATTGAAGACGATCGAGCAGTGCCCGATCGTCATGACCGTGCTGAACAAGTCGACCCGTTCCGGCGGAAGTGGCTACTACGGCTCCGACCGGTATCGGAACACGGGCTGAGCGCGCGTCGGCGGCAAGGACCCCTCGGATGATGCCCAGCACGACTAACCGAGTACTGGTCCAGCGATGGGTACCCGCCGTTCTCCTGGCGGGCTCGCTGCTGGTTAACCATGGCGCGAAAGCGCAATGGGCGTCGCCGCCGCTCGGCGGCACCATCCCTGGCGGCACCGGCGCGGGGACGGGGTACGGCTTGCCGGGATCCGCCATCGGCATGGGGCGCCCTGGCGACGGTGTGGGAAGAGGCTGGACCTTCAGACCGGCGATCAGCGCGCAGGCGGGATACACGACCAATGTCGACCTCGCGCCGCGGGGACAGGAGCAGGGCAGCTTCATCCTGGGGCTCACGCCGGCGATCGGCGTGAGAGGTGCGGGCCCGAGAGCAACGCTTGTTGGTACCGCGTCGGTGCAAGGACTTCTACTATACGGATGGGAACGAGAAGACGACGGTGTACCCATACGCGAACCTGCTTGGCACCGTCGAGGCCTTGGAAAACTTCTTCTTTGTCGACGGGGCCATCAACATCAGCCAACAGTTCCTCTCGCCTTACGGTCCACAGCCGATTGGCGGGGTCGGCGCTACCGACAACCGGTATACCTCGTACGCCTACTCCGTTAGCCCGTACTTCCGCGGCATCTTGCCCGGAGAGATCCGGTATCTCGTCCGCGACGACAATTTCTGGAGCAATCTGAGCGGCGCGGCGAGCGACACCCCCGGATTCACTTCTACCTACACGAATCGCCTCATTGGCCGCCTCGAGAGCCCGATCCGCGTATTCGGCTGGTCGGCGGACGCCAATAGAACCTATACGAGGTTCTCGAACGACTCCCCCGCGCTTACGATGGAGCTCGCGCGGGGCACGCTGAACTACAGACCGGCGCCGCAATGGCTGCTGTTTGCGACCGGCGGATACGAGCATAACGAGGGCGGTTTCACGGAATCCAGCGGCGCGATCTACGGCGGCGGCTTTGCGTGGCGCCCGGACGAGCGCACCTACGCGTCGGCAGGCTGGGAGGAACGATTTTTCGGTGGATCCTACTTCGCGGCTCTAAGTCACCGCAGTCCGTCCTGGGTTTTTGGGTTGAACGCCTCTAAGACCGCAACGACGTATCCACAACTGCTCTTTTCCGTTCCGGCGGGCGGAAACGTCGCCGCACTAGTAGACGCAGCTTTCGCGACCCGCATTACCGATCCTGTCCAGCGTGCCGCCGCGGTCGACCAGTTCTTGCAGCAGCGAGGGCTCCCTTCCCAGCTGCAGTCGCCCCTTAATGTGTACACCCAGCAGATAACTCTTTCCGAGCAGCAGACCGCGACCATAGGCTACTTCGCGGGCACGCGGAATACGCTCGTGTTCACTGTCTACAATGTCAAGTCGGAAGCGATTGCGGCAAGCGGCGAAGCACTTCCGCTCCCATTCGGCGCGATTAGCAACAACACCCAACGGGGTGCCTCGCTGGTATTCGCTCATCGGCTAACGGCACTGACGAATGTCTCTGCGACGGCGACCCGTTTCAACACGATCGCTAGCGAACCTTTTACGGGGAAGTCCACGACGAACTTCCTGCAGCTTTCCGGGGGAACGCGCGTCGGCGCGAGGACGACGTTGTTCACGGGTGCGAACTATACGAACTTCGACTCCGATGTTTCGGGCGACTACGACGCGGTCACGGTCTTCATCGGCGCCTTTCATACGTTCTAGGCCGCGCGCATGTACGAGGCGTTCTACGGGCTGACAGGAAAGCCCTTCCAGCTCAATCCAGACCCCGAGTTCTTCTTCGCGAGTCGCGGGCACGCGCGCGCGTACGCGTATCTCCAGTACGGCTTGTATCAAGGCGAGGGTTTCATCGTCGTAACCGGAGAGGTCGGTGCCGGCAAGACCACGCTGGTTCGCAGCCTGCTCAAGCGGCTCGATCCGGAGAAGGTGGTCGCCGCCCAGATCGTCACGACCCAGCTCGACGCCGAAGATCTGTTGAAGTCCGTAGCGGCCGCCTTCGGTGTTCCCGCCCGCGCCGCCGGCAAAGCCGAGCTGCTCGGCAACATCGAAGCATTTCTGGTCGGACTGGTGCCGCAGCGCCGGCGGGCGCTCCTGGTGGTCGACGAGGCGCAGAACCTTAGCGCGCGGGCCGTCGAGGAGCTGCGAATGCTGTCGAACTTCCAGCTCGAGAGCCGCGCGCTTCTCCAGAGCTTCCTGATCGGCCAGCCCGAGTTGCGACAGGTCCTGCACGGCGGGCAGCTGCAGCAACTTCGACAGCGTGTCATTGCCTCCTATCATCTCGGACCCCTTGACCGGTCCGAAACGCAAGCCTACGTAGAGCATCGCTTGAAGCATGTCGCCTGGTCGGGCAACCCCAGTTTCCAGCCGGAGACGTTCGAGGCGATCCACGCCGTCTCCGGAGGCATCCCGAGACGGATCAATCTTGTTTGCAACCGTGTGCTGCTGGCGGGCTATCTCGCGGAAAGGCGCGCCGTTGCGCCCGCCGATGTGATGGCCGTGGCGAACGAGATTCGGAAGGAGCTTGGCCCCGAGATCGTGACGTCTCAGGTCGGATCGGTCACGCAGGGCGCGAGGCCCACGGCCGGGCTTCCGGTGCCCATCGGTCAGCTGAGAGCCGCGGACGGCGACTTTGCCAAGCTCGAGGAGCGGGTGACGCGCCTGGAACGACTCCTCAGCACGACGGTGAGCTTGCTGCATACGCTGATCGAACGCGAGCAGCAAAGCCGGTCGCGGCGGGGCTGATGGGCGCATACCCTCCTGCGGTCGGGCCCATTCTTTGCGTCGTCGGTGCGCGACCGAACTTCATGAAGATGGCACCGTTGCTCGCCTCGTTCGCTCATCACCCGGCGTTACCGCGGCCGGTCCTCGTGCATACCGGCCAGCACTACGACGCCTCGATGAGCGACAAGCTGTTTGCCGACCTGCAGCTTCCGGCGCCCGACCTGAACCTGGAAGTGGGCTCAGGCTCCCACTCCGTGCAGACCGCGGAGATCATGCGCCGGTTCGAGCCGGTGCTGGACCAGCACCGGCCCTGCGCGGTCCTCGTCGTCGGCGACGTCAACTCGACGCTTGCATGCAGCCTCGTGGCGGTGAAGAAAGGCGTGCCGGTGATTCACGTCGAAGCGGGTTTGCGCAGCTTCGACCGCGGGATGCCCGAAGAAGTCAACCGCCTCCTCACCGACCAGATTGCCGACCTTCTCTACACCACCGAGCGATCGGCGGCGACGAACCTCGCTCGCGAAGGCATCCCGGCCGAGCGCGTCAGGTTCGTCGGCAATGTGATGATCGATTCGCTACGCGCGAATCTGCCTCGTGCCGTCCCGCCCGAGGAGACGCTGCGTCGAGCCGGGCTCGACCCGGCGCCCGTGCGAAAGGAACACGGGTTCGGGGTCGTGACGCTGCATCGGCCGGCGAACGTGGACCGGCCGGAATCGCTCCGTGAATCGCTCGAAATTTTGCGCGCGGCGAGCGCGAAGCTACCGCTCGTCTGCGCCCTCCATCCCCGCACGCGCGGCAACGTCGATGGTTTCGGGCTGCACTTCCTGCTCGACACCCCCTCGATCAGTGTCCTCCCCCCGCAGGGCTACCTGGAGATGCTCGGCTTGATGTCGAATGCGGCGCTCGTGCTTACCGACTCCGGCGGCATTCAGGAGGAGACAACCGCGCTCGGCGTCCCGTGCCTGACGATGCGCGACAGCACGGAGCGACCGATCACGGTCGAGGAGGGGACGAACACCATCGTCGGACGCGACGGAGCCCTCACCCTGCGCCTTATCGACGAGATTCGAGCCGGTGGCGGCAAGCGCGGACGCGCGCCCGAGCTCTGGGACGGTCATGCCGCAGATCGGATTGCCGCCGACCTAGCGGTCTGGACCGCGGCGCGGCACGCGACGCAGAGGGCGTGAATGGCGAGCGTCCCTGTCACGGCCCGTCGGGTCGTAGTCAACGCACTCAGCGTGGACGTGGAAGATTACTTCCAGGTTTGGGCGCTCTCACCCTGGTTCCCGCGCTCGACCTGGGACGCGACGCCCTGCAGGGTCGAGCGCAATATCGATCTGATTCTGGAGCTCCTCGACGAGGCGCACCAGCATGCGACGTTCTTTACGCTCGGCTGGATCGCCGAACGCTTTCCGACGGCCGTCCGGCGGATCGCAGCCGCGGGGCATGAGATCGCCAGCCACGGCTACGCCCACAATCGGGTGAACGAGCTCGAGCGTGACGCGTTTCTACGTTGATATTCATCTCGCCAAGACGATCCTGGAGGACGTTGCACACGCGGAGGTGAAGGGTTATCGGGCGCCGAGCTTCTCGATCGGAGTCGACACCGCATGGGCGCACGATTGCATCGCCGAGGCTGGCTACCGCTACAGCTCGAGCGTATACCCGATCCGCCATGACCACTACGGAATGCCCGACGCCCCGCGGTTCGCGTACCGCTCGCACCCGGACCTGCTGGAGGTCCCGATCACCACGGCGCGCATCCTCGATCGAAACTGGCCGGCGGGCGGCGGCGGGTATTTCCGTCTGATGCCGTACGCGATGTCGCGCTGGCTCATCCAGCGGGTGAACGAGGTGGAAGCGCAGTCGGCCATCTTCTATTTCCATCCCTGGGAGCTCGATCCCGACCAGCCGCGAGTGCAAGGCGTCGGCGCGAAGGCTCGCTTCCGGCACTACGTGAATCTGCATTACACCGAACGGCGCCTGCGCCGTTTGCTGCGCGATTTCCACTGGGATCGCGTCGATCGCGTGTTCCTCCAGGAGGCGGCGTGATCTTCAGCATCGCCGAGGCTCCCCGCGCTGGCACGGGCGTCGGGGTGCGCGTCCGTCTCGTTGAGCGCGACGACCTGGTTCGGTGGGATCAATTCGTCGAGCGCTGTCCGGACGCGACGTTTTTCCATAAAGCGGGCTGGAAACAACTCATCGAGTCCGTGTTCCGGCACCGCACGTTCTACTTCGTTGCCGAGCGCGAGGCGGAGATCGTCGGCGTCCTGCCGCTAGCCGAAGTGAAGAGCCTGTTGTTCGGTCACGCCCTCGTCTCACTGCCGTTCGGGGTGTATGGCGGCGTGGCAGCGACAGATTCCGCTGCGGTGCCGGCGCTGCATGCGGCGGCGCGCGAGCTCTCCGGCCAGCTCGGCGTGAATCATCTAGAGCTGAGGAATCGCGTCCAGCGCGAGCCGGAATGGCCGCGCCAGGATCTCTACGTCACCTTTAGGAGAGAGATCGCTGGCGACGTCGAGGCGAACATGCTGGCCATCCCGCGCAAGCAGCGCGCGATGGTACGCAAGGGGATCAAGCACGGCCTGAGGAGCGAGATCGACGAGACGGTCGAGCGATTCTTTGGTCTCTATGCCGACAACGTCCATCGGCACGGTACCCCGCCCTTTCCCAAGCGGTACTTCGAGGCGCTGAAGCGCGTGTTCGGGCGCGATGTCGAGGTGCTCACCGTACTGGACGGGAGCGGCGTGCCGGTCTCGGGCGTGCTGACCTTCTACTTCCGCGACGAGGTGCTGCCCTACTACGCGGGCGACTCCATAGCCGCACGCGAGCTTGCGGCGAACGATTTCAAGTACTGGGAACTGATGCGACGGGCCTGCGAGCGCGGATTTCGTGTGTTCGACTTCGGACGCAGCAAGTGCGGAACGGGGTCATTCGATTTCAAGAAGAACTGGGGGTTCGAGCCGGCGCCGCTGAGCTATGAATACGCGCTTCTGCGCGACGGCAAAATTCCGGAGAACAATCCGCTGAATCCGAAGTACCGTGCATTCATTGCGCTGTGGCGGCGCCTGCCGGTTCCGATCGCGAACCTGCTCGGACCGCGTATCGTGCGAAACCTCGGCTAGTCCACCCGCGTGAGTTACGTGATGAATCGGGGGGCGGCATTCTCCGACGCAGGAATGGCGCTGCTGCCCGCGCAGCGAGGAGCCGACCGGAGTCGGCGGGCAGCGCTCGCTCTTGGCGCAGCGCTGCTTGCGATCCTGGTGGTTTACCTCGAGACTGCCGCGTCCATTGTCGAGATCTGGGCTCGCTCAGACACGTTCGCCCATGGCTGGGCCGTCCTGCCGATCGCCGTCTGGCTCGTATGGCGCAGCCGCGACGCGCTCTCAAGGGTCGAGATCGAGCCCTGTTACGCTGCACTGGCAGCCGTCGGCGCCGCCGGCTTCGGCTGGCTGCTCGCTGAGCTGGCGAGTGTCGCCAGCGTCGCCCAGTTCGCATTGGTGCTGACGATCGAGGCGACCGTCCTTACCGTCCTCGGTAGGGCGGTTACGCGCGTTCTCGTATTCCCGCTGGCATTCCTGTTCTTTGCGGTGCCGGTGGGTGAGTTCATGGTGCCGCAGCTGATCGACTGGACTGCGAGCTTCACGGTCGGGGCACTCCGTCTGACCGGAGTTCCGGTTTACCGTGAAGGGAACCATTTCGTCCTGCCAACGGGATCCTGGTCGGTCGTGGAGGCGTGTAGCGGCATACGCTATCTCGCGGCATCGGTGATGGCAGGCACTCTCTACGCGTATCTCACCTACCGTAGTATGCGGCGCAGGCTGACCTTTATCGCGGTAGCTGTCGCAGTACCGATCGTCGCCAACTGGCTGCGTGCCTACCTCATCGTCATCCTGGGCCACCTGAGCAGCGGCCGCCTCGCTGCGGGGGTCGATCACCTGATCTACGGGTGGGTCTTCTTCGGGCTGGTTATCGGCGTGATGTTCTGGATGGGATCGCTCTGGCGCGAGGAGGCGGAGGGTAATCCTGGTTCGGCAGCGCGTGATGTGTCGGCCCTAAGCCCGGTCGAGCCTGCCGTCCGTGCGGGTAGCGCGCCACTCGCCGCAGTGCTGGCAGTACTCGTCGCGGGGGTGTGGCCCGTCCTCGCAGGGACGCTCGAATCGACCGGGCAACCGGCTCAGCTGCTGCCGATCACGTCCGCCGCCGGCTGGCGAGCCGACGAAGCGCGCCTCGCCCAATGGTCGCCTCGCTTCGTCGGGTCGCGCGCGCAGCTTCAACAGAGCTTTCACAAGGAAGTCTGGGGGAGCGTGGGCGTATATGTCGCGTACTACCGGGGTCAGACGCAAGGTAGCGAGCTTGTCAGCTCCGAGAACACTCTCGTCGGTTCCACCAATCGGGCGTGGCATGAGATCCACAGAGGGCCGCGTGATTTCCAATGGGGAACGGCTGTGATCGGCGCGCCGACGAGCGAGCTGGTCGGCCCGGTGCAGCGCCTGCTGGTACGCCGCTTCTACTGGATTGACGGGCGACTCACAGCGAACGATTACGTGGCGAAAGGGTTGCTTGCGCTGGCCAAACTCACCGGCGCTGGTGACGGCTCGGCCGCGATCGTGCTGTATACGGACTGCACCGATTCGCTTCCCAAGGCTGGAGAGCGCCTCGACCGATTCGCCACTGAGATGGGCTCGTCGATCGATAGCATGCTCGCGACTGCGGGGGTCGGCGAGCGGTGAGTCTCAAGGCAAGCATCGCGCCGCAACTCGTCGTTCACGTCGTCCACGCGTTCACCACCGGGGGCCTCGAGAACGGCATCGTTAACTTGATCAACCGGCTGCCTGCGGACCGTTGGCGCCATGCGGTCCTCGCACTCACAGAAATCTCCGCTGACTTCTGCAAACGCGTCGAGCGACCTGATGTGGAATACGTTGCGCTGCGCAAGGGCCCAGGCCATCTGCTGAAGCTCTATCCTCGCGTCTTCCGCTTCTTCCGCGACCGACGCCCAGCGATCGTCCACACGCGCAACCTGGCCGCCCTGGAGGCGCAGGTTCCGGCATGGATGGCCGGCGTCACCGCACGCGTTCACGGGGAGCACGGCTGGGATGTGGGCGATTTGGCCGGCAGAGAGCGAGCGCTACCGGTTAGTCCGGCAACTGTACCGCCCGTTTGTGCATCGATATGTCGCGCTTTCCCGCCATTCCGAGTCCTACCTGGAGCGTCGCGTCGGCATCCCCCGGGCGCGTATCGACCATATCTGCAACGGTGTCGACACCGAGCGGTTCCGACCCGCGAGAGGCGGCCGCGAGCCCGTCCCGGGCTTCTCCGTTCAACGATCCAAGCTTGTGGGTCGTCGGTACGGTGGGCCGGATGCAGGCCGTCAAGAACCAGACCAGTCTCGCGGAAGCATTCGTGCAGGCGGTCGAGCTCGATCCTCCCGCGCGCCGGCGCATGCGACTCGTAATGGTCGGCGACGGTCCGCTTCGGACCCGGGCGGCCGAGATCCTTGACCGAGCGGGAGTTCGCGATCTGGCCTGGCTGCCAGGCGAGCGCGGCGACGTGCCACAGATCATGCGCGGGATGGATTGCTTCGCCTTGCCATCGCTCGCGGAAGGTATTTCGAACACCATCCTCGAAGCGATGGCGAGCGGGCTCCCGGTGGTGGCTACCGATGTGGGAGGAAATCCGGACCTCGTCGAGAACGCCATCACCGGCCGGCTGGTACGGGCTGCAGACAGCACCGCGCTTGCGGCGGCGGTTCTCGAGTATTTCCGCGCGCCGCCAGTCGCACGCCGCCACGGCAAGGCTGGGCGCAGGCGCACCGAGCGCGACTTGAGCTTGGACCGCATGGCGGCTGCCTACGAGCGGCTATATCTCGACGTGCTGAAGAGACCCGCCGGGGCTGCAGCGCGGCTGGGTGCCGCATAGTCGGCAGAACAACATAGCGAGGCGGTCGAACCATGTGTGGCATCGTCGGAGTGCTCGACACCATCGGAAAGCGAGAGGTTTCGCGGCCGCTGATCGAGCGAATGAATGAATCGCAGCATCACCGCGGGCCCGACGAAGGGGGCGTGCACCTCGAGCCGGGTCTCGGTCTGGGCCATCGCCGGCTCTCGATCATCGACCTGTCGACCGGTCAGCAGCCTCTCTACAACGAGGACGGGAGCGTCTGCGTCGTCTTCAACGGCGAGATCTACAACTACCAGGCGCTCATTCCGGAGCTGACCCGCCTCGGTCACATCTTCCGGACGAAAAGCGACACCGAAGTGATCGTCCACGCGTGGGAAGCGTGGGGGCCGGATTGCGTGAAGCGCTTCCGCGGCATGTTCGCGTTCGCGCTCTGGGATCGCAACCAGGACACGCTGTTCCTCGCCCGTGATCGGTTCGGTGTGAAGCCGCTCTACTACGCCCTGCTCGACGACGGAACCTTCATCTTCGGCTCAGAGCTCAAGGCGCTTCTCGCGCACCGCGGGCTCGCGCGCACCGTCGACCCGTACGCGGTCGAAGAGTACTTTCGCGCTCGGGTACGTGCCGGAACCGCGCACGATCTTCACCATGGCGAAGAAGCTCCCACCGGCGCACACGCTGAGCTCAGGCGCGGCCGCCCTTTCCCGAGCCGGCCGAGTACTGGGACGTGCGGTTCACGCTCGACAGCACGATCAACGAGGAGCGAAGCCTGCGAGGAGCTTGTCGCCCGGCTCCGCGAGTCGGTCGAACTCCGGCTGATCTCCGAGGTCCCGCTCGGTGCGTTCCTATCCGGGGGCGTCGACTCGAGCGCGGTGGTCGCGACGATGGCGGGCCTCGCTGCACGACCCGGTCAACACGTGCTCGATCGCGTTCAGCGATCCCGCGTACGACGAGTCGAAGTACGCGCAGATGGTCGCCGACCGCTACCACACCCGCCACTTCGTCGATCGCGTCGAGAGTGACGATTTCGACTTGATCGACGAGCTCGCCCGGCTCTACGACGAGCCCTATGCCGACAGCTCGGCGATCCCCACCTACCGTGTATGCGAGCTCGCCCGCACTCACGTGACGGTAGCGCTTTCGGGCGACGGCGGCGACGAGAACTTCGGCGGCTACCGGCGTTACTGGCTGCACCTTCTCGAGGAGCGCATGCGCGTCGCCCGCTGCCGCTGTCGATCCGTCGCCCGGTCTTCGGGCTTCTGGGCAGGGTGTATCCCAAGGCCGACTGGGCGCCGAGGGTGTTTCGGGCCAAGACCACGTTCGAGGCGCTCGCGCGCAACTCGGTCGAGGCCTATTTCCACGGTGTCTCGATCCTGCGCGAGACGATGCGGCGGCCAGCTCTTCGGCAACGCTCTCAGCGCGGACCTCGGCGGCTACTCCGCGATCGGAGGTTTTCCATCGGCATGCGGCGCGTGCGAACCGCGAGGACCCGCTGGCGCTTGATCCAGTACCTCGATCTGAAGACCTATCTTGTCGGCGATATCAATACGAAGGTCGACCGCGCGAGCATGGCGCACTCGCTCGAGGTGCGTGAACCATTGATGGATCACCCGCTGATCGAGTGGCTCGCGACCTTGTCTACCTCGGTGAAGGTGCGCGGGCGGGAAGGGAAGTATCTGTTCAAGAAGGCGATGGAACCCTTCCTTCCCGGAGGAGGTGCTGTATCGGCCGAAGATGGGCTTTGCGGTGCCCGCTGGCGACGCTGGTTCAGGGGGCCGTTGCGGGAGCGCGTGCGCGAGACCTTGCTCGGCGAGCGCCTGGCCGGAACCGGCTGGTTCAACATGCATACGTCCGTCAACTGGTCGATCAGCACGAGTCGGGCGTCCGCGATTTCAGCGGACCGATCTGGGCGCTCTTGATGTTCGATGGCTTTCTGCGCAACGTCCTCGATGCCCCGGCGCGGCGGTGTTGCGGCGGTCGGCATGACCCTCGATGACCCAGTCTCGCGCGGAAGCGAGCGCGTGAGCTGCGGTCGCTTCGACATGAGCTCCGGTGACATCAGTGGCTCGACCAGACCCAGAAGCTGCTCTTCGTCTCGCCCCGATTCCTGTTTCCCGCGGACTAGCGGCGGCAAGATCCGGACGCGAGACATCCTTCGAGGCATGAAGGGCGGGCGGTTCGAAATTACCCTCGCCTCGCCCGAGCCGCCGGATGGTTCACGGCGGTTCGCCGACGAGCTAGGGCGCGTCTGCGACCGCTTCCTGGGTTGGCCGGAATGCCGCGTGGCCCGCTCTGGAAGATCGGGCGATACATGTCGCTACTCTCGCCCGTTCCGGTCGCGGTCGCGAGTGATCGTTCAGAGGCCGGGTGCGACGCGCTCGCCGGCCGAGCTGGCCCGCGGCCCGGACGTTGTCGTGTCGGACTTTCCCCACTCGACGTCTTGCTGCCGGCGCGCCTTGAAGCGCCGTCGGTCCTGTTTACGCACAACGTCGAAGCCGAGATATTCCGTCGACACGCCGCGGTCGCCGCTGACCCGTTTCATCGGGCGCTGTGGGCGAAGCCAAGGGAGGAAGATGCAGCAGTTCGAGCACGCGGCTGCCCGGCGGTTCGACGCCGTCGTCGCGGTCTCGGAGCGTGACGGCACGCACTTCCGTGACGTCCGTGGTCACGACCGCGTCTTCGTGATTCCGACCGGGGTCGACCTCGACTATTTCTCCTTCTCCGAGACGTAGCGCGCGCGTGCCGCCCGACGGCGGCACCATCGTGTTCACGGGGTCGATGGACTGGCTCGCGAACGTCGACGGCGTTCGATACTTCATGGACGACGTCTGGCCGCTCATCACGCGAGTGCGACCGAAGGCAAGGATGGTGGTGGTCGGTCACAGTCCGCCGCGACCCTCGTACAGCCGCGGAGCGACCGACGGCTCGCATGGACCTTCACCGGATTCGTCGACGACGTCCGCCCCCCGTGAGAGACGCGGACGTATACGTTATCCCGCTGCGGGTCGGAGGCGGGACGCGGATCAAGGCCTACGAGGCGATGGCGATGGGATGCCCGGTCGTCTACAACCTCGATTGGTGTCGAGGGCTTGCCCGTCACACCAGACCGGGATTGCCTGATCGCCGACAGTGACGCAGCCTTGAGCGCTGCCGTGCTCCGACTGCTGGACGATGGCGTCGCTCGCCGGACTCTCGCGATGAATGCTCGCCGACCTGGTCGAGCAAACGCTTCTCCGCCAACAGCCGTCGCGAGAGTGTTTGAGGACGCATGCCTCCGCGCGATCGCATTGGCCGAGCGTGCGGCCGTCGTATAGCTTCGCTGCCCGAACCCAACCTAGGTCCATCCTCCCCGTGTGCGGCATCTACGGAATCATTAATCTCGACGGGAGGCCCGCCGATCCGGCGGCGCTGTCGCGCGATGGGGCGCGTGACGATCCATCGCGGGCCGGACGACGAAGGTGCGCATGCCGACGGCCCGTGTGCCATGGGCATGCGACGGCTCTCGATCATCGATCTCGCCGGCGGCCATCAACCGCTCGTCCAACGCGCGACGGCACGCTATGGCTCGTCTGCAACGGCGAGATCTACAACTTCCGCGAGCTGCGCCGCGAGCTCGAGGCCGCGGGCCACCGTTCAAGACCGGATCGGACTGCGAAATCGATCATTCACGCCTATGCCGAGCACGGCGACGACTTTGTCGAGCGCGTCTCAACGGCATGTTCGCGTTCGCGTTGTGGGACGCTCGGCAGCGCCGGCTACTGATCGGGCGTGACCGGCTCGGGATCAAGCCGCTTTACTACCTCGACGACGGCAAGCGGCTCGCGTTCGCGTCCGAGGCCAAGGCCCTGCTCGAGCTGCCCGGCGTCAAGCCGGAGGTGGACCCGGTTGCGCTCCAGGCCTATCTCGAGCTCGGCTACGTCCCGGCGCCGCTGTCCATGTTCCGCGGGATCGCCAAGCTCCCGATCGGCTCGATCCTGTCGGTAGCGCGCGACAGCCCGACGATCCGCTCCTACTGGAGTCCGCGCGGCGATGTCGACCCGACGCTTTCGCCCGAGGACTGGAGCGGACTCGTTCGCACCCGGATGGAGGAAGCCGTCCGGATGCAGATGGTGAGCGACGTGCCGATCGGCGCGTTCCTCTCCGGCGGCATCGACTCGAGCGCCGTGCTCGCATTCATGGCGAAGCACAGCGACGCGCCGGTTCGAACGTATTCGATCGGCTTCTCCGGCGGGCCGGCCGACAGCTACTACAACGAACTGCCGTACGCGCGCCAGGTCGCCCAGCTGTTTCGGAGCAGCCACCACGAAATCATGGTCCGACCCGACGTCGTGAGTCTGCTCCCCAAGCTGCTCTGGCATATGGACGAGCCGATCGCGGATAGCGCGTTCGTCACGACCTACCTCGTGGCCGAGTTCGCGCGCCGGGAGGTGACGGTGATCCTCTCCGGTGTCGGCGGCGACGAACTGTTCGGGGGCTATCGGCGCTACCTCGGCGAGCACTACATGCGGTACCTCGCGGGAGTGCCGCGCCCGCTCAAGCGCGCGGCTGCCGCACTGGCGGATCGCCTGCCGAGCGATCGGCACTCCGCGCTGCTCAACCTGTCGCGGTACGCGAAGAGCTTTCTCAGCACGGCCGACCTCTCGTTCGAAGAGCGCTACCGCGCGTATGTCGGTGTGTTCGCGCCCGGCGAGGCCCACGAATACCTAGCGGTCGTACCGCCGGATCGCTTTGATGCGATCGGCACTGCCTTCGAGACAGTGACCGGAGCAGATCCGCTCAATCGGATGTTCGGGGTCGACGCGCTCACGCAGTTGCCCGACGACCTCCTCTTGCTCACCGACAAGATGACGATGGCGACTTCGCTCGAGTGCCGCGTTCCGCTGCTGGATCACGACCTGGTGGAGCTTGCGTCGCGGATCCCGAGCAGGGTCAAGGTTGCGGGCGGAGAGCTGAAGCATCTGATGAAGAAGGCTCTGGAAGATGTGCTGCCGAAGGAGGTCCTCTATCGCCCGAAGCGCGGCTTCGGCGCCCCCATGGGTGCGTGGCTGAAGACCGAGTTGTCCCCGCTGATAAGGTCCGTGCTCTCGCGAGAGTCGATCGAAGGCCGCGGTTACCTCCGCTACGAGCCGATCCGCCACCTTATCGACAGCCATCGGGCGAATCGCGTCGACGGTACCGACCGACTTCTGTCGTTGCTCAACTTCGAGCTCTGGTGCCGGATATTTCTCGACCGGGCGGCGCCTCAGGACGTCGCAGATCAGCTGCGCGAGACCGTGGCGTGAAGATCCTGTACGTTTGCCACCGGTTCCCGTTTCCGCCAAAGCGGGGCGGGAAGATCCGGCCGTTCAACATGATCCGCCACCTCTCCCAGTCCCACGAGGTGACGGTGGCGTCGCTCGTCCGGTCTGACGTGGAAGCCGAGGAAGGGAAAGGCATCTCGCCGTTCTGCGCCGGGTTCCACATGAGCCGGGTGAGGAACTGGGTGCAGGGCGCGAGAATGGTTGCGCGGCTGCCGACCACCATTCCGTCATCGATCGGCTTCTTCTACTCGGCGACGCTCGATGCGACGATCCGCCGATTGCTCCGCGAGCAGCGCTTCGACCTGATCTTCGTCCATTGCTCCTCCGTCGCGCAGTATGTCGCACACGTCCGCGACGTTCCGAGAATCCTGGACTTCGGCGACATGGATTCGCAGAAGTGGCTCGAGTATTCGCGCTATAAGCCGTTTCCTTTGAGCGCCGGCTACTGGCTGGAAGGCGTGAAGCTCGAAGCCGAGGAGAAGCGCCTCGCTGCACGCTTCGACTTCTGTACGGCGACGACGCGTGCCGAGTGGGAAACGCTGCGTGGCTACGGTGTCGACACCCCGACCGACTGGTTTCCGAACGGCGTCGACGGCGAGTTCTTCGCCCCGGGCGCGGAACCGCATCAGCCCGACACGATCTGCTTTGTCGGGCGCATGGACTACTACCCGAACCAGGAGTGCATGATCGAGTTCTGCGCGCGAACGTGGCCACTGCTGCGCGCGGCGCGTCCGAACCTGGGGCTGCTCATCGTCGGCGCCGATCCGTCGGCGAAGATTCGGAATCTGGGCGAGATGCCCGGTGTCACCGTCACCGGGTCCGTGCCCGACGTCAGGCCTTACGTCCAGCGCTCGGCGCTCATGGTGGCCCCGCTCAATATCGCGCGCGGCACCCAGAACAAGCTTCTCGAATCGATGGCCATGGGCGTGCCGGTCGTGACGAGTCGAGCGGCCGCCGGCGGCGTCGATGCCGTCGCCGGCACCCATTTTCACGTTGCGGGCACCCCGGAGGAGTATCGCGATGCGGCCCTGAGGATCCTCGGCGATCCGTCGGAGCGCCGTCGACTCTCCGAGGCTGGACGTGCCCGCATGCTGTCGCACCACGCGTGGCCGAGCTCCATGAAGCGGCTCGACGCCATCGTTTCGCGCTGTCTGGACAGATTTCGACTCAAGACCCCTAAGGAACAACTCGTCTCATGAACATCAGCATCTTCGGCCTTGGTTATGTAGGCGCGGTCTCGCTCGCCTGCCTCGCGAGGGAGGGGCATCGTCTCGTAGGAGTGGACGTCGATCCCGCCAAGCTCTCGCTCATCCGTGAAGGAAAGACACCGGTCGTGGAGGAGGGCATGGTCGAGCTGATGGCCAAGGTGGTCGCTGGCGGCAACGTTGTCGTCACGGACAACGTGCGCCAGGCAGTGCTCGAAACCGATCTCTCGCTCATCTGCGTTGGCACGCCGTCCGCACCGAACGGGAGCCAGGACCAGTCCGCGATCATCCGTCTCGCGCAGGAACTAGGCAATACGATTCGCGACAAAGTCCGCCCCCACGTCTTCGTCTTTCGCTCGACGCTTGTGCCCGGGACGGTTGAGGATCTCCTGAGGCCACTGATCGAGAAGGAGTCCGGCAAGAAGGACGGCACCGACTTCCACGTGTGCTTCCAGCCGGAGTTCTTGCGCGAAGGGTCCTCGATTCGCGACTACGACAACCCGCCGTTCACGATCGTCGGCGCGAACGGCGAGGAGCCGATTCGCACGCTGAAGCAACTGTTTGGGCATCTCCCGTGCGACTTCCACGCGACTTCGATCCGTGCCGCCGAGATGGTCAAGTACTGCTGCAACAACTTTCACGCGCTCAAGATCACCTTTGCGAATGAAACGGCGCGCTTGTGCGAGGCGCTGGGCGTGGATGCGTTTGAGGTCATGGATCTCGTTTGCCGCGACACCCAGCTCAACATCTCGCGCGCCTACCTGCGCCCCGGGTTCGCGTTCGGCGGCTCGTGTCTCCCCAAGGATCTGCGCGCGACGGCCTACCTTGCCAAGACGAGAGACGTCGACCTGCCGATGGTAGGCAACATACTGGGTTCGAACCGTGTTCACCTCGAGCATGCGATCAGCAAGGTCCTCGCAACCGGGCAAGCGCAGAATCGGCATGATCGGGCTGTCGTTCAAGACCGGGACCGACGACCTGCGAGAGAGTCCCCTGGTGACGCTCGCGGAGCATTTCATAGGCAAAGGGCTGAGCCTCCTCGTCTACGACCCCGAGGTGCACCTGTCGCGGCTCCTTGGCGCAAACCGTCGCTTCATCGAGCAGCATGTGCCCCACCTCGGCTCTCTCATGCGTGAGGACCTCGAGAAGGTGATCGCGGATTCCGACGTGCTCGTCGTCGGGTTGAGCGACGTGGGCACGCTGGACGCGCTCAAGCGCCTCGTGCGCGAGGATCAGGTAGTCGTGGACCTGATCCGGATCTCCGAGCCCGAGAAGCTGCGAGGTCGGCATGTCGGGTTGTGCTGGTGACCCGGCTGCGTCGACGGTACTTGCGGCGGGCAGCGGATCGGTGCAAGAGAGCCTTGGTGGTGCGGGCGGCGAGCGCGCGGCCGCGGCGCCGCAGCCCCCGCGCTCGCGGCCGCTCCGACTCCTCACGTTCACCACGCTGTATCCCAGTACTGCGCAGCCGCGGCACGGCATATTCGTCGAGACCCGGCTCAAGCATCTGGTTGCTACGGGCGAAATCGAGGCCCGGGTCATCGCTCCCGTGCCGTGGTTTCCGCTCCGCTCGCGCGCGTTCGGGAGGTACGCGGCGTTCGCCCGGACGCCACTCGCCGAGCGGCGCGCGGGGCTGCCCGTTCACTATCCGCGCTACCTCGTTGTGCCCGGGATCGGCATGTCGATCCAGCCGCGAACCCTCGCTTGGACGGCCGCCCGCGAAATCGAACGGATCCTCGCGGACGGGTACGACTTCGATGCGATCGATGCGCATTACTTCTTCCCGGACGGGGTGGCGGCCGCGTATCTCGCGCAACGCTTCGGCAAGCCATTCGTCGTGACCGCGCGGGGCAGCGACATCAATCTCATCGCCGGCATGCCGGGACCGGGCCGCATGATCCTTTCTGCCGCACGGCAAGCGGCCAAGCTGATCGCGGTGTCGAGCGCTCTCAAACGCGCCATGATCGACTTGGGCGTGGCCCCCGACCGCATCGTGGTGCTCCGGAACGGCGTCGATCTCGACCTGTTTCAGCCGCTTCCCCGCGACCCCGCGCGGCGCAAGCTGGGGCTCGGACCAGGCGGGGTCGTGGTCTCGGTGGGAAACCTCGTTCGGGAGAAGGGCCACGACTTGGTGATCCAGGCACTGGCCCGGCTGGAGGCGGTCACCGGGGTCATCGTCGGCGACGGACCCGACCGGCAACGCCTCGAGACTTTGGCGAAGGGGCTGGGGCTCACGCCGCGCATCCGCTTCATGAAGGTCATTCCACAGAGCGAGCTCAGCACCGTGTATAGCGCAGCTGACGTGCTGGCACTCGGCTCGACGCGCGAAGGTTGGCCCAACGTGCTACTCGAGGCGATGGCCTGCGGCACGCCCGTCGTCGCCATGGACGTAGGGGGGGTGCGCGAGATTGTGGGGAGCGCCGACGCGGGACGGGTCGTCGGACGCCGTGACAGCGCGGTGTTCGCGGATTCGCTGCGGGAGATACTCGCCATCGCGCCCGATCGCGCCCGTGTAAGGCACTATGCCGAGGGGTTCGGTTGGGAGCCGGTGTCGCGGGGGCAGGTGGACGTGTTCCGCAGCCTGGTGGGCGGTATTTCAACAGACTCGTGCGCTAAGCAATGATCCTGAGGGCGGTCTATCGCTTGGCTGCCCCGCCCGGGCCGGGCTCCCGCCTCACCGTGATGATCTTTCATCGGGTGCTTAAGGAACCTGACCCGCTGCTTCCTTCCGAGCCCGATGAGCAGCAGTTCGAGGCGCGTATGCGCGCAGTTCGCGCCTGGTTCAATGTGCTCCCGCTCGCAGAGGCGATCGGACGGCTGCAGGCGGGGGCCCTGCCGGCGCGCCCGCTGGCCATCTCCTTCGACGATGGCTACGCGGACAACTTCGAGGTAGCGTTGCCGGTGCTGCGTAAGCTTGGCCTGCCGGCGACCTTCTTCGTCGCCACCGGATTCCTGGACGGCGGCTGCATGTGGAACGATACGGTGATCGAGACCGTGCGCCGCAGCGGCGACGCAGCGCTCGATCTCTCGGCCCTCGGGTTAGGACGCCATCCGACGGCCTCGATCGAGGACCGGCGACGCACCATCGACGCGCTGCTGAACCAGCTGAAATATCGGGAAGACACGCAGCGCGCGGAGCTCGTCGCCGCACTCGGTGAGCTGTCCTCATCGCCTTTGCCGCACGATCTGATGATGAGCTCGGCGCAGGTGCGGGGGCTGCACGACGCGGGGATGGGGATTGGCGCGCACACGGTGAACCATCCGATCTTGTCCAAACTCGGTGAGCGCGATGCGAGAGCCGAGATCGCGCAGGGCAAGGAACGTCTCGAGGAGATCGTTCGCGCGCCGGTTACCCTTTTTGCATACCCTAACGGCAAGCCGAGGCTCGACTACGGTGCCGAGCACGTGGCGATGGTCAAGGCGCTCGGGTTCGGCGCAGCCGTCTCGACCGCTTGGGGCGTGGCGCGGAAGGGCTGTGATGTCTATCAGATACCCCGCTTCACACCCTGGGACCGGGGCGCTTGGAAGTACGGACTCAGGCTGGCGCAGAATCTCACGCGCTCTAGCCACGCCACCGCCTGAGTCGAGCGAACTCCGACGCGCGCCGCGGGTCAATTTCGCCACGACTGGGCGCCACGACATGCTGATGAAATGGCTCAAGAGGATCGTCGCCCGCCTGCCGCAGCGCATCCAGTTCGAGCTCAAACGGGCGCACTTCCTCCGCGAGATCCGCCGAGGCACGTTCGTCCCGGAAGAGCCGGAGATGGCGGAGATCCGGAAAATCGTGCGGAGCGGCGATTGGGTGATCGACGTGGGGGCGAACGTCGGCTACTACACGTGCCAACTCGCCCGTTCGGTGGGACCTGCGGGACGGGTCCTAGCGTTCGAGCCTATGCCGGGGACCTTCGAGCTCCTCGCCGCGAACGTGCGAGCAATGGATACCCGGAACATCACTCTCTTCAACGTCGCCGCCTCGTCGTCCGTCTGCGTTGCGGGAATGAATGTGCCGACGTTCGCCGAAACCGGTCTCGACAACTTCTATCAAGCTCATCTGGCGGAACATGGTGAGCATCCGGTGCTTTGCCTTCCGCTCGACATCATTCCGATCCCTCGGCCAGTGCGACTGGTGAAGATCGATGCAGAGGGTCACGATCTCCAGGTGTTGAAGGGCATGGAATCGCTCATCCGCAAGGACCGACCGGTGCTGATCGTCGAAGCTGCCGAAGTCGGCGAGATCACGGACTGGCTACGGGCGCGCGGCTACGCTATCAGCAGCGCCACTGGATCTTCCAACATCATCGCCCGGCGAGCGGAATAGTGTAGGAACGCTGGGCCGGGTTCCCGGTGCGAACCGCTCGTAGCACTTCATTCGCGTTGATCAAGTCGTCGGGTGCGTAGCCGTCGGAAGAGCAGGAATTTGCAGCGCATTCCGAAGGTCGACGAGTCGGACTGCTCCCCATAATTGTCCCACCCTTTTCTTCGGCGGATGTCCGTCCGGCTTCGCGTCATCGTCGTGACTGTAGGGATTTGCAAAAGTGTCGGGCGAGAGAGACGTTTGACACCATACCTACTGCTGGTCTACCTTCCGCTGCCAACAAGGGGCCTGTTGCCAGCCACTCATGCTGGCGGCATGTGACCTCCGTCACGTTTGCCACACGATTTTGCAATTACTAGCAGTTTCCACGGCGCTCATGTTATTATGACGCCGGCATATGATCCGCCGCCACTCCCCGCCTAGGGAGTCGTTCCAGAAGCGAGCGGTGCCGCGCAAGGGAATAAGGGGGTTCGAAAATGATTCGTCGACAGATTTGGCTGCTTGCGCTCGTTCTTGCGGCATGCGGAAGCGGTGGGGGTGACGGGAGCACGGCCTCCAACGCGCCGCCCCTGGCCGCGCCGCCGACGGCCAGCACCACGCCGCCGCCGACAGCCAGCACCACGCCGCCGCCGCCCGCCACGACCACGCCGCCGGCGACGACCACACCGCCGGCGACGACCACACCGCCGGCGACGACCACACCGCCGGCGACGACCACACCGCCGGCGACGACCACACCGCCGGCGACGACCACGCCGCCGGCGACGACCACGCCGCCGACGCCGACGTCCCGACGACCCCGGCTGGTGGATCCGACTTTGCCACCCGGTGTGCACAATCGGGCGTGATCAAGTGCGTCAGCTTCGACGCCGCCGCGGACATCGCGGGGACGTACGGCAACAACTCCGGCATCCTCTCGGGCGACACGACGCCAGTGCTCGATACCAGCGTCAAGGCCTCAGGCAATAGCTCGCTGAAGTTCACGATTCCGTCGAACTCCGGATCGGATACCTCCGGCTCGTACTTCACGAACTTCTCGAACGACCTCTCCGTGCAATTCGGCGCGAACGAGGAGTTCTACATTCAGTGGCGCCAGCGCTTCAGCCCGGAGTTCCTCAACACCTTCTACCAGGGCGGCGGCGGCTGGAAGCAGGTGATCATCGGCACGGGAGACAAACCCGGCGGCACACTCTACGCGTCCTGCACGGCGCTCGAAACCGTCGTACAGAACACCTACCAGCGCGGATTCCCGCAGATGTACAACTCCTGCACCGGATCGACTTCGCACGGGCCGTACGCTGCCGTTCGAGGAGCCATTCGGCGCCTATGATTTCAAGCTCCAGAATGCGCGTTCAAGCCCCTACTGCCTGTATTCGCAAGAGTCTGCGAAGACTTTCTTTGCGCCCAACGGGAACTGCTTCGGCTACGTCGCCAACGAGTGGATGACCTTCCAGGTCAAGATCAAGACTGGGCCCGCGCGTCAACGATGAGTGGATGAATAGCTTCATCACCCTCTGGGTTGCGCGGGAGAACCAGCCGTCGGAGCTCGTGATCAACTATGGCCCCTGGAACCTGACTGCGGGGAGCACCGCCGAAGATCAGAAGTTCGGGAAGATCTGGCTTCTGCCCTATCACACGGGCAAGAGTTCCGCCCAAAGTCACGCCACCGGGTATACGTGGTACGACGAACTCATCATTTCGCGCACGCAGATCGCCGACCCGGCGCCGTCTAGCTCGGGGTCCTCGTCAGCGTCGTCCTCGGGCTCCGGATCGGCCTCGTCGTCCGGTTCGACCGGGTCGGCGCAGACCACGAATCCTTCCGCGTCCGCGGCCGACACGACGGCACCATCGGCGCCTACGAACGTCACTGCGACTGGCGGCTCGAATCAGATCAGTCTCTTCTGGGCAGCATCCAGCGACGATGTCGGCGTATCCAGCTATCGGGTTCAGCGCAACGGCACCCAGGTTGCGATGACCAACACGACGAGCTACGTGGATACTGGGCTTGCTGCGAGTGCGGCCTACACGTATTCGATCTCGGCGGTCGACGCCGCCGGCAACGCGTCTTCGCAATCCGCTGGTGCGACTGCGACGACGTTCGCCGCGTCGTCCGGGTCGCAGCCATCGTCTGGGTCTCCAGACGTCGCTTGGCCAGCTCGCGGCCACGCTGCAACCGGGGCAGTGGGTGGAGGTGAATACGAACGGGTTCAGCAACGGCGCGTTGCTCGAGAGCAACACCGGCCCGATTACTCAGTGCTCGGACAAGGGCGTCTGGGACCCCACTCGGCGGCGGTTCTACTTCATGGGAGCGCCCCACGGCGGAGTCGACAAGTTCATCATCTACTCCGCTGACACCAACACTTGGACGACGGGCCAGAACCCGTGTCAGGCGACGGGGACCGCGTGCGGCCGTCACGCACGGCTATGAACATCTAACGGTCAACCCGGCGACGGGAGAACTCTACTATCGCGTCTACTACAGCGCGATCGTGTTCAAGTACGACCCATCGACCGGCGCGTGGTCACGGATCGCCAACCTTCCGCTCGCGGCGCCTGCCATTCAGTGCTGCGGCGCGCTCGAATGGTTCCCCGATCGCAACGAGCTGATCTTTGTCGACGGCGACTGGGGTGTCTGGGCTTATACGCCCGGAACCAACGCTTGGAGGCAGCTCTGCCGACACCAATGGCGGCAGGCGACTCGGTGAAGCTCCCGATGATCCCTTATCACAACATCGCTCATTACAACCCGAAACACAAAGTATGCTCCTTGGCGGGGGCAACAAGCTGTACAAGTTGTCGCCCAACGGCGCCTTTTCGACACTCCGGACGCCACCGCTTTCGGTCTCAGTCGACGGAAACCGTCATCGTTGTCGACCCCGTCAGCGGGAAATACCTGGTTCATGGAGATGGGAACGCCTTTTACGAGTACGACATCAGTACTGACACCTGGGCGCCAAGAAGCAACGCGAGCGTGCCGCCGATCTGGAAGGCGGGGACGTGTTCGACACCATTGCTGCTCCGATCAGCGACCTACGGTGTCGTGATGTATATCAAGTACGACTACCACAACTCCAAGATCTACCTTTACAAGCATAACCCGGGCTGAAAACCTTCCGCACATGGAGGTTGGCCGTTGCCAACCTCCATGCTTTCTTCGGGTCCCCCAAAGGAAGAGCGCCGGGGCTGCAAGTCCTGACGCGTTCGCGCAGTGCAGCGGTGGCTGACGCGACGGCACCACCCACGTGGTGATGTCGCCGCTGGAATTCATGCAGCGACTGGCCGCACTGGTGGCGCGTCCGCGCTTACACTTGATCCGCTTCTACGGCGTGCTCGCACCCGATGCCAAGCTACGGCTCGAGATCGTCCCACGCGAGCCCATCAACACCGGTGACCCTTGCAATGATCACGCTCACACTGTACACGGCTCGAGCACCAACCACGCATCAGTTGGGCGCGCCTGCTCAAGCGCGTCTTCGAGATCGACATTGAGCACTGTCCACACTGCGGCGGCCGCCTGAAAATCATCGCCGCCATCGAGGATCCCGCGGTCATTGTCGGGATCCTCACTCACCTCAGCTTGCCCGCGCGCCCCGCCGCGATCCCCGGCACTGGGCATCGCCCCTGTTCCAAGCGGCCTGATTCCCACCCCAAGGCCCGATGGCATCCGGTCCAGTCGCTGGCCGGGGATCGCGCTTGGCTTGCATTCGCCCCGCCGACGAATCGGCCTGAACATATGGACCCGCCTCGGGCTCGCCTCCCGGCCACTACCCCCAAGCCGCGAACCGCTCCGAGCGTGCACCCGTTCGATTCCGACCGCTCGGCGGTCCGGTGTACCGTCCGTGAGTGCGCGAAAAAGGGCGTTTGATTTTCCTCTGCGCTATGCGATTCCTCTTAGCTAGGAGAGAATTCAATGTCAGTATTGAGACGGATTTCGGAGGAGCCACCGTTTCGGCTGGCTACATACTTCTTCGTTAAACGATTCGGAAGATCCATCCGCATGATCGACCGCTGGGCGGCTGTAGATCGCCCTAACTACCTTGCGGGCATCTTGGCTGCTGCCGACCAAGCATTGCGCGAGAATGTGAAAGAGATATCGGTTTTTGAGTTCGGCGTAGCCGGTGGCAATGGATTGATCGCTCTGCAGACCTATGCAGAAACGGTAGAAACGGAAACCGGTGTAGGCATTCGAGTTTTCGGCTTCGACACTGGTGAGGGGCTTCCTGAACCGTGTCCCGATTATCGGGACCACCCGGATCAGTGGCGGGTCGCCGATTACAAAATGGACGTCCCGAAGTTGCGCCAAAAACTCACCCAGCGAACTGAACTTCGACTTGGACGTATTAAGGACACGCTACCAAATTTTGTTTCAGAGGGACAACCTCCCGTCGGCTTCGTCGCATGCGATGTCGATCTGTATTCTTCGACGAAGGAGGTCCTTCAGATCTTCACACTTCCCGGCAAGCAGATGCTTCGTCGAGTTTTTCTGTACTTTGACGACATTGATTTCGTATTCAATCATCGGTTTGCTGGGGAGTGGCTCGCTATTGAAGAGTTTAATCAGGCGAATTCGCTAGTGAGAATCGACAAATGGCGAGGACTGCAGAGGGGAAGGGTCTTCACGGAGCAGCTATGGATAGACAAGATGTTTATCGCTCACGACCTTGAGGCAGTCAACAGGTGCGTCACTACACGTTCGCCATCGGATCACTGTCGCTTGGATTGAGCGAAAGAGGAATTCTCAGCTCGAATGATCTGGACGTCGAGGTCCTGAGGAACATCACTGCCGGCTGACCCTATTCTTCTCGAGCAGCTTCCGCCACCAAGGTGCGATCCGCTTCCCCGCCGGATCGCCACCGGAAATGTCTATGCGCGCTTGTAAACAGCAACGTGCCGCCGAATCGACTGGGGCAGTGTCCCGTTCTTAGTTGAAGCTTCGGACGGCGGTCGGTTCACAGGCTAAGCAGCGCGCGTCTTCACGTCAACCTCCTCGACCGATCGCCCGAGTGCAGTCCCGAGCACCCAGAGCTGGCGATGACCCTGGATCTTGCGGAATGACTTCTCCGCTTCCAGGAATCCGGTCGCGGTCCAGCGCAGCGCCATCTCGGCGTCGCGATAGCGGCTCACCCGATGCGTCACTCGGCGCACCGCACCGTTCGGATTCTCGATGACGTTGGTGCTCGCCAGGCAGCGCATCAGTGAGGGCGTGAGCTTCAGCCGATTGACGGTGAAGGTCTCTTCCAGCCCCTCGAGCAGGCTCGCCGCGGCGTCGGCGTACTCGGTGTTGAGCCAGGCGGCCTGCTGCTTCAGTTTCCCGATCCCGTCCTTCTCGGGGAGCTTGTAGGCCGCATGCATCACGGCGCTCACCTGCGCGGCGATCGGCTTGGGCAAGCGCTCGGTGACGTTTCGCATCTTGTGGATGCGGCAGCGCTGCACCTTTGCCTGGCCGCCAAAGAGCTCCTCGATCGCCGCGCGCAGCGCTTTGGAGCCGTCGATGACGAACAGCCGCACCCGATCCGGACCAATTCCGCGTTCCACAAGGCTCGAGAGCAGGTCCTTGGCTACCTGTGCGTTCTCGCTCGACCCCTGCGCAAGCCCCAGCAGATGCTTGCTTCCCTCGGCGTCGACGCCGACCGCGGCCAGGATGTGGTGATTGTCGACGGCGATCCCGTCGATCCACACGGCCAGGATGTCGAGTTCGTCAAAGCGACGGCCCATCAGGGCTTCCAAGGCGTCTCGGGAGGCCCGAATGAACCGGCGCGACACCGAGCTCTTGGCGATGCCGACGGTCCCGGCCATGCGCGGCAGCACCGCGGCGTACTGGCGCGTCGAGACGCCCCGAACCAGGATGCCGCGGATGCGCTCGCCAAGTCGCGGCTCGGCCTGCAGCCGCTCGTAGACCGGGATCGCCACTTCCTTGCCGCGCGCGGCTCGGCTGCGAAGACGAGGCCGCTTCAGCGCAAGCTTCCTCTCGGCCAAGACCACACGCCCCGGCTGGCTGCCATGCCAGAGGACGTCGCCCATCCGCCGACCCGAATGCTTGGCCCCAGCCACCTCCTGCGCCGAGAGCACCAGCAGCTGCTCGACAAACCCGCGTGCGGCCTCGCTCATCAGCTCGTCGATGCTCGTGCTCGCGTTCTCGATGAGATCCAGCATTGGCAGCAGCACTTGGCCCTGATCGGCGAAGGCGGCACCTACCGCGCCAGCAACGTCGTCTTGTCCGACGACAGCCAGTCGCGGTTTCCTACCAGCGGGGTTTCCCGTACGATCCTTCATGGCGGTTTTCCTTTCCTTGAGTTTCTAGGTCGGCAAACCCGATTCTCTCGGATTCACCAGGAAAACCGCCGCCCTCAACCTTCAACTACCGCTGGGACACCGCCGGTTCCGATGGCAAGAGCTTCAGTTACCAATGCTGTGGTTGCTGAGTCTTTCGGACAGCGAGCCGAACCTGTTCGACATCGCATTGCGGTTGCCGTTCGGCGTCATTCGCGACGTCGCGGATGCGTTGATGCACGCTGACCTTCTACCGCAGTTAGGCTCACGCCTTAGCCCGCCGATAACATGACTCAGGATAATGGAATCGCCCTAGCGAATAATCCATGGAGCCCCTCCATGGGGTGGGGCCCTCAGGGCGGGTCAGTGGGTGTTACCGATGTGATCATCGGCGCCATACTGCTTGTTTCCCTCATTGTTCGTTTGGCATTGCTGACGGGAGCGGTGGGAAGCGACGATGTCAATTACTTCCATTTTGCACAGAAACTGTTGCACTGGGAGCAATTCACCGAGGTAACCCACCATGGCGGCAGGCTCGTGTTTCTGGTCGTCATTGGAGTGCCGGCCGCTTTGTTCGGCTCGGTTTACGCTGGCGCCGTTGCTAATGTATTGCTGCTTTCTGTACGCGACATTTTGATTGTCTGCTATTTGCGCAAACGCGTAGACGGCGTGGCCGCGGCGAGCGGAGCAGGGATTCTGGGATTCAACGCCTTGAGTACCGCTTATGCCGGGCTCATGCTCCCAGACGGCCTGTTGAGTCTAACCATGTTCTTGACCGCGGCACTGGTATTCGAATCCACTCAAGCGGCCGGGCGAAGGCGTCTCTTGATGATTGTCGGGGGCGGCCTTTTGGCAGGTGCGGGTTATTCGGCCAAAGACACGGGGATCCTGATAATCCCCTGCGCTGTGGTTTGGCTCGTTGCCGCCGGCTCGCGTTGGAAAGCCGAAGCCCTGCCGCGAGCACTTCGCGAAGCAGTTCTGTTCCTCGGTGCATTCGCAGCCTTCGTCCTCTTCGAAATGTGGATCTACTATCTGCTCAGCGGAGATCCGCTTTACCGGATTCACGCAATCACGCTGGCGCACACCCAAGACGATATCGTTGTAGCGAAATCGTTATACGAATTTATCCAAAGGACATACTGGAACGCATATAGTGTGGCGAAGTGGGACACGGCGTCACTGCCCGTATTGCTGCTTGCTACCGTCGTTTGGTCCCTCAGCATCCTCAAGAAGACGCGTTTTGTCTTCTTCTCCCTGGTCGGCGCTTTTGTCGCGATCTATCTGGTTGTTGGTTCGTTCAGCTTCACTCGTCTAATACCTCTGCCCGTTCAAGATCGCTACTTCGAAATTATCGTGCCATTCCTCGCGCTCGCCACAGCGGGTTTGGTGGCTCATTTCGGGAAGGCATGGCAATCACTGAAGCGGGAACTTCGCCTCGGTGTGGGGATCCCGCTCATCATGGCTGTGGCTTCGTTGCTTGCGATCATCATGAACGCTGGAGACATGACCTTCTCCGGCCTTGGTAAGAACGCCGCGATAGCCATCAAAGCGTTGCACCACGCAGACGTGAAGCGGACTGTCTACGTTTCACCCAGGCTGCACCGGATGTTGGAGCCATTTCTGCCACCCGAGGTGTATATGAAGCTAGTGGTCATCGCTGACACCGGTCCACTGCGCTCCGGCTTCTACATTCTCCATCCGTGGAAAGACACAGACACGGTGTACCCAAGGGCAAACGAAATCGCTTCGATGCCAACCTACATTGCAGTCGACGAAGACCATCGCATTTTCGGACGATTGGCCCCGAAAGCGCTTAAGAGAGAAATTGTTGTCAGGTATGCCGAGTAGACCTCGAGGGGGCCACCCTACTGGATGCCCGTGCGGGCCTAAGCCTTTCCTGAGTTCGGCTCACAAAATGGTTGAAGAAGAGAGCCAACAGGGAACCGATCACTGGTCCGAGCACTAGCTGCGTCGAGTCAGCGCCAGCCGTTGACACCTATGCATGAAAGCGCCGAATGTTGATAAGCGCCCCTACGCTGGTCGTTAGTATGTAGCGTACCCACTGCGTGGGTGAAACCGCAGAACGCCGAAAGGTGAAACGCCGGTTCAGACAGTACGTCACGGGAGCTGCGCATACGAAGGATCCGATGCGGCCCGGCAACGGAGGATGTCCAGTCCTCTCACGAGCCCGAACAAGACGATGGTATCGGCAACAAACCCGATCGTCCCGATGACCGCAAATCGAAGGATCTGCACGCAATCAGTCCGCAGGGCCCGTCGCGGGGCACTCGGGCAACGACAAATACATCAGGCGTTTGAGTTCCTGACGCCTTTTGTCACCGTCTCCAGAATCAATCCGCGCGCGAACGACAACAGGGCGGATAGGACAAGTCCGGTGGCCAGCACAGCCGTCGGCAAGCGTTGCACCAGCCCCGTCTCATAGAAGGTAATGAGCAGGGGCCACATCAGTACACCCGCCACGATCAACAGAAGCAGAGATACAGTGCCGAAGAAGCGAGTCGGTTGTTCGCGTCGGTAGAGTGTCAAGATCAGCAGCAAGATCCGCAACGGTAAGTGCTGAGCTTGCTGAACGATCCCGCCAGTGTGCACAGTAGGGTGTATCGACTTCGCCGATAGGAACCTTCAACTCCAATGCATGAACTGTGATCTCGGTTTCGGTTTCGAAGCCTTCCGAGAGCGCGGGAAACGACTTGACGAAGCGGCGAGAGAACACTCGGTATCCAGGATCAAGCGGCAACTCTGCTGCCTTGCGCAGCTCCTTTACCCAGCGTGACACGCTGCTCGAAGCGATCGTTGAACTTCCCCCTCGACCATCCTCGCGAAACATTTGAACTCGACTAGTCGTCGCCACGACTTCTCAGCGCTGATGCCAAGCTTGTAGAAAAAGGCGAGCGATCGAATCGCGCGTCACGCAGCCTTTGCACACTGGCCAGGATGCGAGGTCGAAGCGAACGTCCACTCGATACGTTGGTGCTGCGAATGTGCTGCCAATGCTCGGCGGCAAAGGCATAGAAGATCAGCAGCGCTTTGCGATTCTTCGCCAGCATTCGGTGGCCTTTCCGATATTTCGCCTGGTAGGAGGCGCGACGACCCCGCTCGTCGCGTCGCTCGCCATTGCCGGCGAGAAACTCCTCCGCGGGGGCAACTGCCTGCTCAATCAAACGTACTGTTTTCATCTCGCACAGCTCGGTGAGCACCCGCCTCGCCTTACCAACCGAATTACCGTATCCTCGTTCATGGCGTACCCCTCGTAGTTGGTAACCTGACCTCGACATGCAGATTCCAGCAGGGTACGCCGCACTTCTCAACTCACCGCCGCACACCGATTCGCTCATCGCTCAGGTTAGTTAACCTTGGTCCGAAGCGAGTTCAGATTTGTGCTTGGAGAACTATCACGTGCAAGTACTCACCGATTCCGCAGCGATCGAAAAGGTGGATGCCAACTCAACATGCGAGTTGACGATCCTGATGCCGTGCCTCAACGAGGCGGAAACTCTAGCCGTCTGCATACAGAAGGCCCGAGCATTTCTCGAAACGGAGCGCGTCGTCGGCGAAGTGTTGATCGCCGATAACGGCAGTACCGATGGCTCGCAAGCGATTGCGAGAGCGCACGGTGCTCGCGTCATTAATGTTTCCACACGCGGGTATGGCGGTGCGTTGCTGGGCGGAATTGAAGCTGCGAAGGGTCGCTATATAGTCATGGGAGATGCCGACGCCAGCTATGATTTTAGCGCCTTGACGCCTTTTCTAGAGCTATTGCGCCACGGCTATGAGCTTGTCATGGGAAATCGCTTCAAGGGCGGGATCAAACCTGGCGCTATGCCCGGGCTTCACCGTTATCTCGGTAATCCGGTCCTTACCGGCTTTGGCAGGTTGTTTTTTCAAAGTCCCGTGAGCGACTTCCATTGCGGGTTGCGAGGCTTCAGTACCGATTCGATAAGGCGCCTGAACCTGCAAACGACCGGGATGGAGTTCGCTAGTGAAATGGTTGTTAAGGCGACGCTGCACGGATTGCGGATCGCGGAGGTTCCTGCGACGCTCTCTCCTGATGGGCGAAGTCGAGCGCCGCACCTTCGCAGTTGGCGCGATGGATGGCGCCACCTGCGATTTCTACTGATTTTCTGTCCGCGGTGGCTTTTTCTCTATCCTGGCTTGGCCCTGATGCTTATCGGGCTTGCGGCGATGATCTGGTTGGTCCCAGGACCTCGCACAGTCGGTCGCGTGACTTTTGATGTTCACACGCTGCTCTACGCTTCGGCCGCCCTGGTATTGGGGCTTCAGGCGGTCGCGTTCTCCGTATTCTCGAAGATCTTCTTTGCCGGCGCGCGCCTTGTCCCGGAAGACAACCAGCTCGCAGCGGCGATCAGAATGTTCACGCTGGAACGTGGGATCGTATTCGGAACAGCTTTGAGCATCGCAGGGATCAGCGGATCCTTCTATGCCTTTATCGTTTGGGGAAGCGCATCCTTCGGAGAATTGCTGCCGAGCTCGATGCTCCGGACCATCGTTCCTTCGCTCACCGCGCTCACGGTCGGTGTACAGATCATCTTTGCCGGATTTTTCCTGAGCACTCTTCGCCTGATTCACAAGTGACCTTGAGTGATGATCGACTATTTTTCGCTTGGACACCCCTTGAGTGGAGTGAGGAGCCATTTCGCAACCAAAGCCAGGCGCCGCATGTTCGATCTTTTTATGGCAGTCATGCGGCCAGTCCCGTCATCATCCATTCTCGATCTTGGTGTGACTCCTGACAGGTCGCTTCCGGAATCAAATTTCTTTGAACAGGTATACCCTTATCCGCACGGTTTGACTGCCGCGAGTATTGAGGACGCCAGTTTTCTGGAGCAGCTTCGTCCAGGTTTGCGGTTCGTGCGCATTGCTCCGGGGCCTTTGCCGTTTGCGGAAGACGAGTTCGATGTCGTCTTCTGCTCCGCCGTAATCGAGCATGTCGGCTCCCGGGTGGCGCAACGCAGCTTTATCGAGGAAATCCTGAGAGTCGGTCGAACTTTTTTTATCACCACTCCGAATCGCCGATTTCCAGTCGATTTCCATACGCTGCTGCCGGTCTTGCATTGGCTGCCCCAGGCCGCCCATCAGGCAGTGCTGCGCCGGCTGGGCCTCGAATTCTGGGCGCAAACCGAAAACTTGAATTTGCTGACCCCGCGCGGGCTTGCTGCGCTTTTTCCGTCCGGCGTTTCGCTCTGTCTTTGCAATTATCGACTTCTCGGATGGCCTGCCAATATCATTGCTTATGGACGCAAATAGCAAGCATCGACTGCTATCCCTACGTCAGTATGGCCGCTACGCATTCATCGGCGTCTTCGTAGGCATCGCGACAGTTGGCTTTAGAGAAGTGGTTGCGTATTGTCTGCCTGCCGACAGCGCGAGTTTCTACATTTTTTCCATTATTCTTGCTTACGCGTTTGGGATCGTCTTGAACTTTCTCCTCCAGCAGTTGTTCACTTTTCGCCGCACAAACGACCGCAGTTTAAGGACCTTTGGGCGGTTTACCTTGGTTGCGGTTTTTGGAGTCGTCTCGACTGCAGCCCTGGCCTCGCTGATTCGCTACGGAATGAATCTCGACTTGTTGCTTGGCGAAAGCGCGGCAGCCGGTGCTTTCATCTTTGCGGCGCTCCTGTCGTCGGTGCTGACGTATTCGCTGAGCTCTCAGTTCGTATTCCGGCATTTGTCTTGAGTCCCGCTGATTGGGCTAGACGCAGCGGAAGCCGATGTATACGTGATGGTTGAAGAGATAACACCTACGGCGCGGCGACGGGACCTGCTCCGATTAAGCGTGCGCTAGTTACAGTAATAGGCTTGATATGGTATCGACGATCTCTCCGCGGCCTTCCGCACCGGGCGACTCGCCGAAGCGCTCGCCCGTTACACCCACGCGCACGTGCTTGTCATCGACGAGGTCGGCTACCTCACCTTCGGCACCGACGCGGCCAACATGCTCTTCCATGTCGTCAACGAGCGCCACAAGCGCCGCCGCTCGATGATCTTCACCACCAACAAGCCCTTGGCCACCTGGGGCCGCGTGCTGCACGACGAGGATCTCACACAGGCGATCGTCGACCGGGTGCTCGAGCGCGGCCGGCTGCTTCATCTCGACGGCCCATCGATGCGTACCAAGCATCTCGGCCTTGAGGATCCCACCGCTCCACAGGCACCCTCGGAGCAGGTGGTCAGAGTATCCCGAATTCCACGGTCAGAATTAACGCAACCCGCACGTGGTATCGACCAACCGCAGTGGACAAGACTAAGGGATAAGTGGGCGGGAAAGTTCCAGCGTTAACTGAACACCTGAGTTCCAGCGTTAGTTGAACACGATCGCGACACCGACGCATGCTGCGTTCCACTTCGACTGACCAAGTTAGCGGCTTTCTCCTCTGAAAAGCGTTCTTGGCAGCCGCACATAGGATCAGCGACGTGGCTCATCCGAATGCACCGACGTTGCCACGTCGACGTCAAAAAACTGTTCAGTTAACGCTGGAACTTGCCCGATAAGTACAAGAAGGCGAGGAGCCAGTGATGCGCGGCACAACCTCCGGCGCATGCTGGCCTTCGCATCTTGCCTGCCAGGTATTCGACTAGCGCTTTCGCGTGCCGTTCCGCATCGCCTCGGCCTTCAGCTTCGACTCGACCTCAGCGTATCGGAAGCCAACGCTGCGGCAGACCGCGGCATGCGTGCAAGAATACGTCAGTGACCGCGGCCCGAGTAGCTGCGCGGTCACAAAATGCGTGAGCGTTTGCACCGCGATGCGAGCGCACAAACGGAAGTCACGCGTTCAGGCAATCAGTGACGAATCGCGCGGCTGCAGATTACTTCGAACGACTTCGCCACACCTTCGAACGAAAACCGTTCGGCACGACCCCGCGCGCCTCGGTCACGATTTCGCGCCGAAGCGTCGCGTCGCCAAGCAGGCGGGTCACTGCGTCCGCGAACTCGCCAGCAGTATCCGCGGCGAGATAGTGCCGGCGGGGCTCGAGCTGCAGGCCCTCGACGCCGACCGTCGTCGACACTACCGGCCGACCGAGTGCGATCGCCTCGTAGCCCTTGATACGCGTACCGCCCCCCACTCGCAGCGGAATGATGTAGACGTGGACGAACGGCCGGAGTAAGCGTCCGGCGGACACCGTCTTGACGACGGCGAGCTGAATCAGGCGGCGAGCGGAAGCTTATCGCGAAGCTGATCGGCGAGGCTCCAGGGCAGCAGTTCGTCGATGCGGTTGATCGGATGATCGGCGATGCGCGCGAGCACCTCGCGCAGATAGGCTTCGGGATCGAGGCCGTTGAGCTTCGCCGTGCCGATCAGGCTGTAGATCGCGGCGGCGCGCTCGCCGCCGGCGTCCGAGCCGGCGAACAGGTAGTTCTTGCGGCCGAGCGCGACGGCGCGCAGCGCGCGCTCGGCGGCGTTGTTGTCGATCTCGATGCGGCCGTCGTCGCGGTAGCGCGTGAGCGCCGTCCAGCGCGAGAGCGCGTAGCGGATCGCCATCGCCAACGCTCGGACTTCGTCGACACCTGCGCCAGGTGTCGCCTCGAGCCAGGCCTTGCAGCGCGTCGAGCAGCGGCCCGGCGCGCGCCTGGCGCACCGTCGCGCCGCTCGTCCGGCGGCTGGCCGCGGATCGCCTCCTCGATCGCGTAGAGCTCGCCGATGCGTCGCAGCGCCTCGGCGGCCACCGGCGAGCGGTGCGCCTCGTAGATGTCGTAGAACTTGCGCCGCACATGCGCCCAGCAGGCCGCCTCCCGGATCCGTTCGCCTTGTCTCGTAGAGCCGATCGAAGCCGGCATAGGCGTCGGCCTGCAGGATGCCGCAGAAGCTCTTCAGATGCGCTGCGGGATGCTCGCCCTTGCGGTCGGGCGAGTAGCGGAACAGCACCGCCGGCGGCTGCGGTGCTCGGCCCGCGGGCCGATCGTCGCGCACGTAGGTCCACAGCCGTCCCGGTCTTGGTCTTGCCGCGGCCCGGGCTCGAGCACCGGCACCGGCGTGTCGTCGGCGTGCAGCTTCGCGGCCGCCATGACGTAGCGCCCGAGCGCCTCGACCAGCGGCTCGAGCAAGCGCCGCCGCTCCGCCGACCCAGTCGGCCAGCGTCGAGCGATCGAGATCGACGCCCTCGCGCGCGTAGATCTGCGACTGCCGATACAGCGGCAGGTGATCGGCGTACTTGGCCACCAGCACGTGCGCGAGCAGCCCCGGCCCGGCAAGCCCGCGCGCGATCGGCCGGCTCGGCGCGCGGCTGCCTGCACGATGCGCTCGCAGCTCGCGCAGGTCAGCTTCGGGCGCACGTGCCGGATCACCTTGAAGCTGCGCCGGCACGTACTCCAGCACCTCGGACACGTCCTCGCCGAGCGTCGCACGCGCGCGCCGCAGTCCGGGCAGGTGCAGGCCGGGGCGTGTTCCACCGTCTCGCGCGGCAGGTGCTGCGGGCAGCGGCCGACGTGCCGGGCGCACCTCGCGCTCGGGCTTGGCGGCGCGACGGCTCCGGCGCACGCGCCTGCCGAGCCTGCGCGGTTGGCTTCCAGCTCCTCGAGCAGGAGCTCGAGCTGCTCGATCTTCGCGTCGAGCTTCTCGGAGGAGCGGCCGAACTGCAGCCGGCGAAGCTTCGCGATCAGCAGCTTCGAGCTGCTCGATCTCGTGATCGCGCTCGCGCGAGCTTCGCGCTGCTGCTCGACGATCAGACCGCTTGAGCGTCTCGATGTCATCGGGCAGATCGCGAATGCTGGACACATCGCCAGTATAGCGAGTCCTCGTCGCGTGAGTGAAGTATGTGCGCGAACCTTTTGCACACGTGCGCGTGCGCGAGACCTATGGCGTCGATCAGTCCGCGAGACTCGGCGCCTGCGTTCGCAGCGGACGCGCCAGTCGATGCCTTCGAGCAGCATCGACAGCTGCGCCGCGCTCAAGTGCACCGCGCCGCTCGTCGCCTGCGGCCACACGAAGCGGCCGCGCTCCAGTCGCTTGGCGAACAGGCACAGCCCTCGCCGTCCCACCACAGCACCTTGACCCGATCGCCGCGCCGACCGCGGAAGACGAACACGTGGCCGGAGAACGGATTCTCGGCGAGCGCCGTCTGCACCAGCGCGGCCAGCCCGTCGAAGCCCTTGCGCATGTCGGTCACGCCGGCCGCGAGCCACACCCGCGTGCCCGCGGGCAGCGCGATCATCGCCATCGCCCAGAACATCCAGAACGAGACGAAGCTGCCCAGCGTCGACCTGGCCGCGCAGGACGACGCGCGCCGCGCCGATCTCGATCTCGATCCGGCCGCTCGTCGGTTCCGAGGCCCCCTTGCCGGCGCTACGCTTGGACCTCCTCGTCGAGCTCGCCGGGCCTTCAATCACGCTGATGGGCAGCAGCGGCCCGGCGCTCCGGCCAAGCGCCCGGGCGGCTTGATGCTTGATGATCCACTTGCGCACCAGGTTCGTGTTGAACCCATGCGCCAGGGCGACTGCCGACACCGACGTGCCTGGGACCAGGCACTTCTCGACAACGGCTTGCTTGTGGGCTTCGCTGAAGAAGCGTTTGCCGTTGCGGCTGACCCGCAGCGGCTCAACGGGTACTCTACGGATCTCGGGTTTCATGGTGTCCACTACCGTTCGTAGTGGACACCATCGTCAGGGTCGCAGTCTCAACCGGCAACGATGGCCCAGACCGGACGCTTACCGGCCGGACGTCATCCACGAACCCGGTAAACGTAAAGGGCAAGCCCCGCTCCTTCGCCTTGCGCACGAGCTTCGGCTCTGGATTGCGGCCGACGATGCAGACCTTCGCTGCCGGGTCGCTCGCGACGATGCGGGGCCACACGTCGTCCATGAACCATTGGAGGCCGTCGATATTGGCGAACGAGTCCATGGCCGCCGTGAACACGATGTCCGTTGCGGGGCTCGGCGCGTCCCTCTCAGGCGAGAAGGTGAGGAACTCCAGGTCTACGCCAGTCGCGATGACGTCGGCCGTGACGCCGTAGGTGTCCAATCCCGAGGGCCGTGATCAGAGCGTCGAACGCAGGGTCTGGCCGACCCACAGCGCGAAAGATGGCGTTTGAACCGCCCATCCTCGTCGTGGAAAGGAGCGTCTTCACCCTTTGGTTAGTACGTAGACTGCATTTGCCATGAAAAACTCTCGCAGCAAGTAAATCTTGGTTAGCAACGCACTCACCTTACGTATAAGCAGAGGACCGCTAAAGTGCTCGTAGGTGACACGCTCGATCCTTAGCCCGACGCCTTTTATCAGTCGTTCGAACCTTGCTGTCGTGAGTTGGTTTAAGAAGTCAGACTTATCAGCCGTCCCAGCTTCGAGGCTATCTCGGAATCTATTTACCCGTTTACCATTCGCTTGATCCCACCAAGGCGCAGAAACCGTTGGGCAGTCGATGACGTTCGCACACACCTCAACCTGCTCACGATGCGTCAAAAAAACGTGCGCCCATGGCAGGAGCCCATACACGTGTCCGTGATGCCCGTACGGATCGTGCAACCATGGCTGCCAATGAATCAACACACGTCCTCCTGGACGCAGGACTCGTTGCCATTCACGCATGATCGCCTCGTACTCCATAATGTGCTCCATAACATCAAAGCACACGATCACGTCCACTGATTCGTCAGCGAGGTCGATTCGGTCGCTGGAGCTCGAAACCACAAATTCGATTGGTTCATCCTTGAGTCTAGAAGTAGCGATCTTGACATCACGAGCTGTGAGGTCGATGCCTACAACGGAAGAGGCGCCGAACTTGCAGAGCAGATAAGACATCTCTCCAGTTCCACAACCAAAATCTATATCTTTAGCGTTATGAACTAGATCGACGACAAAAGATGAAACGTATTCACGCTTTAGCGACTCCCGCCAATGGCGGTAATTGTCCTGCCCGGAGTGTTGATCGTGACTACTCTGTGGTTTGACCAGCAGTTTCGCGATCTTGGTGGCGATAGCTACTTTAATATACATAGCTCACCCCATATTTTTTCTCGGTACATCATTTCCTCAAGATGGCAATCGGGACATCGCAGGAAGGTACTACAACTGCTGGCTGGAGCATGTTAACTCTACCTAATTCTGTCGTGGTGTCGGTTCCGAAAATTCTGACCTATCCTTTCCGGAAATTCTGACCACCTCGGCGTCCCGGCGTGAGGCCCCGGGTAGAACGCCTGCTGCTGATCGGAGTGGCGGGGCAAAGGACGATCGACATGCCTATGTCACTAACAACGGTGGCATCCTCGGTAGGATATCGAAGGCTCGTGCGCAGGGCGTTTTCATCGGCTCACGGCGGCGTGGTTCCCCGCTTTCATGTTCGTTCGCCATTGCGGTTCCGCAGATCGAATTTCAACGCTGCACAGCTGGAGACTTCCCATGAGGGACGGCGGAGTTAGAAGGATTCTCGTGACCGGGGGCGCAGGCTTCCTCGGCTCGCATTTGTGTGAGCGCTTGATTGAGGCGGGTCATGAGGTCCTGTGCGCGGACAATTTTTACCTGGCACCCGGCACAACGTCGGACGACTGCTCGGCCATCCGAACTTCGAACTGCAGCGCCACGACATTACTTTTCCCCTATACGTCGAGGTGGACGAAATTTTTAACCTCGCCTGTCCCGCTTCTCCGATCCACTACCCAGTTCGACCCAGTTCAAACGACCAAAACTAGCGTACACGGCGCAATAAACATGCTCGGACTCGCCAAGCGCGTAAGGGCGAAGATCCTCCAGGCCTCCACGAGTGAGGTCTATGGCGACCCTAGCATGCACCCGCAGCGTGAGGACTATTGGGGCAACGTAAACCCGATCGGCATGCGGGCCTGCTACGACGAAGGCAAGCGCTGCGCAGAGACGCTCTTCTTCGACTACTGGCGCCAGCACAAGCTGAGGATCAAGGTCGCCCGGTATTTCAGACTTACGGTCCTCGGATGCACCCGAATGACGGACGGGTCGTGTCCAATTTCATCGTGCAAGCCCTCAAAGGCGAGCCAATCACGGTCTATGGCGATGGATCCCAGACGCGCTCCTTTTGCTATGTCACGGACCTGATCGACGGGCTGATCAAGCTCATGGACTCACCCGACGAGTTGACCGGGCCTGTCAATCTCGGCAACGAGCGCGAGTTCACCATACTGGAGCTCGCCGAGGTGGTCATCAAGCTCAGCAATTCATCTTCCAAGATCGTGCGCGCACCGCTTCCTTCTGACGATCCGAAGCAGCGTAAGCCAGATACAGCAATGGCACGTGAGCGCCTCGCTTGGAATGCGACCACCGAGCTCGAACCGGGCTTGAAAATGACCATCGCCTACTTCGCGAAGCTTCTATCCGGCGAGAAGCGCTGACAGCGGCGATCGCGACGATTGCTCGTCCGAGCACGACAAGCGCCAGCGGTCCGTTCTCTTGAGTCCGAACACCGTCGTTCCTTCGGTCAAGACGTGGCCGAAGAAGCGCAAGGGACCCGAGGTGCGCACGGCACCGACGGCAAGCGCGGCACGGTCGACAGCCGGGCGACATCGATCATGTCGAAACGATCGAAGCACTGTACCCCCCGAGCCGAAAGATACGCCGCGAGCTGGTAATAACTGAACCAGTGAACGGCGGGATACGTCGCGTGGTTGGCGAGTTCTGGTCGGTCGTGACTGCGAGGCGCTCGATTCGCGCTTGGCGAATCCCGGATACCAGCTGTAGAGTGGTAGGTTGAACTCCTGCTGGATTGGACAAAGGACGTTGGTTGTGCTCAAGAATAGGAGCCCTCGTGGCCGCAGAACCCGGACCGCCTCGTTCACGCAGCTTTCCCAATCCGCTACGTGCTCCAAGAGCTCGGGCATCAGACAAACGTCCATGCAGCCGTCTGGGTAGGGAAGAGCCGTCGCGGTCCCCACCCGGAACTCGATATCGAGCTGCGCCTGCTCGGCTCTGTCACGCGCGAGCTCGATCAGCGGCGCATTCACGTCGAGCCCGTGGACGTGATGTCCCGCCTCGGCCCAGAGACGGCTCTGCGTGCCGGCTCCGCAGCCGATGTCCAGGACCTCGAGACGCTCGACCGCGATCCCGTGGCGGGCTGCAAGCGCGAGCAGCTTGTCCTTGATCGTGCGAAACCGAACGAGCGTCGCGTCGGAGAGGCTCTCCTTCTCGTAATAGCCGTAAAAGCGCGGGTCCGAGTCATGGTCGAAGCTCGCGGGCGACCGCGCTCAGTCGGGCCGTGAGGCATCGGTCGCTCCGGTATCCGGCTTGCCCTCGCGCAGCGTGATCTGAGCGTCCCCCCCGCGGCGCTTCGACGAGTGTGCCGCCCGCTGACTCAGTGGCGTACCCCGGCGCGTGCTGTCCGCGGGGCTCGGCCCCCGCACGCCGGCCCCCGCGTGCGTCCCGCTCGCCCCGGGTCTGAACCGGCTCCGGCGCGACTGTTCTCCGGATGAGGTCGCGCATCAGAACGAGATCACGAGCTCGTAGTAGGGGAAGTCCCAGTACGCCAGGTTGAGGAAGGTTCCTCCGACGAAATAGCCGACGAGGCTGACCTGGATCATGGCGCTGAGCGACGCCGCCCATTTGAGATCCTGACGGTTTCGTGCCGCTCTGATGATCCAGCGTGCTGCATCGCCACAGCGAACAACCACATCAACGAGGAACAGCGCAAGACCGACCCAGCCGTGTTCGCCGAGGACCTGCGAAGTAGATGCTGTGGGCCGAGTGCAGCCTGTGGCCAGTCGGGCATGTAGGTGCGCGTAGAGCTCCTTGGGTATAGGGTTCGAAAACCGGCGCCGAAGAATCGATCGTTCGCGATCCGGTAGAGCATGGTCCACGTGCGAGTCGGCACTTCGGCCGAGTATCTCGCTCGTCCTGCCTATACTCCGAGATCGTGTGCATGCGCTGCCATCCAATGCTCGGGCATGAACATCGACAAGCACGGGTAACAGCACGGCGATCGCGACACCGATCATGACCTTGTTGTGACTCTTCAGCCAAAAGAACGCCGCCATCGCTCCGATCGCGACCAGCGCGCCGCGCGAATGGCTACCCAGTGCCGAGAACGCACAAAGCACGATTGCTACCGCGAAGGCCACCTTCAGCCACCGTCGGGCAAGCTGGGTGAACAGGTAGTAAAGCAAAGGGATCATCATCACGGTGGCGAGGGCGAGCGAGTTATTGTCCTCGATGTAGCTACCGTCCGGTCCCTAGACGCGAAAGTTTCCGCCGGTCGATGATGGTGAACAAGCCACCCTTAACGCCATAGAAGGCCACCGATAGCGTGATGACCCAGATAAGGAGCTCGATATGACGACGCGAGTGCAGAACGATTAGCGCGACCAATCTCATCAACTGGATCTTCATCACGCGTTTCCATTCCCCGAACGCAGCCTCCGGTTCGATCGCTCCCAGCGTGGTAAGGGACATCCAGACCAGAAAGGCCATCAACAAATAGACCTCAGGCCCGGCTTTCCAGCGGCGCTCATCCTTTGTGAACAGCATCCCGGCGAACGTCGCCAGGGCGATGAGCTGGGCGAACTGAAAGTTGTACGCAGCCCCCACGCGAGCCGATGCGGGTTCATCATGCCGATCCAGGCCCAGAAAAGCACGCCGATGTAAGGATGCCGGATCATGAACGGGATTGCCCCGAAGATCAGCGCGAAGAGAACAAGGTCACGGATGCTCACGTGTGCCCTCTCTCAACGCGCGGATGGAGCGATCGCGAAGCGCGGGGCTTTCGCCGACAGCCACTGCTCGAGCATCATCAGGATCCAGACCATCTCGCCGTAGTAGCCCGAGGTGCTCGGGCACGCGCCGGCTCAGCAGGTCGTCGACAGAACGCGCCGCACGATGCCGCGTTCGCAGCGAGCCGAGCGACGCGTCGCGCGAGCTCGCGCAGCGGCTCGTGCCGAGCGAGCCACGGCCCGAACGGCAGGCCGAAGCCCGTGCTTCTTCTTGGCGATGATCGCGTCGGGCAGGAAGCCGCGCAGCGCCTCCTTGAAGAACCAGCGCAGCTTGAAGCCGTGCAGCTTGAGCGACGACGGGAGCGCGAGCGAGAAATCGACCAGCTCGTCGGCGAGCAGCGGGAAGCCGACCGCGACGCCCGCGAGCGCCGCGCGTGCCGGTAGACCTTCGGCAGGTCGTTGTCCGCGAGCGTGTACTTCCAGTCGTAGGCCAGCATGCGGTTGACGAGCGACGCCGCTGACTGCGCTGCGTACGTCGCGCGCTGCTGGCGCCGCGGGTCGGCGATGTCGACCTGCGCGAGAAACGCGTCCTCAGTACGTCGTGCGACGCCCGAGCCATTCGAGCAGGTTGTAGGCTGTTCATCCGGTCGGGCATCGGCACGCGCGCCTGGCGCACGTAGCTCGCCGCCTTGCGCGCCACCGGCACCGGCTCGAGCCGACCGTGCCGACAGCAGGATCGGCTCGACGACCGCGCTGCGCAGCGCCGGCGGAAGCCGGTGATACGCCTGCGAAGACGCGCTGCGTCGCGTAGCGCGTATTGCCGCCGAACAGCTCGTCGCCGCCGTCGCCCGCGAGCAGCCGTCTCGATGCCTCGCCTTCGCGCGCACGCGCGGCGCAGTAGTAGGCGGGCAGCGCCGGAAGAGTTGCCGAACGGTTGGTCGTAGTGCGCCGCGACGCGCGGGATGCTCGCGAACGAGATCGTCCGGGGTGACGTAGTACTCGTGATGGTCGCGTGCCGAAGTGCTGCGCCGCGATCCGCGCATACGCCATCTCGTCGTAGCCCTCGCGCCTCGAAGCCGATCGAGTACGTGCGGGCGGGCGTCCGCCAGCGCTTCTCCGAGCATGCCGGCCACCGTGGAGCTGTCGGTGCCCGCCGCTGAGGAAGCAGCCGACGCGATCCCCGCCCGCGTCGCGCGCGACGGCCTCGCGCAGGAGCGCGCCGGAACTCCGCCGCGAGCTCGGCGAAGGATGCTGGCGCCGGCTCGGCGAACACCGGTGTCCAGTACGGCGCGTCGAACTCGCGCACGTCCGGAGGCGATCGCAAGTGCGCGTGGCCGCCACGCAGCCGGGCGACCCCGCCGAACATCGTGCGCGGCGTCGGGATCGACGTGGAAGTACAGGTAGTCGTAGATCGCCTGGGGGTCGAGCTCCTGCTCGGCCCGGGGCAGCACCGCGTCGGCGCGATCGGCGAACCGGAGCCGGCGGCCGTCGAACGCGTAGCAGATCGGCTGCACCGAGAAGCGATCGGATGGCGAGCAAGGCGCGTGCCGGCGGCGACGTCGACGAAGTGCCGCTGCGTACGCGCCGCGCACGCCGATCGAGGCCGCCTCGCGCTCGCGCCAGCGCGCGAGCCAGCGCGGCCGCGGCCGAGCTTCCCGGCCGGTCGCCGCCCCCGTCGAAACGCGGCGTTCCCGCTGGACGAGACGCGATCCGCGGCATCGTCGACGGCGATCGCCCCGAGGCCGGCGGCGCAACACTCGAATCCCGGTCCCGCGAACCGGCCGCCCGACGGGTTCGCGACGATCGCCCCGGCCGGTGCGCCGAGATCGACGACGCCCCTGATCAGCGGTTCAGGCACCCTCGGCCCCGTCGTCTGCGCCCGTCGGCTCGGGCATCCAGCGCCGCACCGACTTGTGCGCGAGGTGGCGCACCAGCAGGAGCGGCGGCATGCGCAGCCAGTGCGACCGCGCCAGCAGCATCGCGCGCGCGAGCCGCGTCGCGATCGGCGCACCGCGATCGGGGTCGGGCGGCAGCATCGCGAGCGGGACGAGCAGATCCATCGACGCGCGCGCGACCGGGCCCGGCTTGCCGGCCGCGAGCGCCGCGCCTCGGGCGCTCGCGGGAATCGGCGTCCCGAGGAAGCGTTCGGCGAAGCGGAGGCCATACCAGAGCGGCCGCGCGAGCTGGTGACGCGCCGCGTGCTGCGGCAGCTCGCGCCAGAAGCTCTCCTGGACGCCGAAATCGCGCAGCATCGCATCGAGGTCGACGATGTCGCGCAACCGGTTCGTGCAGTCGGACTCCTGGAAGAGATGGGCGCACAGGTGCAGCACCTGGTCCGGCGGCGCGAGCGCGCGGAACGGGCTCGACGCGATCGGCACCGAGCGCGACGCGAGCGCGTCCGCATGCGGGACGGATGCCGCCCGGTGCGCGGCAGGATCGTGTGGTGCAGGTCGAGCTCGTGCGCGTGCCCGGGGTAGCGCAACGGCGGCAGCTCGTGCGACCACTCGCGGTAGTACCGCTCGTCGTACGGGTGAAGCGGCTCCATCGTCCATCCGGACGCGACGCAGCGCGCGCTCGACTTCGTCGAGCCGCTCGACCGCGGCACCATAGGTCCACGTCGGCGGGCAACCGGCCGGCCGCCCACGGGCGCCGTCTCTGACGAGATACGCGGCTCCCTTCAGCAGCACCAGGGATGTCCCGAGCGGCCGCAGCGCCCGCTGCCACCCGGTCCAGCTCCGACCGCACCATCTGCGCGCGGTATCGCGCCTCCACCAGCGCCGACTCGAGATGCGCCCACGCGGCCGGAGGGATCTCGCCTCGACAGGCCCGCGGCGTCGAATCGCGCGTCGACGCGTCCGAGCAGCTCGGCGCTCGCGCGACGCGAACCAGCAGCTCCCAATCGCCGCTGCTGACAGCGCGCGCACCGCATGGGGTGCGCGCAGAACGGCCAGCAGCAGCGATTCGTGGCGCGCGGCGTCGGCCACCGGGTGCGGCATCGTCGCATTCTAGAGCGGCGGGCGCTCACGCCGCGCACGAGGAACGTTGCCGCGCATTTTCGCGAGTCCCTCGAGCAGGTCGCCGACCGCGGCCACCGCCGTCCCAGCGCCGCCGTAGCGGAACCGGAAGCACGGCACGGCTCCGATCAACCGCCCGCACCGCGTCGAACGCGGCGGGGCCGAGCAGCTCGTAGTTGAACGCGTTCCCCGCGAGCTTTCGCGAAGGCGCGCGCGCGCGGGAACGGCTCGAACGTGCAGCGGCTGCGCCGGCGCGTAACTCGGGGAACGACGATCAACGCCGGGCGTCGCCGGCACCGCCGCGCTGCCGACGCTGGCCGCGTCCGGCGCGAAGTGCGCCACGTCGCCCTTGCGGGTTCGCGGGAAAGACGGGCCCGATGATCGCGCGGGCGCGAACGCCCGCAATCACGTCGATCGACTCGTTCTTGAGCGCGATCGGCCGCACGAGACGGCAGGAGCCGGCCGTCGTCGAGCCCACGACGCCAAACTCGTCCGACAGCAGCCGGAACCCGCTGCACGCGAGCGCGGCGGTGAGCGTGCTCTTACCCGATCCGGGCTGCGCGGGCAGGAGCGACCGCGCGACCGCCGCGCTCGACGACGCCTGCGTGAAGCAGCAGAACTGGTTCAGTCGCCTGGCGATGCACCAGTTGAGGCCCCACTCGAGCAGCGGCAGATGCGTATCGGCCGGGAACGGCTCGAACGGGGCTTCGCCGTCGGCGACGAATCTGACCTGCGGCCGGACGAAGCGGCGCCATCCCCGACCCGCTCGACGCTCGCGGTGACCTCGAAGAAGCCACGGCTCGGCTCATCGGGATACTCCGCGTAGACTCGGCGGATCGCGGCGGCAAGCGAAGCCTGATCGGCTCGCACCCGGGCGCGAACCGGGCCGAAATCCAGCGCGAGACCCGTTCCGGCGAGGCGCGCCCCGAGCTCCCGCGGCGCCAAATCACCGACCCGCACAGGGCTACAGACCCTTCTCGACCAGACCGAGCGCCTCAAGCTCGGCTAGCAGCGCCTCTATCATCCCTCGTCGTCGCGCGCAACTTCCGTACCTGACGCTTCTTCGGCCACCGCAGAGACGATTTCGTCGACCGGCCTGGGGCCCGCGAGCAATGCCTCGAGTACGCGCACGGCGGAGTCGTTCAGGAGATGGGTCTGCCAGGACACCGGGTTGAACACCGCCGCGTCGGCCTCGAAGCGGACGATTCTCAGCCCGTCCTGGTTTCGGAGCCGCCAGTGCACTCGATGCGCACCGTGGGCGGTGAACACCTCCGAAACCGCCGCCGCCCGGCGCCGCTAGCGGAGGACGACTACCGACGTCCAGCAGGAGCCGGTCACGGCGCTGCCACCGTTCGTCTCGAAGGCATAGCCCGTCCTGTTGGCCCTTCGGATCCACGTAGACGAGGGCGAAAAGTCGCTCGCCGAGCTGGGTCGCGGTGCAGTTGCCGGTGGTATACGTCGTCGGCGCCGCAGCCGGGGCGCCGAATTGGGCCTTATCGAGCCGCCAGTAGGTGAACCGGTCGACGCCGAGGAAGTGCTTACCTGGAATAGGCTTCGGTGTGGAACCTTGCCAGACGCGCAACTGAACTAGGTCGAGGTTGACCCTCATCCAGTCGTCCGCGTCCACCTGCATCACCGACGGCGGTCTCTGCTCCACCGCCCGGGCCGCGTCGCGCTTGAGGCACATGATGCTACTCGCCTGCGCCCGAGCCGCCCCCGGTCCGACCGTTAGGACGAACGGGGCCGCCATCGCGCCCTTGAGAAGGGAACGCCGCCCGCCTTTCATTCTGAACACGCTCCTTAAGTCCACCGCTAGTTTAGATGACGCCCGAAGAGGACGCGACCGGCTCCACTCGGGCATAGGTCCGTCATTTCACACTCTTTCACGTTTTGTGCCGGGTCGAGGTGGCGGCCAGTCCGCGGCATGTTGCGCTGTCCCGCATTCGAAGACGTGGTCGCGCGCTCCACGCCTATGGCGCTCGGCCCGACGACGGGGCGGAGAGCCACGTCAGGGTTTTTTCCGCGATCCAAGCCTTCCACGCTGCGGTAGAAAAGGTATGGTCGGCGTCGAAGAGCTCGATCGTTTCGGCGTTCTTGAGCGCGCGGGCCCAGGAGGGGGAACTGTCGCGAACCAGGCAAAACTCCTTCGCCGTATAGTCGCTGCCGCTCAGGATCACCAGCACGCGCCCGCGGAAGCGCTCTAACCCCCGCGCCATCCGCTCAGGGAGCGGCAGGACGGAGTCGCCGGCGGACCCCGCCTGGTCCGCGGGCCCCGTCGAGGTGTCCGCCGAACGCCTGCGTCAACGCGCCCAGGAGCGACCTCACGGTCTGCCGCAGGTTGACCTCGCCACCGACCAGCTTACGCCAGAATGCGCCGGCTGAAGAACCGACGGACATAATAGTGTCTGAGGTACGTACGTGCCTCGCCGACCTGCGTGCGGACCCAGGGGTTGACGAGCACGACGCCGGTTATCCGAGGGTCGGTAGCGGCGTAAAAGCAGATCGCCGATGCGCCGTCGCACAGTCCCCATAGCACGATGCTAGTGACCCGAGGGCACGCGGCGAAGAACGTGTCCACGGCGACCCGGACATCAGCGTCGATCTCGTCGAAGGGACGAGTTGCGCCACCCCCGTCGCCCATGCCGCGATAGTCGAAGCGCATGCAGGCTGCTCCGCCCGCGGCGAGGTGCCGCGCGAGCTGGACGAACTGACGATGACTGCCCACGCGATACTGCGGCCCACCGACGACGATCAGCACGCCACCGGTGCGGGATCGGCCGAGCAACGCGACGATCCCGAGCAGGTCCTCGCCCTTCGCAACGAAAGAGGACCACCGTTTCGTCAATGCGTGCGACATCGACCTCGCGAGTGCCCGAGGTCGCCTGCCACGAGCGCCGGCGCTTCGGCGATCTCACCGTGTGCGAAGGGCGGCCCGCGACGCGGTAGCGTCGACGGCACGCCCTGCGCCCGCGGAGCGCATCAGTCGCCTTCCGGACGCCCAGGCGAAGTCGGCTCCACTTCGCGCTCAGCTCGCACCACACGACCGGCGCGACCTGGGAATCCAGATGAGCTCGGCCTGCTCGAGCCCCGCGCGCGAGAGACGGGTTCAGCATGTAACCGGCGATCTCCAGGAAGTCCCTTCCGCGAGACGAGTGCGGAGCGCTTTCAATGCCCGTGCGCTCCTCCGACTGCCCCATTGCCTCGCCCGCGAGCTTCAGACGCAGGAACTGCGTCAGATGAAGCCGGCCCGAAAGGACCGGCTGCCAGAGCAGCAGTGGGTTCGTCCCCCCAGTCGGCGCGCCCGCCTCGGCGGCAACGAGGCAGCCGGCCCGCAGGCCCCAAAGCCAGCACGTCCCGCCGATGTGGTCAGTCATCCATCGCTCCGCGAAAAGCAGATCGTCCACCCAGCCGTGCCAAGTCGCTTCGCCGAAATCGCCGGAGCTGTCGCCGCAGCCCTCCAGGTCGATCAGCAGCACGCTCCATCCGCTGCCGCGAGCGCGCGAGCCGCGACCGCGACCGGCGCCGCGACTTGTTCATCTCCTCCGCGAAACGCGTGGACGAACAAAACGGCGCCGCGCGAAGCGGCGCCGACCCGGTCGTAAAGGACGCAAAAGCGGCGGCCCGCCCGGATCGTCGGCGTAGAACGCCTCGAGCGTACACGCACCCAAACGACTCTAGGTGCCCAGCTTGCGCTCGACGAACGTCGACAAGCGTCCCCACGGTCGCGAAGGTCGACCCGTCGATCTCGTCGTCATCGACGACGAAAGCGAACTCTCCTCGAGCGCTGTGATCACCGAGACGACCGCCATCGAGTCGAGCTCGGGAATC
>CAWGCC010000033.1:0-104577 GCA_963820965.1 uncultured beta proteobacterium | reverse complement strand
TGGAAGGCCATGTGGCGCGGGCCGGAGCCCGAGGCGACGGGCGCAAACGGCACGGTGTTCGAGCTCAGCGCTCCGGTGCCGAGGTCCAGATTCAAGACGTTGACTTTGTCGGCGCCCAGATCGACGCCGAAGACGTGGTTTCCGTCGAGGTCGGTGAGGACCTGGTGCGCGTGTGGCCCCTCCTGGCGGTCGGGATTGGGGCCCGTGCCGTTGCCTACGCTCTGGAAGTCAGCGGTTTTGGCGCCGATGAACCCCTTCGACTGGATCGCAAAGACCGGGAAGTTGCCGGTGGTGTAGTTCGCCGCGAGGAGATATTTGCCCGACGGGTGCACGCTCAGATGAGTGGTGTGCTTTCCGTCCGCGTCCGCCGTGTTGAGGAAGCTCAGCTTCCCGCTCTCGTGGTCGATGGCATAGGCGCTCACATGGCCGTCCTCGTCCTCGTTGACGGAGTAGAGATGCCTCTTTGACGGATCGAGCGCGAGGAATGACGGGTTCGAGGCGGGAACGGTCTGGACTAGAGTGAGGTCGCCATCGCGCGGGTGCATCCTGAACACATAGATGCCGACCGCCGTACTCGGGTGAGTTCCGCCAGGCGGAACGCCCGGCGCCGTATAGGTACCGACATAGACGAATCGTGCCGTTGCGCGCGACGGTTTGTCGTCCCAGTCGTCTTCTCTCGCGAGCGCGCGAGGAGCGGCGGCGGCAATCGCCGTTGCACCGATCAACGGCAGAAATTGCCGCCGGGTCATGCCGGAGGGCGCGGACTTTGAATCGCTGCTGTGATTGTCTGACGTAGCCACGGGAACTTTCCTCCTTTGCCGGGGAACAGTGGGATGCTCCGGATGTGCGCAGTCTCACCTGAGGAGCCGTGAGCGCCTCGGTTAGTAGACCAAAGCCCAACGGTGGAAGACAAGCGGTTTTTCATGCTTGGGCAAGTGGGTGCCCACCCGCTCGCGCGAATCTCCTGAACCAGTGATCGCCGATCCGCAGACCGGGAAACGCCAGCGTACAACCTACGCCTGACGAATCGCCTGGGCCGTGTAGCGGCCGTGCCTCAGGTTACTCGTGTTGCCCTCGGGGGACAGGACTTTTCACCCCGTGCGTCCGGCAGCGCGTCTTTCCACGGATGCGAGTCCGTTACCGGCAGACGAGCACGGGGATCTTCGAGTGCGTGAGCACCTTGGTCGTCTCGCTGCCGAGCAGCAGCGCGCTGACGCCGTGGCGTCCGTGCGAGGCCATGACAATCAGGTCGCAGCCTTGCTCCGTCGCGACCTTGATGATCTCCTCCCACGGATTATCGCTCGCGCGATGGAGCGCGGTGCAGGCGACCCCCGCTTCGCGTGCCACATCCTCGACCACCCCAAGCACCCGCGCAACCTCCTCTTTTACGTGCCCCTCATACTCGCGCGCGCGCACGATGATCTCGGGCGCGAGCACCTGGGACGGATAGAACTGCGACGTCGTGTGCAGCGCCGTCACCCGGGCGCCGAGGGATTTCGCGAAGCGGATACCCTCGCGGACGGCCTGCGTCGAGAGTTCCGACCCGTCGGTAGGCAGCAAGATGTGCTGGTACATGTGACGTCTCCCGAGATCGCCTTGATTGGCCTGACGTTAGGGTACGCGCAATACGGCCTCTTGATCTACGTGGATCGTCAGGCTCGGCCCCGCGCGACCGTCCTCGCACTCGCCGCGTGGCCGGTCGTGGACCTTAGTCAACCAGTCCTGGCTCCTCTCTTTGGATCCTTCGACCAGTAGGGCACGAAACCCCATAAGTAGGAATACAGCGTCGGGTTCCCGTCCTTCGCGCGAACGATCCAGGTGTTCACGCCAGGCGTGATGTTGTACAGGGGCGAGAAGTCTTCGAGGCCCGAGGGCTCGATCCCGAGCAGCTCCTCGATCCGCTGTCGTCTGCTCCAGCGCCCGTACCGGCCGCACATCGTGCTCGACTTTTCAGTGACTGATCCGATGATAAGGCGACCGGCTCGACCCCGATGAGTCGAGTCGGGCCGTCTAGCCCGATTCTGACGATGGCGTGCTGAAGGTTGGGGGATCGGCGACCCGCGCTGACACTCACGCCTTGCTTTTCTTCTCGACTCTTTTCAGAAAAGCTTCGGCGTTACCCTATTGCCACAGCCTGAGCTGATCCAACCGCTTGTCCTCTTCCTCCTGATTGCGGATGTACTCTCGGATCACCGCCTCGTCTCGGCCCACCGTCGATACAAAATACCCCCGCGCCCAAAAATTCTGTCCGACGAAGTTGCGCTTCCTCTCCCCGTACACCCGCGCCAGATGAATCGCGCTCTTCCCCTTGATGAACCCGATGACCTGCGACACCGCGTACTTCGGCGGAATCGAGATCATCATGTGCACGTGATCGGACATCAGATGCCCCTCCTCGATCCGGCTCTCCCTTCTGCACCGCCAACCGCCGGAACACCTCGCCAAGGTGCGCGCGCAACTGCCCGTACAGCGTCTTTCGGCGGCACTTGGGGATGAACACCACGTGGTATTTGCACTCCCACTTCGTGTGGCTTAGGCTCTCGTACTCGTCCATCGTGGAACTCCCTTTCGTGTGCTTGGCGGCTCACGATTGGGAGTTTCCCCGATGGACCATCCCTTAAACGTCAAACTTCTACTGCCTCCCCGGCAGAGCCGGGGGGCCTCCCTTGGTAGCTAGGGCGGATCACGCTCCGCGTGGCCAGCTCTATCTCGCCCGCTGGCTGGGCGGCCCCTGGGGCGTTGAGTCAGACTAAGGTCTGACGCTCGACCCACCGTCGCTGGCCCTCCTATACGGCCTGGAGCGATCGAGCCTTGCCGTCCGGGGTCTTCGGCCCGGTGCTCATTCCGCCGAGGAACTTGCACCGTCCCCCGCGCAGCAACAGCTTGCACTGACACGGCGTCTTCGCGCGGCAGACCTTTCGCGATCGTGTCCAGGGCTCCCTTCGCAAGCATGCTCAATACGATCCCGTCGAGAACGGGCGGAACATCCGGCTACGCCCGGTCACCACAGGATCCGCACGCCGATCGAGATCCAGCGCAGGTTGACCGGATTGTCATGCTGCCATCCGAACGTGCTGTCGATCTGGAAATGCGCGGGAATCGCCCAGAAGCGCACGCCGACCTGGTAGGCGGGCTTCTCGTGGCTCAGGCCGTAAGTTTCCGCGATCCCGAACCACCGGTCGGTGACGCGGATCTCGGCTCCGACGCCCCAGTTCCCGATCGTCGTGTTGTCCACGTTGTCGCGCGTCGCGCCGGCGTTGAAGTGAAACACGAACGCGTCGTCGAGGATCGAGACGCTTGAGATCCCGTTGAGATAGGGGTTGTAGGCCACCCTGGTCGAGGTATCGCCGGACGCGAAGAGGTCGGTGAGGCCGTCGATCGGCGTGACGAAGGCCGCCCCCGGCGTGCGCGGCTTGAAGCGGGTGACTCCGAGCGTCAGCGCGAACCCGATACCGTTCGTCTCCAGCGGCTTCAGGAGCGTCTTCACCTGGCCGATGATCTGGTTCGAGTTGCCGTTTTCGTCCGAGCGAAAGAGGTTGCCGCCCAGGGTGAACTCGGCCCGGTCGAGGGCGCCGTCGAAGTTATGCGCCGGGAGGAACCAGTATTCGATCTGTTTGACGCCCCGCTGGGCCTTCACGAAGCTCTCGATCTGGTATCCGCCCGGATCGACGATGCGCGCATCATCGGTATTGAACGGTCGTGCCGCGAAGCCGGCTGGGCTCGCCAGCATGAAGAACGCAGCCAGCACGGCGCCGGATCGGTTCCGCATCGGAGTAAGGTGAGCGTGCGACACGCCGTGTGGACGCCATGGTACAGCCGTCCGCCCGGGAGATGGTTCGCGCCCATTGCTAAACCTCCTGGAACCGACGCGCCCCGCCGCGACTCGCTCGGGGTTGATGATGGCCCGCTTCAGGAACCTGATTGTGTCGATGGCGGTGTCAGCTCCGCCGTCCGGCGCGGAGTGAACTGCGAGGGTCGTCCCGGGCATGCCGTGCTGCTCGAATGCGGGCCCTCGGCAATCCTGAACCGAAGAAACACCTTGAGCGTTCGGAAAATCGGCTTGACATCGCATCCCACGCAGATAGCCACGTATGTCGCGTCAGGAATCAGTGGCCGAGCATCCGCGAATTGCCGCTGACAGACGTGGCGGCGCGAGCGCGAAGCCGGTGCTGCCGCGAAGCGTACGAGCGCGGCGAGCTGGTCGAGAGCGAACAGGGCTACTGGCCGGGTGAAGTGATGAGGTGAGACACGCGGCAGTCCGCGCCGGGCAGCCGCCCGCAGGAGAGAGGCGCGGACCTTGGCCTAAATGTCGGCGATGATTTCGAGACCGACACCGCGGGGCTGCGCGAAGACGCACGTCCCCTTCGGCAGCGGCCTCGAAACTCGCGGCGATTCATCGCGCAGGCGCGAAGAAGAAGGCGCTTCCCGCAGAGGACGCAGAAAAAGGCGAACTACGACCCGAGCTGCGATTTCCACACGAATGCGGAGCGAAAAATGCCGTGACCAAATTGCTCTCGTGACGCACAGAAAAGAACTCGACCACGGCCTCTTTTTTGGCGCATCAATTCTGTTGAACACCCCCTAGGAAGATTTTGATAGTCCCCACTGGTACCCATGTCACACCGTCGTCCTGAGGCGCAGGATGGTGGTTGCCGTTGTTGATCATTCCTCCGGCAATGTGTGCCATCTCCTTCTGGTCCAGTTCGCGGGCGGTGTGGGACAGGTCTTTGATGATCAATGTCGTCATAGCAGTTCTCCAAATAAGTCTGAATGCGGTGGAATAACGTTGAGCCGTTTGGGGCTCGATAGAGCTAATCGCACAGATCGTGCCAATTCCAACAAGCAGAGGGAGCCAAACTGATAAGCTTTTGAATTGAAACGTTATGAGATGTTTTTCTCGATCGGCCCGAAAACGCGCGAAAGGCACCGTGTGATGGGTTTGATCCGACAGACTTCAGGGCCCTGTTGGCCACTAAAAGTCCATGGCGCGATGAAACAGTTTCATGAAGGCACTTGCCTTCGCCGCAACGGTCATGGCGATCGCCCGCGTCCGGGATGCCCGGGATGTCGGCACTGGCCGATTATTTGCCGCCGACCAGTTTCCGATGAATGACGGCTGAGGTGCAGGGAGCTGTCGTTCGTCGATGCCCTTCTCGCACGCAGCGCACGTCTCTTCCTGGCCGTTCAGCGAAGTTCGGGAAGCTCCACTTCTCAGCGCGTAGCGGCTGGGCTCCGAGCGCCGGCACTTTACCGGCTCACGTCGCCATCGCACTGACTGAGCACCTCGCGAGAGTTCGGCTCGGGATCCACGTACTAGCGCGCGCTTCGTCCAACGTCAGGCGGTAGGTCGCCCCTGGGGGCTGGGGCGCGGATGCCTTTTTCTCGCGGTGTCCGTTTCTTTCCAACAGCACCGTGCGCTCTGTTGGAACTAGCCAATCATCCGGTGCCCGCGCCCGCTTGCAAGGCACCAAGAAACGTCGGCCCGCGATCGACATACGGTCTATTTGTCAGACGTTTGCGAGGCGGCTCGCGGTTTTCGTGCGGGATGGGCACGCTCTCTGCTCTGCTCTCCATCGAGCCCAGCAATGTGCTCACCGCGAACCCAATCTTCACTGACTAGGAGAATTGCAATGACTACGCTGATGATCAAAGACCTGTCCACCACCGAAGAGCTCGATCGCGAGGCGATGGCCTCTGTGCACGGTGGCTCGATCTATGTGGATGGCCAATATTGGGGCGAAGGCCAACTCGACCTTCGTCCTTGGCCTGGCGGCAACCCCGCATGGAATGTCTGGCCAGACGGTACGCGTACGCCTCACTGACGTGGGCGGACGCGGAAAATCTGTCCGGTTCGATGAGCGGGATGTGGAAACGGAGTGACGGCGAGGTTAGTCGGGCACCGCCAGAGAAAAGGGGCGGCAACAGACAAACCAGACCTAATGCCACCGCACCACATTCCGACCCTACCGGTACGCGTCCGAGTCGGTCCCTTAAAGGGTGAGCATCAGGCGTCAGAATCGCCGTCCAGAAAGTCGGCTGCGGCATCGTTGATCAGCCGTTCGATGACGCCTGCCTCGCCGTTACAGAGCTTCTGTCCGGGCCCTTCTCGAGCGAGAATCTGGAACACTTGGAGCAGGTGGGAGATTTCCTCATCTCCTACTTCGCGAACCATGCGGGCATTGCGCTGGATCGCCAAGGCGGGGGCGCGGCACTGCGTTGCCCGGAATGCCGCTTGCAGGCTTTCTCGTCGCAGCCGGCGGTCGTGGTTCGCGCCGAAGACCCCCACAGCGGCGACAGGACGCTATTCAACCCCGCGCTCTGAACGCCGAAGACCGCGCGGGACCGTCAGGTCCGCTCCTCGCTCCCGGATGAGGTCCGGCTGCGAAAGTCCTTCGACCTGAGTCCGTGCTTCTTTAGCAGCGTCTGCAGGTGAGAGCGGTTCATCTCGCACCGCCTGGCCAGCTCCACCACCGTACCGTTGACTGCCCGCAGACCGCGCTCCAGAAACGCCCTCTCCGCCTCATCGCTGGCAGCGCGCTTCGCGTCACTGAGCGAGCTCGGTCCCGGCACGCTCGCGCCGTCGCTTCCTTCGACCTCCGGCACCGCCGCGGGCCGAATGTCCCGGGGCAGGTGCTCCAGATCCGCGCTGTCTCCGGCGAGACACGAGAGCCGGTAGATGATATTGCGCAGTTCGCGGATATTTCCAGGATACGGGTAGTTCAGCAGGAATTCCCGCAGTTGTCGCGTCATGCCTATAGGGCGCCGTTTCAGCGCTTCCGCGGCCTCGTCACCGAAGTATTCGAACAGCAGCGGAATCTCATCCTTGCGATCCCGCAGAGGCGGCAACGTCACGTGAATGACGCTGAGCCGGTAGAACAGATCCTCCCGAAACTTCCCCTCCTCGCACAATCGACGCAGATTCCTGTTCGTCGCGGCCACGATCCGGGCGTCGACCGCGATGGTTTCGTCCGATCCCACTCTTTGGATCTCCTGCGACTCCAGCACCCGCAACAGCTTCACCTGGCCCAACAGCGGCAGTTCGCCGATCTCGTCGAGGAAGATGGTTCCGCCATCCGCACTTTCGAACTTTCCCTTCCGGTCTCCGGTCGCACCAGTGAACGCACCCTTCCGGTGTCCAAACAACTCGGATTCCAGCAGGTCGTCGGGGATCGCCCCGCAGTTGACGGAGATGTACGGCTTGTCGGCTCTCGACCCATTCGCGTGGATCACCTTCGCCACCAGCTCCTTGCCGGTCCCGCTCTCGCCGTCGATGAGCACCGGCATGTCCGTGGGTGCCGCCTTCTCCGCAATTTCCAGCGCTTCCAGCAGGTTGGCGTTGTCGCCGAACGCTCCCTCGAAGACGAAACTTCGGTCGAGCAACGCTCTGCGGCGCGCTCCCGGCGATTGACCCGTGCGCGTCGGTTCTGCGGCCGCAGCGGTGACAAAACGCTCCTTGTGCGAGAGCTGCATCACCTCGTCGCGCAGCGCGTGAGATTGTCTGAGCAGTTTCTCGATGTCGGGCCGTTCCAGGCTCACCGCCCAGCGCAGCGTCGAGCGGAGGATCTCGATTTTCTCGATCAGCCCCGCGTACGAAATCGCAGAACTACCGTGGGCGATTTGGTCGAGTATCTTCATGCCGCACTCAGTTGCCGTTGGACGAGTTGGTAGTACATCCCCCTTCTCGCCACCAGCTCGTCGTGCTGTCCTTGTTCCACAATCGACCCCTCGTACAGAACGAGAATCTTGTCCGCGCGCATGATCGTGCTCAACCGGTGCGCGATGACCACGGCGGTGCGCCCCTTGAGGATGTCGTGCATGTTGCCGATGATGTTGCTCTCGGATTGCGTATCGAGCGCCGAGGTCGCCTCGTCGAAGACCAGCAGACGCGGGTCGTGGTACAGCGCCCGGGCGATGCACAGCCGCTGAATCTGTCCACCGGAGAGACCGATGCCGCGCTCGCCTACGACCTGCTCGTAACGCAGCGGCATTTTCGCGATGAATGCGTGCGCGTCCGCCATCTTTGCCACTTCCTCGATCCGGCGGCGGTCCGGACTCTCCTGCCCGCTCGCGATGTTCTCAGCTACCGTCCCCGAGAAGAGCAGATTGCTTTGCATCACGTAGCCGACCTGAGCGCGGTAGTGCTCCTTGTCGATCACGCTCATGTCATAGCCGTCCACCGTCAACCTGCCCTCGGTGGGCAGATAGAAACCCACTAGCAGCTTCGCGAGCGTGGTTTTCCCCGACCCGCTGCGCCCCACGATGGCAACCAACTCGCCTGGCTTGATTTCCAGAGTGAGGTTTTCGAGCACATAGGGCGTTTCGCTTCCGCCGTAGCGAAAGTAGACGCGATCGAGCCGGATCTCCCCTTTCAGGTCCGGGAGCACGATCCGCGACGAAAGCTCACCGGGTTTCTGCTCCGGCGCGATGTCGAGCACGTCACCGAGACGCTCCATCGCGACGCCGGCGTCGTTCAGGAGGTTCCAGAGCCCCACCAGCCCCATCAACGGTGTGAGCACGCTCGCCATCAACGCGTTGAACGCGATCAACTGACCGATGGTCAGTTCATGCGCCAGTACCAGATTGGCCCCAAACCAGAGGATGGCAATGGTCGTGGCTGCATTCAGGACCTGGCCACCGAACGCAACCAGGATGTTGAATGTCTGCGCCCGGTACTGTACGTCGAGCGCCTTGGCATACTTCTTCTCCCATTTCAGGCGAACGGGACGTTCGATGCCCATGCCTTTGATGGTCTCCGCACCGCCAAGCGATTCCATCAGGAAGGCCTTCGCATCCGTCGAGGCGGCGAATACCTCGCGCGCGTAGTTCTTTATCCGCGGCGTCGCCAGCACCGTCAGCGCCACGATCGGAATGACGAACGCAAGCAGGAGAACGGTCAACTTCACGTTGTACAGGAACATGATCGTGAAGTAGATGAAGACCATCAGCAGGTTGAGCACCGTCGTGACGGTCGATTCCGTCAGGAAGGCTCGTACGGTCTGGTTCTCCTGGAAGCGCGCAAAGATGTCGCCGGTCTTCCGGTTGACGAAGAAGGACAGCGGCAGGGACAGCGTATGCTTGAAGAACTCCGACATCATGGCGAAGTCCATGTTGCGCACCATAAAGTTCGCGAGGAATGCCCTGATCGTCGCTATCACCTGGGAAAAGGCGCTCGAAATGATCAGGCCGACGACCAGCAGGTGTAAGAGGCTAGTGTTGTGATGGACGATGACGCCGTCCAGCACGTTCTGGATGATGACCGGCGGAACGATCCCCAGCACCTGAATGACGAATGTCGCCATGAACAGGTGGGCAAGGATCCGCTTGTAGGGTTTCAGGTACCCCGCGAACCGGACCCATGGCGACCGCGACGCGGCCAACTGCACCAGGTTCTGAGCGGGCGTGAAGGCGAGGCAGGTGCCGCTCCACCCGCGCTCGAACTCTTCCACGCTCAGCTTCTTAAACCCGACCGCTGGGTCGGCCACCCACACCTGGCGCTTTGAGATCCCGTACACCACGATGTAGTGGTATCCCTCCCAATGCACGATGAAAGGGAGCCCGAGGCCAAGCAGAGCGTCATACGTGCACTGGACTCCGCGCGCGGTAAAGCCGAGCGATTCGCCCGCGCGTGCGAGACTGTCCAGCGTGGCGCCCTGGGTGGTGACGTTGGCCAGCTCTCGGAGCTTGCCGAGCGTCATTGGGATGCCGTAGTGCTTGCAGACCATCGCCAGGCAGGCTGCGCCGCAGTCCATCTCCTCGGCCTGCTGGACCAGCGCAAATCGCTTGACTACCTTCTCGCCGAGCTCGGGCTTGGAGTGCAGATCGAGGACAGTCGCGAGGTTGCGTCTTTCCGCCAGCTTCTTCTGCCGCTCCAGCTCCCGCTCGCCGAACCGAATCCTTTCCTCCAGTACCTCCCGCAGCTTCGGGTTGCGCTCCAGGATGAAGTGAATGGTCTTCTCGGGAATGACCAGTAACGCGGTGTCGCTGCTCGCGGTCACCGTCGCCGGCTGCTCCTGGCGCATCAAGCAGGCCTTTTCACCGAAGATCTCGCCCTGCCGCAGCGTCGTCAGCGGATACTCCCTGCCCTCCTCCCGCTGCACGATTCGCACTTCGCCGTGGCGCACCACGTAGAGCCGCCGGTCCTCGCGCGAGCCCTGCTTCAGAATCTCCTTGCCGGCGCTCATCCGCTTCACTCCCACGCTGCGAATGAACTCCTCGAGTTCGCTCTTGTTGACCTTGCCCCGCAGATCGAATAGCCGGGAGACGAATCCCCCCGCAGAGCTGATCGCTACATAACTGGTGATGAAGGCCTGCGCCGCCGCGTTGGAGGCAATGATCGGCAAGATGATCTTGCGCGGTATGAACAGCAGCTCGCTCTTCACCGATGCTCGCAGTGACGATTCGTGCCAGTGCTCGCGCAGCATCGCGATTTCGGCGAACACGTCGCGTTCCTTGCGCACACCCATGCTGATTTCTTTGCCGTGCTCCTCGGTGAAGATGCGAACGGAGCCCGACTTGATTACGAACAGGCCGTCAGCGGGCTCGCCGGCATTGCAAACGGTTTCGCCAAATGACAAGAACCGGGACTCGGCGTACTCGGCGAGTCGCTCGAGCTCGGCCCGGGTGAACGGCGACAGGACCTCTACTGAAGCCAGAAAATCCGCGAGGGATCGATCGCTCGATGCCATATTCATGCGCTCAGCAGCCGCCGCCTAGCGCCCTTCGATGACGTGCTCCCGAGCTCGCGCCAGGAGCCATTCTTCGCGGCGCAGGCGCCGTACCTCGGCCGCGGTTTCCTCGTCCAGCACGGCAGGATTCTTGGCGTTCACCCGGAAGATCTCGTAGAAGGATCGGTCGGACGATGGAAATGGTCCGATCAGATCGCCGACCGCAGCGTTGAACACCTTGGCCTCCACATCGGTTCTCAGCGAACCGCGCAGCACCTTGCCGAGGCCGCCTCCCTGCGCACGCGTGTGGGCAATCGAATGCTCGCGCGCCATCTCGACGAAGCACTCGGGATCATCCCTGAGTATCGAGATCATCTCTTTCGCCTTGCCTTCGGCCTCGAGAACGATGTGGCTCACCTCGATGCTGTCGAACTTCGGCGAGTTCAGCTTGAAGTACTCTTCGACGGCCTTGGCGCTGCAGACCTCTTCCATCATCTTCTCTTGGTACAGGCTGTCGGTTATGAACGATTCGAACTCGTCCAGGCTGACGCCGAGGTGGTCGAGATAGCGGTTGGTGTCGGTGGCCCGGTGCAGCCCCTTCGCCCTGCGGAACTGGTCGGCCCGCTCCTGTATCTCTTCGGGGGACACGGCGATGCGTTGCGACTTCGCAGCCCGGACCGCGAGTCTGTCTCTGACAAATTGCTCGAGGATCGTCTCCAGCTGACCCGTAAGCTTCAGGATCTTTATGAATTGATCGATGCCGACGACTTCATCATCGATCCGGACAATAGGCGTCATCGTTTCTCCTTTGAAGGCGTGAAATCAGCCACCGATCTGCCGGAAGGGATCGAGCGCGAGATCGATCAGGCGTCGCTCGCGTACGACGACTTCTGCCGTTCCGGTCATCCCGTATCGCAACGGATACTTGGTGTCCGCGACGAGGTAGTGGTCCCGTTCGATCGTGACGCGCCCCTCGTACACCGGTTGCTTGGTTTGTGGCGACAGCTTCGTGGCCGGGGCGATGAAGTTCAGCGTGCCCTCGATCAGTCCGTAGCGTTGATAGGGGAAGGCGCTGAATTTAAGCTTGACCGGCAGGCCTTCTCGCAGAAAACCCCGGTCCTGCTCGGCAATCTCGATCTTGAGAACGGGACGGGCATGTTTCGGCGCGATCCCGCCCAGCGGGGTATTGGCTTGGACCTTGTCCCCGGGCTGGGTGGAGGTTACGTCCGTGATGACGCCGTCCACCGGCGCGGAGATGAGGAGAAAGTTGTCCTTGTCAATGTTCTCGAACCGGATTCTGGCCGCGGCCTCGGCAACGAGGCGAGCGGTCTGCAACTGCAGCCGCAGCTTCTCCTCGGTGACGGCGATCTCCTTCGCTGCGGCGTCGTACTGCAGCTGTAGCCTGGCGAGCTCCTGTCCGCTCGTCTCCAGCTGCGCCCTGGCCTGTGACGTCTCCTGGCTCTGCCGGGCGCTCAGCTCGCTGAGCCTGGATTGCGCTGCCGAGTAGGCGTTTCCCGCCGCCAGGTGTGCGTTCTTCTTTGTTTCGACCTGCTGCTGCGACACCCCGCCGCCGTTGGGGAGTGCGTACAGCCGCGCGTACTTGTCCGCCTCGTCCCTGGCGGCGTCGCGGGCGCGACGCGCATCCTCCAGCCTCGTTCGCGCTTCCTGCAGCTGCGCTCTCTGCGCCTCCGCAAACTTCGCCGTCCCCTCCGACACGCGCTTCTCGTGTTGATGCTCCGCCAGTTCCTGCGACTGCTTCAATGCTGCCAAGTTGCGCTCCATCAGCGCCTTCTTCTCGGGGAATTGCCGCCATTCCCGCTCCGCGTCTTCCAGCTTCAACTGGGTATAGAGGGCATTGGTCGCGGCCTCGATTGCCCCCCTGGCGTTGAGTCTGGCTAGCACGTCGCCTTTCGACACCGGTTGGCCCGCCGCGATATAGAGGTTCGCCAATTCGCCATCTACCGGTGCGTAGAACCGTCGCACCTCCGAATCGGGCAGTAGCGTCCCCTGCGCCGTCACGATCACGTCCGCGTGCCCGAAAAAAGTCCACAGCAACGCGGACAGCACCAGCCCTGCGGTCGTCATGACGGCGCCCTGGATAAAGCGCGAGGGCTCCGCAGTCAGCATTGCGATGCCTTCGGCGCTGTGATCTCCGAGCGCCACGGTCAAGGGCCTCAGACGATTGCTGCTGGTCATCGCTCCGGTCCTCCGAGCAGTGCGAGCTTTGCCTTCAATGGCGCCGGCTCCAGCACGCGGCGCAAGTCGAGCAACGAGCTTCGCTGCTGTTCCAGTTCGGCCTTGATGTCCTCGTGCACCTTGCGCCATGGCGAGGGGCGGGCCACTTTCAGCTGCGCGTAGACACGCATGCCCTGACGTGCAGATTCATGCGCTTCCGACAGCAGCTGGGCCTGGGCCCGAAACTCGTTCGTGATCACGGCCTTGAGTCGCTGTCTGCCGTCGATCGCGCCGGTCTCGAGATAGCGACGCCACAGGCCCTCGGCCCGGTTCAGCAGTTCCTCCGCTCGCGCTACTGCCTGGTCCCTGTAGAGCCCAACGTCTGCCTCGGTCGCCCGCATGAAGTGGAGGTCCTCGTCGGAATCGAGGGATCCGTAGAATTCCAGCAGGCGCTCTTCGTACCCGTGTGCGCCGCGTGCCTTCTGCAGCGCGACGTACCCTTCCAGGATCGCCTTCTTGTGCTCGAGCTCGCTCGCGATCGCGCCCGCCCAGGGCCCGGTGCCGAGCCGCTGCAAACCGGCGAACGCTTGACTTGTGTCGCCTTGCCGCCAGGCTTTGGATACGGTCCTGTACTCTCGGACGAGATCCGTGGGAGGGAACCGGTCGCTGGACGCAAGCCCGCGAAACTTGGCCTCGAACGGCGGCGTTGCAAACCGGACCTTTGCCAGAAGACTGACGAGCCGGCCCAACCGTCGGGCGCGGGTTTCCTTCTCGACCTCGAGGTATTGGCGCAGATCCCCACGCACGCTGTCCAGGCCGCCCAGCCTCGGATACTTCTCCGAGTACTCCTTCAAGACGGCTTCCAGCGCCTCCGGGGTGTCCCGATCCAGTTCCGCGCTGATGGCTGCCTTCAGGCGCTCGATCGCAGCCAGGTACACCGAATCATCGTTCTGCAGCTTGCGCAAATGGCTGAGCGCATCTGCGTACGCATCCTTGAACTCCGGGACATAGGACGAGATGGTCGCGAAAGCCCGTTGATGTCGCTGCGTGTCCTCGTTCCACTGCCTGAGGAGCGCCTTTATCCTTTCCTCATCGGCATAGATCCGGATCGGAGCATCCACCCCGCCCCTGCCGACGACGAATTGCTCGAGATCGCCCATCCACTCGAGCTCGCCGATGAGGGATTGCACCTCGGCGTTGCGGCTGCTCAGCTGTTTCATGCTGGCGAGGGCCGAGCTCGCCTGATCGAAGTCGCCTGCCCTCAGCATGCCCGACCACGCCGGTACCTTCGCCTTGAGGAGCGCCTGGCCTCCCAGGGCCTTGATTTCGGCGCTCTCCGGATTGCCTTCCAGGTACTTGTTGGCCGCCGTGGCCGCGCGAGCGTATTCGCCGCTCGCGAACAAGTCCTTCACTTCCCGCTCGGACGCTCCGCTGAAGTACAACCAGGATCCGAACGCACCGGCTACCGCCGCGAGCAAAGCCGCCCACCAGCAAGCGCGCCTCAAGCCTCCCTGGCGTTTTCCTCCAAACGCCTCGTTCAGTTCGGATAGAAGAATCGCGACCCTGCCCCGCTGCGGGCATCGGTCGGCTTCCTGCTTGGCGGCGTCGGACTGTTTCAGGTCTTCGGTATTGATCTCGTCGTCGTTCGGCGACGAGCTGTTGACACAGAATATGTCCAAGAAAGAGGCTGCAGACGCGACGAACGTGGTCAGTTCCGGGTCGCCCGCGTCTTCCGCAGAACTCGGCGCGAACCCGTTTGTAACCGTCGATTCGGCCTCGACGACCTTCGTAAGACCGACTCGGTACATGAAATGCTTGCCGCCGAATCCGACGACGTCTCCCTCCGCGAGCGGTACGGCGTGCTCGTCCAGACGTCTGCCGCCGACGAAAGTGCCGTTCGAGCTCCCGAGGTCCTCGATGAAGGCTGTTCCCCCTCGCACGAAGATATGGGCATGGCGCCGCGAGATGTAGTTGACTTGGTGCGGGTACCGGTTCTTGTGATGCGAAAACATCTCGTCCTGCTTGCTTATCAGGAACGGGAACCGGTTGAGGACGACCGGCTGCAACCCCAGATCGCCGCGCTCGGGATTGAGGGTCAAGCCGACGAGCGTTGTCGTGCGCTCCGGCGCACTTGCGCGCACGCTCACGTGAACCCGGTACGACAGCGCCCCGCCGAGGCAGATCTCGTCGCCGTGGCGCAGGCCGCGCTGCGTTTCCCGCACATCGCTGCCGTTTACGGTTGTCCCGTTCTTGCTCCCCAGATCCGTGATGTAGGCGACGCCGTGAGCGGAGAAGATTCTTGCCTGCCGACGCGACAGTCGAGCGACGATATCGGTCGGATACGAGGCGAACGGAGCCTCAGTCCGTCCGATCGCGAGCAGGTTGTCGGCGATGACGATGTCGCCCAGGTCCGGATGGGATATGGGCTTGAGAACGATATTGAGCTCCTGCCGCGCCGCAGCGGCCAACTCGGCCACGGGAGGTTCAACCGGGATCATGTCTATTTGTCTTCGTTTCGGACATTGATCGTGGGCCAGCCGCCCCCTAGTGTCTTGTAGAGCGCGACCGTGTCCGACAGGATCTGTTGGTGATTCGCCAGAACGGCAAGCTGCGCTTCCAGGAGCGATCGCTCGGTCTCGAGCACCTCCAATTGCGAGGCAATGCCTACCTTGAGCTGGGCTTCGACCTGGGCGGCGACAGCTTGCAGATGAGCCGCCTGCTGCCGCAATTCCACTCTTTGCTTTCCGTGAGCTTCGAGATTCACGAGCGCGTTCTCCACTTCTTCGAACGCGCCAATGACGATTCGCCGATAGATCTCTTCCGCGACCTTCGTCTGCGCCTCGGTCGTCTTCACACGGGCCTTGAGGGTCGGATCGAACATCGGGAAGTTGATGCTCGGGAGAAATCCGATGGTGAAAGATCTGAAGAGATCGGCGGGCGAAAGAGCGGCGGTGCCGACGCGCCCCGTCAGACTGATCGTGGGCAACTGCGCGAGCGTGGCCTGACCTGTCAGGTCATAGGCCTCAAGCACCCGGTACTCGGCCGCGACGACGTCAGGCCTCCGCGATAGCAGCTGCGAAGGCAGACTAGGGGGTACCTCTGGAAGCTGAACTCTGTCCAGCAATCGACCGGATGGAACCTTGAGCTCGCCCGCCGGCACGCCGACCAGCGTGGCAAGCGCGTTCTGGGTCAGAGCGCGCAATCGCCGGAGTTCGAGCAGATTGCTCGTCAGGCCATTGACCTCCGCCCTCTGTCGCAGCACCTGACTTTGCGGCGCCAATCCGTTCGCGAACATGGCCTCATAGATCGCCAAGATCCGATTGTTTCGGTCCAGCGCCATGAGCTGGCGATCGAGTTGCTCGTCAAACTGAAGGATCCCGAAGTAGCTCGTCGCCACGCCGGAAACGAGCGTCAAATAACCCGCGCGCCAATCTGCTTCGGTAGCGCGGAACTCGGCTGTCTGTGCCTGAACGCCCTTCTCGATCTTGCCCCAGACGTCAATCTCCCAATTGATGACCGCGGCGATGTTGAACTGCTTCGAGAGCTTCTGTCCGGTGCTTTTTTCGAAGCTTGCTCCGGCGCCCAGATCGAGGATCGGCAGCGCCCCGGCGCGGGCCTCGGCGATCTGGGCGTTGGCGACCTGGGTACGTGCAGCTAGGATCCTCAAGTCGAAGTTCCCCGCGATCGCCTTGGTCACTAGGGTGTCAAGATAGGGGTCGCGGAATTCGCGCCACCAGCCCGGGGTGATCGTGTCGGCGGCCGAGACGACGGCTGCCGGTTCCCGGGACCACGAGGATTTCGTAGGGGAGTCCGGACGCTGATACTCTGGGACCCGATAATTGGCGCAACTGGAGAGAAGGGCCGCATAAGCAACGGCCAGCAAAATGTGTCCCGCAAAGGGATGCGAACAGCGACCAGCGGAACCGGTGCTCATCTCTTCCCACCGCAACAGTTGAATCGATTCGATCGCGTTGGTGCCAGTCTAGCCAGCCGCTTGCCCCGGAAGCAGACGAGAGTTACCGGGAGACTCGTGACATATGCACCTTCGTGCCGCGCTCGCCACGGCCGACTTGCTGCACGCTGGCTGGCGTCTCGCGACCCCCCATTACCGCGCGTCGGTACCGGTCGTCCTGGAGGGACTAGCGTGCCCACTGTTGCCCCTCACGCATATCAGTGCTCGGCGCGTGCGCAAACTCGCGAGCACCAGGAGCTGGTTGCGCGATTTCTCTTCCTGCCGATCGCGAACTGCCGGGAGCCAGCGCGTCCCGCGCGGAGCTGATCGAATAGTCGATGAGCTGGGCACCGCCAGGTGTTGCTCGCCCAAGCACGCCCCGACGGCCGCGGATGCGCGCCTCCCCTTATCGCGGCCATTGCCTGGCAATCGAGGTCAGCGTTTGCCGACAGATCCTTGAATGCGATGCTGGCCATGTCACGAGGATTCTGAGTGAAGGCCGTTTGCCCAGCTATCCACCAAAGGGAGGTGTGAGCCGGCTTGCTCGCGCGTCAGCGATAGGCCGTTTGGGCTGGGCGTGCGGTATTGCTAGGGGAGTGACGCGAGAGCCGCGCATTCAGCGCATAACACTCGAGCCCCCTGTATGCGCAGCTCTCACGCCACCTCAACTCTGCCGTCGAGCCGCGGCCGGCTTTGCCGTGGCGTCGATGATCTAAAAGCCGCTCCAAGGCAGCTGGCCGAGGCCGGTGTTCAGCGATCCGATGACGTTGGCGGCTTTAGGTCGACGATCGTCACCGGAGCGACTTCGACTTGGGCCATGACCGGCGTGTTGACCCCGACCGTCGTGTTGCCAATCCCGAAACCGCTCATGATCGCCTGGCCGCCCAGAAGGGCGGCGTTGAAGCCGCCGTGCACGGCGGAGAGTTCCTTACCGGTTGGTTTCCAGGCCTTTGATGATCAGTGCTTGGATTACAGTTCTCCCGAAGTGAGTCGATACGTCAAGAAGCTTGGGTTCATGGGGTGTGCCAACTGCGGACCCACACTCCGCGCCGACTCGTAACTGTCGGTAAAGCGTGGAGATATCGTCTCGTCGGGCGCCGCTGTGGCCGCGCACAAGCGTTGCGGGTGATCGGCCAGCACCAACAAGTACGCGAGGTGTTGTTGGTCGATTCGCAACACATGCCCGGCGCGCCCCCAAGCCACAACCGGGTCGGAGCGATCGATCCTGCGTGGCCTTGAGCGGCTCTGGCCAACAGTCCGCGGCGCTCTGTTGGATACCGGCAATCAGCGGCACCCACGCACCATCGCGAATCGCTTCGCCGGAATCGGCGCAAACGTCGAACTATCCGACGGTTGCGAGTCGAGACGCGGCGTTTCCTCGAGGCTGGCACGCCCTGTGCTGTAGACCCTGTCGAGCACGGCACCACGCTCGACGCGAACCCAAACTCTTGTTGTGTACATCCGCTTAGGAGAAGGGCAAATGACGCTGACGATCAAGGATTTGTCCAGGAATGAAGGGCTGGACCGCGAAGCGATGGCCGCTGCCCGTGGCGGCATGCGGAAACTTCCATTCCAACGCACGGACCTGAACCAGCTGTTGACGACCGCGGACGGTGATCCGGTCCAGGTTTACGTGGATGGCGTTCTCATCAACTCCGTCACCACCGGCTACGCACCGAAGTAGTCATTGCGACGGGTAGCGGTCGAAGCAGGGAAAGCACCGTCATGAAGATCCTCGGAATGCGCGAGCTCGAGCGTCTCGTGCGGGAAACTTTCCCTGCGAAGAGCGTCTTTTCAGCGGAAGCGGAGTTGGGTCGGCACGTGAGCCGCGCCGCGGTCGTGAGCTTTGTTCACGGCGGGCCCGACCCCTTCCTCGACCGACAGTTCGACGCCTGGCTGGGCGGCTCGCCGATCTTCGTCCCGATCTATCAGCTCTTGAACCGTCTTTGCCGCGCCGGCGCCCTGGCGCCGGGCACGTACGCGGTCACCCAGCGAGCGTAGTACGAGCTCGGATCTTGTAACGAAGCGCTTCTTGTCACCGCCGGTCTCGGTGAGTGCGGTGCGAAGCGCCGAGGGAGCGCCGCCGAGCGCGTGGTGAGATCCGCGGCCCCTCAAGCGAGATGGCGCCGCGCAGGCCACCGCCCGGTCCGAAGTCTGGCGCCGCCATGCCGGCGGCATCGGCACTGCCCTCGCCGATCTTCGCCGGCGCGGCGATGTGCTCGACCTCTCCGCCGAGTTGCTGAAGGATACGCTGCGACCTCCGCCGTCACAAATGAGGGGGGCGCCGCAGCACCCCCTGGTTGCCAGTCACTTCGTTCGTCGCGCCCGCTCGATTGCGCGCTTCGCGGGCGCGGCTGCCGTGTCGCGGCGCTCCGTCGACTGCGGTATCACCGGCCGCGGCACGGGCACGAAGGTAGCGGGCCCCTACGAGAAGATCGGTCCGTCCTGGGCAGGGACTTCCAGATCGTGTTCGCCATCACACCACCTCCAGCCCGTCGTCCACGAGTGCGGCGACGAGGGATAGGAATTTTAAGCGCCTCTTGCCGTTCGTTGCACATATCCGTTCCGAAACGCCTCGAAGGAAAGAGTCTCTCGCAGCGGCCGCGCTAGTTCTTCTTGTCGACGGCATACGAAGCCTCACCGGACCCGACCCCGCGCGTGCCCGCTCGAATGCGCGGCGAAGTATTTGGGGACTCGACGGGCTCAGATCGTCCTGTGATTTTGAGAGATTCTTGAGCCGCTCGACAGCGTCCGACGGGCTGGGTACCGCCGAGGAGCTGAATCCAATCGCGCTCGGCTAGCTGGTCAACAACTCGGGCGGCTACCTATCATCCCCACCACAACAAATTCTCGACCATTTGCGGGGCGATGGATTCTCTCTTGAGAAACAAAATCGCTAACCCTTTTGTTCTTTCCTAGACCGCCTGCCCCGCGCGGGGTTGGGAAGCTGATTACCGCATTGGTGCTAACCGCGCGCTGCGTGGCCATGTGTTGGCCGTCGGGGCCACACCGCGGGACCAAGATCGGTCCCGCGGTGGATCCATCACGAGAGGGCGTTGTGTAAGCAATTACCGTACGCGACAAACGTGTTGATAGCGTCCCCGAGAGTCATGCCCGGAGCATAGGTGTATTCACATACTGATACTTTCCCGCCCCACACTTTGGCCATGGCCTTGCGGTCCAGGTCTTCGTCGCGGGATATGTCTTTGATCGTCATGGTCATCATTGCAGTTCTCCTAAAGTAGATAGCGAAAAATTGAGTTTTACTTCGAGCATGCTGCTGCGCTCGCCCAGGACCCTCGCAAAGGATGTGCCACTCTCGGGCAATCACTACGAACCGACTCGTAACTGTCTGGAAAGAGACGACAACATCGATCGCGACGAGTTGCGCCTGAGGGCCTTGAGGTGGTGCCGGGTGGTAGGCCAAATCCAACAGACGGCACGGGTGCTGTTTGGCAAGGTTAGACATCCGCGCCCTAGCCGTTAGCTTGCAAAGCCAGTCGCCAGACTTCTAGACCTCAAGCGCTCTTATCACCGAAACGAAATGCGCTGAAGCCCGCCCCCGGCGAAGGATAGCGCGCACGTCGCTCGGTCTTCCCACCAGCCGATTGGGATAGCACGCCGGCGCTAACTCAACGCACGGCGGAGTATTCCGCCTCGGCGTTCGCACCGTGCGTAGGTGGTAGGCCGTCCGGATTGGCCTGGCACTAGAAGGCCTATCAGCACGAGCAGCCTACGCAGGAGCGGCTCGTCTACGCGGATGCTGAGATGGAAGCCCGGAATCGTCGGGTCGGGTTATGGAAAGATCCGAACCCGATACCGCCGTGGGAGTGGCGGACCGAGGCTCACGCGGCGCGAACGGGTATTTCTACTCGCCCGCCAGTACGGTGCGTGCGCCGCCGACGGGGCAAGTCGAGTTACATGAAAGCGACGCGCTGAGATAGTGGACGACTGACCCGCTGTTGCAATCGACTCGCCCAGACCTTCGTGCTGGGCTTTTTCGTCAGGGCCCTACAGCTTCCATACGCGTCCAAGCTGATGCGACGCGCGGCCGCCCCCGGACTTCGGCGCAGTGCCACTGGTGGGGCGCAAGCTGACGCCACTCGTTCTCGCCGCGGCTATCCTCCACTAGCTCGACGTTAGCGCCCTGGTCATCGTCCGCAGGCTTCTGCACGTATGAACGGAAGGCAACAAATCATTGGGGGCCCCGCTTCGCGCGAGCCTTTTCCGTCTCCCTCGGGAGCGCTGCTTACTATCTGCGTACGAAGGGCTGCCGCGGCGGGTGGGCGAAGCCTTCGCTTGACGCTCCTAAGCCATTGATGTAGAAGGAGTGCCGGGAGCGAGAATCGAACTCGCACGCTGTCGCCAGCGCGGGATTTTGAGTCCCGTGCGTCTACCAGTTCCGCCATCCCGGCAAGGGCAATTCATTATCGGGGAACGACCCCGCGCCGGCAAGAAACCGCGCCGGCAGGCCGTTACCATTCCGGTCAGCCCACCCCCGGAGCCGCAATGGCCGCATCGAGTCTGCTCGCGCTGATCGACGACATCGCCACCGTCCTCGACGACGTGGCGGTGCTGACCAAGGTCGCCACGCGCAAGACCGCGGGCGTGCTGGGCGACGACCTCGCCCTCAACGCGGAGCAGGTCTCGGGCGTGAGGGCCGACCGCGAACTGCCGGTCGTCTGGGCGGTGGCAAAGGGCTCCGCCGTCAACAAGCTGATCCTGGTGCCGGCAGCCCTCGCGATCAGCGCGTTCGCGCCGTGGGCCGTGACGCCGCTCCTGATGGCGGGGGGCCTCTTTCTCTGCTACGAAGGATTCGAGAAGATCGCCCACAAGCTGACCCGCACCAAGGCCGAGGACGCAGTCCACCATGCGGCGCTCGCGAGCGCACTCGCCGATCCCGCCGTCGATCTCGTCGCGCTGGAGAAGCAGAAGATCAAGGGCGCCATCCGCACCGATTTCGTGCTGTCGGCCGAGATCATCGTGATCACGCTCGGCATCGTCGCGACCGCGCCCTTCCTGACCCGGGTCGCCGTGATGGCCGGCATTGCCGCGCTCATGACCGTCGGCGTGTACGGCCTCGTGGCCGGCATCGTGAAGCTCGACGATGCCGGCCTGCACCTCAGCCGGCGCACCGGCGACGGGGCCTTGGAGCGCTTCCAGCGCGCGGTCGGCGTGCGCATCCTGAGGCTCGCGCCGTATCTCATGAAAGCGCTCTCGATCGCCGGTACCGCTGCGATGTTCCTGGTCGGCGGCGGGATCCTCACGCACGGCATTCCGGTCGTTCATCACTGGATCGAGGACCTCGCCGGGCGTGCGGGCGCCCTCCCCTACCTCGGCGGTGCGCTGGAAGCAATCGGTCCGCCGCTCGCCAACGCCCTGTTCGGCATGGTCGCGGGCGCAATAGCGCTCGCCGTCGTGTCGCTCGCGCGCAAGGCCTGGCCGGCGCGGCGGACATCGCCGGCATGACCATCGCGCTCTGGATCCTGGCAGTCGTCCTGATCGTCGTCGGCGTCGTCGGCACGGTGCTGCCGGCGCTGCCGGGCCCGATCCTCGTGTTCGCGGGAGTCGCGCTCGCCGCCTGGATCGACGACTTCGCGCGCATCTCGGCATGGACGCTCGCGGTGCTCGGCGTCCTGACCGCGGTCGCGTGGGTGACCGACTACGTGGCGGCAGCGGCCGGCGCGAAGAAGGCCGGCGCGAGCAGGCAAGCGATCGTCGGCGCGGCTGTCGGCACCGTGGTGGGCGTGTTCACCGGCCTGCTCGGGCTGATCTTCATGCCGCTCGTCGGCGCGGCGATCGGCGAGTACCTCGCGCAGAGGGACGCGCTGCGCGCCGGGCGCGTCGGTGTCGCGACGTGGCTCGGGATGGTCGTGGGAACGGTCGCCAAGGTCGCCATCGTGTTCCTGATGGTCGGGATCTTCGTCGCGGCGCTCCTGATCCCGTAATGCCCCCGCGCCATCCTGCGTGGACGCTCACCGTCGACGACTTCGACTACGAGCTGCCCGGCGAGCTCATCGCGCAGCGTCCCGTGCCCGAACGCAGCGCGAGCCGGCTGCTGCGGCTCACGCGGGACGGCGTGTCGGATCACGCGTTCCGAGAGCTTCCGGAGCTGCTCGCCCCGGGCGACCTGCTCGTGGTCAACGACACGCGGGTCGTCAAGGCGCGGCTCTTCGGCGTGAAGGACACCGGTGGCCGGGTGGAGGTGTTGATCGAGCGGGTGCTCGAGCCGAACGAGGCGCTCGCTCAGGTCAGGGCAAGCCACCCGCCGCACACGGGCGGCCGCCTGCGACTCGCCGGCGCGGTGGATGCCAGCGTCATCGGGCGCGACGGGGACCTCTTCCGACTGCGCTTCGCGGGCGACGCGACGGTGCTCGAAGTGCTCGAGCGCCACGGCGCGGTGCCTCTGCCGCCCTACATCACGCACCCGCCGACGCCTGAGGACGAGTCGCGCTACCAGACCGTCTACGCACGCGCGCCGGGTGCGGTCGCGGCGCCGACCGCGGGGCTGCATTTCGACGTGCAGCTCGTCGAGCGGTTGCGCGCCCGGGGCGTGGCGCTCGCTTATCGTCACGCTGCACGTCGGTGCCGGCACCTTTCAGCCGGTACGCGCTCACGACATCGCGGCGCACCGCATGCACGCCGAGTGTTACGAGATCCCTGCGGCAACCGCCATGGCCGTGCGGCGCGCGCGCGAGCGCAGCCGCGACGTGATCGCGGTCGGTACGACCTCATTGCGCGCGCTCGAGGCGTCGGTCGCGGTGGCGATGTCGTCGCCGGCAGCGGCGAGACCGATCTCTTCGTCATCCCCGGTTACCGGTTCAAGGTCGTCGACCGCCTGATCACGAACTTCCACCTGCCGAAGTCGACGCTGCTGATGCTCGTCTCGGCATTCGCCGGCATCGAACCGGTGCGCGCCGCCTACCGCCACGCGATCGCCGGGCGGTACCGGTTCTTCAGCTACGGCGACGCGACGCTGGTCGACCGAGAGCAAGAAGGCGCGGGTACCGGGACTATAATTCCCGAAGCTCTCTTTTCGCGAGTCAACGCTTCATGCTCACGAGGCTTCGGGTACGAGGCTTCAAGAACCTCGTAGACGTCGATATCCCGTTCGGTCCTTTCACCTGTTTTGCGGGGTTGAATGCCGTCGGGAAGTCGAACGTCTTTGACGCGTTGATGTTCCTCCGGGACCTTGCGGAGTTCCCCGTAATTGAAGCCGCCGCTCGCGTTCGTGATCCTCTTCGAAAGTCCGGTGATGTCCGCGCGCTGTTCACGCTACGCGCAACCGGTCGCGTTGAGCGGATGAGTTTCGAAGTTGACCTCATCGTGCCGCGTGTAGTTCAGGATGACTTCGGCAGGAAAGCTACCCCGGTCGCTACGTTCTTGAACTATAAGGTGAGTTTCAGGCTGCTGGACATCGAGAGCCCCAGCGATGCCGAGATCCAGCTCGAGCAGGAGCAGCTTAACTACGTCTCCTCGAGTCAGGCCAAAGACCGACTTGGTTTCCCTCACTCAGTATCCTTCAGAAGATCCGTGGTTGCTGGCCCGGGGAAGCGCACGGTGCCGTTCATCACAACTGATGACGGACCGGAAGCACTGCCAGAAATCAACCTCCACACCGACGGAGGACGAGGCGGTAAGCCGTTCCGCGTTCCTGCTCTAGCGTCACCGCGCACGATTCTCGGTGGCATCAACACAAACTCGCACCCGACGGTCCTCGCGGCGCGACGTGAGATGCAGTCATGGAAGCTGCTCCAACTTGAGCCCTCGGCATTGCGCCAACCAGATGAATTCTCCGCGGACCCGCACGTCTCGTCGACCGGGGCACATTTACCGTCAACGCTTCTGCGTCTTTCTGCCTCGGCGAGAGTCGCAAACAAACTCTCCGGGTTAATCCCCGACGTCCGTGACGTCTTCGTCGATCAGGATGAAGGTCGGCGACTGCGCACGCTATTCGTTGTGGGAAAGGATGGGGTAAGGCATCCCGCCAGGTCTCTTTCCGACGGTACGCTGCGGTTTCTCGCACTTAGCGTACTAAGCGAGGACCGTGAATCGGGCGGTCTAATCTGCCTGGAAGAGCCCGAAAATGGCATCCATCCCTCGCGGATCCCCACTATGTTGGCCTTACTCCAGGACATGGCGGTCGATGCATCAGAGGATGTCACCGAAGCGAACCCACTTCGGCAAGTGATCATCAATACTCATTCACCCTCTGTGGTCAGCGAGCTGGCGGAGGATTCGCTGCTGTACGCAACGGTTGCGAAGTCAGCGTCGGGACCAGCAGCGATCTTTCAGTGTATAGAAGGGACTTGGCGTAATCGGCTATTCGCCATGCCTGCCGTTGCGAAAGGGGAATTGCTCGACTACCTAGCGGGCGTCCCGAGGAAGCATCGGCCTAGGAAGGCCGCGACTCAACCCGACCGGACGATTCATGAGTTCGGAGTCCAGCAGGGTCTATTCGACCGGCTTGATGAGGTGATTGAGTAGTTGATGTTCCGATACACGCTCGTCGCGGATGGGCCCTCGGATCGGGCGCTCGTTCCGATCTTGGATTGGCTCATCGAGGAGCATACGGACGAGATCTATCAGCCGCAGTTTGCGGAGCATCTTCCGCCGGCCGCGCAAGGACTGCGCAGGCGCCTTGGCGTCGCGGTCGATCTTTACCCCTGCGACATCTTGTTTGTCCACCGGGATGCCGAGAGGACGAGCCTTGACGACCGTGAAGCCGAGATCCGCGGATCACTGCCCGAAAAGGACCTGTACGGCGTCCCAATCGTGCCAGTTCGCATGACTGAGGCCTGGCTGCTCTCAGATGAAGTTGCCATTCGCATCGCAGCTGGGAACCCGAACGGTCGTGTGGTGATCGAGTTGCCTGGGCCGGCGCGTTGGCATCAGCTCCCCGACCCGAAGGCGATTCTCCGGGACGCCCTCAAGACCGCAAGCGAACTAGGCGCTCGGCGATTGAGGAAGTTCCGCCCAGATTCTCTAAGGGTTCGCGTCGCTGAACTTACGAACGATTTCTCTAGACTTCGTGCACTGGAGGCGTTCGACCGTGTCGAGGTGCGCCTCACGGAGGTGTTGGCAGATATGAGGGTTTGCAGGCGCCCCTGAGGCCTCAATGCATTTCATCGTCACGGCGACCGACGGCGCCGCCCGGCGCGGGCGACTCGAGTTGCCGCGCGGCGCAGTCGATACCCCCGTCTTCATGCCGGTCGGCACTTACGGCTCGGTGAAGGCGATGAGCCCGGCCGAGCTCGAGGAGATCGGCGCGGAAATCGTCCTCGGCAACACCTTCCACCTGTGGCTGCGACCGGGGCTCGAGGTGATCGCCGCGCACGCCGGGCTCCACCGCTTCATGGGCTGGCAGCGGCCGATCCTCACCGACTCGGGCGGTTTCCAGGTCTTCAGCCTCGGCAGCTTGCGCAGGATCGGCGAGGACGGCGTGAAGTTCGCCTCGCCGATCAACGGCGACCGGCTGCTGCTGACGCCGGAGGAATCGATCCGCATCCAGCGCGCGCTCGATTCGGACGTCGCGATGGTGTTCGACGAGTGCACGCCCTTCCCCGCGACCGAACCCGAGGCCGCCGCCTCGATGCGGCTCTCCCTGCGGTGGGCCGAGCGCTCGAAACGCGAATGGGAGCGCGGCCCGACCGGCGACAACGCGCTCTTCGGGATCGTCCAGGGCAGCGTGTACGACGCGCTCCGCGACGAATCCCTCGCCGGCCTCCTCGATATCGGCTTCGACGGGTACGCGATCGGCGGCCTCGCGGTCGGCGAACCGAAGGAAGCGATGCTGCGCGTCCTCGAGCGCACCGCGCCGCGGCTGCCGGCGAGTCGTCCCCGGTATCTCATGGGCGTCGGGACTCCGGAGGACATCGTCGCCGCGGTGACCGCCGGGGTCGACATGCTCGACTGCGTGCTGCCGACCCGCAACGCGCGCAACGGCTGGCTCTTCACCCGCCGGGGCGACATCCGCCTCCGCAACGCCCGCTATCGCAACGATACGCGCCCGATCGACGAGACCTGCGGCTGCTACGCCTGCCGGAACTTCTCGCTCGCGTACCTCCATCACCTGCAGCGCGCGAACGAGATCCTCGGCGCGCGGCTTGCGACCATCCACAACCTGCACTACTACCTCGCGCTGATGCGCGAGCTGCGCGCGGCGATTGCGGCGGGCGAGCTGACGCGGTATCGCGCCCGCTTCGCCGCCGACCGAAAAAGCCTCGAGGACGCGAAAGACCCCGGGTCGGGCTGAGGCCCTCGGGTATAATTTCGCGCTTTCCTACGAGACCGATGGAGCCGTCCGTGCTCATCAGCCCAGCGTTCGCACAAGCCTCCGGCGGGCCCGCCGACGCCGGCATCATGAACATCGGCATGCTGGTCCTGATGCTGGTCGTGTTCTGGTTCATCCTGATCCGGCCGCAGATGAAGCGCGCCAAGGAGCACAAGGCGATGATCGCCGCGCTCGAGAAGGGCACCGAGGTCGTGACGGCCGGCGGCATCGTCGGCCGGATCACGAAGCTCGGCGAGGGTTACGTCACGCTCGAGATCGCCGACAACACCGAGATCGTGGTCCAGCGGCAGGCCGTCCAGACGCTGCTGCCGAAGGGCACGATGAAGTCGCTGTGAAGCGAAACCGGACGCGCGCCGCGTGAACCGCTACCCGCTCTGGGTCTACGTCACGGTCGCGGTCGCGATCCTGCTGGGCTTCATTTATGCGCTGCCCAACCTCTTCGGCGAGTCGCCCGCGGTGCAGGTGTCGAGCGCGCGTGCGACGCTCAAGGTCGATACCGCGACGCTCGGCCGCGTCGAGGAGGTGCTGAAGAAGGCGGGCATTCAGCACACCGGGATCTACCTCGACGCCGTCGGGGTCAAGGTCCGCTTCGCCGACACCGACACGCAGCTCAAGGCGAAGGACATCATCAGCCAGGCGCTCAATCCCGATCCGCAGAACCCCTCCTACACGGTGGCGCTCAACCTGCTGTCGTCGTCGCCGACGTGGCTGACCCGGATCGGCGCGCTGCCGATGTACCTCGGCCTCGATCTGCGCGGCGGCGTGCACTTCCTGCTGCAGGTCGACATGAAGGGCGCGCTCACGAAGCGTCTCGACGCCTTCGCCGCCGACGTCCGCACGACGCTCCGCGACAAGGCCATTCGCCACTCGGGGGTCTCGCGCGAGGGCAACCGGATCAGCGTGCGGTTCCGGGACACCGAGACCCGAGAGAAGGCGAGGCGCGTGATCGCCGATGCCTTCGGCGATCTCCAGGTGGTCGAGGCCGGCGACGCCGCGGAGCCGCGCCTCGACCTGACGATCAAGCCGGAAGCCGAGAAGCGCATCCAGGAGGCGGCCCTGAAGCAGAACATCGGCACCCTCAACAAGCGCGTCAACGAGCTCGGCGTCGCGGAGCCGGTGATCCAGCAGCAGGGCGCCGACCGCATCGTCGTTCAGCTCCCGGGCGTCCAGGACACCGCGCGCGCGAAGGAGATCCTGGGCCGCACCGCCACCCTCGAGATCCGCATGGTCGACGAGGAGAACTCGCGCAACATGCAGGTCCTCGGCGACGCGCAGAAGGGCCAGGTGCCGTTCGGCGCCGAATTCTACGTCGAGCGGCAGGGCGCGCCGCTGCTGGTGAAAAAGCAGGTGCTGCTGACCGGCGACCGCCTCACCGACGCCCAGGCGGGTTTCGACAACCAGACGCAGGAGCCCGCGGTACACCTCACGCTCGATGCGACCGGCGCGCGCATCTTCCGCGACATCACCCGCGAGAACGTCGGGAATCGCATGGCGATCCTCCTGTTCGAGAAGGGCAAGGGCGAGGTCATCACCGCCCCGGTGATCCGCACCGAGATCGGCGGCGGCCGGGTGCAGATCAGCGGCGGCCGGATGACGACGGTCGAGGCGAACGACATCGCGCTGCTCCTCCGCTCGGGGTCGCTCGCCGCACCGATGGAGATCATCGAGGAGCGGACCGTCGGCCCGAGCCTCGGCAAGGAGAACATCGAGAAAGGCTTCAACTCGACCCTGTGGGGGTTCGCCGCGATCACCGGCTTCATGATCGTCTATTACGTGGTCTTCGGCCTGTTCTCGTCGATCGCGCTCGCGGCCAACGTGCTGTTCCTGGTGGCGCTGCTCTCGCTCCTCCAGGCGACGCTGACCCTGCCCGGCATCGCGGCCATCGCGCTCACCCTCGGGATGGCGATCGACGCCAACGTGCTGATCAACGAGCGCATCCGCGAGGAGTTGCGCGCGGGCCAGACGCCGCAGGCGGCGATCCGTGCCGGCTACGAGCGCGCCTTCGGCACGATCGTCGACTCGAACGTGACCACCCTGATCGCCGGCCTGATGCTGCTCATCTTCGGCTCGGGGCCGGTGCGCGGGTTCGCGGTGGTGCACTGTCTCGGCATCTTGACCTCGATGTTCTCGTCGGTGGTGGTGAGCCGGGCCCTCGCGAACCTCTTCTACGGCACGCGCCGCCGGCTAGAGCGGATCGCGATCGGCAATACGAGCTGGAAGTAGCGCGAAGGGCAGGCAATGGAGTTCTTCAAGATCCGCAAAGACATACCGTTCATGCGGTATGCGCTCGTCTTCAACATCATCTCGGTCATTACGTTCCTCCTGGCGGTGTTCTTCCTCGCCACTCGCGGCCTGCATTTCTCGATCGAGTTCACCGGCGGAACGGTGATGGAGGTGAGCTACCACAAGCCCGCCGAGGTCGACCGGATCCGCGCGACGCTCGAGAAGGCCGGCATCGCCGAGCCGCAGGTGCAGAACTTCGGCAGCTCGCGCGACGTGCTGATCCGGCTCCCGCTCAAGGCGGGACAGTCGAGCGCCGACCTGTCGAAGAGCATCATGGAGCGACTGAAGGCCGACGACCCGGCGGCGGAGCTGCGACGAGTGGAGTTCGTCGGGCCGCAGGTCGGACGGGAGCTCGCCGAGAACGGCGCGCTTGCGCTCCTCTTTACCTCGCTCTTCATCGTCGGCTACCTAGCCATGCGCTTCGAGTGGAAGTTCGGCGTCGCGGCGATCATCGCCAACCTGCACGACGTGGTGATCATCCTCGGCTTCTTCGCCTTCTTCCAGTGGGAGTTCTCGCTCGCAGTGCTCGCGGCGGTGCTGGCGGTGCTCGGCTACTCGGTGAACGAGTCGGTGGTGATCGCCGACCGGATCCGCGAGAACTTCCGCAAGATGCGCAAGAGCTCGATCATCGAGATCATCGACAACGCGATCACCAGCACGCTGTCGCGCACCATCATCACCCACGGCTGCACGCAGATGATGGTGCTCTCGATGCTCCTCTTCGGCGGCGCGGCGCTGCACTACTTCGCGGTCGCGCTGACGATCGGCATCTGCTTCGGGATCTACTCCTCGGTGCTGGTCATGGCGCCGATCGTGATGTGGCTCGGCGTCCGGCGCGAGGACCTGGTGAAGCCGGTCAAGGACCGCAAGCAGGAGGCGGTGGTCTGAAGGGACGCGTTCGCTGGGCAGGCCGCATCGTTCCCACGCGGCGGAATAGACCGCGTCCCGAGGCTGTTATAGCATCCGGTGCGCCGCGCTGAGCGGCGCTCGCGTGCCAACGTCAAACGAGGAGAATCGAATGCGGAAGCAACTCTTGTCGGCCTGTATCGTGACGGCGGTTGGCGCTGGGTACGCGACCGTCGCCCTCTCGCAGGTCAAGCCCGACACCCTGGTCAAGCAGCGCCAGGCGGCGATGACCCTGCAAGGCAAGTACTTCGGCCCGCTGGGCGGAATGCTGAAAGGGACCGTCCCCTACGATGCGAGCGTCGTCACGCGCAATGCCGGCTATCTGGACGCCCTGTCGCAGATGCCCTGGGACGGTTTCGCCGAGAGCACCAAGGGGGTGAAGAGCTTCGCGTTGCCGGCGATCTGGGCCGAGCCCGCCAAGTTCAAGGAGGCCCAGGACCAGTTTCGGACCGCGGTCGGGGCGCTCAACACCGCAGCCAAGGGCGGGAACGAGGGGGCGGTGAAGGCGGCGATCGGCGACGTCGGCAAGGCATGCGGCAACTGCCACGACAACTTCCGCGAGAAATAGACCGCCCCGCGCAGGCAGGATGGAACCCCGCTGCGGCGGGGTTTCGGTTTTATTGGATGCTGATACCGCAATGGGCCGAACCCGACGCGCGCTGACGAACTTGGTACTCGGCCTTAGCCTCGGGGCAGCCATCGGGAACGCGTCCGCGCAAAGCGCGGACGCGAAGCGCGGCGAATATCTCGTGAAGGCCGGCGGCTGCGTAGGGTGCCACACCGCCGAGGGCAAGGACACGGTGCGGTTCGCGGGCGGCCGCGCGTTGAAGACGCCGTTCGGAACATTCTACGGGCCGAACATCACGCCGCATCCGGAGGCCGGGATCGGGCGCTGGACCGAGGCCGACTTCATCCGCGCGATGCGCGAGGGCGCCGGCCCCGGCGGGTCGCACTACTTCCCCGCATTCCCGTACCCCTCCTTCACCAAGATCAGCGACGCCGATCTGCGCGACCTCTGGGCGTACCTACGCACCCTGCCGCCGAACAGCCGGGCGAGTCAACTGCACGACCTCAAGTTCCCGTTCGGCTTCCGGTTCACGGTCGCGGGATGGAAGTGGCTCTTCTTCACGCCCGGCCCGTTCGTACCCGACCCGAAGACGTCGCCCGCAATCAACCGCGGCGCCTACCTCGTCCAGGCGCTGGGACACTGTGGCGAGTGCCACACGCCGCGAAACTTCCTCGGTGGTCCGAAGAAGGACCGCTTCCTCGCCGGCGGCAAGGGGCCAGAGGACAAGAAAGTCCCAAACCTCACACCGACGCGTCTCAAGAAGCTGAGCGACGCGGAACTGAAGGACTTCCTTACGACCGGCATGACACCGGACGGCGACGTCGTCGGGGAGACGATGGGCGAGGTCATCCGCGAGACCACGAGTCAGCTGACGCCGCAAGACCTCGACGCCTTGATCGCCTACCTGCGCTCGCTTCCGCCGCTTACCGAAGAGCGCAAGTAACGCCCGCGTGGAAGCGTTCCTCGGCAACCCGGCAGTCCAGGGCGGCGCCGCTCCGTTCGTCGTCGGCCTCGTCGTCGCGATCGTGCTCGGCCGCTTCAACCTCGCGGGACTCGCGGTGGCAGCGGGATTCTGCGCTTGCGCCTATCTCCTGAACGGACTCGCGTTCGTGCCGCTGAACGCGACCCGCAAGATCATCGTCGTCACCCTGGCGGCGGCGGCCATCGGCGTCCTCGTCGATGGCGCAGTCCGTTCGGCGCGCACGGCCGGCATCGCGCTCGCGCTCGGTTTCGGCGCCGCCACGCTCTGGGTGTTCTGGTCGGTGCTGTCGCAGCGGCCGCCGCAGGAGGCGATCGCGCTCGGCGCCGTCGCCGCAACCGCCGTCGCCGCCACCGTCTGGCTCAACCAGCAGCTTCGCGATTCGCCGGTGCGTGCGGGCGCCGCGGCGCTCGGGCTGGGACTCGGCGCCGGGATCGGCGCGATCCTCGGGGCGTCGGCAACCTACGGGCTATACGGCGTTGCACTGGGCGCCGGCGCCGGCGCGTTCCTGCTGGTGCAGATGCTCACCAACCGCAAGTCCGCCGCCGGCGCGACGCTCGCGCTGCCCGCGGCCGTGGGCGCGGCGCTCTTCGCGGCGGGCGCAGTGCTACTCGCAAAGCTCGCCTGGTACGCGCTCGTGCCGCTCGCGCTCGTCCCCCTCGCGGTGCGCCTCCCCGCACCGGAACGCCAGCCGGTCTGGCTGCAGGCGGTCGTTCTGTCGGCGTACGCGCTCGCCGCAGCCGCGGTGTCCTGGGTTATCGCCTGGAAGCTCGGAATCGAGTAACCGCGCCGATGCGGCACTCGAATCGATGACCGTCGGGGTCGAGTCGTTTGGGAGCTGAGCCGCCTCTCGTCTGCCCGCCGCCGGCGGGCGGCCTAGATCTTCCCGGCCAGCTCCGACGCGGCACCCGTATAGTCCCCCGGTGCGAGCGCGAGCAGCCGCGCCTTCGCCTCCTCGGGAATTGCCGCCCCGCGGATGAAGTCGCGCAGGCGCTCCGGCGTCACGCGCTCGCCGCGCGTGAGTGCTTTCAGCTGCTCGTAGGCGTCCTCCACGCCGTAGCGGCGCATCACCGTCTGCACCGCCTCGCCGAGCACTTCCCAGCTCGCACCGAGGTCCGCGGCGAGCCGCGCGCGGTCGGCCTCGAGCCGGTCGAGGCCGCGGCTCGCGCCGGCGAGCCCGAGCAGGCTGTGCCCGAACGCGACGCCGACGTTCCGCAGCACCGTCGAGTCGGTGAGGTCGCGTTGCCAGCGCGAGACCGGCAGCTTCTCCGCCAGGTGCCGCAGCAGCGCGTTGGCGACGCCGAGGTTGCCCTCGGAGTTCTCGAAATCGATCGGGTTGACCTTGTGCGGCATCGTCGACGAGCCGACCTCGCCCGCGACCGGTTTCTGCCGGAAGTAGCCGAGCGAGATGTAGCCCCACACATCGCGGTCCAGGTCTATGAGCACCGTGTTCAACCGCGCCAGCGCATCGAAGCATTCCGCGAGCGAGTCGTGCGGCTCGATCTGCACCGTGTACGGATTGAACTCGAGCCGGAGCGACTCGACGAGCCGCCGCGCGACCCCCTGCCAGTCGACATGCGGGTACGCGGCGAGGTGCGCGTTGTAGTTGCCGACCGCACCGTTCGCCTTGCCGGTGAGCGTCACCGCCGCGAGAGCAGCCCGTGCGCGTCGCAGGCGGTGAACGAAATTGGCGAGCTCCTTGCCGAGCGTGGTCGGCGTCGCCGGCTGGCCGTGCGTGCGCGAGAGCATCGCGTCGTCGGCGTGCGCGTGCGCGAGCCGCGCGAGCGTCCTCGTCAGCTCGTCGACCGCCGGAAGCAGCACCTCGTCGCGCGCGCCGCGCACCATCAGCGCGTAGGCGAGGTTGTTGATGTCCTCGGACGTGCAGGCGAAGTGGATGAAGGCCGAGGCGCGCGCGAGCGCCGGATCGTCCGCGACGCGCTCGCGGACCCAGTACTCGATCGCCTTGACGTCGTGATTGGTCGCGCGCTCGATCGTCTTCACGCGCTCGCCGTCGGCCTCGGTGAACCCGGCGGCGAGTGCGCGGAGCTTCGCCGCCGCCGGCACCGTGAACGGCGCGACTTCGGGGATGCCCGGCTCGTTACCGAGCGCGATCAGCCACTCGATCTCCACGCGGACGCGATGGGCGATGAGCGCGAGCTCGCTGAGCCAGGGCCTCAGGCTCCCGGCCGCGCGGGCGTACCGTCCGTCGAGCGGCGAGAGCGCGGTGAGCGGCGAGAGCTGCATGGCGTCCTGCGAGCGCGGAACGCGTTCGAGTTTACCATGTGCGTCCGGCGCGCTTTCCCGCCGTCGGAGCGCGCCGATGTCCATGGTATAAACCGCCATCCGGGGAAAATCGCGCGCATCATGGCCAGTGCTCGGCTGAAACTCATCGGCTCGGCGACGAGCCCGTTCACGCGCAAGGCGCGCATCGTCGCCGCGGAGAAGCGGATCGAGTACGCGTGGGAGCTCGCCGACCCGTGGGCGGCCGACAGCGCGGTGCCGGACGTGAACCCGCTCGGCAAGGTGCCGGTGCTGCTGCTCGAGGACGGCACCGCGCTCTACGACTCGCGCGTGATCTGCGAGTTTCTCGACACGGCGTCGCCGATCGGCAAGCTGATCCCCGCGGGCAACCGGGAGCGCCTCGAGGTGCGCCGCTGGGAGGCGCTCGCCGACGGCATCGTCGACGCCGGGGCGCTCGCCCGCTCGGAGAACCAGCGACCGGTGCACGAGCGGAGCGCGGGGTGGGCCGAGCGACAGATGAAGAAGGTGCACCGCGGCCTGGACGCGCTCGAGAACCAGCTCGGCGTGCGCGCGTTCTGCTGCGGCAACACCCTTACGCTCGCCGACGTCGCGGTCGGCGCCTGTCTCGGCTGGCTCGACTTCCGCTATCCGAGGCTCGACTGGCGGGACAGCCGTCCCGACCTCGCCCGGCTCGGGGCGAAACTCTTTGAGCGGCCGAGCTTTGCGGAGACGGCGCCCAGCGAGTAGCGATTCACTGAATCACCCCGCCGCCGAGGCACACCTCCCCGCGGTACAGCACCACCGACTGCCCCGGCGTAACGGCCCATTGCGGATCGTCGAACTCGATCCGGCACGTCTCTTCTGCCAGGCTGGCGAGGCGGCACACCGCATCCGCCTGCCGATAGCGCGTCCTGGCCCCGTACGTCGCACCTCGCGCCGGCGGTTCGCCGCTCACCCACGCGAGATCGGCCGCGGTGAGCGCGCGGCTCGCGAGCAGCGGATGGTCGTGTCCCTGCACCACGATCAACTCGTTCCGCCGGAGGTCCTTCCCGGCGACGTACCACGGTGCGCCCGGGCTGGGCAGGTCCTTGAGTCCGCCGATCCCGAGCCCCTGGCGCTGACCGATGGTGTAGAAGGCGAGCCCGATGTGCTCGCCGACGATGCCGCCCTCCGGCGTCCGGATCGGACCGGCGGCGCGCGGGAGGTAGCGCTCGAGGAACGCCCGAAACGGCCGCTCGCCGATGAAGCAGATGCCGGTCGAGTCCTTCTTCGCGTGCACCGGCAGCCCCGCTTCGCGCGCGACGCGGCGCACGTCGGTCTTCCGCAGGCTCGCGAGCGGGAACACGACCCGCGCGAGCTGCGCCTGGGAGAGACGATGGAGGAAGTAGCTCTGGTCTTTCGCCGGGTCCGCCCCCTTCACGAGCTCGAACCGTCCGGCGCGCTTGCGCACGCCCGCGTAGTGGCCGGTCGCGATCCTCGACGCACCCATCGCGAGCGCGTGGTCGAGGAACGCCTTGAACTTGATCTCGGCGTTGCACAGGACGTCGGGGTTCGGCGTGCGGCCGGCGGCGTACTCGGCGAGAAAGCTCGCGAAGACGCGCTCCTTGTACTCGGCGGCGAAGTTGACGACTTCGAGCTCGATCCCGAGCACGTCGGCAACCGACGCGACGTCGACGAGGTCCGCGCGAGTCGAGCAGTATTCGTCGTCGTCGTCGTCCTCCCAGTTCTTCATGAAGAGGCCGACGACCTCGAAGCCCTGCCGCTTGAGGACGAGGGCGGCGACCGACGAGTCGACCCCGCCGGACATGCCGACGACGATGCGTTCGCTCATCGTGCGGAACGGGGACGCGTGACGCCGGGCGGCCGGGCGCCATCCCGCCACGCCTTGAGCGGAAAGACCGCGGCGGGGAGCCCGGGGTCGAGGAACCAGGTGTCGACGACCCATTCGTCGTTCGAGCCGCGCTCGACTACGCGCGCAGCCCAGTGCTCGTCGAAAGGCCCGCCCCGCAGCACGCGCTCGCCGACGCCGTGGAACCTGAGCCAGCCGCGCCGCTCGATCAGCCGCAGATACGTCGTCGTGTTGGTCGAGTGGTCGATGCAGTCCATCCGGCCGGGCCCATCATCGTCGTAGAAGTTCTCCCCGCGATCGCGCCAGATCGGCGACTGCATCCCGGCGTAGAAATACAGCCAGGCGACCGCGCGCGCGACCGCCGCGCGCTCGGCCGCCGGCGAGTCGGCATGGACGAACTGGTCCTCCACCTGGCCGAGCTCGACCGACGAGTAGTGCACCACCGCCCGCGCATTGCAGCCGTAGTTGAAGCAGATCGCGACCTCCTCGGCCGCGGCGACGCCCGCAGCGAGCGCCAGCGCGACTGCGGAGAGACCGATCGCGCCCGTCATTCGAAGTGCCGCACGACCTCGAGCGGATAGCGACGGCCGGCGAGACAGTCGTCGATGCAAGCCATCACAAGCGGGCTGCGGTGGCGGTCACGCGCCGCGCGCACCTCCCCGGGTGTCAGCCAGAGCACGCGGCGGATCTCGCGGTCGAGCGGCCGGTCGGTCTCGCCCAGCACCTCGCCCAGGAAGGCGAAGCGCAGGAAGGTCACGTCCTTCGGAGCGTAGTGCCAGCGGTAGATTCCCAGCAGGCCCGTCGGCCGGAACGAGTGCGCCGTCTCTTCCAGCGCCTCGCGCGCGCAGGCGTCGGCGAGCGTCTCGCCCCGCTCCCAGTGCCCGGCCGGCTGATTGTAGACGAGGCTGCCGTCGGCCTCCTCCTCGACCAGGCAGAAGCGGCCCGCGCGCTGCATGACGGCGGCGACGGTCACGCTCGGCTTCCAGACATCGTGCATGCGTCGCCCTACGCGACGCGGCGCGCGGCGCGCCCGATGAACTCCGCCAGCCTGGCGACGCCCTGCTCGATGGCGTGCCTGGAGGCGGCGTAGCTGAACCGCACGTGCTGGCCCTCGCCGGGGACGCGGGCGCCGAAATGGACATCGGCCAGCAGCGCGACCCCGGCCTCGGCGAGCAGCCGCTTGCGGAACTCCTCCGAGTCCGCGGCGCCGATCATCCGGCACGCGTCGGTCACGTTCGGCCACGCGTAGAACGCGCCGCCCGGGGACTTGCAGGTCACGCCCGGCACCTGGTTGAGCAAGCCCACGATCAGATCGCGGCGCTCGACGAACGACGCGCGCATCCGGTTCGCTTCGTCCTGCGGGCCGTTGATCGCCGCCAGCGCCGCCCACTGGCTGATCTGGGAAGCGCACGAATCGGTGTTCGTCACCCAGCGCGTGAACTCCGGCGCGAGGACGGGGTTGGCCGCAAAACCGAGCCGCCAGCCGGTCATCGCCCAGGTCTTCGACGCGCCGTCGGAGACGATGGTGCGCTCGTACATCCCGGAGAGCGACGCGATCGACGCGAAATCGCCCTCGTAGCAGAGCCGCGAGTAGATCTCGTCGGCGTACACCCATACGTCCGGATGGCGGCGGAGAATCGCGGCGATGTCCTCGAGATCGCGGCGCGTGAGGATGCCGCCGGTCGGGTTGTGCGGCGAGTTCAGGATGAGGAGCTTCGTGCGCGTGGTGAGCTTCGCCTCGAGATCCGCCGGATCGAATGCGAAGTTGCGTGCCTCGCGCAGATGCAGCGGCACCGGCACGGCGCCATGCGCCCTGATCTGCGACTCGTAGATCGGGAACCCGGGATTCGGGTAGATCACCTCGTCGCCGGTGCCGTAGTCGGTCGTCGCGAGGATCGAGTAGGCGATGAACGGCTTCGCGCCGGCCCCGACGACGACCTGCTCGGGGCGGATGTCTAGCCCGCGCATCCCGCCCATGTACCGCGCGGCCGCTTCGCGCAGCTCGTCGATCCCCGCCGACGGCGTGTAGCCGTGCTTGCCCCCGCGGATCGCGCCGATCGCCGCGTCCTGCACATTCGCCGGCGTCGGGAAGTCGGGCTGGCCGATGCAGAACGAGATGATGTCCTTGCCCTGCCGGACGAGGTCGTTCACCTCGGCGAGGACGACGAACGCGTTCTCGGTGCCGAGCTCGGCGGTGCGGCGGCTGATGGCGGGCATGGGGCGACCTAAGTCGTTGTTCGGGGGCGCATTCTACCCCGGTACCGACCGGCTACATCCGGCTCGCGAGGTTGAAGCCGCCGATGAATGCGACGACGTTCGCGCCGAGCAGATCCAGGTTGTAGCCGCCTTCCTGCACGAGCACGGTCGGGAGCTTCAACCCCGCGACAGCGTCGCCGATCCGCCGGTAGCCGTCGTTCGTCACCTTCAGCACCGATAGCGGGTCGCGCTCGTGGGCGTCGAAGCCGACCGAGACGAGCAGCGCCTCGGAGCGGTGCGCGCGGATCGCCTCGAGCGCGTCGTCGAGCGCGTCCAGGAAATCGGCGTCCCCGCTCGCCGGCTGGAGCGGGATGTTGAGGTTGCAGCCCTCGCCCTCGCCCGCGCCGTACTCGTCGGCGTAGCCGGAGAAGAACGGGTAGTAGTTGGTCGGGTCGACGTGGATCGACACGAACTGGACCTCGCCGCGGCGGTAGAAGATCGACTGCGTGCCGTCGCCGTGATGGGTATCGACGTCGAGGATCGCGATGCGCTTGAAGTGCTGCAGCATGAACTCGGCCGCGATTGCAGCATTGTTGAGATAGCAGAAGCCGGCGGCGCGGTCGGCCGCCGCGTGGTGCCCCGGCGGGCGGCAGACCGCGTAGGCGGCATGCTCGCCAGCGAGCACGCTCTCCGCCGCGGCGAGCGCGGTATGCACCGCCGCGACCGCCGAGCGCCAGGTGTGCGGGCCGATCGAACACGCGAGATCGCCGAGATAGTAGCCGGCCTGGGCCACGGGCGAGGCCGCGCGCGGCCCCTTCCGGGACGTGAAGTCATCGCCCGAGCCGTGATAGGGATGCACGTTCGGCACGATCTCCGGGCTCGCGTTCTTGAGCGCCGACCAGCGCTCGAACCCGTTGCGCAGGAACTCGAGGTAGCCCGGCGCGTGCACCTGCGCGATCGCTTCGAACGGAAAGTCGCGGCGCGGCTGTTCCACCTTGTAGCTCGCGCGCTTGAGCGCGTCGACGACGCGCTCGCAGCGCTCCGGCGCCTCGAGGCTCGGCACCAGCCTGCCGGCGATCATGAACTGCGCCGGTCGGTGCGCCAGCTGCTCCGGACAGAAGAAGATCCTCATCGACCGCCCCGTCTCGTCATCACGCGCAGCAGCGAAGCCGTCGTACCAACTGGGTGGGCACCCCTTGCATATCCCCCGTGCCGAGAACCCCGGCGAGACGCTGCCAGTCCGCTCCTCTCACGCGACCCCCGCGCGGGCAGCCGCGGCGTGGAGCAGCACGTTGACCCCGGGCGTGGTGTAGCCGGGCTCGGCGCGCTCGTTGTTATTGTGGGTGATGCCCTCGTGGCAGGGCGTGAAGATCATCGCCATCGGCGCGACCTTCGCGATGTGGTAGGCGTCGTGGCCGGCCTGGCTCGCGAGATCGAGCGTCGGCAGCCCGAGCCGTGCCGCGGCCGCGCGGACGAGGCCGACGCAGTCGGGATCGAACCGCTCGCTCCCGAACACCCAGTGGTCGGCCACCTTCATCGCGGTATTCGAGCGCTTCGCACACACCGGGATCGCGTCGAGTAGCTCCTTCGCCATCCGGTCGGCGACGTCCGGATCCTCGTGGCGGACGTCGCAGGTGAGCTGTGCCCAGTCGGAGAGGATGCCGGGCTTGTTCGGCCAGGCCACGAGCCGCGCTGCGGTCGCCTTGCCGCCGGTCGAGTGGTAGCGCCAGCCGATGTCGTTCACCGCCACGGCGAGCATCGCCGCGCCGATCAGCGCGTTCTTGCGCCTGTTCATCGGCCAAGGACCCGTGTGCGCAGTCTCGCCGGCCGCCTCGACGATGTAACCGCGCACCGCGTAACCCTTCGTCACGACGCCGACGTCGACCGCCTGCTCCTCGAGCACCGGTCCCTGCTCGATGTGCAGCTCGAAGTATGCGTCGAGCGGGCGTCCGCCCACGGGAACGTCCCCGGCATACCCGATGCGCACGAGCTCGTCGCCGAAGCGATTGCCGTCGTCGTCGATCCGGGCGAGGACCCATTCGACGTCGTACACGCCCGCGAACGCACCCGACGCGATCATCGGCGGCGTGAACCGCGCGCCTTCCTCGTTCGTCCAGCACACCACCTCCATCGGGCGCCGCGTCCGCACGCGGTGATCGTCGAGCGTGCGCAGCGCCTCGAGGCCCGCGAGCACGCCGACGACGCCGTCGTACCGGCCGCCGTTCACCTGCGTGTCGAGGTGGCTGCCGATCAGGACCGGGGGCAGGCCTGCGTCGGTGCCGCCGCGTTGCGCGAAGATGTTCCCGACCCGGTCGACCGTCACCGCGTAGCCGCCTTCGCGGCACCACGCGACGAACTGGTCGCGCATCCCGCGGTCGGCGTCGGAGAGCGCGAGCCGGGAGAGGCCGCCCGGGCGACCCGGGCCGATCGCGCCGGAGCGCTCGACGGTGCGCCAGAAGCGCGCCTCGTTGATGCGGATCGCCGGGTCCAGCATGACACCCGAATATTGCACGCGCCGCCCGCTCAGGCAACCTCGCGCACGGCCGCCGCGACGACGCCGAACATCTGGTCGAGATGCGTGCCGTCGGCGATCAGCGGCGGGCAGAACGCGATGCTGTCGCCGATCGGCCGCACGAACACCCCGCGGTCCCACGCCTTTTCGTGCACCTCCAGCGCGCGCGCGCCCGGCGCGCCGGGACGGGGGGCGAGCTCGACCGCGCCGATGAGCTGCAGGTTGCGGCAGTCGATGACGTTCGGCAGCGTGCGGAACGCATGCACGCCGTCCTCGAAGCGCTTCGCCAGCTCGTTCGTCCGGTCGAAGAGGCGCTCCGCGGCGTAGGTATCGAGCGTCGCGAGCGCCGCCGCGGCCGCCAGCGGGTGGCCCGAGTACGTGTAGCCGTGGAAGAGCTCCACGCCGGCAGCCGAGGCGTCCATGAACGTGCGATAGATCTCCTTCTTCACGAGCACGCCGCCCATCGGCACCGTGCCGCTGGTGATGCCCTTCGCGAACGTGATCAGGTCGGGCGTCACGCCGAAGAACTGGCTCGCGAACGGCTTCCCGAGCCGCCCGAACCCGGTGATCACCTCGTCGAAGATCAGGAGAATCCCGTGCCGGTCGCAGATCTCGCGCAGGCGCCGCAGGTATCCCCGCGGCGGGATGAGCACGCCGCCCGCGCCGGCGACCGGCTCGACGATCACCGCGGCGATGTTCGACGCGTCGTGGAGCGGGATGATCCGGTCCTCCAGCTCGTCGGCGAGCTCGGCGCCGCTCGCCGCCTCGCCGCGCACGAACGCGCGCGCCCCGAGATCCTGCGTGTGGCGCAGATGATCCACGCCGGGCAGCAGGCCTGCCGCGAAGGCCTTGCGGTACGACGGCACGCCGCCCACCGAGATGCCGCCGAAGTTCGCGCCGTGGAATCCGCGCTCGCGGCCGACGAACCGCGTGCGGGTCGATGCGCCCGTCAGGCGATGATAGGCCAGCGCGATCTTGAGCGCGGTCTCGACGGCCTCCGACCCCGAGTTCGTGAAGAATACGTGGCCGATGCCATCCGGCGCGAGCGCGACCAGGCGCCCCGCCGCCTCGAACGCGAGCGGGTGGCCGAGCGAGTACGACGACGCGTAGTCGAGCACTGCCGCCTGGCGGCCGATCGCCTCGACGATCTTCGGCCGGCAATGCCCGGCGTTCACGCACCACAGCGTAGCGAGCCCGTCGAGCACCTGCTTTCCGTCGGCGGTCGTGTAGTACATGTCTTTCGCCGACACGACGAGGCGCGGCGCGCGCTTGAACGCGCGGTTCGACGTGAGCGGCATCCAGTAGGCGTCGAGGTCGAGCGCGCCGGGGTCGGTCATGACAGCGTCCTTGTAGGGGAAGTGCATTCTAGCGCGGCGGCCTGGCGCATAATCGCCCAATGAACGCCGAACCGCTCGACAACGTCAACGTCTCCGGCATGGAGGAGATGCCGACGCCGGACGCCGTGAGGGCGGAGGTGCCGCTTTCCCCGGCCGCGGCGGAAACGGTCGCCCGCGGGCGTTCGACGGTTCGCGCGATCCTCGAACGCAAGGACCCGCGGCTCTTCGTCGTGATCGGTCCGTGCTCCATCCATGATCCGGACGCTGCGCTCGAATACGCGGGCCGGCTTGCGCGCGCCGCCGAGCGCTTGCGCGATACGCTCTTCGTCATCATGCGCGTGTACTTCGAGAAGCCGCGCACGGTGGCCGGGTGGAAGGGGTTCATCAACGACCCGCACATGGACGACTCGTTCCGCATCGACGAAGGCATCGTGCGCGCGCGCAAGCTCCTCGCCGAGTTCGCCGAGCTCGGCCTGCCGGCGGGCTCGGAGGCGCTCGACCCGCTGTCGCCGCAGTATCTGGGCGACCTCATCAGCTGGTACGCGATCGGCGCGCGCACCACGGAATCGCAGACGCACCGCGAGATGGCGAGCGGGCTGTCGGCGCCGGTCGGCTTCAAGAACGGCACCGACGGGGGACTGGAGGTCGCGGTGAACGCGATCCGCTCGGCGTCGCAGCCGCACAGCTTCCTCGGCATCAACCGCCAGGGGCGACCGGCCATCGTCCGCACGACCGGCAACCGCTACGGCCATCTCGTGCTCCGCGGCGGCGGCGGGCGGCCGAACTACGACACGGTGAGCGTGCGGCTCGCCGAGCGAGCGCTTGCGGCCGCGAAGATCCCGGCGAACATCGTCGTCGACTGCTCGCACGCGAACTCGCTCAAGGACCACGCGCTGCAGCCGCTCGTGTTCCACGACTGCTCGCACCAGATCCAGGAGGGCAACCGCTCGATCGTCGGCCTGATGGTCGAGTCGAACCTCGCCGCCGGCAGCCAGGCGATCCCTGCCGATCTTTCCGCGCTCAAGTACGGCGTCTCGGTCACCGACCCGTGCGTCGACTGGGAATCGACCGAGGAGATGCTGCGCCGGGCGCGGGACGAGCTCGCGCCGGTGCTGCCGGCGCGCGCGTAGACGTAGAGACAGCCGCTGCAAGCGGCAGGGCGCGCGGCGTATCCTTGCCGCGGCGCCGGGAGGAGAACAAGACATGCTGATCAACTGCGTCGCCTACCAGAACGGGAAGAAGCTCGGCGACATCAGCCGCGACGACATCAGCGAGTACGTGCAGCGGCCGGACTGCTTCGTCTGGGTGGCGCTATACGACCCGGAGCAGGGCGAGCTCGAAGCGATGCAGGAGGAGTTCGGCCTGCACCAGCTCGCCGTCGACGACGCGCAGAGCGGCCACCAGCGGCCGAAGATCGAGGAGTACGGCAACTCGCTCTTCGTCGTCCTCCATACGATCGAGCTGGAAGGAAAGAACATCCGCGCCGGCGAGGTCGCCATCTTCGCCGGTCCGAACTACGTCCTCTCGGTCCGGCATCGGGCCAAGCGCGGCTTCGCCGACGTGCGCGCGCGCTGCGAGACCGAGCCGGAGCTCTTGCGTCACGGTTCGGGGTTCGTGCTGTACGCCCTGATGGACTCCGTCGTCGACCGGTATTTCCCCGTGCTCGACGCGCTCGAGACCGAGTTCGAGAACCTCGAGGAGCAGATCTTCTCCGGCGGGCTCGCGCGCCGCAACATCGAGGCGCTCTACGGCCTCAAGCAGAAGCTGATGGTGCTGCGGCACGCTTCCGGCCCGCTCGCGGAAGGCGTGGGCAAGCTGTACGGCGGGCGCGTCCCGCATGTCTGCCATGGGACGCAGGAGTACTTCCGCGACGTCTACGACCACCTCGGCCGGATCAACCAGACGATCGACAGCATCCGCGACGCCGTGACGACCGCGATGGGGGTGAGCGTGTCGCTGATCCAGCTGCAGGAAAACGAGATGATGAAGCGGCTCGCGGGGTATGCAGCGCTCGTCGCGGTCCCGACGATGATCGCCGGCGTCTACGGCATGAACTTCGAGCACATGCCCGAGCTCAAGTGGACCTTGGGCTATCCACTCGCGATTGCCGCGATGGTCGCGGTCGACATCTATCTCTTCTACCGCTTCCGCAAGGCAGGCTGGCTCTAGCGACGCGGAGCCCGCCCTTCGCGGGGCGTCACCGTGCCCGGGCGTCCCCTGGCGCGCGGCCGGTCCAGCGGCGGTGCGCCCTGTTGAAGCTCGATGCCTCGGAGAACCCGAGCAGGTAGGCCACCTCCGCGACCGAGAAGTCGGTGCGGTGCAGATACTGCTCGGCGAGCGCGCGGCGGGTCTCGTCGCGGAGCGCGGTGAAGCTCGTCCCCGCCTCCTCCAGCCGCCGGGCGAGCGTCCGCGAGCTGACCGCGAGCGCGCGCGCCACGTCGGCCTGCGACGGCACGCCCGAGGGCAGGCTCTCGCGGATGCGCCGCCTCACCTGCGCGACCATGTCCGTACGATCGAGCCGCGCGAGATAGTCAAGCGCCAGGCGTTCGGTCGCGAGCGCGACCTCGGGGTTGCCCGTCGGCAGCGGCCGCGCGAGATCCTCGCTCCGGCACAGCAGGCTCGTCTGCGGCGCGCGCCAGACGATCGGCGACCGGAACCATTCGTCGAACGGCGCCGGCTCCGCCGGGCACTCGCGCACCAGCGTGACCTCGAGCGGCGCGAACGCATCACCGTAGGTCAGGCGGCAGAGGCGGACGGCGCCGGCGACGAGCCAGTCGTGGAGCCAGTCCCGCGGGCGCGGCACCGTTTCGCCGAACACGTACGTGATCCGCACGCCGTCTGCGCTCTCCTCGATGCGCGCCGACCAGAGTTCGCTCAGCACCCGGAAATAGCGCGCCAAGCGCTGGAACGCCTCCCCGAGCGTCGCGCTCGCGAGCCAGGAGTAGCCGAGCGCGTGCGACGCCGTGCACTGCATCTGCCGCGCGACGTCCAGCCCGAGGGCCGGGTCGCCGACCGCCTCCTCGGCGACCCGCTGGAGCCGGAGCGCGGTCCGCATCGACATCCGCTTGCCAGGAATGCCGAGCGCCGCCGGGTCGACCCCGGCCGCGCGGAAGATGGGCCCCGGATCGATCCGTCGCGCCTCCAGCGCTCGCCACAGGTTGATGGCCGGCGAAAGGAGCGCGGTGCTGCCGGCTTCGGGACTCGAGGTATCCATCTAGGCGCTGACCGCTCCGGACAAGTATCTGGCGTCTCCGGTCAAGGCCAAAGGTTACCCGCGGCCGTATCTTCCTGCACCTTGCCTGAGATCTCGAACCACATGGAACCATCGCTCTGCCCGGACGCGGTCCGGTCCGCGCTCGAAGACACCGCGGGCTGGGACCTGCTCGACGAGAACGGGGTCGCCCGCCTCGCTCATCATGCGCTGTTCTTCGCCGGCCGCGGCCATACACCGATCGACCCGCTGCTCGGCGCCTTCTATCCGGAGTACGCGAAGCGGGTCCCGGCCGAGCGCCGCAGCGAGGTCTTCACGCGGGTGCGCAGCCTCGTCCACGAGGGCGTGCTCTGTGGCGCCGTCCTGCCCTATTTCCTTTGCCACGAGACCGATCCCGCGCTCGTCTCGACTGCGGCCCGGGACGTCGCCGCCCTCAACCTCGTCGAGGCCGCGAGCGGTGCACGCGGCGCCGACCTGGTCCTGAAGCTCGTGATCACCGGTGCGGTGGCCAACCCGGGCGCCGCGCTCGGCGGGCTGCTCGCCCTCGGGGACGAGGCGGTCAATGCAAAGCTCGTGGCGTTGCGTCCCGCGCTCGCGTTGAAATGGGCCGACCGGGCGCTCGGCGCGATGGCAAACACGCCGACCGGCTATGTCTTCGCCACCACCGTCGAGTTCTGGCTGCACTGGCTCGAGTCGCTCGCCGGCGAGCTCCCCGATTCGGCGCGGGTCTTCGATCAGGCGGCGCGCGCGCTCGCGGCGCAGCGCGAGACGATGATCGAGCCGGTCGTGCTCCGCACCCGGCGGCCGGCGCGCCTCGGTGCCGGAACCGCGGCGCTCGAGGTGCCGCTCGCGGCGTTCACGGCCTCGATCGCCCCGCGCCTGCGCGTCCTCGCCAGGCTGGCGGGCGAGTCCGACGGCTTCTGCCGCGCGCTCGCGGCGTGGCTCGGCGACGCCCGTGACGCCACTGCGGGCGCGCGGTAGCTCAGCGCGGCGCCGCAAGGCTCGCGCTCATCGCGACGGCGGCGGCGGGACGCCGTCCCGCCCGGCGGGTATGCCGCCGGGCGTGCCGGGCCGCGAGGCTGGCAGCTTGCTGATGATGCAGTCGATCGCCTTGTTGGTCGCAGCGCCGTTGTCGGAGAAGGCGGTGACGAACTTGCGGTAGGTGACCGGATCCATCTGCCCGTAGTAGAGCTTCGATGTCGCGTCCATGAAACCGGCACCGCTGCCGCCCGGCCCGGAGCCCCGCGCCCATTGCCTCACGAGCGTGGGCCCGATCGTATCCGGGTAGCACTCCTGCCCGATGAGGTCGAGGAATCCGTCGTAGCCCGGTGAAGGTCTGAACTCGTCGGGCGCGCAGCCGGCGATGAGCGCGGCAACGGCGATGGCGGCAAGCGGGCGCCGATTGGTGTTCATTCTTCTCTCCCTGTCATCCGGTCAACCGAGCGTCGGCATGTTGAGGCCGGGTGCCGGCGTGTCTTGGTGCGGCCACCGGGTGGTGACCGCTTTGGTGCGAGTATAGAACTTGACGCCCTCGACGCCGTGCACGTGCAGGTCTCCGAAGAGCGAGCCCTTCCACCCGCCGAACGAGTAGAAGGCAACCGGCACCGGAATCGGCACGTTGATCCCGACCATGCCGACCTGGATTTCGTTCTCGAACCGGCGCGCCGCCCCGCCCGATTCGGTGAAGATTGCGGTGCCATTCGCATAGGGGTTGGCATTCACCAACGCGATCGCCTCTTCCAGCGTGTCGACGCGCAGCACGATGAGCACCGGCCCGAAGATCTCGTCCTGGTAGATCTTCATCTGTGGCGTCACGCGATCGAAGAGGGTAGTGCCCAGATAGAAGCCCTGCTCGTAGCCGGCGACGCCTTTCCCGCGGCCGTCGAGAACAAGCGTCGCCCCCTCCGTCGCACCCTGGTCGATGTACCCCTTCACCTTGTCGCGGTGCGCCCTGCTGACGAGCGGACCCATGTCGACGCCCTCGGCGTCGCCCGGGCCGACCTTGATCGCTTCCGCCTTCTTCCGGAGCGTTGCGACCAGCGGGTCGGCGATCTTGCCCACCGCCACCACCGCCGAAATCGCCATGCAGCGCTCGCCAGCGGAGCCATACGCTGCGCCGATCAGCGCGTCGGCGGCGAACTCGAGGTCGGCGTCAGGCAGCACCACCGCGTGGTTCTTCGCCCCGCCCAGCGCCTGCACCCGCTTGCCGTGCCGCGCGCCGGTCTCGTAGATGTACCTCGCGATCGGCGTCGACCCGACGAACGATACGGCGTTGATGCCGGGATGCGCGAGGATCGCATCCACTGCTTCCTTGTCGCCGTGGACGACGTTCAACACGCCGTCAGGCAGCCCCGCCTCCTTGAAAAGCTCGGCCATCCGAACCGATGCCGACGGGACCTTCTCCGAAGGCTTCAGCACGAAGGCGTTGCCGCAGGCGATCGCGACCGGAAACATCCACAGCGGCACCATCACCGGGAAGTTGAACGGCGTGATACCCGCGCAAACGCCCACCGGCTGGCGGAGGGTGTGGGTGTCGACGCCGGTGCCGACGTTCTCCGAGTACTCGCCCTTGAGGAGGTGCGGGATGCCGCAGGCGAACTCGACCACCTCGATCCCGCGCTGCACCGAGCCCATCGCGTCGGGCAGCGTCTTGCCGTGCTCCTCGGTGACGATGCGCGCGAGCGCATCCCGCTCCTGCTGCAGGAACTGCAGGAACCGCTGCATCACCCGCGCGCGGCGCAACGCGGGCGCGTCGCGCCACTCGGCGTAGGCGGCCTGCGCCGCTTTCACCGCCGCGTCGATGTCGGCGGCGTTGCAGAACGGCACGCGCTTGGTGATCGCGCCGGTCGCCGGGTTGGTGACCTCGCCGGAGCGGCTCGCGGAGGAGCCGATCGGCTTGCCGCCGATCCATAGCGGAACGCCGAGCGCAGAGTCGACGGGCTTGTTCATGGCGGCTCTCCTCTCAAGCGACAGACGGATTGTGGCGCAACTCCGCCCGGCGCGCGGCGGGCACACTCGCCGGCGGGCTATGATGCCGAACCAAGTCGACGGGGTCGCGCGCGCTCTCGATCAGCGATTCCCTCCGGGGCATGCCCCGTTCGCCGGTCTCGCGCCGGATGAGCTCGACGCGCTCGCCGGCTACGTCGCGAACGAGCACGGGAAGATTGTCGTCCGGCGGCGGCCACCGCGCGCTTGGTGGCTCCCCGACTCCGGCGGGGCGCCGGGATGTGAATAGATCACAAGGTTTGCCCATACCATTTCACCGACCTCCATTCGGATCCGCCGGATACTGGTTACGCGTGGGCAGCACGAGGCCCGCGGAGAGAACCCGACCCCATCGACAACGGATCCTTTGAACAGGAGAGTTGCCATGAAACGCCACTTGATCGTAATTTTCGCCCTCTTCGGCCTCGCGACGAACGCCGGTTATGCGATGCCGGACCTCTCCGAGGACCAGGTGCGGTCGGCGAGCGCGGTCGAGGCGACCTCGCACGTCCTGAACGAGCGGCAGCGCGAGTATCCGTACCAGTACGCGCTCTAGTCGCCCCGCTCCCGAGGGGCTACAGCCCCTCGGGCATCCCCAGCGCCGGAAGACGCGCTCGCTTCGGCTCGACTCGACGGGAAGCGTCGGAAGCTACTGGCTCGCGGTGATCCCGCCGTCGATGTAGAGCGTCTGGCCGGTGATGAACGCGCCGGCGGGCGCGCAGAACAGGAGCGCCGCCCCGGCGATGTCGCGCGGCTCGCCGAGCCTGCCGAGCGGAATGCGCGGCAGCGTGGCGGCGAGGAAGTCGGGCCGCGCGAGATGGTGCGCGATCATCTCGGTGCGGACGTAGGTCGGCGCGATCGCGTTCACCGTGATCCCGTGCGGCGCCAGCTCCATCGCGTGCTGCTTCACGAGGAGCGCGAGGCCGCCCTTCGCCGCGCAATAGGCCGAGTAGCCGCGGCCGCGGATGCCGAGCGCCGAGCGCACCGACCCGAAGTGGACCTGTCGCCCGCCGCGGCCGGCGGCGATCTGGTGGCGTGCCGCCGCCTGCGCGAGAAACATCGCGGCCTTGACGTTGATCTCGAAGACCTCGTCGAACGCGTCTTCGGTGACCTCGAGCAGCGCCTGCTCGCGGTTGAGCCCGACGCAGTTCACCAGGATATCGAGGCGCCCGTGCTCGCCCGCGACGGCGTCCACCGATTCGCGGATGCTCGCGACCGAATGGGCGTCGAACGCAAGGCCGGAGGCGCGGTGGCCGGCGCCCCGCAGGCGCGCCGCCGCGGCTTCGGCCTTTTCCAGGTTGCGTCCCGACACCGCGACCGCGGCGCCGTGGTGCGCGAGCGTCCAGGCGATCGCCTCGCCGATGCCGCCGTAGCCGCCGGGAATGCACGCGACCTGGCCGGCCAGATCGAACATGGCCGCGGCCTCGGCACGGTGATCGACCTTCGGAGTGATCGGCTCCATCATGCCTCAGTCCATCACCAGGCCGCCGTTGAGATCGACGATCTCGCCGGTGATGAAGCCCGCGAGCGGCGAGGCGAGGAAGCGCACGACGTGGGCGAACTCCTCCGGCTCGCAGAACCGGCCGACCGGGACCTGCGCGAGCAGCGCCTCGCGCTGCGCGTCGGTCAGCTGCTCGGTGACCATCGGCGTGTTCACGTACGCCGGCGAGATGCCGTTCGCCGTGACGCCGTGCGGCGCCAGCTCCCGCGCGAGCGAGAAGGTGAGCGAGGTCAGCGCGCCCTTCGAGACCGAGTAGGTGGTCCCGGCCGTCAGCCCGCCGGTCTTGGCGGCGAGCGAGCAGGTGGTGATGATCCGTCCCCAGCGCCTCCGCTTCATGGCCGGCACTGCCGCACGCGACAGATAGAACGCGCCGTCGAGGTTCGCCGCGAGCACCCGCCGCCACTCCGCGTCGTCGGTCGCCTCGACCTTGTTGTTGGAAAGGATGCCGGCGTTGTTGACCAGGATGTCCACCGGCCCGAGCCGCTCGACGATCCGCGCATGGCCTGCGCGCACCGCGGACGAATCGCCGATGTCGAACGCGACCGGGAACGTCCCGGCGCCGAGCTCCTGCGCGCGCGCGTCGTTCGCCTGCGCGTTAACGTCGACCATCGCGACGCGGCAGCCGTCCTCGAGCAGGAACTTCACCGTCGCCAAGCCCATCGGCCCCGCGGCGCCGGTGACGAGCGCGACCTTGCCATCGAGTGGCCTCATCTTCGATCGGCAACGCAGAGGACGCCAAGATCGCGGCCCGGTCCCGGGCAGCGTCGCTGCCCGGTCTCTGCTGCGGCTTCGGTGTTCGTTGCAACCTCGGCGTTCGGGTTCATACGTCGAGAACGCTCTTCTTCCCGAACAGCCCCCGCGCGCGGAACGTGACCACGGCGATGAAGAGAAGATACATCGACATCAGCGACCACTCCGAAGCGTACGCCCCGGTGAGTCCGACCACCAGCCCCACCGCGAGCCCCGCCAGCACCGCGCCCCACAGGCTGCCGACGCCGCCGAGCACGATGATCAGGAACGCCGGTACCACGGCGTCGACCCCGACGTGCGGCCGGATGCCCCAGATCGGCGCCATGATCACCCCGGCTACCGCGGCGAGGGCGGTGCCGAGGCTGAAGACGAAGAGGCGCAGCCGCGAGAGATTGATGCCGAGCGCACGCACCATCTCACTGTCGTGCGCGCCGGCCTTGATCATCGCCCCGTAAGGCGTCCTCTCGATGAAGAGCCAGAGCGCGAGGATCGCGATCACCGCGAAGGCGCTCGCGTAGAACCGGTACTTCGAGTAGATCAGGTCGCCGACGAGGAACGCGCCGGAGATCGTCTCGGGCAGCGGGAGCTGCTTTTCGGTCGAGCCCCAGACCAGGCGGATCACCTCCTCGATCACCAGCGCCGCGCCGAACGTGAGCAGCAGCCCATAGAGCGGGTCGCGCCCGTAGGTGCGCCGCATGCAGAGCTCGAGCAGCATCCCGAAGAGCCCGACGAACACCGGTGCAAGGAAGAGCGCCACGAGATAGCGGGTGCCGACTGGCAGCGCCAGGTACGACGCCTGCAGGTCGGGAAAGAGACCGAGCGTCGGCGTGACGATGAACAGTGCGAAATACATCCCGAGGGCGAAGAGCGACCCGTGGGCGAGGTTGATCGTCTCCATCACGCCCACGATCAGCATGAAGCCGAGTGCGATGAGCGCGAAGAGGAGCCCCAGGGTCACGCCGTTGACGACGTGGGGGAGCAGGTTGATCAGGAACTCCACTAGTCTAATTCAAGGAGCGCAGGAGAACGCAAAGAACGCGGAGCCGGGGGGCTGCCGCTCTCCGCGCGCCCTCGCATCCTCCGCGATCTCCGCGTTGAAGTCCCTTACTGCTCGTAGCTCGGCGTCGACTCGTACGACTCGAGCTTGCACGCGGCCGGCGCGGCCTGGTCCTCGACCTCCTGCGGCGGGACCTGCGCGAGGATGCGGAAGATGTCGTCCTTCTCCGCCGGCTTGTCGTTGTAGCTCGCCATGTAGATCGTCTGCTGGACCTGGTGGGTCGCCGGGTTGATCCAGGCGTCGAAGTGCTGCATCCGGTCGCCCGCGGTCATCCTGCGGCCCTCGAGCTTCTTGATGACCGCGATGCTGTTGGTCGTCCCCGCCTCCTCCACGCAGCGCAGCAGCTCGCGGGTTGCGACGTAGCCGTTGTAATAGACGTTCCCGGGCACCTGGATCTGCACGCCCGGGTACGCCTTCTGGTACGCCGCGACGAACTCCTTCACCGCGGGCAGGTCGAGCCGGTAGTACCACGTGGTCCCGAATACCCCGAAGATCGCGTCCGGCCCGAGGCCGTAGACGTCCGGCCAGTCCTGCTGGTTGTTGATCCACGCCGGCTTCTGGTTCATCTTCAGCTGCACCACCTGCTGGCGCAGCGCCTTGATGTCGTCGCCGCCGACCGCGGTCGCCACGACGTCGGGCTTGACCTGCTGGACCTTGAGCAGATAGGAGGCGAAGTCGCGCGTGTTTTGCGGCACCAGCAGCTCGTCGACGATCTTGCCGCCGTTCGCCTCGACGAGCGCCCGCGTCGCTTTCGACGTGTTGTGGCCCCACACGTAGTCGTTGGTGAGCAGCAGCCAGCGGTTGCCGTTCACCTTCATCGCGTTCTTGACGATCGCGTGCGCGAAGTTGGTGCCGTTGCCGTCCCATACGAACTTCACCCGGTGGCAGTCCTTGCCGGACTCGGTCGGCGACGACGAGTTGGTGTTGAGGTAGACGCAGCCGTACTTCTGCGCCACCTGGCTGATCGCGTTCGCGACGCCGGAATGCACCGCGCCGATCAGGAACGCCGCTTCGTTGCGGCTGATCATCCGTTCGGCGACTCTCGAGCCGGTGGCCGGCGTGGTCTCGGTGTCGATGTGGAGCGCCTCGATCTGGCGGCCGAGCACGCCGCCCTTCGCGTTGAACTCCTTGATGGCCATCATCGCGCCGAGCCGCTCTTCGTTGCCGCTCGCAGCGTACTGGCCGCTGGCGTCCATCGTGAGCCCGATGACGAGCGGCTTCTTCTGCGCTGCCTGCGACCACACGTGGCTGTGCTTCCACGGCCCGAAGAACGGCGCCGCGCCCCACGCGCCCGCGGTCGCCGCAGCCATCGCCGAGGCCTTCAGGATCTTGCGGCGCGTCTCGCTCACTTGCTGTCTCTTGACTCGATCGTTCATGACACCCTCCTCCGGGTCTACCGCTTGATGATCTGGAAACCGTTCAGCTTCTCGTGCGCTTCGATGAGCGAAGGCACGTACTTGTCGCCGAAGCCGAGCTGGACCGCGGCGAGCAGCGTCGCGTGCACCGTGTCGGCAATCGGGCTCGCCACCGGGGCCGTCTCGGTCATGTGGGTGTAGTAGCGAAGGTCCTTCCGCGCGTTGTCGAGCGCGAAGAGGAGCCCGGTGAAATCGCCCTGCAAGGCCTTCGGCACCAGCATCTGGAACATGTTGGAGTTCGCACCCCCCGCCGAGATCAGCTTGTAGAGCACCTCGAGGTCGACGCCGACCTTCGCGGCGGCGGCGAGTGCCTCCGCGATCAGGCACGCGTTGCCGAGCGCGAGAAAGTTGTTGACCAGCTTGATCTTGTGCCCCGCGCCGGGCGGCCCGGCGTGGATGACGTTCTCGGCGAAGCACTCGAGCACCGGCGCGAGCCTCGCGAACACCTCGGGGCTCGCGCCGACCATCGTGTTGAGCTTGCCGGCCTCGGCCTCGCGCGGCGTGCGCGCGAGCGGCGCATCGACGAACTCGACCCCTTTGCGCGCGAAGTCCGCGCGGATCCGCAAGGTCGAGTCGGGCTCCGCCGTCGAGCAGTCCACCACCATGGACCCCCTCCGGCACGAGGCAAGCAGCCCACCTTCGCCGTAGACGTTCGCCTCGACCTGCGGCGTCCCCGTCACGCAGACGAAAACGATATCGGCGCCTGCCGCGAGCGCGTTGATCGATTTCGCCTCCTTCGCTCCGGCGTCGAGGAGGTCCTGGATGTTCGACCGGTTGCGATGCACGAGGAACGTCAGCGGGTGACCTTTGGTCACCAGGTTCTTCGCCATGCCGTGCCCCATGAGGCCCAGGCCGATAAAGCCGATCCGCTCTTTCATGTCGTCTCCGTTGCCGAGTGAACCCTGCTGCCGCGTGCGTTCGCCCGCGCCCGCTGCCACATTCCGATGAGGCGCGCATACCGCTCCGCGACCTCTTCGACCACCTCGTCGTCCGCGGCGTCGCCCGCGAACCATGCGCCGGCGGGTGCGGCGAAGATCGACCGGCCGACCGCGAAACCCTTGCAGATCCCGAACTGCGCGGCGACCTCGAAGCTCGCGCGAAGCGTCGCTTCGTCTGCCTCGAGCCCGAGCATCACCACGCCGCGGCAGTGGCGGTCGTTCCGTTCGATCACCGCCGTCGTCTCTGCCCAGGCGCGCATATCCGCCGCCGGCGGCAACTTCCACCAGTCGGGACGGATGCCGGCTTCGTAAAGCTGCGCGAGCGAGCGGGCGGTCGTGGAGGCATCGGCCGGCAGCTCGCGCGGCGGGAGGACTTCGACCAGCAGCTCGCGACGCGTCGCCTCGCACGCCACCTGGAGGGTGAGCAACCGCGCCGCCTGCGCCCCGCGCAGGTCCGGCGGGTCGTCGGGGTGATGGAACACGAGGCATTTCGCGACGTGCTCGCCCGGCCACGCGCGGAGCGTGAGCGCCACGCTGTCGCCCGCCTCGAACGCGAGCGGGCGCGACCCCGGCGCCTCGACCGGTCGCGCGATCCAGAATCCCCGCCCGGTGAGCGTGGGGAGCACGTCCCCGCCGTAACGGTCGTCGAGAATGACGCCGGCGCCCGGCGTCTCCCCCGCGCCCCGTACAGCACCCTCGGCGACGAGCCGCTTGAAATCGCGGATCCGCCCACGCGGCGCGCCATGCTCGTCGGCGATCGCCTCCAGCTGGGCGCGATGGTCGAAGGCGAGCACCGCGAGCGACGGCCACCGTTTAGTCCGCGTGGTGACGCGATGCAGGCGCTCGAGCTCGCTGTCCTCGCGGAGGCGCGCCGTAGTGGCCCCGTGCGCGAGAAAATGCGCCAGCTCTTCCCAGCTCGGGATGGCCGGCGCGCAGCCGTGGCGCGACACGACGAGCGCGCCGCACGCGTTGCCATAGGCGGCGCACTGCTCGAGTGGCTCGTCGCGCAGCCAGCCGCGGAGGAAGCCCGCCATGAACGCGTCGCCCGCGCCCAGGATGTTGTAGACCTCGACCGGCAAGCCGGGCCCGACGACGCCCTGTTCGAGCGCATCGGGGATCGCCCCGGGGAACACTACGCAACCCATGGCCCCGAGCTTCACGACCAGCGTTGCAGGGGTCAGCGTGCGCAACGTGCGCAGCGCGGCAAGCGTGTCGGTCGCGCCGCCGGCGATGTGGATCTCCTCCGCGGTGCCGACGATCAGATCGCACTCGGCGACGACCGTCTGCAGATGCGCGCTCACCCGGTCGGACGCGACGAAGCGTTGCTCGCCGAGGCCGAGCCCGGTGAGCCCCCACAGCACCGGGCGGTAGTCGATGTCGAGCACGACCCGCGTGCCGGCCTCGCGCGCGTACCGCATCGCGGTGCGGCAGGTGTCGTAGGTGTGCTGCGTCGAGAGATGCGTCCCGGAGATGAGCAGCGCCTTCGACGAGGCGATGAATGGCCGGTCGAAATCCCCGGGCGCGACCGCCATGTCGGCGCAGTTCTCGCGGTAGAAGACGAGCGGGAACGTATCCCGGTCGCGGATGCCGAGGAACACGAGCGCGGTCAGCCGCCGCGGATCGGTCACCACATGGCTGACATCGACCCCTTCAGCGGCGAGCGTCTCGCGCACGAAGCGGCCGTTGTGCTCGTCGCCGACACGGGTGAGCATCGCCGCCCGCAGACCCAGCCGCGCGCAGCCGACCGCGGTGTTCGCCGGCGATCCGCCGAGATACTTGGCGAAGCTCAGCATGTCCTCGAGGCGGCCGCCCGTCTGCTCGCCGTATAGGTCCACCGCTGCGCGCCCGACGCAGATGACGTCGAACGCGCGCCCGCCGCTCACGCCGCCCTCCGCGACGCGCTGTTCCGCTCGGCGAGATGGTGGCCGACGCTCACGACGAGCGACTGCGCGAGACAGAGCGGCTCGACGAGCGAGCGGAACGGCCGGCTCGAGTCGTCGCCCAGCTCGAAGGCCACGGTGGCGGAGCGCACGAGCGGCGACAGCGGGGTGTCGGTGATCGCGATCACCGACACCCCGCGGCCGTGGCACTCCGCCGCTATCTCTACGGTCTCGAGGGTGTAGTTGCGGAAGCTGACCGCGATCAGGAGGTCCTTGCGGCCGGCCATGCGCGCGAACTCGCGGTTCATCCCGCCGGCGCCATCCAGGAGCTGCGTGCGGATCTCGAGTTGCCCGAGCGCGTAGGCGAGGTAAGCGGCGACCGGGAACGAGCGCCGGAGCCCGATGACGTGGGTCGTCTGGGCGCCGGCGAGGAGCCTGACGGCGGCGCGGAGGTCCGCGGGCCCGATCGCCTCCTCCAGCCGCTCGAGGCCGTGGATCGAGTCGGCGACGAAACCGTGGAGCACGTCGGGCGGCGCTGTGCCACCGCCTTTGCCGCGCGCCCTGAGGCCCGCGATGCGCTCGCGATAGGAAACACCCGAGCGGGCGACGAGATGCGAGCGGAAGAGGCGCTGCATCTCGGAGAACCCGGCGAAGCCCATCGCGTTCGCGAAGCGGATCAGGCTGGAGGGCTGCACGCCGAGGGACTCGGCGATCGCGGCGACGGTGCTGAGCGCCAGATCGTGCGGCCGCTCGAGCGCAAACCGGGCGATCGCCTGCAGCTGCTTCGAGAGCCGCGGGTACTCGCGCGAGATCGCGTCTTTAAGCTCTTCGTACGTCGCCGGGCGCGCGGCCATCCCTTGGGGCTCCTAGAACAAACGTTCTTGCTTGTTCCAAGAATAGAACGTATATTGCCGTTTGTCCAGAGCGGAGCGGGGAGAGGCGGGTGGCGAGCGCCGCGGAAGAGCTGTTCGTGCGGGCCACGGGCGCCCAGCCGGCGCGGCTCGTGCCGGCGGGGCTCTTCACGTGGCCAATGGCGGCGACCTTCGCCATCCTCGCGACGACGCCGCTCTGGCTCGGCGCGCTCGGCCTTTACCAGTACCTCGCGCTCGAGATCGTCATCTGGATGCTGTTTGCGCTCGGCTACAACCTGCTCCTCGGCCACGCCGGGCTGCCGTCGTTCGGGCACGGCGCGTACTTCGGGGTCGGCGCGTACGGGTTCGGGCTCGCGCAGAAGCTCGTTGCGCCGAACCTCTGGCTCGACCTCGGCCTCGCCGTGCTCGCGGCGGCCCTCGCCGGCGCGATCGTCGCCGCGTTCATCTCGCACCGGCGCGGGATCTACTACGCTCTCCTCACCATCGCCTTCGGGCAGGTGTTCTGGTTCGTCGCGATCAAGTGGCACAGCGTGACCGGCGGCGAGGACGGGCTTCTCAACATCAGGCGGCTGCCCGCCGACTTCGGGTTTGCGAGCCTGAGCCTCGTCTCCAACGAGGCGCTCTTCTGCTTCTCGTTCATGGCGTTCGCACTCGTGGTCGTGGGTCTGTGGCGGCTCGTTCACTCGCCGTTCGGACGCATCCTGCACGCCGTGAAGCAGAACGAGATGCGCGCCGCGTTCGTCGGCCACAACGTCTGGCTCTACAAGTGGCTCGCGTTCGTGATCTCGGCCTCGATCGCCGGGCTCGCCGGGGCTCTCTTCGCGATGGCTCAGCAGTCGGCCTATCCGAACGTGATGAGCCTGCACAACTCCGGCTTCGTGGTGATGATGGTGCTGATCGGCGGCGGGCTGGTCAGCTTCTGGGGCCCGGTGATCGGCGCTGCGTTCTTCATCCTCGCGCGCGACCTCCTCGGCGCGTACACGGAGACCTGGCTCCTCTGGTACGGGCTCGCCTTCATGGCGATAGTGCTGTTCAAGCCCGAGGGCATTGCAGGGATCGCGCAGAGCATCGCCGGACGGCCCCGGTGACCCCGCTCTTCGAGGCACGCAAGCTCTCCAAGCGCTTCGGCGACGCCGTCGTGCTGGAAGACGTCAACCTCGCGTTCGCGGCCGGTCGGCTCGCCGGGATCATGGGGCCGAACGGCGCCGGCAAGACCACCTGCTTCAACTGCCTCACCGGCCGCTACCGCCCCGACCGCGGCGAGGTCTGGTTCGCTGGCGAGAACATCACCGGGCTCGCCCCGCGCGAGATCGCCCGCCGCGGCATCGCCCGCTCGTTCCAGGTCATGAATCTCTTCGACGAGACGACCGCGCTCGAGAACGTGCTCGTCGCGCTGCCGGGCCTGAGAGCGCGCGGGTTCGACTTCACGCGCGACGCTGCGCGCGCGACCTCGCTCGTCGACGAGGCGGCAGCCGTGCTCGCGCGCGTCGGCCTGCGCGGCAAGGAGCTCGCGCGGGCAAGAAGCCTATCCTACGGCGAGCGCCGCGCTCTCGAGATCGCGGTCGCGCTGGCAGCGAAGCCGCGGCTTCTCTTCCTCGACGAGCCGACCGCAGGCCTTGGCGCCGAGGGCACGACCCGGCTCGCCGAGCTCGTGCGCGAGATCCGGCGCGACCTCACGATCGTAATCATCGAGCACGACATGCGGTTCCTGTTCGGGCTCGCCGACGAGATCTCGGTGATCCACTGGGGGCAGGTGATCGCGCGCGGCACGCCGGACGAGCTGCGCGCGAACCCGTGGGTGCAGCGGTCGAACCTGGGGGAGCTGGGGTGAGCGCGGTTCCGGCGCCGCTTGTCGCGCCGATGCTCTCGGTCGAGGGCATCAGCGCGTTCTACGGCGAGACTCAGGCGCTCTTCGGCGTCTCGCTCACGGTCGGCGCCGGCGAAGCCGTGGCGCTGCTCGGGCCAAACGGCGCGGGCAAGACCACCACGCTCCGGGCCATCCTCGGCCTTACGCCCCCGCGGACCGGAACCATCCGGTTCGACGGGCGCGACACGACCCGGCTCGCCACCCACGAGATCGCCCGCGCCGGCGTCGGCTGGGTCCCCGACGACAGGCGCATCTTCCCGTCTCTCACCGTGGCGCGAAACCTCGCGATCGCGCGCAAGCGCTCGCGGTTCCGCGCGTGGAGCGAGCGGGAATGCTGCGAGATCTTCAGCGCGCTCGAACACCTGCTGCACCGTGAGTGCGAGAATCTCTCCGGCGGGGAGATGCAGATGGTGGCGATCTCGCGCGCGCTGCTCGGCTCGCCGGGTCTCGTACTGCTCGACGAGCCGACTCAGGGACTCGCCCCGAAGATCGCGCAGGACGTAATGGGCACGGTGGAACGGCTGAAGCGCGAGGGCATCGCCGTGCTCATCGTCGAGCAGAACGTCGCGAGCGCGCTGGCGGTGGCGGATCGCTGCTACGTCATGGACCGCGGCCGCATCGTCCACGAAGGGCCGGCGCGGGCGCTCGCCGCCGATGCGGCGCTGCGCTCGCGCCTGCTCGGGATCTAGCGATGGCTGCCCCGCTCCTCGCCGTCGAGGGCCTGCACAAGCAGTACACGCGCGGGATGCTGAAGCGCGAGGTCACCTTCTCGCTCGAAGCCGACTTCCGGGTGCCGGGGCCGGCGATCGTCGGCGTGATGGGCCCGAACGGCTCGGGCAAGACCACGTTGTTCGAGCTGATCACCGGCTCGAACCTGCCTTCAGGCGGGCGCGTGCTCGTCGCCGGCCGCGACATCCACCGCGTCCGCTACCGCGAGCGCGACCGGCTCGCGATCCACTACCACCAGTCCTATCAGGTGCGCGCGTTCAAGCGGACGGTGCCGAGCTTCATGCTCGAGCCGGCGTCGAGCGACTATCCGCTCGTGCACCTCTTCGACGAGCCGCAGTTCAGCACCCAGGACGGGTACATCGGGTTCATGCTCGATTTCTTCCGCCGGCTGCGCGGCGAGGACCGGCTGGTATTCCTGTGCCTGCACCCGACCGAACCGTTCCACCTCGACATCCTGCGCGAGACCTGCGAGCGGTTCGTGTTCGTGAACCGCGGCCGGCTCGCGCACGCGCGTGGCTGGACCGAGTTGATGCAGCTCGAGGGGATCCCTAGCTACCTCGGCGCGCTCGCGCCGGGCTAGGGCGAACCCTTCGTCTTCGAGTAGAGATCGCGGAACGTCCCGGCCTGCGGCGCGGGAAGGTCCCGCTCGCGCGTCCAGCCGCCTGCGCCCGGCAACCGTCGGATGCGACGGGAGGCGCCGCCGAGCACGCGCAGGCACCGCGCGGCCCAGCGGGTCGCGAGCGCATAGAGCCGGGGTCGCTGCGCGACCCGGCCCCATATCCGCAACCCGAGCATCTCGCTCTTCGGACGCAGGCCGCGCTCGATCTGCTGCTCGCGGAGCTTGCGCAGCAGGTCCGGCAGCGGAATCCGCACCGGGCACACGACGCCGCACTGGTTGCAGAGCGTCGCCGCGTGCGGGAGATCGAGCGCGTTCTCCAGGCCGACGTACGACGGCGTGAGCACCGCACCCATCGGCCCGGGGTAGACCCAGCCGTAGGCGTGCCCGCCGACCGTGCGGTACACCGGGCAATGGTTCATGCACGCGCCGCACCGGATGCACCGGAGCATCTCCTGCAGGTCGCCGCCGACGAGGTTCGTGCGGCCGGCGTCCACGAGGATGAAGTACATGTGCGTCCGGCCCGTCGCGATCGCCCGGCTGGCGCGGTCCCGTGAACAAGCTGACGTAGTTCGAGATCGGCTGGCCGGTCGCCGACCGCGTGAGGAGGCGCAGCAGCGTCGCGAAATCCTCGAGCGTCGGGATCACCTTCTCGATGCCGGTGATACACACGTGCACGCGCGGCAATGTCGTCACCATCCGGCCATTGCCTTCGTTGGTCACGACAAGCCCGGAACCGGTCTCCGCGATCAGGAAGTTGCCGCCGGAGATGCCGAGGTCCGCGGACACGAAGTGGCCGCGCAGCACGGCCCGCGCCTCGCGCGTCATCTCGCCGATGTCGCTCTTGCGCGGCTGCCGGTGGTGCCGCGCGAAGAGGTCGGCGACCTCGTCCTTCGACTTGTGCACTGCCGGCGCGATGATGTGCGACGGCGGCTCGCCGGCGAGCTGGATGATGTACTCGCCGAGGTCGGTCTCAACCGGCTCCACGCCGCCCGCTACGAGCGCATCGTTCAGCCCCGCCTCCTCGGACACCATCGATTTCGACTTGATCGCCTTCTTCACGCCGTGGCGGCGGCAGATCTCGAGCACGAGGTCGCACGCCTCGGAGCCGGTTTCGGCGAAGAGCACGGTCGCGCCGCGCCGGGTGGCCTCGCGCTCGAAGCGCTCGATGTAGGCGTCCAGGGTCGCGAGCGCGCGGTCCCGGATCGCGGCCCCGGCGGTGCGCAGACGCTCGAACTCGGCGGCCCCGTACGCCTCCACCACCTTCGCGCGGCTGAGCGCGAAGCCGCTCGCCCCGAACTTGCGCAGGTTCGCCTGCAGCACCTCGTCGTCGAGCGCGCTCCCGGCTCTGGCCTTGAAGTGCATCGACTGGACGTGCATCAGGGAGCCTCGCCCGCGAGGACTTCCGCCACGTGCAGCACCTTGACGGTCTCGTTTCCGCGCCGGCGGAGCCGGCCTTCGATGTTCAGCATGCAGCCGAGGTCGCCGAGGACCACCGCACCGGCCCCGCTCGCCTCGATCGCGGCGCACTTGCGATCGGCGATCGCCGCCGACACGTCGCCGAACTTGACCGCGAACGTGCCGCCGAACCCGCAGCACTGCTCGCATTCGTCCATCTCCCTGAGGTCGAGGCCAGGCACGCGCCCGAGCAGGGCACGCGGCTGGTGCTTGATGCCGAGTTCGCGCAGCCCCGAGCACGAGTCGTGGTAGGTGATCGTGCCGGTGAGACGGCCGGGAACGGCCGCCAGCCCGGCGACGTTGACCAGGAAGTCGGTGAGCTCATAGACCCGCGCGCAGAGGCGTGCCACGCGGCCCCGCACGTAGGCGTCGTCCGGGAAGAGGTCGGGGTAGTGCGTCCTGATCATCCCCGCGCACGAGCCGGACGGCGCGACGACATAGTCGCAAGGTTCGAACTCGTCGAGTAGCTTCTTAGCGAGCGCGCGTGCCGGCTCGCGGTCGCCCGAGTTGTAGCCCGGTTGGCCGCAACAGGTCTGTGTCCGCGGAACGACGACCTCGCACCCGGCGGCCTCGAGCAGCTTGATCGCCGCAAAGCCGATGCTCGGGCGCATGAGGTCGACGAGGCAGGTGACGAAGAGGCCTACGCGCATGTCGTTGTTGAAGTCCGCGGGGGGCGCGCAAAGAGCGTATCACAAGCACCCCGCCCTATCCTTCCGGATGGCGAGGTAGAATTTCGCGGGGCGGGCAAGCGCGCACTCGAGCGCATGAGCGAGAAGGAATCCAAGAACTCGATCCAGGTCATCCAGCGGATGATGCGTCTGCTCGACGTGCTGGCCGAGTCGCCCGACGCGGTGAGCCTGAAGCACCTGTCGGGGCGGGCAGGCCTCCATCCCTCCACCGCGCACCGCATCCTGACTGCGCTCGTGCGCGACCGCATGGTCGAGCGGGTGGATCAGGGCACCTACCGGCTCGGCATGAGGCTGCTCGAGCTGGGAAACCTCGTGAAGTCCCGGATCAGCGTGCGCGAGCATGCGTTGCCGTTCATGCGCGAACTGCACGCGGCGACCGGCGAGGCGGTCAACCTCTCCGTCCGCCGCGACGACGAGATCGTCTATATCGAGCGCACTTCGAGCGGCCGGTCGCTGATGCGGGTCGTGAACATCATCGGCGCCCGCGCCCCCCTGCACATCACCGCGGTCGGCAAGCTGTTTCTGCTGGAGGACGGTGCCGACGGCGTGAGAATCTACGCCGAACGCACCGGGCTGCCGGCGTTCACCAAGAACACGATCCACGCGCTGCCCGCGCTCGAGAAGGAGCTCGACCGCGTCCGCCGGCAAGGCTACGCGATCGACAACGAGGAGGCGGAGCTTGGCGTGCGCTGCATCGGCGCCGGTATACGCGACGACACCGGCGGCCTGATAGCCGGGCTGTCGGTCTCCTCGCCTGCCGAGCGGATGAAGCCCGCATGGTCGGCGATGGTCAAGGACACGGCCGAGAAGATTTCGCGTGCGATCGGGCATCGCGGACAGGCGGCCTAGGGGTGTCGCGGACCAGCCGCGCATGGCGCCCGAGGGTTACCCGATAGTCCGCGACAGCCGCGCCAGATGCCGTATCTGAACGATCCGCGCGTCCTCTTCGCCGCGGAGCGTACGCTGCTCGCCTGGGTGCGCACGGCGATCGCGCTGATGGGACTCGGGTTCGTGGTCGCCAAGTTCGGGCTGTATCTGCATCTCATCGCCGGACACGAGCCCTCGCCGCCGCACGAGCTGTTCGCCCTGGCGACCGGCGTCGCGATGGTGCTCGTCGGCGCAGTGGCCTGCCTGCTCGCGGCAGCGCAGTTCCGCCGCATCCTGGCGGAGCTAGGTCCCGGCGAGACTCCGCGCGGCTACCGGACGGGTATCGCGACCGTGTCGGCGTACGCCCTCGCGGCGCTCGGCGTGCTGGTGGCAGCGTATCTCGTGACGTCCTAGACCGCCATCATCGCGTGCACGGCGAAGCGGTTTGCCGGATCGGTCCAGACCGCCTCGGCGTGGAACCGCGCGCCGCCGGCGAGGCGCCGGAACTCCTCGATCGTGTACTTGCAGGAGATCTCGGTGTGGATCGTCTCGCCGGGTTTGAAGTCGAACCGCCGGCCGGCGACGTGCACGTGCTGCTGACACAGGCTCTCGAGGTGCATCTCGACCCTCCCGCGGCCCTCGTCGTAGAACGCGCGGTGCCGGAAGCGCTCCAGCCGGAAGTCGGCGCCGAGTTCGCGGTTGATGCGCTCGAGCAGGTTCAGGTTGAACTGCGCGGTGATGCCCTGCGAGTCGTCGTAGGCGGCGTCGAGCGTAGCCTTGTCCTTCTTCAAGTCGACTCCGATCACCAGCATACCCCCGGTGGCGACGATCTCGCGCACGCTCGCGAGGAAACGGGCAGCTTCTTCCGGGGTGAAATTGCCGATCGTCGAGCCCGGGAAGTAGACCACCTTGCGCCTGATCGGCACGCCGACGAACTCCGGCAGCTTGAGCGGGCGGACGAAGTCGGCGACGACGGCGTTGATGTTCAGCCACGGAAAACGCCGCGCCAGATCCTTGCATGCGTTCCGGAGCGCGTCCTCGGCGATCTCGACCGGCACATAGAGAGAGGGCTCGAGGCGATCGATCATTAGCCGGGTCTTAACGCTCGCGCCGGAGCCGAATTCGACGAGCTGGGTTTCGGGCCCGAGGAGCCGCGCGATCTCGTCGACGTGCCGCGCCATGATCGCCATTTCGGTGCGTGTCGGGTAATACTCGGGCAGTTCGCAGATCGTCTCGAAGAGCTTCGACCCGCGTTCGTCGTAGAAGTACTTCGGGGGAACCGCCTTCTGCGGCTGGGCGAGCCCGGCGAGCACGTCGTCGCGGAACGACGGGCCCTCGCCGAGGAAGTTGTAGTAGCGGACGACACCCGCGCCCGATCGTCGCGGGGTCGTCACGGCAGGATCACTTTGCGGCGGGAGGCTTGAGCTCTACGCGCACGCGGCCGGCCGGTGTGCGGTGGGACCTGACTGCGGCGGGCGTCTTCTGCCGAGCGGAGGGCTTGACGGCAGCAGCCGGCGGGGTGAAGCCCGGCTCGAGCCACTGGCGGATCCGGTTTGCGTCGCCGATCCGGGTGTACTTCCCGACCGAGTCGAGCAGCACGATGATCAGCGACCGGGTCGCGACCTTCACCTGCATGACCAGACACCGGCCTGCGGCGTTGATGAAGCCGGTCTTGGAGAGCCCGATCTCCCAGCTCCCGCCGCGCACCAGACCGTTCGTGTTCACGAACGCCACGCGCCGGCCGCGGATCGTGTAGTCCGCGTTCGGCATGGTGGAGTACTCGGCGATCAGCGGATAGCCCTTCGCAGCCCGGACGAGCTTCGCGAGGTCGCCCGCGCTCGACACGTTCTCGCTCGAGAGCCCGGTGGGCTCGACGAATCTCGAGTCGGCCATCTCCAGCTCGTGGGCCTTCGCGTTCATCGCGCTGACGAACGACTCGATGCCGCCCGGATAGGCGCGCCCGAGGGCCGCAGCCGCGCGGTTTTCCGAGGCCATTAGGGCGAGTTGCAGGAACTCTGCGCGCGTGAGGGTCGTTCCAACCGCGAGCCTCGCCCGTCGCTTGGCCTGACCCGCCTCCGCGTCCTCCGCGGTTACGGTGATCGACTCGTCGAGGCGCAACCCCGCGTCGAGCGTGACCATCGCAGTCATGATCTTGGTGATCGAGGCGATCGGAACGACCGCGCTCTCGTTCTTGCCGTAGAGGATCTCGCCAGTCTCCTCGTCCACGATCAGCGCGGCCGACGACTTGAGATCCGGCATCTCGGCCGCTTGCGCCGTGAGGATGGCCCCGGCGCAGCAAATGACGGCAACGAACGCCATCAAGCGTGACACTTTCTTCATACCCCCGCTCCCCCGTCCAGGCCGGCGAGCGATGCCGCTCGTCCCCGGCCGCCTCCCGGTGCGCGAACGTGCGCACCGGACAGCCCCCTTTATGACCGCGCACCGCCGTTTCGAAGCGGCGAAAGGCGACCGGAGTACTGATCCTCCGGACCCCTTGCCACCCGGTGCGGGAAAACGCTCGGAAGTCTAACGGGGCTCGCCCCGGATAGGCAAGTAATGAGAAGGGGATACGTTGGAAACTTGACAACATTGTGAAGAATGGTCACACCCGGCAGCACGTTCCTGACGGGTCCGCCGGGCAACTCGTCCCCGCCGGCGCGGATGGTGCCATGGCGGAGCCCGGCTGGTCCGGAAAACCGGTCAGGCAGCCGCCGCGACCGCGTCCCCCGCCGCCTCTTCCTGCTGCTGCAAGGCCCACATCTGCGCGTAGGCCCCGCCCGCCTCCAGGAGCCGGCGGTGGGTGCCCCGCTCCACGATCCGGCCATGATCCATCACCAGGATTTGGTCGGCGTCCATCACCGTTGACAGGCGGTGGGCGATGACGAGCGTGGTCCGCCCTTGAGCGATCCGGTCGAGCTCGGCCTGTATCGCATTCTCCGATTTCGAATCGAGCGCGCTGGTCGCCTCGTCGAAGATCAGGATCCGCGGGTTCTTGAGGATCGCCCGCGCGATCGCGACGCGTTGCTTCTCGCCGCCGGACAGCTTTAGCCCGCGCTCGCCGACGCGCGTGGCGTACTTGTCCGGCAGAGTCGCGATGAAGTCGTGGATATGCGCCGAGCGCGCCGCCTCGGTCACCTGGTCGTCGGTCGCGTCCGGCCGCCCGTAGTGGATGTTGTAGCGGATGTCGTCGTTGAAGAGCACCGTGTCCTGCGGGACGATGCCGATCGCGCCGCGCAGACTCGCCTGCTTCACGTCGCGGATGTCGATGCCGTTCACCGTGATGCGCCCGCCCGTCGCGTCGTAGAACCGGTAGAGCAGGCGCGCCAGCGTCGACTTCCCCGACCCGGAGTGCCCGACGACTGCGACCTTCGTCCCGGCCGGGATCTCGAAGCCAACGTCGAACAGGATCTGCCGGTTGGGCTCGTACGAGAAGTCGACCCGCTCGAAGCGGATCGTGGCCGGCCCCTCGGGGAGCGGGACGGCATCGGGCCGGTCGGCAATCTCGCGGTTCTCCTCGAGCAGGCGGAACATCCGATCCATGTCGACCAGCGACTGCTTGATCTCGCGGTAGACCATGCCGAGGAAGTTGAGCGGGATATAGAGCTGGATCAGCAGCGCGTTCACCAGCACGAGATCGCCGAGGGTGAGCGTCCTCGCCGCAACGCCCTGGGCCGCGAGGATCATGAGGAGCGTCACGGCGATCGCGATGATGAGACTCTGGCCGATGTTGAGCAACCCGAGGGAGGCCTCGCTCTTCACCGCCGCCGACTCGTAGTGCCGCAGGTTCTCGTCGTAGCGCCGCGCCTCGTACTCCTCGTTGCCGAAGTACTTGACCGTCTCGTAATTGAGCAGCGAGTCGATCGCCCGGGTGTTCGCCTTCGAGTCGAGCTCGTTCGCGCTGCGGCGGATCTCGATGCGCCACTCGCTCACCAGGATCGTAAAGGTGATGTAGACGGCGACTGCGCCGAACGTGATCGCAGCGAAGCGCCAGTCGAACTTCGCGAGCAGCACTGCGGCCACCAGGCCGAACTCGAGGATGACCGGGATGATCGAGAACAGCATGTACGACAGCAGCGTCGAGACGCCACGCGTCCCGCGCTCGATATCGCGCGACACGCCGCCCGTCTGGCGCTCGAGGTGGAAGCGCAGGCTGAGGCTGTGAAGGTGCCGGAACACTTCGAGCGCGACGCGCCGCACCGCGCGCTGGGCGACCCGGACGAAAACCACGTCGCGCAGCTCGGCGAAGAGCGTCGTCGAGAAGCGGAGGAGGCCGTAGGCGGCGAGCAGCGCGAACGGCACCGCCAGAACCGCGGTCTGCGGGTCGAGCGAGTCGACGACCTCCTTCAGGACGAGGGGGACCGCGACGTTTGCGAGCTTCGCGGTGACCAGGAGCGCGAGCGCGATCAGCACCCGCCACTTGAACTCCCAGAGGTACGGCAGGAGCATCCGCGCCGCCCGCCATTCGCTTTGCCGCCTGCCACCACGGGCGGCCCGATCGTCGGCGGTCAGGGGCAGGGCAGCGGCATCGTGACGGCGCAAGGGAGTGACTCCGGCGGATAGAGGGTGGATTCTAAGCTTGGGGCCGCGCGCGCCTAAAGCAAGCGCCGCCAACGACTTAGCGGCCGCAGCACGCGGGGCCGGCAGGCAATCGCTTGGAGGCGCGGCTTGACAGCGGCATGTTCGGGGCTACTATTCAAACGTCCGTTTGAAACTTTCGTTCGATGCCAGCCGCCGATTCCCGTGCCCGCCAGGCCACCCGCGAGCGGATTCTCGCCGCGGCGGAGCGCCTCTTCTTCGACCACGGCTACGACGGCACGTCGAGCCGGATGATCACCGCGGCTGCGCGGGTAAACCTGGCCGCGGTCAACTACCACTTCGGCGGCAAGGAAGGTCTCTTCCAGGCGATGCTCGCCGGGCGGCTCGACGCGCTGCACGAGGAGCGCATTGCGCTTCTCGAGGCCGACCTGCGGTCGGCGTGCGGCAAACCGCTGGCGTGCGAGCGCATCCTTGCGGCCCTCTTCATTCCCGCGCTCGGCCTCGCCCGCGACACGAGGCGCGGCGGGGTCGATTTCCTGCGGCTTCTCGGCCGCGCCTACGTGGATCCGTCGCCAGCGTTGCGGGCCTTCCTATCGGAGCGCTATGCACCGTCGATCGCGCGCTTCAAGGACGCCTTTGCGCAGGCGCTGCCGCACATCGCGACGCGCGAGCTCGCGTGGCGGCTGCACTTCATGATGGGGGCGCTCGCGTATACCCTCGCCGGCACCGACGCCTGGAAGCTGATCGCGGCGCTCAATCCGACCGAGACCGCCAACGACCGGCTGCTGCTGCGGCGCCTCGCGCCGTTCCTGATTGCCGGGCTCAAGGCGCCGCTGCCCGACCTCGCGCGCCGGGACCCGGTCATCGCCTTGGCGCGACGCCACCAGGGCCGGGGACGGGCTACGACGAACAAGCCGGGAACGTCGGCGGTCATACCTGCAAGGCCCGCTCGTCGCGCGGCGTAGACTCCGGAAGGACAAGCTTATGATTTGGTACTGGCTACTCGCTCCGCTTGCGGCGGTCGCCGCGATCCTCGCAATCCCGCCCCTCAGGCGTGCGCTCGTGAGCGATCGCGCGCTGGCGTGGTTCCGCAAGGTGATGCCGCCGATGTCGCCGACCGAGGCCGATGCGATCAACGCGGGCACGGTATGGTGGGACGGCGATCTATTCTCGGGCAAGCCCGACTGGTCGAAGCTGCTCGCGTTCCCGAAGCCGGCGCTCTCCGCCGAGGAGCAGGCGTTCCTCGACGGCGAGACCGAGGAGCTCTGCCGCATCGCGAACGACTGGGACACCTACGCGCTCGCGGACTTGCCGCCACACGTCTGGCAGTACATCAAGGACAAGGGCTTCCTCGGGATGATCATCCCCAAAGCCTACGGCGGGAAGGGCTTCTCGGCGTACGCGCACTCGCAGGTGATCACCAAGCTATCGACGCGCTGCAGCGCCGCGGCAGTGTCGGTGATGGTCCCGAACTCGCTCGGGCCGGCGGAGCTCTTGCTTCACTACGGCACCGAAGAACAGAAACGTCATTATCTGCCGCGTCTCGCGACAGGCCTCGAGATCCCGTGCTTCGCGCTCACCAACCCGCACGCCGGCTCGGACGCGGCCGCAATCCCCGACCGCGCCGTCGTGTGCAAGGGCGTGTGGGAAGGCCGCGAGGTCCTTGGGATGCGCGTGACCTGGGAGAAGCGCTACATCACGCTCGGACCGGTCGCGACGCTGCTCGGCCTCGCGTTCCGCCTCTACGACCCCGATCGTTTGCTCGGCGGCAGCGCCGACATCGGGATCACGTGCGCGCTCGTACCGACCGCGTCGCCGGGCGTGCACATCGGCCGGCGGCACTTTCCGCTCAACGCCGTGTTCCAGAACGGGCCGAACTGGGGCAGGGACGTCTTCATGCCGCTCGACTGGATCATCGGCGGGCCGAAGATGGCGGGCCAGGGCTGGCGGATGCTGATGGAATGCCTGGCCGCCGGCCGCTCGATCTCGCTCCCGTCCTCCAACGTGGGCATGTCGAAGCTCGCGGTCCGCGCGACCGGCGCGTACGCACGCGTTCGCACCCAGTTCCGCACGCCGATCGGGACGTTCGAGGGCATCGAGGAAGCGCTCACCCGCATGGGCGGCAACCTCTACATGATGGACGCCGCCCGAATGATGACCGCGGTCGCGATCGACCTCGGCGAGAAGCCGTCGGTGATCTCCGGCATCGTCAAGTACCACATCACCGAGCGCAACCGGCGCGTCGTCAACGATGCGATGGACATCCAGGGCGGCAAGGGGATCTGCCTCGGGCCCAGCAACTTCATGGGCCGCGCCTATCAGCAGATCCCGGTCTCGATCACCGTCGAGGGCGCGAACATCCTGACGCGCAGCCTCATCATCTTCGGCCAGGGCGCGATCCGCTGCCATCCCTACGTGCTGAAGGAGATGCAGGCCACGCGCGAGGCGGACCGTGAAAAGGCTTCGCGCGACTTCGATCGCGCGCTGTGGGGTCACATCCGGTTCACGCTCGCCAATGCGGCGCGATCGCTAGTGACGGGGCTCACCGGCTCGCACTGGGTGAGGGTGCCGCCGGGCGCCGCGCCCGAGAACCGGCGTTACCTCCAGCAGCTCACGCGGTTCTCCGCGATGTTCGCGTTCCTCTCGGACGTGTCGATGCTCGTGCTGGGCGGCGGCCTGAAGCGGCGGGAGAAGCTGTCCGCACGGCTCGGCGACATCCTGTCGCTCATGTACCTCGTCTCGGCGACCCTGAAGCGCTACGAGGACGAGGGCCGCCAGCGCGCCGACAAGCCCCTGGTCGACTGGGCGGTGTGGGATGCGATGTTCCGCGCGCAGAACGCGTTCGAAGGCGTGATCTCGAACTATCCGAGCCGGGTGGTCGGGTGGCTGCTGCGGCAGATCCTCTTCCCGTTGGGCCGGCCGTACGTCGTGCCGTCCGACAAGCTCGGCCACGACGTGGCGCGGGTCCTCATCGAGCCGTCCGCGACCCGAGACCGGCTCACCGCCGGCATGTACGTGCCCAGAGGCGAAGCCGACGTCATCGGCAAGCTCGAGGCCGCGCTCGAAGCGACGATCGCCGCCGAACCGATCGAGCGGAAGCTCCGCCATGCGCGGGATGCCGGGCGAATCGCCGGCGAGGATCTCTCCCGGGCAGCGGTTGCCGCGGGTGTCATCGGCGCCGACGATCACGCCGTGCTCACCCGCGCCGCACGGCTGCGCGACGAGGTCATCCGGGTCGACGATTTCCCGCCCGACCTGTCGCTCGCGGGCGAAGCGCGGCCGGCCGCGCAGCGGGCCGTGGCCTGAGGCACGACGCCGGCATGAGAGCGATCTCCGGTCCAGTCCTGTGCGCGGCCCTTGCCGGCTTGCTCGCCGGATGCGCCGGCCATCTCGAGGAGTACGAAACCGGACCGATCGCGGAGCAGCAGTTCCCGCTAGAGACGGACGCCTCGCCCGAATGCATCTCGGCGGCGAAGCGCGCGACCCGGTTCTGCATCGGGCGCAAGAGCATGATGGACATGGACGCGCACGCCGATTGCAACGATGCGCGCTGGGACTACCGGCGCTACTGCAACTAGGAGCTCGAGTGGTGAAACGTACGACGTACATCATCGACGGGGTCCGGACGCCGTTCCTCAAGGCGCGCAACAAGCCCGGACCGTTCGCGGCGAGCGATCTCGCGACCGCTGCGGGCCGCGCCGTCCTCAACCGCCAGCCGTTCGACCCCGCGGTGCTCGACGAGGTGATCCTCGGCTGCGCCGCGCCGTCGGTCGACGAGGTCAACATCGGCCGCGTGACTGCGCTGCGAATGGGCTGCGGTGAGAAGGTGCCGGGCTGGACCGTCATGCGGAACTGCGCGTCGGGCATGCAGTCGCTCGATTCGGCGATCGCGAATTTCGACGCCGGGCGGTCCGACCTCGTGCTCGCCGGCGGCGTGGACGCGCTGTCGCGCGCGCCGCTGCTTTTCTCCGACGCGATGGTGGCATGGTTCGCCGATTTCTTCGCCGCCAGGACCCTCGGCCGGAAGGCTGCAGCGCTCGCCAAACTGAGGCTCTCCTATCTCGCGCCGGTGATCGGCATCATGAAGGGCCTGACCGACCCGAACGTCGGCCTGCTCATGGGTCAGACCGCCGAAAACCTGGCCCACCGGTTCGGGCTCACGCGGCGGCAGATGGACGAGTACGCCGCGCGCAGCCATGCGCGGATGATTCGGGCGCAAGGTGCCGCCTGGTTCCTCGAGCCGCACGACGGCCTCGGCCCGGAGATCGTGCCGGTCTTCGACGCCGCCGGCCATGCGTACAAGGACGACGACGGCATCCGCAAGGACTCGACCGTCGAGAACCTTGCGAAGCTCAAGCCGTTCTTCGATCGCAGGTACGGCAACGTCACCGCCGGCAACTCCTCGCAGGTGACCGACGGCGCGGCGTGGGTGCTGCTCGCAACCGAGGACGCGGTAAAGCGTCACGACCTGAAGCCAGTCGGTCGGATCGTCGACTCGCAATGGGCGGGTCTCGACCCGTCGCAGATGGGCCTCGGACCGGTGCACGCCGCGACCCCGATCCTGCAGCGGCACGGGCTGGGTCTGAACGACATCGATGCCTGGGAGCTCAACGAGGCGTTCGCGGCGCAGGTGCTGGCGTGCCTCGAGGCATGGAAGAGCGACGAGTACTGCCGCAACGAGCTCGGTCTCGATCGTGCGCTCGGGGCGCTCGACATCGAGAAGCTCAACGTGGACGGCGGCGCGATCGCGCTCGGCCACCCGGTCGGCGCCTCGGGCGCACGGATCGTGCTGCACCTCCTGCACGTTCTGAAGCGTACCGGCGGCAGGCGCGGCATCGCGACGATCTGCATCGGCGGCGGCCAGGGCGGCGCCATGCTGGTCGAGGCGCTGTAACCGCAGTCGAGCGCCGACAGAGGAGAAGGCGATGAATCCGGCGGATGCGGTACTCGACAAGGACGCGGCGGGCGCCTACCGGCACTGGCGACTCGAGCGCGACGGCGACGGCATCGCGTGGCTCACGTTCGACAAGGCGGGCGCGTCGACCAACACGCTCTCGGAGGACGTGATGGAAGAGCTCGCGGCGATTGTGGATCGGCTTGCCGCCGAGAAGCCGAAGGGGCTCGTGATCCGCTCCGGCAAGCCGTCGGGCTTCATCGCCGGAGCGGACGTCGACGAGTTCACTCGGATCGAAAGCGTCGACGACGCGCTCGCGATCGTCCGCCGCGGGTGGGAAACATTCGACCGCCTCGCCGCCCTCCCCTTCCCGACGATCGCGCTCGTCCAGGGGTTCTGCATGGGCGGCGGCCTGGAGCTCGCGCTCGCGTGCCGCTACCGGATCGCGGTCGACGTCCCCGGGACCCGGTTCGCGCTGCCCGAGGTGATGCTCGGCATCCTGCCCGGCTGGGGCGGCGTCAAGCGGTTGCCCGGGATCGTCGGTCCGACCGCCGCGCTCGACATGATGATGACCGGCCGCTCGATCGACGCCCGTCGCGCCAAGAAGATGGGCCTTGTCGACGCGGTCGTCCCCCCACGGGTGATGGAGAATGCAGGTCGCCTCATGGCCCTCGAGGCCCCGAAGCCGCGTAAGCTCCCTTTCACGCAGAAGCTGATGAACGGCCCCTTGAAAGGCGTCGTGGCGGCCATGGCGCGGGTGCAACTCGAGAAGCGCGCGAAACGCGAGCACTACCCCGCGCCGTACGCGATTCTCGAGCTGTGGCAGAAATACGGCGGCGACCCGTTCCTGCCGCCGCCGCAGGATCCGGCGTCGTTCGTCTACCTGGTAGAGCACCCGACGACGAGCAACCTGATCCGGATCTTCGGGCTGCAGGAGTGGTTGAAGGCGCTCGGCAAGGACTCCGATTTCGAGGCGAAACGCGTGCACGTGATCGGGGCCGGAACGATGGGCGGCGACATCGCGGCGGTCTGCACGTTGCGCGGGTTGACGGTGACGCTGCAGGACACCGCGCCCGAAAGGCTCGCGCCAGCCATCAAGCGTGCGGGCGAGCTCTTCCGCAAGCGCCTGCGCGACAGGCTGCACGTGCGCGACGCGATGGACCGCCTCACGCCGGATGTCCATGGCGACGGCGTCCGCCACGCCGACGTCATCATCGAGGCGATCTTCGAGAATCTCGAGGTGAAGCAGAAGCTCTTCGCCGACATCGAGGCGCGCGCCAAGCCGACGGCGATCCTCGCCACCAATACCTCGAGCCTGAAGCTCGCCGACATCGGGCGGACGATGAAGAATCCGTCGCGGCTCGTCGGCCTGCACTTCTTCAACCCGGTCCCGCAGCTGCAACTGGTCGAGGTCGTGAAGGGCGACGCGACCGACCCGGAGCTCGCGAAGCGCGCCGCGGCGTTCGTGCGCCAGATCGACAAGCTGCCGCTGCCGGTAAAGGACGCGCCGGGCTTCCTCGTCAACCGCGTGCTTGGACCGTACATGGCGAACGCGTTCCGCATGCTCGAAGAGGGCGTGAAGGCGGAGACCGTCGACAAAGCGGCGATGGAGTTCGGGATGCCGATGGGCCCGATCGAGCTTGCCGACACGGTGGGCCTCGACATCTGCGCTGCCGCGGGCAAGGCGCTCGCCGGCCCCGATGCCACGCCGCCGCAGCAGCTCGAGGAGCGCTTGAAGTCGGGCAAGCTCGGGAAAAAGACCGGCACGGGCTTCTACCACTGGGAAAAGGGCAAGCCGGTGAAGGGTCCCGCCGGCGCCGTCACCGGGGAGCTGATCGACCGGGTCATGGAACCCTATCTCGCGGAAGCCAAGAAGGTGGTCGACGAAGGCATCGTCGCGGATGCCGATCTCGCCGACGCCGGGCTCATCTTCGGCACCGGTTTCGCGCCGTTCAGGGGCGGCCCGTTGAACTACCTCCGAAATCGCGGGTGAGCGCAAGGTATACTGACTTCGCACGCCGATTCGGCCTCGCGCCATGGGAAACGTCACTGCACCCGAAACGCTGACCCGCCGCTGGGCGGAAATCGTCGCCGACCCCGTCTTGCGGGATCTCCCCTACAAGATCGAGTTGAACGCCTGGGGAAAGATCGAGATGAGCCCGGCCAGTAATGCGCATGGACGGCTGCAGTTCTGGATCGGCGCGGAGCTGCAGCGCCTGCTCCCTCACGGCGGCGTTATCACTGAAGCATCGGTCCTTACCGAGATCGGCGTCCGTGTTCCCGACGTGATCTGGGCCTCTTCCGCCTTCATCCGAACGCATGCGCTCGAAACGCCTTTCCCGCGCGCGCCCGAGATCTGCGTGGAAGTCCTGTCCCCGTCCAACACCGAAGACGAGATCGAGAAGACTCGGGCGTACCTCGCCGCCGGCGCACAGGAGGTCTGGACCGTTGCCGAGGACGGCGCGATCCGCTTCTTCGGCGGGGACGGTGAGCGGGCTCGCAGCAGCTTCGGCGTCTCCCCCGCTCCGCCGACACCCATCGGGCGTCCGTAGTGCAAGCGAAGACGGGGCGCTCAAGCGCCCCGTTCGATTGGTTGTCGGAGTTTGTAAACTTCTGCCAATCCCCCTGAACAAGCCCTACATCCCCGGAGTAAGGTCGACCGCATGCCTGAAATCGTCAGTCTCCCCGAAGGCGAGCAACCCGCCCTGCGGGTCCTCCCCATGCCCGCCGACGCCAACCAGCACGGCGACATCTTCGGCGGCTGGATCATGTCGCAGGTGGATATCGCCGGCGGTGTCACGGCGGCGCGGCGCGCGCGCGGGCGCGTCGCGACCGTCGCGGTGAACGCGTTCCAGTTCAAGCAGGCGGTATTCATCGGCGACGTCCTGTCGTTCTACGCGGAGATCGTACGGGTCGGGACCACGTCGATCACCGTGGAGGTCGAGGTCTACGCGCAGCGCAATCCGGACAAGCTTGAGACGGTGAAGGTCACCGAGGCGACGCTCACCTACGTCGCGACCGGCGAGGACCGCCGGCCGCGGCCGGTGCCGCCGGAGGCATGACCGCGGTTTTCGGCGTGGATTTCACGTCCGCGCCGCGGCGACGCAAGCCGATCGCGGTCGCGCGCGGTCGCCTCGCGCGTGGCGTGTTCGCGCTTGACGCGATCGAGTTGCTCGCCGACTGGGATGGGTTCGACCGGCTGCTCGCGGCCCCCGGGCCGTGGGTCGGCGGGTTCGACTTCCCGTTCGGGCTGCCACGCGAGGGGGTGCGCGATCTCGGCTGGCCCGGCGACTGGCGAGCACTCGTCACGCACTGCGCAACGTTCGGCCGGGCTGAGTTCCGCGCGGTGCTCGACGCCTACCGTGCCTCGCGTCCCACGGGCCGCAAGTATCCGCATCGCGCTACCGATCTCCCCGCCGGCTCGCATTCGCCGTTCAAGCTGGTCAACCCGCCGGTAGGGCTGATGTTCTTGGAAGGCGCGCCGCGCCTCGCTCGTGCCGGCGTGACGGTTCCGGGCCTCATCGCCGGCGACCCGGAGCGGATTGCGGTCGAAGCGTATCCGGGGCTCGCGGCGCGTGCGATCACTCGCGCTTCCTACAAGACGGACGAGGCGCGGAAGCAGACACCGGATCGGCGGCGCGCACGCGCCGCGATCCTTGCCCGGCTCGGGCGTGACGGCGGGCCGTTCGGCTTCCCGCTCCACGCCGAGCAGGGGCTCGTCCGCTCGCTCGTGGACGACGCCACCGGCGACCGGCTGGACGCGGTTCTCGCCGCGATGCAGGCGGCTTGGTGCCTCCGACGGCAAGCACGCAACTGGGGAATGCCGCGCGCGATCGACCCGATCGAAGGCTGGATTGCGACCGCCACGGTATGATCGCCGCCCATGGACGTCGACGCGCTCGAACTCGCGCTGCTCGCCGTGCTCTCGGACGAGCGCGAGCTCGTCCATCGCATCCACGGCGAGCTCGAGCACTGGCTGAACCGGTCCCTCGCCACCGCGGACATCGACGCCGCGCTCGCGGAGCTCGAGGCGCGTGGGCTCGTCGCCGCCGAGCGCATGGGGGCGGACGCCGGCTATCTCACGACCGATGCCGGGCGCGTGCTCGTCGCAGAGCGGTGGGAGGAGTTCTTTCCGGAGTGATGGACCCCGCTACCGCCCGGCCCATCGCTCGAAGGGCGGCCAAGCGCATATGAAGACCTTCACCGGCCGCGTGGCCGTGATCACCGGGGCAGCATCGGGCCTCGGACGCGCGCTCGCTGCGGCGTTCGGCGCGCAAGGGTTGAAGCTCGTGCTGGCGGACGTCGACGAGGCCGCACTCGAGCGCGCCGCCGGCGAACTGCGGGCACAGGGCATCCCGGTTGCGGCACAGCCGACCGACGTCTCGCGGGGCGAGGCCGTCGAACGGCTCGCACGCGCCGCGCTCGATGCGTTCGGCGCGGTACACATCGTCTGCAACAACGCCGGCGTCGCGCCGCTCGGCGTGGTGTGGGAGAACGCCGAAGCCGACTGGCGCTGGGCGCTCGGCGTCAACCTCTGGGGCGTCATTCACGGTGTGCGGGTCTTCACGCCGGTCCTGTTGCGGCAAGGCGACGAAGGTCATATCGTGAACACCGCCTCGGTCGCGGGGTTGATCGCGCCGCCCGGGATGGGCGTCTACAACGTCACCAAGCACGCGGTGGTCGCGCTTACTGAGACGCTGCATCACGATCTCGCCCTGCGCGGCGCGAAAGTGCGCTGCTCGGTCGTGTGCCCGGCCTTCTTCGCCTCCGGGATCGCCGACTCGGATCGCAGCCGCCCGGCCGGATTGCGGAGCGACCGGGCGAAAACCGACGAGGACCGCGCGCTCGATGCGATGTTGCACAAGGCGACGCAGTCCGGGCGATTGAGCGCCGACGACATTGCGGCCGCGGTGCTCGACGCCGTGCGCGACGAGCGCTTCTACGTGCTGACTCATCCGAGGATCAACGGCGCGATCGAGCGCCGGATGCGCGACATCCTCGAAGGCCGCGCGCCGACGAGCCCGGTGTAGCGCGCCTCGCCGGATCCTGCACCCCGCGAAGCGGGGCTCCGGCTGGCGCCGCAGCTTGACGCCCGCCGCGCGCGGGAGTAACGTTCGCCGCCTCACACAGTCGGGATCGCAGGCTCCCGGCTTCCCAAGACGGTGTCCCGTCCAAACCCTGCCCGACTGGAGGCTTGCCGTGGACACCGTCATTCCCTCGATTTCCGTTTCCGCTCTCGCCGCGCGCGTCGGCTCGCCCGGCTGGCCGGTCGTCCTCGACGTGCGCCGCCCGCCCGCCTACGACAGCGACCACGCAACGCTTCCCGCCGCGCTGCGATGCCGGCCCGACGAAGTCGAAGCGTTCATCGCTACGCTCCCACCGGGCGCCAAGGTCGTCTGTTATTGCGCGCATGGCCACGAGGCGAGCCAGGGCGCCGCGGCCGCGCTTCGTTCGCGCGGCTTCGAGGCGCTGCACCTCGACGGCGGCATGGAGCACTGGCGCGAGGCCGGTCTGCCGCTCCTGCGAAGGCACGCAGTGTTCCGCATTCCCGGTGCCCCAGCGTCGCGCTGGGTGACCCGCGAGCGGCTCAAGATCGACCGCATCGCCTGCCCGTGGCTCGTGCGGCGGTTCGTCGACCCGCGTGCGCAGTTCGCGTACCTGCCGACCCGGGAGGTGCTCGAGGCTGCCCGGCGCGAGGGTTCGATCGCCTTCGACATCCCCGGAGGCGCGATCTCGCACGACGGGGAGCTCTGCTCCTTCGACGTCACGCTGCGGGAGTTCGACCTGCGGGACCCGGCGCTCGACGAACTCGCGCGCATCGTGCGCGGCGCGGACCCCGAACGGCTGGATCTCACGCCGCAGTCGGCGGGCCTCGTCGCGGTGTCGCTCGGTCTCGGGCGGCTGTACGCCAACGACCGCGAGCTGCTCGAGCGCGGCATGGGCGTGTACGACGCGCTTTACGCGTGGAGCCGGCACGCCCGCGGCGAGACGCACGGCTGACATCCGAGACCATGCGATGAACGCGCCGCCTGCGGTTTCCTTCGCCGAGGCGTTCCGGTTCTGGCTGAAGCTCGGCTTCATCGGCTTCGGCGGGCCGACGGGGCAGATCGCGATCATGCACCAGGAACTGGTGGAGCGGCGGCGCTGGATCTCGGAGAGCCGGTTCCTGCACGCGCTCAACTACTGCATGGTGCTGCCGGGGCCGGAGGCGCAGCAGCTCGCGACGTACATCGGCTGGCTCATGCACCGCGCACGCGGCGGGATCGTCGCGGGAACTCTGTTCGTCCTGCCGTCGCTGTTTATCCTGATCGCACTGTCGTGGATCTATGTCGCGTTCGGAAACTTGCCGGCGGTCGCCGGTGCCCTCTACGGCATCAAGCCTGCCGTCACCGCGATCGTCGTGTTCGCCGCGTGGCGGATCGGGTCACGGGCGCTGCGGAGCGCCGCGCTGTGGGCGATCGCGGCGGCGGCGTTCGTCGCGATCTTCGCGCTCGCGCTGCCGTTCCCGGCGATCGTGATCGGCGCGGGGGCAATCGGTTACATCGGCGGCCGCATCGCGCCGGACCAGTTCCGCTCGGGCGGCGGGCACGGCGCAGCCGCGAAGGGGTTCGGGCCGGCGATCCTCGACGACGGCACGGCCACGCCGGAGCACGCGCGCTTCAGCTGGGGTCGTTTCGCTCAGGTGCTCGCGATCGGGCTCGCGATCTGGGGAGTTGCGATGGCCGCGCTGGTGGCGTACGGCGGCTGGGAAGGCACACTCGCCCAGATGGGATGGTTCTTCACCAAGGCGGCGTTGGTCACCTTCGGCGGCGCGTACGCGGTCCTCCCGTACGTCTACCAGGGCGCCGTCGAGCACTACGGCTGGCTGACGGGACCGCAGATGATCGACGGCCTCGCGCTCGGCGAAACGACGCCCGGGCCGCTGATCATGGTGGTCGCGTTCGTCGGTTTCGTCGGCGGGTGGACAAAGGCGCTCTTCGGCCCCGATGCGCTGTTCGTCGCCGGCGCGGCCGCCGCAACGGTGGTCACGTTCTTCACCTTCCTGCCGTCGTTCGTGTTCATCCTCCTCGGCGGGCCGCTAGTCGAGACGACGCACGGCGAGCTGCGCTTCACCGCCCCGCTCACCGCGATCACCGCCGCGGTGGTCGGGGTGATCCTCAACCTCGCGCTGTTCTTCGCCTGGCACGTGCTGTGGCCGGCGGGCGCAGGCGGGCGGTTCGACTGGATCTCCGCGCTGATCGGGATCGCGGCGGGGGTTGCGCTCTTCAGCTTCAGGGCCGGCATCATTCCGGTCATCCTCGCCAGCGGGGCGGTAGGGTTGGCGTTGCGGCTCGCGGGCGCCACGGCTGCTTGAGGGCACCCGCTACCGCAACAACTTCGCCAGCCCGGCGTCGATGCCGATCGAAGGCACCGGCTCGGCGCGAGCCGCCTCCGCCGCCTGCAACCCGAGCGCGAGCCCGGCCGCGCGCTGCGCGCCGACGAGCACGCTGTCGAGCACCGGCGCCGAGACGCGCGGCTGGATCCGCTCGGCGAGCCCTGCGAGCCCTGCACCGCCGAGGATCACCTGGTCGGCGCCGTCCTCGTCGACGGCTCCGATGCACGCTTGCGCGAGCATCTCGATCGCTCCGTCGCGGTTCGCCGCGATCTGGCCGCCGGTCAGCGACACCGTGCGCACCGCGGCGAGCCGGTCCGAGTAGCCGAGCATCGCCGCGAAGCGCTCCAGCATCGGCTTCCAGCGCGCACCCCCGGTGACGATCGCGAAGCGCCCGCCTCGTTCGGTCGCCGCCTGCATCGATGCCTCGGCGAGGCCGAGGACCGGGACTTTGCTCACCTCGCGGAGCGCGAACAGCCCCGGCTCGCCGAAGCACGCGAGCAGCACCGCGTCGCAGCCTTCGCCGTGCTCGGCATAGCAGTCGAGCGCCGCGTGTGCGGCGACCGCGTAGCACGCTTCCGACGAGATGTACGCGCACCCGAACCGGGCGGTCGTACCCACGAGCTCGAAGCCGTCGCCGACGGCGGCCCGCACGTAGCGCAGGCAGAGTTCGGTGATCGACGGGGTGGTGTTCGGGTTAAGGACCAGGAGGCGGGGCATGGTGCGGAGAGTTTATCTCTCGGCCCAGAAGTGCCGTCCCTCGTTATTTTCGTTTCGCTCGCGGAACGAAAACAGCCGCGCCGGCGATTTGCGTCGCCGCTCGGCCAGCGAACGGCGCTCGGGATGCCGCGCCCTCCATACGGCCGCCGGCCGATTCACTCTTGCGTTTCCGTCGGTAGCGCACCAGAATAAGTACTCCATTCAGTACTCGATCAGGTGCTGCAGTGAACACGATCCCTGCGGGTGAAGTGAAGCGCCGTGGCGTCGCGGCACTGGAGGAGGCGGCGAAGAAGGGTCCCGTCCACGTGATCCGGAACAACCGGCCGGCCGGTGTGTACATGTCGGAGGAGGAGTATGCCCGCCTGCTCGCCGCGTCCGGCGGCACGGAACGCCCTCGCTCCGGACTCGATGTCTGGGATCTGATCCTCAACCGCCCCTATCCCGGCACGCGGAGCAAGGAGGAGATCGACGCGCAGATCCGCGAGGAGCGCGCGACCTGGGGTGATCGTTGAGCGCGTTCCTCGACGCCTGCGCGATCATCTACCAGGTCGAGGGCGTCGCGCCGTATCAGGCGCGGCTCGCCGCTCTCCTCTCCGCCCTACGGGAGGCGGAACCGGGCCTTGTCCTCGCTGTGTCACGCCTCTCCTGGATCGAGTGCCGCGCGAAGCCGCTGCATGAACGTCAGTCGGATGTCCTCGCCCGCTACGACGCGTTCCTCGGTGCAGACGGCCTGCTCGTCGTCGAGATCACCGCCGACGTCGTCGACGTCGCTACCGCGATGCGGGCGGAGTACAGGTTGAAGACGCCTGATGCGATTCAGGCCGCGTCGGCGCTGACGCTGGGCCCCGGGACGGTGTTCGTCACCAACGATCCGATCTTCGAGCGGGTCCGCGGCCTCGACGCAAAGCTCCTCTGAGCCGCTCAGGCGGCGACGGCTTCGCGCGCGAGCACGCAGCGCGCCACGTGGCCCGGGGCGACCGCCACCGCCTCCGGCACCGCCGCCGTGCAGTCGGCGCGCACGTGCTTGCAGCGCGGCGCGAAACTGCAGCCGGGCGGCAGCTGCGACAGGTCGGGCGGCGCGCCCGGGATCGCGTCGATCCGTCGGCCGCGCATCGAGCCGTGGATGGTCGAGGCAAGCAGCCCCTGCGTGTACGGGTGGCGCGGCCGCTTGATGACCTCGCCCACCGGGCCAATCTCGACGATCCGGCCGGCGTACATGACCGCCACCCGGTCGGCGATCTCGGCGACGACGCCCACGTCGTGGGTGACGAAGATCACCGACATGCCGAGCTCGCGCTGCAGCTCGCGCAGCAGCAGGAGGATCTGGATCTGCACCGTCGCATCGAGCGCCGTGGTCGGCTCGTCGGCCAGCAGGCACTGCGGCGAGCAGGCGAGCGCGAGGGCGATCATGGCGCGCTGACGCATCCCGCCCGACATCTCGTGCGGATAAGCGTCGTAGCGGCGCTCGGGCGAAGGGATACGCACGCGCTCGAGCATCCCGATCGTGCGCTTCCGCGCCGCCGCGCGGTCGACGCCCTGGTGGCGGATCACGCTCTCGGCGATCTGCTCGCCGACGGTGAACACCGGGTCGAACGCGAGCATCGGCTCCTGGAAGATCATCGACGTCACGCCCCCACGGTACTGCGCGAGGTCGGCGTCCGAGAGCGCGAGCACGTCGCGGCCGGCGACGCGGATCGCGCCGCCGATCCGCGTACGGCGAGCCGGCAGAATCCGGAGCAGCGCCCGCAACGTGACGCTCTTCCCGCTTCCCGACTCGCCGAGGACGCCCAGCACCTCGCCTTTCGCCAGCTCGAAGTCGACGCCGTTCACCGCGTCGACCGGCCGCTCGCCGCCGGTGAAGCGAACCGTCAGGTTCTTAACCGTGACGAGCGGCTCGCTCACAGGGGCGGCTCCCGGCGGTGCCACTCGGTCGCGCGCTGGAACGCGTGCCCGACCCGCAGTACGAGATCCTCGGCGAACGGCCGCCCGACGAGCTGCATGCCCACCGGGAGGCCGCTGGCGAGGAACCCGCACGGCACCGCGAGCGACGGCAGGCCGAGGTAGTTGAACGGCCGCATGAACTTGGTGAGCAGCATGAGCGTGCGGTCGATCGCGGGCGAGCCACCGATGTCGGTCTCGGCAAGCGTCGGCGTCGGGATCGGGAGACACGGCGCGTGCAGCACGTCGACCCTCGCGAACACCGCTTTCGTGAAGGCCTCAAGCGCCGGCCCGCGGTAGCGCAGGGCGTCGATGTATCGCGTAGCCGGGAGCGCGAAGCCGCGCTCGAGCCGCGCGCGCACCTGCGGCGAGTAGTCCTGCGGCCGCCTGCGCATCCACTCGCCGTGGTACGCCGCCGCCTCGGCGGCGATGAGATGCGCGCCGGCGACGTCCGCCGCCGCCATCTCGGGCAAGGTCACCGGCACGATCTCGCAGCCGAGCGACTCGATCGCTTTCAGGCTCTCGGTCAGCGCCGCGCCGACACCCGGGTCGACGTCTTCGGTGAAGTAGTTGAGGGCGACGCCGACTCTCAGACCTCTCACCGGCAGATTCAGCCGCTGCATGTAGTCGGGCACCGCCTCGGCGGCCGCGGTCGGGTCGTCGAGGTCCGCGCCCGCCATCGCCGCGAGCAGCAGCGCGCAATCGGCGGCCGAGCGTGCCAGCGGGCCCACCGTGTCCATCGAGAACGAGAGCGGCATTGCACCGGCGCGGCTGATTCGCCCGTGGGTGACCTTGAGGCCGGTGATCCCGCACAGTGCCGCCGGCAGGCGGATCGATGCGCCGGTGTCCGAGCCGAGCGCCGCGAAGCTCGCTCGCGCGGCCACCGCCGCCGCCGATCCGCTCGACGATCCGCCAGTGATGTGCGCGGTGCTCCACGGATTGCGCACGTGGCCGAAATGCCAGTTGTGGCCGGTCGGGCCGTACGCGAACTCGGCCATGTTGAGGACGCCGAACTGGATCGCGCCCGCGGCGTCCAGGCGCTTCAGCGCCGTCGCGGTCGTCTTTTCGGGCTCCTTCCCCTTGATCTTCGAGCCGCACGACGAGGGGACGCCCTGACGGTAGTACATGTCCTTGTGCGCGAGCGGCACGCCGTGGAGCGGTCCGCGCGTGCGTCCCTTCGCGGCCTCGGCGTCGCAGAGCTTCGCCTGCTCGCGCGCGAGCTCCTCGTCGATGCGGAGGAACGCGTTCAGCTCCGGCTGCACGGCCTTCGCCCGCGCGAGCACCGCGTCGAGCACCTCGACGCAGGACGCGTCGCGCGTGCGGATCTTCGCCGCGACCTCGACCAGGCCGAGCGTGTTGAGTCCGCCGGCCATCAGGCCTTCTCCCGCGCGACCGTAGCGAGAAAGCCTGACGGCTCGGCCTCGAACGGGAGCGACGCGTACGCGGCCGCTGCGATCGCGAGCTGCGCCGAGAGCGCGGGCGCGATCGCCTTGGCGGCATCCTCGCTCGCCATCACGTGCTGCAAGGCGAGCACTTCGGCGACGTAACCCTCGGTTGCCTGTCCCATCATGCCGGTCTCGCCTTCGAGAAAAAGTCAGGCCGCAGCCGCCAGTGGCGGCGCCTTGCTGTGTCCGGAGCCCGCGTGCGCCATGTGGCACGCGACCCGGTGATCGGTCGAGCTCGCCGCGAGCAGCGGCTCGCGCGCACTGCAGAGGTCCTCCGCAAACGGACAGCGCGTGCGAAAGCGGCAGCCCGACGGCGGGTCGATCGGGTTCGGCGGGTCGCCCGCGAGCGGCGGCGCCTCGGTGCGGTGCGCCGGGTCCATCGTCGGCATCGCCGAGAGCAGCGCCCGCGTGTACGGGTGCGCCGCGTCGGCGTAGATCCGCCCGACCGCGCCGATCTCGACGATCTTGCCGAGATACATCACCATCACGCGGTCGCTCACGTACTGCACGACGTTGAGGTCATGCGAGATGAAGATGTAGGTGAGGCCGAAGTCCGCCTTCAGGTCGAGCAGCAGGTTCAGCACCTGCGCCTCGACCGACTTGTCGAGCGCGGACACCGCCTCGTCGAGGATCACGATCTTCGGTTCGAGCGCGAGCGCGCGGGCGATGTTCACCCGCTGGCGCTGCCCGCCCGACAGCTCGTGCGGATAGCGTCCCGCGAATCGCGCCGGGTCGAGCCCGACCTTCCGGAGCAGATCCTGCGCCCGCGTGTTCGCCTCGCGCTCCGGCGTGCCATGGACGCGCGGCCCGAACGCAATGCTCGTCTCGACCGTGAGCCGCGGGTTCAGGGAAGCGAACGAGTCCTGGAACACCATCTGCATCGTGCGCCGCAGCTCGTTGAGCGTCAGCCCGCCGGGCGTCCCCCCTTCCTGCCGGCTGCGCGACCGGCCGACCTCGCGCCCTTCGACCAGCACCCGGCCGTCGTCGGGCTGGATGAGATGCATCAGGAGCCGCGCGGTGGTCGACTTGCCGCAACCCGACTCGCCGACGATGCCGAGCGTTTCGCCTGCCTCGACGCTGAACGAAACGCCGTCCACCGCGTGCACGACGCCGCCGCCGCGCTTGAACATCCCGCCCTTGAGGGGGAAGCGCTTCACCAGCTCGCGAACCTGGAGCAGGGGCACGTCACTCATCGCTGCACGTCCATGGCGCTCCGCAGTCCGTCCGAGAGCAGGTTGAAGCTGATCGACACGACGAAGATCATCACGCCGGGCAGCGCCGCGACCCAGGGCTGGGTGTAGATCGCGGTGCGCAGGGTGTTGAGCATCAGGCCCCATTCCGGATCGGGCGGCTTGGTGCCGAGCCCCAGGAACGACAGCCCCGCGGCGAGGATCATGGCCACGGACACCAGGCTCGTCGCGTAGACGAAGATCGGCCCGAGCACGTTGCCGAGGATGTGAACGCGGATGATCGTCCAGGCGCCGGCCCCGCTCGCGCGCGCTGCCTCGACGAAGTCGAGCCCGCGCACCTGCGTGGTCACGCTCTCCGCGACGCGCGCGATCGGCGGGATGAAGACGATCGTGAGCGCGAGCATCGCGTTCGCGATGCCGGCGCCGAGCGCGCCGGAGATCGCCACCGCGAGCAGCACCGATGGGAAAGCGAAGAAGACGTCCACCGTGCGCATGATCGCGGTGTTCACCCGGCCCCCGACGAAGCCGGCGACGATGCCGAGCAGGCTCCCGGCGAGGAGCGCGAAGAACACCGGTGAAATACCCATCATGAGCGACAGCCGCCCGCCGAAGATCAGCCGCGAGAGCATGTCGCGCCCGAGCTCGTCGGTGCCGAGGATATGGCCGGGGGTACCGATCGGCAGCAGGCGCTTGAGGATCGAGCCTTTCGTCGGGTCGACCGGCGCGACGAGCGGTGCGAAAATCGCCGCCAGCACGATCGCGAGCAGCACGAGCGCACAGGCGAGCGCGACCTTGTCGCGCCGCAGCCGCCGGCCGACACCGGCCCAGTAGCCCACCGTCTTCGCCGGCGTCCCGACCGGTGCGCCGCCGCCGTTGATGGTGACCGCGCTCATTCGTCTACCCTCGCGCGGCGCGCTCGGGATTCGCGCTTGGGGCGGCCCGGCGCGCTCATGCCCGCCGGATCCTCGGGTCGAGCCCCGTCTGCACGATGTCGACGAGCAGGTTCAGCGCGACGAAGAACATCGCCAGCACGAGGATCGTCCCCTGCAGCAGCGGGATATCGCGCTGGAAGATGGCGGTATTCAGCAGGAAGCCGGTGCCCGGCCACGAGAACACCGTCTCCACCAGGATCGACCCGCCCATGAGATAGCCGAGCTGCACGCCCATCACCGCGAGCGCGGTCGGCGCGATGTTCTTGACGACGTGGAAGAACACCGCGCCCTGCGAAAGGCCCTTGGCGACGAGCGCGGTGACGAACTCCTTGGACAGGATGTCGGCGACGAGCGCGCGCACCGTGCGGGTGATGATCCCGGTCGGGATCACCGACAGCGTGATGGCCGGCAGGATGATGTGCTTGAGGTGCTCGGCGTCCCAGCGCCACGCGCCCGAGCCGCCGGGCCCGGCGCCCATCGCCGGCAGCCAGCCGAGGATCACCGAGAACACGATGACGAGCACCATCCCGAGCCAGTAGTGCGGCACCGACACGCCGGCGACGGAAATCGCGGACACCGCCTTGTCCACCCACGAGCCGTTGAAGTAGCCGGCGATCGTGCCGAACACGGCGCCGAGCGTGAAGCCGACCAGACAGGCTGCGAATGCGAGCACCAGCGTGTTGCCGATGGCCTTGCCGATCTCGCTCGCCACCGGCCGGCCGGTCGCGATCGAGGTGCCGAGGTCGCCGACCGTCGCGCGGCCGAGCCAGAGCGCGTACTGGACCGGGATCGGCTTGTCGAGGCCGTACTCTTTCTTGAGCTGGTCGATCAGCTCGATCGACGCGTCGGAGGGCACGATCGCCGACAGGGGATCGCCCGGCGCGAGATAGACGAGCGAGAAACACACCGCGCTCACGGCGAGCGCGATGGGAACGACGAGGCCGAGGCGCTTGAGGAGGTAGACGATCACTGGCCGTCATTCCGGCGGAAGCCGGAGGCCGGTGTCGGACGCCACGCTGGATTCCGGCGTTCTCCGGGATGACGACCTGGCTGCGCGATGGTCGTCACTTTGGCGCCACGGTGACCGGCGTGAGGTCCTGGAACCAGTTCTTCGCCTGCACAAAGCCCTTCACGCGCGGGCTCATCGCGCGCGGGTTCACGTCGTGCGTGATGTCGAGGAAGATCGCGTCGTTCACGAACTTCTCGTGCACCGCCTGCAGTGCCTTCGTCTGCGCCGCCGGATCGAAGCTCGTCTTCGCCTTCGCGAGCAGCGCGTCCATCTCCTTGTCGCTGTAGTAACCCCAGTTGGTGCCGTTCGGGGCGACGAGCTCGGTCTGGACGTGCCGGGTGAAGGCGGTGAACGGGTCCTGGATGAAATACGAGTAGTTCATCGCCGCCGCACCGCGCGAGGACTTGTCCTTCGCGCCCGCGCGCCAGGCGTTGATCAGCGTATTCCACTCCATCACCTCGAGCTCGACCTTGAAGCCGACCTCGTTCAGGCTCTGCTGCACGAACTCGTTCATCGGCAGCGGCTGCATCATCCCCGAGCCCGACGACGGGATCAGCACCTTGAGCACGAGCGGCTTCGCCTTCGAATAGCCGGCCTCGGCGAGGAGCTTCCGCGCCGCCTCCGGATCGTACTTGTGCTCGACGGGCTTGCCGAACCACGCGGCGCCGGGCTCGGCGAAGCCCTTCGCCGGGATCGACAGCCCCCCGAGCAGCTTGTTGAGACCCTCGCGGTCGACCGCGAGGTTCGCGGCGCGTCGGATCCGCACGTCGTTGAAGGGCGACCCGTCGATGCGCGAGAAGTGCCACACCCAGTTGTGCGGGTAGGCATTGGTCACGATCGCGAAGCCGGCGGACTTGAGGCTCGCGACCGCGTCGGGCGCGGGCGCCTCGATCCAGTCGACCTGGCCCGAACGCAGTGCGGCGATCCGCGTGTTCGACTCCGGCAGCGGCACGAGGATCAGCCGTTCGAGCTTCGGGACCCGCTTGGGATCCCAGTAGCTCTTGTTCGGCACCATCTCCGCCCGCTCGCGCGGCGTCCAGGCGACCAGCCGGAACGGACCGGTCCCCGACGGCGACTTCGCATATGCGTCCCAGCTCTTGCCGGCCTTTTCCCAGTTCGCCGGGCTCGACATCGGGATCCAGGTGAGCTGATAGGGGAGGAACGCGTCCGGTTCCTTCGTCCTGATCTCGAGCGTGTACTTGTCGATCGCGCGGTAGGAGGCGATCGCCGGGATGCGCGAGCGGCCCTGCGCCGCCTGCTTCGAGTCGAACTGCGGCGCGTCCTGCTTGAGCAGCTTGTCGAAGTTCCAGACCGCGGCCTCGGCGGTGAACTCCGAGCCGTCGTGGAACATCGCGTCCTTGCGGATCGTGAACGTCCACCGCGTCCGGTCCTTGTCGTCCACCTTCCACGCGGTAGCGAGGCCGGGAACGAGCTCCGCCGCCTTCGTCGCCGACGAGAGATCCCAGTTGATCAGGGCGTCGTAGACCGTGTAACCCATGAAGCGCTGGCCCTCGCCGCCCTGATCGGGCTGACCGGTGGTGAGGGGGATGTCCGCCGCGGTCATCCCGAGGCGCAGCGTGCCCTGCGCGCCGGACTGCGAGGCGAACGCGAGACTTGCGCCGCAAAGAAGGGCGGCGGCGACCCGGGGGTGACGCGACATTCGACGCTTCCTCTTCCGGGGCTTCCCTCCTCTCGCGGGGAGGGAAGGCCCGTGGCTCGTTACTTCGTCACCGCGACCGGCGACAGATCCTGGAACCAGTTCTTCGCCTGCACGAAGCCCTTCACCTTCGGGCTCATCGCGCGCGGGCCGGTGTCGTGCACCCAGAAGAGGAAGTACGACTCCTCGACCGCGCGCTCATGGAGCCTGGCGAGCGCCGCGTCGCGCTGCTTCGCGTCGAAGCTCGACCGCGCCGACTGCACGAGCTTGTCGAACTCCGGGCTCTGCACCCAGCCCCAGTTCACGCTGCGCGGCGCGACCATCCGACTGTCGTAGAAACGCGCGAAGCCGAAGAATGGGTCCTGCCACGCGAACGAGACGTTAGTCGCGTGCGCGCCGCGGGCGGCGGGGTCCTTCGCGCCGAGACGCCAGTTGTTGAACAGCGTCTCCCAGACGATGACGTCGAACTCGACGTTGACGTTGCACTCCTTGAGCTGCTGCTGGATGTATTCGTTCATCGCCACCGGCTGCATCTGCCCGGAGCCGGACGCCGAGATCTGGACCTTCACGTTCACCGGCTTGCCCGGGCCGTAGCCGGCCTCGGCGAGCAGCTTCTTCGCGGTCGCGGGGTCGTACTTGATGTCGAACTTCGGCTTGCCGAACCACGGGTGGTCCTCGAACACGACGCCCTTTGCAGGCAACGCCATGAAGCCAAGCAGACGCCGCAGGCCATCGCGGTCGACGCAGAGCTGCATCGCCTGGCGCACCCGCTTGTCGGCGGTCGGCGCGCCCGGGAGCGTGCTGAGCTGCCACGGCCAAGTGTGGGGGTACGGGTTCGACGTGATCTGGAAGCCCTTTACGCGGAGCTGCGGGATCGCGTCCGACGGCGGCGCCTCGATCCAGTCGACCTGGCCGGACAGCAGCGCGGCGACGCGCGTGTTCGACTCCGGCATCGGGATCAGCACCAGGCGGTCGGTCTTCGGCACGCGCTGGGGATTCCAGTAGGCCGCGTTCTTCTCGAGCTCCATCCGCTCACGCGGCACGAGGCGCACGAACCTCCACGGGCCGGTCCCCACCGGGTTCTTGGCGAACTCGGTCCAGCTCTTCGTCTTCGCCCATGCGGCCGGGCTCCCCATGAAGAGGTTGGCGAGGTTGATCGGCACGAACGCGTCGGGCTCGGAGGTCTGCACCTCGATCGTGTAGTCGTCGATCTTGCGCGCGCCGGTGATGGTCGGCATCCGCGGGGTGGTCTGCGCCACCAGCCGCGCGTCGTAGTGCGGCGCGTCCTTCTTCAGCACCTTCTCGAAGTTGAAGATCGCGGCGTCGGCGTTGAACTCGGTGCCGTCGTGGAACTTCGCGCCTCTGCGCAGCTTGAAGATCCACTTCGTCTTGTCCTTGTCGTCGACCTTCCACTCGGTCGCGAGCCCCGGGATGATCACGCTCGGCTTCTCCGCCGAGGAGAGATCCCACATCGTCAGGGCGTCGAACAGCGTGAGCCCGACGAACCGGTTGCCTTCGAAGCCCGAGTCCGGCTGGCTGGTGGTGGCTGGGATGTCGGCGGCGGTCATGCCGACTCGAAGCGTGGTCTGCGCGGCAGCGGGCGCGGATACCGCGATGGCGGCAGCCGCTGCCGTCGCTGCGAGCGACTTGGCGAGCATCGTTCTCACGGGAAGAGCCTCCTTGTTGACGTTCGAGTCCCGGGTTCTTCTGCAACCTGCGTGCCATGCGGCACACGCGCTGCCCGGAGGGCGGAGAGCATACACCTCGCGCGATCCCGGCACCAATGTGGGGATCGCGTGCCGTGGACGGCACCCTTGCGGCGCGCTCCCGAGGCGTTCGTGCGCAAGCCTCACCGCGGTCCGGGGCCCAAACCGGATCGGTGCGTCCCCGCCGCCCGGTCCGCTTCAGGACGCCGTCGCCGGCTGAATCCAGTTGTGAAGCGCGAGCCCGCCGTCGACCACGACGGTGGTTCCGGTGACGTAGGCCGAGAACCGGTCGCAGACGAGTGCCAGCGCCATGCCGGCGACGTCCTCTGGCGTCCCGAGTCGGTTCATCGCGATGCAGGACCGGAGCCGGTCGAGGCCGGCGGCCGCGGCGTCGAACCCGCCGCCCGGGATCGCTCCCGGCGCAATGGCGTTCACGCGGATCCCGTCCGGCCCAAGCGTCCGGGCGAGCTCCTTCATGATCATCGTCATGCCCGCCTTCGACGCGCTGTAGTGCGGCAGGTTGCGCGGGCTCTCGGCGTGAAGCGAGGTCATGATCAGGATCCTGCCGCGGATCTCGCGCTCGCGCATGTGGCGACCCGCCTCCCGCCCTAGGACGAACGCCGCACGCAGGTTGACTGCGACCATCCTCTCCCAGACCTCGTCGGTGACCGCGAACACGGTGTCCGACTCCCGGCGCCGCGGGCTCGCGCTGTGAACGAGGATCGACACCCGCCCGAGCGCTGCGGCGGCCGCACCGAACAGTCGCTCGGGCCCGCCCGGTGCGGCAAGGTCGCAGGCGATGAAGCTCGCGTCGCGGCCTTCGGCCCGGAGCGCCGCCGCCGCGCTCTCGCCGCGGTCCGCGTCCACGTCTGCGAGCACGACACGCGCCCCCTCGCGCGCAAGCGCCTGCGCGATGCCGCGACCGATGCCCGACGCGGCGCCGGTGACGAGCGCAGCGTCTCCCGCTAGCAAGCCTTCTGCCATGGTTTCCTCTTTCGTGCGGGTGCCTACCCCTATGCTACCGCCTGCGTGGCGACGGCGCCGCGAGGTCCGGGAGCTCGACCGTCCGAATCTTGGTCGCGTTCGCGCCCCGGAGCGGGCGATGAGCTCGCGCTCGCCGAACGCGCCCTTCGGTGGCAGCGGGCTCACCAGAAGATCGCGCCGGTCTCGGCGTCCCGCGCACGCACGTGCGGACGCGCCCGGCCGCTCGCGAGGCACCTGGCCGCGCATGCGACCAGTCAATCACGGTCGATCAGCGCACGCGTCGACCTTTGCTGCCGCGAGCTGCGCGACGAATGCCGCGAGCGTAGCCACGGGCTCCGAGCATGCCGGCGCCCTGGCCCACGCATTACCGCGGCTTGCGCCGGCGCAGCCGCTTCGCGTTTGCGGTCACGCGGCGACGCACCGGTTCAAGGCTGCTGTGCACGATTCGCGACGCCGCCGCCGCGAGCTGCTTCTGGCCTGCCGCCGGCGTCATCAGCAGCAGAGGGCCGCTGGCGGGGACGAACGGCTTCCAGCGCGCGGCGCCGGCCCACATGCCCCACCACCACCGCAGCGGCATCATGGCGAGCTCCCAGTTCGTCTTCCAGAGCTGCACCGCGACCGCCGTCGCCGATTCGCCGGCCGCGGCCGTCTTCTCGTGAACCATCCGCGCGAGCTCGCGGCGGTCGTCCGCCCGCGGCGCAAGTCCGCCCGCCAGCATGCGGGCGCTGCGCAGCGCGATCACTTGCGGCGCGTCGACCCAGATCCGCGACGCGCTGTAGACCGTACGCCACCATTGCTCCGTCAACACTCTAGTCATCTCCTTTGCATCGTCCGATTCGGAGGGCGCAAGGATCGCACAGACATGTAGCGGTTGCCAGCACCGCTCACGATTCATCTTCACCGGCGCTTTCGCGCACCGCTTGTGCAAGTGCCGATTCGCTCTCCCGCACCGTCGCAACGAGCCGCGCGACCGAACATGCGGCCACGATCGCGCCGGCGAGCGGCATGACGGCATACCAGTACGCGCGCGAGTGCCCGGTCCGGGCGGCGCTGATCTCCGCGAACGGCGGCCGGGGGTCGATTCCCAGCCGCGGCGGGTTCGGCTATTCGCCGACGCCCGGCTTCAAGCCCGACTTCACCCGAGCCGTCCGGACGGCGAGCCAGCGCCACAGCCCGAACGTCCCGCCGAGCGCGAACACCCACGGCGTCCCGAGGAGTGCGAGCGGCGCCTGGTCGTTCGCGCCGGCTACCTTCAGCGCGATCACCGCGGCGGCGAGCGCACCGCAGCCGAGGAGACCCCAGCGCAGGACCGCGCCGAGCGCGCCTATGACGAGCTCGCCGCGCGGCGCGCGACGCCGACGCGCCTCGCGATACGCGAGCGCCATCCCGGCGAGCGACACGGCGATCACCGGGCCGAGGAGGAGGAGGAGCTCGACAATGGTGTCGCGCATGGCGCGACCCGAGTGAGTGCGCCGACGCGCGCCGAGCTCAGCCGGTCGCGGTACGGCCGACCGTCGCGTCGACCGCGAGCGCAATCAGCCCCGCGAACCGGGTGATCCGCGGGAACGAGGCATCACGCCCCGCGAACACCACCATCAGATAGCCGACGATGGTGAGTGCGGGGAACAGGCTCGAGGCAGCGAGCCCCGATTGCGCCGGACCGACCCCGGACGGCGCGAGGGTGGGCACCCCCGATGCGAGCCCGAGTACGAGAAAGACTGCGCCGGCCGCGAGCATCATGACGCGGGCGCTCTCAGCCGCGAGCTCCGGCACGCAGCGCGTACTTCCAGCCGAGCTCGGCCATCGGCCGCGCGCGCCGGCCGGCATCGAGGGCCTCGCTGCTCGCCGCGGTGCCGTCGAGCGCGCGCTTCATGATCCCCTGCAGGATCGCCGCCAGGCGGAACATGTTGTACGCCAAATAGAAATCCCAGTGCTCGATCCCCGCGCGGCCGGTGCGCCGGCAATAGGCGGCGATGTACTCGTCTTCCAGGGGAATGCCGAGCGCGGCGATGTCGAGCCCCGCGATGCCGCGAAACCGCTCGGGCGGAATGTGCCAGCTCATGCAGTGGTACGAGAAATCGGCGAGCGGGTGCCCGAGCGTCGACAGCTCCCAGTCGAGGACCGCGAGGATCCGCGGCTCGGTCGGATGGAAGATCAGGTTGTCGAGGCGGAAGTCGCCGTGAACGATGGCGATCTCGTCACCCGGAGGAATCGCGCCTGGCAGCCACTCGATCAAGCGATCCATCTCCGGCATGGGATCGGTCGCCGAAGCGCGGAACTGCTTGGACCAGCGGTCGATCTGGCGCTGGAAATAGTTCCCCGGCTTGCCGAAGCCCTCGAGGCCGATCGCCTTGAAGTCGACCCCGTGGAGCTGCGCGATCACGCGGTTCATCTCGTCGTAGACGCCGGCACGCTCGGCCGGCGACATCCCCGGCAGCGACTGCTCCCACAGCACACGTCCCGCGACGAAGCCCATCACGTAGAACGCGCGGCCGATGACCGCCTCGTCCTCGCATAGGCAGTAGGTGCGCGGCACCGGGACGCCGGCGTTCGCGAGCGCGCTGATCACGCGATGCTCGCGATCGACGGCGTGCGCGGAAGGCAGCAGCTTCGCCGCCGACGCCGGTTTTGCGCGCATTACGTAGCTTGCGCCAGGCGTGCGCAGAAGGAACGTGGGATTCGACTGGCCGCCCTGGAACTGCTCGACCGCGAGCGGGCCGCGGAAACCGTCGACCCGCTCGGCCAGGAAGGCCGCAAGCCGGTCGACGTCGAAGCGGTGGCGGTCCTGCACTGCCGTCGTGCCGGCGAAGTTCGCGCTCATTGAGGTCCCGAAAAGCGCGCAATGCTAGCACGCACTAACCGCCCGCTTACCGCTGTCGAACCGTCATCAATGCCCGTCGGTTATCGAACGTCCGGAACGAGAAACGTGCGCGGCGCCGACCATTGCCTGACCGAGCGGAGCCGCGTACTGCGCTTGGCGCGTTCCCTGCTAAGCATTCCGGAGGAAACGCAGACTCGCAGAAAAGATGATCCAGATCAAGAATCTGCTCCGCGACCCGAAGCGCCCCGTGTTGGAGATCCTGCAACAGGTCCCGCTCGAGCAGCTCGACGAAGCGGTGGCCTTCCTCAAGCGCCACAAGCCGGTCGGAGAGGTCTGTGGTGCGTTGATGGCATTCATCGCGACGGCGCCCCTCGTCGAGTTCGAAACGCTACGCGACATCTATCGCAAGCATTGCGCGGACCGGACCTAAGCGGTCGCCACGAGCGGGCGCGGACCGAAACCGCTAGGCCTTTCGGCGACTTGCCGGATTAGATCGGTACCGGTTAATGTTAGTGTGAGGCTCGAGTCCCCCCAAACACAAGAACGCATGCAAACGATGTCTTCGACCCCACAGCCGCGACGCGCGCCGGCGCCGGGCCCGTCACCGGCGGAGCAGGTCGTTCTCGAGTCGTTCGCTCGCCACACGGCAGCGCTCGGGGGCGTGCTTGCCGCCAGCCGGCAGCTCCGGCTGGAGGGCTGCGCGCCCCTCGACCTCGCCAGCTCGACAAATCTTGAGTTCCTGCTGTTGAGCGTCCGAATGGCGGCGAAACAGCATCTGCAGCGGGGCGAGGACCTGCTCCGACTGATCGATCGTGCCGAGGCGATGCTCGACGCATCCAGAGGCGTCCGGCCGGAAGGAACAAAGACCGACGCCGGGATCCAGATGCTGCGCGCGATCGCGATGGCGGAACTGCTCCACGAGGAATCGCGAGGACGGTTCGCGCGGCAAGAGTCCCTGCGCCAGCTCGCGGACGGGGCGATGGCGTCGCTCGTCAACGGATTCGTGTTGCGATTCGGCGGCGACCTGCCGGCAGAGCTGCGAAAAGCGTTCCCCGCGTTCGCGGCCGCGATCCGCGATGCGTGGCGTCCTGTCGAGGCGCGCCGCGGACTGCTCCTCTGGCTGACGAAGCGGAGCTGACACCCCCGTGGGGGCCGTTGAAAGACCTGTCAGTCGATCGGGGGGCGTGTTTCGACAGCCACTCGGTTAATGGGTCGAGGGGAGATCCCCCTTGCCCAACAACCACCTAGACGCGCAGGACGATATCGAACCTGCCGGCGAGCGCCCTGCCATCGGGCGCCTTGTCGAGCCGCACCAACAGGGCCGCGCGCTCGCTTGGCTCGAGCGCGGCGAGCAGACCGTCGCGTGCGTTACCCGCCTCGCCCTGCACGTACATCTGCGTCACGAGCCGCGGGATGCGCTCCCCGGTGACCTGGAAATGGATGTGCGGCGCACGGCCCGGGTAGGGTACCGGCTTGATCGTGCGAAAACCGTACCCGCCGTCCGCGCCGGTGACGAACTGTCCCCAGCCCTGGAAGTTCGGGTCCAGCGGTGCGGTGGAGGTATCCCGCGAGTGCAGGTAACGCCCCACCGCATTGCACTGCCAGATCTCCACGCGCGCGCCGGGAAGCGGCTGGCCCGAGAGGTCCATCACCGTGCCCGCGAGCAGGAGGATCTCGCCGCGCGCGAGCCCACTTTGCCCTTTCACCTGGACGAGGTCGTTGTCGCCGTCGGCGGGAAACTCCTCCGGATAAAACGGACCGGCGGTCTGGCGCGGCGTCGGCGTTCGCGCCTGTGCACCAACGCGCCACGGCACGCCCGCAAGCGCGGCGCCGGCCAGCGCCGCCGCCAGCACCCGCCTGCGCGCCCGCCGCGCCTCCCGCAATCCGCCGGTATCGCCGATCCGCGGCGTCGAGATCCGTTCGTGTCTCATGTCCTGATGCCGTCCTCGGTCAATACGTCGGCTTGCCCTTGAAGTACTCGAACCGGTCGATCGACTTCACCCGCACGTCGCGCACGTCCCCGTCCTGGAAGACCTTCAGCGGCACGTCGACCCCTGCCGTGCCGAGCGACCAGACCTTGCGGTACAGGTCGACGTGGGTCTTCACCGGCTCTTCACCGACGCCGACGATGACGTCGCCCCGCTTGAGCCCGGCCTGCGCCGCCGGCCCCTCGGGCGAGACCCGGCTCACGAGCAGCCGGCCCTCGACCTCTTCGGTGTTGACGCCGAGCCACGGCCGCTGCGGACCGGCAGTGCGTCCGTTCGCCTTCAGCTCGGCGAGGATCGGCTTGAGGAGGTCGATCGGCACGAACATGTTGCCCGGCTGCGGCGTGCCCGGCTCGATCGTGTCGCGCACGAGGAGCGACCCGACCCCGACCAACCTGAGCTCGCGATTGACCAGCGCCGCTCCCGCCCAGGTCATCGTCGGCGGAGCGGTGAAAATCGCGCTCTCGAGCAGATACTCCCAGCTGCCGGTGAAGGGGCGCTTCGACATCACGTAGGCGAGGCTCGCCGCCTCGCGGCCCCCGTGCGGCACGATGATCATCGGGTCGCGCACGGTCACCGCAGTGGAGTCGCCGAGCGCGAGCGGCTTGACGCCGAGCGCACCCTGGACCCTGAGGAGCCCGAAGCCGCTGGCATGATCGTAAGCGGCCAGCGTTGCTGGCAGCGTCCGGTCGCTCACCGTCGTGACCTCGATCGCGTCGGGCTCGATCACGAGATAGCCGATCGTGAGGACCAGCTCGGGCTCGATGACGATCCCGCTGCCCTCGCGCGAGCGGCCGAGCGTCGCGTTCGAGCGCGCGTCCGCGACCGCCTGCATCTTGATCCGGACGACGGCCGACAGCGTGTCGGCGATCCGTTGCTCGATCTCCTTCTCGTCGGGGGCGGGCTGGCCGGCGAGCGGTTTGTCCGCCGGTTGCTGCGCTACGACCGGCCACGCGAGCAGCAGGAACGTCGACGAGACGAGCGTTGCGAGCGAGCGCGATATCATGGGCGCACCTCCGTCGGGGACAGACACATTGGCGCGGGATTTGTTGCATTGTGTGCCCAAGGCGCGCGGAATGCCAGCGAGCGCAGCCGCCACGTTCTCCGATCGGCTTTCCGGCGCGGCATCGGGCTGTTAGGCTCGCGCCATGTCGCGTTGTGGACCCGTCTTCTTGCCCGAAGCCCTGGTGGAGGAGCGCATTCAGGAAGCGATCCGTCGCGGCGACTTCGACGACCTGCCGGGCGCGGGCCAGCCGCTCGCGCTCGACGACGACCGCCTCGTCCCGCCGGAGGCGAGGATCGGATACCGCATCCTGAAGAACGCCGGGTTCGTCCCGCCCGAAGTGCTGGAGCGGCGGGAGATCGCCGAGCTGCAGGACAGGCTCGCCGTCCTCGCCGATGCCGCCGAGCGGGCGCGCGCGTTGACCAAGCTCGCGCTGCTTCGCACCCGGCTCGGCGCGAGGCGTTCGCGCGCGCTGTCGCGAAACGCATGCTACGAGCGGAAGATCATCGACCGGCTGCGCGGCTAGGATCGTCGTCCCGCTGAACGTCGACATGACGATGGAACGATGAGCCCACCCACTTTCGCCGACATCCTCGCCGCGCGCGAGCGGATCGCGCCGCATCTGCCCCGCACGCCGCTTTTTCGCTATCCGGCGCTCGACGAACTGCTCGGGTGCGAGGCCTACGTCAAGCACGAGAACTACCAGCCGATCGGCGTGTTCAAGGTGCGCGGCGGCGTCAATCTGGTCGCGAGCCTGGACGCAGCCGACCGGCGGCGCGGTGTCGTCACCGCGAGCACCGGCAACCACGGCCAGTCGATCGCCTGGAGCGCGCGCAAGTTCGGCGTGCGCGCGGTCATCTGCGTCCCGGAGGGCGCGAACCGCAGCAAGCTTGCGGCGATCCGCGGCTTCGGCGCGGAGATCGCCGAGCGGGGCGCCAAGTTCGACGACGCCGTCGCGAACGCGGAGGCGATCGCGGCGCGGGACGGCCTGCGATTCGTGCACTCGGCGGACGAGCCGGCGCTCGTCGCCGGCGTCGGCACCTATGCGGTCGAGATGATCGAGGACGAGCCGGGCCTGGAAGCGATCGTCGTGCCGGTGGGCCTCGGCAGCGGCGCTTCGGGCACGTGCATCGCCGCGCGGCACATGAACCCGCGCCTCCGCGTCATCGCCGTGCAGGCGGCCGCGGCGCCCGCCGTCCACGACTCGTGGGCGAGCGGCCGGATCGAAACGCGGCCGAACGAGACCTTCGCCGAAGGGCTCTCGACCGGCCGCGCCGCGGCGCTGACGCTCGCGATCCTGCGCGAGCATCTCGCGGACTTCCAGGTCGTCGGCGAGGACGAGATCCGGCGCGCCACGGCGTGGTGGATCGAGCGGTGTCACACGCTCGCCGAGTCCGCGGCGGGTGCGGTGCTCGCCTGCGCGCATCGTCTGCGCGCGCTGCACGCCGGCCGGAAGATCGGTCTCGTCCTCTCGGGCGGCAATACCTCGATCGCGCATCTCCGGCAGGCGCTCGACTCGATCGCGTGATTCTGTCGGCCAGCGCCGACGACCGACGCCGCTGATCTCGCGGCGGTATCTCTCCGGCGCCCGGAAATCCGTCGCCGCAGAGCGACGCTTCGGATTTCTTCACGCCGCGGTCACGCCGGTGCAAACGTCGACGGGCATGATCCCTCCCTGCAACACCTGCACGCGCCGGCAGCGACCGGCCCTCTCCCGAACGGAACGAAGGTAACGACGCATGCTGACACCCAGGTTTCTCGCCGCATCGGTGCTCGCGCTCGGCATCACTGCCGGTCCCCTCTTCGCACAGGGCACGACCCGCACCGAAGCCGACGCGCGGTTCGCGCAGCTCGACGCCGACCGCGACGGTTTCCTCACCAGGGCCGAGGCGTCGCAGCTCGCGGGCCTCGCGCAGCGGTTCGACAGGTTCGACGCGGACCGGGACGGCAAGCTCGACCGCGCCGAGTTCGCCGCGCTGATCGCGGCGATGAAATGACGCGCGTTAGCGCGTCATCCCGGCGCACGCCGGGATCCAGGGATGGCGATTGGACCGGACCGCTCCCGGCTGACTAGCGAAGTGTCGGGACAGGCCCTGCCGCGGCGACCGATGCGGCGAAATACGCGCTCGGCGCGACGCCGAGCGCGCGTCGGAACATCGCACCGAACGCGCTCGCGCTCGCATAGCCGCAGTCGAGCGCGACCTTCGTCACCGGCTCGCCGGCGGCAAGACGCCGCAGGCTTTCGAGCAACCGCGCCTGCTGCCGCCACGCGGCGAAGCTCATCCCGGTCTCGTGGCGGAAGCGGCGTGCGAGCGTCCGCACGCTCGCGCCGACGGTGCTCGCCCATGCCTCGAGCGGCCGCGCGTCCGCGGGCGCCTTCAGGATGGCGTCGCAGATGCGCGCCAGCCTGCGATCGCTCGGGCGCGGGAGGTGCAGCGGCAGATCGCTCGCCGTCCGCAGCTCGTCGAGGACGAGACGCATCACTCGCGCGTCGCGCCCGCGCTCGCCGTAAGCGAGCGGCATCTCCGTCGCCGCGAGGATCAGCTCGCGGAGGAGCGGAGTCACGTTCATGACGCAGCAGCGTCGCGGCAGCCTGGCCGCCGCATCGCGCCGCAGATACAGCGTGCGCATCTGCACGCGCCCCGACATCCGGCTCTCGTGGTCGGTGCGCGGCGGCACCCACACCGCGCGCTGCGGCGGCACGACCCACGTGCCGTGCGGCGTCGTCACCGTCATCACCCCCGAGACGGCGTACACGAGCTGCCCGCGCTCATGGCGGGCGACCGGGATGTGATGGCGGTGCGGGAAGTCTTTCGCCATCGCGGCGATCGGCCGCGGCACCCGCATGTAGTCGTCGGGGTTCGTGCTTCTCGGGGTCATGCGCGCGCGAGGGTATCATTCGCCGCCCCGTTCGGACTCGATGGCCGCCCTCCTCAAGCTCGCGCTCGTCCCGCTCGTCGTCTGGCTCGCAAGCGTCGCGGGACGCCGGTGGGGACACGGGGCCACGGGCTGGATTAGCGGCCTGCCGCTCATCGCCGGGCCGATCAGCGTCTTCCTCGCGATCGACCAGGGCGTGCGCTTCGCGGCCGACGCCGCCGCCACGACCTTGCAGGTGACCGGCGCGGCGGCGCTGCATTGCTTCGTGTTCGCGCACTCGGCGCGGCGGTTTCGGTGGGGCGTTTCCCTCCTCCTCGGCTGGATGGCGTTCATCGCGGGCGCTGCGGTGCTCGGTGCCGTCCCGATGCGGCCGCTCGCCGGCGCCGGCGCTACCGTAGTCGCGCTCGGGCTGATGCTCGCAACCCTCCCGGCGGTCAAGCCGGCCACCGGACCGGTGCGGATCCCCGGAACGGAGCTCGCGGTGCGCGTCGCCGCGGCGCTCGCCATCGCCGCGGCGGTCACGCTCGGCGCCAGCCTGTTCGGCCCGCGCGTCTCCGGAATCCTGCTCGCGTTCCCGATCACCGGCTCGGTGCTGCCGGCCTTCACCCTCGCGCTGCACGGGAGCGACGCGACCGTTCGCCTCCTCGCCGGGTTCCTGTCGGGCCTGTTCGCTTTCGGCGCGTTCCATTTCGTCGTCGCGTCGGCGTTGCCGGCGTGGGGACCGCTCGCCGGGTATCCGGTGGCGTTCGCAGCCGGGCTTGCGGCGGCCGGGGTCGTGATGCACATCCGGGGACTGGCCGAACCGCGATAGATCTTGTCAGACTCTCGCGTGCCGGCCGGCGCTGCCGCCGCTAAGATGCACGCATGCAGAATCCCCCGCGCCTCGACTTGTTCCTGAACGTCGGCCACTTCGTCGATCATCTCGCGATGCTGATCTTCCCGACCGCGGTGCTCGCGATCGGCGCGGCGTGGCAACGGCCGTACGCCGAGCTCCTGCCGCTCGCGCTCGGCGGTTTCATCGCGTTCGGCGCGTTCTCCATCCCCGCCGGGTGGGTCGCCGACCACTGGAGCCGCAGCGGGATGATGAAGCTCTTCTTCTTCGGCATCGGCGCCGCAACCATCCTGACCGGGTTCGCGCGCACGCCCGTCGAGCTGGCGCTCGGCCTCACCGCGATCGGGATGTTCGCGGCAATCTATCACCCGGTCGGCATCGCGATGCTCGTCTCGAACCAGCCGAATCTCGGCCGCACGCTAGGCGTGAACGGCGTATGGGGCAACGCGGGGCTCGCGTTCGCCGCGCTGCTGACCGGCGCGCTCGCCGACCTGGCCGGCTGGCGCGCGGCGTTCTTCGCCCCGGGGGCGCTCGCGATCGCCGCGGGCTTCGGGTTCGTGTGGGCCGCGCGCGGCGTCACGCTCGGAAAGGGTTCGACGAAGAAGAGCGACGCGCGCATCCCGCGCGCCCTCCTCGCGCGGGTATTCCTGGTCGTCGCGGTGGCCACCGCCTGCGGCGGCCTGATCTTCAATGCGACGACCGTCTCGATGCCCAAGGTCTTCGACGAGCGGCTCGCCGCGCTCGCCGACACGAACCTGGGGATCGGGCTCCTCGTGTGCGCGACCTACCTGATCGCCGCGATGGCGCAGCTCCTCGTCGGCTGGTGGATGGACCGCAAGTCGGTGAAGAGCGTCTTCGTGGTGGTGGCGCTGATGCAGGTGCCGCTGCTTCTCGCCGCCGGCTCGCTCTCCGGCTACGCGATGCTCGCGGTCGCCGTGGCGATGATGTTCTTCGTCTTCGGCCAGATCCCGATCAACGACGCGATGATCGCTCGCTACACGGCCGACGAGTGGCGCGCGCGCGCCTACTCGGTGCGCTACGTGGTGTCGTTCGGCGCGAGCGCGACCGCGGTGCCGCTGATCGCCTGGGTGCACCGCGCGTACGGCGACTTTCAGCCGCTCTTCGCGATCCTCGCCGCGGTCGCGGTGCTGACGCTGATCGCGTCGCTCGCGTTCCCCGGCGAGCGAGCCACCGCCGCACCTGTCTCTGCGAAGGCCGCCGCCGGCTGACGAGTCGGCCCGGGCTGGCCCGCGCCATGAACGTGAGCATTTTGCCGCGCGGGCGCCGCACAACGGCCCGAGCCTGCTTGCTGTCTCCAGGGCGAGACGCTAAGGTGGCGTTCAGTTCCTTCGTGGAGCCGCCCTGAATATGCGCCGCACCCTCGCCGGGATTTCTGCCTTCCTGCTCGCGCTCGCCGCGGCGTTCGCCTTCGCCAATCCCGACGGCGACGAGACCGTGATCATCGGCACGATCAACTATCGCGGCGCGACCTCGTTCCCGAAGAACGCCAAGGTGGTGCTGCAGCTCGTCGACCTGTCGCGGCCGATGACGCCCTCTAGCGTGATCTCGGAACTGACCTTTCTCGACCCGAAGCCGGTCGGCTGGCCCTACCAGCTCCAGTATCCGGCCGCGGCGATCGACAAGGCGTCCCAGTACGGGATCTTCGCCAAGGTGGTGGTCGGCAACGAGGTCTGGTTCGCGACCATGCAGGCCGCGCCGGTGATCACGCAGGGGAACCCGTCGAAGCGGGATCTGCTGCTCGAGCCGGTCCCGCGGCGCGCCGCAAGTCAGTAAAACGCGCCCCTCGCCGCCACCGGCCAGAGCGCTTCGACGCGCTCGCCCCGGTAGCAAACCAGCCAGTCGTAGAGGTTCACCGTCGGGTCGCAGTGGCCCGGGATGAGCTTGAGCTTCTCGCCGAGCGCCGGCGCGCGCGCACTCGATGAAACCTTGAGCACGCCGTGCTCGTCTGAGCCGCGGACATACTCCACGCCCGGCCAGTCGGCGACGACCGGATTCCCCGAATCGAAGCTGTGCGCCTTGAGGCCGGCGTCGACCACCGCGCGTCCGGGGATCGGCGCGCTCATCACGGTCGTCCAGATGTAGAGGCTCTGCTGGAAACGGGGGAACCCTTCCCAGGCGTTTCGCCCGTAGTCGGCGTCCATGAAGATGTAGGAACCGGGCTGCAGCTCGGTCCACGCGCCGCTCGCCTTCTCGAACGGGAACGTCCCGGTGCCGGCGCCGGTCACGCTCTCGCACTCGAGGCCCTCGTCCTCGAGCAGATCGCGCGTGCGGCGGGTCTTCTCCGCCGCCAGCGCGATGGCGGCGCTGCGCTCTACGACCTGGCGCAGATGCTGCGCGGCGCCGTGGTACGCGTGGATACCCGCGAAGCGGAGGTTTCGTGACCCGGCCACGGCGCGCGCGAGGCGCAGCGCCGGCTCGCCGGGCTCGACGCCGCAGCGGTTCGCGCCGACGTTGACCTCGACCAGGACGTCGATGCGCACGCCGGCCGCGCGCGCCGCGTCGTCCAGGTCGCCGACGTTGGTGGCAGCGTCGACACAGACGCTCACCCGCGCGCGCTTCGCCAGCTCCGCCAGCCGCACGAGCTTGGCGCGGCCGACGACTTCGTTCGAGACGAGGACGTCGGCGACGCCACCGTCCACCATCGCCGCGGCCTCGCTCACCTTCTGGCAGCACACGCCGACCGCGCCGGCGGCGATCTGCCGGAGCGCGATCTCCGGGCACTTGTGCGACTTCGCGTGCGGGCGGAGCCGCAAGCCGCTCGCCGCCTCGGCCATCGTCGCGACGTTGCGCTCGAAGGCGTCGAGATCGAGGAGCAGCGCCGGGGTGTCGACCTCGGCGAGCGGCATGCCTGCTACGGCTGGCGGCGGAAGGGACATGACCGGATTCTAAAGCGAACCCGTCGTGCACCGATCGCGAATCCGCACGACAATCCGCGTCCATCGGCGTTCACCGGCGGTTCCGCTCATGTTCCGACCCGATCTCCTCAAGGGCAAGCGCATCCTGGTCACCGGCGGCGGCACCGGCCTCGGCCGCGAGATCGCCGACAAGTACCTCGAGCTGGGCGCCGATATCTACTTGTGCGGCCGGCGCAAGGCGGTGCTGGACGAGACCGCGGCCGCGCTCGTCGCAACCCACGGCGGTTCGGTGAAAGCGCACGCGGTCGACATCCGCGACGCCGCCGCGGTCGACGCAATGATCCAGTCGATCTGGGATGACGGCGGGCCGCTCACCGGTCTCGTCAACAACGCCGCCGGCAACTTCATCAGCCGCACCGAGGACCTCTCCGCGCGCGGCTTCGATGCGATCGCGAACATCGTCCTGCACGGCACGTTCTTCGTCACGCACTCGGTCGGAAAGCGCTGGATCGCGGGCGGACACGAGGGCGCCGTCGTGTCGATCCTCGTCACCTGGATCTGGACCGGCTCGCCGTACGTCGTCCCCTCGGCAATGTCGAAGGCGGGCTTGCACGTGATGACCGAGTCCCTCGCCGTCGAATGGGGACGATACGGCATCCGGCTCAACGCGATCGCACCCGGACCGTTCCCGGTCGAGAGCACGGGCGCGCGGCTCAACCCCGGCCAGACGCTGGAGGACCGCGCGGCGGGAAAGAACCCGATGGGCCGCATCGGCCGCATGCCCGAACTGCAGCATCTCGCCGCGTTCCTGATGGCCGATGGCTGCGAGTGGCTCACCGGCCAGACGATCGCGCTCGACGGCGCCGGGCATCTCGCCGGCAGCGGCACGTTCTTCGATCTCCGCAGCTGGACCGACGACGACTGGCAGCGCGCGCGCGAGATGATCAAGGCGCAAAACGAGCGCGACAAGTCGCAGCGCTCGTAAGCCTCGTCATTTTCTTTGCTGAAG
>CAWGCC010000032.1:0-112377 GCA_963820965.1 uncultured beta proteobacterium | reverse complement strand
TGACGAGCGGCTTGCCGAGCGCGAGCGACCAGTCGACGAGCGCGCTCACCCAGTCGCCGACGTGCGTCCACGAGAACTCGGGCGGCTCGGCCATCGCGCCGGTGCTGCCGGTGATGAGCGAGCCGATCCAGTAGGCGACGAGATACAGGGGCACGATCGTGAACGGGTTCGTGTAGAGCGTCGTGACGAGCGCGACCGGCAGGTTCACTCGGAGCGGGATCGCGACCAGCGCGGCGCCCAGCATCTGCAACGGCCCCGGGATCAGCCCGCATAGCATCCCCACCGCGACGCCGCCGGACACCGAATGCCGGTTGAGATGCCACAGGTTCGGGTGGTGCAGGAGCCGGCCGAGCTTCGCGAAATGCCTGTGGGACCGGATCGAATCGTGGCTGGGCAGGTACTTGCGGAAGTATTTTCGGGGCACGAAAAAATTCTAAACCGGAATCAACCGCGACCCCGCACCGGGCGTTGAGGTCGGAACCCTTCCGTCTGGCCGCGAATGAGACTCGCCATCGTTGCGTTCGCGCTCGGCGTCTGGCTGCTGCAGCAGCAGGCGACGCTGCCCGGCTGGGCGGTCGTGCTCATGCTCGGGCTCGGGTTCACCGCCGCTGCGATCGTGCGCCGGGCTGCTCCGGGCCGGCTGGCCGCACCCGCAGGCGTTGCCCTCCTGGTCGCAGCCGCCGGCCTCGGCTTCGCATGGGCGGCGGCCGCTGCAAAGCTCGCCCTCGCCGACCGCCTGGCGCCGGACCTCGAGGGGCGCGACGTCACGCTCACCGGCGTCGTCGCCACCCTCCCGCAACCCTTTGAGCGCGGCGTGCGCTTCGAGTTCGCGGTCGAGGACGCGGCGACGGCCGGACCGGGCGCGGCGGCATTCCGTGCCCCGGGGCGGGTCCTGCTCTCCTGGTACAACGGCCTCACCCCCGAGGAGTTCCAGGAGGTGCTGCCGATCCGCGCGGGCGAGCGCTGGCGGCTGGCGGTGCGGCTCCGCCTCCCGCATGGCAGCGCGAATCCGCACGGTTTCGACTACGAGGCGTGGTTGCTCGAGCGCGGCATCGGAGCGACCGGCTACGTGCGCCCGCGAGGCGAGCGTCTCCGGCTGGCCGAGATGGTGTATCGCCCGGGCTACGCGATCGAGCGGTTGCGCGAGCACGTCCGGATGAAGCTCTGGGACGCGCTTCCGGAACACCGCTACGCCGGCGTGGTGATCGCGCTCGCCATCGGCGACCAGCGCGCGATCGAGGCCGTCGACTGGGAGACGTTCACCCGGACGGGCGTGGGCCACCTGATGTCGATCTCGGGCCTGCACGTCACGATGATCTCGGGGCTCGCGGCCGCGATTGTCGTCTGGGCGTGGCGACGGCGCCCGCGTCTCGCGCTCGCGCTCCCCGCCCCGAAGGCGGCCGCCGCGGCAGCGTTCCTTGCGGCGCTCGGCTACACGCTGCTGGCCGGATTCGCAGTGCCGGCGCAGCGGACGCTGTACATGATCACCGTCGTCGCCGCGGCGCTCTGGCTGGGCCGGCTGCAGTCGTCCTCGCGCGTCCTCGCCATCGCCCTGGCGGTCGTGCTCGTCGGCGACCCGTGGGCCGTCGTGTCGCCCGGCTTCTGGCTCTCGTTCGCCGCCGTCGCGCTGATGCTCTATGCGGGCGTTTCCACCCTTCGCGCCGAGCACTGGGCGCTCCGCTGGGGCCGCGTGCAATGGGCGATCACGGTCGGACTCGCGCCGCTGCTCCTCGTGCTCTTCCAGCAGGTCTCGGCGGTCTCGCCGGTGGCGAACGCGGTCGCGATCCCGGTCGTGAGCCTCGTGGTGACGCCGCTCGCGCTGCTCGCGGCAGTGCTCCCCGGCGCATGGCTTGCCGAGCTCGCGCACGCGGTGATTCTCGCGCTCATGCCCGTGCTCGACTGGCTCGGCCGGCTCCCGGGCGCCATCTGGCAGAGCCACGCGCCGACGGCATGGGCGGCTGCGCTCGCGCTCCTCGGCATCGCGTGGTGGCTCGCCCCGCGGGGCGTTCCCGCGCGGTACGCCGCGCCGCTCCTTACCTTGCCCATGTTCGCGCTGCCGCCCCCGCAGCCGGAAGCCGGAACGGCCTCGATCACGTTTCTCGACGTCGGACAGGGACTCGCGGCACTCGTGCGGACGAAGGACCACGCCGTGCTCTACGACGCGGGACCCGCTTACGGCATCGACGCCGACGCCGGCAGCCGCGTGGTCGTCCCGTTCCTGCGTGGCGAAGGGCTCGCGCGGCTCGATGCCATCGTCGTCACGCACGACGACGTCGACCACTCCGGCGGTGCGGTCTCGGTGATGCGCACGCTCCCGACGGGCGTGCTCTGGTCTTCGCTCTCCGCGGCGCATCCGGCGCGGGGTCTCGCGCCGTTCGCTCTGCCGTGCCGGGCCGGCGCCCGCTGGGAGTGGGACGGCGTGAGGTTCGCGCTCTTGCACCCGACGGCCGGCAGCTACGACGATCCGTGGCTCAAGGCGAACTCGCGCAGCTGCGTGCTGCGGGTCGAGACGCGGCACGGCGCAGTGCTGCTCACGGGCGACATCGAGGAGCACGACGAGCGGACGCTCGTTGCCGGGGACAACGCGCTGGAGGCGGCGACGCTGCTCGTGCCCCATCACGGGAGCGGGACGTCGTCGTCGCCCGCGTTCCTGCGCGCCGTGCGGCCGGCGCACGCGGTGTTCACCGTCGGCTACCGGAACCGCTTCGGCCACCCGAAGCAGGAGGTGCTCGAGCGCTACACGGCCGCGGGCGCGAGCATCTGGCGCACCGACCGTGACGGCGCGGTTACCGTGAAGCTCGCGGATGGTGGCACGAGCATCACGCGGCACCGCGAAGGGAATCCCCGGTACTGGCGGCGGCCTCGATGACTGCTTGGCTCAAGAGTTCGGGGCAGAGCCGCCCACGTTGTCGTTCCCCCTGCAAGTGTCGTGCCCCGGCGGCTAGCTCTTTTGGCCTAGCGCCGGGTCGCCGCCTGGGCGAGCGGGGCGTTCGGGCTGAACGTGCCCGACAGACCGTCGAGCGCATCCTGGCGCGCCTTGACCGCGCGGCGGAAGGCCTCCGCGGCGCCATACTTGGCGACCGAGAACTTCACGAGCTTGGTCCGCCAGGGCTCGAGCGGCAGACGCGCGATCCAGAATCGCCGCTCGACCGGTCCGTGCCCCGTCTCGATCACCTCGGAGTGGAACGACACGCCCGCGAGCCCCGACCGGTTGTTCTTCCGCAGGATCGAGCAGTACTGGCGCCGGGACAGCGGCGGATTCTTGGCGACCAGCTGGTTGCGATACTTCTTGGCCGCGGCGAGCGCCTTCTGCCGGCCGCCGTACACGCCGTCCGAGAAGTGGCCGACGTGGATCTTGCCGCGGCGCTGGATGGTGACGCGCCACGCGTGGGTGCGCGAGCGCTCGTGATCGACCCGGGTGATGCCGTACATCGGCCGGGTGGAGGCGGGCTTGCGGGCCATGATCCAGCTACTCCGGTGCGTTGTTGTTGATCGCCACGGGATGCGCGCCGCGGCGGCGCCCCCGCGGATCATGACGGCGGCATAGGTGGGTGTCAAGCCCCGCCGACCCCCGTGTCGAACGCCGCGGCAGGCGAGTCGTTCCCGCGGCGTCCGTCGCGGCGGGCCTACCGCGTGCCTGGCCGATAGCGCAGATCGAGCGTGAAAGGGAAGCTCCGGTTCGGCGGCTCGCGCGGCACCGTCATCGGCCCGGGGGTATGGCCGTGAGCCCAGAAGCGCGCGAACCGCCGCGCCTCGGCCTCGTTGGCGTTGACCGGGAAGGTTTCATAATTGCGGCCGCCCGGGTGCGAGACGTGATAGGTGCAGCCTCCGATCGCGCGACCGCTCCAGCCGTCGACGATGTCCAACACGAGCGGCGTGTGCACGCCGATCGTCGGATGCAGCGCCGACGGCGGCGCCCAGGCCTTGTAACGTACGCCGGCGACGAACTCGCCGTGTACCCCGGTCGGCGCGAGCGGCACCGGCCGGCCGTTGCAGCTCACGACATGGCGCTCGCCGGTCATGCCGCTGACCTTCACCTGCAGCCGCTCGACCGACGAGTCGACGTATCGTGCGGTGCCCGTGCCCGCCATCTCTTCGCCGAGCACGTGCCAGGGCTCGATTGCCTGCCTGAGCTCCAGCGTCACGCCCGCATAGGTCACCGCGCCGTAGCGCGGGAAACGGAACTCGATGAAAGGCGCGAACCATTCCTCCCGCAGCGGAAATCCCGCGGCCGCGAGATCGATCACGACGTCGCGGATGTCCTGGTGGCAGAAATGGGGCAGCAGCCAGCGGTCATGGAGCTGCGTTCCCCAGTAGACCAGGCTGCCCCGGTAGGGCTCCTTCCAGAACCGCGCGACGAGCGCGCGCACCAGCAGCGCCTGCACGAGCGCCATGCGCGGGTGCGGCGGCATCTCGAACGCCCGCAGCTCGAGAAGCCCGAGGCGCCCGGTCGGCGAGTCGGGCGAGTAGAGCTTGTCGATGGAGAACTCGGCGCGGTGCGTGTTGCCGGTCAGATCGACGAGCAGGTGGCGCAGCAGCCGGTCGACGAGCCACGGGAAGTCGGCCTCGGCGCCCGGGCGGATCCGCTCCCCCATCTGCTGGAACGCGATCTCCAGCTCGTACAGCTGGTCGTCGCGCGCTTCGTCGACGCGCGGTGCCTGGCTCGTCGGGCCGACGAAGCGCCCCGAGAAGAGATACGAGAGCGCAGGATGATTCTGCCAGTAGGTGACGACGCTCCTGAGGAGGTCGGGCCGGCGGAGGAACGGGCTTTCGGCGGGCGTCGCGCCGCCGAGCGTCATGTGATTCCCGCCGCCGGTTCCCGAATGGCGCCCGTCGAGCATGAACTTCTCGGTGCCGAGCCGCGTGGACCGTGCCTCCTCGTAGAGCGCGACGGTGTTCGCCGCGAGCTCGTCCCAGCTCGACGACGGGTGAATGTTCACCTCGATCACGCCGGGGTCCGGCGTGACCGCGAGCGAGCGCAGCCGCGGGTCGGTGGGCGGCGGATAGCCCTCGACGCGCACCGGCCGGCCGAGCGCCTCGGCGACGTGTTCGACCGCGGCGACGAGATTGATCCAGTCCTCGAGGTGCGTGACCGGCGGCAGGAAGACATGCAGGCGTCCGCCGCGTACCTCGACGACGAGCGCGGTGCGCACGACCTCGCGCGGCGTCGGCAGCGCCTTCGGCCGCGCGTGCTTCTTCTTTTCCGAGCGGACGTGCGCGTCGTGAAGATCGTCCCGGAAATCGAACGGGTCGCGCGCGAACTCGGGCTCGATCTCCTCGGGCAGCCGCTCAGGCAGGGAGGCAAGCGGCAACCTGAGGCCCGCCGGCGAATCGCCGGCGAGGAGAAATAGCCGGGTTCGCTTGAGCGGCCAGGGCGAGCTGCGCCACTCGGTGCGCCAGCTCGCCGGGGCGACGGGCCCGGGCGCGGGCCGCAGCTCGGGCGGGAGCGCGCGAACGGGGAGGACGTAGGCCACAGGCTTGTCCACGCCGTGCTCGAGGGCGCGACGCAACCGCGCGCGATCCTCATGGCCGCCGAGCAGCACCTTTGCCGGGTCGACGTTATCCGGCAAGCCGGCCTCGATCTCGAGGAGCGGCAGCGGGTCCTCGTACGCGGCGATCGCGTGGCCCTCGTCGAGCCCGAGCTCGCGGGCGAGCGTGCGAACGAAGGCGTCGGCATGCTCGCCTTTCGACGCCGCGCGCTCCGTATCGGCAGACGGCGTGATCTCGCCGGCAATCAACGCGGCGTTGCGCCAAAGCGGGCGGCCGTCGCGCCGCCAGTGCAGACCGAGCGCCCAGCGCGGGACCGGCTCGCCGGGATACCACTTGCCCTGGCCGTAGAAGAGGAGGCCGCCGGGCGCGAACCGGTCGCGCAGCCGCCGGGCGAGCGCATCGGCGAGCTCCCACTTCTTCGGCGAGAGCGCCGTGAAGTTCCACTCCGCGCCGTCCATGTCGTCGACCGAGACGAAGGTCGGCTCACCGCCTTGGGTGAGCCGCACGCCGGCCGCGTCGAGCTCGCGGTCCACCGCCCGTCCGAGCGCGTCGATCTCCGCCCACTGCGCATCCGGGTACGGGCGGGTGACCCTGGGATCCTCGTGGATCCGCGTCACCTTCATCTCGAAAGCGAACTCGGAGTTGCAGACGTCGGTGAAGCCGGTGACCGGTGCGGCGCTCGATGGGAACGCCGTGGCGGCAAGCGGGATGTGGCCTTCTCCGGCGAGCATCCCCGAGGTCGGGTCGAGCCCGATCCAGCCCGCGCCCGGGAGATAGGCCTCGGCCCATGCGTGAAGATCGGTGAAATCCGCGCCCGGGCCCGCCGCGCCGTCGATCGGCTTCACGTCGGCGACGAGCTGGACGAGGTATCCCGAGACGAACCGTGCCGCCAGCCCGAGCTGGCGGAGGATCTGTACGAGCAGCCATCCCGAGTCGCGGCACGAGCCGGCGGCGAGCGCGAGGGTCTCCTCCGGCGTCTGGATGCCGGGTTCCATGCGCACCAGGTATTTCACGCGCCGGGCAAGGCGCTGGTTGAGGTCCACCAGGAAGTCGACGGTGTTGCCGCCGGGCCTGAGCCCCTCGCTCCGGAACTCGGCGAGCCACCGCTCGAGGAGCGGCCCGGGCGTCTCACGCTCGAAGTAGGGCGCGAGCTCCGCGGCGAGCTGCGGCGGATAGTCGAACGGGAAGTGCTCGGCCCAGTGCTCGACGAAGAAATCGAACGGGTTGATCACCGTCATGTCGGCGACGAGGTCGACGGTGATATCGAGCGCGCGCGCCGGCTCGGGGAAGACGAAGCGCGCGACGTGGTTTCCGTAGGCGTCCTGCTGCCAGTTGACGAAGTGCTTCTCCGGCGCGACGCGCAGGCTGTAGCTCGCGATCGGCGTCCGGCAGTGGGGCGCCGGGCGGAGCCGGATCTCGTGCGGCGAGAGCCCGACCGCGCGGTCGAAGCTGTAGAGCGTGCGGTGGTGGATGGCGGCGCGAATGGTCATGCGATGGCGCGGGGAACGGTGAAGAGGGAGGGGCGCGCGGTGCGGCACGCTCGCGCCGCGTCCCCGCTCCCGGCGGTCACGACAGCGAGTCTTCCCAGTACGGATCCGGCAGCTGCGCGAACACCCGCCGCAGGCCTTCGCCCCACTGGTGATGGATCATGGTGAAGTAGGGATCGGTCTCGGTGATGCGCCGCTGCATCTGCAGACGGAGCGAGTCCCTGGAGTAGGTCACGAGGTCGATCGGCAGGCCGACCGACACGTTCGACCGCATGGTCGAGTCGAACGAGATCAGCACGCACTTGGCGGCGTCGATCAGGGTGGTGGAGGGCTTGACCACGCGGTCGATGATCGGTTTGCCGTACTTCGTCTCGCCGATCTGGAAGTACGGCGTCTCCGTCATCGCCTCGATGAAGTTGCCCTCCTGGTAGAGCATGAAGAGCCGCTGCCGCTCGCCCTTCACCTGCCCGCCGAGGATGAAGTTGACGTTGGCGTCGATGTTGTTCTGCGCGAGATACGCGGCGTCGCGACGCTTCACATCGCGCAAGGCGTCGCCGAGCATGGTCGCGACGTCGAACATCGACGGCGCGGTCCAGAGACTGGACGCGCTCTCCCCGCGGCGCGCCTGGCTCTCGAGAAGGTTGATGGCGTTCTGCGTGACCGACAGGTTGCCCGAGCTCAGGATGACGACGACGCGGTCGCCCGGGCGCTCGTAGACCGTCATCTTGCGGAAGCTCGAGACGTGGTCCACGCCCGCGTTGGTGCGCGAGTCGGAGGCGAACACCATGCCGCTCTCGAGCAGCACGCCCACGCAGTAGGTCATTCGCTTGCGCTCTTCCCGTCCGGCGAAGGCGCGATTCTACGCGAGGGGGAGCACCGCGGAGCGAGACGTATGCCACGCGCGTCGGTCAGGCATACGTCGGGACGAGGAAGTGCTTGTTGAGCTCGACGTTCAGCGCCCCGATCTGGTCGAGGAATTCGAGCAGGTACTCGTGCAGTCCGACCTTGAAGATCCGCTCGGTCTTGCCGTAATGGAGCTGCGCGTGGATCTCGCCCGCCAGGCGCTCGGGCTCGAGCCGGTCCTCGTCGCACAGCCCCTGCAGGATCTCGTAGATCGCGTTCATGCAGTGATGGAGGCTCCGCGGCACGTCGTCGCGCAGGATCAGGAGCTCGGCGACACGCAGCGGCGTGATCACGTCGCGGTAGATCTTGCGGTAGGAGCTGAACGCCGAGACCGAGCGCAGCAGCGCCGACCACTGGTAGTAGTCGACGGCGCCGCCGACGTCCTGGATGCTCGGGAGCAGCGTGTGGTATTTCGCATCGAGGATGCGCGCCGTGTTGTCGGCGCGCTCGAGGAACGTGCCGAGGCGGATGAAGCTGTAGCCTTCGTCGCGGATCATGGTGCCGAAGGTGATGCCGCGGAAGAGGTGCGAGCGGTCCTTCACCCAGTCGAAGAACCCCGAGACGCCGCGCGCGGTGACGTCGGCGAAGGTCTTGCCCCGCATCTCGAGCCAGGTCTGGTTGAGGCTCTCCCACATCTCGATCGTGATCGCGCCGCGCTGCGCCCGGGCGTTCTCGCGGGCGATCTGGAGCGAGGCGTAGACGGAGGTCGCGTTGGAGGCGTCGAGCACCATGAAATGGAGGACGTTCTCGGGCGACAGGTCCGAGTACCGCTGGTAGTAGCTCGTCGCGAGCCCGCTGATGATCAGCGGCAGCGCCCACGGTTCGGCCCATTTCTCGCCCGGCGCCATCATGCGGTAAGGCAGCAGCGACATGCGATAGGTCACGTCGAGCATGCGCGCGGTGTTCTCGGCGCGCTCGGTGTGGCGCGACATCCAGTAGAGATCGTTGGCGGTTCGGCTGAGCACGGGCGGCGGCTACTTCTCCAGCACCCACGTGTCCTTCGTCCCCCCGCCCTGCGAGGAGTTGACGACCAGCGAGCCCTCCTTCAGCGCGACGCGGGTGAGCCCGCCGGGGACCATCCGGATCTCCCTGCCCGACAGCACGAACGGCCGGAGATCCACGTGACGCGGCGCGACGCCGCTTTCCGCGTACGTCGGGCAGGTCGACAGCGCGAGCGTCGGCTGGGCGATGTACTTCTCGGGGTTCGCGAGGATCCGCTCGCGGAACTCGGCGCGCTGCGCCATCGTCGAGGTCGGTCCCACCAGCATCCCGTAGCCGCCCGATCCGTGCACCTCCTTCACCACCAGCTCGTGGAGGCGGTCGAGGACGTGGTGCAGGTCCTCCTTCTTCCGCAGCTGCCAGGTCGGGACGTTGTTGAGGATCGGCTTCTCGCCGAGGTAGTACTCGATCATCTCCGGCACGTGCGGATACATCGACTTGTCATCGGCGACGCCGGTGCCGATCGCGTTGGCGAGCGTGACCCGCCCCGCCTTGTACGCGGAGAAGAGCCCCGCCACGCCGAGCAGCGAGTCCGGCCGGAACACCTGCGGATCGAGGAAGTCGTCGTCGACGCGCCGGTAGATCACGTCGACGCGCTTCGGGCCGCGCGTCGTGCGCATGTAGACCGTCTCGTCGCGGACGATCAGGTCCTGGCCCTCCACGAGTTCGATTCCCATCTGCTGCGCGAGGAACGTGTGCTCGAAGTACGCCGAGTTGTACGAGCCGGGCGTGAGCAGCGCCACCGTCGGGTTGCTCACGCCGGCGGGCGCGACCTGGCGCAGCGTATCGAGGAGCAGATCCGGATAGTGGTCGATCGGCGCGACCTCGTTCCGCGCGAACACCTCGGGGAAGAGCCGCATCATCATCTTGCGATTCTCGAGCATGTACGACACGCCCGACGGCACTCGGAGGTTGTCCTCGAGGACGTAGAACTCGCCTTCGCCCGCGCGCACGATGTCGACCCCGGCGATGTGCGCGTAGGTGTCGCCCGGCACCCGCATCCCCTTCATCACCGAGCGGTACTGCGCGTTCTCGAGGACCTTCCGCGCGGGAATGATCCCTTCCCTCAGGATCGCGCCCTCGTTGTAGATGTCGCGCAGGAACAGGTTGAGGGCGCGCATCCGCTGCGCAAGTCCGCGCTCGAGCCGCTGCCAGTCGGCGGCCGGGATGATCCGCGGGACGATGTCGAAGGGAATCAGCCGTTCGGTGCCGGCGTCCTCCCCGTAGACGGCGAAAGTGATGCCGACGCGCTGGAACAGCACATCCGCTTCCTGCCGCTTCTGCGCCAGATACTCGGGCGGGAGCTTTTCGACCCATTCGACGTAGGGCCGGTAGTGCGGCAGCACGTCCCCGGTGAGACCCCGCATCTCGTCGAAGAAGAGCTTCGGATTGGCCGTCATCGGGATCGAACGCGCTCAGCGGACCGCTTCTAGTCTAGCGCACCGTCGGAAGCCGCGAGCAACGCCCGTGCCAGTGCGTGTCGCGGGGGACCGTCGCTTCCCGGGGCATCCATCCGCACCGGACGAGTGCGGGCGGGCCATGTCGTGGTGCGCCGGCGCCGGAAGAGCGCTTGATATACTCGGAGCGTCATGGGACGGCGTGTTACAGCGACCATCACCGTCGAGGGCGACGCGGCGCGGCTCGCGGCTTACCGTCGCCGCGCGAACGAGCTGCTCGAGGCGGAGTTCGGCGAGCCGTACCGCGAGCTCCACACCGACGGCCGGCTCGACTGGCGGCTGAAGTCGGCGGGGGTGCCTTATCCGCCCTTCGTTGCCGCGTCGGCCGAGCTCCCCGACCTCGTCGTCGAGGTGCAGTGGACGGAGCAGGGCGGGGCAGGGGGACGCGCAACGATCCAGGCCGGGCGGCTCGCGGATCAATCCACCGACCGGGCGCCGGAACGCGGGGGCGCTTGCGAGCTGCGCGTTGCCGCGGACGGGACGCTGGCGATTGCGATCGTCTGCCGGCACCGGCGCCCCGGAGAGTGGATCGGCTACGCGGTCACTGCCGCCCAGCACGCGCTGTTCCGTGCCGAGCGCCGCGACGGCGCGACGGTGCTCGAGGCGACCGACGGGGTCGAAGGCGAGTGGGTGGAACGGTGGACGGTCTCCGGCGAGCGCGCAGCCTACGCCGAGCTCGATCCGCGCGAGCCAATCGATCGCGATCTGCTGGCGGAGCTCGACCGGCTGGCGGCGCGCTTCGCGGCGGAGTGGATCTGGTTCGACGAGAGCCCGCCCGACGAGACCGCGGTCGAGCGGAGCCGCTACGCGGCCTACGGCTTCAAGGTGAATGCCGCGAACGTCTACTCGATCAAGCTGAAAACGGTGCTCGCCGAGTTGCCGGGCGGCGGCTTCGTGCTCGAGCTGGCCGCGCCCGAGGCACGGGAGATCGCCGCGCTCGTGGCGCGGCACTGGCTCCAGACCGCGCGGCACTAGGAATTCCAACGCAGAGGGCGCCGAAGTCGCGGAGACGGGTTGACTCCGTCCTCCGCGTGCGCTGCGCGCTCTGCGTTGGCGTTTCTTGGAGGAAGCACCGGTGACCGAACAGTTCCGCCGCGACAGCGTGCTGTGCGCGAGCCTCTCGGGCCTGCATCGGCTCTCGTACGTCGAGTGGGGTGACCGGGAGAATCCGCGCGTCCTCGTCTGCGTGCACGGCCTGACCCGCACCGCGCGCGACTTCGACCCGCTCGCCAAGGCGCTCGCCGACCGCTATCGCGTGGTCTGCCCAGACATGCCGGGACGAGGCGGGAGCGACTGGCTGAGGAATCCGGCGGACTACGCGACGCCGACCTATATCAATAGTGTCATCACGCTGATCGCGCGGCTCGGGGTGGAGTCGGTCGACTGGGTCGGCACCTCGATGGGCGGGCTGATCGGGATGGCGCTCGCGTCGCTCGAGCAAGCGCCGATCCGGCGGATGGTGCTCAACGAGGCCGGGCCGGTCATCACCGGCGTATCGCTCAACCGGATCGGTACCTACGTCGGCAGGGCGCCGACGTTCCCGACGTTCGAGACCGCGGTCCAGTACGTGCGGACCGTGAGCATGTTCTTCGGCCCGCACAGCGACGCGGAGTGGCGGCTCCTGACCGAGCACTACGTGCGGCAGGAGCCCGACGGGACCTACCGCGCGCACTACGATCCCAGGATCGCCGAGCCGTTCAACGCCGGCGCGCCGCACAAGGACGTCGAGCTGTGGCCGGTGTGGGAGGCGGTGAAGTGCCCGACGCTCGTCATCCGCGGCGGCCTGTCCGACCTCCTCATGCGCGAGACCGTCGAGCGGATGAAGACCACCGGCCCGCACGCGGAAGCCGTGGAGCTGCGCGGCATCGGTCACGCGCCGACGCTGATGCATGCCGACCAGATCGCGATCGTCCGCGACTTTCTGCTGCGGGGTTAACGCGGCGGCAGCCGCGCCGCCGGATCCTGCCGGTAGAAGAGCGCGAGCTGGTCGTAGAGCGCCCCGAACTCTTTCTTCAGCGCGTGCGGATCGGTGAAGAACGCCTCGCTCGCGACCGCGAAGAACTCCGCCGGGTGCTCGGCGGCGTACGGATCGAGCAGCGTTTCCTGCTCTCGCTCCACCATCCCGACGAACCGCGCATAGGCCGATTCGAGCGCGCGCCCCCACGCGGTGCGGTCCATGTCCCGGTGGGGCGTAGGGTAGCCGTCGGCCTCGCCCTTCAGCATGTCGATCTTGTGCGCGAACTCGTGGATGACGACGTTGTAGCCGGGCTCGCCGCCTTGTTCGGGCGCGGCGTTGCCGAGCGCCACGTCCTCCCAGGAGAGGAGCACCGGCCCGCCGGGCCACGCTTCGCCCGACAGCTCGTCGTCCCATTCGTGCATGACGCCGTCCTCGTCGAGCTCTCTGCGGCGCACGCGGAACTCGCCCGGATACACGACGACGCCGACCCAACCCTCGTACGGGTCGAGCCCGAGGTTGAGCACCGGCAGCACCGCCTGCACCGCGATCGCGAGGCGGATCTCGTCGGTGAGCTCGAGCCCGCCGGCGCCGTGCATCTCCTTCTCGTGCACGAAGAGGAGGGCGAGCTCCCGGAGACGACCGAGCTCGTCGTCGCTCATTCCGGCGAGGAACGGCAGGCCGGCGATGACGCGGCGCCACAACGCATCGTCGATGCGCGCCGCGCGGACGAGGCGCTTGCGGCGCCAGCTGCGGAACAGCGTCACGCGCTCACGGGCGAAGTGCTCACGGCTCGCGATTATGACGGACGCCACGGCGCCCGTCCGGTAACATCTCCACCCTTCCGCGAGCCGCGTTTTCCCCTGTGGTCACCCTCGTAAAGCCTACCGCCGACGCGCCGTCGACGTCAGCGCCGCCCGCACTCGAGCCCGCGCTCGCCGGGCTCGACGCGTCCGAGCGCGCGGTGGTCGAGCGAGCGCTCGAGTTCGCGGCGCCGCTGTACGAGGGAAAGCTCCTCGGTACCGGCGAGCCCGCGCTCGACCACGCGTATGGGCTTGCCGCCAACCTCGCCCAGCTGCGGATCGACGCCGCGACGCGCGCCGCCGGGCTGCTCTTCGCAGTTCCGGAGTACCTGCCGGACGCGCTCGACCGGCTCGCCGCGCGTTTCGACGCCGCCGTTGCGGCGCTCGTCGACGGCGTTTCGAAGCTGAATCGCCTGCGGGTCGTCACGCGCGGACTCGCGGCGGCCGACGAGAAGGGTAAGCATTCGCAGGCGGAGACCCTGCGCAAGATGCTGCTCGCAATGGTGGAGGACATCCGCGTGGTCCTCATCCGCCTTGCGAGCCGCACCCAGACGCTGCGGTTCCTCGCCAAGGCGTCCGACGAGATCCGCCGCCCGCTCGCGCGCGAGACGCTCGACATCTACGCGCCGCTCGCCAACCGGCTCGGAATCTGGCAGCTCAAATGGGAGCTGGAAGACCTCTCGTTCCGGTTCCTGGAGCCCGATCTCTACAAGCGCATCGCGCGCGAGCTCGACGAGCGCCGCGGCGAGCGCGAGACGTTCATCGCCGAGGCGATCGCCACGCTCAGCCGCGAGATCGCCGCGGCGGGCGTCGCCGGCGAGGTCAGCGGGCGTCCCAAGCACATCTACAGCATCTACAGCAAGATGCTGCAGAAGGGCCTCGAGTTCGACGAGCTGTACGACGTGCGAGGCTTGCGCGTGCTCGTCGACACGGTGAAGGACTGCTACACCGTGCTCGGGATCGTCCACAACCTGTGGGCGCCGATCCCGAAGGAGTTCGACGACTACATCTCCCGTCCCAAGGGCAATCGGTACCGCTCGCTCCACACGGCGGTTGCCGGGACGGACGGGCGCTCGCTCGAGGTGCAGATCCGCACCCACGAGATGCACCGCCACGCCGAGCTCGGTGTCGCGGCGCACTGGCGCTACAAGGAAGGCAAGACCGGGCGCGATGACGCTTACGACGACAAGATCGCGTGGCTGCGACAGGTGCTCGCATGGCGCGACGAAGTCGTCGACTCGTCCGAGTGGGTGGAGCAGTCGAAGCGCGCGGCGCTCGACGACACCGTGTATGTCCTGACGCCGCAGGGCCGGGTGATCGATCTCGCACGCGGCGCCACGCCGATCGACTTCGCGTACGCGCTCCACACCGACCTCGGTCACCGCTGCCGCGGTGCGAAGGTCGATGGCGCGATGGTGCCGCTCGACCACCGGCTCGACAACGGCCAGCGCGTCGAGATCGTCGCGGCGAAGACCGGCGGGCCGTCGCGCGACTGGCTCACCCAGCCGGGCTATCTCGCGACCTCGCGCGCACGGAACAAGGTCCGGCAGTGGTTCAACCTGGAGGAGCTCGCGCGGACGGCGGCGACGGGCCGCGCCGTCGTCGAGCGCGAGCTTGCTCGCGAGGGCGCAACCGGCGTCAGGCTCGAGGCGCTGGCCGCGCAGTTCGGCTTCGCGAAGGCCGAGGACTTCTTCGCCGCCGTCGGACGCGACGAGATCGGACCGCGCGCGATCCAGGTGGCGGCCCGCGGACCGGAGCCCGCCGAAACGCCGGCGGAGGAAACGGTCGTCACCAGGAAGAGCAAGGCGACGGCGGAGGCAGGCGGCATCCTGGTGGTCGGCGTCGATCGGCTGATGACGCAGCTCGCGCGCTGCTGCAAGCCGGTGCCGCCGGATGCGATCGTCGGTTTCGTCACCCGCGGCCGCGGCATCTCGGTTCACCGGCGCGACTGCCGCAGCCTCGCGCATCTCCTCGTCCGGCATCCGGAGCGGGCGATCGACTCGCAGTGGGGCGCCCGCGCGTCGGCGGTGTTCCCGGTCGACATCGCGGTCCAGGCCCACGACCGCCAGGGGCTGCTGCGCGACGTCTCGGAGGTGCTCTCGCGCGAACGCATCAACGTCACCGCCGTGAACACGCTGAGCCGCCAGGACGTGGCGACGATGCTCTTCACGGTCGAGGTGGAGGACCGCGACCACCTGCAGCGGGCGCTCGCGCAGATCGGCGGGGTCGCCGGCGTGTTCTCCGCCGGGCGGCGTTGAATGGAAATCGAGCTCAAGCTGCTGGCCGCGCCCGAGGACCTCGCGAAGGTCGAGCGGCACCCGGCGCTGAAGGGCATGCGCCGGTGGGCCGGGCGCCGGGAGCACCTCGCGACCGTCTATTACGACACGCCCGATTTCGAGCTTGCCCGCGAGGGCCTCGCATTGCGAGTGCGTCGCAGCGGCGAGCGCAGCGTGCAGACGCTCAAGGCGCGAGGCGTCGCGGCCGCGGGCTTGCACGCGCGCGAGGAGCTCGAGTGGCCGCTCGCCCAGGGCGGGGCCGTCGACCTCGCGGTGCTCGATGAGACGCCGTACCACCGGCTGTTCGCGCACAAGCGCGTCCGCGAGCGGCTCCAGCCGGTCTTCACGACCGAGTTCGACCGCGCGGCGCGCATGGTCGGATTTGCCGACGGCACCGCTGCGGAGCTCGCGATCGACCGCGGGGAGATCCGGGCGGGCGAGCGGGCAGCGCCGATCAGCGAGGCCGAGATCGAGCTGAAGACCGGCGACCCGCACCGCCTCTTCGCGCTCGCCCGCGAGATCGCGCGCGACATCCCGATCCGGCTCGGCCATGCAAGCAAGGCGGAGCGCGGCTACGCGCTCGCGAGCGGGGCGCGGGCGGCGCCGCGGAAGGCGGAGGCCGTGCCGCTAGACGGTCCGCTCTCGGCGGGCGCCGCGCTGCGGCGAATCGCGTTCGGGTGCATCGCGCAGATGCAGGCGAACGAGGACGGGCTCCTCACGGGCAAGGACCCGGAGTACCTTCATCAGTTCCGTGTGGGCCTGAGACGCCTGCGGTCCTGCCTCGGGCTCGCCGGCCTCGCGCTCGGGAAGCCGGCGATCGCGGCGATCGCGGCCGAGCTGCGATGGCTGCAGAACGCGCTCGGGCCGGCGCGGGATTGGGACGTGTTCGCTACGGCGACCCTCGCGACCCTCGCTCGGAGCGTCGACGCCGGCGCGGGGCTGAAGCGCTTTCGCGCGCGGTGCGCGCGCATCCGCCGTGCGCATGCCGAGGCCGCGCGCGAAGCGGTGCGCTCGACGCGCTACACCGCCCTCATCCTCGCGCTCGGCGAGCAGTTCGCACACGACGATCTGGCGGGGTTCGCGCGCGCGTCCCGGCCAGCGGAGGGCCCCGCGCCGGCGGCGCCGCCCGCCGCTCTCGCGGCGCCGCTCGACGAGTTCGCGGCGTTCGTCCTCCACCGGCTCGACCGGCGGCTGCGCAAGCGCGGCGCGGACGTTCCGCAGGCGAGCCCGGAAGCGCGCCACCAGGTGCGGATCGCGGCGAAGAAGCTGCGCTACGCGGCGGAGTTCTTCGCCGCGGCGTACCCGAAGAAGCGCGTAGCGCCGTACCTGGCGGCATTGGAAGAGCTGCAAGATATACTCGGCGCCCTCAACGACGCGGTGGTGGCCGACCGCCTGCTCACCGAGGCGGTTGCGGGAGCGAAGCAACCCGTGCCCGAGCGCGTCGACGGGCTCGTCCGCGGCTGGGTGGCCGCGGTCGCGGTGAACGAGCTCGCCGGCTACAAGCGCGCGTGGCGCGAGTTCGCCGACACGAAGCCGTTCTGGCGCTGACTGCCGGGAAACCCGCCGCCTGGAGCGGCGAGTCTCCGGGATCGGGTGCACCCCGAGGGGTGCACCCTCGCATCGGACCGAACTACGGAGAGCCTGCCGGGATGTTCGAATCGGCGGAAGTCGGCCACAAGCTCGACAAGGCCGACTACGAAAAGGAAATGCCCAAGCTGCGGGAGGCGCTGCTCGACGCGCAGTACGACCTCTTCGAGCGCGGGCGCTTCCAGACCATTGCGCTGCTGTCGGGGATCGGCGGCGGCGGCCGCAGCGAGACCGCCAACCGGTTCAACGAGTGGATGGACCCGCGGCACGTCTTCACGTACGCGTTCGAGCGTCGCAACAACCTCGAGCGCGAGCGCCCACCGGCCTGGCGCTATTGGCTCGCGCTCCCGCCGAAAGGCAAGCTCGCGATCTTCCTCAACGCTTGGTACTACGAGCTCCTCATGCTCCGTACCGCGGGACGGATCGACGACGGTGATCTTCACCGGCTGCTCCAGGAGATCCGGCACTTCGAGACGATGCTCGCGGACGAGGGCGTGCTGCTCGTCAAGATCTGGTTCCACCTGTCGCGCGACGATCAGCGCCGGCGCCTGAAGGACCTTCTGGAAGACCCGCGCACGCGCTGGCGCGTGGCCGAGGAGGATCTCGCCCAGCTCAAGACCTACCACCGCTATCGCGACGTCGCCGAGCACGTCCTGCGCGAGACGAGCACGAGCGAGGCGCCGTGGATGATCGTGGAGGCAGCCGACCCCCGTTACCGCGACGTCGCCGCCGGCCGGATCCTGCTCGAGGCCCTGCGCGAGCGGCTCGACAAGCCGCATGCGCGCGTGCGCCCGGTGACCGCGGCGCCGGTCGTGTCGCTCGCCGACAACGCGAGGCGCCTGCGCGACGTGAACCTTGCGCGCCGTATCGATCCCAGGGAGTATCCCAAGCAGCTCGCGAAGCAGCAGGAGCGCTTCGCGCGCCTTACGCAGCGCAAGAAGTTCGGCAAGCGATCGATGGTGATCGTGTTCGAGGGCCATGACGCGGCGGGGAAGGGATCCGCGATCCGTCGCGTCACTTACGCGCTCGACGCGCGCCAGTACACCGTCGTGCCGACCGCGGCGCCGAGCGACGAGGAGCGCGGCCGGCCGTATCTCTGGCGGTTCTGGCGCCGGTTGCCGGGCCACGGCCACATCACGATCTTCGACCGCTCCTGGTACAGCCGGGTGCTGGTCGAGCGGGTCGACGGGCTCGCGCCGGCCGTCGACTGGATGCGCGCCTACCGCGAGATCAACGACTTCGAGGAGCAGCTTCTGCGCAACGGCACGATCGTCGCGAAGTTCTGGCTGCAGATCAGCAAGGAGGAGCAGCTCCGTCGGTTTCGCGCGCGCGAGACGACGCCCTTCAAGCGCTTCAAGATCACGCCCGAGGACTGGCACAACCGCAAGAAGTGGACGGCCTACGAGGAAGCGGTTGCCGACATGATCGATCGCACCTCGACCGAGATCGCCCCGTGGACGATCGTCGAGGCGGAGGACAAGGCCTTCGCCCGCGTCAAGATCCTGCGGACGCTGGGGCGGACGCTGGAGGCCGCGCTGTAGCGCGGTGAGGCAGGGTTTCGAACGACGCGCCTGCGCGCGTCCGCGCTGCCGCGCGGGTATGGAATGCGGCGCCCGGTCTTCCGGCAGGCGTGCGGTCCTTCAAACCATCGCCGACCCGCCATCGACCACGACCGTCTGCCCGGTCATGAAAGCGGCGTCGTCGCTGGCGAGGAAGGTCGCGGCGCCGCCGAGGTCGGATGGGTGCTCGTCGCGCTGGATCGCGCGGCTCTTCAGCACGACGTCGCGAAGCTTCTCCAGGTGCGCCGGATTGGCCAGAACACCCGCGGAGAGCGTGAGCCCGGGCGCGAGGGCATTCACCGTGATGTTGTGCGGCCCGAGCTCGCGCGCGAGCGCGCGCGTGAGCGCGATCACCGCACCCTTGCTGGCCACGTAGTGCAGCATCCACGGGATCCCCTTGAGCGGGGCGCCGGAGGCGAGGTTGATGATCCGGCCGCCGCCGCGCCGCTTCATCTCCGGGACGCACGCGCGGCAGGCGAGAAAGACGCCGAGCGTGTTGACTTCCATCACACGGCGCCACTCCTCGGGCGGGATCTCCTCGAACGGCCGTAGCGCCAGCGTCGAGAACAGCGCGGCGTTGTTCACGAGGACGTCGATGCCGCCGAACGCATCGCGCGTCTCCGCGACCATTCGGGCGAGGTCTGCCTCCGACGTCACGTCCGCGGTCACCCCGAGCGCCGACGGGCCGATCGCGCGCGCCGCTTCCGCCGCGCCCTCGAGATCCGCGATCGCGACCTTCGCGCCTTCCCGCACGAGACGTTCGGCGAGCGCGCGGCCGATGCCTTGCGCGCCGCCGGTGACCACTGCGACCTTCCCCGCGAGCTTCATTCGCCGACTCCGCTCACCGCCCGCCGACAGGCAGCGTGAGCACCGGGCCCGCAGCGGGCGTTCGGCTGGTCAGCTCCATGCGCGACACGCTCAACAAGAACGAGAAGGTCGACTTGCTGTCGTGATCGGTCGCATCGACGTAGAACCAGTGCCCCTTGTACGGGACCGCCACGTACGCGCCCGGCGGAGGCTCGTCGCCCGATGCCGATTTCACCTTGAGGAGACCCTGCAGCACCCGCTGCCAGTCGAACTCGGAGCCGCCTTGGTCCGCAGTAACGCGGACGATCCCCGCGGCACGGTGCGCGGGCGGGACCTCGACGCCCTGGGCGACGAAGAACAGCACCTGCAACAGCGAGCGAGTCTCGAGATCGAGCGTCTCGACGCCTCCGGCAGGATAGGTGTCCGGGAACGGGGTCAGGGACTCAGCCTTGATCTCGTACTTGGTCAGCCCCGGCTTCAGCCGGAAGACCCGCGTGAACTCGCGCATCTCCGGAGCAGAGGCCGCAGCGGGGTGCACGTGCATGACCGGTTGCTGGGTCTTCTTCATCGAGGGTCCAGGTGGCACCGCCGTCGTCGCGCCGGTATTCATAGCCGCTCTTCGCCGCTTCCAGGACCGCAGCCGCGTCGATGCGCTCGGCAGGCAGCGGCCCGCCCATGGTCTCGCTCCGTTCCTCCTGCCCGAACACGATTAGCGCACGGTCCTGGAGGACCTGAAGCGCGTAGCACACCGCGGAGGAAGTCCGCAAAATCGGGTGCCCGGGAAGGGGTAGGGCCGCTCGCCGATTGTGCGTTCGACACCCAGTTGAGGTTCTCGAGGTACAGGCGGAACACCATCTGGATCTGCCAGGTGGTCTTCGCGAGGTACAGGATCCCTTCGAGCGGCAGCGGCGTGAACAGACGCCTGGTGAACTCCTGGTCGTCGAGCGGCGTCAGCGTGATCGTGGGGCGGTCGGCGCCGGCGATCTGGGCCGAGGGCAGAATGCCGACGAAGCCGCGCGGGTCGGCGTCGCCGCCAACGGCGAAGAACGGCACGATCGCAAGGCTCTTCGCCATTTCGTACTGCGCGGCGATGGCGGACACGGCCAGGCTGCTCGGCGTGTCCGCATAGCGCAGGCGAACGATATTGAGGAGCAGCTGCTGCTCGCCGCTGGTCTTCACGACCTCGTTGTACCTCAGCCGGACTTTCTCAAGGTCGCGCGGCAGCGAAGTACAGCCGGCCGCCAGCGAACATGCGACCACAGCGAGAATCAGCCTGCTTGCGCGTCTACTGAGAACGGCCATGTTCTCCTCTCCCTCACTGTTCAGTCAGGGTGCCTCTCGCGAACCATGACGGCGCCGGACCGACTCGACCGCGCGAGGGCCGCTGCATGCAACCGGACGCCGATTCGGTTCACCGCCGCGCGGTCCCCGTCGTGCCTGGGATTGGTCTGGCACTGGCAGTAGGCGCTCAGCATAGCCGGCCAAAGCGAGGCGCCGTTCTCGTTATTCATGGGCGTAACGAATCCCGGCCGGGTCGAACGGCCCCCGACAATGTTACCGGGTGTCGCACCGGACCGGCGGTCCGGTCAGAGCGATCGCGAGCGAGCCGAGCGCGAGCGCGGCGCCGATCACCGCACCGGCGAGCACGTCGGTGGGATAGTGCAGACCGAGCACCAGGCGCGAGGCGGCGACGAGCAGGGCGAAGGGCAGGACGATCCACGCCGCGACCGGAAAGTAGGCGATCGCGAGGATCGAGAACGAAGCGGCGTGCAGCGTGTGCCCGGACGGGAAGCTGAAGTCGTCGAGCGGATCGGCGCCGCGGCGAATCGCCGTCCTCGACCTGGTAAGGCCGCGGGCGGGACGTCCGCGACTTCAGCCACTTGTAGACGAGCACCCCGATCGCCCCGACCGCGGCCATGTGGGCGACCGCAGGCACGGCGCGCTCGCCCCCGACGGCGAGCAACCCGCCCATCAGCGCGTACCAGAACAGCCCGTCGCCGAGCCGGCTCACCGCGCGGAAGAGCGCGCAGACCCGGGGAATGCCCGCCGCGTGATTGAAGCGCAGGCACCATGCTTCGTCCCATACCGCGACCGCGCGCAGCGACGAGTCAAAGCGGCGCATGATCGGTCTCCACGCTCCGCGGCGCGGGCGAGGTCATCGCGGGCGCGGCCCGCGACCGCGTCACGAGCTCGACGAGGATCGCCTCGAGCTCATCGATCACGCGTGGCCAGGTCAGCGCGCGGGCGGCGGTGGCGGCGGCTTCCCGGAGCTGCTCGCGCAAACGCGGGTCGGCGGCGAGCTCCTGCGCCGCGTCGACGAACGGCGCCGGCTCGCCGTACGGGGCGAGCAGTGCGCTCGCGCGATGGCGCAGGCACTCGCGCGCCGCGGCGTAGTCGAACGCGACGATGGCGAGCCGGCTCGCCATCGCCTCGGTCGTCACGTTGCCGAAGGTCTCGGTGAGGCTGGGAAAGAGGAATACGTCGGCCGAGGCGTAGTGCTCGGCGAGCGTGCCGCCCGTCCGCATTCCGGCGAACGCGAAATCGCGGTTCGCGGCGCGCAGCGCCGCGCCGTCGGGTCCGTCGCCGACGACGACCACCTTGAGCCGCGGCGCCACCGCCTGCATGGCGCGGCACGACTCGATGAAGAGGCGGAGGTTCTTCTCCGGAGCGAGCCGGCCCACGTACAGGGCAACGATGTCCCGATCGCCTGCGCCCCAGGTGCGCCGGAGCTCAGCGCTCCTGCGCCGCGGATGGAAGAGGTCGAGGTCGATCCCGCGCCCGACCACCTCGAGCCGCCGGTAGCCTGCCGCGGCGAGCTGCGACTTCATCTGGGCGGTCGGGACCACCGTGCAGTCGGCACGGTTGTGAAGGCGGCGGAGGTAACGGGCGACGAACTCGCTGAAGAGTCCGAGCCCGTAGTGCCGGCTGTAGTCGTGGAAATTGGTGTGGAACTCGGACGCGACGGGAATTCCGAGCGCGCGTGCGGCGGTCACCGCGGAGTTCCCAAGGAGACCCTCGGTGACCACTTGCACGACGTCCGGCCGCCGGATGCGCCATGCCTGGCGGAGCGCGCGCTTCGCAGGCAGGCCCATGCGCAGCTCCCGGTACTGCGGCAGCGGCAAGCCGGGCCGCAGGATCGTTTCGAAGCCCGTCGCCGCCTCGGGTGCGTCCTCGGCCGACTGGCGGGGGCGGATCAGCTGGATGGAATGCCGCCGCTCATGCAGCGCCGCGACCATCATGCCGATCGTGCGCGCAACGCCGTTGACCTCGGGCGGGTAGGTCTCGGTGACGACGGCGATATGGAGCGGCCGTCGGGAGGGATCGGCCTTCACGCCGCCCACTGTGGGGGCGGGCCGTGAAGCGATGATGAAAGCTGGTTGAAGCTTCCGTTACAACCGGCGGATTTCTTTAGAGCTTATCGATGATCACGAGGAGCCAGACCGCGGCCACGTTGATGAGACTCAAGGCGACCGCCGCGCTGCCGATGTCCTTCGCCCGCTTGGACAGGCGGTGCTGGTCGAATGAGATGCGGTCGACCGCCGCCTCGATCGCGGAGTTAAGCAGCTCGACGATCAGGACCAGCAGCACGGACGCGATCATCATCGCCTTGCCGGCCCCGCCAACGTCGAGGAGGAGGGCGATGGGGATCAGCACCGCGGCAAGGAGTACCTCCTGGCGGAAAGCGTCCTCGTGGCGGAAGGCGGACGCGAAGCCATGCAGCGAGTAGCGGCAGGCGTTCAGCAGCCGCTGCAGACCGGTCTTGCCTTTGAACGGGCTTTCCGCGGCGCGCTCCGCCCGGCGGTCCTCCATTGCCTCGCCTTGAAGTCTCACACGCAAACAAGCGTACGCAATCTACCACGCGGGCGCGGCGGTTTCTGCGCGGCGAGAGCGCGGTCCGACGCACGGGCGCCGGAGCGGCAAACTAGCCGCTGTCCTCCCGGACGAGCAGCTCGAGCAGCTCTTCCTGCGCGCAATGGCGCGCCTTCGACGGCGCCTTGCGGGTGTAGCTGCCCGCGGCATCCATCTCCCACGCCTGGACGTTGTCGCTCAGGTAAGCCTGCAACCCCTCGCGGATCACGCGCGCCTTCAGCTTCTTGTCGAGCACCGGGAAGCACAGCTCGATCCGCCGGAAGAAGTTGCGATCCATCCAGTCGGCGCTCGACAGATACACGTCGTCCGCCCCGTCGGCGCGGAAATAGAACACGCGGTGATGCTCGAGGAACCGGCCGATGATCGAGCGCACCTTGATGTTCTCGGACAGGCCCTCCATGCCCGGCCGCAAGGCGCAGACCCCGCGCACGATCAGGTCGATCTTCACGCCCGCCCGCGATGCGTCGTAAAGCGCCTCGATGGTGTCGGGCTCGAGGAGCGCGTTCATCTTGGCGATGATCCGCGCCTGCTTGCCTTCGCGCGCGAATGCGGCCTCGCGCCGGATCGCCTCGATGATGCGCTGGTGCAGCGTGAACGGCGACTGCCACAGGTAGTGCAGCCGGCCGGCGCTGCCGAGGCTCGTGAGCTGGTTGAACACCTGGTTCACGTCGGCGCAGACCTGCTCGTCGCAGGTGAAGAGGCCGAAGTCGGTGTAGGTGCGTGCGGTGCGCGGGTGGTAATTGCCGGTTCCGAGATGGACGTAGCGCTTGAGCTTGCCGTCCTCGCGCCGCACCGCCATGAGCATCTTCGCGTGGGTCTTGTGACCGACCACGCCGTACACGACGTGCGCGCCGACCTCCTCGAGCCGCGCCGCCCAGTTGATGTTGGCCTCTTCGTCGAACCGCGCCTTCAGCTCGACGACCGCGGTGACCTCCTTGCCGTTGCGGGCGGCCTCTATCAGCGCCTCCATCAGCACCGAGTCCGTGCCGGTGCGGTACACGGTCTGCTTGACAGCGACCACGCTGGGATCGTCGGCCGCCTCCTGCAGGAAGCGGACGACCGGTGCGAACGACTGGTACGGATGGTGCAGGAGGATGTCGCCGGCGCGGATCGCCTCCATCATGTCGACGCGCTTCGCGAGCGCGGCCGGGAAGCCGGGCCGGAACGGCGGATAGAGAAGGTCTTCCCGGTCCACCTCGCTCGGCACGGTCATCAATCGCACCAGGTTCACCGGGCCATTCACCTGATAGAGATCCTCGGGGCCGAGGTTGAACTGCTGCAGGAGGAACTCGGTCATCTGCGGCGGACAGTCGTCGGCGATCTCGAGCCGTACCGTGTCGCCGAAGTGCCGCTGGGGGAGCTCGCCCTGGAGCGCGTGGCGCAGGTCCTTCACGTCCTCCTCGTCCACGAAGAGGTCGCTGTTGCGCGTCACCCGGAACTGGTAGCAGCCGAGCGCATGCATGCCGGCGAAGAGTTCCTGCACGTGCTCGTGCAGGATCGAGGTCAGGAACACGAACGTGGTGCGCTGCCCGTTCGACAGCTCCGGCGGCAGCTTGATGATGCGCGGCAGGATGCGCGGCGCCTGCACGATCGCCACGCGCGCGTCGCGCCCGAAGGCGTCGCGGCCCTCGAGCTCGACGGCGAAGTTGAGGCTCTTGTTGAAGACGCGCGGGAACGGATGCGCCGGATCGAGCCCGATCGGCGTGAGCACCGGCATCATCTCGCGCAGGAAGTAGTCGCGGACCCACTCGGCCTGGGCGGCGGTGAATTCGCTGCGGCGCAAGAACTTGATCCCCTCCCGCTCGAGGTCCGGAAGGATGGCGTCGTTCAGCAGCTGGTACTGGCGGGCGACCAGCTCGTGCGCGAGCCGGCTGATCGCCTGGAACACCTCCCGCGGCGTCTTGCCGTCCGGGCCCGCGCCCGGGATGCTCATCTTGATCTGCTCCTTGACGCCGGAGACGCGGATCTCGAAGAACTCGTCGAGGTTGGACGAGACGATGCAGAGGAACTTGAGCCGCTCGAGCAGCGGCACGGACGGGTCCTCGGCCTGCGCGAGCACGCGCCGCTGGAACTCGAGCAGCCCGAGCTCGCGGTTCAGGAAATGACTCTGAACGTGCCGCGGCGGTGCGGTCTTGACGGCCATGCGTGACCGCAGGTTACGGACGGGACTTTGCACGATTGTTACAGCTGGCGGGGGGTTACACGGAATTGTCATCTTCCGGACCTATACTCGTCAAATTTGGTCGCACCGGGGGAGAAACCCATGCAACCCGCCGCGCACACCTCCAAGCATTTCGACGCCGCGCTCGAGAGCGTCCGCACGCAGGTGCTGGAGATGGGCGGCATCGTCGAATACCAGATCCGCTACGCGATCGAGGCGCTGCGCTCCGGCGATACGGCGCTCGTCAACCGGGTGATCCGCGACGAGGCGAGAGTCAACCAGCTCGAGCGGGACATCGACGAGGCCTGCACGCAGGTGATTGCACGCCGCGCCCCGACCGCGAACGACCTGCGCTTCCTGATGATGGTGTACAAGACCCTCACCGACCTGGAGCGCATCGGCGACGAGTCGAAGAAGATCGCGCTCGTCGCCCGCAGCCTGCGGCTCGCAGAGCGCTCGAGCCCGGGCATGCCGGAGATCCAGCGCGTGGCGGCGCTCGTAATCGACATGGTGCGGCAGGCGCTCGACGGCCTCGCGCGGCTCGAGGCGCTCGTCGTACCCGACGTGGTGCGGCTCGATGAGGAGGTCGACGAGCACTTCAAGGCCATCCTGCGGCAGCTGCTCACGTACATGATCGAGGACCCGCGCACGATCTCGCGCTCGATCGACGTGATCTTCGTCGCCAAGTCGCTCGAACGGATCGGCGACCACGCCAAGAACATCTCCGAGTACGTGATCTACATGACGAAGGGCAAGGACGTGCGGCACGGCTCGCTCGAGGAGATCGAGGCGGCCGCGAGGTCCTGAGCGACAGGGGCGCCGTTGCCGCAGCACCCGGGCGATGCTAAGGTGCGCGGGGCAACCCGCACCGCCGGTCTCGCACTCGTGCAATTCGACTCGCTCGCCGCCGTCGACCTCGGGTCGAACAGCTTCCATCTCCAGGTCGGGCGGGTCGTCGACGACCAGATCTATCTCCTGGACGCCCTGCGCGAGCCGGTCCGGCTCGGCGGGGGGCTCACCCGCGACCGGCGCCTCGACCGCGTGACCCAGCTCCGGGCGCTCGAGGCGCTCGCGCGATTCGGCGAGCGGCTCCGCGGCTTCCCGCCGGCCGCGGTGCGCGCGGTCGGCACCAACACGCTCCGCGTCGCCAAGAACGCAGCGCAGTTCATCGCGGACGCGGAGGCCGCGCTCGGCTTCCCGATCGAGGTCGTCTTCGGCCGCGAGGAGGCGCGTCTCGTCTACCTCGGCGTCTCGCACAGCCTCCCGCCGGCATCCCATCGTCGTTTGGTGGTCGACATCGGCGGCGGCTCGACCGAGTTCGTGATCGGCGCCGGGTACGAGCCGGAGCTGATGGAATCGCTGCGGATCGGCTGCGTGAGCCACAGCCTGCGGTTCTTCGGCGACGGGCGGATCGACAAGCAGTCGATGAAGAAGGCCGAGCTCGCGGCCTCGAACGAGATCCAGCGGATCGTCAAGGAGTACCGGCGCACCGGCTGGAAGCAGGCTGTCGGCTCCTCGGGCACCGCGAAGGCCCTGGCGGCGATCCTTGCCGGGAACGGCTGGGCGAAGGGCACGATCACCGCCGACGGGCTCGACCGCCTGCGCTCCCAGCTCCTCAAGGCGGGTCACGTGGACAAGGTCGATTTGCCGGGGTTGCGGACCGACCGGGCGGCGATTCTCCCCGGCGGGCTCGCGATCATGCTCGCCGTCTTCGACGGCCTGGGCCTCGAGGAGCTGGAGGTCGCGGACGGAGCGCTCCGCCAGGGGGTGCTCTACGATCTCCTGGGTCGCGTCCAGCACCACGACATGCGCGAGATGACCGTGAAGCAGTTCATGCGTCGCTATCACGTCGACGTCGCGCAAGGCGAGCGGGTCGAGGCGCTCGCCCGCGCGCTGTACCGCGCGCTCGCCGAGCGGGGGCGCGAGACCGACGAGCTGATGCTCGCCTGGGCGGCCCGGCTGCACGAGATCGGGCTCTCGATCGCGCACGCCGCCTATCACAAGCACTCGGCGTATATCCTGTCGAACGCCGACATGCCCGGCTTCTCGAAGGACGAACAGGCGCGGCTTGCCCGGATCGTTCTCGCGCACCGCGGGAAGCTCGCGAAGATCGAGGGGCTGCCGGCGCGGAGCGCCGATTGGGCGCTCGTCTTCTGCCTGCGGGTCGCCACGCTCCTCTGTCGCAGCCGCGTGGACGTGCCAGTGCCGCGTCTCGGCGCGCGAGCGACGGATGGCGGGTTTCAGTTCGCGCTGGCCGCGGGCTGGCTCGATGAGCATCCGCTCACGGCCGCGGCGCTCGAAGCGGAAGCCGAGGAGTGGCGCGCGGTCGGCATGCGGTTCGACGTGCGCTCGCTCGCCGCCGACCGCGCCCGGGCGGCCGGCTGAGTTCGCGCGGTCGAGCGGTCCTAAACCAGGTCGGGGCCGATCACCGCACGCAGGATGACCCGTCCGTTGCCGTCGCGTAGGCGACGGGTGAACCACCAGACGGCGCCTTTCCTGATCGACCAGTCGGCTTCGGCGCCGGAGAGGACAAGCGCGGCAACGCGACCCAGCGTCGGCTGATGGCCGACGACGACCGCCGCCCCGCCGTCCTCCGACCAGCCTGCCGCCTTGAGAACATCGCTGGCGGTTGTCCCGACGCCGATCTCGCGCATGGTGGCGAACGGCAGCTCGAGCGCCGCCGCCGTCTGCTGGGCGCGTGTCGCCGGGCTCGCGAGGATCCGCGCCCGCCGCGGCAGGTGCACTTTCAGCCACGCGGCCATCACGACCGCCTGCTTGCGGCCCTTCTTGGTCAGCGCGCGCTCGCCGTCCGGAACGCCGTCCTCGGCCTCGGCGTGCCGCCACAGGATGAGATCGGTCTCTTCGGCCATCGTGCTTCGACTTCGTCGCCGTCCTTCGCGCGCCGCGAGCCGGGCCGCGCGGCTACGCGGGTCGCTTCGTACGGAACGGGCAGTCCACCTTGGTGCAATCCGCGTACAGATGCAGCGAGTGCTCGCGGATCGTGAAGCCGCGATCCCTGGCGATCCTGCCCTGGCGCTTCTCTATCTCCGCGTCGTAGAACTCCTCGACGCGTCCGCACTGCAGGCAGACGAGGTGGTCGTGGTGACTCGAGTCCTTCAGCTCGAACACCGCCTTGCCCGACTCGAAGTGGTGGCGCTGCAGGAGGCCCGCCTGCTCGAACTGCGTGAGGACCCGGTAGACGGTCGCGAGCCCGACGTCGAGCCCCTCCTTGATCAGGAGCTTATAGACGTCTTCGGCCGCGAGGTGGCGGACCGCGCTCCGCTCGAACAGCTCGAGGATCCGGAGCCTCGGCGCCGTCGCCTTCAGGCCGATCGTCTTGAGATCGTTGGCGTTGGTCATCGGGGCATTTCAGCGCGGCGCGATGAATCGATCCGCTATGATACTGCTTTGTCTCACGCGATAAACGGACGCGCCGCATGCGCCGCTTGTGGCTTCTCGTCGCAGTCCCGCTCGTCGCGGCCTGCAATCCCCTGAACGCGCTCGCCATCTACCGGATGGAGATCCAGCAGGGCAACTTCATCTCGCAGGAGGCGGTCTCCCAGTTGAAAGCGGGGATGACCAAGGACCAGGTGCGCTTCGTCCTCGGGACGCCGCTCCTGGCCGATATCTTCCACGAGGACCGCTGGGACTACGTCTACCGCCGCCAGCGGGCGAACTCCTCGCAGGTCGAGGAGCGGCGGATCTCCGTGTTCTTCGAGGACGACAAGCTCGTGCGGGTCGAGGGCGACGTGACGCCGGCTGGTGGCGTCTCGAGCGCGTCGCGGGACGGGAAATGAAAGTCGCGATTGCTGGCGCCGCCGGCCGCATGGGGCGGACGCTCGTGGAGGGCGTCCTCAAGTCGGGCGACCTCGTGCTCGGCGCGGCGCTCGAGGCGTCCGGCCATCCGCAGCTCGGCAAGGACGCGGGCGAGCCGCTCGGCACGCCTTGCGGCGTGAAGCTCACAGCCGACGTCGCGGCCGCGGTGGCTGCGGCCGACTGCCTGATCGATTTCACCGCGCCCATGAGCACGATCGAGCACGTGGACACCTGCGTCGCTGCGCGCAGGAGCGTGGTCATCGGCACGACCGGCTTCACTGCTGACGATCGGGCGCGCATTGCGGCGTCAGCCGAGCGGATCCCGATCGCGATGGCGCCCAACTTCGCGGTCGGCGTCAACGTCACCTTCAAGCTCGCCGAGACCGCCGCACGGATCCTCGGGGACGGCTATGACGTCGAGATCGTCGAGGCGCATCACCGCCACAAGGTCGACGCCCCCTCGGGCACCGCGCTCCGGCTCGGGGAGGCCGTCGCAGGGGCGCTCGGTCGCGATCTGAAGGCGGTCGCGGTGCACGGGCGCCAGGGAATCACCGGCGAGCGCGGCGGGAAGGAGATCGCGTTTCACGCGATCCGCGGCGGCGACATCGTGGGCGAGCACACGGTGATCTTCGCCGGCGAGGGCGAGCGGGTCGAGGTCACGGTGCGTTCCGGGAGCCGGATGACCTATGCGCAAGGGGCGCTGCGCGCCGCGCGCTGGCTCACCGGCCGGCCCGCCGGGCTCTACGACATGTTCGACGTGCTCGGATTGAAGTAGGGCCGATGCGGCGTGCCGCACACGCGTGCATCGCCGCCGCGCTGATTGCGTGGGCACCGGCGGCGCAGGCGCAGAAGGGCGCCGGGGACGTCGTCTACGTCCCGACGCCGCAGATGGTCGTCGATGCGATGCTGCGGATGGCGCAGGTCGGCCCGGGCGACTTCCTCATCGATCTCGGCTCGGGCGACGGCCGGGTGGTCATCGCGGCCGCGGCACGCGGCGCGCGTGCGCTCGGCGTCGATCTCGACCGGCATCTGCTCGCCGTCGCGAACGAGGCGGCAAAGCGCGAGGGCGTCGCCGAGCGCGCCATCTTCCGCGAGCAGAACCTGTTCGAGACCGATCTCGCGGGCGCGACGGTGATCACGACCTACCTGCTGCCCGAGATGAACTTGAAGCTGCGGTCGAGGATTCTCGCCCTCAAGCCCGGCACCCGGGTCGTCGCGCACGACTACCACATGGGGGAGTGGCTTCCGGACCAGCGCGAGGTCCTGGAAGTCCCGGAAAAGAAGGTCGGCCTCGAGGGCATCAGCTACGTCTACCTCTGGCACGTCCCGGCGCAGGTCGGGGGCAAGTGGCGGAGCGCGATCCCGGTCGCCGGCAGGCAGACGCCGTTCGAGTTCGAGCTCGAGCAGCGCTTCCAGGTGGTGACGGGGCGCGGGATCGCGATCGCGAACCGGCCCACGCGGCTGCAGACGCCGCGGCTGCGCAGCGACGTGCTGTCCTTCACGATGGAACTCGGGCCGGGGCGGCCGCCGGTCCGCTACGAGTTCCGCGGCCGCGTCGACGGCGACGAACTCCGCGGCACTGCGTACGTGTGGGAGAACAACGTGCGGCGCGAAGCGGGATTCGCCGCCCAGCGCGCCGCGGGGGGCGCGTCGGCAGCGAACTGATTCGGCGCTCGCTGCACCGCGGTATAATCGCGGCGGTCGAAACGGGACGGGCCGAGCGCCGGTCCCGTTTTCACATCCGAACCCGTTCGCCGAGCTATCGCCCGAGTGCCCGCCCCGCCGCCGCCCGCCATCCTCGCGCTCGCCGACGGTTCCATCTTTCGTGGGCGGTCGATCGGCGCCGAGGGCGCGAAGGTCGGGGAAGTGGTGTTCAACACTGCGATGACCGGCTACCAGGAGATCCTCACCGACCCCTCCTACTGCGCGCAGATCGTCACGCTCACGTACCCGCACATCGGCAACACCGGCGTGAACCGCGAGGACGAGGAGTCCGCTCGCGTGTACGCGGCAGGACTGGTGATCCGCGACCTTCCGGCGCGCGCTTCGAGCTGGCGCGCGGAGCAGACACTCCCCGAATACCTCGTCGCGCGCGGCGTCGTCGCGATCGCGGGTCTCGACACCCGCCGGCTGACCCGCATCCTGCGGGAGAAGGGCGCGCAGAACGGCTGTCTGATGGCCGGCAGAGTCGACGAAGCAGAGGCACTCGCAAGCGCGCGGGCATTTCCCGGGCTCGCCGGGATGGATCTCGCGAAGGTTGTCACCACGGCCCGGCCGTACCATTGGGAGGAAGGAGCGTGGCGGCTCGGCACTGGCTTCCGCAGGCCCGAGCGCTTGCGTCATCGCGTCGCGGCGTACGACTACGGCGTCAAGCGGAACATCCTGCGCATGCTCGTCGACCGCGGCTGCGCGGTGACGGTGTTCCCGGCGCAGACGCCGGCGCGCGAAGTGCTCGCGGCGAAGCCCGACGGCGTGTTTCTCTCGAACGGCCCCGGCGACCCGGAGCCGTGCGACTACGCGATCGATGCCATCCGTGTGCTCCTGGACGAGACCCGCGTTCCGGTCTTCGGCATCTGCCTCGGTCACCAGCTGATGGGGCTCGCCTCCGGCGCGCGTACGATCAAGATGAAGTTCGGACACCACGGCGCGAACCATCCGGTGAAGGATCTCGACACCGGCCAGGTCGTGATCACGAGCCAGAACCACGGCTTCGCGGTGGACCCCGCGACGCTGCCGGCCACCCTCCGTCCGACCCACGTGTCGCTCTTCGACGGCAGCCTGCAGGGCCTCGCGCGCACCGACCGGCCCGCGTTCTGCTTCCAAGGACACCCGGAGGCAAGCCCCGGGCCCCACGACATCGGTTACCTGTTCGACCGCTTCGCGAAGATGATGGAGAAGCGGGCGACATGAACGCAAAGCGCGCAGGGATCGCGAAGATCGCCGAGGGCAGAGGCCGCTTTCTTCCAGCGATCTCGGCGTTCTCCGCGATCCCCGCGTTGCGGCACCATTAGCTGAAGTGCCAAAGCGCACCGACATCAAGAGCATCCTGATCATCGGCGCCGGCCCGATCGTCATCGGCCAGGCGTGCGAGTTCGACTACTCCGGCGCGCAGGCGTGCAAGGCGCTGAAGGCGGAGGGCTACAGGGTCGTCCTCGTCAACTCGAACCCGGCGACCATCATGACCGACCCGGAGATGGCCGACGTGACCTACGTCGAGCCGGTCATCTGGCAGATGGTGGAGGCCATCATCGCGAAAGAACGACCGGACGCGCTGCTCCCGACGATGGGTGGGCAGACCGGGCTCAATTGCGCGCTCGATCTCGCGAAGCACGGCGTGCTCGAGAAGTACGGCGTGGAGCTGATCGGCGCGAGCCGGGACGCGATCGACAAGGCCGAGGACCGCGAGAAGTTCAAGGAGGCGATGAAGCGGATCGGCCTCGAGTGCCCGCGCTCTTCGCTCGCGCACTCGGCCGAGGAGGCGCTGCAGGTCCAGGGCGCGATCGGCTTCCCGGTGGTGATCCGGCCCTCGTTCACGCTCGGCGGCTCGGGCGGCGGCATCGCCTACAACCGCGAGGAGTTCGTGGCGATCTGCGAGCGCGGCCTCGACGCCTCACCGACCCGGGAGCTGCTGATCGAGGAGTCGGTCGTCGGGTGGAAAGAGTTCGAGATGGAGGTCGTGCGCGACCGGTGCGACAACTGCATCATCGTCTGCTCGATCGAGAACCTCGATCCGATGGGCGTTCATACCGGCGACTCGATCACCGTCGCGCCGGCGCAATCGCTCACCGACAAGGAATACCAGCTCCTGCGCGACGCGTCGATCGCGGTGCTGCGCGAGATCGGCGTCGACACCGGCGGCTCGAACGTGCAATTCGCGATCTCGCCCGAGGACGGCCGGATGCTGGTGATCGAGATGAACCCGCGCGTCAGCCGCTCCTCCGCGCTCGCTTCGAAGGCGACCGGATTTCCGATCGCGAAGGTCGCGGCGAAGCTCGCCGTGGGCTACACGCTCGACGAGCTTGCCAACGAGATTACCGGCGGCGCGACACCGGCGTCGTTCGAGCCGACGATCGACTACGTCGTCACCAAAGTTCCGCGCTTCGCCTTCGAGAAGTTCCCGCAGGCGGACAGCCGTCTCACCACCCAGATGAAGTCGGTGGGCGAGGTAATGGCGATCGGGCGCACCTTCCAGGAATCCTTTCAGAAGGCGCTGCGCGGCCTCGAGGTGGGCGCCGACGGGCTCGACGAGAAAACGACCGATCCCGAGACGATTGGCACCGAGCTTCGCGATGTCGGCCCCGACCGCATCTGGTACGTCGCCGACGGGTTCCGCAGCGGCCTGACGCTCGATGAGATCCACGCCGCGACCCGTATCGATCCCTGGTTCCTCGCCGAGATCGAGGACCTCGTGCGGCGCGAGCGGGCGCTCGGGGCGAGAGCGCTGGAGTCGCTGTCGCGCGACGAGCTCCTCGAGCTCAAACGCCGCGGTTTCTCCGATCGGCGGCTCGCGAAGCTGCTCCGAACGACCAGCGATGCCGTTCGCGGGCGACGCGTCGCGCTTGGCGTACGGCCGGTCTTCAAGCGCGTCGACACGTGCGCCGCCGAGTTCGCCACCCGCACCGCGTACCTCTACTCGACCTACGAGGAGGAGTGCGAAGCGCAGCCGACCGACCGGGCGAAGATCATGGTGCTCGGCGGCGGGCCCAACCGGATCGGGCAGGGGATCGAGTTCGACTACGCTTGCGTGCACGCGGCGCTCGCGCTGCGCGCCGACGGCTTCGAGACCATCATGGTCAACTGCAACCCCGAGACCGTCTCGACCGACTACGACACCTCGGACCGGCTCTACTTCGAGCCGCTCACGCTCGAGGACGTGCTCGAGATCGTCGACAAGGAGAAACCGGTCGGCGTGATCGTGCAGTACGGCGGGCAGACGCCGCTCAAGCTCGCGCGCGACCTGGAGCTCAACCGGGTGCCCATCATCGGCACCACGCCCGACATGATAGACGTGGCGGAGGATCGGGAGCGGTTCCAGCAGCTGCTGATCGAGCTGAACCTGAGGCAGCCGCCCAACCGCACCGCACGCACCGAGGGCGAGGCGCTCGCGCTCGCGCTCGAGATCGGCTATCCGCTGGTGGTGCGGCCGAGCTACGTGCTCGGCGGCCGCGCAATGGAGATCGTCCACGAGCAGCGCGACCTCGAGCGGTACATGCGCGAAGCAGTGAAGGTATCGAACGACTCGCCGGTGCTGCTCGACCGGTTCCTGAACGATGCGACGGAGGTCGATGTCGACGCCGTCAGCGACGGGAAGCGGGTGGTGATCGGCGGGATCATGGAGCACATCGAGCAGGCGGGCGTCCATTCGGGCGACTCGGCATGCTCCCTCCCGCCGTTCTCGCTCGCGCGTGCGCTCCAGGACGAGCTGCGGCGCCAGACGGTGATGCTCGCGCGCGCGCTGAACGTCGTCGGGCTGATGAACGTGCAATACGCGATCCAGGACGGCACCGTGTACGTGCTCGAAGTGAATCCGCGCGCTTCGCGCACGGTCCCGTACGTTTCCAAGGCGACCGGCGTGCCGCTCGCGAAGGTCGCCGCGCGCTGCATGGCCGGGCGCTCGCTCGACGCGCAGGGAATCCACGGCGAAGTGGTGCCGCCATACGTATCGGTCAAGGAAGCGGTGTTTCCGTTCATCAAGTTCCCCGGCGTCGACACGATCCTCGGACCGGAGATGAAGTCGACCGGCGAGGTGATGGGTGTCGGCGATTCGTTCGGCGAGGCGTTCGTCAAGTCGCAGCTCGCCGCAGGCGTGCGGCTGCCCCGGGGCGGCAAGGCGTTCATCAGCGTGCGCGACGCCGACAAGCCGGGGGTCGTCGAGATCGCCCGGGGCCTGCACGAGCTCGGGTTCGCCCTCGTTGCCACCCGCGGGACCGCAGCGGCGATCGCCGCCGCCGGGCTGCCGGTTGCGACGGTCAACAAGGTGGCCGAAGGGCGGCCGCACGTGGTGGACATGGCGAAGAACGGCGAGATCGACCTGATCGTCAACACGGTCGACGAGAAGCGCACGGCGATCGCCGACTCGCGCTCGATCCGGACGACCGCGGTGCAGAGCCGCATCACGTACTACACGACGCTCGCCGGCGCCCGGGCGGCCTGCGCCGGCCTCCGGCATATGGACTCATTGACCCCGCGGGACCTGCAGGGCTTGCACGAGCGGCTCCGACCCGCTTAAGATCCGGCCATTCCCCCAGCCCCCGGGCGCGTTCGCCCGGGGGTCCGCTTTTGGTACCCGCTTCTTTAATCCGGAAATCGAGATGGCGAAAACGCCTTTGACCGTTAGCGGCGCGCAGCAGCTCAAGACCGAGCTGCACAAGCTGAAGACCGTGGACCGACCGGCCGTGATCCAGGCGATCGCGGACGCCCGATCCCACGGCGACCTGTCGGAGAACGCCGAGTACACCGCGGCGAAGGAGCGGCAGAGCTTCCTCGAGGGACGGATCGCCGAGGTCGAGGCGAAGCTCGCCAACGCGCAGGTCATCGACCCGAAGCTCGTCGACGCGGAGGGCCGCTGCGTGTTCGGATCGACCGTGGAGCTCGAGGACGTGACCTCGAGCGACGTGGTCCGCTACCAGATCGTCGGCGAGGACGAGGCCGACATCAAGCTCGGCAAGATCTCCGTCATCTCGCCGATCGCGCGCGCGCTGATCGGGAAGTACGCCGGCGACCAGGTGGAGGTGCACACGCCGGGCGGGCTACGGGCGTTCGAGATCGTGGATGTCCGCTACGAGTAGTCCTCGCGTCGCCGCGGCCGCGCTGACGCGATAACCGGGTACAGGAGCGGCGCCAGCCCGCCGCTTCGCGCGGACGATCATGCCGCGGTCAACGGGAGCGGAGCTTTGCGCGGCGAGGTGCATCGCGGGAAGGCCGCTTGGACCGCCCAGGCTCACGCCGCCGGGCGCGCTTGCTGGAAGGTGCCGCGAGCTTTTCCTCTGCCGGCCGCTCGCGGTAGACGACCAGCATCCTGCCGATGTGCTGCACTCGCGCGGCGCCGGTCGCAGTGCAGAGCTCCTCGAGGAAGTGCTCGCGGAGCTCGTCGTCGCCTGCCGCCGCGCGGATCTTGACGAGCTCGTGCGCCTTCAGCGCGCGCTCCACCTCGGCAAGCACGGCCGGCGTCAGCCCGTCCACGCCTATCCTCACGACGGGGTTGAGGCCGTGGGCGCGGCGTTTCAGCACCTGCCGTTCGGCCGGCGTAAGCTCCTTCGGCATTCGTCCTCCGTTAGAGCCCCGATTCTAGATCCCTGATGGCAAAGGCCAAAGCCGGCCGGACGTGGATGCAGCAGCACGTCGCCGACCCCTATGTGCGCAAGGCAAAGGCGCTCGGCTACCGCTCGCGCGCGGCGTTCAAGCTGGCCGAAATCGATGCGCAGGACCACGTCTTTGCCCCGGGATATCGAGTCGTCGATCTGGGCGCTGCGCCAGGCGGCTGGGCGCAGGTTGCGGCGGCGAGAGTCGGCGCTGGCGGGCGGGTCGTCGCCGTCGACCTCCTCGAAATGGCGCCGGTGGACGCCGTCACCTTCATCCGCGGCGACTTCACCGAGGCGGCGGTACTGCGCGAAGTCGAACGCGCCCTCGCCGGGGAGGGGGTGGACCTTGTCCTTTCGGACATGTCGCCCAATCTTTCGGGTGTGGCCGCGAGCGACCAGGCGCGAAGCATCGAGCTTTGCGAGCGCGCGCTCGAGTTCAGCCTCGCGCACTTGAAACCGGGCGGGGCGCTCCTGGTCAAAGCGTTCCAGGGCGTGGGGTTTCCCGAATTCCTGCAGCGCCTGCGGGAAAGCTTCGAGCGCGTCGCCTCGCGCAAGCCCGGCGCCTCGCGGAGCCGTTCGAGCGAGATGTATCTGCTCGCCCGCGGACCACGTAGAAAGCCATGACGGTTTGTTGGGCTTTTGCGACAGGTTTCCTTGTCGCTGCCCTCCGGGTTTGAGCGTAAAATCAACGGCTGCGCGATGCTGCGCAACCGTTCCGCGTCAAGGAGTGGACTTGAACAATCTCGTCAAGAATCTGGTGATCTGGCTTGTCATCGGCTTGGTGCTGATGACGGTCTTCAACCAGTTCAATACGCGCTCTGCGTCCCAGGCCCCGATGCCGTACTCGCAGTTCGTCGAGGACGTCAAGGCCGGCAAGATCAAGAGCGTCGTCGTCGAAGGCCGCATGCTGAAGGCGGTGACCACCGAGGACAAGCGGGTCACCAGCTACTCGCCCGGCGACATCTGGCTGATCAACGACCTTCTCAAGTACGGCGTCAAGGTCGAGGCGAAGCCCGAGGAGGAGCCGTCGCTCCTCATGAACATCTTCGTGTCCTGGTTCCCGATGCTGCTCCTGATCGGCGTCTGGGTGTTCTTCATGCGCCAGATGCAGGGCGGCGGGCGGGGCGGGGCGTTCAGCTTCGGCAAGTCGCGCGCGCGGATGCTCGACGAGTCGAACAACAACGTCACCTTCGCCGACGTCGCGGGCTGCGACGAGGCCAAGGAGGAGGTCGGCGAGCTCGTCGACTTCCTCCGCGACCCGTCGAAGTTCCAGAAGCTCGGGGGGCGCATTCCAAAGGGCGTGCTGATGGTCGGCAACCCGGGCACCGGCAAGACGCTGCTCGCCCGGGCGATCGCGGGCGAAGCCAAGGTGCCGTTCTTCTCGATCTCGGGCTCCGACTTCGTCGAGATGTTCGTCGGCGTCGGTGCGGCGCGCGTGCGCGACATGTTCGACCAAGCGAAGAAACACGCGCCGTGCATCGTCTTCATCGACGAGATCGACGCGGTCGGCCGGCAGCGCGGCGCCGGCCTCGGCGGCGGCAACGACGAGCGCGAGCAGACGCTGAACCAGCTGCTGGTCGAGATGGACGGCTTCGAAGGCACGACCGGGGTGATCGTCATCGCGGCGACCAACCGGCCCGACGTGCTCGACCCGGCCCTCCTCCGCCCCGGGCGTTTTGACCGGCAGGTCGTGGTGCCACTGCCCGACATCCGCGGCCGCGAGCAGATCCTGCTCGTCCACATGCGCAAGGTTCCGCTCGCGCCCGACGTCAAGGCCGACATCATCGCCCGCGGCACGCCCGGGTTCTCCGGCGCCGATCTCGCCAACATCGTCAACGAGGCGGCGCTGTTCGCGGCGCGGGGGAGCAAGCGGCTCGTCGACATGGACGACTTCGAGCGCGCCAAGGACAAGATCATGATGGGCGCGGAGCGCCGGTCGATGGTGATGTCCGAGGAGGAGCGACGCACGACCGCGTATCACGAGTCCGGGCACGCGGTGGTCGGCCGGCTGGTGCCGAAGGCCGATCCGGTCCACAAGGTGACGATCATCCCGCGCGGCCGCGCGCTAGGCGTCACGTTCTTCCTGCCCGAGAAGGACCGATACGGGCTCGACAAGCAGCAGATGCTCGCCCAGATCACGGTTGCGTTCGGCGGGCGCGTCGCCGAGGAGGTGTTCCTCGACCAGCAGACCACCGGCGCGCGCCAGGACTTCGAGAGCGCGACTGGGATTGCGCGCGAGATGGTGACCCGCTACGGGATGTCCGATTCGCTCGGGCCGATGGTCTACGGCGACAACGAAGGCGAGGTCTTCCTCGGCCGCTCGATCACCACGCACAAGAACGTCTCGGAAGCGACGCTGCAGAAAGTGGACGCCGAGATCCGACGCATCATCGACGAGCAGTACACGCTCGCGCGGCGGCTCCTCGAGGGGAACCGCGAGAAGGTCGAGGCGATGGCGCACGCGCTGCTCGAGTTCGAGACGCTCGACGCCGACCAGATCGGCGACATCATGGCGGGGCTTCCGCCCCGGCCGCCGAAGCCGGTCGCCCAGCCGCCGCAGCAGCCGCCGAAGCCCGATGCGCCGGGTGCCGCCGCGTCTCCTGCAACCGCCTGACCTGCACGCGAGAACACCGACCGAGCCCGCGGCCAAGCCCGCGGGCTTTTGCTTCCATGGCTCCCCTACGCGCCGGCAAGTACGAGCTGCCGCTTGACCGCCCGCGCGTGATGGGGGTCGTCAACGTCACGCCGGACTCGTTCTACGACGGCGGGCGGCACGCCGATCCCGCGGCCGCGATCGCTCACGGGCGGCGGCTGGCGCAGGAGGGCGCGGACCTGCTCGACATCGGCGGCGAGTCGAGCCGGCCCGGCGCGGCGCCCGTCACGGGCGAGGAGGAACTCGCGCGGATCCTGCCGGTGCTCGAGGCGCTAGCCGATCTGCGCCTGCCGCTCTCGGTCGACACGACGAAGCCCGAGGTGATGCGCGCCGCGCTCGCCCATGGTGCGGCGATGATCAACGACGTTACCGCCCTCGCCGCGCCGGGCGCGCTGGAGCTGGTGGCGGCGTCCGAAGCCGCGGTGTGCCTGATGCACATGCAGGGCAGTCCGCGGACGATGCAGGCGGACCCGGTCTATGCCGACGTGGTCGGCGAGGTGCGCGAGTTTCTCGCTGCCCGCGCTGGAGCCTGCGTCGCAGCCGGCATCGCACGCGAACGGATCGTCATCGATCCCGGCTTCGGGTTCGGCAAGACGGTCGAGCACAACTTCACGCTGCTTGCCCGACTCGGCGAGATCGCGGCACTCGGGCCGCCGGTGCTGGCGGGCTGGTCGCGCAAGTCGAGCCTCGGTCGCATCACCGGGCGGGCGGCGGACGAGCGTCTCGCGGCGAGCCTCGCGGCCGCGGTGCTCGCGGTGCAGCGCGGCGCTAGAATCGTGCGGGTCCATGATGTGGCCGCCACGCGCGATGCGCTCGCGGTGCTCGCTGCGGTGGAGAGGGGCGGATGAGTCGCAAGTACTTCGGGACCGACGGCGTGCGGGGCCGGGTCGGCGAGCTACCGATCACGCCCGAGTTCGTGCTGCGGCTCGGGTTCGCGGCCGGCGAGGTGCTCGCCCGACGCCGCAGCGGCCACGAGCGGCCGACGGTGCTGATCGGCAAGGACACCCGCATCTCGGGCTACATGCTCGAGGCGGCGCTGGAAGCAGGGTTTGCGGCCGCGGGCGTGGACGTCATGCTCTGCGGGCCGATGCCGACGCCGGCGGTCGCCTACCTGACGCGGGCGCTGCGGCTCTCGGCCGGGATCGTCATCAGCGCCTCGCACAACCCGTACCCCGACAACGGCATCAAGTTCTTCTCCGCCGACGGCGGGAAGCTTCCTGACGCGGTCGAGCAGGAGATCGAGCTCGCGCTCGAGCGCCCGCTCGCCTGCCGGCCGGCGGCCGAGCTCGGCAAGGCGCGCCGCATGGACGACGCCGGCGGCCGCTACATCGAGTTCTGCAAGAGCACGTTCCCCAATGCGCTCGATCTCCGCGGGCTGCGCATCGTGGTCGACTGCGCGCACGGCGCCGGCTACTACGTGGCGCCGCGCGTGTTCCACGAACTCGGGGCGGACGTGGTCGCGATCGGCGACGAGCCGAACGGCTTCAATATCAACGAACAGGTTGGCGCGACGCACCCCGGCGCGCTCGTCGCCGCGGTACGTGCGCAGCGGGCCGACCTCGGAATCGCGCTCGACGGCGACGGCGACCGGCTGATGATGACGGACGCGACGGGTGCCACCTACGACGGCGACCAGCTGCTCTACGTGATCGCCTGCCGGCGTGCACAGGACGCGCGGCTGACCGGTGTCGTCGGCACCCTGATGACCAACCTCGCGTTCGAGCGCGCGCTCGCCGGGCTCGGTGTCGGGTTCGCGCGGGCCAAGGTCGGCGACCGGTACGTGCTCGAGCTGATGCAGGAGCGCGGCTGGGACCTCGGCGGGGAGAACTCCGGCCACATCATTTGCCTCGACAAGCACACGACGGGCGATGCCATCGTGTCGGCGCTGCAGGTGCTCGAGGCCCTGCGCCGGGAAGGGAAAGGCCTCGCCGAGCTCGGCGGGCGGCTCCGTCTCTACCCCCAGAAGGTCATCAACGTGCGGGTCGCCCGGGGATTCGACTGGCAGGGCGACGGCGCGATCGGCCGGGCCCGTGCCGAGGCCGAACGGCGGCTCGGTACCCGCGGCCGGCTGCTCCTCCGGGCATCCGGCACCGAGCCGGTGCTGCGCGTGATGGTGGAGGGGGAGGACGAGGCCGAGGTCGCCGCCGTCGCCGCTGAGCTGGCGGCTCAGGTGGAGCGCGCCGCGGCGGCGTGATTCCTGCGCGCTTCCCGCGGGTGTCATGGAACGGTAACAGTGGGGCAATAGACTCCTCGGGTCACGCTGCGGCGTGCTCCATCCACGAGGAGAGTCCCCATGAAGCAGCTCAGGATTTATGCCGCGGTCGCGGCTCTGCTGGGAGGTGTCGCGGCCACCCCGGTGGCGACCGCGCAGGTCGTCAAGGTCGACGGCTCCAGTACGGTCTTCCCGGTTACCGAGGCCGTAGCGGAGGACTTCCAGAAGGCCAAGAAGGGCGCAACCAAGGTCACCGTCGGCATCTCGGGTACGGGCGGGGGCTTCAAGAAGTTCTGCCGTGGCGAAACCGACGTCTCGAACGCCTCGCGCCCGATCCTGAAGCAGGAGATGGCGGACTGCAAGGCCGCCGGCATCGAGTACTTCGAGCTGCCGGTAGCGTTCGACGCGCTTACGGTGGTCATCAATCCCAAGAACAACTTCATCAAGACGCTCACCGTGGCCGAGCTCAAGAAGATGTGGGAGCCGGGCGCGCAGGGGAAGGTCACCCGCTGGAACCAGGTGAACCCCGGCTGGCCCGACGCGCCAATGAAGCTCTTCGGCCCCGGGGCCGACTCCGGCACGTTCGACTATTTCACCGAGGCGATCGTCGGCAAGTCGAAATCGAGCCGTGGCGACTTCACCGCGTCCGAGGACGACAACGTTCTCGTCCAGGGGGTGTCGCGGGACGTGAACGGCCTCGGATACTTCGGCTACGCGTACTACATCGAGAACAAGGACAAGCTCAAGGCCGTCCCGATCGTGAACGAGAAGGGTCAGCCGGTCGAGCCGTCGATGGAGGCCGTGCTGAAGGGCACCTACTCGCCGCTCGCCCGGCCGATCTTCATCTATGTGAACGCGAAGTCGCTCGACAAGCCCGAGGTCAAGGAGTTCGTCGAGTACTACATGAAGCACGGGAGCAAGCTCGCGCGGGAAGTGAAGTATGTGCCGCTACCCGACTCGGCCTACACGATCGGGTTGGAGCACGTCCAGAAGGGCAAGAAAGGCACCGTCTTCGGGGGCAGCGCCGAGGTCGGCGTCACGATCGAAGAGTTGCTCAAGCGCGAAGCGAAGCTCTGAGCAGCCTGCGGGTCCCCCGGCGGGGAGGGAGGCCTCCTCCCCGCGGGCGTCTTTGAGGCCGGTGGGCTAAACTTTCGGAGAGACGACAACGATGTCAGCCGTCGCACCGAGCGGCGCCACCTCCGCCACCGTGCCTGCCGAAGGGCTCACCAGCGCACGCCTTGCGCAGCGCCGCAGCCGGATCGTCGGCGAGAAGGCGATCGAGTTCATCCTCTTCGCCGCCGCCTCCGTCTCGGTCTTCGTCACGGTCGGGATCGTCTATGTCCTCGTAAGCGAGTCGGTCGAGTTCTTCAAGCACGTCTCCGTCTGGGACTTCCTCACCGACACCCAGTGGACGCCGCTCTTCGACGACGCCCACTTCGGCATCATGGTGCTCCTGTCGGGGACGATCACCAGCTCGGTGGTCGCCCTGGCGATCGCGATCCCGCTCGGCACGATCATCGCGATCTATCTGTCGGAGTTCGCGCCCTTCACGGTGCGCGAGATCGCCAAGCCCTTCCTCGAGCTCCTCGGCGGCGTGCCGACGATCATCTACGGCTATTTCGCGCTGCTGTTCGTTACGCCGATCCTGCAGTGGATCTACCCGGATCTTCCCGGGTTCAGCCTGCTCTCCGCCGGCCTCGTCATGGGGATCATGATCATCCCCTACGTCAGCTCCATCAGCGAGGACGCGATGCGCGCAGTCCCGATGAGTTTGCGCGAAGGCTCCTATGCGATGGGTGCGACGCGGTACCAGACCGCGGTTCACGTCGTCGTGCCGTCCGCGTTCTCCGGCATTGCTTCGGCCTACATCCTGGGGATCTCGCGCGCGGTCGGCGAAACGATGATTCTCGCGGTCGCGGCGGGCATGCAGCCCAACCTGACCTTCAACCCGCTCGAGCCGGCCGCGACGATCACGGCATACATCGTCCAGGTGGCGCTCGGCGACCTGCCGCACGGCTCGATCGGCTACCAGACGATCTTCGCCGCCGGGCTGACGCTGATGGTGCTCACGCTCTTCTTCAACATCCTCGGCCACGCGCTCCGGAAAAAGTTCCGGGAGAGGTACTGACGTGTCGGCCGTCGCTCCACCGCTCTCCCAGGACGTCCGGACCATCCGGGAGATCATTTCCAGGCACAAGCGCTGGGACTACATCTTTGGCGTGATCGGGATCATCGCGCTGATGATCGGCGTGCTGACCTTCACCGCGCTGTTCGTCGACATGGCGATCGACGGCATCCCGCGCCTCAAGCCCGAGTTCTTCACCAACTTCCCGTCGCGCCGTCCGGGCGAGGCGGGGATCCTGTCGGCGTGGGTCGGTTCCACCCTGGTGATGGTAGTGACCGCGTTCTTCGCCGTGCCGCTCGGGATCGCCGCGGGCGTCTATCTCGAGGAGTACGCGCGGAAGAACTGGGTCACCGACATCATCGAGATCAACATCACCAACCTCGCCGGCGTGCCGTCGATCGTCTACGGCCTGCTCGCGCTCGGGCTCTTCGTCTATCAGTTCGGCTTCGGGCAGAGCATCCTGTCGGCGGGGCTTACGCTGGCGCTACTGATCCTGCCGGTCGTGATCGTCGCGACGCGGGAAGCGATCCGCTCGGTCCCGCAGTCGATCCGCGAGGCCTCGTACGCGCTGGGCGCCACCCAGTGGCAGACCACGAAGGACCACATCGTTCCGTACTCGGCCGCCGGCATTCTCACCGGCGTGATCATCGGCATGGCGCGCGCGATCGGCGAGACCGCGCCGATCATCACGATCGGTGCGCTGACCTTCATCGCGTTCCTGCCGGCATCGCCGGTCACCGCGCAGTTTCCGTTCCTCAGCTTCGAGTGGCTGTTCTCCCCGTTCACGGTGATGCCGATCCAGATGTTCAACTGGACCTCGCGCCCGGAGGCGGCCTTCCAGGAGAACGCGGCAGCCGCCGGTTTTGTTCTGGTGCTGATGACGTTGGCGATGAACGGGCTCGCGATCTGGCTGCGCTACCGCCTGCGCAAGAACATCAAGTGGTGAACGAACGAGGAATCGCCGGGGAGCCGACACGACCATGACCGCCGCTGAGACCGCAGTCGCGCTGAAAGCCGAGGCGAAGAGCCTCAGCTTCTACTATGGCGACTTCCAAGCGCTCAAGGACCTCAACATGCCGGTGCACGACAAGAAGGTCACCGCGCTGATCGGGCCTTCCGGATGCGGGAAGTCGACGTTCCTGCGTTGCTTCAACCGGATGCACGACCTCTACCCCGGGAACCGCTACCAGGGCGACATCCGCCTCTACCCGGACAACACCAATCTCCTCGGCAAAGAGGTGGACCCGATCGAGGTCCGCATGCGGATCAGCATGGTGTTCCAGAAGCCGAACCCGTTCCCGAAGTCGATCTTCGAGAACGTCGCCTACGGTCTGCGCGTTCGCGGCGAGCGGAACCGCCGGCTGCTGGAGGAGAAGGTCGAGCAGGCGCTCCGCGGCGCCGCGCTGTGGGAGGAGGCGAAGGACCGTCTCGACGATCTCGCGTTCAACCTCTCGGGCGGGCAGCAGCAGCGGCTCTGCATCGCGCGCGCACTCGCGACCGACCCCGAGATCCTGCTGTTCGACGAGCCGACCTCGGCGCTCGACCCGATCGCCACCGCCAGCATCGAGGAGTTGATCACCGACCTCAAGCACAAGGTGACGATCCTGATCGTCACCCACAACATGCAGCAGGCCGCGCGCGTGTCGGACTACACTGCTTACATGTACCTCGGCGAGCTGATCGAGTTCGACGTCACGGACACGATCTTCATCAAGCCGAAGAAGAAGCAGACGGAAGATTACATCACGGGCCGTTTCGGCTAGCGAAACGCAGCCATGATGTAACGGCGCAGGCTAACTTGCACGCGGCGCGCGCAAGTTAAGGGCGACAGCCCGCCCGTAGCCATTACATCACGGGCCGTTTCGGCTAGACGGCGCGGCAGCTCAAGCCCCCGTCGACCGGCAGACATACGCCGGTGATGTACGCCGCCTCGTCCGAGGCGAGAAACAGCGCCGCGTTCGCGACGTCCCAGGCCGTTCCCATCCGCCCCATCGGACACGCGCGACGGGACGCGCACGATCGGGATGATCAGCCTCATCCCGACCGGCAGCGCGGCGTAGGGGATCGTCATCGGGATCTCGAGGGCGGCGGACGCCTGCGCGCCGTTCAGGCACGCGAACCGGCGCCCCGCCAGACGAGGATGCCGCAGGTCGCGACCGCGCGTCCACAAGATGTAACGGCGGCCGCGCGGGCGTGTCAACTGACACATTGGATGATTCGACCGCCGCACGGGCGGGGTGCGCCGGGCGTCCAATCGTGACCACGAGAGGTACGCGCCGCGGAGGAGCGCCTGACGCGTTGCCTTCGCCGACGCCACAGGGGAACCGGTGCATCGAAAGCGCTATATTCTCATCGTCGAGACCGACGATCTGATCCGTGGGCCCCCGAGCGCTGGCTTCGCCACTCGGGAGCCTGTCGCCGCGTCGAGCACATGGAGGACCAACTGGCCATGAAGACTGCAATCATTGCCGCTCGCGGCGCATTCCCTTCGGTGGGCACATGAACCAGGATCGAAAGTTCGACCTGGCGATTCCCGTGGGCGTCGGCGATCACGTGCTGGGCGCGGCGCACGCCCACGTCACCGTCGTGGAATACGGGGATTTCGAATGCCCGATCTGCAAGCAGACCGCGCCCGGGCTCAAGCTGCTGCTCGACCGCTTTGCCGGGCAGATCCGGTTCGCGTTTCGCCACTTCCCTCTCGAAGAGGCTCATCCGCACGCCCTGCTCGCCGCCGAGGCGGCCGAATGCGCCGCCGGCCAGGGCAGGTTCTGGGAAATGCACGACCTGCTGTTCGAGCATCAGGCGCACCTGAAGCGCAAGCACCTGGACAGCTATGCCGAGCGCCTGGAGCTCGACATGGCGCGCTTCACCGCGGAGATGGACGAGCATCTCTACGTCCAGCGGGTGCGCGAGCACATCGAGAGCGGCCGTCGGAGCCACGTCCGCGGCACGCCGGGTCTGTTCCTGAACGGAGTGATCCAGGACGCATCGTTCGGCCTCGGCGGTCTGGTGGCGGCGACCGAGACGATCTTGAAGGGACGCTGAGGCGGTGGCTGATCTCCGCGAAACCCGGCGGGAGCAGATGTTCCCTAAGCTCACGCCGGCGCAGACCGGGCGCTTGGAGGCGTACGGCAGGCGGATGCGCATCCGCGCCGGCGAAGTGCTCGCGGAGCCCGGCGACCGGTATGGTCGGCTGCTCGTCGTTCTCTCCGGCGCCATCGAGATCGTGCTGCCCGGCATCGCGGGCGAGACGCCGGTGACGATCCATAGGGCCGGGGATTTCGCCGGCGAGATGAGCGCGCTGCGCGGCGCCGGCGGCACCGTGCGCGCCCGGGTCAGCGAAGACGGCGAGGTCATCGCGATCGAGCGCGAGGACCTGCGCCGGCTCGTCCAGGCCGACGCGGAGCTGAGCGAGCTCTTCATGCGCGCCTTCATTCTGCGACGCATGGGACTGATCTCGGCCGAGCAGGGCGACGTCATCCTGATCGGTTCGAGTCATTCGGCGGATACGCTGCGCCTGCGGCAGTTCCTCGGCCGCAACGGCTTTCCCTATGTCAGCATCGACGTCGACCGCGACCCGGACGTCGCCGCGTTGCTGGAGCGCTTCCAGGTCGGGATCGACGAAGTGCCGGTCGTCGTCTGTCGCGGCGAGCAGGTGCTCAGGAACCCGAGCAACGAGGGGATCGCAAAGTGTCTGCGGATGAACCCCGAGATCGACGACGCGGCCGTTCGCGACCTGATCGTCATCGGCGCGGGGCCGGCGGGGCTGGCCGCCGCCGTGTACGGGGCCTCCGAAGGCCTCGACGTGCTGGTCCTCGAAACGACGGCGCCGGGCGGGCAAGCCGGGACGAGCTCGAAGATCGAGAACTATCTCGGTTTTCCCACCGGCATCTCGGGGCAGGCGCTCGCCGGACGCGCGGCCGTCCAGGCGCAGAAGTTCGGCGCGGACGTGACGGTCGCGAGCACGGTGGAGCGGCTGCTATGCCACCGTCGGCCCTACCGGATCGAGCTTTCGGACGGCCGCGTCGTGCACGCGCGGACGATCGTCGTCGCGACCGGCGCGGAGTACCGACCGCTCGCCATCGAGAATCTGTCCCGGTTCGTGGGCGAGGGCGTCTACTACGCGGCGACCCACCTCGAGGCGCAAATCTGCAAGGGCGAAGAAGTCATCGTGGTGGGCGGCGGGAACTCGGCCGGCCAGGCGGCCGTCTTCCTCGCCGGCAGGTGCCGTCACGTGCACCTGCTCGTCCGCTCGTCGGGACTCGCGGCGAGCATGTCGCGCTACCTGATTCGCCGGATCGAGGAGAGCCCGAACATCACGCTCCGGCCGTTCACCCAGATCGCGGCGTTTGAAGGGAACGGGCGCCTCGAGCGCGTGACGTGGCGGATCGGCGCGAACGGCAGGATCGAAGCACGCGACATCGGGCACGTCTTCCTCATGACTGGCGCCGTACCCAACACCCGGTGGCTCGAAGGGTGGGTTGCGCTGGACGAGAAGGGATTCGTGCGCACCGGGGCGGATCTGCGCGCGGAGGATCTCGCGGCGACCCGCTGGCCGCTATCAAGGGTGCCGCATCTGCTGGAGACGAGTCGCCCGGGAATCTTTGCCGTCGGCGACGTGCGCGCCGGCAGCGTCAAGCGCGTGGCCGCCGCGGTCGGCGAAGGGTCGGCCTGCGTTCAGTTCGTCCATCGCGCGCTGCAGGAGTAGCCGTCCGGCGAGCCGGGCCTTGCACTCGCGATCGATCTCTCTCCGCTGACACGAAGCGCGCCCCCCGCAAACGACCGGGATTCTCCCCGGGTCGCGCGATTGCGAGGGCCGAGACCATCGCCTACGTGAATGACGCCGGGGAGGACACCCGCACCATCGTCTCGAGCAGGCGCTCGATCGCAGCCCCCGGATCCTCCAGCTGGCCCGTGTGCACGGGGGACGTCTGGATGATCGTGCTCCGCGCCGCGGTGAGCCAGTGGAACCGTTCCCTCATGGGCAGCCGGCCGATCGGCCCGGCCATGTCCCCGCCCGCGCAGATGACCGGGATCGTCGCGAGGTGCTCGCGGATCGCCTGGATGTCGACCGTCGGATCGAGCGCCAGCACGCGGCGTTCGTCGAGCTCGATCCGCGCCTCGAGGAAGGCGAGCGCAGGGCACGAGACGATCACGCCGGCGTTCACGAACTCCTCGCGCTCGACCCGCGGGACGACGCGGACCACCGCATAGTCGTACTTACGCCGATCGGGCACGGGTCGCCTCCTCGAGGAACGCATGCGGGGCCTCGAGCCGGCGCTGCAGGTAGCCGGCGTAGGCGGCGCGGCGCGCTTCGCCGCTCGGCGAGCCCTCCGCGAGCCATGCGTCCGGAACGAGACCGACGATCCGCTCGATCGCCCCGGCAGCGATCAGCGGGCTCAGCCGCGCATCGGCTTCCGGTAGCGCGACGGCGAGCGGCAGCAGCACGTGGTCCTTGATCATCGGGAACGGGTCCTCGCTTCGCGCGAGATAGTCGCCGCCGGCGTGATGGAAGTAAAGCGCGGCGCCGTGGTCGATGAGATGCAGTCGCCGGTGCCACATCAGCATGTTCGTGTTGCGCGCGGTGCGGTCGAGGTTGGTCACATACGCGTCGAACCAGACGATCTCGGAAGCAAGGTCTGCGTCCGGCCGTTCCGCAACCGGATCGAACATCACCGCCCCGGGCAGGTAGTCGAGCGCGAGGTTGAGCCCCGGGCTCGCCCTGATCAGATGCTGAATCTCGGGATCGGGCTCGGTGCGGGCGAGGTCCGGGTCGAGATCGACAAGAACGATCTCGGGCACCGGCAGGCCCAGCGCGCGACCGATTTCTCCGGCCACCAGCTCGGCGACGAGCGCTTTGGGTCCCTGGCCTGCACCGCGGAACTTGACGACGTACAGCCCGTCATCGTCGGCCTCGACGATCGCCGGCAGCGAGCCCCCTTCGCGCAAGGGGGTGACGTACCGCGTGGCGACGACGGTCCTCAGGCTCATCGGTGCGTGAAGTGTAGACTTCCATGGCCTGAGCCGGAACGGGACGGCGCCGCGCCGCACCGGGAGCAAGCGCGATCGCTCTGCGTCGGACGACACATCGCCGTCGCGCCATGACACGCGCGGAACACGGTCGGCATCGACACTCCCTCCGCGGGCGCTCCTCGCTTCGCACGGCCACAACCATGGAGAGCATCACATGAGCACGATCACTACCAAGGACGGCACGCAGATCTACTACAAGGACTGGGGCCAGGGACAGCCGGTCGTCTTCAGCCACGGCTGGCCGCTGAGCGCGGATGCCTGGGAAGCGCAGATGTTCTTTCTGGCCTCCAACGGCTATCGCTGCATCGCGCATGACCGTCGCGGTCATGGCCGGTCCAGCCAGCCATGGAACGGCAACGACATGGACACCTACGCCGACGACCTGGCGGAGCTGTTCCAGACGCTCGACCTGAAAAATGCCGTCATGATCGGCCACTCCACCGGCGGTGGCGAAGTGGCGCGTTTCATCGGGCGCCACGGCACCAAACGCGTGGCGAAGGCAGTCCTGATGGGCGCGGTGCCGCCGATCATGCTGAAAACGGCAGCCAATCCGGGCGGCTTGCCCATCGAGGTCTTCGACGGCTTTCGCAAGGCATATCTGGCCGACCGCTCGCAGTTCTTCCTGGACGTCGCCAGCGGCCCGTTCTTCGGCTTCAACCGTCCCGGCGCCAAGATCTCCCAGGGGCTGATCAATTGGTGGTGGCTGCAGGGCATGATGTCCGGCCACAAGAATGCCTACGACTGCATCAAGGCTTTCTCGGAAACGGACTTCACCGAGGATCTGAAGAAGTTCGACGTGCCGACGCTGATCATCCATGGCGAGGACGACCAGATCGTGCCGATCGGTGCTTCGGCGATGCTGTCGTCGAAGCTGGTCAAGAACGCCAGGCTGAAGACCTATCCGGGCGGTACGCACAGCCTGGGCGACACCAGCAAGGAGCAGCTCAACGCCGACCTCCTCGCGTTCCTCAAGTCCTGAGCGGGCGGGTTCCCCCTCGGGCGTTGGAGCGGACTTTCTCGTACGGGAGGCGAGCCATGATCCTCGGTATGTCGACGTCCACGTTCACCCTGGTGCACGTGATCCTGAGTCTGATCGGAATCTTCGCCGGGCTCGTCGTCCTGGCCGGAATGTTCGGCTCGAAGAAGCTCGACGGCTGGACGGCGCTCTTTCTCGCCACCACGGTGCTGACGAGCGTGACGGGATTCTTCTTCCCCGCCGACAAGCTGCTGCCGTCGCACATCGTCGGCATCGTATCGCTGGTCGTGCTGGCCGTTACGCTCGTCGCGCTCTATGGGTATCGCCTCGCGGGATCCTGGCGCTGGATCTACGTCTCGGGCGCGGTGCTGGCGCTCTATCTCAACGTCTTCGTCGGGGTCGTGCAGGCGTTCGCGAAGGTGCCGGTCCTGAAGGCGCTGGCGCCGACGCAATCCGAGCCGCCGTTCCTGGTCGCACAGCTCGTGGTGCTGGTGATCTTCGTGGTGCTCGGCATCGTGGCGGTGAGAAAGTTTCACCCCGGGAGCAGAGCATCCGCGTTCAGTCTGGCCTGAGGTCCTCCAGGGTGTCGTCTGCCGTGTCCCGACGGCCACGGAAGCCGCGTACGTGGCGGGCCAAGGGTCGGCACCGCGCAGCGCATCATATGTCAATACATTGGTATTGACGTATGGGTCGGCCCCGGCTTACCCTCCGGTGATGTCCGCCGCCAAGTCCGTCCAGCTCCAGATCCGCGTCTCGCCGGCCGAGAAGGCCGCGATCCGGCGCGCTGCCCGCCGCGCCGGATTGGAGATGTCCGCCTACGTGCTCGCCCGGGTGCTGCCGGCTCCTGCGCGCCGCTTTCAGGACCTCACCGAGGCCTGCGCGGATCCCGAGGGCGCGCGCTTCGCGCTCGCGGAGCTGAGCGCCTGGCTGGCAAGCCTCGGCGCCGCCGAGCTTCAGGAAGCGGTCGCGTCACCGCCGCCACTGCTGTCGCCCTATCTCGCCAACTACGTCGCCGCGATGGTCGAGTACGCGTGCGCGCAGCGCGACGTCGCGCCGCCGGCGTGGACACGCGCCGTCGTGCCCCTTACCGAGCCGGTCTTCGGCTCCGGGCTCATGAGCCTGCGCCTGTACCTGCTCACCCATTCGCCGGCGCCCTTCCGGCGGCGGAACATCTTCATCGACGCGAGCGTCGGTTCCCGGGTGTGAGAGTCGAGATGGCCGCGCTCACCGAGCGGGACATCCGGCGGCTCTTCGGACTGCTCAACGAAGAGCTGCGCCGTGCGGGCACAGAGGGGGAGCTGTTCCTGGTCGGCGGGGCCGTCATGTGTCTCGCCTATGCCGCCCGCCCTTCCACCCAGGACGTGGACGCGCTGTTCCGGCCGGCGCGCCAGGTCCGCGAGGCCGCGGCGCGGGTGGCCGTGCAGGCAGGCGTTCAGCCCGACTGGCTCAACGACGGCGTGAAGGGATTCCTCAGCGAGCGCGGGGAGTTCCGCGCCTTCCTGGAGCTCGACCATCTGCGGGTCATGGTGGCGCAGCCCGAGTATCTGCTGGCCATGAAGTGCCTCGCACTGCGAATCGGCGCGGAGTCTCACGACGAGGACGACGTCCGCTATCTGCTCCGTCACCTCGATATCGGCACCTACGACCAGGCGATCGCGGTGATCACGCGGTTCTATCCGCTGGAACGCTTCCCGCAGAAGACTCTGTACGCCCTCGGAGAGTTGCTGCCGAAGCGGGGCTGAGGCCCTGCTCGCGGGCCCGCGGAAGCCGGCCGCGTTCAGCCCGCCGTCCGGCGCGGGCGGACCTCTCCACGGCCGGATGCGTAGCGCCCCTTGCCCGGCAGACTGACTGCGCCGCGCGTCGGCGTGATGATTTGACGCCCCGCGCGTCGCGACCTTAGACTCCGCGCTCCTTCTCCCGGCCGCAGGCCCCGGGGCATGTCAGCGACGGTCTCCGCGAGCAAGACTCGACGGCTCCTTGCGCTCTATCGCACGATGGTGCGCATCCGCGCGTTCGAGAACGCGGCGGAAGAAGCGAGCAAGGGCGGCGTCGCCGCGTTCGGCGCCGCGCTCGGCACCCAGGCGCTTGTCCGCGGTCCGCTGCATCTGTCGACGGGGCAGGAGGCGGTGCCGGCCGGCGTGTGCGCGAACCTCGAGCGCACCGATCTGATCACCTCGACGCATCGCGGCCACGGCCACACGATCGCCAAGGGCGCCGACGTCACCGCGACCATGTGCGAGCTCTTCGGCCGTGCGACCGGCTTCAACGGCGGCAAGGGCGGCTCGATGCATATCGCCGATTTTTCCGTCGGGATGCTCGGCGCGAACGGCGTCGTCGCCGCGGGCATACCGATCGCGACGGGCGCGGCGCACGCCATCAAGCTCCGCGGCGGCCCGGAGATCGTCGCCTGCTTCTTCGGCGACGGCGCGGTCAACCGCGGTCCGTTCCTCGAAGGGCTGAACTGGGCGCAGATCTACCGCCTGCCGGTGCTCTTCGTCTGCGAGGACAACCGCTATTCGGCGACGACGGCGACCGGGGCGATGACCGGCGGGGAGGGTGCGGCGGCGCGCGCGCACGCGATCGGCCTGCACGGCCGGGTCGTCGACGGCAACGACGTCGAGGTGGTCGACGCCGCGGCGTCGGCGCTCGTCGAGGAAGTGCGCGCGGGGCGTGGCCCGCGCTTCCTGCACGCGGTCACCTACCGGGTGAAGGGTCACGTGTCGGTGGATCCGGCCGCGTATCGCCACGCTGACGAGGTGAGCCGCGCGCTCGAGGAGGATCCGCTGCGGAACGCCGCAGAGAAGCTCGCGGCGCTCGGCGTGACCGCAGCCGAGCTCGAGCGGATCCGCGACGACGCCGGGCGCGAGATCGCGGCTGCCGTCGCTGCCGCGCACGCCGCGCCGTGGCCCGAGGTCGCTCGAGCGTACGAGGATATCCAGGACACCGGCGCCGGTCGCTGGTTCTGACCATGGCGCACCTCACCTACGCGCAAGCCGCCTGCACCGCGCTGGCCGAGGCGATGCGCGCCGACCGCCGAGTCGTCGCGCTCGGCGAGGACGTCGGCCGCGGCGGGATCTTCGCGCAGTACCGGGGACTCGCGCAGGAGTTCGGCCCGGGGCGCGTGATCGACACGCCGATCTCGGAGGCCACCATCATGGGCGCGGCGGTCGGCATGGCGCTGAACGGGCTGAAGCCCGTGGTCGAAATGCGCGTGGTCGACTTCGCGCTGTGCTCGATGGACGAGGTCGTGAACCAGGCCGCAAAGGCGCGCTACATGTTCGGCGGACAGGGTCGCGTGCCGCTCGTCGCGCGGATGCCGAACGGCCTCTGGAGCGCGTCGGCGGCGCAGCACTCGCAGTCGCTCGAGGCCTGGTTCGCGCACATGCCCGGGCTCGTCGTGGTGACGCCGGCGACGCCGGCGGACAACTACGCCCTCCTGCACGCGGCGATCGAGAGCGGCGATCCGGTGATCTACATGGAGCACAAGGAGCTCTGGGGCATCGAGGGCGACGTTCCGGACGGCCGCCGCATCGCGCTCGGCACTGCCGACGTTCGGCGTGCCGGCGGCGACGTGACGCTAGTGACCTGGTCGAGCACGGTGCACGCGGCGCTCGCCGCGGCCGAGAGCGCCGCGAAGCGCGGGCTTGCGGTCGAAGTGATCGACTTGCGCACGATCTGGCCGTGGGATCGGGACGCCGTGCTCGCCTCGGCGGCGAAGACCGGCCGGCTGCTCGTCGCGCACGAAGCGGTGCAGGCTGGCGGCTTCGGCGCCGAGGTCGCCGCGACCGTGGCCGAGGAGCTCGGCATCCCGGTGAAGCGCCTCGGCGCGCCGCGCATCCCGGTCGGCTACTCGAAGCCCCTCGAGGACGAGGCGCGCATCACCCCCGACAAGATCGTCGCTGCGCTCGTGGCGCTGTACGATCGGCAAGGCCCCGGAAAGATCGCCGGGCGGCGTTGACGCGCCGCCCGGCGCCGATCATCGAGCACCAACGAAGGAGGTCATCATGAAGCAACCTCTCGCAACACTCGCGATCGCCGGTGCGATCGCGATCGGCTCGGCGCCAACGCTGGCGCAGACGAAGTACGCGCCGGAGTACCGCCTCTCGACCGTCGTCGGCACCGCATTCCCGTGGGGCAAGGGCGGCGAGATCTGGGGCAACCTCGTGCGCGAGCGCACGAACGGTCGCATCAACATCAAGCTGTACCCGGGGGTCTCGCTCGTCGCCGGCGACCAGACGCGGGAGTTCACCGCGATCCGGCAGGGCGTCATCGACCTCGCGATCGGATCGACGATCAACTGGTCGCCGCAGGTGAAGGAGCTGAACCTCTTCTCGCTGCCGTTCCTGATGCCCGACTATGCGGCGATCGACTCGCTCACCCAGGGCGAAGTCGGCAAGGACGTGTTCCGCATCCTGGAGAAGCAGGGCGTGGTGCCGCTCGCCTGGGGCGAGAACGGCTTCCGCGAGGTGACCAACTCGAAGCGGCCGATCCGCACGCCGGCCGACATGAAGGGGCTCAAGTTCCGGGTCGTCGGCTCGCCGCTCTTCAACGACACGTTCTCCGCGCTCGGCGCCAACCCGACGCAGATGAGCTGGGCCGACGCCCAGCCTGCGCTCGCCTCCGGCGCCGTGGACGGGCAGGAGAACCCGCTCACGATCTTCACCGCCGCAAAGCTGCACACGGTGGGGCAGAAGAACGTCACGCTCTGGGGCTACGTCGCCGACCCGCTGATCTTCGTCGCGAACAAGGAAGTCTGGGCGTCGTGGACGCCGGCGGACCAGAAGATCGTCCGCGACGCGGCGGTCGAGGCGGGCCGCGAGATCATCAAGCTCGCGCGGGCCGGGCTGGTCGCGCCCGACGAGAGCACGATCAAGACGGTCGAGGGCTTCGGCGTGACCGTGGTGAAGCTCTCGCCGCAGGAACGGGAGGAGTTCGTCAAAGCGACCCGCCCCGTCTACGCGAAGTGGGCGAAGACCATCGGCCCCGACCTCGTGAAGAAGGCCGAGACCTCGGTCGCGGCGCGGAAGAAGTAGCGCGCAGCATCGGATCGCCGCCGGCAGGCGCGAGGCCTGCCGGCGTTTTCGCTTTCTGGAGGGTGGCGTGAGCGCTGACGACCGGACGCCGTCGCCGTTCGACCCGGCGATGGTGGAGCGCCGCTTTCGCGTCGAGCGCTTCCTCGGCGCCGCGGCGATGGCGGCGCTGTGCGTCATCACGCTCGCGAACGTCCTGGTCCGCTACTTCACCGACATCTCGTTCGCGTTCACCGAGGAGGTCTCGGTGTTCCTGATGATCTTCCTGACCTTCGTCGGGTCGGCAAAGGCGTTCCTGGACGGCAACCAGATCGCGATGACGTGGTTCGTCGAGCGCGCGCCGCCCGCCTGGCGGCATCGCTTCGTCCTCTTCTCGTTCGCATGCTCGGCGCTGATGGCGGGCCTGCTGGTGTGGCTCGGCGGGCGCATGGCGTGGGACGACTTCCGCTACGAGGTCACCTCGCCGGGGATCGGCGCGCCGCAGTGGCTCTACACGGTGTGGCTGCCGCTGCTGTCCGCGCTGCTCTTCGTGCGCCTCGTGCAGGCGCTCGTCGAGCTGTGGCGAAGGGGTGCCCCGCGCGCATGAGCGCCGCGATCCTCTTCGGCGTGTTCCTGCTGCTGATGATCGCCGGTGTTCCGCTCGCCGTCGCGCTCGGCCTCTCGGGCTTCGCGGCGATCGTCTCCGCGAGCATGGGCGTGATGTCGGTCCCGACCACGGTGTACGGCGGCATCGCGAAGTACCCGCTGCTCGCGCTGCCGCTGTTCATCCTCGCCGGCCTCGTGTTCGACCGGACCGGGATGGCCGCGAGCCTGGTGCGCTTCGCGTCCTCGATGGTCGGCCGGCGGCGCGGCGGCCTCGCCGCGGCGGCGATCATCGTGTGCATGATCCTCGGCGGGGTGTCGGGCTCGGGGGCCGCCGACGCCGCCGCGGTGGGCGCGATCATGATTCCGGCGATGGCGCGCGCCGGCTACCCGAAGGCCTTTTCGGCGAGCCTGATCGCCGCCGGCGGCACGACCGACGTGCTGATCCCGCCGTCGGTCGCGCTGATCGTCTACAGCATCCTGGTGCCGCAGGCGAGCGTGCCCGCGCTCTTCGCCGCCGGCATCGTCCCGGGCGTCCTGGCCGGCCTCGCGCTGATCGCGGCCGGCGTGTGGCTCAGCGCTCGTCACGGCTTCGGTGCGAACGATCCCGAGGCCGCGCCGCCGTTCTGGAGGAGCCTGCGCGAGGCGAGCTGGGCGCTCGCCGCGCCGGTGGTCATCCTCGGCGGGATGCGCAGCGGTCTCTTCACGCCGACCGAGGCGGCGGTCGTCGCGGTCGCCTACGGCGTCGCGATCGGCATCTTCGTCTACGAAGGCCTGACCTTGCGCGAGCTCTGGGACGTGCTCGCCGAGGCGGCGGAGATCTCCGCGGTCATCCTGCTGATCGTCGGCCTCGCCAGCGTCTTCGGCTGGGCGATCGACACGATCGGCGTCTTCAACGCCTACGCGAAGAGCCTCACCGCCTCGGGCGCCAACGAAACCCTGGTGCTCCTCAGCATCACGGCGATGCTGATGATCGCCGGCACGGCGCTGGACGCGATCGCGACCTACTTCATCTTCCTGCCGTTCCTGATCCCGGTCGCGCTCGCCTACGGCTGGGATCTGGTCTGGTTCGGCGTGATCATCACCCTCAACGTCGCGATCGGCGCGTGCACGCCGCCGACCGCCGTCAATCTGATGGTGACCTGCCGCCTCGCCGGGATACCGATCGAGGCCACGTTCAAGTGGATCGCCTGGATGATCCTCGCGCTGACGGCCGTGCTGCTGCTGGTGACGTTCGTGCCGGAGATCGCGCTGTTCCTGCCGCGCCATCTCGGCTACCTGTGATCGCGCTCCTGCAGCGGGTCGGCGAGGCGCGCGTCACCGTCGACGGCCGCACGGTCGGCGCGATCGGTCCCGGCGTCCTCGCGTTCGTCTGCGCCGAGCATGGCGACGACACGTCGAGCGCGGCGCGGCTCGTCGATCGCATCCTCGCCTTCCGCATGTTCGCCGACGGCGCGGGAAAGATGAACCGCTCGGTGCGCGAGGCCGGGGGCGGCCTGCTGCTCGTTCCCCAGTTCACGCTCGCCGCCGACACGGGAGGTGGAAAGCGGGGCGGTAATCGCCCAAGCTTCAGCGCGGCCGCCGACCCGGCGCTCGGACGGAGCCTGTTCGGGCATGCCGTCGCGCACGCGCACGCCACGCACTCGCCGGTCGCCACCGGCGAGTTCGGTGCGCACATGCAGGTCGGGCTCGTCAACGACGGACCGGTGACCTTCTGGCTGCGGATCGACCCGCCGGCATGACCGTCGTCGCCGAGCGCGTCACCGGCTCGAGCGCGCGGTGCGCGGGCGGTCGTTACGGGGCGATCGGGTGGCGGCGCGCGCGTGGGAATGAGCGTGCGCGAGTTCGTCGCGCTCGCGGCCGGAGGCATCTAACCCACGGGTTTCATTGACCCGAATCGCAGCGAGCGGCTACAATCGCGCGTTTTCGTCGCGGGAGCGTCGATGCGCGCACGGCTCGTCGCGGGCAACTGGAAGATGCATGGCAGCCTCGCGGCGAACCAGCGGCTTCTCGACTCCGTGAAGGCGCGTGCCGGCGATCTGCCCGGGGTCGAGATCGCGGTCTGTGTCCCCTTTCCGTATCTGCAACAGGCAGCCGGCGTTCTCGGCGGCACGCGGGTCGCGTGGGGCGCGCAGAATCTGAGCGAGCACGACTCGGGCGCGTATACCGGTGAGGTGTCGGGAGCGATGCTGCGCGAGCTCGGCTGCCGCCACGTGATCGTCGGGCATTCGGAGCGGCGCCAGCTCTTCGGCGAGCGCGATGCGCAGGTTGCGGCGAAGTTCGGCGCGGCGCAGCGCGTGGGACTCGTGCCCATCCTCTGCGTGGGCGAGACGCTCCAGGAGCGCGAGCAGGGCGCGACCGAGGAGGTCGTCGGCCGACAGCTGCAGGCCGTCATGGGCGCAGCGGGCGTCGCCGCGCTCGCCGACGCGGTGATTGCCTACGAGCCGGTATGGGCCATCGGCACCGGACGCACGGCGAGCCCCGAGCAGGCGCAGGCGGTCCACGCGTTCATCCGCGCGCGGGTCGGGGCCGCCGATACGGGCGTGGCGGAGCGGCTCCCGGTGCTCTACGGCGGCAGCGTGAAACCGGCGAACGCGGAGGCGCTCTTCGCGATGCCCGACATCGACGGCGGCTTGATCGGCGCCGCGTCGCTCGTCGCAGAGGATTTCCTCGCGATCTGCAGCGCGGCAGTGAAGACAGGGTAGGTGAAGTGGATATCTGGCTGACATTGGTTCTCGTCATCCACGTGCTGGCGGCGCTCGGCGTGATCGGGCTCGTCCTGCTTCAGCACGGCAAGGGCGCCGACGTCGGCGCGGCATTCGGGTCGGGCGCTTCGGGCAGCCTGTTCGGGGCCACCGGGTCGGCGAACTTCCTCTCGCGAACGACTTCGATCCTCGCCGCGGTGTTCTTTCTCTCGAGCCTCGGCCTGGCGTACCTCGCGAACGTCAAGCCCAGGACGGGCGGCAGCGTGATGGACGCGGGCGCGCCGCCGGCCGCGGGCGCGACGAAGGCACCCGCCGCGGACCCGACCAAGCCGCAGGCGCCGGAGCCGCCGGCCTCGAAAGGGAGCGAGGTTCCGAAGTAGTAGAATGAATGGTGCATCGCGCGAGTCGGCGCGCGCGATGCGGCGCCCGCGGGCCGACGTGGTGAAATTGGTAGACACGCCAGCTTGAGGGGCTGGTGGCCGCAAGGCTGTGGGAGTTCGAGTCTCCCCGTCGGCACCAACGAACGGCGGCGGACCGCGGCGGTCCGCCGTCCCGAACGCTTTGAGAAGGGTCCTATCCGTGCGAGCAGGCCTCGAGCGAGCCGCGAATCGCGGCCGCGGCGATTCGAAGGGTTGAGCCCGTGCTCGCCGAGTACTTTCCGGTCCTCCTCTTCATCGTCGTCGGCATCGTGTTCGGCGGCCTGCTGCTCGGCGTCGGCTTCGTCCTCGGCCCGCGCAAGCCCGACAGCGAGAAGCTCTCTCCGTACGAGTGCGGGTTCGAGGCGTTCGAGGACGCGCGCATGAAGTTCGACGTGCGCTACTACCTCGTCGCGATCCTGTTCATCCTGTTCGACCTCGAGATCGCGTTCCTCTTTCCGTGGGCGGTGACGCTCAACGACATCGGCGCGTTCGGCTTCTGGTCGATGATGGTGTTCCTGGCGATCCTCGTCGTCGGCTTCATCTACGAATGGAAGAAGGGGGCGCTCGAGTGGGAGTAATCCATGGGGATTGAAGGGCTAATGCAGGAAGGCTTCGTCACCACCCAGCTCGACAAGCTGTTCAACTGGGCGCGGACGGGCTCGATGTGGCCGATGACCTTCGGCCTCGCGTGCTGCGCGGTCGAGATGATGCACGCCGGCGCCGCGCGGTACGACCTCGACCGGTTCGGGATCGTCTTCCGGCCGAGCCCGCGGCAGTCCGACGTGATGATCGTCGCCGGCACGCTGTGCAACAAGATGGCCCCGGCGCTGCGCAAGGTCTACGACCAGATGCCCGAGCCGCGCTGGGTCGTGTCGATGGGCTCGTGCGCGAACGGCGGCGGGTATTACCACTACTCGTACTCGGTCGTGCGCGGCTGCGACCGGATCGTCCCCGTCGACATCTACGTGCCGGGCTGTCCGCCCACCGCGGAGGCGCTGCTCTACGGGCTGGTCCAGCTGCAGAACAAGATCCGGCGGACCAGCACCATCGCCCGCTGATGTCGACCCGCATCGAACGGCTGACGTCGGCGCTCGAGTCGGTGCTTGCGGCCCGGATCGCGAGCCTCACCGCCGCACTCGGCGAGCTCAGCCTGGTCGTCAAGGCCGCCGACTGGCTGGAGGTCATGCAAACGCTCCGCGATCATCCGACGCTGCGGTTCGAGGAGGCGATGGACCTCTGCGGCGTCGACTACTCCGCCTACGGCGACGGCGCCTGGGAGGGACCGCGGTACGCCGTCGTCGTGCATCTCCTTTCGCTCACGCACAACTGGCGCCTGCGCGTGCGGACGTTCGCGCCGGAGGACGCCTTTCCGGTGGTCGATTCGCTCACCGGCCTGTGGCCGGGGCTGAACTGGTTCGAGCGCGAGGCGTTCGACCTCTTCGGGATCATGTTCTCCGGCCACGCGGATCTGCGCCGGATCCTCACCGACTACGGCTTCGTCGGCCACCCGTTCCGCAAGGACTTTCCGCTCTCGGGCACCGTCGAGATGCGCTACGACCCGGACCAGAAGCGGGTGATCTACCAGCCGGTGACGATCGAGCCGCGCGAGGTCGTGCCGCGGATCATCCGGGAGGAGCAGTACGGCGACCTCGGGGCGAAAGCGCCGGGCACCAAGCACTGAGCGATGGCAGAGATCAGGAACTACACGCTCAATTTTGGCTCCGGCCGCCGCGCCGGCGAGCGGCGCGGCTTGACTTGGCAAGCGAAGTCAGCCTGCGCCGAAATTGAGCTCACGCCGCTGCGACGGTCGAACGTCGGAGCGATGCAGGACTAGCGCGCGTGGCAGAGATCAGGAACTACACGCTCAATTTTGGGCCGCAGCACCCGGCGGCCCACGGCGTGCTGCGCCTCGTGCTCGAGCTCGACGGCGAGGTGATCATGCGCGCCGACCCGCACATCGGCCTCCTGCACCGCGCGACCGAGAAGCTCGCCGAGCACAAGACGTTCATCCAGTCGCTGCCCTACATGGACCGGCTGGACTACGTCTCGATGATGGTGAACGAGCACGCCTACTGCATGGCGATCGAGAAGCTCCTCGGAGTCGAGGTGCCGCTCCGCGCGCAGTACATCCGCGTGCTGTTCGACGAGCTCACGCGCGTCCTGAATCACCTGCTGTGGCTCGGCGCGCACGCGCTCGACGTGGGCGCGATGACGGTGTTCCTGTACTGCTTCCGCGAGCGCGAGGACCTGATGGACTGCTACGAGGCGGTCTCGGGCGCGCGGCTGCACGCGGCCTACTACCGGCCGGGCGGGGTGTACCGCGATCTCCCCGACACGATGCCGCATTACCGGCCGTCGTCGTTCCGCAGCGACAAGGACGTCGCCGAGCTCAACGCGAACCGGCGCGGATCGCTGCTCGACTTCCTCGACGACTTCACCACGCGCTTCCCGGCCTACGTCGACGACTACGAGACGCTCCTCACCGACAACCGGATCTGGAAGCAGCGCACGGTCGGCATCGGCGTGGTGACGCCGGAGCGGGCGCTCGCGCTCGGCTTCAGCGGGCCGATGGTGCGCGGCTCCGGCATCGAATGGGACCTGCGCAGGAAGCAGCCCTACGAGGTCTACGACCGGATGGACTTCGACATCCCGATCGGCCGGAACGGCGACTGCTACGACCGCTACCTCGTCCGCGTCGAGGAGATGCGCCAGTCGAACCGGATCATCCGGCAGTGCATCGAGTGGCTGCGGCAGAACCCCGGCCCGGTGATCACCGACAACCACAAGGTCGCGCCGCCGTCGCGCGTCGAGATGAAGAGCAGCATGGAGGAGCTGATCCACCACTTCAAGCTCTACACCGAGGGCATGCACGTGCCGGCCGGCGAGGCCTATGCCGCGGTCGAGGCGCCGAAGGGCGAGTTCGGCATCTACCTCGTCTCCGACGGCGCGAACAAGCCCTACCGCCTGAAGATCCGCGCACCCGGGTTCGCGCATCTCGCGGCGATGGACGAGATCTCGCGCGGGCACATGATCGCCGATGCCGTGGCGATCATCGGGACGCTGGATATCGTGTTCGGCGAAGTCGACCGTTGAACGCGGACACTGCGAGGATCGCGGGAACGTCGAAGAGCATGATCGAGAAACCCCGTCCCCGCCGCGTTCTTCGCGCGCGCCGCGTGCTTTGAGCTGAAACGCGCTCATGTTGAGCAACGAGGCGCTGAAGAAGATCGACCGGGAGCTGACCAAGTACCCGCCGGACCAGAGGCAGTCGGCGGTGATGTCGGCGCTCGCGATCGCCCAGCACGAGAAGGGCTATCTCTCGCCCGAGGTGCTGGCGTTCGTGGCCGACTACCTCGGCATGCCGCCGATCGCGGTCGAGGAGGTGGCCTCGTTCTACACGATGTACGACCTGGCGCCGCTCGGCAGGTACAAGCTCGTGATCTGCACCAACCTGCCGTGCGCGCTCCGCGGCGCGAACGAGGCGGCCGACCATCTCAAGCGGCGGCTCGGCGTCGGCTGGAACGAGACCTCCGCCGACGGCCGGTTCACGCTGAAGGAAGGCGAATGCTTCGGCGCGTGCGGGGATGCGCCGGTGATGCTCGTCAACAACAAGCAGATGGCGAGCTTCATGACGCCCGACGCGATCGACAGGTTCCTGAAGGAGCTCGAGTGAAATCCGCGTTTCCGCCTTTCGACCCCGCCGTCTACGGCCCCGACGCGCTCATCATGAAAGACGTGAACGGCGTCAACTGGCGCCTGGCGGACTACGAGTCGCGCGACGGCTACCGCGCTCTGAAGCGGATCCTCGCCGAGAAGATCACTCCCGACCAGGTGATCGCGGAGGTCAAGAAGTCGGCGCTCCGCGGCCGCGGCGGGGCCGGCTTTCCCACCGGGCTCAAGTGGAGCTTCATGCCCAAGAACTACCCCGGGCAGAAGTACATGGTGTGCAACTCCGACGAGGGCGAGCCCGGCACGTTCAAGGACCGCGATATCCTGCGCTACAACCCGCACATCGTCATCGAGGGCATGGCGATCGCCGGCTACGCCACCGGCTCGACGGTCGGCTACAACTACATCCACGGCGAGATCTGGGACGTCTACGAGCGGTTCGAGGAGGCGCTCGACGAGGCCTACGGCGCCGGTCTCCTCGGGAAGGACATCCTCGGCTCGGGCGTCCACTTCGACCTGTACGCGCACCACGGCTGGGGCGCGTACATCTGCGGCGAGGAGACGGCGCTCCTCGAGTCGCTCGAAGGCAAGAAAGGGCAGCCGCGGTTCAAGCCCCCGTTCCCGGCGAGCTACGGCGTGTACGGCAAGCCGACCACCATCAACAACACCGAGACCTTCGCGGCGGTGCCGTGGATCATGCTGAACGGCGGCGACAAGTACCTGGAGCTCGGGCGCCCCAACAACGGCGGCACGAAGCTCTTCTCGGTCTCCGGCGACGTCGCGGAGCCGGGCAACTACGAGGTGCGCCTCGGGATCCCGTTCGCGCAGCTGCTCGAGATGGCCGGCGGCATGCGGGGCGGGCGGACGATCAAGGCCGTGATCCCGGGCGGCTCGTCGATGCCGGTCCTGCCCGGCGCGGTGATGATGCAGACCGACATGGACTACGACTCGATCGCGAAGGCCGGGTCGATGCTCGGGTCGGGCGCGGTGATCGTGATGGACGACACGCGCTGCATGGTCCGCTGCCTCGAGCGGCTCTCGTACTTCTACTTCGAGGAGTCGTGCGGCCAGTGCACCCCGTGCCGCGAGGGGACCGGCTGGCTGTACCGGATGGTGCACCGGATCGAGACCGGGCGCGGCCGCATGGAAGACCTCGAGATCCTCGTCAACGCCGCGGACAACATCGCCGGCCGCACGATCTGCGCGCTCGGCGACGCGGCGGCGCTGCCGGTGAAGAGCTTCATCCAGCACTTCAGGCCTGAGTTCGAGCACCATATCCGCCACAAGCGCTGCCTGGTCGGGCCGGGCGCGGTCGTGGAAAAGGCGGCGGCATGAAGAGGTCGAGCTAGTGGCGGCGATGGTCAAGGTCGAGGTCGACGGCCGCCCGGTCGAGGTCCCGGCGGGCTCGATGGTGATGACGGCCACGAACAAGCTCGGCGTCTACGTGCCGCACTTCTGCTGGCACCCGAAGCTCTCGATCGCCGCGAACTGCCGCATGTGCCTGGTCCAGATCGAGAAGGCGCCGAAGCCCATGCCGGCGTGCGCGACGCCGGTGACCGAGGGGATGAAGATCCACACGCGCTCGGAGTACGCGAAGGAGGCGCAGCGCGGGGTGATGGAGTTCCTCCTGATCAACCACCCGCTCGACTGCCCGATCTGCGACCAGGGCGGCGAGTGCCAGCTGCAGGATCTCGCCGTGGGCTATGGCGCGTCGAGCTCGCGCTACACCGAGCCCAAGCGCGTGGTGCTGCCGAAGCCGATGGGCCCGCTCATCTCGGCCGAGGAAATGACCCGCTGCATCCACTGCACGCGGTGCGTCCGCTTCGGGCAGGAGATCGCCGGCGTCATGGAGCTCGGCCTGGTCGGCCGCGGCGAGCACGCGGAGATCGTGTCCTTCGTCGGACAGGCCGTCGAGTCGGAGCTGTCGGGCAACATGATCGACATCTGCCCGGTCGGCGCGCTCACCTCGAAGCCTTTCCGCTACACCGCGCGCACCTGGGAGCTCGGGCGGCGGCGGTCGGTGAGCCCGCACGACAGCCTCGGCTCGAACCTCGTCGTGCAGGTGAAGAACGACGAGGTGATGCGGGTGGTGCCCCTCGAGCAGCCGGAGCTGAACGAGTGCTGGCTCTCCGACAAGGACCGGTTTTCCTACGAGGGCCTCAACTCGACCGACCGCCTGACGAAGCCCATGCTGAGGCAGGGCGGGGAGTGGCGCGAGGTCGACTGGGAGAAGGCGCTCGAGCTCGCGGTCGAGGGGCTGCGCAAGGTTCGATCCGCCTACGGCCCGGCTGCGATCGGCGCGCTCGTCTCGCCGCATTCGACGCTCGAGGAGATGCATCTCGCGCAGCTGGTCGTGCGCGGTCTGGGGAGCGAGAACGTCGACTTCCGGCTGCGGCAGTCCGACTTTGCGGCCGACGGCAAGCTGCAGGGCGCGCCATGGCTCGGGATGCCGGTCGCGGCGCTGGGCAACCTCGACCGCGTGCTCATCGTCGGCTCGTTCCTGCGCAAGGACCATCCGCTCCTCGCCAACCGCTTCCGGCAGGCGGCGAAGCATGGCCAGCAGGTGAACGTGATCCACGTCGCGGGCGACGACCTCGCCATCAGGCTGAACCGCGAGGTCGTCGTGCGTCCGGGCGAGCTCGTGCCGGCGCTCGCGCAGGTCGCGAAGGCGGTCGCGGAAGAGAAGGGCGCCGCGGTGCCGCCGGCACTGGCATCGGTCGAGGTGGGCGATGCGGCGCGTGCAATCGCGAAGAGCCTCGCCTCCGGCGGGAACGCCGGCATCTTCCTCGGCGCAAGCGCCCAGCAGCACCCGCGCGCGAGCCAGCTCCATGCGCTCGCCCAGGCGGCCGCGGGCGTGCTCGGCGCACGATTCGGTTTTCTCGGCGAGGCCGCGAACAGCGTCGGCGGTTACCTTGCGCGCTGCGTGCCGGGTGGCGGCGGCCTGAACGCCGCGGCAATGCTTGCTGCCCCGCGGAAGGCATACCTGCTCGTGAACGTGGAGCCGGAGCTCGACACCGGCAACCCGCACCAGGCGGCGCGGGCCATGGACGAGGCGGACTTCGTGGTCGCGCTCGCTGCCTTCCGGGGCGAGGCGCCCGCGTACGCGGACGTGCTGCTGCCGATCACGCCCTTCACCGAGACCTCGGGGACCTACGTGAACGCCGAGGGGCGGATGCAGAGCTTCAATCCGGCGGTGAAGCCGCGGGGCGGGTCCCGGCCGGCGTGGAAGGTGCTGCGCGTCCTCGGCAACCTGCTCGGGCTGCCGGGGTTCGGCTACGATCGCAGCGAGCAGATCCGCGACGAAGCGTGCCGGCCCGAGGCGCTTCCCGACCGGCTCTCGAACTCGCTCGACGGGGTCGCGCTCGGGCCGGCCGGCACGTCGGCGCCGCTCGAGCGCGTCGCGGACGTGCCGATGTATTTCGCCGATCCGATCGTGCGGCGCGCGCACTCGTTGCAGCAGACCGCCGACGCGGCTCCCCCGCGCGCGCGCGCGAACGGCGCGGTGCTCGCGCGGCTCGGCCTTAGGATCGGCGATCGCGTCCGGGTGCGGCAGGACGGCGGCGAGGCGCTGCTCGAGATCGCGCGCGACGACGCGCTCGCCGACGGGGTGCTGCGCGTCGCGACGGCGCATCCGGCGACCGCGATGCTCGGCGCGATGTTCGGCGAGATCGCGGTCGAGCGGGCCTAAGATGAAACCGATGCCGGAGGCATCGCTTTTGCTGACTTCGGCGCCCACGGCGGCCTGACCATGGAACTCCTCGACACGCTCGCCGGCTACTCGACCTCGGTCTTCGGCGCGACCTGGGGGCCGCCGCTCTGGGTGCTGGTGAAGACGCTCGTCTTCATCGTCGCGATCGCGATACCGCTGATCCTCGGCGTCGCCTACCTCACGCTCGCCGAGCGCAAGGTGATCGGCTACATGCAGGTGCGCATCGGTCCCAACCGCGTCGGACCGGTAGGGCTGCTGCAGCCGTTCGCCGACGTGTTCAAGCTGGTGTTCAAGGAAGTGATCGTCCCGACCGGGGCGAACAAGTTCCTGTTCCTGCTCGGACCGATGATGGTGCTGATGCCGGCGCTGGCGGCCTGGGCGGTGATCCCGTTCGCACCCGGCGTCGTGCTTGCCGACGTGAACGCCGGCCTCCTGTACGTGATGGCGATCACGTCGATGGGCGTGTACGGCGTGATCATCGCCGGCTGGGCGTCGAACTCCAAGTACGCCTTCCTCGGCGCGATGCGCTCGGCGGCGCAGATCGTGGCCTACGAGATCGCGATGGGGTTCGCGCTGGTGTGCGTGCTGCTCGTGTCGCAGAGCCTCAACCTCGGCGACATCGTCGACTCCCAGGCGCGCGGCTACTTCGCCGGCATGGGACTCAACTTCCTCTCCTGGAACTGGCTGCCGCTGCTTCCCATGTTCCTCGTCTACTTCATCTCGGCGGTCGCGGAGACCAACCGCGCGCCGTTCGACGTCGCCGAGGGGGAGTCGGAGATCGTCGCCGGCTTCCATGTCGAGTACTCGGGAACCGCGTTCGCCCTGTTCTTCCTCGGCGAGTACATGAACATGATCCTGGTGTCGACGCTCGCCGCGCTCATGTTCCTCGGCGGCTGGCTGCCGCCGCTCGACTCGGCGGTCTTCAACGCCGTCCCCGGGATCGTCTGGCTGGTGGCCAAGGTGTGTTTCCTGCTGTTCTGCTTCCTCTGGTTCCGCGCCACGTTCCCGCGCTACCGCTACGACCAGATCATGCGGCTCGGATGGAAGGTGTTCATCCCGCTGACGATCGTCTGGCTGGTGGTGATCGCGGCGTGGATGCAGACGCCGTGGAACCCGTGGATATAGGAGGCGGCCATGCTCGAGCGCGTCCGCGACTTCTTCAAGACCTTCCTGCTGGTGGAGCTCGTCAAGGGGCTGGGGGTCACCGGCCGGCATTTCTTCGCCCGCAAGATCACCATCCAGTTCCCCGAGGAGAAGACGCCGGCGAGCCCGCGCTTCCGGGGCCTGCACGCGCTCCGGCGCTACCCGAACGGCGAGGAGCGCTGCATCGGCTGCAAGCTGTGCGAGGCGGTGTGCCCGGCGCTCGCGATCACGATCGAGACCGCCGAGCGCGATGACGGGACGCGCCGCACCACGCGCTACGACATCGACCTCACCAAGTGCATCTTCTGCGGCTTCTGCGAGGAGTCCTGCCCGGTGGATTCGATCGTCGAGACCCACATCCTCGAGTACCACGGCGAGAAGCGCGGCGATCTCTACTACACCAAGGAGATGCTGCTCGCGGTGGGCGACAGATACGAGGCCGAGATCGCCCGCGCCCGCGCCGTGGACGCCGCCTACAGATGAACTTCGAAGCCGCGGTCTTCTACCTCTTCGCCGCCATCCTGCTCTACGCGGGGATCCGGACGATCACGTGCCGCAACCCGGTGCACGCGGCGCTGCATCTCGTGCTCGCGTTCTTCACCGCGGCCGCGATCTGGCTCCTGCTGCGCGCCGAGTTCCTGGCGATCACGCTGGTGCTCGTCTACGTCGGCGCGGTGATGGTGCTGTTCCTGTTCGTGGTCATGATGCTCGACATCAACCTCGACGTGCTGCGCGAGGGGTTCTGGCGGGCGCTGCCGCTCGCCGCGACCGTCGGGGTCCTGATGGTGGTCGAGATGGTGCTGGTGCTTGCCGGTCCCAAGGCGGATTTCGCCGATCGCCCGCCGCCGGCCGACCCGGGCGCGAGCTACAGCAACACCAAGGAGCTCGGCGAGGTGCTCTACACCGACTACGTGTATCCGTTCGAGCTGGCGGCGGTGGTGCTGCTGGTGGCGATCATCGCGGCGATCGCGCTCACGATGCGCAAGCGCAAGGACACGCGATACCAGGACCCGGCGCGTCAGGTGAGCGTGAAGCGCGACGAGCGCGTCCGTCTCGTCTCGATGCCGGTGGAAGACAGGGACTAGGGAAGCGGGCGCGTCGCCAAGAACAAAGGGGGGAAGTTGCTAACGCTGTCGCATTTTCTGGTGCTGGGCGCGGCGCTGTTCGCGATCAGCGTCGTCGGCATCTTCCTGAACCGCAAGAACGTCATCATCCTGCTGATGGCGATCGAGCTGATGCTGCTCGCCGTCAACATGAACTTCGTCGCGTTCTCGCACTATCTCGGCGACATCTCGGGCCAGGTGTTCGTGTTCTTCATCCTGACGGTCGCCGCGGCGGAGTCCGCGATCGGCCTCGCGATCCTGGTCGTGCTGTTCCGCAACCTGCGCACGATCAACGTCGAGGACCTGGACCGGCTGAAGGGGTAGGGCACCGATGAGCCGCATGTACCTCCTCTACCTCGTCATCCCGCTCGCGCCGCTCGTCGCCGCGATCATCGCCGGCCTCTTCGGCAAGGCGATCGGCCGCGCCGGCGCGCACTGGGTGACGATCATCGGCGTCGGCGATCTCGTTCTTCGCCTCGTGCGTCGTGCTGAAGGACGTGCTGGACGGCAACACCTTCAACGGCACCGTCTACACCTGGCTCACCTCCGGCGGCACGCGGTTCGAGATCGGCTTCCTGATCGACCGGCTGACCGCGCTGATGATGGTGGTCGTCACCTTCGTGTCGTGGATGGTGCACATCTACACCATCGGCTACATGGCCGACGACCCGGGCTACCAGCGCTTCTTCTCCTACATCTCGCTCTTCACCTTCTCGATGCTGATGCTGGTGATGGCGAACAACTTCCTGCAGCTCTTCTTCGGCTGGGAGGCGGTGGGTCTCGTCTCGTACCTCCTGATCGGCTTCTGGTACACGCGTCCGACCGCGATCTACGCCAACCTGAAGGCGTTCCTGGTCAACCGGGTGGGCGACTTCGGGTTCCTGCTCGGCATCGCGCTGATCCTCGCCTACTTCGGCACGCTCGACTACGCCGAGGTCTTCGCCCAGGCGCCGCAGATGGCCGGGCAGACCATCGAGATCATCCCCGGCAACGGGTGGCTGATCATCTCGGTCATCTGCATCTGCCTCTTCATCGGCGCGATGGGCAAGAGCGCGCAGTTCCCGCTGCACGTCTGGCTGCCCGACTCGATGGAAGGTCCGACGCCGATCTCGGCGCTGATCCACGCCGCGACGATGGTGACCGCGGGGATCTTCATGGTGGCGCGGATGTCGCCGCTCTTCGAGTTCTCGGAGGCGGCGCTCTCGTTCGTGATCGTGATCGGCGGCATCACCGCGTTCTTCATGGCGCTGATCGCGGTGGTCGTCTACGACATCAAGCGCGTGGTCGCCTACTCGACGCTCTCGCAGCTCGGCTACATGACCGTCGCGCTCGGCGCCTCGGCCTACCCGGCGGCGATCTTCCATCTCTTCACGCACGCGTTCTTCAAGGCCGCGCTCTTCCTCGCCGCCGGCTCGGTGATCATCGCGCTGCACCACGAGCAGGACATGCGCCGGATGGGCGGCCTGCGGAAGTACATGCCGATCACCTACGCGGTGATGCTGATCGGCGCGTTCGCGAACTCGGCGCTTCCCGCCGTTCGCCGGCTTCTTCTCCAAGGACCTGATCATCGAGGCGGCCCATCTCGGCGAAGGTGCCCGGCGCCACGTTCGCCTACGCGTGCGTGCTCGCCGTGCGCGTTCGTGACCGCGCTCTACAGCTTCCGGCTCGTGTTCTACGCGTTCCACGGCGAGGAGCGGTTCCGTCACCCGGACGCCCACGGGCACGACGACCACGCGCACGACGACCACGGGCACGGCCACGATGCGCCGCACGAGTCGCCGTGGGTGGTGACCCTGCCGCTCATCCTGCTCGCGATCCCGTCGATCTGCGCCGGCTGGCTGGTCGGCTGGATCGTCTTCGGCGACTACTTCGGCGACGTCGATCGTCATCGCTGCGGCTCATCACGACGGGCTCGCGCAGCTGGCGAGGGAGTTTCACGGCGTCGTCGCCATGATCATCCACGGCTTCTTCACCGCGCCGTTCTGGCTCGTCACCGGCGGGATCGCGACCGCGTTCTACCTCTACATCCTGCGGCCGGATCTGCCCGGCGTGCTGCGCGAGAAGTTCGGCCTCGTCGCGCGGATCCTGGAGAACAAGTACGGCTTCGACGAGCTGTACCAGAAGCTCTTCGGCGACGGCGCGGTCAAGGTCGGGACCGGGCTCTGGAAGGGCGGCGACGTGGCGGTGATCGACGGCGTGCTCGTGAACGGGTCGGCGAGGACGGTCGGCACGCTCGCGAAGATCGTGCGGCTCTTCCAGACCGGGTTCATCTACCAGTACGCGTTCACCATGATCATCGGGCTGTTCGTGCTGCTCAGCCTGTGGCTGTGGCTCTACCGCATCGCGTTCACGGGCTGATTCCGATGCCGGCGGCGACCCCCTGGCTGAGCCTCTCGATCTGGATCCCGATCCTCGCGGGCGCTCGTCGTCATGGCGACCGGCCGCGACGACAACGCGCGGATCGCGCGGGTGATCGCGCTCCTCGGCGCGGTCGTCGGGTTCCTCGTCACGATCCCGCTCTACACCGGCTTCGACGTCGACGACGAGCGCGATGCAGTTCGTCGAGAAGACGCCCTGGATCGAGCGCTTCAACGTGAACTACCACCTCGGCGTCGACGGCATCTCGGTCCTGTTCGTCCTGCTGAACAGCTTCATCACCGTGCTGGTGGTGATCGCCGGCTGGGAGGTGATCCAGACGCGCGTGTCGCAGTACATGGCGGCGTTCCTCATCATGTCGGGCCTGCTGAACGGCGTGTTCGCGGCGCTCGACGGGGTGCTGTTCTACGTCTTCTTCGAGGCGACGCTGATCCCGATGTATCTCATCATCGGCGTCTGGGGCGGGCCGAACCGCGTCTACGCGGCGCTCAAGTTCTTCCTGTACACGCTGCTCGGGTCGCTGCTGCTGCTGGTCGCGTTCATCTACCTCTACAACGAGTCGGGCGGCAGCTTCGCGATCCTCGACTGGCACACGCTGCCGCTCCCGCGCGGCGACAGCTGGTGGACGACGTCCAGATCCTGCTCTTCCTCGCGCTTCTTCGCCGCGTTCTCGGTGAAGGTGCCGATGTGGCCGGTGCACACCTGGCTGCCCGGACGCCCACGTCGAGGCGCCGACCGGCGGCTCGGTGGTGCTGGCGGCGATCCTGCTGAAGCTCGGGGCCTACGGCTTCGTCCGCTTCTCGCTGCCGATCCTGCCCGACGCGAGCCATGCGCCTCGCCGGCTTCATGATCGCGCTGTCGCTGATCGCGGTGCTGTACATCGGCCTGGTGGCGCTGGTGCAGACCGACATGAAGAAGCTGATCGCCTACTCGTCGATCTCGCACATGGGGTTCGTGACGCTCGGCTTCTTCATCTTCAACGCCTACGGCGTCGAGGGCGCGCTGGTCCAGATGATCTCGCACGGCTTCGTCTCGGCGGCGCTGTTCCTCTGCGTCGGCGTCATGTACGACCGCATGCACTCGCGCATGATCGCGCGACTACGGCGGGGTGGTGAACACCATGCCGAAGTTCGCCGCGCTCATGATGCTGTTCGCGATGGCGAACTGCGGCCTGCCGGCGACCAGCGGCTTCGTCGGCGAGTTCCTGGTGATCATGGGCGCGATGAAGTTCAACTTCTGGATCGCGTTCGTCGCCGCCACCACGCTGGTGTTCGGCGCGGCGTACACGCTGTGGATGTACAAGCGCGTGATCTTCGGCGCGGTCGCGAACGAGCACGTCGCCGAGCTCGCAGGACCTCAACGGCCGCGAGCTGCTCGTGCTCGGCTCGCTCGCGGTCGCGGTGCTCGCGATGGGCATCTACCCGGCGCCGTTCACCGAGGTGATGCACGCCTCGGTGAACGAGCTGCTGAAGCACGTCGCGGCGGGCAAGCTATGAACGAGCTCGGGCTGCCGCTGCTCCTCCCGGCCTACCCGGAGATCTGGCTGCTCGCCATGGCGTCGATCATCCTGGTGGTCGACCTCTTCCTGCCGGAGGACGGCCGCCGCGGCGTCGTCTACTGGCTCTCGCTCGCGACGCTCGCCGGCTGCGCCCTGCTCACGGTCGCCGTCGTGCAGGCGACCGGCGGCCGCCCCGCGTACACGTTCGGCGGCATGTTCGTGGCCGACCTGATGGCGCACGTGCTGAAGCTCCTCAGCTACGTCGCGGTGGCCGCGTGCTTCGTCTACTCGCGGCGCTACCTCGCCGACCGCGGCATGCTGCGGGGCGAGTTCTTCGTGCTGGCGCTGTTCGCGCTGCTCGGCATGATGGTGATGATCTCGGCCAACCACCTGCTGTCGCTCTACCTCGGGCTCGAGCTGATGTCGCTCTGCCTGTACTCGATGGTGGCGCTGAACCGCGACTCCGCGGTCTCGACCGAGGCGGCGATGAAGTACTTCGTCCTCGGCGCGCTCGCCTCGGGCCTGCTGCTCTACGGCATGTCGATGCTCTACGGCGCGACCGGAATCCTCAACCTCGAGCAGATCGCGCAGTCGATCGCGTCCGGAAGCGCGAACAAGGGGGTGCTCGTCTTCGGGCTGGTGTTCATCGTCGCCGGCCTCGCGTTCAAGCTCGGCGTGGTGCCGTTCCACATGTGGATCCCCGACGTCTACCACGGCGCGCCGAACGCGATGACGCTCCTGATCGGCACCGCGCCGAAGCTCGCCGCGTTCGCCATGGCGATGCGCCTGCTCGTGAACGGCCTGCTCGATCTCGCCGTCGACTGGCAGCAGATGCTGGTGATCCTCTCGGTGCTGTCGATGGCGCTCGGCAACATCGCGGCCATCGCGCAGTCGAACATCAAGCGCATGCTCGCCTACTCGACCATCTCGCACATGGGCTTCATGCTGCTCGGCCTGCTCGCGGGCGTGGTCGGCGGGAACGTGCTCTCGGCGCCCGACGCCTACAGCGCGGCGATGTTCTACTCGATCGTCTACGTGCTGATGAGCCTCGGCGCCTTCGGCATGGTGCTCGCGCTGTCGCGCGCGGGCTTCGAGGCCGACGGATCACCGACTACCGGGGCCTCAACCAGCGCGCGCCGTGGTACGCGTTCCTGATGCTGCTCCTCATGTTCTCGCTCGCCGGCATCCCGCCGACGGTCGGTTTCTACGCCAAGCTCGCGGTGCTCGACGCCGCGGTCAAGGCGGGCCAGATCTGGCTCGCGGTGTTCGCGGTGTTGATGTCGCTCATCGGCGCGTTCTACTACCTCCGGGTCGTCAAGCTCATGTACTTCGACGAGCCCGAGAGCGACGCCCCGATCGAGGCCGGCCTCGACATGCGCGTGCTGCTCTCGGCGAACGGGCTCGCCGTGCTCGTGCTCGGGGTGATGCCCGGCCCGCTGATGGCGCTCTGCCTCGCGGCGATCCAGGGCGTCTATCCGCTCGGGCGATGAGACGCTCGGCCCGCGCGCCGGCGATGGCCGATCAGTTCCACGCGGATGAGCACCCGGCGCTGACCGAGACCCGGGTGAGCGGCGAAGCCGTGTACGACGGCGTGCTGCTGCACGTCCGGCGCGACACGGTCCGCCTCCCCAACGGGCGGCTCGCCGTCCGTGAGTACGTCGAGCACCCGGGCGCGGTGACGATCGTGCCGCTGCTCGACTCCGGCGAGCTGCTGATGGAGCGCCAGTACCGCTATCCGCTCGGCCGCGAGCTGTACGAGCTGCCGGCCGGCAAGATCGATCCGGGCGAGGCGACCCTCGACGCGGCGAAGCGCGAGCTCCTCGAGGAGACCGGCTACGTCGCCGGCGAGTGGCGGTATCTCACGACGATCCACCCGCTCTGTGCCTACTCGAGCGAGCGGATCGAGATGTGGCTCGCCCGCGGCCTCCGGTACCAGGGCCGGAGGCTCGACGAGGGCGAGTTTCTCGAGACCTTCCCGGTCGCGCTCGCGACGGCGCTCGATTGGGTGTGGGAAGGGCGGATCAGCGACGCGAAGACGATCGTCGGCGTGCTCTGGGCCGAGAAGATCGCGACCGGCGCCTGATCCGTACCGCAGGGCGGTACCGCGCCGTGTCGCCGGATTCCGGCGCCGCGCGTTGACGCGGGAATCACGAGGCGCCCCTCGAGGGCGCCCGCCAGACCAGGGTGAGGAGAGGCAATGCCGCTTTACGCTGTCACCATTTTCGTCAGCGCGTTCCTGCTGTTTCTCGTCCAGCCGATCGTCGCCAAGCAGATCCTGCCGTGGTTCGGCGGCTCGGCGGCGGTGTGGACGACCTGCGTGTTCTTCTTCCAGTTCCTGCTGCTCGCGGGCTATGCGTACGCGCACGCGATCGTGCGCTGGCTGCCGCCGCGGCCGCAGCTCGCCGTTCACCTCGTGCTGCTCGCCGTGAGTCTCGCCGGGCTGCCGATCGTCGCCGCCGCCGCGTGGAAGCCGACCGGCGCCGAGGACCCCGGCCTGCGGATCCTCGGGCTGCTGGTCGTCACCGTGGGCCTGCCCTACTTCCTGCTCTCGACGACGAGCCCGCTCGTGCAGGCGTGGTATGCGCGCCGCTTCGACTCGCCGTACCGGCTCTTCGCGCTTTCCAACCTCGCCTCGCTCGCGGCGCTGCTCTGTTATCCGGTCCTCGTCGAGCCGTTCATCCCCACCCGGCTGCAGGCCGTCTCGTGGTCGTGGGGCTATGCGCTCTTCGCCGCCCTCTGCGCGGCGACCGCGGTCTACAGCCTGCGAGCGGCGGCCGGGGCGCGCCAGGCGCCGGTCCGTCTGGACCCCGGTCCGCCGCCGGGCCCGGGTACGCGGGCGCAATGGGTGCTGCTCCCCGCCCTCGCGTCGTTCCTGCTGCTCGCGGTCACGAACCACCTCACGCAGAACGTCGCGTCGATCCCCTTCCTCTGGGTGCTGCCGCTGTCGCTCTATCTCCTCACGTTCATCCTCTGTTTCGACGGGCGCGGCTGGTACCGCCGGGCGGTGTTCCTCCCGCTGGCGGGCCTCGCGGTCGCGGCGATGGCGTGGGTGTTGACCGATTCCCGCCTGATCCACGACCTCAAGCTCTCGATCCCGCTGTTCGCGGCGGGACTGTTCGTGCTGTGCATGCTCTGTCACGGCGAGCTCGTGACGATCAGGCCTGCGCCCGCGCGGCTGACGGAGTTCTACATGCTGATCGCGCTCGGGGGCGCGCTCGGCTCGATGGTGGTGTCGATCGTCGCGCCGCACGTGCTGCCGGGAGATTTCGAGGTCGCGGCGGGCCTCGCCCTGGCGGCGATCGTGCTCGCGTGGAAGGTCGCACCGGCCGGAAGGATCGCGCTTGCCGGCGCGCTCGCGGCCGCCGCGTTCACCGGCTACGGCGTGGTGACCTACGTGGCGAACGTCATCGCCGACACGCGGGTTCTCAAGCGCAACTTCTACTCGAGCCTCCGCACGCGCGACGAGGTGCGCGACGAAGGCACGGTGCGCAAGCTCATCCACGGCACGATCAACCACGGCGAGCAGTTCGTCGACGCCGACAAGCGCCGGCAGGCGATCGCGTACTTCGGGCCGAAGGCGGGCATCGTGCGCGCGCTCGAGGCGCTCCGGCATCCGGGCATGCGGGTCGGCATCGTGGGGCTGGGCGCCGGAACGATGGCGGCGTACGGCCGCCCGGGCGACGTGTACCGCTTCTACGAGATCAACCCGCAGGTGATCGAGCTCGCCCACACCGAGTTCTCGTACCTGAAGGACAGCGACGCGAAGATCGAGCTGGTGCTCGGCGACGGGCGGCTCGCGCTCGAAGCCGAGCCGTCGCAGCGGTTCGACCTGCTGGCGGCCGACGCATTCTCGAGCGACTCGGTGCCGATGCACCTCATCACCAGGGAAGCGCTCGAGCTCTACCTGCGTCACGTGCGGCCGGGCGGTGTCGTGGTCTTCAACGTCACCAACCGTTATCTCGACCTCGCGCCGGTGGTGAAGCGGCTCGCCGACTCGCTCGGTCTGCACGCGCGGCTCGTGAGCCACAGCCCGGACGACGTGGAGTACAGCCTCTACACGGTCACCGACTACGTGCTCGTCACGGCCGACCCGAAGCTCTACGACCGGCCGGAGCTCGCCGGGCTCGCGGCGCCGATCGAGGTGCCGGCGAAGGTGTCGGTGTGGACCGACGATTTCAACAACCTCCTGCAGGCGCTCCGGTGATCGACCTGCGCAGCGACACGGTCACGCGGCCCGGGCCGGCGATGCGCGCCGCGATGGCGGCGGCGGAGGTGGGCGACGACGTCTTCGGCGACGACCCGACCGTGCTGCGGCTCCAGGACCGGATGGCGGCGCTCTTCGGCTGCGAGGCCGCGCTCTTCTTTCCGAGCGGGACGCAGTCGAACCTCGCCGCGCTCATGAGCCACTGCCAGCGCGGCGAGGAGTACATCGTCGGCCAGGAGGCGCACACCTACCGCTACGAGGCGGGCGGCGGCGCGGTGCTCGGCAGCATCCAGCCGCAGCCGCTCGCGAACCGTCCCGACGGCTCGCTCGACCTCGCCGAGGTCGCGGCCGCGATCAAGCCCGACGATCCCCATTTCGCGCGCACGCGCCTCGTCGCGCTCGAGAACACGATCGGCGGACGCGTGCTCGCAAGGACGTACCTCGACGCGGCGACCGCGCTCGCCCGGGCGCGCGGGCTCTCGACCCATCTCGACGGCGCGCGGATCTTCAACGCCGCCGTCAAGCTGGGCATGCCGGTGGCCGAGCTCTGCCGCGGGTTCGACTCGGTGTCGGTGTGCCTGTCGAAGGGGCTCGGCGCGCCGGCCGGGACCGTGCTCGTCGGCACGAGGCCGGTGATCGAGCGGGCCCGCCGGGCGCGCAAGATCCTGGGCGGCGCGATGCGGCAAGCCGGCATCATCGCGGCAGCCGGGCTCTACGCGCTCGAGCATCACGTCGCGCGGCTCGCTGAAGATCACGCGAACGCCGAACGCCTCGCCGCGGGGCTCGCGGCCATACGCGGGGTGGAGGTCGAGCCGCCGCAGACCAACATGGTGTTCGTCCGCATTCCCGCCGACCGCACCGGCGCGCTCAAGGCACATCTGGAGGCGGCAGGCGTGCTCGCGTTGGTCGGTCCGCGCACGCGGCTCGCCACGCATCTCGACGTCGCGGCGGACGGGATCGACCGCGCGGTTGCGGCGTTCCGTGCGTTCTTCGCGCGCTGAGCGCCGCTCGGCTATCGAGCGTCACGTGCCGTCCAATGCCTCGAGCGGCACGTACGAGTAGATGTGTCCATGAGTCAGCGGATTGTGTCCATCGCCAACCGCCTCGCCGCGCGTCCATGGCGGTGTCCAGGTTGATCCCGGTCCGCTAGAAAACAACCAGAAGACGTTATCTCACAGATGAATCTCATCACCTGGAACATCCAATGGGGTCGGGGCGCCGACGCTATCGTCGATCCGAAGCGCATCATCCGCGTCTGCCGGGAGATGGGGGACGCGGACGTGCTGTGCCTCCAGGAGGTCGGGCGCGGCTTTCCCGCGCTTGCCGGGAGCGAGGGCAGCGACACGTTCGCGGCGCTTGCCGCCGAGCTGCCGGGCTGGACTGCAATCGAGGGCATCAGCGTCGACGCGCTCGGCCCGGGCGGGACGCGCCGGCAGTTCGGAAACCTGATCCTGACCCGTCGGGCGGTGCTCCAGGTCTTCCGGCATCTCCTGCCCTGGCCCGCGGATCCGAGGGTGCCGACGATGCAGCGCGGGGCGCTCGAGGTCGTGATCGCCGGCGCGAGCGCACCGCTGCGGGTGACGACGACGCATCTCGAGTACTACTCGGACAGCCAGCGGGCGGCGCAGGTCGAGCGGCTGCGCGAGCTGCAGGGGGAAGCCGCGTCGCATGCGGACGACCCGGCGTTTCCGGCCAAGGCGGGCGGGCCGTTCGAGACGCGCCCGCGACCGCGGTCGGGCATCCTCACCGCCGACTTCAACTTGCGGCCGGAGGACCCGCTCTACGCACGCCTGCAGGAGCCGATCGCGGGCAGCCCGTCGTACCGCGACGCCTGGCGGATCCGGCACGGGGACGCGCCGCACGCGCCGACGATCGCCCTGTACGACAAGGTGCAGTGGCCCGGCGAGCCGTTCGCCTGCGACTTCATCTTCGTGACCGAGGATCTCGCGCCGCGGGTCGAGGACGTCGTTGTGGAGGGCGCGACGAGGGCCTCGGACCATCAGCCGGTGCTGCTGAAGCTCGCGGAGTAGGCCGCCTGGCCGGTCTCCGCTACGTATCCCTGCGCCGACATACGAGCAGGATTTCGTTCACCCTGTCCGTCTCGATCACGCCCGGGACGAGCCGCAGCTTCTTCTGGAACCGCACGGCGAGCGGCATGAGCACGTGGCCGTACCACCACATCGCCTGCTTGCGACGGTGGGTCAGCGACCACATGCCGAGGTCGAGCAGGCGCGACGAGTCCGGCTTCATGCCGTAGGCGGCGCTTGCCTCGACCGCGAAGCCGTGCTCGGCGAGCTTGGCCACCAGCCGGTCGGGCTCGTAGCGGCGGCGGTGGCCGACCAAGTCGTCGAATACCGACCACTGCGACGGATGCAGCGGCACCGAGAGCAGCAGCGCGGCGCCCGGCGCCGCGACCCGCGCGAGCTCGGCGAGCGCGCCGTCCTCGTCGTCGACGTGCTCGACGATGTCGAGCGCGCACACGAGCCGGAATGCGCGCTCCGGAAACGGCAGCGCGGAGACGAGCCCGACCACTCCGTGCGCGCCGCACGCGCGGAGCTTCGCGACCGCGGGAGCGCTCATGTCCACGAAGCAGGTGCCGTCGATCGGCAGCCGCGGCCGCAGGCCCGGACCGACCTCGAGCCGCAGCCCCGGTCCCGCGGCGAGCGAGCGCACGAGCGGCCAGGTGTTGAAGCGCTCCGGCGCGACCAGCTGCGCGTCGGTCCACATCGGGTCGTAGAAGCGGCGGTTTGCCTCGCGCCAGTCGGCTTCGACGGGCTTCATGCGACCGGGCGATACCAGGGCGGGGTCTCTCCGTGCGCCGCGTACGCCGGGTCGAGCGCCGGCACGCCGTAGGCGGCCCGCACGGCTGCGAGCGGCTCCGCGGCCGCGCCGAACAGGTCCCACGAGTCGCCGAACACGTCGACCCCGACCTCGGCGCCGCGCTCCCACGCGACCCAGAATTTCTCCGGGTCGAGCTGGCCGGTGACCGCACCGGCGAAGCGCACCAGCTCGATCCCCAGATGCCAGCTGATGATCACCGGCAGGATGTGCCCCGACATCGGCTCGCGCGGGTGCATGCCCGCGGTGAACGTGGAGACGAGCAGTTCCCCCTGCGGCGAGGTGTCGTAGCCCGACAGGACGTGGGTCGTGTCGTGGGGCGCGGCGAAGCGCTCGTTCAGACCCTGGGGCTCGCCGGGAAACGCGAAGCCGTTCGCACGATAGAACTCGAAGAACGTGCGGCCGAGCGTGCCCGACGGCAGCGCTCCGAGCGCGTGGTACCGCGCGGCGAGCGGCGCATCGGCGCGGTCGCCGCGATACGGCAGGATCCACTCGTCGATCGGGATGTCGAGCTCGCGGCCGGTGATGCTCTGGAGGTTGCGCCGCTGCACGTCCGCGCGCACCCACGCGAGGTTGCCGCGGCCCAGCTCGGCGAGCTGCCGGACGGCATCCTCGTGGACGCCGAGCGCCGCGGCATAGGCGACGACGGCCGGGATCCTCGCCTGGTCGACGACGCCGTCCACCAGGGCCATCACCAACAGGAACTGCACGACGTGGGTCGCGGTGTCGCGGTCGCGCAGCGCCGCGGCGAGCTCGGCGGGCGACGGGTCGGGGAGGGTGCCGGCGTCGCGCGCGGGGTCGCGACGCAGCACGAACCGGTCGAACGCGTCGAGCGCCCGGCGGTCGACCTCGGTCAAGGCCCCGCCGCCGGCGGCGGCGACCCGGTGCAGCGCGCCGAGCACCATGACCGACTGCGCGTCGGTCAGCTCGACGAGGTGCCTGCGCGGCGGGATGCTTTCCATCGGTCGCTCATGCAGCCGATTATGCGGCCATCAGCGGTCGGGCTATCTGTCGGCGTCGAGGAAGCACCCGTAGCCGTCGAAGATCTTCGCGAGGCACCCGCGGAGCTGCTCGCGCTGTTTTCCGCGCAGCGCGAACCTGACGACGAGCGCACTCCCGAGACCCGGTATCGCGTCTTCCTCGAACGTCACGACGGCGTGATCCCGGAACAGCTCGAAGAGCTCGACGCCGCCGTAGCACGCGTTGGCCGGGTCGTTCACCTCGACGCTGTACCCGTCCAGACCGAGCTCGACATCCTGGGCGTCGGGGGCCTTGCCGCGCTGGAGGAGGAGGTACCGCCCGGCGTTGAACTCGGCATCGGCGAACCCGACGCGCCAGAGGTGCTCGTCCTCTTCCACCGAGACGGCGGCGGCTTCGAAGTCGATGCCTTTCGCCATCAGCAGCCGCCGGCTCGTGCGTCCGGCGGGACTATTGCGCGCGCCGCGGCGCGGTTTGCAGCAGCTCTCCCAATGCCTGCTTCCAGAATCTCGCCTGGCCGGTGGTGCCGTGGCCCACGGTCTGGTCGCTCCCGGGGATCAGCAGCACGCGGCCGTTCTTCACGCGCTTGATCTCGCGGTCCAGCAGGCCGAGCTCCGGCGGGTTGCGCTCGTCGTCCGCCGAGTTGATCGCCAGCAGCACCGCCTGGATGCGCTCCAGGCCCGGAGAGGCGTCGTAGTCGCGCGAAGAGTCCCACTGGTACAGGTGGTCGTTGGCATCGCCGCGAAACGGCGCGGTCAGGCGCTGGTTCAGCAGCTGGTCGGCTTTCTCGCGCGTCGGCGCTGCCTTGTAGAGCCCCTGATTCCCGCCGTTCGTGCCGATGGCGAAGAACACCGAGGCGAACTGCACGCTGCGTGGCTGCCTGGTGTAGTTGCCGTTCATCCACTCCGGGTCGTTGCGGATCGAATCGATGATCAGGCGGCGCATCATCCAGTTGCGGCCGGACATCTCGGTCGGCAGCGACGCCATCGGCACCGCGACGTCCATGAAGTCCGGATATTTCTGGGCCCAGATCCAGGTCTGCATGCCGCCCATCGAGTTCCCCAGCACCAGCCGCAGGTGGCGGACGCCCAGGTGCTCCGTGACCAGCCGGTATTGGGCAGCGACCATGTCGTCGTAGTTGTACTTCGGAAAGCTCGCGCGCAGGCCGTCCGAAGGTTTGCTCGATTTGCCGGTGCCGATGGCGTCCGGCAGGATGATGTAGTAGCGGCTGGCGTCGAGCGGCTGGCCGGGGCCGAAGAGCTCGCCGGCGAACGCGGGCGAGAGCATGGCGGCGCCCGATCCGGTCGTGCCGTGCAGGATGACCACCGGCTCGCCGGTGGGCGCACCCACGGTCGTGTAGTGCAGTCGCAGTTCGGGCAGCACCTCGCCGGTGTGAAAGCGGAAGTCGCGCACCACCCAGCTCCCTTCCTTCGGCGCCGGGTAGTCGGCGGCGAGGGCGGGAAGGGCGGTCAGCGCGAACGCGAGGATCCACATTGCGCGGGCAGTCGGTTTCGTGAGGTTCATCTCTCCCACTCCTGTCGTTTCTCGGTTGTCGCCACGCCGGCCGGTGCGCCGCAGCATGGCTCAGGGGCAGTCCGCTTGATGAAAGAGATTACTCGATCGGGGCGGCGCTCGAGCGCCCGCAAGGCGGGCATCGAAGGACGGGAGCACGACGAGCAACGGTCATTCGTCAAAGCTAGCTGCCTCGACCTCCAGGTACGCGCGATTGACGTTTCTGCCGATGACATGCGAGCGCTCCAGCTGGTCCCACATCGAAAGATCCAGCGACCTGCGGATCTCGTCCTCGCTCTGACCGCTTCGAAAGCCTTGCCTGACGCCGGAATAGAAGCGGAGCATGGCGTCGCGCAGGACAGCGACGTCATCGAGCGTCATGAGGTCTCCGTGGCCCGGCACGAAATGCACGGCGCCGAGCGCTTGCATCTCGTCGAGCGTGCGGATCCAGTTCCTCACGAATCCATCCTGCAATGTCGGAACGACCCGACTGACGAGCACGTCGCCAGCGATCAGCACCTTGTCGTCGGGCAGATGGACCAGCAGGTCGCCGATGGTGTGCGATCCGCGGGGAACCCAAAACACCAGTCGCACGCCGTGAACGTACGTTTCCGTTCTCGTACCCTCGGGGTAGGTGACCTCGGCCGCTAGCGGCTTCGTCCCGGGGAGCGCATGCCCGATGGCTCGCTCCATGATCCTGAGCCACTCGTCGCCGGTTTCGAGAACCATCTTGCGGCACATCGCGGAGCTGATGAAGGTGGCGCCCTCGAACGCAACGTTTCCCAGGTAGTGGTCGCCGTGGTGGTGCGTGTTCACGACGTGGGTCACCGGCTTGTCCGTGATCCGGCGTACGGCGCTCGCGATATGTCGGCCCACCTCGGCCGTGCCGCCGGAGTCGATAAGGATCACCCCGTTGTCGCCCACGATCACCGTCGAATTGATCATGTAGCCTTGGTTGAGCTGGTTCGCGTGTTGAACGGGTCCGAGAAGAACGTAGACTCGATCGTTGATCGCTATCGTCCGAGGTTCCGGAAACGTCTGCCCATAGGCTGCAGCGCCGAGGACCAGGAACGCGATCAGAGCACTGAGCCGTCGCATAGATTTCTGGGCCAAAGCGCTCGCGATCAGAGGCGGCGAAACAGCGGGCGACAGCCCGCTATGAGGGGAGGCCGCTGCATCGCATGGACCACCGGCTTCGCCGCGGCGATGGACAGAGGCGCAAGCAACGCAAGACGAGGGTCGGCGTGTCCAACCTCTTCATGAACCGCCCGGTGCGGACCCGCATGCCGGGTGGTGTGGGAGCGGTCAAAAGCCGGTCCTTACCCGATTAGACGTCTTTCTGCGGAAATTCATAAGTTACTTTGGTGTCGCTCACCACGATAACCTTTTGCGCCTGCAATTGATCTATCAGCGACGAGATCTCCTGTTCGGTCAGCTGCTTCTGAAACACAGCATTTATCGTATTCCGCAGAGTGGTGAGTTTACGAGGTCTCGCGGAGCCTCTCTTTTGGAGGTCTGCGACTACGAGAGCGAGTCTATCGCCCGATGTTGCATGACCCGGGGCCGCCTCGATTGACAACATCGGCTGCGCGCTCGCCGCTCCCTTCGGACACTTGAACTGACCTTTCTGATTGAGAACGACCTGAAGCTTCTCTTTGAGCGACTTATGCCCGAATATGGCATTGAGCGACTTGCAGCAAGCGACGCAGTTCTCCTCGCTGTTACTCCCACCATTTGCGCTTGCGAGGAGATGCTCGACGCTGGCGTCAGCAGCAGTCAGCGGCTCTTTACAGAAGAAGCACAGTCCTCCCTGCAGGAACATAAGTCGGTGGAGTTGCTTCATTACGAGGGACGTCTAACGTCCGGCTAAGCGGCCGCCGAGCGGCGGAGCCGCGAGGGAACCCAACAGCAACGCTGTTGGGCGGTCCGCTTGAGCCGCGGGTTATGCGTCATTTTGCCCACCAAGCGCGAACCTTTTTCCATAGCACCGGAAGATTGATGCTGAAGCCCCAAAGCCCAGGTCTTGCTTCGAACAACGGTTTTGAAGCAGAGATGGCGGATGCCGTGGCGTGGGCCGAGTATGTGAAGTTCAGTTCCGTCCGTTTCCACGGGGCGAGGGATAGCGTGTGTCTCGAATACATTTCGCTCTCCGCGGTCTTCTTGTGCCACTCGTTCTTTATCTTGTGCACGGGAAGGTGAACAAAATCGTTCTCATGCCCTGGATTGGGATGACGGTAAAAGAAGGATTCCGTGATCTTCGCCTCCACTCCAGACTCTTCGAGTGCAGCCGAGAGATCTTTGCCGACTCCCTGGTCATGCTTCGCGAAGATGTAGTAGCGATCGTCAGGAAACCAGAACATGTCATGCACGAGCTTTGCGACATCCGATTCGCTAGCCAAGTCAGAAGGGGGCATGCAGATCACACGCGCACGGGTCTCAACTCTCACCGGAGGCGGAAGGGAATCGGGCCAGCGTGGCCGCTCATTAGCCATTTCTTGATAACGCATAACGCCAGAGTTCACCGGCCCGCGAAAGCGGGCGAAGCCCGCTGCAGCGAGGTCCCGGTGCATCGCCGGGTTGGGCATCATCGTCCACCTGGTGTGAGATTCCTTCAGTGGCGCCGGGCAGCGCTTCGAGAATCGTCACGCGCACGCGCTTGAGCGCGGATCGAGCCGGCGCGGGTTGCGCGGCGAGATAATCGTCGCGGACGTGTAGCCGGTCCTGGTCATTGTCCTCGATCGTCGCTCGGGTTGCTCCGCGACTGATCTCACTCGCCTGCGCTGAGGAATGCGTCACTGCCGCGGAAGCGGCAGACACTCCATGATCTCCACCGAGTCGCCGGGGAAGATCGTGAAATGTGGGTGATCCTCGAACAGCTTTGCAGCAGCTTCGTGAGACTCGGCTTGAACGATCACGTACCCCGTCATGCTGTTCTTGATATCCGCAATTCCCTGTGAAGACGCGCGCTTCGTCTTCCCCAGAGGACTTCCTTGATCGACGATGGCCGCCGAATTGGCCATCCCCCATTCCATCCAGGCCTTGACGCCCGAAGCCTGCAACGCCTTGCGCTTTTCCTCGTCCAGCTTCTTCCACTGCGCCTTCTCGAGCGCGGCTTCCGTGCCGATGTAGATGGCCAGGAATCTCTTCATGGGTTTCGCTCCTCTTCTGACTCAAATCTAGCGGCATGCCACGAGCGCCACAGCCCTTCACTTTCCTGATGCCCAAACCGCCTAAGTTGAGCGGCGCGCCGCGGCTTTTGCGGCGCGGCCGCTCGAACGCCGGGTTGGGCGTCGCGTCGCGCGCGCGAGGCGAACCAAAGACAGGAGGGCTTCATTGACCGCTTCATCGGTGGGAAACGCAGCTTTCACATCGGGCTTGAGCAGAACCAGGTTGTGGCCTTTCTGATATTGAGCGTAGAACTTGCAGCGCACGCCAGGACCAAGGTCCGAGCGCTTGTACTCCGTGCGGATGTCTGCGACGCGTGACTTAGCCTTCTTCATAGGTTTTCCGTTCCCGGCGTCTCGCCGGACGAGCGCTGATGATTCGAATAGACGCTCCGCGTACTGTGTGAATGACAGCGAGGAGACGCCCGCTGATTTGTTGTCGTCACGCATGCTCGAGGTCGGCAGGACGCGATTCGTACTCTTGAGAGGCGAAGCCATATCAACGTTGGCGGTAACCGACGGCCCATAGGCGGGCGAAGCCCGCCGAAGCGGGTCGGGTCGAACCGCGGGTTAGCCGTCTTTCTCACGGGATGCTGACTTCCGTGTAGCTACCCGGCGTGGCGGCCGTGATGGCTTTCACGATCTCAGCGGTCGCGCGCTCGATGCGAGGCCAACTGGTCGTGAGTAACGCGACGATCGCGATGCGCCGACCGGCCAGGTTCTGCTGAAACTTGAGCTTAGTATCGGTCGTGACGAAGACTGCGAAGCCTTCGCGTTCGGCGGCGTCGAGCAACTCGCCGTTGTTCAGCTCTGACCACCCGCGTTCGAACGCGGTGGAGATCTCATGCTGCTGCAGGGAATCCCGCAGCGGGACGGGGGTGCCCTGGTCGAACAGAACGCGCACTTAGGCAGGGGCCAAGGCGCTCTGCTTTGCGTGCCCCAAGACAGCGCGGACCTGTTCCAGAGTCACGCCGGGGAACCACTCGACGAACTGAGATGCCAACGCGCCATCCTCGAGGTTCTCGAACAGTGCTGCAACCGGAACGCGCGTACCTCGAAAGACCCATGCTCCGCTGACGCGGTCTGGGTCACGCTCGACTGCGGGGCAGGTGGACCAATCGATCATGGAGGGAATGCTAGCACTGTGGCATCGAGACGGCTAACGTCGCCCATGCAGCGGCCCGCGCAGGCGGGCGAAGCCCGCTGTAGCGGCTCCGGTGCATCGACGGGTTGGGCGTCATTGCGGCGCTACAGTAGCGCGCGGAACTGCTCTACCGTCAGACCTGCGTCGCGCACGATGCCGCCGAGCGTGAACGCATTGGTGGGGTTATGGCGAGGGATAGTGAGGATGCGCGTGCCGTCCGACATTACGATGTGCTTGCTTTGGCGCACGATCGCAAACCCAGCCTTCTCAAACGCGCGAACCGCGTCGAGGTGGTTGACGCCCGGGATCTTGGGCAAAGCTATATAGCCACTTCGATTTCGCGAACCTCTTCACCACGCAACTGGTCGTCGACGACGGCCAAGTACTCGCGGATCGCATCCTTGATGTTTTCGATCGCTTCCGCCTCCGTAGCGCCCTGAGACCAACAGCCGGGCAGGCCTGGTACCGAGACGGAGAACCCTTCGTCAGACTGATGTAGCGCGATACGGTAGCGCATGGAGCCTCCTGTAGCGGAGAGTATAGCGGCTGCCCCTATGACGCCCAACGTCGCGCGTAACCGGCCGCCGACGAGCGAAGCGAGGAGGGCACCCGCAAGCGCCGCTTGCGGCGCGTCCGCTGCAACGGGAACCTGCCTGCCTTCGGAGTGCGCATCGCCAAGCCGCATCTGCGGCGCGAGGCGGCGAGTCACTTTCCGGAAGCCGCGGTGGGAAGAGTGTCGAGCTCGATGTGTCGCTGATCGATCACTACGACCGGGCGCTGCCGGGGCTGGAGCGTTATATCGAGTCGAGCGCCCACGGCCACGATCCGGTGGCCCTAGCCCTGGTGAGAACGGTGCCCGAGTTGGGCGAGATTCTGGGGCTATCGATCGTCTATGAGATCGAGCGCATCGAGCGCTTCCCGCGGGTGCAGGACTTCCTGTCCTATGGCCGGCTGGTGAAGCCGACCAAGGAATCGGGCGGGAAGCACCTCGGCCACTCGGGCCGCAAGATCGGCAACGCGCACCTGAAGTGGGCGTTCTCGGAAGCCGCAGTGTGCTTCCTGCGAGGGAATCGTCGCGCCCAGGCGTTGCGCGTGCGACTGGCCGCCAAGCACGGCAAGGGCAAGAGTCTCGCGATCATCGCCGCGCGGCTCGCCCGTGCGGTGTACTTCATGCTCAAGCGAAGAATGCCGTTCGATGCCGAGCGCTTCTTCGCGCATTCCGGTTCGGCAGGGACGAAGGACTCGAGCCTGAACGTCCCAACTGGGGCCGCTGTACAGGGCGCGCGGCCTGAACGAAGCTCGACCCAACTCACTGTGCCTGCGAGCACGACCTGCGAGCCTGGCCGCAAGCGGGTGCGCCCGGCAGCCCAGCCGCGTTGATTGGCCGCGCCGCTTCGTCCTCTGCCGTCCGAATCGACCGGATCACTCGTGTGATGCGTGACCTGCCCCTTCCCCGAGCGCGGCACTAACTGGACGGGATCCTCGATCCCGAGCCCGACGCTTTGAATGCGCCGGCACAAGGGCAAGTAGTCGTTTCTAGGGCGTCGCCATGTACGGCGACGACGTCGAGCTCCGGCTCGACGCCTGACCCTCGATAGGTGTTTGGTGCAGGCACTGCCTGCAAAACCCGCCGCCTGAAATCAAGCCAGGCGCGTGCAGCAGTAAAGGTCGCGGTCCGAACTACCGTGCGCGAGGTCAGCCAGCTCGCGTCGGGAACGCTTCACCTGTTGACAAGCCGGGCCTCATAGGGGTTAGGCAGCATTCGAGTCTTCCCTCTCCCAGACAATGCGACGGTAGTCCACCTTGCCCGGAAATAGAGGACTAGGGGCTGGCACCGACTCAACGATGAGTCGATCTCCCTCAAACCGAAACTTGCGCCGTTGTTCGGTGCCGTTCCATGCTTCGTTCCACGATGCATCGACAGTGGTTACCCACTCATCACCTTCAATGCGATATCGCCCGGTATACGCCAGCATCGACTTGTGAAGCGCTGCGCGCTGAGCCTCGCTGTCCCCAGGTGTGCGATTTTCGGCGGTCGTTAGGGCTATCGCTCGCCCGCTCGCGGTAAAGATCAATGAACCCTTTGGCTTAGCTCCAAAGAGGTCCTGAGGCTCGCCTTCGACCATGACCTGCCACGAAACCAGTTTCCAGCAGCCGACTAGTCGCTCGGCGCCCTCATGGTTGGCACGGATGTGTGACATAGCAATTCCCTTTGAATGCTGCCTAACGTGATGCCGTTAACCGGGCGCCGGCCCGCGCAGCGCGACGGGAACCCAACGGCAACGCCGTTGGGCGCTCCGGTTCAACGGCGGGTTGGGCCGCACCTTCACTTCTGCTGCCCTCGAAACCCTCTTCGAATCACCAGTTCAGCGAAGCCGGTCATCGGGTCTCGCTCCCGAGTGAACGACCATTCGGGAAGCAGTACCAGAAGCACTTCGGCAGTCGTACGCACCATGCAATCGTAGCCAACGTGACCGCCGAACACATGGCCCTTCTCGTCGGCTACGCTCATGTGCAGATGTGCGCCGTCACTCGAGATGGAGCCAGCGAGCGTAAGGATCTCGAGGTTGCCATCCAACATCTCGGGCTGTTCCTTCCCAGCCAGTCTCAGTCGGGCTTGACTGAGGCTGCCAATCCCTGCAATCAGGAAGGCGGCGCCGTGCCGCTGCGGGTCGAGGCTAGCTTCCACCACTCGCCGTAGGTCTGAGTTCGACTGGAGCCTCAATGGCAGAGGTTCCATGCGCGATGTGGTCGTGCCGCCTTCAGTTCCGTCGACCATACAGTTGCGACTACCTCCGACGGCTCCGTGCGGCCCAACGCCTCAGTTCAGCGGCCCGCGTAGGCGGGCGAAGCCCGCTGTAGCGCGTCGGGTGCAATGATGGGATGGACTCCCCCCGGCTTTTCGGCATCATCGTGCCAGCTGGCCTCATGTGGTGTGGGATGTCAGCACTCAACCGAGGAGAGTCCGAGATGAATGCTACCGCCGCGCTGCCCATCGTGGGCGTCGATCTTGCGAAGAGCGTGTTCCAGCTTGCGATCGCCGATGCGAACTGGCGCGTTGTCGAACGCCAGCGCCTGACTCGCACCCAGTTCGAGCGCTGGTTCGCCAATCGGGCCGTCGGTCTGGTGGTGATGGAAGCCTGCGGCAGTGCCCACCACTGGGCGCGCTGGCTCACGGGGCTCGGAATCGAGGTCCGGCTGCTGCGGCGCCCTACGTGCGCGCCTACGTGAAACGCAACAAGACCGATGCGGCCGATGCGTGCGCGCTGCTCGAAGCGGCGCGCTGTGCTGATATCGTGCCGGTGCGGGTGAAATCGCTCGAGCAGCAGGCTGTCCAGGCTCTGCACCGCACTCGATCCCTGTGGCTGGCCACGCGCACCGCGCGGATCAACGCGCTGCGCGGCTTTTGCCGGGAGTTCGGCATCACGATCGCCCAAGGGGCGCGCCTGGGACTTGCGCAGATCGGCCGGGTGCTCGCCGATCCGAAATCGGCCGTTCCGGAGTTGCTCCGCGGCACGATGAAGCTCTTGGTCGAGGAGATTCGGCTGCTCGAGACGAGAATCAGCCAGCTCGAGCGCGAGCTCGCGCATACGGCACGCGAGTCGGCGGCCTGCGCCACGCTGCTGACGGTTCTCGGGGTGGGGCTGCTCACTGCCACCGCGATGGTGGCCGCCACCAGCGGGAGCGTGCGCCACTTCGGCGATGCGCGTCACTTCGCCGCCTGGTTCGGCCTCACCCCCAAGGAGTACTCCTCGGGCAGCACGCGTCGGCTCGGGCGCATCTCCAAACGCGGCGACCGCTACTTGCGGATGCTCCTCACCCACGGGGCGCGCTCGGTGCTGCGCGCAGCCAGCGCTGCTGTGCAGGCTGGACGGAGCGTCGATCCGTCGCGCGCCTGGGCGCTCGCCGTGCAGGCGAGAAGCAATCACAACAAGGCAACCTGCGCGCTCGCCAACAAGCTCGCGCGGATCTGCTATGCGTGCCTGCGCGACGGCACGCCCTACGGCGAAGTGCAACGTCCGGAAAAGAAGATCGCGCGCACCGCTTTGCCGATCGCCGCTTGAACGAGAGTTTCTGAGCGATATGCCCCACCGCCGCTTGCGTAGAGACTGATCGCCCACCATGGCACCCCGGGTCACCCCCGCACCGACTGACGCCGATAACCCCGCGTGGCAGCTTCACGCTCGCCCGTTGCAACGATTGGCGCGCCGGTGCTCGCAGAGTCCATGTCGGCACCGGCCACCCAGAGCCCACTCACGATGCCGGATATACGACTGCAGGCGTTCCCTCGATGCCAGCCCTATCGATCAGCCTCTTGCTTTCCGGGGGGAATCCATACACGGGGTTAGGCGCGCGCGCGTGGACGAACATTGATCTTCAGCCAGGTAGCCGCAAGAACAACAGAACCAAGCAAGAAGAATCCCCGAAAGATCCATTTGGCTCTCTCTTCGTGTTCGCTCACCTCTTGAGCTCGCTTGTTTATCGCGTCATGGGCCTCTGGTCCAATCCGCGCAAACCACATCATCATGAACGAAGTCGCTTCCTGAAGTTCATTGAGATCTCGCTTCTGCACGGCTGCTCGAAGGGTCCCGAGGATCTTCGTGTGCTCATCTACATGCCTCGTCAAGACCACCGAGTTCGGATCGATTCTGCTCGCCGCACCCACGATCGTTCCGAGCGTCTCTGCGTAGTTAGTTGCGGAATTCAGGATTATTTCGGGATCGGGTTTTTCTTTTCTGCGCTCGGTTTGAAATGTCAACATCCAAGTCAGCGCCTTCGACATTTCGGAGCTTACAAACTGAGAATTCGTCTGGATCTCGGACTTCTTAGATGACATCTCGGTCTGATAGATGTTTTGACCAAGCCAGGAAGCGAACATGCACAGAGCGGCGATACCGTTCGAGATAGATTAGGGCTCGCATCCCGCTAGAGGCCGAGGATTGTGTGACGTGCGACTTGGTTGCTTTAGCGGCTTTACCCATAGCTTCGGCCATTCCGAGGTGTGGAGTGGATCTCGCGCGCTTAACGCCTAAGCTCAGCCGCGGGCTTGCCGCAGCGAAGCGGAGGCAAGCCCGTCGGCTGGAGCGCCGTGTTAGGCATGAACCTCGACAATGGAACTCACAACTAGAGCCGAAACATACAAGCCGACCCCAAACACAACATGATTCATAAGGCTACGCAGCCGCGCCTGCATGGGATTGGGCGCCTTTGACGCGGCAAGACCAAGACCGAACGAAGGGTGCATGATGAACAAGGGCATGCCAACAGTAACAATGCCGAAGATCAAAGCGGGCATCAAGGTTGGCGACTGTAGCCATTGGGGTGTGGTCAATGCCACAAGGGCGAGTGCGAATAGCGCTCCTATCGTGTAATGAGCAATCCAGCCGATGGTGCACTCGGCCGGCTTTTGAGCAGCAGCGGCAATGCTTGGATGCTTAAAAACGCCATCGATCATGTGGCGCAGCCAGCGGCCAACAAAGCAATAGTTGGGCAAAGGAATGTTGAAAGCGCGCTTGAGAAATACGGTCCAAAGATCCATGACGAGAGTTGCGCCGAGGCCAACAACAACAGCGGCAATCAGCAGTTCAATTTTCATGGGTTACCTGATGTTGATTGCTCATGCCTAACGTCGCGGTTCAGCCGCCCGCGCAGGCGGGCGAAGCGCCTTGAGCCCGAATGCAACCACATAGAATCCGGGCAGCAAGCTCGTTCGCATCTCACCAACCTCCATCTGGACGAGATGGCCGCAATCATCACCTAGCCAGATCTCCTGGAGCGGCGATCGCGCTTTGATTTCAAGGTCGTGATAGATGCGAATAGACACCATCTCCTTCACTGGAGTGTGCGAATAACTGTCCGATGCGTCTCGACGCCCAACGTCCGCGCTCAGGGGCGCGTCGCTTGCGGGGCGTCCGCTGCAGCGCCTCGTTGGGCCAAGAGTCTCAGGCGCAGAGACAACGGCAGGGCCGTGCGGTAACTCTCGAGATCGTCGTCATCCATAGCCGCGGGAGTGTGCTGACCGCTGCCGGCGATTGCACTCGGCGTGGCGCCAAGCGCGAAGGTAGTGCCCAGCCCAGCATAGAGATACCGATCACCGAATGTCTTATTGAGCGCCGTGAAAGTCGGCTCGCCGGTGCAGTGGCCAGGTGCCACGAAGGCCACTTTGAAGGTATCGCGCAGAGTCGCGACGATCTTTTCGATTTCCTGGTCGTTGGATACCACCAGATGGAAACCGCCGGCGACGAAGTGGATTCTTGGGTTGATCGCGGCTGCGGCCGCAACGATCTTGTCTATGCCCGTATGCGAGCAGCCCACCACGATCACCATGCCGTTGGGCGTGTTGATGGCGAGCGAGAGCTCGCGCAACTCCAGCGTCCCCGGTTTGTCCGAGACCAGCGCGATCAGATGGATGCCGGGGGCGATCTCCGTGGTCTTGTCGATCAACTCGAAGTTGGCGCCGGGCCAGGCGGCTCCGAAACGCATCACTGCCGGTGGCGCGCCGTCGTAGTAGCGCTGCTCAGGGGGTAGAGAGGCATCCTTGCGATAGAAGGTGCTCGGTAAGTCGGCGCCATACACGCCGAAACCCTCCTTGGGCGCATAGATCTTCACCTTGGGATTCACGCCAAGGAGATAGGCCAATCCCCCCATGTGATCGCCATGGCGGTGCGACATGACGACGAAGTCGAGCTTAGACAGGTCGATGCCTTTCGCCTTCGCGTTCTGCGCCAGAATGTCGCCGTTGTTGCCGGTGTCGAAAAGAATGCGCTTGCCACCATATTCGATGAGCGCGGCATAGCCCCAGTCCTTCTGCATGGTGGAAGACTTGCCGAAGGCATCATAGAGAACGGTGATCTGCGCCCTGGTCGAGTCGACCCCGGCCGCAGCCGGTGGCGAGGTCGTCGTGGTGCATCCGCTGAGAAGCAGGACTAGCGTTGCAATGACATTGGCTAACCAGGATCTGGCTTTCATTTCTGCCTCCTTTCGTCAATTGCGTCTTCACGCGCCCGGCCGCGACCATGACACGCCCCGTGGGTACGGCTGTCATGGGCCCAGCGCGTCGCCCAACGTCGGGGATCACCCGCCCGCGGAACGCGGGCGAAGCCCGCTGTGAAGCGGTCCGCTGCAACGCGGGGTTGCGGCATCAGCAGGCCGGTCGTGCGCATTGGCTCGCTCTGAGCGCATTCCGGCATCATCTTACGATCTGTGCCCCACCTGTCGACGTCGGATCTTGAGAGCGGCGGCCAACTCGGACTCGTTGTCGCCCTCGGCGCCAATCCGTGATCGATCCATCGCTGACGAACCTCTGTCGAGCCACGACCTTCGAGATGTCTTGACTCAGTCTGGAAACGACTTCGTTGGGCGTTCCCGCAGGAACGAGAATGCCGGCCCAGTCGACGAGGTCAAGGCCTGGTACTCCGGCCTCTGCCATCGTAGGAAGGTTCGGTGCGGCCGCCACCCGCTGATTGGTGGTGACCGCCAAAGCTTTCAGCTTTCCGGCGCGCACTTGAGGCAGCGCACCGGGCAAGAGGACGAAACCAATCGGCACATGGCCAGCGATCACATCGGTGATTACCAACGCTGCGCCCTTATAGGGCACATGAACGAGGTCTACGCCAGCCAAGGACTTGAACGACTCTCCGACAAGGTGATTGATGTTGCCGGTACCAGGGGAGCCGTAGGAGAGCTTCCGGGCGTCGCCTTCGCGAGCGCGATTAGTTCCGGAACCGAGCCGCGCGAACGAGGGGTTCGCGATGAGCACTGAAGGGACCTAGCGAGCATGCTCACCGGTGCAAACGCTCTCACGGATCGTAAGGGAGCTTCGGAAGCAGCGCGGGATGGACTGCGATGCCTGAGCTCCTCCTATCAACAAGGTGTATCCATCCGCGGGAGCCCTTGCAACCAGGTCGTACCCGATCACGCCATTGGCGCCCGGGCGATTCTCTATGACGATCTGTTGCCCCAGACGGGTTGCTAGGTCGGCAGCCAGGCCGCGCGCCCGAGTGTCGAGCGTCCCACCAGGACGAAACGGCACTCACTAGCCGTACAGGCTTCGACGGATAGTCCGCTGCGATGCCAGCATCCGTCTAGCAAGGTTGCAGCCCGAGCGAGCATCCGTACCAGGCTGTCCCAGAGTACGCACGCTGGTTTTGAGATGGCATGGACGTCAGGCACCGGCCGATCTCGGCGATCTTCGCGAGCACGCTTTCCCCCCCGCTTGTCCGCCTTCAGCTCTTGGATGCGCTAGCCTTCATCGCGGCTCGTTCGCTCGTCGCGTAATCCTCTTGGACTTCTCCGCTCGCACGTGCTCTTGGCGACCGCGTTCCCTTCGGCGGCTCCTTGTGAGAGTTGAATCGCCAGACGCTGCGTGACTTCTCGTGTCGAGTCCGTGGTCCCTCGAGGGATGCTCGTGACGCCCAACCCGTAAATAGGCCTTCCCGATCCGATCGTATTCCCATCTGTGGGCATACGGAAAGATCTGCCGCCATATAGCGCGATATGCCGATGGATGGTCCAGTCAGTCGGTCGCGGTGGGATCCACGACGCGGGCCTCGAGACCCAGGACGCGTACCGCCTCCCGGCTCAGCTCCCAGAGCCGCTGGCGTGGGCGCCAGATCCCGCCTGCGGCCTTGACTGCGCTGCGGAGCTCACGCTCGTCGTAGCCGACCCGCACTCCGACCAGGTCGTGACCGCGCCGGCGGGGCCGGCGGCTCCGCGGCTCCCACTCGACCGCCTCGATCACCAGCTCGATGGTTTTGAGTCGGCGCCGCCTTTGCGGATCGTAGAGGTAGCGCACGCAGACCAACCGGTCGCCGAAGCGGGCGACGAGCTTCTTGGTGCCCGGCATCCCCGGGCGGAGGGTCAGGCGGGTTTCCATCGCGGTGAAGGTCGTTCCCTCACCAACGCTCGTCGGCGCTATCGGCTGACCGGTGGCTCGCTCCAGCAGCAGCCTACGCGACGAACCCGATCAGCGCGTCGAGCACCGCATCCGGCCGCTCGGCCGTCAGCGCGTGGCCGGCACCTTCCAGCATCACCGTGCGGCTGCCCGGGATCGCGCTCCGCAGATCCTTGGCGTTGCGCGGCGGCGTCATCATGTCGCGGCTGCCGAGGATGAACAGTGTGGGGCACTTCACCTTGGCTGCCGAGGCCGCGCCATCGGTGTACTCGGCGCAGGCCTTGAGATCAACGTGCAGCACCTGAGGCTTCGCGCGTTCGAGGAGGCGCAGGTACGTACCGGTCATCCACATTCCGGGCGCGGTGTTGCCGCCGATCTGCGCGGTCGCGGAGTGGCCCCAGATATTGACCATGTCCAGCGCGTCGTGGCTGTCGTCGCGCGCGGCCTTCATCAGCGCCTCGCCGACGAGCATCGGCGCGGCCGTGCCGATGAGCACCAGCGCGCGAACGCGCTCCGGGTGCCGCGCCGCGCACTCGAGCGCGGCGAGCGAGCCCATGCTGTGGCCGACGAGCGCAGCCTGCTCGATCCCGGCCGCATCGAGCGCGGCAACGATCCAGTCGGCGATGGCGCCGATCGAGGCGAGCGGCGGGCCCTCGGAACGCCCGTGCCCCGGCAGGTCGAACGCGAGCGCGTTGCAGCCGTGATAGGCGAAGTAGCGGGTCTGAAGGAGCGATGCGCTGTGATCGTTCGCGGCGCCGTGCACGAACACGACGCTCGGCAGCTTCGCATCGAGCTTGCGCCCGGCGGTGTAGGCGTACCCGCGCTTGCCGTCGACGACGAAGTCCATGGCGTCAGCTCTTCTGCGAAACGGCGAGCGCGCGGCCGAGATCCTCGATGAGGTCGTCCGGATCTTCGAGCCCGATCGAGAGCCGGATATTGCCGGGCCCGATGCCGGCGGCGGCGAGCGCGGCGTCGTCCATCCGGAAGTGCGTCGTGGTCGCGGGATGGATCACGAGCGACTTCGCGTCGCCGACGTTCGCGAGGTGCGAGAACACGCGCAGCGTCTCGATGAACTTGCGCCCTGCCGGCCGGCCGCCCTTGATCGAGAAGCTGAACACCGCGCCGCAGCCCTTCGGCAGCAGCCGCTTCGCGAGCGCGTGGTCGGGATGGGACTCGAGCTCCGGGTAACCGATCGCCTCGACCGCAGGCTGCCTGGCCAGGAATTCGACCACCCGGCGCGTGTTGTCGATGTGGCGCTGCATCCGCAGCGGCAGCGTCTCGATCCCCTGGAGGATGTGAAACGCCGTCGTCGGGCTCATGCACGCGCCGAAGTCGCGCAGCCCCTCGCGGCGCGCGCGCAGCAGGAATGCCGCGACCGTCGATTCCTCGGTGAAATCCATGCCGTGGAAGCCGGCGTAGGGCTCGGAGAGCGTCGGATACTTGCCCGACGCGTCCCAGTCGAAGCGGCCGGAATCGACGAGCAGCCCGCCGATGACGATGCCGTGGCCGCTCAGGAACTTGGTCGCGGAATGGAAGAGGAGATCCGCCCCGAGGTCGAACGGGCGCATGAGATACGGCGTCGTGAACGTCGCGTCGACGAGCAGCGGGAGCTTTCCCGCATGCGCGATTTCGGCGACCGCGGGCACGTCCAGCACGTCGAGCCCCGGGTTGCCGAGCGTCTCGCCGAAGAGGAGCCGGGTATTCGGCCGGATCGCGGCCCGCCAGGACTCGAGGTCGCGCGGGTTGACGAACGTCGTCTCGACGCCGAAGCGGGGCAGCGTATAGGCGAGGAGGTTGTGCGAGCCCCCGTAGAGCGAGTGGCTCGCGACGACGTGCGCACCGGCGCCGAGCAGCGTGCAGAGCGCGAGATGCATCGCCGCCTGGCCGCTCGCGACGGCGATCGCGCCGACCCCGCCCTCGAGCGCGGCGATGCGCTCCTCGAGCACGGCGTTGGTCGGATTGGAGATGCGGGAATAGACGTGGCCGCCGCGCTCCATGTTGAAGAGCGACGCGGCGTGATCGGAGTCCCGGAAGACGTAGGAAGCCGTCTGGTAGATCGGCGTCGCGCGCGCGCCGAACTGCGGGTCGGGGACTTGCCCCGCGTGCAGGCTGAGCGTATCGAAGCGTAGATACTTGGGCGTTGACATGGCGCGGCGGCTGGCGGGCGGGGTCGCCCGATTCTACCGCCGCGCCCCGCGGCGCAAGCGCTAGCGAGAAACCGACGCCCAAGGCGTCGCTTTCCTGGCTTCGGGGAGCACGAGGGGGCGCCGCGTGAGCGGCTTTGCCCCCTCGTATCGTGACAACTAGCTACCGCGCGAGCGGGACACCCTCCGCGCCGGCGGCCGGGATGCGCATGCCCAGGCCCCGCACCGCGAATCCGGCCTGGGCCCGATTCGAGACGCCGAGCTCGCGATAGATGGTCGCCACGTGCGTCTTCAGCGTCCCCTCTGCCATGGCGAGCGCGCGGCAGATGAGCTTGTTCGGCATGCCCTGGACGAGGAGCGTGAGCACCTCGAGCTGACGGCGCGTCAGCGCCGGCGCATCGCGGCGCGGCGCGGGCGGGGCGATGTCCACGGTGTCGCCGCCGCGCAGAACATCCGGCGGCAGGTAGACCTGGCCCGCGAGCACGAGACGCACCGCGTTGATGAGGACGCCCGGCGGCGAGCGGTCGGGGATGAATCCCATCGCCCCGCGCGCGAGCGCCGCGAGCACCGCCTCGCGTCCGGCAGCGGGACACAGCGCGACGATCCGCATGTCGGGATGCGCCGTCCGGATGCGCTCGAGCGCGGTCGTGCCCGCGTCGTCGGCGAGGCCGGGGTCGAGCAGGACGACCATGGTGTCGGGGTGCGCCGCGAGCTCGGCGAGCGCGCGCGCAACCGTTTCGGCCTGCAGCACCTGCATCCCGCCGGCGGGCCCGCCGAGAATTTCCGCCACGGCCTGGCGGATGAGCGGGTGATCATTGACGATCAGGACCTTGGCACCCGCCGCGCGCGACAGGGCGACTACGCCCAGGTTCGGACCGGACAGCACGCTCAACATCGGTTTCATCATCCCCTCGCTTTCTGCAGTCGATCCCTCCGATCGACACGACCTCAGCGTAGGCGCTCCGCGAGCGTGATGTGCGTCACAACTCCCGCCCGCAATGTGAACTATTCACGCGGCAGAAAAAAAAGCCCGCCAGAGGGCGGGCATAAGGTAGACCCGGCCAGAAGGGGAGGCAGGCCGAGCCCTAGAGACAGTGTCAGCCGATCCGCACCGGCACGTAGATCGTCGCGTCTTCGCGCTTCACGAGCACCGGCACGCTGCCGTTCGCCTTGTCGACGAGCTTCTTCAGCTGCTCGGCGTTCTCGACCTTCTCCGCGCCGAACGCGAGGATCACGTCGCCCTGCCGGATGCCGGCCTTGGCCGCCGGGCCTTCGACCCGCTCGACGACGACCCCGGCGTCGATGCCGCGCGCGCTGCGCTCTTCGGCGGTCAGCGGCCGCACCGACACCCCGAGCTTCCCGGGCTTGACCTCTTCACCGGCGGCCGCGGCGGCCACCTTGTCGGCCGGTGCGTCGCCGACGGTGACGCGGATGTCCTGCGTCGCGCCCTTGCGCCAGACCTGGAGGCCGAGCGCGGTGCCGGGCTTCGTCTCGCCGACGATGCGCGGGAGATCGACCGACTGGTCGACTGCCTTGCCGTCGACCGAGACGATGATGTCGCCCGTCTTGATGCCGGCCTTGTCCGCCGGGCTGCCCGGCTCGACCGCGCTGACGAGCGCGCCCTTCGGCTTGTCGAGGCCGAACGACTCGGCGAGCTCCTTGTTGACGCCCTGGATCGACACGCCGATGCGGCCGCGGTTCACCTTGCCGAACTTGACGAGGTCGTCCTTGATCTTCACCGCGACGTCGATCGGGATCGAGAACGAGAGCCCCATGTAGCCGCCGGTCCGGCTGTAGATCTGCGAGTTGATGCCCACGACCTCGCCGGCCATGTTGAAGAGCGGCCCGCCGGAGTTCCCGGGATTGATCGCCACGTCGGTCTGGATGAACGGCACGTAGCCCTCGTCGGGCAGCGCGCGCGCCTTGGCGCTGACGATGCCGGCGGTGACGGTGTTCTCGAGGCCGAACGGCGAGCCGATGGCGGCGACCCACTCGCCCACCTTGAGCTTGGACGGATCGCCGAGCTTGACGGTCGGGAGGCCGGTCGCGTCGATCTTCACCACCGCGACGTCGGTGCGGCGGTCGACGCCCACCACCTTGCCCTTGAATTCGCGCTTGTCGCTCAGCTTCACGGTGAGCTCGGAGGCCTCGGCAACGACGTGCGCGTTGGTCAGGAGATAGCCGTCCGGGGTGATGATGAAGCCCGAGCCCTGGCCCTGGCGCGGCACGGCTCCAGCGTCGGGCATCGGCATCTGGAAGCGGCGGAAGAACTCGTACATCGGATCGCCGGGCTTGATCGGCAGGTCGCGCATCGCGGCCGCGGCAGTGCGCTGGGTAACGCTGATGTGCACGACCGCCGGGCCCTGGCTCTCGACGAGCCCGGTGAAGTCCGGCAACGACCGGCCGGCCTGCGGCGCGACCGGCGCGGCGGCGGTGGCGGCCGGGGCGGCGTGCGCCTTCTGAATCGGGTAGTACTCCGCGCCGACATAGCCGAGCGTGACGGCGCCGAGCGCCGCAGCGACGGCAAGGGCCGTGGTCCTCTTCCTGAACATGCTTTCTCCTGGGGGTGGTGGCTAGGGCTACGTCGCCTTGGGCAGGCGGATAACGCGGAGGTTCCCTCGTTCCAACGGGCAGTTACTTCGGAAACATCCTGTTACGAAAGAGGTCGACGGGCGGCGTCCGGTAAGATCGGGCCGCCCCGATGACCACCAGAGACCCGGACCTGCCGCTCCGGCTGTTCGCGCGCGTCTTCGTGCCGTTTGCCTGCGGGTATTTCTTTTCGTACTTCTTCCGGGTGGTGAACGCGGTGATCTCGCCGGATCTGGTGCGCGACGTGGGCGTGGACGCGAACCGACTGGGCCTCCTCACCAGCGCCTACTTCCTCGCCTTCGCGGCGGCGCAGCTTCCGCTCGGGATCGCCCTCGACCGGTTCGGGCCGCGGCGGATCAACGCGTCGCTCCTCCTCGTCGCGGCGGCCGGCGCGCTCGTCTTCGGGGCGAGCGCGAGCCTCGGCGGGCTCGCCGTTGGCCGGGCACTCATCGGCCTCGGCGTCTCCGGGTGCCTGATGGCCAGCCTCAAGGCGTTCTCGCTCTGGTTCCCGATGTCCCGGTTCGCCACGGTCAACGGCTGGCTGCTCGCGGTCGGCGGTCTCGGCGCGCTGTCGGCTTCGGCCCCGGTCGAGGCGCTGCTCAGGCTGACCGACTGGCGGCACGTGTTCGACGGCCTCGCCGGCGCGACGTTCGTCGCCGCGATGCTCGTCTTCTTCGTCGTACCGGAGCGCGCCGACGCGCATCCGCGCGCGAGTCTCGGCGAGCTGGTCGGCGGATTCCGGACCATCTACGGCGACCGGATCTTCTGGCGCATCGCGATCATCAGCATGACCGTGCAGGCGGTGTTCCTCGCCACGCAGGGCCTGTGGGCGGCGCCCTGGCTGCGCGACGTCGCGGGCTACGATCGCACGGCGGTGGCCGGAGTCCTGTTCGCGATGGCGATCGCGACCACCGCCGGGTTCGCGCTGTCGGGGATCGCATCCGACCGGCTCGCCCGGCGCGGCATTCCGCCGCTCACGCTCTACAAATGGGGCGCGGTCGGGAGCACGCTGCTCACGATCCTCTTCGCGCTCGGCGTCACCTCGGTCGCCGTGCCGGCGTGGTGCCTGTTCGCGTTCATCGGGCCGGTCAGCACGCTCTCGTACACGATCCTCACCCGGCGCTACGAGCGGGCGTTGACCGGGCGGGCCAACACGGCGGTGAACCTGCTCGCGTTCCTCGGCGCCTTCGGGGCGCAGTGGGGGATCGGCGTGATCGTCAGCTTCTGGGCGCTCGAGGAGGGCGGCCGCTACCCGGTGGCGGCGTATTCCGCCGCGTTCGGGGTCTGCGCAGCCGTGCAGGCGATCGGGCTCCTGCCGCTGCTCACGCTGCGCGAGATCGGGCCCAGAAAAGCGTGAGGCGGTCGGAGAAGAAATACATGGCGGTCACAGGGATCGCAGAGATCGAAAAGACCGCCGGGGACCCGGACCGTATCTCTGTGAGCGCCGTGGCCGGTTTTCCCGGGCGTATCATCAGCGCATGAGCAAGGCCTTCACCAAGGAATCCGACGACGACGAGGACCTCGACCTCGAGGTCGCCGCCACCGCGCCGCAGGTCGAGAAGAACTACATCACTCCGGCCGGCTACAAGCGGCTGCGCGAGGAGCTCGCCGAGCTGTGGGACGTCGAGCGGCCGAAGCTCGTCGAGACGATCGCCTGGGCGGCGTCGAACGGCGATCGCTCGGAGAACGCCGATTACCTGTACGGCAAGCGCCGGCTGCGCGAGGTCGACCGCCGCATCCGCTTCCTCTCCAGGCGGATCGACAGCGCCGAGGTCGTGGACAATGCCGGGCGCGACGACGATCGCGCGTACTTCGGCGCGACGGTCACGTACCGGGACCGGGCGGGGGCCGACCGCACGGTGACCATCGTCGGCATCGACGAGGTCGACCCGGCGCACGGGCGGGTGTCGTGGATCTCGCCGATCGCGAAGGCGCTGCTCAAGGCGCGCGAGGGCGACGTGGTGACGCTGCGGACGCCGGCCGGCGCCGAAGAGATCGAGGTGGTCGAGGTGCGCTACGACGCAGTGACCTAGGGTCGTGTTCCGAAAGTGACTTCGAGAACTCGAGTACGGCACCGACGCCGCCGTGACGACGTGTGCCGTGCACGGGCCGGGATCGGCCTTCGCACCGCACCGCGCCCGATCGGACTGAGCCGCGGCCGACTCGGGCTCCTTGTGCCGCAGTCGTCGTAAGCGGGTGGCTCGTGTGCGCGCTGTCGTGTGTTGACTGCGCGCCGCGAGCCGGGAACCCGCTCGACGATGCGCTCTGCGGTACCAGGAGCCCGCGTCGGCCGCGGCTCAGTCACGAGCCAGGCGATAGATACAGGCGATAGATAGGCTTCTCTGAGCCGCCGGCGGTCAGTCGAGCTTGGGCTCGGCGCCGCTCGCCACGCGGGTGAAATCGCCCGCCTTCACCAGCGAGAGCCGCGCCGGATCGAGATGCCGCCGCAGCGCATCGCGCACCTGGGCGGGCGTCAGCCCGGCGAGCTTCTTCTCGAACGCTTCGTCCCACTCGAGGGTGCGGCCGATCACGCTGTAGCCGTTGAGCCTTGCGGCGAGCGCGGTGTCGGAGTTCCGCGCCACCTTGCGCGCCTGGAGCAGCGCGCGGCGGCCGTCCTCGAACTCCTGCGGCGGGAATCCCTCGTTCAGCGCGCTCGCGATCTCCTCCCTGATCGCCGCCTCGAGCCGGCTGCGGTTCTGCGGCGCGTAGATCGCGTAGACGCCGAAATCGCCGGCCTCGTCCTGCGCGCCGATGTTGAGCCACGAGCCGACGCTGTACGAGAGGCCTTCCTTCTCGCGGATGCGGCGCGCGAGCCGCGCGTCGGAGGATCCGCCGAGCAGATAGTTGCCGAGCACGAGCGCGGCGTAGTCCGGGTGGTCGTCGCGGAGCTTGAGATTGTGTCCGCCGCGGAACACGGCATTCGCCTTGTCGGGTGTCTCGATCGTGCGGTCGGTGGCCTGGACGTCGAAGTGCCGCCAGGGGATCCGCCGATACGGAGTCGGATTCTGCCAGTCGCCGAAGAGCCGCTCGGCGAGCTTCGTCACCTCGTCCGGGTCGAAATCGCCGACGACGGCGAGCTCGCTGTGCGACGCGCCGACGAGCTCGCGATGGCAGCGCCGCGCGTCCTCGATCGTCACCGACTTCAGCCGCTCGGCGCGCTCCTCGAGCGTGGGGGTGTAGTGCCAGTGCTCGGGCGGGTACGGATTCAGCTGGCGCGTGATCGTGAGGCTCGCGAGCGACTGCGGATCGGTGCGCTGCGTGTCGATGCTGGTGAGCGCCTGCCGCTTCACCTGCTCGAACTCCGAGTCGGGAAACGCCGGCTCGCGCAGCATCTCGGCGACGATCGCGAGCGCCTCCGGCAGGCTCGCGCGCACCGTCTCGAGCGACGCCCCGTCGGTGCTGACCGCTGTCGTGGCGCGCAGTCGATCGAGCGCGTCCTTCAGCTCCGCGCGCGTGCGCTTCTGCGTGCCGCGCGAGAGCATCGCGCTCGCGATCGAGCACGCGCTGCCGCGGTTCGTCTTCGCCGGCTCGTCGCCCCAGCGCAGGCCGAGCGACGCGACGACCGTCCCGCCGCGGGTCTTCTTCGGGAGCAGCGCGAGCTTCATGCCCGAGGCGAGCTCGCGGCGGATCACGCGTGCCTCGATGTTCCCCGGGGTGGGATCGAACGCTTCGCCCGCCGCGACCTCGGACGCGCCGGCGAAATCCTTGAGGAGCGCCGCCATGTCGGGCGCGGGCGGCACCTGGACCCGGTCGGGCTTGTCGGCGGGATAGAAGAGCCCGAGCGTCCGGTTCGCCGGCCGCAGATAGGCGGTCGCGACGCGCTGCACGTCCGCGCGCGTCACCTTGCCGAGCTGCTCGCGGTAGAGATACAGCAGCCGCCAATCGCCGATCGCGACGAACTCGGAGAGCGTGAGCGCGACCGAGCGCGAGTTGGTGAGCAGCTGTTCGACGTCGCCCTTGAGCTTCGTCCGGGCGCGCTCGACCTCGTCGTCGGTGACCGGGTTCGCGGCGAAGCCCTCGATCACCCCGAGCAGCGCGTCGCGCGCCGGCTCCATCGGCGCATCCTTGCGCACCGCCGCGCCGAAGTACGCCGACCCCGGCTCGCGCGTCTGGCGCTCGGCGCCGAAGATCGACGCCGCCTTGCCGGTCTCGACCAGCGCCTTGTGCAAACGCCCGCTGGGCTGCGCCGTCAGGATCTGCGCGAGGACGTCCACCGCGACGAAATCGGGGTGCGAGCCGGGGGGAATGTGGTACATCGCGTGCGCGAGCTGCACGTCGCCGACCCGGCGCAGGATGACGCTCCGCTCGCCGTCCTGCGGCGGCTCGACGGTGTAGGTGGCGCGGAGCGTGCGCTCCGGCTTCGGGATGCGGCCGAAGGTCTGCGCGACCGCGGCGAGCGCCCGCGCGGGATCGAACTTGCCGGCGATGATCAGCGCGGCGTTGTCCGGCTGGTAGTAGTGACGATAGAACGCCTGGAGGCGCTCGATCGGCACGTTCTCGATGTCCGACAGCGTGCCGATCACCGAACGACCGTAGTTGTGCCAGAGATAGGCCGCGGCGTTCGTGCGCTCGCGCAGCAGCCCGAAGGGGCTGTTCTGGCCGGCCTCGAACTCGTTCCGGACCACCGTCATCTCGCTGTCGAGGTCCTGCTTCGAGACGCGGGCGTTGACCATGCGGTCGGCCTCGAGCTCGAGCACGAATGCGAGCGTTTCGTCGCTCGCCGGGAAGGTTTCGAAGTAGTTGGTGCGGTCGAACGAGGTGGTGCCGTTGTAGCGTGCGCCGCGCTTCAGCAGCTCGTTCTTCGGGTTGGGATGCTTCGGGGTGCCCTTGAACAGCAGGTGCTCGAGGAGGTGCGCCATGCCGCGCTCGCCGTAGCTCTCGTGCCGCGAGCCGACGAGATAGGTGACGTTGACGGTGACCGTGTCCTGCGAGGTGTCGGGGAGCAGCAGGACCTTCATGCCGTTCGCGAGGTTGTACTCGCTGATGCCGCCCATTGCCGGGCCGCCGCTGACGCCCTCCGGAAGCGTTTGCGCTCCCGGGGCGAACGGGACGAACAGCATCAGGGCGAACGCCGCGACGAACGCGGCACGGACAGCTGGCATCGGCTCCTACCCTCGGGGCTGCGGCCGGGAAGGCCGGCCGTGAGACGCTATTGTATAAGGGGTTTCTGAGCGCCGAGGCGAGGAAAGGTTCCCGGTTCCGCGGCTGCTGGAGGCGCCCCTCCAATTTGCGGGGAGAACCGCGGGGCAAAGAGGAGGCGCCCCGCCGCACCGGGGGAGGGGGGTGCAGCCGCCAGGGGGCAGGGCGCCCCGGTCCGCAGCCTCCGCGCGCGACATCGGCGGCGCAGTGTGCGCGTCGGAGGATTCGGGCTGGTGGGCGCGGATCGGGCTGCTGCATGCGCCGCCGAGCCCGCGTTCACGGTAGAGTGCCAGCACTGCGAAGCGAGGCGGCGATGGATGCACCCGAGATCGACCCCCGGGCGTTGCGGAAGGCGTTCGGCACTTACACCACCGGGGTGGTCGTCATCGGCGCGCGCGGCGCCGACGGCAAGCCGGTCGGCATGACCGTCAACTCGTTCAGCTCGGTCTCGCTCGCGCCGCCGCTCGTGTCGTTTTGCCCGGCGCGGTCGAGCTTCGCGTTCGCCGTGTACGAGGCGATGCGGCACTTCTCGGTGAGCGTGCTGGGCGAGGAGCACCGCACCATCTCGGACCGCTTCGCACGCGTGAGCGGCGAGCACAAGTGGGACGGGGTGGGGCACCGCCTCGGCGAGAGCGGCGTGCCGGTGCTGGAGGGCGCGCTCGCGGCGTTCGAGTGCGAGGTCGAGGCGCGCTACGACGCCGGCGACCACGTCATCGTCCTCGGGCGCGTGCTCAGGTTCGAGCACGGCGGCGAACGATCGCCGCTCCTGTTCCACGGCAGCCGTTATCACGCGCGCGCATTGCCGCCGCCGGGACCCGGCGCACGCACGTCACGCACGACGATTTTATCCTTCCATTTCGGTTGGAGAATTGCAATAGGACTTGATCTCTTTCGGATCGAGCAGGTTAGTATTGTAGTTGATATCGCCATACGTTGCCGAGCCAACATAGTTAAAAACGTAGCGGCGTTCGGGATCATAATACTGATGCTTCCCCAGATACCACTTCGATTCATCGGTCACCTCAGGCAAGATCAGCGCCTGCGCCATCGGGTCGAGAACCTTGGCCGGTAGCAGCTGTAGAGTGGTTGCGTTGGCGCCCGAGCTCACCACGTCGGCGATAAACTTGTCGGCGCGTCGCTCGCTCAACACCCTCTGCGCCAAATCACTGCCCCGCGCCACCACCGCAATGACTTTGATTTCAGGATATTCTTTTTCAAGTCCGGCAAGATGGACTCATAGCCGCCGATATAGATCGCCACTTGGCCTTCTTTTTTGGCAGCCTCTAGTGTCTTTTCCCATTCTTGCTGCCAGGTCGGTTTTACCTGCGCAGAGTAGGCTGTCCCGAGCATGCCCAAAAGAACTAGAATCACGGCCAACGCGCTAGAATGAACATCTGTGCCTTTCCGACAAAACATACTTGCTACTCCCACGCTGCCACCTGATGCGACATCTGAATTTCTCGCCGCTCCGACGCTGACTGCAATATCGCCAAACAAACTTCTAATGTCGCTTCGCCCCAGCGGTCCGTCATGAAGACGGCCGCCCGTGGATGACGGCTTCATATAGTTCCAGCATTTCGGCTCTGCCAAGACGGCCTTGCCAATGGGCATTTCGGTCTTTTCATCGCCATGAATATAGATACCATCAGGCGATTGGCGTATATCGCCTTTCTCGCAGGTAACCAAGGTCAACCCGAAAAACTTTTGATGATTGCGCGGCTGCGCCTCGTCATCCAATCCCGGCCAGCCGTGGCTCGGCGGAGAGCCGTCTTCGTTTCGCGCGCCGTAACGCAGAGTCTCTTTGAATTTTTCCAGGTTTTTTTCAAAGTCAGGGCCCTGTACTGCTTTGTAGTTCTGGCGCGCGTGGGTGTTGGTGTTAGGATGGCGCTGATAGCCGCCCTCGCCGATCCACCAAAAAAGCTCCGAGGTATCGAAAAAGCCGTAGCCATTGTAGACCAGTGTAGCCGGTGTGCCGTTTTCGAATTCGAGAAAACAGACGTAAGCGCCTTCCGCCCGCAATTTATCCCACTTGCCAGTGCGGGCGCGCACGCTTCGTACCTTGCCACCCGCGAGCAGCCGGACGATATCAACTTGATGGGGCCCTTGATTCAAGACAACACCGTGGCTGGAATCGAGATCGCGGTTTGTATAGGGCCGCACCATGAAGTCATTGTAGTTCCATGAATTCATCATGCACACTTCGCCCAACTGGCCGCTGACGATGATCTCGCGCATCTTGCGGATCGCCGGATCGAAGCTGTGGGTGTGACCGCAGAGCAATTTCACGCCGTACTTCTCAGCGGTATTGTTCATTTCCTCGCAATCGGCAATCGACAACGCCATCGGCTTTTCTACGATCACATGCTTTTTGTTCTTAGCCGCGAGGATCGTATGCGGCGCGTGAAACTCATGGGGAGTCGCACAGATAGCATCGACCTCGGCGCTTTCGCACAGGCCTTCGACGCTTTTGAACGCGCGACCGTGAAATTCATTTTCGAAGGCATCGAGCGCGCTCTGGCGCATATCTGCCGCACCGGCAATTTTGATTTGGGGCAGTCGAGCAATTTCGGGCAGCACGCGTGTTGCAGCCTCACCTAATCCGGCGAATCCTAAGCGTAGAACCTCAGCCATTGACTACTCCCGTCACCGCGTTAGCGGCCACAACTTCCGTTAGCCAGCCACGCCGCCAATTTGGCAGTCTTTTCTTTCATGTAGTCTTTCCACGGTGTCGCAGTCGGAACCAGATCATCGCTGGCGTCAATCAGGAAACGATTGCGCTCGGGATCACGCGCGACGTTGGCCGGCTCTTTCCCCTCCTGCAGATCCCGGATCGCTTTAATGAGGATTTTCAGCCAACACCACCGGCACGTCCATGGACGTGAGATGCTCCTTACTTCGATCCATGATCGGACCCATTCCCTCTGTGACGCACAAATCCTGCACCTGGAAATTCGTACCGATGCCGCTATAGCTGTCTTTTTGCATCGAAACTCGATCCTGTTGATAACGATTTCCTTTATGACGATTCGGCCGGTAATCTGCCGTCATATCCGCGCGCCGCCGTCGTGTCGCTTCCCGATCAATGGGCCCCTTCCGGCTGAAAATGAAGGTATACTTCCAGTGATGTTCGTCGTCGATCGGAACATGCCAGTTGACCGAGTAGGTGCCCTCAATCCCATACTGCTCGCCAAGCAAGCGGTAAGATTCGGCAGGACAAACTCGGTCATATAGAGCCGGTAATGCTCGGGATCCTCAAGCCGCCGGATCTTGTAGCTTCTGATACCGTGCCCGGTCAACTCAGCCTCGTAGCTCTCCATCTCCGGCGCGACTCCCCTGTGATTCAAATCCTCACCCGACACACTTTCAACCTGCCTATGGCGGGGGTTGTAATGCAGAAAAGAGAGATGAGCGAGATCAAGATTGCCCTCATTGCCCTGCAGGAAATTACAGTCGCTGAAGAGCTTTATCGAAAAGGCATTTTCCTCGGGCACATTCAAGAATTCATACTTGGGAAAGAGCGGCGGCTCATCCGGTCCCAGGTAAGCGAAGATAGTGCCCGAGTGCTCTTCACAGGGATAAGCGGCTTGGCATATCGAATCACGATGTACACCGCCTGACACTTCGCCGGGTTGGTCGATACAGCGGCCACGAATATCGTAGAGCCACCCATGGTATATGCAGCGCAGCCCGCCTGTTCGACGCGTCCGTAGCTCAGATCGGCGCCGCGATGAGCACAGTGGATTTCGAGCAATCCGGGGCGCCCACTTGAATCGCGGAACAAAACCAGATCCTCACCCAACAAACGCACTGCCAAAGCCGTATTGCTTCCCACGGGCAGCTCTTCCGACAGCGCCACCGGCAGCCAATAGCGACGCATCAGCTCGCCGCAAGGGGTGCCGCGGTTGGTCCGAGTTAGAAGATCGTTTGGCCTTGGTCCATGGCAATTTACCTTTAGCGTTTCTTGGCCAGCTCCAAACCTTCTTCGAATGCATCCATGATGGGTCTAACCGGCTCAGCTACTCCTTGCGTCCATCGAGGTCGAGGTATTCGACCTTCGGTTGGCGCATTTCTTCCGGCGAGACATCGTCCTTGGGAATATCGATGCGCAAGGAATCGACGCCGCCGAGGCCGGCCCTGTTCAACTCGCGCTGCAGGGCCAGCTGCCCGTCGCGCGAGAGAAACCAGTTAATAAATACCTTGGCGGCATTGGGGTGCGGCGCTTGATTCATCAATATCACCGTGCCGTAGAGCGAGACCAAGCCGGCGCCTTCGCTCATGGCACCAAACTGTTCACCGGCAGCCCCTGCTTTCTCGCCTTGCGCATCTTGCGTTGCCGCAAAAAAAACAGATGGGGAATTTGCCGTTGGCCAGCCAATCGACGCCCTGGTGGGGCTCGCGGAAGATCGTGACGTCCATCTCGCCGACCAATCTTTTGAGAAATTCGGCACCGATCTTCGGGCTATATTGTAAGAAACGCGCCGCGCCGTTGCCTGGCCCCGGCGTGCGAATATCGCGCACGCCGATCTTCCCTTTCCATTTTGGGTTGAGAAAATCCCACACCGATTTAAAATCGCTCGCCTTGACCATGCTGGTATTGTAATAGATCGAGCCATACTGCGGCGCGCCGACGGCGCGAAGACCGCATCTGCCGTTCGGGATCGGCGTAGTGATGCTTGCCTTGAAACCATTTCGATTCATCGAGCACCTCAGGCAACAGCAGCGCTGGCTTGATCGGCTCCAGTCATCTTGCCGGCGTGAAACACCGTCAAATTCGGATTGATCCCCTCGACAATCACGTCGGCGATGTATTTCTCGGCGCGCCGCTCGGCGGCAATCTGCTGCATGACTGGCGCCCGGACTGCCGCCGGTGCGAATAACTTTGATAGCGGGAAAAGCTTTCTGAAAAATCCCCGACTCGATCACTGGCCCCCATTGGCCGATGTAGACGGATACCTGTCCCTCTTTTTTCGCCGCATCGAGAGTTTTTTCCCACTCTTTCTGCGCGTGGACGCTCCCAGGGGCGATCACACCTGTAAGAAACCAAAACCAAAGTGTTTACAATGAAACCCGCCAATGAGAAATTAAGTTTCATCTTACGGTCCTTACCTCGCGAAAATTCACCAGCTCACGACGAAAAGAGCGACTCGCGGTCCGAATCATTATCAATTTTCAATTCTCCATCTTCAATTATCCTCATCCGCGCCGCCCGACCATATCTTCGGTGATCGGCTTCTGCCGTTTCGCCATCTCTTCGCCGATTTCCAGATACTGCCCTTTGACGATCATGTCGGCAAAACGCTGCATCTCCTCGGTCCAGTAGCCCATTTCGTAGCCATGCCAGGGTGGGCGCAGCTCCGGCGCGCCGGCAGATCTTTGTGCTTGCCCCAGATTTCCAGCGCCTTGTCCATGAACTGTTTGCGCGGGAGGGCGAGTGGCGGATAGGGATACTTCTTCGTCGCGTTGATAATCACGCGGCTGTATTGATCGCGGTGGCCCGCTGATTCCATCTTCCCTTGGCCGGAGCCGGTCAGGCAGCGGAAGGGTCCAAGCCGCCGATCCCGCCGGTGACGATTTTCAAATCCTCTTTCGGTCGGGTACGGAAACTCATCGCCCAGATGATCAGCTCGGGATCGTCCAACGAAATATCATGATCAACGATCACCATATATTTCGCCGGTCCGCTCCGTTCAAGCTCGGCGATGATTTTCTGCACGGTTTCTTGGCTAACGCCGTCCTCGATGCGGATCAAGAAAATCGTTAGCCGCCGCCGAGCTGGGGGAATTGCACTTCGGCCACCGGCAATTCCTTTTCATATTTCAAAATATGGTACAGCTGCGCCGCGTGCGTGAAACCCCAGACAAGATTGGTGTCGCTCGGCGGAAAGCCCACGGTGACCGGCGTAAACCAGGCGCCTTGACGATGAGTAATCGCCGTCACTTTGAAAACCGGCCGGACATTGTAATCGATGTTTAAATAACCAGGATACTCGCCGAAAGGCAGGCGCGGTTCGGCGATGTCGGTCGAAACGACGCCTTCGATTACTGCCTCGCAATGTGCGGGAACTTCGAGCGGAATGGTTTTGCAGCGCACCAACTCGAGGGGCGCGCTCGCCAAGCCGCCAGCGACGCTCAACTCATCGACCCCATAGGGAATGTCGGCGGAGCCAACCAACATCACCTCGGGCGTGCAACCGATCAAGATCGCCAGCGGCATCCCTTCGTTGCGCCGGCGCGCCGCTTGCCAGTGGTAGCGCATGGCGTCGTGCACCGAACCAATGGCTGCCACCATGCGATCTTTAGCGCGAAAGAACGCGTTGTACGTACCGACATTGCGAATGCCGGTGGACGGATCGCGAGTAATCATTGGTAAACCAGTGCGCAAGATGCCGCTGAAGCCGGGCTCTTCCACCGGCACTGGAAATGCGTCCAAGCCGACTTTTTGGCAACCGTTGCCGGTGTGCACTTCCTCATGCACCGGACCGTCCTCGACGATGATCGGCGCGATCGGGTTCGCAAGCCCGTGATGCCATTTGTCGAGCATTTGAACGGGGTCCTCGCAGCCGAGAGCGATCTGCAAAATATCGTTCGAGGCGCCGTAGATTCCCGATAGCACCGACATATCGTAGCGGCCATGAGCGCTCCCCACGACGTCTTCGAACAACAACGCCCTGCGTTTGGCGTCCGGCAGGCCGCGCATCTGCACGCGAAACAGCGCGCCGATTTCGGTGTCTTTGTTGATCGGTTCTTTGAAACGGTAAAGCTTGCCGCATGTCTCAAGATACTGAACGAGCTGTCTTAGGTCTCGAAAGTTGCCCATGCTACTCCTCGCGAAATTTCTCTGCGCTACTCTTTGGGATTTTTCGCCATCGTGCCTTTGACCAGATTCACGTAGCCGTCGCGCTGCATCCATTCCTCGCGGCTATCGAGATCGATATAGTCGATACCGTCCCGTCTGCGGTTGTCAGGTGGAATATCGTCTTTGGGGATGTCGATGCGCAGTGAATCCGGGGCTTCTTCTTGATTGACACTGAGCCCCTTTTGAAGGGTCAATTGTCCCTCGCGCGACAGAA
>CAWGCC010000031.1:0-632125 GCA_963820965.1 uncultured beta proteobacterium | reverse complement strand
GCGCTCGCCATCTCGCCCATCGAGCTCACGCGCGTGACGTGCGCGAGGCTCTGCAGGTGCTGGCGCGCCTGCTCCTCGGCGCGGCGGCGCGCGGTGATGTCGCGCGCGGTCGCCACGATTCCCGTGAGCCGGCCGCCCGTGTCGACGATCCCGCGCGCGGACCAGGACAACCAGCGCCAGCCGCCCGGGGTCATCACGCGGTGCTCGACCGTCATCGTGTAGGGCGGCACCGCCACCGACGCCCGCGCAGCGGCCGTGGCCGGCCAGTCTTCCTCGTGGATCTGCACGCCCACCGGGCGGCCGAGGACGTCGGCCTCGGTCGTGCCGAAGTACGCGAGGAAGGACGGGCTCGCGAACACGACCCGCCGCTCGCCGTCGAGCTTCAGCACGAGCTCGGTCATGTTCTCGACGATGAGGCGGAGCTTCTCCTCGCTGTCGCGCAGCGCCCGCTCGGCACGGCGCCGCTCGGTCACGTCCATCAGCAGGGCGAAGCTGCCGGTGTAGGCGCCCGCGGCATCGAAGAGCGGCCGCGGCGAGACGAACGTGTCGATCCGCTCGCCCGAACCCTTCTCGAGGACGATCTCGAACGACTCGGTGCTGCCCTGCTGCCGCTTGCGGTGCTGGGCGTGCCAGTGTTCCTTCTGGTCAGGCGCGGCGAGATCGAGACCGCGCTTCCCGATGAGCCACTCGCGCGGGCGGGCGATGATCTCGCAGAAACGGTCGCTCACGTAGGTCATCGCGCCGTCGCGGTCCTGGAGCACGAGACCCTCGTTCATCCGCTCGACCAGCATCCGGTAGCGCGCCTCGCTCTCGCGAATCGCGGCCTCCGCGCGGTCACGCTCGCCGAGCACCACCGCGATCAGCATCGTCGACACCGCCGCCACGGCGAGGAAGACGTAGAGCGAGCCGAGGTTGCGCAGCATGTCGGCGCCGCCGAACGGCCCCATGCCTTCCGCCGTGCACCAGACCGCGATCACCGCGACCGCGAGGAGCGCGGTCGCGGCCTCGCGATTGCCGAAGCGCAGCGCCGCCCAGAAGAGCGGCGGGAACACCGCGTACGGCAGCGGCTCGACCGCCATCATCGGCGTCGAGCGCCCGCTGAAGACGAGCGCCGCGACCGCGAGCGTCGTGAGCACCATCGCCGCGAGCTCGATGCGCCGCGCCGCCGGCTGCGCGGTGCGTGCGAGCCAGGTCCAGACCACCGGCGCGACGACGAGTATGCCGACCGCTTCGCCGAGGCCAGCTACCCAGACCGCCATCGGGCGGTCGGCCCAGATCGCCGCGCCCTCGAGCCACAGCAGCGCGAGGCGGACGAGGGCGCCGGCGGCGGGACCGGCGAGCGCCCCGAAAACGAGGAACGCGAGCACGTCGCGCAGATGCGCGAGCGACCGGTCGAAGCCGGCGACGCGTGTAAGCAGCCACCAGCCGAGCAGACACTCGAGCGTGATCAGCGCCGCCGAGAAGAACACCGCGCCGGGTGCCTGCCCGAGCGATAGCCCGATCGCGACGCAGCCGGCCACGAGGCCCGCGGCGACGCGCGGGCCCCAGGCGACGAGCGCCGCGAGCGCGATGCCGGTCGACGGCCACATGATCGCGACGCCGGCCGCGGGCGGGAAGAGCGCAGCCGCGGCCATGCCGGCGAGCCAGTAGGCCGCCGCGAGCGCCGCGGACTGCGGGAGCATCCAGCTGCGGTGCGTTGCGGCCGTGGTGGTTGTCGCGTCCAAGTGGGTTCTCGCCGCCCGTTTCGTGTACGTACTGTAGCAGCGGGGCTGACGCACCGGCATCGGGACGACTACGGAGGGCCGAGCCGGCCGCTACGTAGAAGCCACAATCCCCCTCCGCAGCGCCCACCGCGCGCCTGCGCGCTCGTCCGGATACCGGAGGGACGCGCCGCGCAAGACGATTCGCTCCATGGAAACGCGCACCACCGGAGCGAACGTGAACCCGACCGACACCCTGCTCTTCGGCGACCACGCGGCGATCGCGTGGGAAGCGGCCGCGATCGCCGGCGAGGCGGCACGCCGCGCCGTCGCGGCGCGCGGGCGGTTCGCGGTCGCGCTGTCGCCGGCATTCCTGACCCCCGCGGTGCTCGGCGCGCTCGCCGCCACCGCGGCCCGTGCGCCGGAGGTCTGGTCGGCGACGCACTTCTTCCTCGCCGACACCGTCTTCGACGCGGCGCGCTACGGCGGCGCGTCGCTCGCCCACGTGATCGCCGCCGCGCTGCGCGTCGCTCCGCACCAGCTCCACTGCCGCGCCGGCGCGGCGCGCGACGCCGTGCGGGCGGCCGCCGAGTACGAGCACGAACTAGCGGCGTTCTTCGCGCTGCGCGAGGCCGAGCTCCCGCGCTTCGACCTTGCACTCCTCGCGCTCGACGCCGACGGCCGCGTCGCGGGTCTCGCCGCCGGGGGCGCCGCGCTCGGCGAGCTCACGCGCCTCGCCGTCGCCGATTTCGTCCCGGCGCAGCGCGCGCGGATCGTGACTCTGACCGGCCCGGTGCTCGCCGCCGCGCCGCAGATCGTCGTCCGCGCGGCGGGCCTCGGCGCGCGCCGCGTCGCCGAGCAGCTCCGCAGCTGCCGCGCGCAGCCGGACCGCTGCCGGCCGCACGTCCTCGCCCGCTCCGCGGGTGTCGTCCGCTTCCTGATCGAGCTCAGCGCCGCGGCCGAGCCGGCCGCGGCCGTCCACTGACCCGAACCCGACCGGCGAAAGGAGCCGCCATGAGATTCGAACCCGACTTCCTCGCTGCCGACATCGCCTCTCACCGGCAGCATCTCTACCGGTATGCGCTCAAGGAACTGCGCGACCCGGTCGCCGCCGACGACGCTGTGCAGGAGACGTTTGCCGCCGCGCTCACCGGGCAGTGCCGCTTCGAGGGCCGTAGCGGGACGCGCACCTGGCTGATCGGCATCCTGAAGCACAAGATCCTCGACGAGTACCGCCGCCGGGCGCGGGAGCCGCGCGCTGCGACCGGGGTCGACGAGGATGGCAACCCGTCCGCCTTCGACCTCGACCAGCTCGAGGCCGGCGCCGCCGGCGAGGCCGCCGCGGCCGGGTTCGATCCGGAGTACGCGGCCGCGCGGAAACGCTTCTGGGGCGCGTTCTCCGAGCACCTCGGGCAGATGCCGGCGCAGATGGCGCGCGCGTTCACGCTGCACGCGATCGACGGCCGGGATACCGAGGAGGTGTGCGAGGAGCTCGGGATCACCCCCGGCAACCTGTGGGTGCTCCTCCACCGCGCGCGCCACAAGCTGCGCGACGCGATCGACGGCGACTCGCGCGCGTACTTTCTCGCCGCGCGCTGAGGGCGAAGCGACGTCAAGACCGCCGGCCCCGGGCGATTGACACCCTGCCGGCCGGCGGCGAAACTCCCCTCGGACGCGACATGCCTGCGTCCGAGGAGGAAGAATCATGCCGCGCGGCCTCATGATGGACGAGCCGTTGCTCGTCTCGTCGCTCATCGTCCACGCCGACAAGTTCCACGGCGACACCGAGATCGTGTCGCGCACGGTGGAAGGCCCCATCCACCGGTATACGTACCGTGACGCTCACCGCCGTTCGCGCCAGCTCGCGCAGGCGCTCGGGCGGCTCGGAGTGGAACAGGGCGAGCGCGTCGGCAGCCTGGCGTGGAACGGCTACCGCCACTTCGAGCTCTACTTCGGCGTGTCGGGGATGGGCGCGGTGATCCACACGATCAACCCGCGTCTCTTCCCCGAGCAGCTCGTGTACATCGCGAACCACGCCGAGGACAGATATGTCTTCTTCGACCTCACTTTCTCGCCGCTCGTCGAGAAGCTCGCCCTGCAGTGCAAGGGCGTGCGCGGCTGGGTCGCGATGACCGATCGCGCGCACATGCCGCAGGCCGCCATCCCGAACCTCCTGTGCTACGAGGAGCTGATCGGCGCGGAGAGCGGCGAGTACGAATGGCCGCGGCTCGACGAGTGGTCCGCCTCCGGCCTTTGCTACACCTCGGGCACGACGGGGAATCCCAGGGGCGTGCTGTACGCCCATCGCTCGACGATCCTGCACGCCTATGCCGCCTCGCTGCCGGACGTCTTCGCAGCGTCGGCGCGGATGACGATCCTGCCGGTCGTGCCGATGTTCCACGTCAATGCCTGGAGCGTCCCGTATCTCGCGCCGCTGAACGGCGCCAAGCTGGTGTTCCCCGGCGCGGGGCTCGACGGCAAGAGCCTCTACGAGCTGTTCGAGGCGGAGAAGGTCACGCTGACCGCGGGGGTGCCCACGGTGTGGATGGGGCTGCTCGCCTACATGCGGGCGAACAACCTCAGGTTCTCGACGCTCAAGCGCGCGATCGTCGGCGGCTCGGCCGCGCCGCCGGCGATGATCCGGGAGTTCGACGAGGCCTACGGCGTGCAGTGCCAGCACGCGTGGGGCATGACCGAGATGAGCCCGCTCGGGACGCTGTGCACGCTCAAGGGCAAGCAGCTCTCGCTCCCGCCGGAACAGCAATTCGAGCTCCTGTGCAAGCAGGGCCGCGCGATCTACGGCGTCGACATGAAGATCGTCGACGGCGACGGCAAGGCCCTGCCGCACGACGGCAAGGCCTTCGGCGACCTGATGGTGCGCGGCCCGTGGATCACCAGCGGCTATTTCAAGGAGGAGGGCGGCAATCCGCTCCGCGACGGCTGGTTCCCCACCGGCGACGTCGCGACGATCGACGCGGACGGTTTCATGCAGATCACCGACCGCTCGAAGGACGTCGTGAAATCGGGCGGCGAGTGGATCAGCTCGATCGACCTCGAGAACATCGCGATCGAGCACCCGGCGATCGCGGAAGCCGCGGTCATCGGCGTGCACCACCCGAAATGGGACGAGCGGCCGATCGTGGTCGCGGTGAAGAAGCAGGGCGCCGAGGTCACGCGCGACGAGCTCATCGCCTTCTACCAGGGCAAGGTCGCCAAGTGGATGATCCCCGACGACGTCGTCTTCGTCGCCGAGCTGCCGCACACCGCGACCGGGAAGCTCTCGAAGCTGACGCTGCGGCGGCAGATGAAGGACTACAAGCTGCCGGGCGTCTGACATGAGCCACCTCCTCGTCGAACGGCAAGGCGCGATCCAGCGCATCACGATCAACCGGCCGGAGAAGAAGAACGCGCTCACCGCGGCCATGTACGCCGCGTTTGCCGAGGCGATCCAGGTCGCCGAGGGCGACGCGGGCGTCCGGGTCATGCTCGTCGCGGGCGCCGGCGACGCCTTCACCGCCGGCAACGATCTGCAGGACTTCCTCGCCAACCCGCCGCACGCCGGCAACCGGCCGGTGCTCGACTTCCTGCAGGTCTTCAGCCACGCCGCGAAGCCGATCGTCGCGGCGGTGCACGGCGTCGCGGTCGGGATCGGCACGACGATGCTCGCGCACTGCGATCTCGTCTACGCCGCGGAGGGCACCCGCTTCTCGACGCCGTTCGTCAACCTCGGGCTCTGCCCCGAGAACGCGTCGAGCTTTCTCCTGCCGGCGCTCGCCGGTTATCAGCGCGCCGCCGAGCTGCTGATGCTCGGCGAGCCCTTCGATGCCGCGAAGGCGCGGGAGATCGGGCTGGTAAACGCGGTCGTCCCGGCGGCCGAGCTCGCCGCCACCGCGACCGCGGCGGCGCAGAAGCTGGCGGCGAAGCCGCCCGCGTCGCTGCGCCTCACCAAGCGGCTGATGCGGCGCGCGTGGCTGCCCGAGATCGAGGCCGCGCTCGCCGAGGAGTCGAAGGCCTTCGCCGAGCGGCTCGCCTCGCCCGAAGCGAAGGAGGCGTTCACCGCGTTCCTGGAAAAGCGCGCGCCCGACTTCTCCCGGTTCGGCTGACGCGACAGTCCCGGCCGGCGTGGACTCGCCCCGCGAGCGGTTCCTCGCCGGCGTCCGGGCGCAGGCGCCGCCGCTCATCGGCATCGTGCCGTTCGGTCTGGTGACCGGCGTCGCGAGCATCGCCGCCGGGCTCACCCCGCTCGAGACGCTCGCGATGTCGATCGCGTGCTTCAGCGGGATCGTGCAGCTCGTGAGCGTGCAGCTCTACGCCGCCGGTGCGCCGCTCGTCGTGATCCTCGCCACGGCGGCGGTCCTCAGCCTGCGGCTGGTGATGTACAGCGCCGGGCTCGCGCCCTGGCTCGGCAGCCTCTCGCTGCGATGGAAGCTCGCTGTCGCGTACGTGCTCACCGACAACGCGTATGCGCTCGCGGTCGTGGACTTCAGGCACCACCCGGAGCGCGGCAACAAGCACTGGTTCCTCGTCGGGACAGGCGCGATTTCCTGGGTCGTGTGGCAGATCTCGGTCGTCGTCGGGGTCTTCGTCGGCGCGCAGGTGCCGGCGAGCTGGGGGCTCGACTTCACCTTCGCGCTGACGTTCCTCGCGCTGCTGGTGGCCGTGGTGCCGGACCGGGCATCGGCCTTTGCCGCGATCGTCGGCGGCGCAACGGCGCTCGCGGCCTACTTCCTGCCGTTGAGGCTCGGCCTCGTCACCGCGGCGCTGGCGGGGGTCGCGGCGGGGATGGCGTGGCGCACGCTGGAGAAGAAATGGTCTGGGTGATGATCCTCGGCACGGCCGCGGTGACGTTCCTGCTGCGGTTTTCGTTTCTCGGCACGGTGAAACCGCATGCGATCGCGCCGCAGTTCCAGGCAGCGTTGCGGTACGTGCCGGCGGCGGTGTTCGCCGCGATCGTCGTGCCGCAGGTGCTGATCCGGGAGGAGGCGATCCATCTCGCGCCCGACAATCCCCGGCTGCTCGCGGCTGTCGCGGCGCTGGGCGTCGCGTGGCTCACCCGCAGCGTCACGTGGACGCTGGTCGGGGGGATGGTCGCGCTGTGGGTCGTGCAGGCGTGGATCGGCCGGTGACTGCCCGAGCAACCGACGACGAGGTCGATGCCGATACCCTCGCGCGCGAGCACCTTCTGCAGCCCGATCGCGGCAGCGCACTTGACGCTGCCCGCGCCGATGACGAGCGCGACGCGCTTGCGCGGCGCGGACTCCGGCGACCTGGGGTGGGTCACGACCGCGCGCTCCGGGCGTTCAGCCGCCGAAGCTCGCGACCGCGGCGTCGGTGTCGGGGAAGATCTTCAGGATGCTGGTAAGGCCGCTTATGTCGAGCACGCGCAGGACGCCCGGCCGCACCGCGGCGAGCCGCAGGTCGCCGCCTCTCTTGCGTACGTCCTTCATGGTGGCGAGCAGCACGCGCAGACCCGCGCTGCTCGTGTAGTCCACGCCGGCGAGGTCGGCGACCAGCCTGGTCTCACCCTGCTGCACCTGTCCGGCGAGCGCGCTCTGCAGGTCCTCGGCGGTAAGGCCATCGACGCTGCCGACGATCTGTATCACGACCCCCGGCGGGACTTGTCGGATGTTGATGTTCATGCGGTTCTCCTGCCTCGGATTGCCTCGCCCATGCCTCGCCCCGCGGCGCGCTGCTTTACGAGGGTGAGAAGGTTCCCTGCGGCGTCGGACTCGTAGCGCACCTCGTCCATCACCTGATTGATCAGGTGCCAGCCGAGGCCGCCGATGCGTCGATTCTGCCATTCGGCCGCCAGATCCGGCGGCGGCACCGCTGCGGGATCGAACGGCGGGGCCCGATCCCGGATGCCGACGACCACGCGGTCGTCGTCGCCGGTGATCGCGAGCTCGATCGGCCCCGGCGGGCCCGGCGGATACCCGTGCTCGATGAGATTCATGCACGCCTCCTCGACCGCGAGCCGAATCCTGAATGTAGCGTCGTCGTCGAGGCCGAGGTGCGCGCAGGCGTCGCGAGTGAAGTCAAGCAGCGCTCGAAGATCCTCCAGATGTGCCTGGCGCGCGATGCGTAGCGGTTCTCTCATGCGAAGCTCGGCCTGTCCGACGCGTGCCCGCGCCACGCCATTCCGGCACCGCGCCCGGCATCTTGCGAGCATAGTCGAACGGCGGAAACAATGACAGGCAAGGCCGCGGCGAGAGAGGGCGCCGCTCCGGCGCGCGACCCGGCTTGCTTGCGATCCGCGGACCGCGACGAACGACTCGGCGGCGAGGAACCCGTGTCCCCGAGGCGACCGGCACCGACCGCCGCTCAACGGGCGAAGATCAGAACGCTGTTTGCGGGCAGCACGAGTGCGGCGGAATGACCGAGACCATGCAGCGGCTCCGGCTCCGCGCGAACGCGCCCGCCATTGCCCGCGACGTCGGGATTGATCCAGTTCTCGTAGGCGTCGCTGTTGAAGATCTCACGCCACTCGCCGCCGCCCGGAAACCCGATCCGATAGCCGGACCGATTGAACGTCGAGAGATGCACTACCGCCAGCACGTCGTGACCCTCGCCTTCGACCCAGCGCTGGAAGGCGAGCACGCGGTTGCGGTCGTGGACATGCACGACGCGAAAGCCCTGGCCGCGCAGCCCGGGGTAGCGCCAGCGCAGATCGATGAGCTCGCGCGTGAAACGCAGATGATCGAGCATCTGCTTGTCTGCGTGATCGAGGCCCGCCCAGTGCAAGAGCAGGTGGCCGTGCATCGCGAAGTTGTCCGACCACTGCTTGTCCTCCAGGAATTCCTGCCCCATGAAAAGGAGTGGAATGCCCGGTGCCGTCAGGCTGATGCCGGTCGCCACGCGGGCGCGGCTGCGACCGTACCAGGAGCGCGGATTGCCCGGATCGCCGAGCCTGGCGATCCGGGGCTCTCGACCGTCGTAGACGATGTCGTGGTTCTCCGGACCTTGCACGAACTGCCAGTGCTCGGCGAAACCGTCCGGCCAGAGACTTCGCGCGAGGCCCGTCATGTCGAGCGGGCGGTCGTCGGGCGCGCTCGCCGCACCGATAGCGTTGCGAACGGCGATGCGCAAGCCGTCCGTGAGCGACGTATCGAAACCGGCGCCGCCGGGCGGCGACCTCACCACGTACGGATTCACCGCCCAGTACTCGGCTTTCTGGAGCGCGCCCGGTCGATGAAAGCGGACGGTGGCGGTGAGATCCTGGCAAAAGCTCCAGCCGGATGGCGCGCCGTCGTGATCGATCACGCTCACCTGGTCGTAGCGAAAGCCGTCGATGCGGTATTCATCGAGAAGAAACGTCGCGTTCTGGATGAGGAAATCGCGCACCTGCGGCTTGCCGAAGTCGAACACGAGGCCGCCTGCATGGCCCTTGTCGGTGAAATAGAGGGAGTTCCGGTTGCCGCCCGCGGTTGACTGGCGGTCGAAGAAGTGGAGGCTCTGGTCGCCGAAGTCGCCACCGGCATGGTTGTAGACGACGTCCAGCAGCACGGCGAGGCCGTGCAGGTGGCACAGGTCCACGAGCGCCTTGAGCTGGTTCATCTCGCCGCGCAGGTCCGCCAGCCCGTAGCGGCGCAACCCCTTGGCGTCGAGCAGCCGGTTTGCCTCGGCAAGGTAAGGCGGGAGATCGGCGTCCGCGACGGCGAAGTCCATCTCCGGCGAGAAATAGTCGGTACCGTTGTAGCCGAGGCTGAACTGGGTCTGGAACTCCTGGATCGGCAGCAACTGGAGCGCGGTGGCGCCGAGCGCGGCAAGGTGCGGGATCTTGCGCGCAACGTCGAGAAAGGTGCCGCCCTTGCGGGGCAGGTTCGGCGCAAAGAACGTGCCGACGTGGAGCTGGTAGATGAGGAAGTCTTCGAATCGTGGCGTGCGGTAGCCGCTTTCGTGCCACGGAAAGTCCGCCTTGCGAACGATGCATTCGCCGGGGAACGGCGTCTCCAGCTCGCGCGCGTAGGGATCCCGTTTCGGGCCCTCGCCGCCCTCGCCGACCACGTAGAACAGGTAGCGATGGCGATCGCGGACCCCGGGAACGAAACCCCGCCAGTGCCCGTCGTCGTCGCGCGTCAGCAGGCTGGCGTCGTTCCGGGTCCAGTCGTTGAAGTCACCGAGCACGTGCACCGTGCGGGCATGCGGTGCCCAGACGCGGAACGTCGCGCCATGCGCGAGAAGTGTCGCCCCCATCGGCGTCTCGCCGTTGATGTGATCGAGCGAGGCTGGCATCGCCGTTCACCTCCGTCGCATAAACGCGGGCGGCTAGTCCGTTCTGCGTAGGCCGTCCGAACCCGCGCGCGCGGAATCCGCGCGATCGGGCGTGCCGTAAGGACTACTCGTCACGCGAGCGACGGGCGGCACATCGAACGAGGGTGCCTTGTCCGCGGCCAGCGTGATCCGCCGTGCTACGCACGGCGGGTGATCGCTCCAGTGCCACATTGTCAACTTAGGAGAAATGCAGATGGGTACTTCTTATAAGGCGTTCGATTTTGTAAACAGCGGGCAAGGCAAGCTCGGCGGGAATCTCCAGGCGAACGCCAATGACCTTACCAGACGGCAACCGGATCAGCGACGAGGCGATGCTGCTCTCGCTGGCCGACAGCATCGAGCAGGATCCGACGACGGGACCGGGATCTGCCTCCGCCCTATCCCTGGCAGAGATAAGCGACAAGCTGGATCGTCTCTACGCGCGCCTCGGCGAGCGCACCCCTCTCGGGTAGAAGGGACACCCGTCGAGGCAGGACCATGCCCTTCCGTGGCCCATGCAAGCAGCGCGCAAGCGCCGCTTGCATGCTTCCGCTCACTCGGCAGCGCCGACCCGCAGCACGATCTCGCCGACGCCTTCGACGCGGCCGTCGATGCGGTCACCGGGTTGCAGCGCGCCGACGCCTTCGGGCGTGCCGGTGAAAATCGGGTCGCCGGGTGCGTTCTACCGCGGCATCAACGCGCGAGATGCGACGGCCCGCTCAGCTTCGAAACGAAGGTCTTGATATCGATCGCGGGCAAGGTCGTGATGTTGACCGTGCCGCGCGCGCCGAGATCGACGGAGAGGTGCGCGATGGTCTCGTTGTCGGGCGCTTCGACGATGCTGAGGAAATCGTACATGCCGAGCAGGGCGTAGCGGGCGATCACCTTGCAACCGAACTTCTCCATTTCCTTGTCGACGGCGGAGATCCGCTCGGGATTCTTGTGAACGGTCTCGCGACCAGCGGGTGTAAGGCTGCTCAACAGGACATAAACGGCCATTTTCGTTCTCCTCTAGAACGCGGCGCAGTGCCGCGAGTGCGGGCTGGAGACAACCGCCCTCAGCAGATGGTGGCTGACTCCCTCGCATGTTACCTCGCTTCCCGCCAGACGCCGCGACGCTGGCTACCTCGCGGCCTCACAGGTTGTAGAAGTCGATCACCGTCGGAATGAGGTCGTTTAGCAGGATGATTCTCTTGCGGCCGATCTTCCAGACCTGGCTTGAGCGCCGTAGCAGGTATTCATAGCGCCGAAGCGCACGTGCTACTCCGCGACGCGCGGGTTGTACTCGTGGACCACGCCGTCCCCCGGATAGAATCGGCGCCGGCTTCCTCAACGAGCACGTTGCTTACGAAGTGCGCGCGGTGCGCGCCAGCGGCATCACGATGACGGGTTTGCGCGAGCGGATGCGCACGATACGCTCCTCGAGCTCAGTGCGCGCGGTGTGATAGATGAGCGAGACCTCGCGCCGCACGTTGTCCAAGAGCTGACCCTCCCCTTTCCATGCGGGCACTACTTGGGTCAATATCATTGATGACAACCGCCGCTCCGGCCTTGGCCAGCGCTTGGGCGAAGGCAAGACCCAGACCGCGCCCGCTGCCGGTGATCACAGCGACTTTTCCGTCGAGCTGGATTGCGCTCACGTCGAACTCCCTCCTCTAACGACGGCCTCGGACCAAGAAAGACCGAACGAAAATTGCAGCGGCCTCCAGTGAAGGGCTTTTCAGTTCGGTTCGAATGCTCGCCCGGGCACGGACGTGAGATCCAGACCTCGCGCGACCAAACCGGCGAGATGCCCGCACTCGGGCAGGAGCCAGTCGCAGAAGAAACGAGCAACGGCCAGCGTGCGTTGCGGATTCGGAGAGCTTTCTGCCGCGGCCTCGAGTCGCGCCCACATCGCCCCGACCGCGACCAGCCCGGTGAGCCGCAGATAGCTCGTGGCAGCGACTCCGGCAGCGGGCCGCTTCAGCAATACGTCGGTCGCGTGTTCCCAGTGGGCGAAGGCGTCGCGCAGTGCCGCTTGCGTTGCCGGCGCCGCCGCCGGGAGAGCTTGGGCGATCTCGGCACGGAACGCGGCCGCCGGCGCGCCGCCTCTCATGCGCAGTACGCGATCGGCCAGAGTGATCGCCTGAATGCCATTGGTGCCCTCGTAGATCGGCGTGATGCGCGCGTCGCGCAGGATCTGCTCGACGCGGTATTCCTTGAGATACCCGTAGCCGCCGTGGATCTGGATCGCGAGTTGTGCCGCCTCCACGCCGCTCTCGGTGGCGAAGGCCTTGCATACCGGCGTCAAGAAATCCACTAGCGCCGGATTGACTCCCAGCTCGAGTTCCACATCGGTGCGGTAACACAGCGCTCGGCAGCCCTCGGTAAGAGCCATCTGCGTCAAGAGCATCCGCTGCACATCGGCGTGTTGATTGATGGTCGCGGGACTGCCATCGTCAGCACGCCCCTGGCGTCGCTCGGCGGCGTACGCGCGGGAACGCTGCCCTGCGACTTCGCCGAGCCCCACGCCCTGCAAGGCGGTGTCAAGCCGCTCGGCGTTCATCATCACGAACATGTTCGCAAGGCCCTGCCCTTCGGCCCCCAGCAGCTCGGCCTCCGCACCGTCGAACGCCATTTGGCAGGTAGGTGAGGCGTGCATGCCCATCTTCTCTTCCAGACGCACGGCAGCGACCGAGTTGCGCCGTCCATCCGACAGCGCTGCCGGACAGAGGAACAGGGATAGTCCCTTCACTCCGGGCGCCGCATCGGGCGTGCGCGCCAGCACCAAGTGGACGACGTTATCCGTCATGTTCTGGTCGCCGCCGGAGATGAAGATCTTGGCACCGGTGATGCGATAGCGGCCATCGCCGCTCGGTTCGGCCATGGTGCGCGTGGGGTTGAGATCCGAACCGGCTTGAGCCTCGGTGAGACACATGGTCGCGAGCCACTCTCCGGAGATGAGCTTCGGCAGGTAGCGATCGCGCTGCGCCGTGGAGCCGTTGGCCGCGATCGCCCGCATGGCCGCTTGCCCCAGGCTCAAGATCATCTGGAAGGTCACGCAGGCCCCCGAAAGCATTTCGGTGAGCGCGCTCGCCAGCACATGAGCCTGGCCTTGGCCGCCATATTCCTCTGGCCCCGTCAACGCAAACCAGCCGGCATCACGAAATTTCCGATAGGCGACGACGAAAGCATCCGGCAGCACGACGCGCCCACCTTCGAGCCTCGCGGGAGTGCTATCGGCGATCGGGTCGAGCGGCGCGATCTCCGCTTCGATGAAGCGGCCCGCTTCGGTCAGCACCTGCAGCGCGATTTCGTCGTCCCATGCCGGAAGGCGATCGGCGCCGCCGCCGTGGCCCATTGCGAACGCAATGGAAGAGACGGGAGCGCGGTAATCCATAGGGGCTCTCCAGGATCAAGCATTCATGGAACTTCCCGTGTCAGCGCGCTACGAAGCGATCGCTGATGTGCGACGAGATTTCAATCGGCGCGGGCGCATGGGGGAAGTTGACGTTCCTCTGCTTTTCGAAGACGCGAGAGCGATCTTGCAGGACAGGCGGACCGCTCACTTTCGGCCGACCTTCGGTGCGCGCTTCTCAAGAAAATCCGCCAGCCGCTGCTTCGCCAACGGGTCCGACTGCGCGATCGCGGCCATGAGCGATTCGGTGAAAAACCCGTGGTCCTGGTTCGCCTCCGCGATCCGCGGCAGCGCATGCATCACGGCGAAGTTGGTGAGCGGTGCGTTCTGCGCGATCTTGCGCGCGAGATCGAGCGCTTTCTGAAGCCCATCGCCCCCGCCGACGAGGTAGTGTGAGAGACCGACTTGCTGCCCTTCTTCGGCGCGGTACACGCGTCCGGTGAGCATCATGTCGGACATGCGCGAGAAACCGATGAGGCGCGGAAGGCGCACCGACGCGCCGCCGCCTACGAAGATGCCGCGCTGGCCCTCGGGGAGAGCGTAGTAGACGGACGGCTCGGCGACACGAACGTGGGCGGAACAGGCAAGTTCGAGGCCGCCGCCGATCACCGCGCCACGCAGGACCGCGACCACGGGCGCCGGCCCGAATTGAATCTGGCTGAACGCGGCATGCCACATCCGAGAGTGCGCCATGCCTTCGGCAGCGTTGCGCTCTCTTAGTTCGGAAAGATCGAGGCCGGCGCAGAAATTCTCGCCGACGCCATCGAGGACGACAGCGAGCACATCACCGGGCAACTCGGCGAACGTCTCCTGTAATGCCAGCACGGTTGGATCGTTTAGTGCGTTGCGCTTTTCCGGTCGATTGAGGCGGACGATCGCGATATCGCCATCCCGCTCGAGTTGAACCGTTTCGCTCATCGTCTGCTCCTGGTTCTACGCAAATGCTCGGCAGCGCGGGAGTCCGTGAAAGCTCATAGGACCAACCGTTTGCGGGGCCTTATCCGCGTCAGGGCTATTAGTCGCTCGCCGTACGAGTTTTCACTCGGCTTTAGCGCCCGAATCCTTGACCACCTTGCCTAGCCGGGCGGCATCCGCCTTGATCAGGGCAGCGAATTCCTCCGGCGTACTCGTCACGACGTCGAGGCCTCGATCGGTAATCTTCTGCGAGACCTCCGGATTGCGCACGGCCTTGACGAACTCGTCGTTCAGCTTCTTGACGACGGCCGGAGGCGTGCCCGCCGGCGCGAACACGCCGAACCAGTCCTCCTGCTCGACGCCGGGGAAACCGGCCTCGGCCATCGTGGGAACATTCGGCAAAAGTGACGAGCGTGTCTTGGTGGCGATGGCGAGCGCCCGCAGCTTTCCTTCCTTGACGTGCGGCAGGGCGGTGATCATCGCATCGAAGAAGAAATCCACTCTTCCGGCGAGCGTGTCTTGCAGCGCCGGCCCCGAGCCCTTGTAAGCGATGTGCTCGAACGGCGCCTTGGTCTGCATCTTGAACATCTCGCCTAGAAGGTGGCCGGCTGTCCCGATGCCTTGCGAGGCAAAGCTCAACCCGCCAGGCTTTTTCTTCGCGAGCGCCACGAGATCAGCGGGCGATTTCGCCGGACTATCGGGATGCACGACCAGAATCAACTTGGTCGAGACGAGCGGCGTGATCGGCTGGAAATCCTTGATCGGATCGTAGGGCAGCTTCGAGTAGAGCGTCTGATTCACCGCGTGTGAGCCGGTGAAACCAAAGAGCAGGGTATGGCCGTCCGGCGGCGCCTTCTTGACGATCTCGGAGGCGATGATTCCGCTCGCTCCCGGCTTGTTCTCCACGATCACTGGTTGCTTGACGCTTTCCGACACCTTCTGTCCGACCATCCGCGCGACCGGGTCGGTCAAGCCTCCCGGCGGGAACGGAAGGACGAACGTGATGTGCTTCGAGGGGAAGCTTTGCCCGAAAGCCATGCTCGACGCTGCGACCGCGCCGACTACCGCAATGAACTGCAGGAACCGCTGGGCTGAGTTCATGGAACTTCTCCTTGTGCAGCACGTGGTGACTGCGAAACCCTTCCTCACTTCGGCGCCAAGCGCAGCGCTCCGTCCAGCCGGATGACTTCGCCGTTCAGGGCGAGATTGGAAACGATGTGCAGCACGAGCCGCGCGTATTCGTCTGGCTGCCCAAGCCGGTGGGGAAATGGAATCGATGCGGCCAGGCTTTCCTGCGCCTCTTCAGGAAGATTCGCCAGCAGGGGCGTGAGGAATAGCCCGGGCGCGATGGTGACGACGCGAATTCCGAACTGCGCGAGCTCGCGTGCTGCCGGCAGCGTCATCGACACGATGCCTCCCTTCGACGCTGAATAGGCGACTTGCCCGATCTGACCCTCGTACGCGGCTATCGAGGCTGTGCACACGATGACGCCACGTTCCTCGTCGGCGAGCGGCGCGAGGCTCGTCATGTCCGCCGCCGCGAGGCGCATCACGTTGAACGTGCCGATGAGATTGATGGCGATCACCCGCGAAAATTCTTCCAGCGGCATCGGCCCGGTCTTACCGACCATCCGTTTCGCGACTCCGATACCCGCGGCGCAAACGACGATCCGCGCCGGCCCTAGCTGTTCGCGCGCTCGCGCCACGGCGACTTCGGTCGATTGCGCGTCGGAGACATCGCAGCGGACCGCAATGCCTCCGATCCCGCTGGCGAGCTGCTGCGCCGCGTCGAGATTGAGATCGAGGACCGCGACCTTCGCGCCCTCCTTGGCGAGCCAGCGCGCGGCCTCGGCGCCGAGGCCGGAAGCGCCGCCGGTGACGATGGCTGGCTGTCCGTTCGGTGACATGGTTCGCTCCTCCTATGCGCGGAGCTTGAGAAGCTTCGCCGCGTTCTCTTTCAGGATCAGCGGCCGGACTTCGGGCTTGATGTCCAGTTTCTCGAAGTCCGCCATCCAGCGCTCGGGTGATATGAGTGGGTAGTCCGATCCGAACAGCACCTTGCCCTTGAGCAGGGTATTGGCGTACTGCACCAACTTGGGCTCGAAGTACTTGGGCGACCAGCCCGACAGGTCGATGTAGCAGTTGGGCTTGTGCGTCGCGACCGAAAGCTGCTCGTCCTGCCAGGGGACCGACGGGTGCGCGAGGATGATCGGCATGTCCGGGAAATCCGCCGCCACGTCGTCGATGTAGATCGGATTGGAGTATTTCAGACGGATCCCCGCGCCGCCCGGCATCCCGGCTCCGATGCCGGTCTGCCCGGTATGAAAGAGCGCCGGGAGCTTCGCCTCGGCGATCGCCTCGTAAAGCGGGTAGGCCATGCGGTCGTTGGGATAGAAGCCCTGCACCGACGGATGGAACTTGAAGCCCTTGACGCCGAAATCCTTGATGAGCCGCCGCGCCTCGCGCACGCCCATCTTGCCGCGCGCGGGGTCGATGCTCGCGAACGGAATCGCCACGTCCGAGTGCTCGGCGGCGAGCTCCGCGACTTCCTCGTTCGAGATGCGCGCAAGGCCCATCTCGCGCTCGCTGTCCACGGTGAACACGACGAAGCCGATCTTGCGCTCCCGGTAGAAGGCCGCCATCTGCGGGATGGTCGGGTGCTGCACCGCGTAGCGGAAGTAGCGGCCCTTCGCCTCGTCCAGCGCCTTGGCCGCCTCGTCGGGCAGCATGCGGGTGGACGTCTCCGCGTGCGTGTGCACGTCAATCGCGATTAGCTGATCGATGTTCACGTCCGTTCCTCCTTTGTTGTTTATCGCGTCGCCCGTTTCGGATTCGCGACAAGGACGCGTGCTGAGGCGGGCACCGCGTATAGCTCCTCCACCAGCACCGCTCGGTGCTTGAGGACTGCGCGCTGATTGATGGAGCCTTTGTCGGTGATCTCGCCCGCCGCGACGGATGGCCGATCATCGAGCACCATCGCGCGTCCAATCCGTGTGGCGCTGCCGGTCGATTCGCGAGCGAGCCCGTCGAGTACTTCCTGGAATCGCGCGCGCACGCTCGGATGCGAGAGCACCTCGGCAGCAGTCGCGGGTTCCCGTATATCAGGGCAAAGGCTGAAGCAGGCTTCGAGGTTCGGGAACACCAGCGCGCCGAGCGCGTCTCGGTTCAGTCCGGTGATCACCACGTCCTGCACGTACGGGGACCCGGCCGCGATGACCTTCGCGCGCAACGTCCCGACGCTTACCCAGGTACCCGTCGAGAGCTTGAAATCTTCGGCCACGCGTCCGTCGAAGAACAAGCCCTGCTCCGGATCGTTCGGATCCACGAAGCCCACCGCGTCGCCCATGCGGTAGTACCCTTCTTCGTCGCGAGACCCGCGAGTGAGCTCGGGTTGCCGCCAGTAGCCTGGGGTGACGCTCGGACTTCGAACGCGCATCTCGAGCTTGTCGCCCTCCGGCGCGAGCTTGAGCTCGACGCCTGGCCCGGGCAGCCCGATCATGCCCGAGCGCACGCCGTCCCTCATGGTGAAGGTGGCGGCGGGCCCTGTCTCGGTAGCCCCGAGCCCAGTTACCCAAAGGACCCGCTCGCCGATGGTCTCGACCGCGAGTTGGTTCATCGCATCCCATACCGGCTGGGCGAGGCCGGCGCCCGCGTAGAAGAGCATTCCGAGACGGCTGAAAAACCTCTCTCGCAACTCAGGCTCGCGACGAAGATAGAGTACCAACTCCTCGAACCCGCGCGGCACATTGAAGTACACGGTCGGGGCGATCTCGCGCAAGGCACGCACGCTCTTCTCGAACTGCCCGGGCACTGGCTTGCCATCGTCGATGTACAGCGTGCCGCCGTTCCAGATCACCAGCCCGAAGTTGTGATTGCTGCCAAACGTGTGGTTCCAGGGCAGCCAGTCGACGAGCACCGGCGGCACTTGGTGCAGGTACGGCAACGCTTGCGCGATCACCTGCTGATTGCTGCAGAGCATTCGTTGGGTATTGATGACCGCCTTGGGGTTGCCGGTCGAGCCCGAAGTGAGCAGGAATTTCGCGATCGTGTCCGGGCCGACTGCCTGAAAGGCGCGGTCGACGGCGAGGGTGGGCGACGCCGCTTCGAGCGCGAGGAAGAGCGTCGCCCGGCGTCCCGCAATCGGCGCCTGCGTGAGAACCACCTCGGTCTTCGCCGGCACGACTTTGTTGATGGCGTTGGCGAACCGCTCACCGTCAGCGGCGAACACTAGGCCGGGTGTGAGGAGCTCGAGGACGTGGCGCAGCTTTGCGTAGTCCCCTGAGGCGAGCGAATAGGCCGAGGAGATGGGGACGTAAGGCACGCCGACATGCATTGCGCCGAGCGCGAGGAGCGCGTGCTCGATGTCGTTGTCCGAGAGGATAGCGATCGGGCGTTCGGCGGAAAGTTCGCGCTCGATCAGCGCCTCGCCGATCGCGCGCACGCGAACATAGGCCTCGGCGTATGTCAGGCTGCGCCACGCTCCGCTCGCATCGCGCTGGGCGATGAAAACGCGTTCGGGCGCGTTGTCCGCCCAATCCACGAACCGCTCGGTCAGCTTGTCCGGATAAGAACCAAGCGGTTCTGGCGAAGCGAGGAGAATCGTTCCGTCCTCCCGGCGCGTCACGTTGACGCGGCCCGCGTTCAGCGGGATCTTGCGAACAGGAGCGGTCGTCATTTGGATGCTCCTACCTTGGAATACAGCGCGTCCACCACGGTTGCATTCGGAATAGCAATGGGGCGATAAAAGTCTTTGGCCATCGCCCGCGCCCCAAGCGGTGTGCAGCGATTCCGTAGACGACCAGGTCATAGCCGTCGAAGATCAGTCCGACGGTGGCGAGTCCGACGACCCACACTACGGTGCGGCGGCGGAGGGCGTCCCGTGCAGGATCTTGCCGAGTATCCGTGACCAGCGTCATTCCGAACCTCCTTCGAGTGCGCCCGAGTCCGTCTGGAGGATGGGAAAACCAAACGCCCTCTCGGCGGGCGACGGGATCGAAAAACCTCAGGTGGCGTCCGGCTGAAGCGTCGGCGCAGCGAGGCGGAACGCATCCAGCGTGGCGCAGGCCGCGTCGACGGCGCTGATCTGGGGCCACCGCGCCACGTCCACCTTGAAGCGGCGCGCGCTCTCGACTTGGGGCACCAGGTACACATCGGCCAGAGTTGGCGCATCGCCGAAGCAGAAGTTGCCGCGCCGCCGATCGGCCGCGAGCAGTGCCTCGATGGCGTCGAAGCCGGCGGTGATCCAGGTGGTACACCAGGCGTTGATCGCCGCCTCGTCGGCACCGAAGTCCTTGCGCAGCGCTTCGAGGATTCGCCGGTTGTTGATCGGGTGGATGTCGCAGCCGACAATGGCCGCTAGTGCGCGCACGCGCGCGCGGTCATCGGGGTCGGCAGGCAGCAGCGCCGGCGCCGGGTAGCGTTCCTCGAGCCACTCGATGATCGCGGGCGACTGGATCAGCACCCGCCCATCCACGATCAGCGCAGGCACCAGCCCCTGCGGGTTCAACACCTTGAACTCGGCCCCCAGGTGCTGCTCGGTGCGCAGGTCGACCGGTACGTAGTCGTAAGCCAGCCCCTTCAAGTTCAGCGCGATCCGCAGCCGGTGCGACGTGCCGCTGCGGAAGAAGTTATACAGCTGCACCAGTTCACTCCGCCGGGCCGACGTTCAACACGATCTCGCCGACGCCTTCGACCTTGCCGTCGATGCGGTCACCGGGTCGCAGCGCGCCGACGCCTTCCGGCGTGCCGGTGAAGATCAGGTCGCCCGGCTGCAGGTGATAGAACTTCGAGAGGTCGGCGATCAGCTCGCGGACGTTCCAGATCAGCATCGACAGGTCGGATTTCTGCCGCGGCGCGCCGTTGACGGTCATCACCAGCTCGCCCTTGTCGAGCACGGTGCTTTGCATCGGCACGATCTCGGAAACCACCGACGACTGCTCGACGTCCTTGCCGAGGTCCCACGGGCGGCCCTTTTCGCGCGCCACCAGTTGCAGGTCGCGACGGGTCATGTCGAGCCCGCAGGCGTAGCCGTAGATCAGCTTGTGCGCGTCGGCTTCGCTGACGCGAAAGCCCGGCGCGCCGATCGCGAGCACCAACTCCATCTCGTGGTGGTAGTCCTTCGTCTCGGGCGGATAGGATACAGTCGCGCCCGACTCGACCAAGGTCGAGGGCGACTTGGTGAAGTAGAAGGGAACCTCGACCGACTTGTCGACCGGTCGGCCCATCTCGACCGCATGCGCGTGGTAGTTGCGGCCGACGAAGAAGAGGCGATTGATCGGATAGCGCTCGCGCTTGCCGCGCACCGGCAGCGAATAGACGGGCGGCGGGTTCCAGAGGTAGGTGGGTTGCGTCATGGTTGTCGCCTCTTCAGTACGCGTGGGAGTCCGCGGTCCGCGGTGCAGATCGTGGCCGGCATCAGCTTGCTCCGATCTGGACGCGCTGGGCATGCAAGGCCTCGAAGATCGGCGCGTCGCTGAACCGGAACAGATCCAGCGCCGACGAGTCGGAGTCGGAGGGCGACGCCTCGGACCGCGCCGAGAACGGCACCCACGAGGGAACGACGAACATGTCCCCGCGCTTCACCGTCCACGTTCGTTCCCCTATGGTCACCGTCCCGCTGCCGTCGAACACCTGGTAGACCGACGACCCCACCTCGCGCCGCACCACGGTGTCGGCGCCGCGGCGGACGCGGTGCATCTCGGTCCGGATCGTCGGCAGCACGTCCTTACCGTTGGTCGGGTTCGTGAATCGGACGGCGGCGTGACCCGGGCTCAGCGTTACCGGGTGGCCCTCCGCTTCGAGCGCCAGTTGCTCACGCAAGGCGCGGTCGGTGTCCGCCCATCTGTAGGCCAGAAGGGGCGTGGCCGGAAGGGCATCCGGTTGCGACACCGGGCGCAGGCCCGGGTAACCCCACAACCGCTCGGAGCGGGACCGCTCGGGAGTGGCCTTCTCCGCCGCGGTCATCTCCTCGCGACCGAACTCGAAGAACTGCGATTCCGTGTAGTACTGGAACGGGATGTCCAGGCCGTCGATCCAGGCCATCGGCGCGCTGGCAGCGTTGTGGTGGGCATGCCAGTTCCATCCCGACTGGGGCAGGAAGTCACCGCGCGACATCCGCACGGGGTCGCGGTTGACAACCGTCCACACGCCCTCGCCCTCGACGACGAACCGGAAGGCGTGCTGGGTGTGCCGATGCTCCGGGGCGTCCTCACCGGGCATCAGGTACTGGATGGCCGCCCACAGGGTGGCCGTGGCGTACGGCTTGCCGCCCAGGGACGGGTTGGCGAGCGCGATCGCGCGGCGTTCGCCTCCACGGCCGACCGGCACGAGGTGACCTGCTTTGTCGGCGAGGGCGACGAGGTTGTCCCATCGCCACAGGTGTGCACTGGCCTTGGTCCGGGGATGCAGCGGCATGAGATCGCCGATCTCGGTCCACAGCGGCACCAGCAACTCGCGCTCGAAGCCCCGGTACAGCTCCTCCAGCTCGCGAGAAGGCTCGGGCTGCCCCGGTCCTGACTCGACTTTGAGCCGGACGGGAGATGGGGTGGTATCGACGTGCATGTGGGTTCCTCCTCAGGTACGGGTGTGCGCCGGTCGACAGGTTTCGCCGATGCGTGCCTCGCTCAGCTCATGGGCGGCGTTCAGGCGGCGAGGCAGTTTTCGACCTTCCAGCCATAGAGCCACTCCATCGCGTCGTAGTAGCGCTCGGGTGCGCGGCCTTTCCACATGTCGTTGCGCACCAACCGCTCGACGCCCTTCGCGTGGAAGATGCGCCCCATCTCGCGCGCCGAGAACACGATGCGCGCGGTGCGGGAGACGCGCGAGCGCTGGTAGAGATCGAAGGCCTTCGCAAAGTCGTTCTTCTTGACGCGCAGCGCTTCGCCCAGCGTGACCGCATCTTCGAGCGCCATGCAGGCGCCCTGCGCGAGGTATTGCAGGGTGGCGTGTGCGGCGTCGCCGAGCAAGGTCACGCGGCCGAAGGTCCACTGCGCAATAGGCTCGCGGTCGGCGGTCGCCCAGCGCTTCCAGTCCTTCGGCAGGTCGATCAACTGGCGCGCCTTGGCGCAGATGCCTTCGAAGTAGCTCTGCACCTCCTCGCGGCTGCCTTCGCGCACGCTCCACTCTTCCGTCTCGCGGCTGTGGAACGTGACGACCACGTTGTACTGCTCGCCGCCGCGCAGCGGGTAGTGCACCAGGTGGCAGTTCGGGCCGACCCAGATGCTCGCCGCGTTCCACTGCAGGTCTTTCGGAAAGTCCTTCTTCTCGACCACTGCACGGTAGACGACATGGCCCGACACGCGCGCATCGTCGCCGATGTACTGCCGGCGCACGGCCGACTTCACGCCGTCGGCGCCGATCAGCGCGATGCCGCGGTGCTTGCCGCCTTTTGCGTCGTGCACGGTGACACCCTCGTCGTCCTGCTCGGCGCGCTGCACGGTGGTCGAGGTCAGTACCTCGATGTCGGCGGACTCCTGCGCGCCTTCGAGCAGCGACGTGTGCACGTCGGCACGGTGAATCACCGCATAGGGGTTGCCGAAACGCGTCCGGAACGCTTCGCCGGTGGGAATGCGGCCGACGCAGTATTCGTCGAGCGCGTCATGCATCACCATCTCGTCGGTGTAGACCGCCCGACTGCGTGCCTTCGGGCCGATGCCCAGCGCGTCGAACGCCGCGAACGCGTTCGGCCCGAGCTGGATGCCGGCGCCGATCTCGCCGAGCTCGGGCGCCTGTTCCAGCACCTTGACGGAGAAACCCTGGCGGGTCAGCGCGAGCGCGCTAGCGATGCCGCCGATGCCGCCGCCGGCCACCAGGACGGGAAGCTTACTTCGTGTCGTGCTCATGCCTTCCTCCTCGATTTTCCCAAGGACTCAATCGACGGAGATCTTCGCGCGCTTGACTATCTCGCCGTAGCGCCTCGAATCCGCATCGATCAGCTTCGCGATGTCACCCGGCGGCGATGCAAAGGGCTCGAACCCGAAGCCCGCAAGGCGTTCGCGAGCATCCGGCTCCGACAGCGCTTTGCCGACGTCCGCGTTGATCCGGTCGATGATCGGCTTCGGCGTGCCGCGCGGCGCAAGCAGGGCGACCCATGCTTTCACTTCGAAATTGGCCGGACCGCCGGCCTCGGCGACGGTGGGAATGTCGGTGAACCCCGCGACCCGTTTCGGCGCCGCCACCGCCAGATACTTGACCTTGCCGGCGCGATACATCGGTCCCGAGGAAGCTGCGCTGCCGAACGACCACGCCACTTCGTTGTTCGCGACGGCCGCGAAGAGCTGCGTCATCTCCTTGAACGGCGCGTGGGTCATCTGCGTGCCGGTGGCCGCCTCCAGCATCGCCGCGCCGATGTGCCCCGGACTGCCGATGAACCAGGAACCGTAGATCACGTTGTCCGGCTTCGCCTTGGCGGCTGCGATCAGGTCGGACATGTTTTTCCATTTCGACTCGACCGGCACCACGACGAAGAAGTAGGTCCGGAAGAGCGTCGCGACCGGGTCGAAGTCCTTGGCCGGATCGTACGGGATCTTCTTGTAGAGATGCGGCTGGAGCGCCATGTGCGCGTCGTCCATCTGGACCAGCGTGTAGCCGTCCGGTTTCGCCTTCTTCGCCGCCTCTATGGCGATGAAGCCGTTCGCGCCCGGGCGGTTCTCGACGATGACCTGCTGCCCCCAGGCGCGCGACAGCTTGTCGCCGACGACGCGCAGCACCGAATCCGGTCCGCTGCCGGACGGGAAGGGCGTGATCACCCGCACCGGCTTGGTCGGGAATTGCTGAGCGGTGGCGGAGTGCGTGAACACGGCCGCAGCAAGGGCTGCCACGGCAAGGACGAGTCTGGCTGCCAGGCTTGTCGAAGGCGCCCAGCGGCGAAAGAGTTGAACCATCGTTTGTCTCCTGGTGAAGTAACGAGCCCCGCCGAATCGCTGTGTTGTTCGGCTTTAACTTCTAGAATGGACCTTTGCCGCGTTGCGCGCAACCATCCTAATACCCTCTATTCCGGCTGCGAATAATGGCGCGAAGCGACGAGATCGACCTCAAGCTGTTGTCCATCTTCGACGAGATCTACCGGACCCGGAGCGTATCCAAGGCCGGGGCGAACCTTGGACTAAGCCAGTCGGCGATCAGCATCGGACTCGGGAAGCTGCGTCAGCACTTCGATGATCCGCTGTTCGTGAGAACGTCGAGCGGGATGCAGCCGACGCCTTGCGCGGAGGACCTGGTCCAGCCGCTGCGAGAAGGGCTGGAGCTCGTTCGCTCCGCTCTGCGCCATCACACCGCGTTCGATCCGAGGACGTCGAACCGGGCGTTCCGCGTGTGCTTCACGGACATCAGCGAGATCGTCTTGCTGCCGGCGATCGCGCAGCGCGTGCTGGCGACGGCGCCCAACGTCCGGCTGGAGATCACGCACATCACGGAAACAATCCCGAAGAGCCTGGAATCCGGCGCGGCCGACGTTGCCGTCGGCTTCATGCCGCAGCTCGAGGCGGGGTTTCGCCAGCAAAGGCTCTTCCGGCAGGAATTCGTTTGCCTCGCGAGCGAGCAGCATCCCCGGATCAAGGGCGCGCTCACCCTGAAGCAGTTCACCGCGGAGGCCCATCTGGCCGTGACCACCTCGGGCACCGGGCATTGGATCGTGGAGCGGACGCTCGAGGAGTCCCGCATCGAGCGTAGGATCGTGCTGCGCGTGCCGAGCTTTCTGGGTCTGGCGGCGGTCATCGGCGCCACGCAGCTCTTGGCGATCGTCCCGCGCCGCCTTGGCGAGACCCTGCTGCCTCAAGGGAAGATCAAGATTCTCGATCTGCCGGTGAAGATCCCCTCCTATGTGGTCAAGCAGCATTGGCACGAGCGCTATCATCGCGATCCCGGAAACATCTGGCTGCGTCAGGCAATCCGGGAAATCTTCGCCGAGTGACCAACGGTGCCGGTGAGCGCTGAGCCGAGGCCGGGCGCCCGGCATACGACACGCCGCACGGCCCGTCGGTCGTGCACCGTCCTATACTTGCGCATGGCCCGGTCGCTGACAGTCGCGCCGCTCGCGTTCGCCGTCGCATCGCCGGCCGCCGACGTTTCCTCCCGTCTCGTTTCGATCATCCCGTAATCAAGGAGCTGCCATGAGCCTGCGCGGCAAGACGATGTTCATCAGCGGCGCCTCGCGCGGCATCGGCCTCGAGATCGCCAGGCGCGCCGCCCGGGACGGCGCGAATGTCGTGCTGATCGCCAAGACCGACCAGCCGAACCCGAAGCTGCCGGGGACGATCCACACCGCGGCCGCGGAGATCGAAGCGGCCGGCGGCAGAGCGCTGCCGATCGCCGGGGACATCCGGGACGAAGCCCAGGTGCAAGCTGCGGCAAAGCGCTGCGCCGAGCAGTTCGGCGGCATCGACATCCTGGTCAACAACGCGAGCGCGATCTCGCTCACGGGCACGCTCGAGACGCCGATGAAGCGTTTCGATCTGATGTTCGGCGTCAACGTACGCGGCACGTTCTGCTGCTCGCAGGCCTGCATTCCGTATCTCAAGCAGTCGGCGGCGGCGGGTCGCAATCCGCACATCCTCACCCTGTCGCCGCCGCTCAACATGAATCCGCGGTGGTTCAAGAACCACGTCGCCTACACGATGGCGAAGTACGGCATGAGCATGTGCGTGCTCGGCATGTCGGAGGAGTTCCGGGCCGACGGCGTCGCCGTCAACGCGCTGTGGCCGCGCACCGTGATCGACACCGCCGCGCTTGCGATGATCCCCGGCGTCGACCCGAAGCGTTGCCGCACCCCCGCGATCCTCGCCGACGCGGCCTATGCGATCCTCAATCGCGACGCGCGCCAGCACACCGGCAACTTCTACATCGACGAAGAAGTGCTGGCCGCCGAGGGCGTGACCGATCTCGACAGATACGCGGTCGTCCCGGGAACGAAGGATTTCATCCCGGATCTCTTTCTCGACTGAGCGCCGCCGAGCGCTTCCGGCCGGCACGAACGGCAGACGGGCGATGAAGCTCGACGGCGTCAGGGTAGTGGAGCTGTCGCTCTTCCTGCCCGGGCCGCATCTCACGATGATGATGGCGGACCACGGCGCGGACGTGGTCAAGATCGAGCCGTACGAGGGCGGCGAGCCGGTGCGCCACATCGGCCCCAAGCAGGCGGGTGAATCGATCTATTTCCGCAACACCCATCGCGGCAAGCGGAGCCTCCGGCTCAACCTCAGGCATCCCGCAGGCCGCGAGATCCTGATGCGCCTCGCCGAGCGCGCCGACGTCCTCGTCGAGTCGTTCCGGCCGGGCGTCGTCGACCGGCTGGGGGTCGGGTACGCGGCGGTGAGCGCCCGCGCGCCGCAACTCGTCTACTGCTCGATCTCGGCGTTCGGGCAGAGCGGCGCTTACCGCCGCCGGCCCGCGCATGACCTCGCCGTCGAGGCGCTCGCCGGGCTGGTAAGCGTCAATCTCGACCGGGAGAACCGGCCCGCGATGCCCGGCGTCCCCGCGGCGGACATGGCAGGCTCGCTGATGGCGCTCGCCGGCATCCTCATGGCGTTGCTGAAGCAGCGCGAGACCGGGCAGGGCGATTATCTCGACATAGCGATGCACGATTCGCTGCTCGCGTGGACCGCGAATGTGATCGGCCCGGTCTTTGCCGAGCAGCGCGCGCCGGTGCCGAAGCAGGAGCGGATCTGGGGCGGCAACGCCTTCTACAACCTCTACGAGACGAAGGACGGCGGGTGGCTGGCGCTCGGGGCCGCCGAGCACAAGTTCGCCGAGAACTTCCTCGCCAAGGCGGGCCGATCGGATCTCGCGCACTACGCGCACGCGCCGACCGGGTCGCAGGAGCCGTTGAAGGATTACCTGCGCGCGCTCTTCCGGGAGAAGACGCTCGACGAGTGGCTGGCCTGGCTCGAAGGGGCGGACGTCTCTTATGCGCCCGTGCGGACGCTCAAGGCCGCGATCGACGATCCGAACACCCTGGCGCGCGAGATGCTGCTCGTGGACGATGGCGGCCGCCAGCATCTCGGCGTCCCGATCAAGTTCGCGCGCGAGCCGGCGCAGCCCAGCCTCCGCGCGCCCGGCTTCGGCGAGCACTCGGCCGAGATCCTTGAGGGCCTCGGGTACGGGAGCGCGGACATCGAGCGGCTGAGGGCGGAGCGCGTCATCGGATGACGCTCGAGCTGGACGCTGCCGCGCTCGACCTCGCACGCTTCATCCGCCCCGGCGACACCATCGCCGTCGCGCAGGCTTCCGCCGAGCCTTTGACGCTCACCGAGGCGCTCGTCGCCCAAAGCGAGCGCCTCGGCGCGATCACGGTTTTCGTCGGTTTGACTTATTCGGACACCTTTGCGCCCGACGCGGCGCCCGGCTTTCGCTACGTGAGCTACGGCGCGCTCGGATCGACCGCACGCCTCGCGCGCGCCGGCCGTCTCGAGGTCGTGCCGTGCCACTACTCGCAGCTGCCGTGGCTCTTCGCGTCAGGTCAGGTGAACGCCGACGTGCTGATGCTCGGGCTCTCGCCGGCGGTCGACGGCGTCGCAACCCTCGGCGCGGCGCACGGGTTCGCGCTCGCCGCCGCCCAGCGAGCGCGCGTCGTGCTGGCGGAAGTGAACGACCGGATGCCGTCGGTGCACGGCGGCGAGCTGCCCGCCGGCTTCCGGATCGATGCGCTGGTGGGCACGTCGCGGCCGCTGCCGCGCTATCCCGTCTCGCGCGTGGGCCAGGTGGAACGCGAGGTCGCGGCCAACGTCGCCGCGCTGATTCCCGACGGCGCCACGCTCCAGTTCGGCGTCGGCAGCATCGCGGACGCGGTGCTCGGGGCGCTCGGCGGCCATCGCGACCTCGGCCTGCACACCGGCATGCTGACCGGCGCCGTCCTGCCGCTCCTCGAGCGCGGGGTGGTGACCAATCGGCGCAAGCCGATCGATCCTGGCGTCACGGTGAATGGCGTCTACGTCGGCGACGAGGCGCTATACCGGCACATCGACCGCAACCCGGCAACGCGGCTCGCCGGGCCGGACTACACGCACGCGGCCGCCGTTATCGCACGCATCGCCGGGTTCGTGAGCGTGAACTCCGCGGTCGAAGTCGACCTCGCCGGCAACGTAAACGCGGAGGTCGCCGGCGGGGCCTACGTGGGTGGCGTGGGCGGACAGCTCGATTTCGTCCGCGGCGCGGCGGCCGCCCCCGGCGGTCGCGCGATCATCGCGCTGCCGTCGGTCTCGCGCGACGGAAACACGAGCCGCATCGTCGCGCGCTGTGCCACGGTGACGACCCCCGCGGCGGATGCGGACAAGGTCGTCACCGAGTGGGGTGTCGCGGAGCTGCGCGGCGTCTCGTACAAAGAGCGCGCGCGGCGGATTGCCGCGATCGCGCATCCGGCGTTCCGCGAGCAGCTGGCGGCTGCGGCGCGACATTAGCGAACCGCGGCCGTCCACGTTGGAGGTCGGCTCTCGACCCCGTTCGCGAGTTGGCTGGGCTGATTGTTCAAGATGCAGGCTTGTTGAGTGCCATGACTGCCCCTTATGCTGCGGATCGAAGCGGTGCTCGGCGCAGAAGCGCGTAATACCCTGCTGCATGTCGATCTCACTGTATAGACGATTGCTGCGGCGCTATGGACGGCTGCGCACGCGCATTGGCCGTCGTGAGTTCTTGCGCCTGACGTTGGCTGCGTCGGCGGAGCTGCTGCTGAGTTGCGGATCCCCACTGCCGCGCGGCGGGCGCGCCAAGCTCGGCGGCCGACGCGTTGTTGTGGTCGGAGCCGGGTTCGCCGGCCTGGCCTGCAGCTACGAGCTGCATACCGCCGGTTACGCGGTCACAGTCATCGAAGCGCGCAACCGTGTGGGCGGACGCGTGCTGACCGTGCGTGATCTGATCCCGGGCAAGACCATCGAGGCCGGCGGCGAGCTGATTGGCTCGAATCATCCCACTTGGGTTGCCTACGCGCAGCGGTTCGGTTTGCGCTTTCACGACGTCACGACGAGCGAGGGAGCGGCGAGCCCGGTATGGCTGAACGGCCGATTGCTCACGCCGAAAGAAGTCAAAGCGTTGTTCGAAGAGTTAGACGCGGCGTACCAGAGGATGACAGCGGACGCCGCGTCGATCGATGCCGACGAGCCCTGGAGGAGCCCCGATGCATTGCGTCTCGATCGCATGTCGGCCGCCGATTGGGTCCGGAGCCTGCAACTATCGGAGCGAGCTCGCCTGGCGATTGCGGTGGAGTTGTTGGACAACGGCGTCGCGCTCGATCGCCAGAGCTATCTAGGCCACCTGGCGCAAGTAAAGGGGGGCGGACTCGAACGATACTGGGAGGAGAGTGAAGCTTATCGCTGTCGCGGCGGCAACGATCGGTTGGCACAGGAGCTCGCCGCGGCGATCGGCACGGAGAATCTTCGATTGAGCACGCCGGTCACGGCCATTCGGGTCGACGATGCGAGAGTCGTTGTCACTTGCGCCGACGGTTCGCGACTGGAGGCGGACGACGCGGTGCTGAGCGTGCCGCCAAGCGTGTGGCACAAGATTCGGTTCACGCCGGCGTTGCCCGCGGCGCTCGATCCGCAGATGGGTGCGAGCGTCAAATACCTCGCTGCAGTGAAGAACCGGTTTTGGAGCGAGGACGGCGTGGGCCCCGATGCCTTGACGGACGGCATGATCAGCAGGACTTGGGAAGGCTCCGACAACCAGGAAGGTCCTGGCGCAGCGCTCGTCGCGTTCTCCGCCGGTCCGCCGGCGGAGCAGTGCCGCCGTCGATGGGCGGAAGGCCAGGACCAAGCCTACACAGCGGAATTCGCCCGCCTTTATCCGAAATACTCGGCACGCTTCATGGCGTCGCGCTTCGTCGACTGGCCAGGCGAGCAGTGGACACTCGGTGGTTATTCGTTTCCTGCGCCGGGACAAGTCACGACGGTGGGCCCGCTGCTACACCGCGGCTTGGGACGACTTCACATCGCCGGCGAACACACGTGCTACAAGTTCGTCGGCTATATGGAAGGTGCGTTGAATTCCGGCACGGCGTTGGCGAGACGCCTCGCTGTGCGCGACGGGGTGGCGCGCGCTCTCGGCATGGCGGCGACCGCCGCCCCCTACCCGAAACGGTAGTCCCGCACCGGCGTGCACACTTGGATGTGGTACTCGGCGAAGAATTCCTCGCGGCCGCGCTGCTGGGCGGCCTTGTGCTCTGGGTGCTCGCGCCACGCCGCGAGCGTCTCGAGCGATTCGAATTCGACGATGGCGGCGCTCTCGCCATCCTCGGCCGCGAAATCCTTGTACGAGACATAGCCACGCATCGACGAGGCGAGCTCGTACATATGCTGGCCAAGCTGCGCTAGGGCTTCCTGGTTCGCTTCGGGCCTTGAGGCGCGTGCGAAATACGATGACGACCATGATGGCTCCTCCGAAACGTTGTCATACCACTCCAGGACCTGGCCGCCTGCCCGGCGCAGACTTCCTCGCCTAGAGGGAAACTCTGAACGACCTGCTTCGCGCTTGACGCGAAGCAGGTTTTTTCCCTGGGATGGGGGATTCGAAGAAGGGGCGCATCGGCCCCTTTTTTCACTGCTTCCCTATCTTTTTGCCCAGGTAGAAGTCGTAGAACTTCTTCACCGACCATTTCGGCTCACCGGGCACGATGGCGTGCGACTTTTGCAGCATGACGAGCGGACTGCCGGCGTGCTCGCGGGCGATCAGTTCCTGCTTGTGCTCGAGGGCATCGAGGTTGTAGGCGAGCGCCTGTTTCGCGGCAAAGTTGGTGTGTTCCCAAATGAAGTACACCTGGTTCAGCCCGAGCGTCCGGTCCTCCTTCATCCACGCCTCGGGCGCGACGACTTTCCAGACATAGCCCGAGTAAAGAGGGGTCGCCGACGTCAGCGGCTGGATCTTGTGCCGCGGGTTGTCGTCGTCGACCGAGACGTAGAAGTCGGAGTCCTCGCGCTTGACGTTTGGCGGCAGCTTCTTTCCGAACTGGAAGCGGTGTCCGAGCTGGCCGACGATGACCGCCTCGAAGCCGCCCCAGCTGTCTGCGAACTCGTCGTGCAAGAACTGCGCTTTCTCGGCGCCGATCACGACCGGCAGCGAGTCCGCTTCATCACCTTCGGTGAGCTGGCCGATGTAGTACCGCTTCGCCGGGTCGTCGGGATCCACGGCGCCCCAGCAGATGTCCCAAGACGGCGCCCAAAGGTCGAAGCCTTCGAACAGCCAGCGCTGCAGGGGGTTCTTCCAGTCGATCGAAAGCGGGGCGGGGCCGTGCTGCTTGCGTTCCCACCATCCCGCAGTCAACAATGCGGCCGGGAACAGCGTTCCACGTACCCTGATCAGCACCGGCCTTCTCAGCTTCCCCAGATCCTTGAGTCTGGCGCGCAGGTCCTTGATGGTGCCGACCGTCGAAGGCGCGGCGTCCTCACTGTCCGGACCCTTCACCAGGAAGCTCTTGAGGTGTTGCAGCCGGGTTCCGAGATAGCTTTCCGCGAAGCTCTGCGCCTGGTCCAGAACGTGCAGCACTGGCGCCACCCATTTATTGCCCTTGCTGTTTTGTTTTACAAGCCTCAGGATTTCGCGCGCCCGCGCGGCGACCGCCTGCTGGGCGAGAAACGCCTGGTTCAGGTGCAGCTGCACCTCGATCCATGCGAGCTGCGCTTCGTTACACTGGCACAGTCGATCGTAGATCTCGGTCTCGGTGATCTCCTGTTTCCCCATCTCACGCTCCGATCTGCCAGTAGCGCCCGCCCTCGGGCGTGGTGGCCCCGACCAGTCCCATGCGGATCTCGGGCGCGGCACCATGCATGATCAGATTGTGCATATCATGCAGCAGGTCGCGTGCGGCCGCATAGTAGCCGTGTCCCAGGAAAGTCAGGTCAATGTTCGAAACCTCGACAGTGTCGATGCCCGGGATAACCGTGACCGGAGGCGTGAACCCGGCGCGCGGATGGTCGTGCACGATCCCTGAGGTGGCCAGCGCCCTGTCCCTGGAGGAGGTATACAGCGTGGTGCGCTGAGCGAGCTTGGCGTATGCGCTCGCGAGATCCCGGAACAGGCCGGTGTCGATGTCGGGCGCAGCGAGAATCAGTTGTCCGAAAGACATCTGCTTCGCGCTCGACGCCTGATTAAGTATCCTTTGCAGCGAGCGCAGCAGCGCGCGATTGCCCATGCTGTGCGCGAGGACATCCACGCGATCCGCGCCGCTGTCGGCCGCGAAGCGGGTCAAGAATCCGGCGATCTGGGCCTCGCTTGCCTCGATGCTCGCCTCATCGGCCGTGTAGCTCACCATGTTGCCCTTAGAAGGCCAGCTATAGAAGGCCATGATGCCCGGCACCTTGAGGTCGACGCCGATCTGCGCGGCGCGCAGCGCAGCCTCCTCGAAGCTCACGTTGTAGCCGTGGATGAACACCAGTGCGCGCCGTTCGCCGGGGTTCCACTGGGCTATCGTGTCGCGGATCTGGCGCCAGAAGACGGGCTCATCCAGGGGCGTGAGCTTGTTCAGCACCAGGCGGTCGTCAACACAGGTCAGGATGCGCTTCCACCACGCGGACCCGGTGGAGCCGATCTTGTGCGACTTTGGCACGGTCACCGCGCACTTTCCGTAATGAATGCGATCGTCATCGCGCTCGCCCGAGAACCCGCGCGCAGGGTTGTCGGGGTCGACCGGACGGCGATGGGTTCCGTACCAGAGCGGGTAGGGGCGCGTCGCGTCTTCGTCCTGATTCGCCGGCTTGCCGGCGGCGCCAAAGGTCCTCGTAACGCGGAGCTCGATGCTCTCCGAAGCCGGTTCCAGCCGCATGCGCGCGGCCACCCGGTCATCGCTTCGCGTAGTGAAATGCGGGATTACCGCGTCAGGCAGCGCGGCAAGATCAATCTCGACACAGCCCAGCCGGAACGCAGTCGCGTAGTCCTTGCCCCAAGCGAGGCCACGGTAGAAACCAGCGGCAAAGCGCAGCGCCGCGTCGTCCCCTATGGCGCGCGCCATCCCGATCACCTGCGGCACCACTTCGGCGAGCGCGCTTGCCTGCTCCAGCGAGTAACACGCATTCAGTACGATGGCCTCTGTCCCTTTCAGCGTGTCGAACAGCGCGAGCAGCGCCTTGGTGGGAACGACTTCAGCGCGTCCATCTTTGCCCTCGAGCACGATCTCGCCCGTCGGACTACCGTGGCCGCTGAAATGCACGATGGCCGGCTGGTACTCGAGAAGATGCCGCGACAGCTCCTGCACGGAACTCGCCCATTCCATTTCGATGCGGTAGCCGCGGCCCGCATCGCCCAGGCGCAGCTCGTCCTTAATCAGCTTGACCTCGCGGTCGAGGCCCAGACGATCGGTGTCAACCGGATTTGCGGCGAGGACTAGGAGGCAGCGCGGCCGCGCGGCCTTCGGCGCTTTCGTGGCAACGCGCTTCCTCTTCGCCCGCTTCGGCGCGGCTTGCAGGCCGAGGACCTCATTCAGCGCTCTCTCTAGGCCGGCGAGGCCTTTCGCGCGCGGTTTGACCAGGTTCAGGATGGCGCGCCCCCGAGTAGCCGTTGCCTCGCCCGCCCCGGGCAGGAAGGCTTCGTTCAGCTTCAGCTTGACCGCGATCGCGTCCAGCTGCGACGGCAGGCATTGGAGGAGCAAATCGTAGAGCTCTGACTCGGTCATGGGCCTCCCCCGGAACTCGTTAGTAATCGGCCGGGACTTGCGTTTTCGCCACTGTAGCGCGGGACGTTTCGAACGGGAATACCCGATCGGTGACGTCACCGACCCAAATCCGGTCTAGGTTGAGCGGGAATTTCAACCTGGAAGCGAAGGAGAAGGTCCATGCCAAGGACGTCATTCACGCCAGAGCAAGTGATCGCCGAGCTGCGCCATATCGAAGTGGCGCTGGCTAACGCCGCACCGAAAGCCCGGAGGTACGGTTGCAATCCTGCCTAAACCCATCGCGAACTGAAAGGTTGGCAAACCGGGGGCATCCATGCACGGTCGCTCTGAGCGGTCCCCGTTCTCAGCGCCAGTTGCGATGTAAGTCCTAGGCGCCTTGGATGAGCGACTGCTTTCCGGTGAGACAAGTGTCGGTTCTCGGAAAACGAGACCAACAGGTCCGGGTCTTCCGAGCGTCGCGTTCGCGCTTGCGCAGATGACGCCATAGCGCACTGGCGCCCGGCCCGGCTGCATGCGGACCGCGCTTGACCGCTATCGCGCCCGGCGAGCCTTCGTCCGCCTCGCGCGCCGCGCCGGCGTTGCCGACCGCGGCGCGGCGGACGCGGGATTGTCGGAGACCAGGAACTCCATCCGTTCGCAGTAGAGCTCCGCGGTGAAGCGCTGGATCGCATCGGCCCCCGCTGCGGACATCGCGGGCGCAAGGCGGAAGATGCCGAGGTTCGCGAAGCTGACCCGGATGAGCTCGGTCTTGAGATCCGGCGAGAGGAAGACCAGTGCGCCCGTCTTCTCCCTGCTTTCGTCGTTGTTGCCCTTGACCACGAAATCCTCGTGCCAGTCGACCCAGCTCTGCGCGTCGCTTTCCGCCAGGGTGATCCTGAGATTCGGAAACTCTATGCCCGCGGGTTCGCGCTGGTAGTCCCGGGTGTCGCCGACCTCATCCGACGCGATCGCCTGCTTTACCGTCAGCGCGTCGACCTTGCTCACTTTCCTGCACTCCAGGCCTTCGATCTCGAGACGAAAGTTCGAGGGCAGCCACAGCTTCTTCACCCTCTTGTCCAGCTCGCCCGCGACCTTGCCCGAAGCCTTTGCTTGACGGGTGAGCTCCGGTGCGAACTTCACCGTGAGAAAAGCCGGGTCCTTCGCGCCTGCATCGCAGGCGGGGATCGTCACCTCGGTGATCAACGCCTCCCTGAACTCGTGCCGACTGCGTGCGACCATGTTGAAATCGGCGGCGACGATCGCGCCGGACTTGCGCGCCGGCTGGGCTGTCCACATGGCGGAGATCCAGTCGTACACCGCCTGGTCCATGGATAACCCCAGCTGCAACACGAACTCTTCGTACCTCGGCGGACCGATGCGTTTTCGGTCGAACAGGTCGCCGCCGGTGCGTTCCGTGACGACCTCGGCGGAGATGGCGCCGCCGTCGACCGACTTCAGGAATCCGCATTTCACGCCCTCCAGCTCGAGGAAGCTTGCGACGGCGTAGCTGCGGTTGCTGGTGGCCATGGGTGTCCTCTCGTGTCGAGATGTCTCTCGGGTGCCGGCGCCCGACCGCCGCTGCGGACGCCCGGCATTATGGACGTACGCATGCCGAGCGCAACGGCTTCCACTCCATGACCGTCCGCAGATGCCCGAGAATCGTCGCGCGAATGTCCCGGACCGGCCGGAAGCCGGAAATGCGAACAACTCACGGGATTCAGACTGCGCAGATTTGGCCTGCTCGATGGTAGAGAACCCGGCCTAGCGGGTCCGGGCGCCTTTCACGAAATCGAGCGAAGCCCGAAACAGCTCGAGATCCTTCTCGTACTCGGCCGCTTCGGCGCGGTTGATCTGGATCCATTCTCTCGAACTTGCCATGCCGCCGGGCTGAAACGGGACGACGTTGTCCCTCGAGAACTGCAGTTCGGTCGCGGTGGCGGCAGGCAGGCGCAGTCCGACGCCGTCGCTGCTGATGCAGGCGAACATCCTGTCGCTGACGAAGTAGGCGTCAAGACCGTTGATTTCTCTTGCACTGACGCCCGGGAGCTTGAGAAGCAGCGCGTCGATCTGCGCCTTGCGGCGGGACCGGGGGGTATCGGTATTCAAGGAGGGCCGCCTGGGTTGTCGTGGATGGAGCAAACGAATCAAGAAAGCGCCAGGTCCGGCGCGGTCGCCAAGCAGGCATTGCACACGCAGGTCTCAGGCGACTCGATCGAGGCGGTGCGTGGCCGCCAATGTTATTAGCTATTATCGTCTCTCCCCGGGGGTTCCTCGAAGGTACCGGCAGGTTTAGACTTCAGAATGCCGCACTCGGCCATCCACAGGCCCGGGAGGAGAAGACGTGAAACCCATTGCCGCCATCATCCTGCTTGCCGCGTGCGCTACGTTCCCGGCGCAGGCCCAGCAGCAGTACCCGAGCAAGCCGATCCGTCTCGTCGTGCCCTACGCGGCGGGCGGCACCTCGGACATCCTCGCGCGCCAGATCGGCCCGATGCTGACCGAAGCCTGGGGACAGCCGGTGATCGTCGAGAACAAGCCCGGCGCCAACGGCAACGTCGGCGCCGATTTCGTCGCCAAGAGCGCGCCCGACGGCTACACGCTGCTGCTCACCGACCTCGGCGGTCTGGTGATCAGCGCGAGCGTCTACCCGAAGCTGCCGTTCGATCCGTCGAAGGACTTCAGCCCCGTCGTGATGGTCTCGTACTCGCCGCACGTGCTCGCGGTGCATCCTTCGGTGCAGGCGAGGGACGTGAAGGAGCTCGTGGCCATGGCGAAAGCCCACCCCGGCAAGCTCAACTTCGCGATCTCGGGCATCGGCGGCGCGCCGCACCTGGCCGGCATCGAGTTCGCGCAGCGCACCGGTGTCGACTGGACCTATATCCCGTACAAGGGCGGGTCGGATGCCGTGACCGGGGTGGTCGGCGGCCAGGCCCACGTCCTTTTCAACGGCATGCTCGCCACCTGGCCCTCCGTCACCGGCGGCAAGCTCAAGGCGCTCGGAATCTCCAGCGCGCAGCGCGTTCCAAGCGCCTCCGCTACGCCCACCGTCGCGGAACAAGGCCTGCCCGGCTTCGAAACCGGGTCGTTCCAGGGCGTCGTCGGCCCCGCCGGCATCCCGCGCGATGTCGTCGCCAAGCTCAATTCCGAGCTGACAAGGATCCTCAACACGCCGGAGATGAAGGAGCGCTTCGCCAAGCAGGGCACCGACGTGCGCGCCGGGACGCCGGAAAGCCTCGGCAGCTGGATGCGGGCCGAGCAGGCGCGCTGGGCGAAGGTGGTGAAGGAATCCGGCGCCAAGTTCGAGTAGGCGCCGGCGGACGGAACCTCCCCTACCCGGAGCGCACCCGAAGATCGGGATGCGGTGGTTGGCGCGCCATCGTGGGTGACTTCAGGCCTGACCGCTCGATCGCGAACGCTAGGTCGTAGCCTTCCCACGCGACCGGGTGATCCGCGCCAAGGCGTTCCGTCAGCGCTCGAACGATTGACGGCGCGGCTCCTCACCGAAGCCGCGGCGAAGGCCTACGACACCGGGCGGCGCTGCGACATGGAGGCCGGCATGGCGAAGTACTTCGCCACCGAGGCCGCGCTCGAGGCGGTGCGCATCCACGGCGGCAACGGCTACTCGAAGGAGTTCCCGGTCGAGCGGCTGTACCGCGACGCCCCGCTCCTCTGAGCGGCGAGGGAACGAACGAGACGCAGCGGATTATCATCGCCCGGGAGCTCGTGGAACGGAACAGGATCTGAACGCCTGTCTCGCACGCGGGGCGTCGCAAGTGCGCCCGGCCGGACCGGCGTAGAGTCGGACCTGCTGCGTTGCGGCATCGGAGGGGACTTGCCCGCGGACATCGTCGCTTCGCGCCACGCTCGCGCGCACTTGAATCGCCTCGGCGCGCTCACCCTCGGCGCGCTCGGCGTGGTGTTCGGCGACATCGGCACGAGCCCGCTGTACGCCTTCAAGGAGGCGTTCGGCGGCGCCCACCCGCTCCCGCTCAGCGAGGTCAACGTGCTCGGCGTGCTCTCGCTCATCTTCTGGGCGGTGATGTTGATCGTGTCGCTGAAGTACGTCACCTTCGTCCTGCGCTTCGACAACAAGGGCGAGGGCGGCGTGCTCGCGCTGCTCGCCTTCGCGACGCGCCTCTTCCGCGACAACCCGAGGCTCCAGTGGACAGCCGGGGTGATCGCGGTCTTCGCGGCGTCGCTCTTCTATGGCGACGCCGTGATCACGCCGGCGATCTCGGTGCTGTCGGCGGTGGAAGGCCTGTCGGTCGCGACACCGGCGCTCGAGCCTTGGGTCGTACCGGTGGCGCTGGGGATCCTGATCGGACTCTTCGCGATCCAGAGCCACGGCGCCGGCAAGGTGGGGAAACTCTTCGGGCCGATCACCGCCGTGTGGTTTCTCACCATCGGGGCGCTCGGGATCGCGAGCATCCTGAAGACGCCCGGAATCGTGCGGGCGCTCGACCCGAGCTACGCGGCGGCGTTCGCGGCGGCGTCGCCGATGCTCGCCTTCCTCGCGCTCGGCGCGGTGTTCCTCACGCTTACCGGCGGCGAAGCGCTCTACGCCGACATGGGCCACTTCGGCCCGCTGCCGATCCGCGTGGGTTGGTTCGCGCTTGTGCTGCCGGCGCTGATGCTGAACTACCTCGGGCAGGGCGCACTCGTGCTCCGCAATCCCCAAGCGGTCAAGAACCCGTTCTACCTGCTCGCGCCGCCGGAACTGCTGCTCCCGCTCGTCGCGCTCGCGACGGCGGCCACCGTCATCGCCTCGCAGGCCGTAATCTCCGGCGCGTTCTCGGTGACGCAGCAGGCCTCCCGCCTCGGGTACCTGCCGCGCATCCCGGTCACGCACACCTCCGAAACCGAGCGCGGTCAGATCTACATCGGCCGCCTCAACTGGGCCATGCTCGTCGTGGTGGTGCTGCTGGTGCTCGGCTTCGGCTCGTCGAGCAACCTCGCGGCGGCGTACGGCATCGCGGTGTCCGCGACCATGGCGCTCGAGACGTCGCTCATCGCGCTGGTGGTCTACGCGCTGGCGGGGCCGACGCGCGGGCCGGTGCTCGCGATGCTCGCCGTCATCGGCGCGGTCGAGCTCGCGTTCCTCGCGTCGAACGCGACCAAGATCGCGGCGGGCGGCTGGTTCCCGCTCCTGTGCGGGCTCGTCATCTTCACGCTGCTTACGACCTGGAAGCGTGCGACCGACTACCTGAACGCCGGACAGGCCCGCAAGAAGGTACCGATCGATGGGTTCTTCGAGCATCTCGGCGAGGTGGCCACGGTGCCCGGGACGGCGGTGTTCTTCTCCGCCGACACCGACGCCGTACCGACCACGCTGATGCACAACCTGAAGCACAACAAGGTGCTCCACGAGCGCGTCGTGTTCTTCACGATCGCGACGGCGGACGTGCCGCGCCTCCCGAACGCCGACCGAACCGAGGTGCGCGTGGTCGTGCACAAGCGCGTCTACCAGGCGACGGTGCACTACGGCTTCATGGAGGAGCCCGACGCGATGCGCGCGCTCGCGCTGCTCTCGCGCCACGGGCTCCGCTTCGAGCGCGACGAGACGACCTTCTTCCTCGGCAAGTCGACCATCCCCCGTGCCGAGCGGCGAGGCTTCTTCACCTGGCGGCGCGAGCTGTTCCGCTGGATGCAGCGGAACAGCCCGAGCGCGGTCGAGTACTTCAAGCTTCCGCCCGACCGGGTGATCGAGCTCGGCACGCAGCTGACGCTCTGGGGCGCCCGGAAGGGGTGAACGCATGAAGCTCGCCGGCGTCAAGCTCATCGAGCCGTCGCTCTTCCTGCCCGGGCCGCATCTCAAGATGAGGATGGCCGACCACGGCGCGGACGTGGTCGCGCAGGCGCTCGTGCCGGATGCGCGGCGGCCGCGGCGCGCCGGCCGGCGCATCCTCAGATTGCTGGAAGCCGTCCCGCCCCGGGGCGCTGGGATTCGTGCAGATCCAGGGCGATCCCAATCCACTGGTCGCGACGCTTGCCGAACTGACCAAGGGCGCTTTCGCGGAACTGAAGGCGGAGCTCCGGCGGCGCATCGCCGGGTTCGGCTGACGCGCCCGCGCGGCGGATCGGCTCGCGGTTTACCATCCACCGCTACCGTGCCGGGAGGAGATCCATGACAGCAGTCGTCAATCATGCGCTGCGCCAGCTGCGCACGGGCAAGGTCGCGATCGGCCTCGGCCTGCGCCAGGCGCGCACGGTCGACATCGCGCAGATCGCGAAGACGAGCGGATTCGACTGGCTCTTCATCGACTGCGAACACAACTCGATGGGTGTCGACACCGCCGCGCAGATCGCGGCCGCCTCGCTCGCGGTGGGCGTCACGCCGATCGTGCGCGTGCCGGGCAACGAGCACTATCACGCGACGCGGTTGCTGGACAACGGCGCGCAGGGCGTGGTGGTGCCGCACGTCGACACGGCCGAGCACGCGCGCAGGATCGCCGCCTATTGCCGCTTCCCGCCGCTCGGGCATCGCTCGATGGGCGGCGGCTTGCAGCAGCTCGGCTTCGCGCCGATGCCGATCGGCGACGCCGCAAGGCTCGTGAACGAAGAGACCATGGTTGTCGTCATGCTCGAGTCCCCGCTCGGCATCGAGAACTGCGAGGCGATCGCCGCGGTGCCGGGAATCGACGCGCTGCTCATCGGCACCAACGACCTGTGCTTCGAGATGGGCATCCCCGGACAGTTCGACCACCCGCGGGTCGCGGACGCGTACACGAAGCTCGTCGCCGCCTGCCGCAGGCACGGCAAGTTCCCGGGTATGGGCGGGATGTACACGCCGGAGCTCCTCCAGCGCCACATCGGCATGGGCGTGCGGCTGGTGCTGGCCGGATCCGATTTCTCGCTGCTGATGCAGGCGGCCGGCGCGCGGGCGAGCCTCGTGCGCGGGTTCGAGAGCTGAAGCCTCAGCGGTCGAAATCGACCGCGGTCGTGTTGCCGCCGCACACGAGCACGCCAACGCGCTCGCCTGCGCGCGCCTGATACCTGCCCGACAGCAGCGCGGCAAACGCGGCCGCTCCGCCGGGCTCGGCGACGATCCGCAGCGCGTCCCAGAGCGCGCGCTGCGCCGCCCGAATCGCTTCGTCGGTGACGAGCGCCATGGCGCTCACGTGCCACTGCGCGATCGGAAACATAAGCTCGCCGACGCGGCGCGGCGCGAGTGAGTCGGCGGCGATCCCGCCGGCGGGCGCATCGACCGGCCGCCCCGCTTCGAGCGCGCGGGTCAGCGTCGGCGCGGCCTCCGGCTCGACCCCGACGATCCTGATGCGCTCCGCGTACCACGCGGCGACGCCGCCGATCAACCCGCCGCCACCAACCGCGACGAGCAGCGTATCGAGCGCGGGCGCCTGTTCCTCGAGCTCGAGCCCGAGCGTGCTCTGGCCGAGCAGCGTCTCGATCTGGTCGTAGGCGTGGATCTGCAGCGCGCCCGACTGGGCCGCCCACGCCTCGCTCGCCGCAAGCGCGTCGGCATAGCGCTCGCCCCCGACGACGAGGTCGGCGCCGTACTCGCGGATCCGCTGCTGCTTGGCCAGCGAAGCGACGGCCGGCACGAAGATCTTCGCTGGGACGCCGAGCTTCATCGCCGCATAGGCGACCGCGGCGCCGTGATTGCCGCCCGAGGCCGCGACGACGCCCGCGGCCGGCGCCTTACGCATCAGGAGATTCGCGAACGCGCCGCGGGGCTTGAACGAGCCGGTGTGCTGAAAGAGCTCGAGCTTGAGCGTGATCGCGGTCGAGCCGAGACCGAACTCGTCGCCGCTGATCTCAATGACGGGCGTCCGCCGGATGTAGGGATCGATGAGGCGATGCGCCGCAACGATCGACGCGCGATCGATCAACGCGTCACCGGCGCGCCTCACGCGCTCACCGCGCGCGGCGGAACTCCGCCCCGGCGGCCGGCGGGGCGGGATTCCAGGGCGCATTCGGTCCTCCTCGTCGACGTTGCGTTGCCGGGCATTGCTCTCGCGCCGAATCGAGAATACACCTCTGGTGCAGCCGAATCCGAGGACCGGGCGTAAGCTGTAGCTTGACGCGGGCCACGCGTAAGCGGGAACTTCCGGCATGGAGCGGCGCCACTTCCTTGCACGGACGGGGCAAGCGCTGCTCGGCTGTCTCGCCGCGGCCGAGCGGCCCGCCGCGCGAGGGCAGCCGCAGCGAATGTCCCAGCCAATCGAACGTCCGGGCGCGGAGCCACGCCCCGTCACGCTGTTCCTCTGCGGCGACGTCATGACCGGCCGCGGCATCGACCAGATCCTCCCGCACCCGGGGAAGCCCGATCTCTACGAGCCCTACATGCGCTCGGCGCTTGGCTACGTGGAGATCGCCGAGGAGGTCACCGGACCGATCAAGCGGCCGGTCGACTTCGCCTACATCTGGGGCGATGCGCTGGCCGAGCTCGACCGCGTGCGACCGCAGGCGCGAATCATCAATCTGGAGACCGCCGTCACCGCGGCCGAGGACGCGTGGCCGAACAAGACCATCCATTACCGCATGCATCCCGCGAACGTGCACTGCCTCGCCGCGGCCAGGATCGACTGCTGCGCGCTCGCCAACAATCACGTGCTCGACTGGGGATATCGCGGGCTTGCGGAAACGCTCGATGCGCTGCGCGGCGCGGGCATCCGCACGGCGGGCGCGGGCCGGGATGAAGCCGACGCCGCCGAGCCGGCGGCGATCGACCTGCCGGGCACGGGCCGCGTGCTCGTCCTCTCATTCGGAATGGAAAGCGCCGGCGTGCCGCGGCAATGGGCCGCGGGCAAGGACCGCGCGGGCGTGAGCTTCCTCCCCGACCTCTCCGCACGGGCCGCGGAGCGGATCGCCGCGCAAGTCGGCGCGGCGAAGCGAGCCGGCGACATCGTCGTGGCGTCGATCCACTGGGGCGGGAACTGGGGTTACGGCGTCGCGCGGGCCGAGCGCGAGTTCGCCCATCGGCTGGTCGACGCTGCGGGAGTGGACGTGGTGCATGGTCACTCGTCGCATCATCCGAAGGGCATCGAGGTCTACCGCGATCGGCCCGTCTTCTACGGGTGCGGCGACTTCATCAACGACTACGAGGGCATCCGCGGCCACGAATCGTTCCGCCCCGACCTCGCGCTGATGTACTTCCCGACCCTCGAGGCGGCGAGCGGAAAGCTCGCGCACCTCGCGCTGACGCCGACCCGGATCCGCCATTTCCGCGTCAACCGTGCGGGCGAAAAGGACGCTCGCTGGCTCGAGGACCTGTTGAACCGCGAGGGCCGCGAATTCGGCACGCGCGTGGAACGCGAGCCCGGCGGCACGTTCGCGCTGCGCTGGGGTTAAGAGAGACTGCCATCCGGGCGTATCATCCATTGGCGGCGAACGCGTGCTCGACGCGTGAGCCCCGAAGGGGATCGGCGCCATGGCAAGAATCCTGATACTGGGCGGAGGTTTCGGCGGCCTTGCGGCAGCGAACGCGCTCCTGCCGGCGCTCGCGAAGGGCCATTCGATCACGCTCCTCGACCGCAAGGACCGCTTCAGGATGGGCCTCGCCAAGCTCTGGATGCTGGTGGGCGATCGCGGGCCCGAGGAGGGGCTGGGAGACATCGCGAAGCTACGCGCCAAAGGCATCACCTACGTCAAGACCGAGATCGAACGGATCGATCCGGCCGCCAGGCGAGTGCGCACGGCCGACGGTGAACACCCCTACGATCACCTGATCGTCGCGCTGGGCGCGGAGCTCGCGCCGGATGCAGTCCCCGGGCTCCCGGCAGAAGCCAATCTCTACGACGCGGCGCGGGTGCCCGGCCTGCGCCGCGCGCTCGACGATCTCGACCAGGGCTCGCTCGCCATCGTCGTGTGCGCCGCGCCGTACAAATGCCCGCCCGCGCCGTTCGAGGCGGCGATGCTGGTGCATGAGCGTCTCCGCGGACTGGGCCGCAGAGGTTCGGTCGAGATCGCCGTGTACATTCCCGATCCGCAGCCGATGCCCGTGGCCGGTCCAGCTGCCGGGCAAAAGGCCCGGGAGGCGCTCGCCGAGCGCGGCATCGCGCTCCATGCCGGTCACAAGATCGTCTCGGTGGACACCGCAGCCCGCGAGCTCGCCTTCGACACCCCGGGTGGTGCCGTGCGGCGCGGCTACGATCTGCTGCTCGCAATCCCGCCACATCGAGCACCGCAGGCCGTCCGCGATTCCGGCCTGGCGGACGCCCCCGGGTGGATCGCCGTGAACCCGGGCTCGCTCGCCACTTCGCACGCGAACCTCTATGCCGTCGGCGATGTCACGGCGGTGAAGCTGCCCGGCTCGGGGATGTTGCCCAAGGCCGGCATCATGGCCGAGCTCGAAGCCCAGGTGGTGGCGGCGAACATCCTGGCCGAGCTCGACGGCCGCCCGGGCGAGGCCGCCTTCGACGGCAAGGGCTACTGCTTCTTCGAGGTCGGCAATCGCCAGGCAATGCTCGTGCAAGGCGACTTCTACCGTGAGCCGGGCGACCGCGCCGTCCTCTCGCCGCCCACGCACGAGACCTTCGCCATGAAGCAGCAGTTCGAGCGCGAGCGCCTGTCGCGCTGGCTCTGATCGGTCCACCGCGCGGCCGCGGCGACCTCGCTCGAGCCGTTGCCGTAAAACACCCTGTCCCCGACGTCGTGTCCCGCAGCGCGAGGCGAGGGGCTTGGCCGCGCTGCGACCGCGAGTGGCCGCCGGCGGGCGTCCCGGGTCACAGCTTCAGCTCCCACGTCTGCCCGACGAGCCGCTGCCCGAAGCTGTGGTGGGGCTTCTCTGCGACCAGGCGATATCCCGCCGCCTCGTAGAGGTGCCGGGCGGCGTGCAGGATGCTGTTGGTCCAGAGCACGATCTTCCGGTAGCCCTGCTCGCGCGCGAAGCGCTCGCACTCGGCCACCAGCCGCTTGCCGATGCCGAGCCCCCGCGCATTCGGCTCGACGTACAGCAGCCGCAGCTGCGCGACGGTGGGCGACTTCGACACCAGGAACACCGCGCCCACGGTCTCGCCGTCGCGCTCGGCGATCCAGCAGCGCTCCCGCTGCGGGTCGAAGTTGTCGATGAACTTCGCGACGACGGTCGCGACCAGCGCCTCAAACCGCTCGTCCCAGCCGTACTCCTGCGCGTAGAGCGCGCCGTGGCGGTGGACCAACCAGCCCATGTCGCCGGGCCGGTGAGGGCGGAGGAGATAGGGGACCTTCCCCTCGGGTTCCGCGCCGAGCAGCCGCTCGACGTCGCGCATCGCCTCGACGAGGCGGCGCTGTCCGGCGTCGGAGAGGTTCCCGAGCATCGCGCGCACCTCGGCGGTCGAGCGGGTGTTGAGGGTCGCGAAGGTCCGGCGGCCCTCGGCGGTGAGACTGAGCAGGCTCTGCCGGCCGTCGGACTCGGAGCGCTCCCGGCGGATCAGGCGCCGACGCTCTAGACCGTGCAGCAGCCGGCTGAGGTAGCCGGCGTCGAGCCCGAGGTCCTTGGTGAGGCCGGCCGCGGTGGGACGGTCCCGATGGGCGAGTTCATAGAGGAGCCGCGCTTCGGCGAGCGAGAACGGGCTATCGAGCAGCCCCGCGCGCAGCGCGCCGATCCGCCGCGTGTAGAAGCGGTTGAAGCGCCGGACGACGTCGACGCGGGGATCGGCGGGTGCCGGTGAACCGGGGGTCGCCATGATCGCATGCCATAGTCAACCAATTGATTGCCTGAGTCAAGCTTCTTGCGCCCTGCGGCAGTTTCGCGGTTCGATTGTCGCCGATCGGCCAGCAGCAGACCGTCATCGAGTAGTCACAAAGCAGTCTGTCGCGTCAGGGCACCGTAAAGGCGACGCGCTGGTTGCCCGGCCCCAGCGCCTGGGCCAGCCCGGCGCTCTCTGTAATGCGCCCAATTCGCGTGTAGCTGTAGCTGGAACGGAACGTCTCGTAGAACACCACCAGCGTGTCATTGCCGTACAGCAGCACATCGCCGGTTCGGATGGTGCCCGGCCGCACGGCGTTGGTGGGCAAGCTGCGCGGCAGAGCGGGCGTGCTTCTCGTTGCCGTTCAACTCGGTCATGTCGAGCGTCGCGGGCAGCAATTGCACGAACGCGCGCGCGGTTGGGTTGTCTTCCAGTGTCACGGCAAAGCGCTGTGTGCCGACGGTCATCCACATGTGGGGCCGCTCCTGAGATGCGGTGGGCGGGTCGGAGGGGCGTGTGCTGCCGAGTGCACCCAGCTCGTCGGCGGCGCCGGCGGAAGACGTCAGTGCCAGGCCCAGCAGGGCGGCGCCCATCCGAACGCGGCGTGTGCGGTTGAGCAACGAGCGTGGGCGCATGAATCCCATGTCAGCAGCGCCTGTCGATCGAGGACGTCCCCTCAACTTTGAAGGACCGGCTCGGCGCAAAGAACCGATGTGAGGGCTCAGACCGGGCCAGGTCAATGTGCTTGATGACGCGCGCGGGGACGCCGCCGACGACGGCGTTGTCCGGCACGTCGCGCGTCACCACGGCGTTTGCCGCCACCACCGCGTTCTCGCCAATGGTCACGCCGGGCATCACCGACACCGCCGCGCCGAGCCACGCGCCCTTCTTGATGACGATGGGCGCGCAATACGTCGAGCGTCGCGTGGTCGGATCGAGCGGATGGCTGATGGTGACCAGGTTCACCTTCGGGCCGATGAGCACATCGTCCTCGATGGTGATTCCGCCGCGATCCATGAACTCGCAGGCGTGGTTGATGAACACGTTGCGCCCGACGCGGATGTTCTTGCCGAAGTCGGTGTAGAACGGCGGCAGCAGCCAGAACGATTCGTCCACCGCGGTGCCGGTCAGGCGCCTGAACAGGGCGCGCACCTCGCCCGGGCCGCGGTAACCGGTGTTCATCTCGGCGATGATGCGCTGAGCCTCGGTGATCAGCGCGGCGATCTTCGGGTACTCCGGGTCGCTGAGCGAGATCACCTCGCCGGCCAGTTCGCGCTGGAAGATGTCACGGGTGGTCATCGGTATTTCCTCGATCCTGCGGTGTCCTCATCGGCTGAGGAAGTGCAAGGGAAAAATTCGTCTCAGGTGGCGGGAGGTGTCGCGCGCTGCCCCAGGTGCTGGCTGAAGAACGCCGTCAGCTTGGCCCACGGAATCAGGCTCACGCGGTCGTACAGATCGACGTGGCCCGCCCCAGGAACCCAGTGCAGCTCCTTTGGCTCGGCGGCGCGCTTGTAGGCGTCCTCGCTGAACTCGCGCGAGTGCGCTTCGGTGCCCGTGATGAACAGCATCGGACGCGGGGAGATCGTCTCGATGTCATTGAACGGGTAGAAGTTCATGAACCTGGTGTTGCTGCTCAGCGTGGGATGCGTGGTCAGCAGAGGCGATTGGCCCGGGGGCGTGTACTCGCCTCGGGGGGTGCGGTAGAAGTCGTAGAACTCGCGCTCGATGGGATTGGACCTCTCGGTGATCTCGTGCACCGTGCCGCTGGTGTACTTGGTTTCGCCGCCCGCAAACTCGACGTAACGCTGCTGCGCCGCCTCGGCGATGATGGCCTTGCGTTGCGCCAGCGTCTGCGATTTGTTGAGCGCATGACGGTTGGCGGCGCCCATGTCGTACATGCTGACCGTGGCGATGGCCTTCATGCGCGGGTCGATCTTGGCCGCGCTGACGGCAAAGCTGCCGCTGCCGCAAATGCCGATCACGCCGATGCGCTCGCGGTTTACGAAGCGCTGCGTACCCAGGTAATCGACGGCGGCGCTGAAGGCTTCGGCATAGAGGTCGGGCGATACCACGTTGCGCGGGCGGCCTTCACTCTCGCCCCAGAAGGGCAGGTCGATCGACAGCGTCACGAATCCCTGCTCGGCCATCTTCGTGGCATAGAGGTTGGCGCTCTGCTCCTTCACCGCACCCATCGGGTGCCCGACGATGATGGCTGCGTGGGCGCTGCTGCGGTTCAGGTTGTTCGGTACGAACAGGTTGCCCGCCACGTCCATCTCGTACTGATTCTTGAAGCGGACCTTGCGCACTGTCACCCCGGGGCTTTGATAGAAGTTGTCCGCATCCTCGGGCAGACGGCCGGCTGTGGACTGCGTCATCGATCGCGCAGGCGATGCCGGCCGCGTCTGGGCCGCCGGCTCGCCGCCCGCAACCACCAGACTGCCCAGGGCAATCAGGCTGGTGCTGGCGCGCTTGATGAAGCTGCGGCGCTGCGGTGCGTGCTCAGCTTCGTCGGGGGCAAGCGCCTGCTGCAAGTTCAGTGAGGTGCTCATGATCGGTACTCCTGGATGAATGTCGTTCAGGGGATGACACCGAGTTTGGCAAGGCATCGAGCCATTGACTAGTTGATGAATGCTTATCCCGTCTATTAGAATGTCTAACTAATAGCCAAGGTGACAATGGCAAGACGCAACCTCAACGACCTGCTGGCCTTCGTGACCGTGGCGCGCGAAGGCAGCTTTACCCGCGCCGCCGCCACGCTGGGGGTCACGCAATCGGCGCTGAGCCAGGCCATCCGCGGGCTGGAGGAGCGGCTGCGGATTCGCCTCCTCACGCGCACCACGCGCAGCGTCGCGCCCACGGCGGCCGGCGAGCGACTGGCGCACGCCATCGGCCACCGCTTCGACGAGATCGAAGCCGAGCTCGACGCGCTGACCGAACTGCGCGACAAGCCGGCGGGCACCGTGCGCATCACCTGCGGCGACAACGTGCTGCGCACGGTGTTGCTGCCCAAGCTCACGCCGTTGCTGCGCGAGTATCCGGACATCACGCTCGAGTTCGACATGAGCTACGGATTCCGCGACATCGTGGCCGACCGCTTCGATGCCGGCGTGCGCCTTGGCAACACCATCGACAAGGACATGATCGCGGTGCCTATCGGACCGCCACTGCGCATGGCGGTGGTGGCCTCGCCGACCTACTTCGAGATCCATCCCAAGCCGAAGACACCGCAGGACCTGACCGCACACCGCTGCATCAACCAGCGCATGCCGAGCTCGGGCGGCCTGTACGTGTGGGACTTCGCGCGCCGCGGCAAGCAAGTGAACGTGCGGGTCGATGGTCCGCTGATCTTCAACACCTCGCCGCCGCAGGTCGACGCGGCGCTGGCCGGGCTAGGCATTGTCCTGCTGCCCGAGGATGAACTGGCCCCCCATCTGTCCGATGGAAGCCTGGTGCGCGTGCTGGAGGACTGGTGCCCGCCGTTCGCGGGTTATCACCTGTACTACCCCAGTCGCCGGCAGCCATCACCGGCGTTCAGTCTGGTGGTCAAGGCGCTGCGTGTGGATGCAGCCGGTCCGCTGTAGCGTCGTGAGGTGAAACGTCAGTGGTCGAGTTATGCGGCGTATGAATGACCGCTTACTCGGCTTGTCATCGGCGGCTTCGGGTCGCGAACCGCCTGATCACTGATCGTCGCAGGGCGATCCTGGATTCGCAGTGAAACTGAGTTGACTCGCAAAGATTCAGTCAGACGACCGCGCGATTGGCCCTCAGCATGTTGCAGAACAGCCGCCCCTGCTCGATGGCGTCGTCGAGCGCCACATGGGTATGCGGGATCGGATCGAGCCATTCCGCGGGCATCGACCGCTTGCCGCACATTCGGTACGGCTTGCGCATCAGCGCCATCGAATAGGTCTTGATGTCGATCGCTGAATAGCCGAACGGGTTCTCCCCGGCGAACTCGGTCAGGTACCAATAGACGAAAGGAAAGTCGAACGCGGTCGGATAGGCGACGAAGACCGGCTTCCCGGGAAGCGACTTGAGCCAGGTGACATAGCGCGCCATGGCGTCGCGCGGGAGCTCGAGGTTCTGCCGGCACGCCGACCACGCTGCCGGCTGCGTCAACCACCACGCAGCGGTCTTGGGATCGGGGGGCGCGTTCGGCAATGTTGCCAAGTTGCCGGAGAACGTCGAGAGCAGTTCCTTTTCCGCGGTATAGGCTGCCGATCCAATACTGAGGATCGAATGCTTTCCGGCAACCGGACCGTCGGTCTCGACATCGGTGCTGACGTAGATTTCGAGCATGGGCGGCACCCTCGCAGTATCTCAGACGAACTATCGCACGCTGATGGTCGCGGAGTGCGCGATGCCCGTTTTGGCCGGTCGCGACCCGAAGCGGAAGCTCGACTCCACCGGGCAGCCTATGGCACGCATTCGTTGCGTCGCACGAAGGCGACGCTCATTTACCGCAGGACCAAAAGTCTCCGAGCCGTGCAGCTCCTGCTAGGCCATACCAAACTCGAGAGCACCGTCCGGTATCTTGGGATCGAGGTCGACGACGCGCTTGAGATCGCGGAGAAAACGGAGGTTTAGCTTCATTGGCCGCTGGTCAGAGACCGCCGGACTCGACGGTCGCTGACCGGCCATGAGCTGTCGGTTGAGATGCCCGACGCTACTGCCGCTTCAGACTGGCTGCCGACGTTCGAGTTCGGCCTGGCGAATGACAGCAGTTGCCTAAAGCGGCCGGCGAGAGTTTCTGGGGCGGAGGGCCGGTTTACCCTGAAACTTGACGCTCGCCAGTCGTCGAGCAGGTGTCAGCCATCTGCCCTCAACGTTGACCGTTCAACGGCTGCATTCGAAGCCAGCGAACTGTCACTGTCGACCCACAGCGGCTGTTGCCGATTTCGTGGCCGACCGACCGGTCTACCTTGCAAGCGGCCGTTCGCCGAGTTCGTCGGAAAAATCAGAGATCGTGTGGACCAGACATTCGCGGATTGCTGGATGAGGGTGACGGCGCCGGTGGCCACTTCACTGCGTTTGCTGCCCGCCTGCCTGATCCGATGCGTCGCAATGACCCGGTGAACGGTCTGTAATACCGGGGCGAGCAGTTCAGGGTGCACCGCAAAGAGGCCGCGCAGCGGGATCGGGAACGACAGCACCCAATGGCGCACCGGCACGCGCGGGATGACGCGATCAACCAGCCAGGCGGCGGTCGTCACCCGTCACTCGTCACTGCCTAGCCCCTGGCCGGCCGAATCCCGGCATGCATGTGCAGCGGGAACCAGGCCGCGAGGTTGCGTAGGAGGGTCGAAGGCCCGACGATCTTCAGCCGCCCGTCGGCCTGCGCCTTGCGCAGCGGCAGGTCGCCCATCCACACCTCGGTCATGGTCTTGAGATCGGTCGTGAAGAACACGTCCACCTCGAAGCCGGGATCCTCGAGGCACAGCTCGACCTTGCGATCGTTGATCTTGGCCCACCATTCGGCGAAATCCTCGAGGTCGGTGTAGGTGAACTTCAGCACCGTGCGACCGTCCGGCAGCTTGCCGGTGTCCAGCCGGCGCCGCACGTCCCCCATGAGGAATTCGACGTCGAGCTCCTCGTCGCGTATGCCCCTGCGCGCCCAGCGCATGCCCCATTCGGACATTCCCAGCAGCAGGGGAAAGAGCTCCCGCCCGCTTTCCGTGAGCCGGTACTCGTAGCCCTTCTGCTCGGGGATACGCTTGCGCACTATCACGCCGCGCTCGTGCAGCTCGGCGAGGCGCGTGTTGAGCACCGTCGGCGACATACGGGGGAGGGCGCGCTGGATCTGGCTGAAGCGGGTCGAGCCCAGTACCAGCTCCCGCACGATCAGCAGCGTCCACTTTTCCCCCAGCACCTCGGCGGTCTTGGAGAGGGGGCAGAACTGGCTGTATTCGATCACGTCGCGCTCGCCGAGGTTACTACGGAAATTGTAGTGCGTTGCTACGCTTCGCGCAGCAGACCCCGGGCCGCCTTCGGCCTACGCTCACGGTCCTCGGCGGCCCACGCCGCCCGAACCCGACATCAACGACTTTCAAGGAGAGACGACCATGAGCAACGCAGCAACGACAGCAATACCGGCGCAGCCCCGAGCCGGCGAGGCGAAAGCCGCCGCCAGCCAGACGCAGGCCGCCCCGGATTTCAATGTCGTCAAGGCGAAAATGAAGGCGGCCTGGATGGACGGCGACTACGCGAAATTCGCCACCTACATGGAGCCCGGCGCCCGGAAGATCCTCGCCGGCTGGAACATCAGGGCCGGTGAGCGCCTGCTCGATGTAGCCTGCGGCGCGGGGCAGACCGCGATACCCGCGGCGCATGCCGGCGTGAAGGTGACGGGAATCGACATCGCCGGCAACCTCGTCGCTCATGCGCGGTGGCGCGCTGAGCGAGAAGGCGTAGACGCCCGGTTCGACGAGGGCGACGCCGAGCAGTTGCCGTATTCCGATGGGTCGTTCGACGTGGTGATCAGCATGGTCGGCGCGATGTTCGCGCCGCGGCCGGAGAAAGTGGCAGGCGAGCTCGCGCGGGTGTGCCGCAGCGGCGGCCGGCTGTGCATGGTCAACTGGACGCCGACGGGGATGGTCGGGCGGATGTTCAAGGAACTCGCCGCCCACGTGCCACCGCCTCCGGGCCTCGTACCGCCGACGATGTGGGGCGACGAGGGCACGGCCACCGAGCGCCTCGGAGGCTATTTCCGCAACTTCCGTGTTGCGCGCCGCATGTATCCGCTGTGGCGCTTTCCGTTCTCGCCGTCCGGCGTTGTCGACCATTTCCGCGCTACTTACGGGCCGGTCAAGCGGGCCTTCGAAGCGCTCGATGGCGCCGGGCAGCGCTCGCTGCACGCCGCGCTGGAGGGCGTCTTCTCCGCGCACAACGCAGGGGGCGACGGCTCGGTCCAGCTGAAGGCCGAGTACCTCGACGTGCAAGGCGTGCGCCGCTAGCTTGCCGGCGATGCAAGCGATCCATTTTTTCAACGAGCGCTGAAAAGGAGACCGAAATGACCACCGAAACCGTGCTTCAGAACCACCTCCGGGCGGCCCGGGTCGGCGTAGAAGCCGTCATGCAGGACTACACCGACCAGTCCATCCTGATTACGCACGACGCCACGTACCGCGGGCTCGCCGAGATCCGGGGATTCTTCGAGGCGCTGTTCAAGGGCCTTCCCGCGGGATTCTTCGACGCGGTCAAGATGCACCGCCAGGAGATCGTCGGCGAAGTGGCCTACATTCTCTGGGAGCGGAACCCCCAGATCGCCCGGGCCACCGATACCTTCGTCGTGCGGAACGGTAAGATCCTGGTCCAGACATTCGCCGTGATGGCCTAAAGAAACCCGAGCGCGTCGTTGCTCCGTTGATCGTCCGCTCTTGGCGTGCGCCGTGACAAGGCGGCGCTTTTCCAGTGGGTGCAAGCCCCACCCGGCGACTGCTCCAGCCGGAAGCACCCGGAGCAATCATGGAGGAAACGAAATGGTTGAAGCCTTCGGATAGCGTGTCACGAAATACGGTGACAGCGCGAGTGTGCAGGCCGTAGCGCGAGCGAACGCCGAGCAAGCCTCGAAAAGGACGATGCGCAGGCCGACCTGGCTGCCATACCAGGGAAGGCTGACACGGCTGGGTCGGATGAGCGAAGCAAGGCCCCCAGTCGCTGCGCCGGGGTAGTGGCGACAGCATGCACCCAAGGAAAGCGCACGCAACACGGGAAGCCCCGAGGCGTGGTCAAGGATGACCGACCGGACGCCCGCGAGGGATAGGCCGGGCGCCTGAGGGGTGACGGAGAGGTCCGTAGTACCGCTGAAGCCGGGTAATGCCGGGGGAGGGAAGGGACCTCAGTTCAAGACCGAAGCAAGACGCGGTGAGGGACCTGGAGATTGGGCAACCTAGCAACTCCGAACAGGGTTCAGAAACTGCAGACGGCGTTACACGCGAAAGCGAAGGCAGAACCGGGTTTCCGTTTCTACGCCCTGTACGACAAGATCAGCCGCGACGACATCCTGGCTCACGCCCATGCTCCGTGCCGCTCAAACCAGGGCGCGCCGGGCGTGGATGGTCAGGAGTTCGCGGATGTCGAAGCGTACGGGTTGCAACGGTGGCTCGGTGAACTGGCGCTTGCACTCAGAGAAGAGACCTACCGACCAGACCCTATCAGACGCGTGTTTATCCCGAAGGCCAACGGCAAACTCAGGCCGCTGGGCATCTCGACCCTGCGCGATCGGGTGTGCATGACAGCAGCGCTGCTGGTGCTCGAACCGATCTTCGAAGCCGATCTTCTACCCGAGCAGTACGCTACCGACAGGGCCGCAACGCCCAGCAAGCGGTGGTCGAGGTGGAAGAGCTGCTGTTCCGTGGTCACCCGGAAGTCGTTGACGCCGACCTCGCGGACTACTTCGGGAGCATCCCCCACGCTGACCTGATGCGCTCGCTCGCGCGGCGCATCGTTGATCGGCGCGTGCTGCATCTGATCAAGATGTGGCTGGAGTGCCCCGTGGAAGAAACCGACGATCGAGGACGGAAGAGGCGCACGACCGAGGCCAAGTGCCCAAGCAGCAATTGCACCGCACGCAGGTTCTTTGTGCGCCGGTAGATCAACGTCGCCTTGGTTCGCCTCATCGAGTGCGTGCCGTAGTCTGCGGGGTCAAGTCCGAGTTCCTCGACCCAGCCCTCGAGGATCCGAGCGTACTGCCGCGTCCCCAGATGCGGCGAGTCGTGAATGCGACTCGGGAACACGAAGTCCTCGGACTTCAGACCCGCCTGCTTGATCCACTTCTGAACTGCCTCGCGGGTCGCCGCCGTGATCTCAAACTGCACAGGGCGCTGCGTCTTGTGTTGCATCACCACGGCGCGGGTTGCCACCTGGTCGCCGTGGCAGATGTCCCGGACCTTGAGGCTGAGGAGGTCGCAGCCGCGCAGCTTGCTGTCGATTCCCAGGTTGAAGAGAGCAAGCTCGCGCACTCGGCTCTCCATCTGGAGTCGGACTCGAAGTGCCCAGATGTCCTTGAGCTTGAACGGCGCCTTCTGCCCGACGATCTTGCCCTTGTTCCATGGCTCGCGATGAATGGCGTTGGCATTGGATCCCATGATGGACTCCCATCAAGTTGAGGGCCAACGAAGATGCACTTCCGCGAGGTCGATGCGCTTGCCGCGGGTCAAGACGCCAGATGTGCCGAGCAGCTGTCGACGAAGGGCAGCTTCCTGGCGCCTCTGCGAACTCACAGTCGCGGCCAGTTGCCGTCATTCGCTGAGCAACAGAAATCCCGCCAGCGGTGGGCTGGTTCCAGCCGGGAGCAGTCGTTCGCGAACAGACGTCTTGCTCATGCCTTCTTGCGGGAACAGGCTTCAGGGGCCACGGCTATGTCGCGGCTATACTGAGTTGCATGGCAACGCTTACGGGGGACGACATGCTTGGGAGATCGGTGCTGGCCGCCCTGTTCGTCTTGTTCGGCAGTCTCGTCGATGTCGACGCACAGCCAATCCGCGACGCTAGCCGCGGTGAGTTGTTGTACTCAAAGCATTGCATCGCCTGCCACAGCACCCAGGTTCATTGGCGGGACAAGAAACTCGCTACTGACTGGACAAGCCTGCAGTCAGAAGTACGCCGCTGGCAGGGAGTTCTAGGGCTTGGGTGGAGCAATGGAGACATTGCGGAGGTTGCGCGATACCTCAATGCGCTTTACTACCACTATCCCGCGCCGGACTGAGCGGGAGATATCGAATGCCGATAGATTCGGCGCTCCAAGCTTGGTGGCTTGAGTCGCTGTCGGCAGGGACGGCTGATCTTGCTACTCTGGCCACGGGCTTGTCAGGTGCAGAGGCCAAAGCACGGCTTGCCAGATTCGGTCCCAACCTGTTCCGGGAGAGGCGGGATAGGTCACTGCTGCTGGAGTACCTCACCCGCTTCAAGAATCCGCTGGTCATTATCCTCCTCGTCGCCAGCGCCGTTTCGGCGTTTACAGGGGAGGTTACCAACTTCCTTATCATCACCTGCATCGTTCTCCTGAGCGTCACGCTGGATTTTGTCCAGGAGTACCGCGCCAACGCGGCTGCGGAAAAGTTGCGCGAATCGGTTTCCGTTCGGGCCACCGTACTGCGTGACGGCAAGTCACTGGAGGTCGCAGTTACCGAGGTGGTGCCCGGTGACGTCGTTTTGCTCTCGGCAGGCGATCTGATTCCGGCGGACGGAAGAGTGCTTGAAGCGCGTGATTTCTTCGTCAGGCAGGCGCTCCTGACGGGTGAATCCTATCCGGTGGAAAAGCGACCAGCGACGCTGCCTGATTCGGCCACTGGTCTTGACGAGGCGACCAACGCGGTTTTCATGGGCACATCGGTCATCAGCGGCAGTGCCCAGGTGCTGGTGGTCAAGACCGGGGTCGCTACCGCAATCGGAGAAATCGCCGCCAGCGTTTCCCGCCCCTCGGCACCGACCTCGTTCGAGCTCGGCGCCCGCCGCTTCGGCATGCTGATCATGCGGCTGACGGTCTTCATGGTGATGTTCGTGCTGCTCGTGAATACCTTGTTCCACAGGCCGTGGCTGGAGTCCTTCCTATTCGCTGTGGCGTTAGCCGTCGGCCTGACGCCGGAACTCTTGCCCATGGTGGTTTCGGTCACGCTGTCCCGTGGTGCGCTGCGCATGGCCAAGCAGCACATGATCGTCAAGCGACTGGCTGCGATCCAGGACCTGGGTTCGATGGATGTCCTTTGCACCGACAAGACCGGCACCTTGACCGAAGCCAAAATTCGCATGGAAAGGCATGTGGATGCGGAAGGCCGGGCGAGCGAGCGGGTGCTGGAGCTGGCCTATCTCAACAGCTTCTTCGAGACCGGCTTGAAGAGCGCGCTGGACGAAGCAATCCTCAGCCACCAGCACATTGAGGTCGGTGACTGGAAAAAGATCGACGAGGTCCAGTTCGACTTTGAGCGTCGACGCGTCTCCGTACTTCTGGATAACGGCGAGACACGATGGCTAGTGGTGAAAGGCGCACCGGACGAGATCGTGGCGCTTTGCACCCATTACGAAGCAGAAGGCGCCGAGCGCCAGCGGCCCATAGACGAAGCGGCCCGGGTGGCGATTCTCGACCAGTACCATGCGCTGGAAGGAGAAGGTTTGCGTGTGCTGGGCATCGCCTGGCGCCAGGTTCCGCTGGACCACCCTCATGCCGTGGTGGGTGACGAAACGGAGCTGGTGTTCGCCGGGTTCGCCGCCTTTCTCGACCCCCCCAAAGAGAGCGCTGCCTCCGCACTGGCTGCACTCAATGAGGCTGGCGTCGCGATCAAGATCGTCACCGGCGACAGCGATCGAGTCACCCGGTATGTCTGCGTCCAATTGAAGATTCCGGTCACCGGGCTCCTGACCGGCAAGGAGATCGCGCAGCTGGACGACCACGCGCTGCGCGCCCTGGTGGAAACGACGAACCTCTTTTGCAGGGTCAATCCATCGCAGAAGGATCGCGTGCTCCTTGCGCTCAAGGCACGCGGCCATGTGGTCGGCTACCTAGGTGATGGCATCAACGATGCGCCATCATTACATTCGGCAGATGTCGGTCTGTCGGTGGATTCGGCTGTGGACGTAGCCAAGGAGGCGGCCGACATGATCCTCCTGAAACACGACCTGCATGTGGTTCACGCGGGCGTGCTCGAAGGGCGGCGCACCTTCGGCAACATCTTGAAGTACATCATGATGGGTACCAGCTCCAACTTCGGCAACATGTTCAGCATGGCGGCGCTTCGCTCTTCTTGCCGTTCCTGCCGATGTTGCCGACACAGATCCTGCTCAACAACATTCTCTACGACATATCGGAAGTGCCGATCCCGCTCGACGAGGTAGATGCCGGGGAAATCCTCGTCCCACGCGTACTGGACTTGAGCTTTGTCCGCAACTTCATGCTCGTGATCGGGCCCATCAGCTCCGTGTTCGATTTTCTGACCTTCTACATCCTGCTGGCCGTGTTGCAGGCGGACGAGAAGCTGTTTCAAACCGGCTGGTTCGTTGAATCGCTGTGCACCCAGGTGCTGGTGATCTTCATCATCCGCACCCGTGGCAACCCACTGAAAAGCCGCCCCCATCCGGTGCTGACGGCAACCTCGCTCGCGGTTGTGACCGTCGCGGTGGTGTTGCCGTTTACGCCGATAGGAGCGCATTTCGGATTTGTGCCACTGCCTGACAAGTTCTATTTCATCCTCGGGGCCATGGTCGCTGGTCTATCTTTTCGCTGTTGAACTGGCGAAACGGGGCTTCTACCGATGGTCAGCGGCGGGAAGGCGGGCGCGCCGGGGCGGAACAATCCCGCCTTCGCTTCTCATCATCAAGTGAACGTCCGCTCAGGGGCGGGACCGGTCAGACGATGGGCGTCCCGTTGTATGACCGCTCGGGGTCGATCGCGCTACTTCAATCCTTTGAGCAGCGGCCGGTCGACAGTTTTTTTCGCGTCGGCCGGCATCGCCGATGCTCGAACGTCGGCTTCAGAGATTTCGGCGCGGCGCGCACGACGTTGTGCTACGTCTGCTGTACCTTGGAACCAGTCGTTCCGAATGTGGTGTTACGAGCGGATGAACGGCTGTTCATGGCCGGTCAGCGACCGTCAGGCGAACGGCTCAAGTCGACCCGTTGCTGCCGGTCCGACTTGAAAGAAGCGGACTGTCGTCGGTTTGCATGGCGCCGCCGATGCAAGCCGCCCACAGCCTGGATACACCGCTCGTGCTGCCGAACAATGCGCTCGCCGCCGGCGGCGATGTCCTGAGTTGGGCCTCGCTCGAGGGCGTGAAGCTCGCAAAGCAGGGCGCTGCCACGGGGCTCATCCCGAAGAGTTTCCCGCCTGTCGCGGAGCTGCTCAAGACCTTCAGCGAAAACGGCGGGCGCATCGGCGTATGCCCGCCCTGCGCCAAGACCCACGGCGTCACGCGGCAGCCGGATTGACTCCTGCCGTCAAGCGCTGAATACTCCGCGACTGCGCCGTTGAGGTGCCTATCCTTCCGTATCGTTCGGGGTGACCTATGACAAGACGATACTCGAATATCCTGGAAACGATCGGCAACACGCCGGTGGTGCGCGTCAACCGACTGGCGCCGCCCGGGGTGAACCTGTTCGTCAAGAACGAGGCCTTCAATCCGCTCGGCTCGGTCAAGGATCGCCTCGCCATCGCCGTCATCGAGGCGGGCGAGAAATCGGGGGCGCTGAAGCGGGGCCAGACCGTCATCGAGGCAACCAGCGGAAACACCGGTATCGGCCTGGCGATGGTGTGCGCCGCGAAGGGCTATCCGCTGGTGCTCATTCAGGCTGAGCCGTTCAGCGTCGAGCGCCGCAAGCTGATGCGGTTCCTCGGCGCCAAGGTGGTAATCACCCCGGCCGCCGATCGGGCCGTCGGCATGATCACGAAGATGGAAGAGCTGGCCGAGAAGCACGGCTGGTTCATGACCCGCCAGTTCGAGAACGAGGCCAATCCCGACTACCACTCGCGCACCACCGCGCGCGAGATCCTCGACGACTTCGCCGGCGATAGGCTCGACTACTGGGTGACCGGCTATGGCACGGGCGGGACGCTGAAGGGCGTGGCGCGGGTGCTCGAGAAGGAGCGGCCGGAGACCAAGATCATCGTCTGCGAGCCGGCAGACGCGCCGCTGCTCGGCAGCGGAATCGACCAGAAGCGCAAGCCCGACGGCACGCCCGCCGCGCCGCACCCGAGCTTCAAGTCGCATCCGATGCAGGGCTGGACGCCGGACTTCATTCCGAAGCTGACCGGCGACGCCGTCGACATGAAGGTCATCGACCGCATCCTGGCGATCTCGAACGCGGAGGCGATCCAGTGCAGCAAGGACCTCGCCGCAAAGGAAGGCATCTTCGTCGGCATCACCTCCGGCGGAACCTTCGCCGGGGGGCTCAAGATCGCCGCCGAGGCGCCCAAGGGCGCGAACATCCTGTGCATGCTGCCGGACACCGGCGAGCGCTACCTCAGCACGCCGCTCTTCGCCGACGTCGCGGCGGACATGAACGACGAGGAGCTGGCGATCTCGCGCTCGACGCCGAGCGGCCAGCTCAAGACCTGACGCGGCTCGTGACCGTCGTCTCGCACCGCGCCGCGGCGGCGGACCGCGCGTTCGACGCCGTAAAGCAGTTCATTTTCAACTCGCGTTACGGCGAGCGGCGCACCGACCCGGACATCGCGGACTTCACCTTCGGCAATCCGCAGGAGATGCCCCTCGCGGGACTCGTCGCCGCGATCCGCGAGGGGGCGCTGCCGCGGAATAAGGACTGGTTCGCCTACAAGACGAGCGAGGAGGCGCCGCAGGCCTTTCTCGCGGAAGTGGTCGGCCGGGAGCTCGACCTCCGTTTCGAACCGCCGGACATCGCGCTCACCGCCGGCGCCTTCGCGGCGATCTCGGTCGCCATCCGGCTCGTGCTCGACGCCGGCGACGAGGCGATCTATTCTGAGCCGGGCTGGTTCTGCTACGAGCCGATGCTGCTCGCCGCCGACGCCGTACCGCGAAAGGTGTCCCTGAAGAAGCCGCGCTTCGATCTCGACCTCGACGCGATCGACGCGGCGATCGGACCCCGGACGCGACTGGTAATCGTCAACACGCCGCACAACCCGACCGGCCGGATCTACGGGCGTGAGGTCCTGGCTGCGCTCGCCGACCGGCTCGAACGCGCGTCGAACCGGATCGGCCGCCGCATCTTCCTGTTGTCGGACGAGCCCTATCGGCGCCTCCGCTTCGACGGGCGCGGCTTCGTCAGTCCGGCGACCCTGTACCCCTGGACACTCATCTCGTACAGCTACGGCAAGGTTCTGCTTGCGCCGGGGCAGCGCCTGGGCTATCTGGCGATCTCGCCGCTGATGCCCGCCGCCGACCGGCAGGCGCTGCGCGAAGCGATGTTCGCGACTCAGATGGCCCTGGGCTGGTGCTTCCCCAACGCCGTCATGCAGCAAGCCGTTCCACAACTCGACCGACTGTCGATCGATGTCCAAGCGCTCGCTCGCCGCCGCGACGCGCTGAGCGAGGTGCTGACGAAGGCCGGCCACGCCGTGCTGCCACCCGAGGGGACGTTCTATCTGTGGGTCAAATGGTCGAGCGACGACCCCGAGCGGCAATGGAATGCGCTCGCCGATCGCGGCGTCTTTGTCATGCCGGGCAGCATCATGAACGCCCGGGATCACTTCCGGATCAGCCTGACCGCCTCCGACGAAATGGTCGCGCGCGCCCTGCCGGCCTTCGCCCAGGTGTCGTGAGGGGCCGGGGCGGCCTCGCGCCGTCTGCGCCTCGCCGCGGGTTGCCGAAGCTCCGCGCCGCCGCAGCGCTCGATCGCTCGCTGCATCCCGCGGTGACTGACGCATAGCAGGCGCAGTTTCCGTCCAGTATTGGCCCTCACCCGAGCGTCCGCTTTTGTTCACCCGACACGTCCGCTCCGGGTGTGCGCCGTGACAAGGCGGCGCTTTCCAGTGGGTGCAAGCCCCACCCGGCAACCGCTCCAGCCGGATAGCAACCGGAGCAGCTAGGGAGGTGACGAACTGGCTGAAGCCTTCGGATAGCGTGTCACGAAATACGGTGACAGCGCGAGTGTGCAGGCCGTAACGCGAGTGAACGCCGAGCAAGCCTCGAAAAGGACGATGCGCAGGCCGACCCGTCAACCCTTGCGGGGAAGGCTGATACGGCTGGGGGATGAGCGAAGCAACGCCTCCAGTCGCTGCGTCGGGGTAGTGGCGACAGCATGTACACAAGGAAGGCGCGCGCAACACGGGAAGCCCGATGGCGTGGTCGGTCGTGACGACCAACCTGAGACCGGTGACGGTCAGAGAGGGCGCTATCGGGTGGCGGAGAGGTCCGTAGTACCGACGAAACCGGGTAACGCCGGCGGAGGGAAGGGACCTCAGTTCAAGGCTGACGTTGAAAGTGGCGCAGTGCTGGAGATTGGGGCAACCCTAGCAAACTCCGCCAAGGCACGAGAGCCGCGGCCGGCGTCACATGCTGAAGTGAAGGAAGGGACTCGGGCCTTGGTCCGGGAAGCGGATGTCGACCCAGGTGGTCGCATCGGCGGTTGTGACTGCTCGGCCGTGAGACATGCCGCACGGGACACACGGCCCCTGCTGTTGCTCGGTCAAGCAGAGCGCGACCTTTCGTGGGCGAAAGCATGCGTCTTGTCCGAGAGCCGGATGCGGGAGATCTGCACGTCCGGTTCGATGAGCGGGATGTGGAAACGGAGCTACGGCGAGGTTACTTGGGCACCGCCAGACGAAAGGGGCGGCAACAGACAAACCGAACCTACTGCCACCGCGCCACATCTCGACTCTACCGGGTGCGTGAGTCCGGCGCCGTGGGCAGCAGACATTCGATTGGTCTTCGATGCCCAATGGCCACGGCATCGATTGAGCTGGCGCTCTGGAAACCACCTCGCCACGCACATGCGGCGGGCTACGTCTGCACTACCTTGAGAGCGGTCATCGGCGTCACGATCTCTCTGGCGCCTGGATGACCGGAATGTGGCCGAGACCGTGAGTTCACGGTGGCCGCGAATGACCGGACCCGCTGCACTGCTGACGTTGGCGAGACGACGACGAAGCGCAGCAGAGGGTCAGAAGCCGAGGTTCAAACCGAGACGCTCCCTGCGGAGATCAGTACTTCGCCAGCAGCGCGCCGAACCCTCCACCTTGTCGGGAATGCCGGCATGGCGTAGCGTGTGCCACCAGCGCGTCGACGCCGTCGCCGGCGATTCGCCAGCGCCGCCTCGGCCGCCTCCGAGCCCATCGAGATCGGAAGGCCCGTCTTCTCCGCGAGATGCGCTTTCCGCTCGTGGGCCGCGCTGTAGCCGTTCCGCCGTTCCGGAAGGTCTTGGCCGAGATCCCCATCACCAGCTAGTCCGGCTCGCACGACATCGCGGCTGTCGACCGCCTCGTCCTGCGCGGCTTCGATGAGCGCGATCAGGCGGTTGGAATCGTCGTCGGACGCCGAACTTGCGCCAGCCCAGCAAATCGGTCATCGGACGGCTCACTCATGCATGCGACCCGGGAATGAGTGGGATGTAGAAATCTCGTTTCACAACGCGTCGTACCAGGCCTAGAGTGCCAGCCGTAGTCGAGCCGAATCTAAGGAGCTTGGACCATGCGAAACGATCATGTCTTCTACGGCCACATCGGTGGTCGCTACCCGACCCGCGAGGAGATCGAGTACCACATCCACGAGGCGCACCGGCTGCGCTCGGAAGCGGTGCACGAGTTGCTTCGCGACGCGCTCCGGCGTCTCGCGAGCGTTTTCCGCCGCCCGGTCCCGAACGTCCAGCACTGCTGAGCACCGTCATGACCATCACCCGCCACGGAATCGGGTCGCGTGGCTTGCCGGTCATCAGCCGCGTGGTCGTGCGCGGTGACACGGTGTAGCTTTGCGGGCGTGACTCCCGACCCGGTCGGCGACGTCTCCGCACAGACCCGACAGGTGCTGGAGCGCATCGACCGCCTCCTCAATGCAGCCGGCACCGACAAGTCGAAGCTTCTGACCGCCCAGGTCCGGCTCTCGGACATGAGCGTGTTCGAGGCTCACAACGCGGCCTGGAACGCATGGGTCGATCGGGCGAACTCGCCTGTGCGCGCGTGCGTGCACGCGGAGCTATGGCGGCCGGACATGTTGGTCGAATCATGGTGACCGCCGCCAGTTAGACGGGGTTCGTCGGACCTAGCCGCCGAGGCCGAACGCGCTCGCGACCAGCTCATACGAGCGCCGGCGGCTCGCATAGTCGCCGGTGATCGTGAGGATCATCAGCTCGTCGGCCGCGAAGCGCTCCGCCAGCGCCAGCAGCTTTTCGCGCACTTCGTCGGGCGCCCCGTGCACCAGACGCTCGCGCTGCGACAGGACGTAAGCGCGCTCGCGCTCGGTGTAGCGGTGCGCTTCCGCTTCTGCCAGGGTCGGCACCGGCGTGTCGAGGCCGACGGCCATGTGCAGCCGGCGGAGGTCGATCGACGCGGCGAGCCGCTCGGCTTCGGCACCCGTCTCCGCGCAGATCACGAACGCGCACACGATCACCCGCGGTGCGGACTCCCGCGCGGACGGCTTGAACATTTCCTTGTAGGCGCGCGCCACCGCCTCGCCCCCGCGCGCGCTGATGAAGTGCGCAAACGCGAACCGCAGCCCCAGCTCCGCCGCGAGCGCGCCGCTGTAGTCCGACGAGCCGAGGAGCCACACCTCGGGCGAGGTCTCGCCGGCCGGCTGCGCCTTCACGCGCGCGAACGGATGACCCGGCGGCAGGTTCCCGTCGAGGAAGCCGACTAGATCACGCACCTGCTCGGGGAAATCGTCGGCGAAGGCATACGGACCGCGTGCCACCGCCTGCGCAGTCAGCCGGTCGCCGCCCGGGGCCCGGCCGACGCCGAGGTCGATCCGGCCTGGAAAGAGCGCTTCCAGCATCCGGAACTGCTCGGCAACCTTGAGCGCGCTGTAGTACGGGAGCAGCACGCCGCCGGTGCCGACGCGGATCCGGGAGGTCGCCGCGGCGACGCGTGCCGTGAGGATCTCGGGGCAGGGATCGGCGAGCGCCGCGATTGCGTGGTGCTCGGCGAGCCAGTAGCGAGAGTAGCCCAGTCGCTCCGCGACTTCGGCGAGGCGGACCGTTTCGATGACCGCATCGGCGGGCCGTACGCCCGAGATGATCGGCGACTGGTCGAGGATGCCGAGCGCGAGCGTCATGCCCCGCGGCTCACCCGGCGAGCCAGATCAGGCCGGCGACCAGCGCCGACATTGCGATCGCGATCCAGAAGATGCCGATCATCCGCTGCTTGTCGGTCCAGGTGATGCCTTCCTTCTTCTTCTTCGCCATCGAGTACTCGAACCAGATGATGAGCATCCCGACGCCGAACGTGATGGCGGCCCACTTGAGCATGACGTTTCCCCGTGTTGTTGTCGTCGCACGATTCTAGGGCGTTCGGAGGCCGCAGGGCGTGCCGAGTTTCACACCGTCTCAACGCGGCTTGCCACCGCGAAACGCCCACGTGTGCAGCGGCGCGAGCATGAGCGCCCAGGCGGTGGCGATCGCGCCCATCGCGTAGAAGGCGGTCTCGATCCCGAACGCATCCTTGAGCGTGCCCATCAGCAGCGGCGTCGAAAAATGCGAGAGCCCCCACCCGAGGCCGCCGAGCGCGAGCGCCGAGCCGCGCGCCTCGACGGTGGAAAGATCGCTGATTAGCAGCTGGAAGTACAGCGTCATCACGCCCGAACCGAAACCGACCAGGAGGAGCAGCGCGCTGATCGGCGCCGGGTGATGGAACGCCGCGGCGCCGAGGACGGCGAGCCCGACCGCGAGCGCGGTAGCGACCGGGATCGAGCGCGTCGACACGCGCCGCACGAAGTGCGCGGCCCCGACCCCCGCCGCGACCGACCCGACCGCGCGCAGCGCGAGCATCCAGCCGGCGGCGTCGCTCGAGAACCCCTGGCCGACGAGGAGCAGCGGGTAGAACGACATCCCGAGCGAGAACGGCAGCGCCGAGACGTACGCGCACGTCACGGCGAACCAGATGGACGGCCGGCGCGCGAGCGCGCGGTAAGCGGCGAACATCGGCGGATGTCCCGAGGCGGCGGCGCGCGGCGCCGGAGCGACGAACGCCGCCATCAGCGCATACGCGACCGCGCCGCCCACGAGCGCCACCGTCCAGAACCCGGCCGCGAAACCGAACCAGGTGATCATCAGGCCGGCGACGATCGTGCCGACGATCTGCCCGCCGTTGGTGATCGAGTTGAGGAGCCCGAGCCCCCGCGACCGGTCGCCCGGAAGCTGCGACCCGAGCGACCACGTCGCCGGCCAGAACATCGCGCGCGACACGATCACGCAGAGCTGCGCGAAGAAGAGCGCCACATAGGTCGACGCGAACGCGAACACGACGCCGGCGACCGCGAACATCGCCGCCGAGACCATCGCCAGCCGCTTGCCGCCCGCGCGATCGGTCCACGCGCCGCCGAGCAGGTTGAAGCCGATCTGCACCAGCACCGGCAGCGACACCAGGCTCCCGATCGCGACGCCCGAGTAGCCCAGATGATCGGCGTAGAGCGGGATCAGGATGTGGGTCATCCCGAGCGCGAGGTTCCACGCGAACGCGGCCGCGAAAAACGCTGAGACGCGGGAAACCTGCGGGCCGGGCGCGGTCATGGGGCCCGCCATGATCTGCGAGCGCCTGCTACGGCGTCAAACGGAGCGGAAGGCGCATCCGAGCTCGAAGGCGGCGCCCGGAGGAAGACCGGGCGGCAGGTGTAAGGTCCCGAATCGGGCGCCGACGAACCGACGTAACAACCGGACGATCGACGCGCCGGAACCCCGTCCCGAGGAGGCGTCCATGCCCACGCGCCTTGCTGCCCTGGTCGCGGCGCTCGCCGTCGCCCCGCTCGTGCACGCCACGCCCGGCGAGTGCACCGCGAAGAGCGGTCCGGGCACCGTCGCGCTCGTCGAGCTATATACCTCGGAGGGTTGCGACAGCTGCCCGCCGGCCGACGCATGGCTGCGGAAGCTGCCGGCAGCGGACCTCCGGCCCGGTGCGGTGGTACCGCTCTCTTTCCACGTCGATTACTGGGACTACATCGGCTGGAAGGATCCATTCGCAAGCCCCGCGTTCGGCGCCCGCCAGCGCGAGCTCGCGGCGATCACGCGCAACCGCATCGTCTACACGCCGCAGGTGATGCTCGCGGGGCGGGATTATCGCGGCTGGGCGAGCGGCGCGCGCTTCGGCGCCGACGTTCGCGGAATCAACGCGACGCCGGCGCGGGCGGAGATCGCGCTCGCGCTGCGCGCACCGCCGGCGGGAAGCCGCCGAGCTCCGGGTCTCGGCGACGGTGCCCAGGGCCGAGGACCGCGCCGACGCCGCGCTCTACGTCGCGGTCTACGAGAACGGGCTCTCGAACAAGGTCACCGCGGGCGAGAACCGCGGCGCGACGCTCAACCACGACTTCGTGGTCCGCGAGTGGTGGGGGCCGTTCGCACTGGATCGCGCCGGCACTGCCGAGCTCGTGCGGGCACCGGCCGCGCGCGGCCTCGCGAACGGCGGCGTCGCGGCGTTCGTCCAGAGCCGCCGGACCGGCGAGGTGCTGCAAGCGCTCGCGTTGCCGGCGTGCAGAGGCTAGCTGTTCGGGGACACCGTCGTTGCGGGTCCGAGGTCCCGGATTCGGCGAGCCGGTCCGTGCACCCGAACGGCGTCATCCGGTGCGCCGGACGAGCTCGATCACCTTGCGCGCCGGGTCGACGCGCACCCAATCCCCGGTCCGGACCAGCCCGGCGGGCGGCGGATCCCAGCCCTCGGTGATGGGGATGCCGGCGAAAACGGCGCCTTGCACCATCACCGGGTTCGTCACCCCGAACACCAACGCTCTCGGCGCGATCCCCTTGTGCTTGATGTCGTAGAACGCCCAGCCGGCGGCGATGCCGCCCTTCGCGGTCGGGAAGAAGAGGATCCTGTCGCGGACGCTCGTGCCCTCGAGCTTGTGGCCTGGCTTCGTGATCAGCCCCGACCAGCGGTCGAGGTCGTAGCGCGGCGAGAAACCCTCGGCCGAGACGACCGCCTCGCCCTCGACCGCGGGGCCGAAGGCGCGCGCGACACGGATCGTAGCGAGCGGGCGGGTCACTGCCGTGCCCCCTGGTCAAGCGGGGGTGGCGAGCGCAGCGAGCCGGCAGGGTCGAGGGTCCCCGAACAGGCGATCTCGACGCAGTCGTGCGTACGACGGAGGATGGTGTTGAACCGGTGGGCGCCGATGATGTTCACGATCTTCGCGGAGTTGGAGATCATGTTCGTCCAGCCGTTCGCGACGCGCATCCGCGACAGGTTCTGCAGGATGTAGAAGCAGACCCCCTCGAGGACGGTCGCGCCCGCGGCTTCGAGCGCCTGGAGGTACCCGAGGTTGCGCGCCGCGCTCTTGACGCCGTTCGACGTCGTGACGAAGACCTGCGTGCCCCGGTGCACCTTGCGATCGCCGAAGGCCTGCGCGAGCGACTTGATCTCGAAGAGCGAGAGCTGGGGCCCCGAGAACACGACCAGGCTCGCGCTCCGGTCCCCGAGATCATAGCCGGCGTAGACGCGCGCGAGCCGCGCGGCGTCGATCGCGATCTCGTCCGCAGGACGGTTCCCGCCGAGCGCGGCTTCCAGCGTCGGCGCCTCCGGCGTGACGCCGACCATGTGGAACATGCCCATCGAGCCGTAGCTCGCAAGCGCCGCGCCCAGGTGCTTCAGCTCGTCGGAGGTCGGCGCCCGCTTCACGCCCGTGAATACCGGCACCGCGCGGTAGCTCTGGTGCTTCTCGCCGACGATCTTGCCGACCGCGCCCCAGTCGGCGAGATCGTCGAGCGGCGCATCCAGGCGGACCACGAGCGTGCCCCGGCGATGACGGTCGAGATGGAACCCGTACTCGGGCGTGCGCCCGGTGATGGCTGCCGCGAGCGCGGCCGGGCCCGACTCGAAGTTCGAGCGCGCCCCGAACACGGAGTTCGCATAGATCACGGTGCCGGTGTCGCCCCAGGCGACGTGCTCGCCGAGGTGCGGCTGGTACAGCGTCTGGTAGTTGATGCAGGTGTCGGTGGTGAGCACGTCCATCCCGCGCAAGGTCGCGATCAGCTCGCGCTCCTTCGCCGCCTCCCCGGCGTCCTGGCCGAGGCGCGCCGCGTGCTCGAAGTCGAAGCAGCGGGCGTTGGTGGTGCTCGGCACGCACGCGCGCGCGCGCTGCGCGCCGGTCGCGCGGAGCCAGGCGAGGCCGGCGTCGCCCATCACCTCGATGTCGCCCATCATGTGGGCGTTGGTGATCGGGACGAACCGCTCGGCGCCGAAGAACTCGCCGACCGCGAGCTGGTAGCGAAGCGCGTCGCGTACCGCCTCGCCGCGGACGCCCGCGAGCATCGCTTCCTCTTCCGGGGTGAGCCGCATGGTGCCTTCTGCTCCGACTTTTCCGGCCGGTATTCTAGGCGGTGTGGCGTCGATCACGGAGTCCGCCTTCGCGCGTACGGTATGATTCCCCGCGCCCCGGATCGCGGGGTGCGCAGGGGGCGCAGTGGACAGTTCGCTCGCGTGGCTCGTCGCCGGCATCGCGCTCGTCATCGCGGAGCTCGTCACCGGCACCTTCTATCTGCTCGTCCTCGGCGTCGCTGCGCTCGTCGCGGGCGGCGTCGCGTACGGCGGCGGCGGGTTCCTCGTGCAGGTGATCGTGGCGGGCGCGATCGCGATCGCCGGCGTCTTCTGGATCCGGTCGCGCAGGCTCGCGCGCGCTACGCCCGACATGCCCTCGCTCGACGTCGGCCAGCCGGTCACGCTCGACTCGTGGGTGAACCGTGACGACCGTCTCGCGCGCGTGAAGTACCGCGACGCCCTGTGGGACGCGGTGATCGACGGCGAGTTCCGCGGCGAGACGGGCGAGGTGTTCTACATCCGCTCGGTCAGCGGGAGCACGCTGCACGTCGCCAAGCAGAAACCCGCCTGATGGCGAACGGCCCCCAGCCACCGCCGGGACCCGAGGACCTCGTCCGGGCGCTCTTCAAGGTCGTGCAAGGCGACAAGCCGACCCGCGAGCAGGTCCGTCAGAAGGTGCTTGCCATGCGGCGGCACCGGCCCGGGCGGCCGCCGGCCGCTCCCGAACAGATCGTCCGGAAGGAGACCAGCATGTTCCTCAAGCTGATCATCGCCCTCGTCGTCTCGATCGCCGCGTTCGCCTGGCAGGGCATGAGCGCGTTCTCGATCGGCGTCGCCATCCTCGCGTTCGTGATCGCGTTCGTCGTCGAGGGCGTGCGCGTCGTCCCGCAACAGCACGCCTGGGTCGTCGAGCGGCTGGGCCGGTTCCACGAGGTGCTGCAGCCCGGGCTCAACATCATCATCCCGTTCTTCGACCGCGTCGCCTACAGGCACTCGCTGAAGGAGGTGCCGTTCGACGTCCCGGAGCAGGTCTGCATCACCAAGGACAACACCCAGCTCGCGGTCGACGGGATCGTCTATTACCAGGTCACCGACCCGCAGCGCGCATCCTACGGCACGTCCGACTACCTCACCGCCATCACCCAGCTCGCGCAGACGACGCTGCGCTCCGAGGTCGGCAAGATGGAGCTCGACCAGTCGCTGCAGAGCCGCGACGAGATCAACCGCCAGATCGTCTCGGTCCTCGACGATGCGGGCCGCGCCTGGGGCATCAAGGTGCTGCGCTACGAGGTCAAGAGCCTCACGCCCCCCGAGTCGATCCTGCGGGCGATGGAGAAGCAAATCACCGCCGAGCGCGAGAAACGGGCGCTGATTGCGAAGTCCGAGGGCGAAAAGCAGCAGGAGATCAACATCGCCGAAGGGGCGAAGCAGGCCGCGATCTTGAAGTCCGAGGGCGAAAAGACAGCGGCGATCAACTCGGCGCAGGGCGAGGCCACGGCGTTGCGGCTGGTCGCGGAGGCGACGGCGTCGGCGGTGCGCGCCGTGGCCGAGGCGATGAGCGCTCCCGGCGGCCAGCAGGCGGCGAACCTCAAGGTCGCCGAGCTCTACATCGGCGCGTTCGGGAACCTCGCCAGGACCAACAACACGATGATCGTGCCGTCGAACCTGTCGGACGTCGCGAGCATGGTCGCCTCGGCGATCACGGTGCTCGAGCGCACCAAGGCCGGGACGCAGCAGAGCTAGGGCGGACCTCGCCCCGGGCGACCGCAGTCAAACCCGGCGCCATCCGGCGATCGCCCGGTTGCATCGGGGCTTGACCCGCACGGCGGGCGCCCCTGTAGCATCCGGGTATGCGGCCGGACCTGTCCTCACTCGTGCTCTTCATCCGCATCGCCGAGACCCGGAGCATCACCAAGGCGGCGGAGGCGTGCCACATCGCGCTCGCCGCGGCGAGCCGGCGCGTGGCGCAGCTCGAGGACCAGTTCGGCGTACAGCTGCTTTACCGCACCGTCCGGGGCGTGGAGCTCACCCCGGCAGGCCACGCGCTGCTCTTCCACGCGCGTCAGCTCATGACCCGGGTCGACGACATGACGCGCCGAGCTTTCCGACTACAGCAAGGGCGCCAAGGGACTGGTGCGCGTCCAGGCCAATACCTCGGCGCTGGCGCAGTACCTGGCCCGAGGACCTGGCCACCTTCGCCGCCGCCCATCCAGCGATGAAACTCTCGCTCGCCGAGGAGCGGAGCGGCGCGATCGTCGAGGCGGTCCACGCCGGCACCACCGACGTGGGCATCGTCATGGAAGGCCCGCCCACCGACGGGCTGCAGTGCTTTCCGTACCGCGGCGACCAGCTCGTGGCGGTCCTGCCGCGAAGGCACCGCCTGCGCGGTGCGCGCCTCGGCTTCGAGAAGCTCCTCGACTTCGACTTCGTGGGGCTCGAGAGCGACACGATGATCTCCAAGCTCCTCGCGAGCCGGGCGGCCGAGGCTGGCAAGCCGCTGCGGCTCCGGGTGCAGGTGAAGAGCTTCGACGTCGTCGCGCGCATGATCCAGGCGGGCCTGGGAATCGGCGTGCTTCCCGAGAAGGCGGCCCGGTCCTTCGCCGGTCCGATGGGACTGCGGCTCGTCCCGCTCACCGACGAATGGGCTGCCCGACGCATGCTCCTGTGCGTGCGCCAGTACGCGACCTTGCCGCGTCACGCCCGCCAGCTGGTGGACCACCTCGTCGCCCGGGGCGAAGACGTCCTGAAGCCCTTCGCGATCCGCGAAGGCCCCCTTGCCCGAATTCCGCTTGTCCCTGCCTGCGGAAGGGTGCTTTCATGTTTGCGGTGCAGCACATCTGCATCCCCAGCGAGGAGAAGAGCAGCAATGAGCCGTGAACTGGAGATCGCCCGCATCAAGAAGGACTGGTCCGAGAACCCGCGCTGGAAGGGCGTGAAGCGCGGCTACACCGCCGAGGACGTCTACCGCCTGCGCGGCAGCGTGCAGATCGAGCACACGCTCGCCCGGCGCGGCGCCGAGAAGCTCTGGAAGCTGATGCACGAGCGCCCGTTCGTGAACTCGCTCGGCGCGCTCACCGGCAACCAGGCGATGCAGCAGGTGAAGGCCGGCGTGCCGGCGATCTACCTCTCGGGCTGGCAGGTCGCGGCCGACGCCAACGACAGCCTCGCGATGTATCCCGACCAGTCGCTCTACGCGACGACGAGCGTCCCGACGGTGGTGAAGCGCATCAACAACGCGCTGCAGCGCTGCGACCAGATCGACCACGCCGAGGGCAAGAGCGGCATCGACTGGTTCGCGCCGATCGTGGCCGACGCCGAGGCGGGCTTCGGCGGCGTGCTGAACGCCTTCGAGCTGATGAAGGCGATGATCGAGGCGGGCGCGGCCGGCGTGCACTTCGAGGACCAGCTCGCCTCGGTCAAGAAGTGCGGCCACATGGGCGGCAAGGTGCTGGTGCCGACGCAGGAAGCGGTGCAGAAGCTCATCGCCGCGCGCCTCGCCGCCGACGTGCATGGGCGTGCCGACGATCCTGCTCGCGCGCACCGACGCCGAGGCCGCCGACCTCGTCACCTCCGACGTCGACGAGAACGACAAGCCGTTCCTCACCGGCGAGCGCACCGCCGGAGGGCTTCTACCGCACGCGCAAGGGCTTCGACCAGGCGCTCTCGCGCGGCCTCGCCTACGCCGCGTACGCCGACCTCGTCTGGTGCGAGACCGGCACGCCCGACCTCGCGTTCGCGCGCCGCTTCGCCGAGGGCATTCGCAAGAAGTATCCCGGACAAGATGCTCGCCTACAACTGCTCGCCGTCGTTCAACTGGAAGAAGCAACCTCGACGACGCGACGATCGCGAAGTTCCAGCGCGAGCTGGGCGCCATGGGCTACAAGTTCCAGTTCATCACGCTCGCCGGCTTCCACTCGCTCAACTACGGCATGTTCGAGCTCGCCCACGGCTACGCGCGCAACGACATGACCGCCTTCGTCGAGCTGCAGCAGAAGGAGTTCGCCGCCGCCGAGCAGCGGCTTCACCGCGGTCAAGCACCAGCGCGAGGTCGGCACCGGCTACTTCGACGACGTGACCCAGGTGATCCAGGCGGGCAAGTCGTCGACGACGGCGCTGCACGGGTCGACCGAGGACGAGCAGTTCTTCGTGGCGGCGACGCCGATCCGGCAAGCGGCCGCGGCAAGCTGAGCGGAGGCCGGCGATGAAACGCGATGACTTCCGCATCCCCGGCATCGAGCTTCCGCCCGGCCAGCCGAACCTCTACGATCGCATCCTCACGCCGCAGGCGCTGGGGTTCGTCGCCCACCTCGCGCGCAAGTACGAGCAGCGGCGCCGCGACCTGATGAAGGCGCGCGCCGAGCGCCAGGCGCGGCTCGACGCGGGCGAGACCTTCGGCTTCCTTCCCGAGACACGCTCGATCCGCGAGGCGAACTGGACCGTGGCCCCCGTTCCTGCGCGACCTGCAGGACCGCCGCGTCGAGATCACCGGACCGGTCGAGCGCAAGATGATCATCAACGCGCTCAACTCGGGTGCGTGCACCTTCATGGCGGACTTCGAGGACTCGAGCACGCCGACGCTGGGACAACATGGTCCGCGGCCAGATCAACCTGCGCCAGGCGGTCGACCGCACGATCAGCTTCACGAGCCCGGAGGGCAAGAGCTACTCGCTGAACGAGAAGACCGCGACCCTCATCGTGCGCCCGCGCGGCTGGCACCTGCTCGAGCGCCACGTGCTGGTCGACGGCGAGCCGGTCTCGGCCTCGCTCTTCGACTTCGGCCTCTTCTTCTTCCACAACGCCGAGCGGCTGGTCGAGAAGGGCAGCGGCCCCTACTTCTACCTGCCGAAGATCGAGAGCCACCTCGAGGCGCGCCTCTGGGACCACGTGTTCAACGAGGCCGAGTCGCGCATGAACCTGCCGCGCGGCACGATCAAGGCGACGGTGCTGATCGAGACGCTGCCCGCCGCGTTCGAGATGGACGAGATCCTCTACGAGCTGCGCGACCACTCCGCCGGGCTCAACTGCGGGCGCTGGGACTACATCTTCAGCTGCATCAAGAAGCTGCGCCGCGGCGACTTCGTGTTCGCCGACCGCGCGCTGGTCACGATGACGAGCCCGTTCCTGCGCGCCTACTGCCAGCTGCTGGTGAAGACCTGCCACCGCCGCAACGCCCACGCGATGGGCGGCATGGCGGCGCAGATCCCGATCAAGAATGACCCGGCGGCGAACGATGCGGCCATCGCCAAGGTGATCGCCGACAAGGAGCGCGAGGCGAACGACGGCTTCGACGGCACCTGGGTGGCGCACCCGGGCCTGGTGCCGGTGGCCCGCGCCGTGTTCGATCGGGTCATGCCCGCGCCCAACCAGATCGACCGCAAGCGCGAGGACGTGTGCGTGAAGGCGGCCGACCTGCTCGCGCTTCGCCCCGCAGGGCCCGATCACCGAGGCGGGGCTGCGCACCAACATCAACGTGGGCCTGCAGTACATCGGGCTCGTGGCTCGCGGGCAACGGCTGCGTGCCGATCAACAACCTGATGGAGGATGCAGCCACGGCGGAGATCTCGCGCTCGCAGATCTGGCAGTGGATCCGCAGTCCCAAGGGCGTGCTCGACGACGGCCGCAAGGTGACGCTCGAGCTCTTCCGCACGATGCTGCGGGAGGAGCTGCGCACCGCCTCGTCCGGCGCTCCCGGTGCCGACGGCGCGCGCTACGACGAGGCGGCCTGGCTCCTCGACCGGCTCGTCTCGGCAGACGAGTTCGTGGACTTCCTCACCGAGCCGGCCTACGAGTTCGTGGCGGCGCTGCCGAAACTCCAGGAGATGGCTGTCGATTAGCGTCCCGGCGGGGTGGTGGCGCTCGATCCTCGAGCTGATCATCGCCCTGATCGTCTCGATCGTCGCGTTTGCCCGACAGGGGACGAGCGTGTTCTCGATCGCATCGCGATCCTCGCGTTCGTGATCGCGTTCGTGGTCGAGGGCGTCCGCGTCGTGCCGCAGCGGCGCAAAGTACATGGATCAGCTCATGACCGGCTACTTCCCCGACGCGAAGTTCAGCACGGCGAACCGGTCGCTATTTGCCTTTGCTTCCTACAACGCCGGTCCGGGCCGCATTTCCCAGATACGCAAGGAGGCCGCGAAGCGTGGCCTTGACCCGGACAAATGGTTCAACAACGCGGAGGTCGTCACCGCCGAGAAGGTCGGCATCGAGACCACGACCTACGTGCGCAACATCTACAATGACTACGCGGCCTATGAGCTGATGCTCGACGTCCGCGGGCGAAGAGGAAGGCGCGCGAGCAGGTCGCGCCGCCCCTCGCTCTACAAGCCTGCACACCTACTATTTCGCCGAGGCCCACATCGCCAACCGCGGCAAGGAGCAGGCGATGTACATCAGCCCGATGCGCGACGCCATCGACAAGGGCCTGGTGCCGACTAACCACACCGACTTCGTGGTCGCCCCGCTCGACCAGATGTTCATGATGTGGTCCGCCGTCAACCGCGTGTCGCGGGCCGGGGCAGTGATCGGGGCCGACCAGCGCGTCACGCCGTTGGAGGCGCTGAAGGCCCAGACCATCGACGTCGCCCATCAGTATGGCGAGCAGGCGTCCATGGAATCGCTCGAGCCGGGCAAGCTCCCGGACCTCGTGATCCTCGACAAGAACACGCTCAAGGTGGATCCCATGACGATCAAGGACATCAAGGTCGTGGAGACGATCAAGGAAGGCAAGACGATCTACACGGCACGTTAGTTAGGAACCGTCCGTGCCAGCCGTGTCGCGACACGCACGATGGTCGAATGGATCGCGGCGGGACGCGCGCGGGCGGCGTACCTGTACGCACCCCGGCGGGCGTGACCTCGCAGAGCACCCACCCACGCGATCACCCCGCGTGAGCGAGCGTCCGCCTCCAGCCGTCAATCGATGCGCTCGTTGCTCGCCCGGGGCGTGACGCCCGCGGCACGCCGCCGCACGACTCCGCCGGCTTGGGGTCCGGAATCGAGCTCCTCGCGAGGGTCGGCGAGGCGCGCCGGATCGAGCACGCGGATGCGCCGGAACCCGACCTCGAAGCGCGCGATCTAGTCGAACGCGACGCCGAGTTCCCGCACGAGTGACAGCCATACCGGGCCGTCGTCGCGGAAGCGCCGCTCGAACTCTTCGGGTGTGGAAGGGTTTTCCGCGACGCCGAAAGTGGCGTGAAGCTCCCGCAGCCGTGGCGCGTCCGCCGCAGCGATGACCAGTTTCGAGATCCGCTCGACGATATCGCGCGGCAGTCCCGCCGGTCCGAGCAGAACGATCCAGCTGTGGATCCTGAATACCGGCTCCCCGAACCCCTGCTCGACGAACGTGGCAATCTCGGGCAGCTTCGGCGAGCGGATGGTCCTGTTCACGGCAATCGGGCGCACCGAGCTGTTCTGCAAGTGCGGCAACATGGCAAACTGGCTGCCGATCGCGGCATCGATGCGGCCGGTCGCGAGCTCCACCCACATCGGTGCTTCGCCACGGAAATGCACCGCCTCGACCTGCGTCCCGTACAGCTTGTTCATCTGCGCCGCGACCAGGTGCGGGTACGAGCCAGCGGAGAAAGTGCCGATGGTGACGCGGTTCTTCCTCGCGAACTCGACGAACTCCGGAAAATCCTTCGCGGGAACATCCTTGTGCACGGCGAGCGGCAGGTGTCCGGGGTCGAATGCGGAGATGAAAGTGAAATCCTTGTTCGGATCGTACGGCAGCTTGCGGTACAGCACCTGGTTCTGCACGATGGCCGCCCAGATGGTGAACAGAAAGGTGTAGCCGTCGGCGGGCGATCTGGCGAGCGTCTCGCACGCGATGATCGATCCGGCGCCGGCGCGGTTCTCGACCATCACCGGCTGTCCGATCTCTTGCGATACGTACTCGCCGTAGGCGCGCGCGTAAGTGTCGGTCAAGCCGCCGGCCGGTAATCCCACGATGAAGCGCACCGGCCGGTTCGGCCAGGCCTGCGCCCGGACCGATTGCGGGAACAATGCGGGTCCGAGCGCCGCCGCGAGGGAACGCACAAGGAACGAACGCCGATCGGTCCGCAGGTTCATCGCGGCGAAAGAGGAGCTCGCGACGTCGTAGAGCGCGCACGCCAGCAGCGGCCGCGTGAGCCAGCGTCCGTGCCGGTCATCGGTCGATGCGCTCGCCGCTCGCTCGCGTCGGCGCGCCGGAGGCGCGCTGTTGCGCGCTCGCGCCTCCTCGCGCCGTTGGCTCCACTTCACCGCGCGGATCGACGAGACGCGTCGCATCGAGCACGCGGATGCGCCGGAACTCGACCTCGACCAGCCTCATCTCACGCAGCTTGCCGAGGAGCACGTTGAGCGTCTGGCGCGAGACGCCCACCATGCGCGCGAGATCCGCCTGCGAAACCGCGAGGGACACCGGCGCGGCACCCGGCCCGGCCCGCATTTGCAGCCGCGCCATCGCGGCGAGCCGCGCTCGAAGGCGCGACTCCGGCGCCAGGTCGCGGAGCTCGACGAAGACGCGAATCAAGTTGGCATACCGATCGAAGATGAGACCGGCGAATGCCCGGTAGTAGTCAGGATTCTCGGCGAGGATGCGATCGAACTGCGCCTTCGACAGGACCAGGGCCCGCACCGGCGAGTGGGCGATAACCGTCACGACAGTGGGTCGGCCGGTCAGCAGCCCGAACTCGCCGAACCAGTAGCCTGGTTCGCCGACCTGCATGAGCGCTTCGTCGCCGGTGCTGATCTCCCGGACCAGATGTACCTGCCCCTCCAGCACCGCGAAGAGGCCCTTCTGCGCGCTGTCCTCCACGCTGATCACCTGTCCCTTGGCGAACTTCCGAACCGAGGACCGGGACAGGATGAGCTCCTGCAGCGCGGGCGGCAGGCCGCCGAACCATTCGCCCGCACGCAGAACCCGTTCGATTGCTCGCTGCTCGTTGGCCTGCACGTCCTGACTGCCAATCTGTCGTCGAACCGGTAATTATGCCTGACTGGGATGTCAGATTGACGCAGGCGAGCTGCGGCCGCTCCGCCAGCGCGGCCCGACGCTACTCGAGCGCCGGCCAGAGGGATGCGAGCACGAGTGCGACAGCAAGACCGATGGTCGACAGCGCGCTGACGAGCTCGAGACGGTCCACGGGATGTCGCCGACCCGGATCTCGCCGAAGTTGTGAACCTCGGGCCAGGCGAAGACTCGGCAGGCGCTCATCGCGTGCCTGGCGCCCGACCGTCGTGTCGACGTGGAAGTGACCGGCACGCAAAAGCAGTCGGGGACGTAAGCTCTACCGACCTCCCGGTAGACACCCCGCTACCCCTCCTCCCGGCGGGGCTCTTCCGGGAGGTCGATCTTCCTCGCAGCACGACCCCGCTCGTCGGCGGGGTCCGTCTTCCTATGTTCGGAAATGGCCGGCCGTGCAACGGGTCTCCGGGGCCGGCGCGACCGCAGAAGTTGTCGCGCGCCGGACAGGTACGCGGCGCGACTGCCCCTAACATGCTTGTGTGGCCCAGCACGCTCGCCGGACAGTCGCCGCGGTAATCGCAAGCTTGCCCTCTCGACCCGTGGCGCGAACGGGAACACCGGCGACACGCCAGGCGCGCGCTCGTCGGCGGGGACGCGCTTGGCGTATTCGGGCTAATATGGGCTGTGTGCTTGCGCGGCGCGCAAGGTGCGCAGGATCTGGCCGAAGAACAGCAAGCGAAAGGTGAGGAACCCTCTATGCTTAAAAGATCAACTCTCGCCGGCGCCGCAATGCTCGCGCTGGCCGCCCCCTTGGCTACGCAGGCGCAAACGTCTGAGTGGTTTTCCACGCAACAGACCTACGAGCCGAGCCGCTACTTCGACCATCGCTGGTACCTCACGCCGTTCGGCTCCTACACCTGGGGCGACAGCGAGCGCCAGGCCGATGACGGGTGGGGTGGCGGTCTTACGGTCGGCAGGCCCGTCCACCCGAATTGGAACCTCGAATTCCGCACCGCGTACGAGGAGCTCGACGCGAAATCCGGGGGGCCGGGCAAGTGGAAGAACTGGACTCTGACGCTCGACGCGCTGTGGTTCCCGATCCGGCGCGAAGGCGTGGCGGCGTGGAAGGAGCGCGCCGTGCAACCCTACCTCGTCGCCGGTGCGGGCGCCATCAACGACGACGTCGGAGGCTCCGACGCGTGGAGCTGGGCGCTGAATGCCGGCGCCGGTTTAGTCTGGCCATTCTCGAGCTGGGGCCGCCTCGTGGCCGACGCGCGCTACCGGTGGGACAGCAACAACGGCCACTACGGCGATGGCGGCGACTTCGGGGACTGGATCGCGTCGGTGGGTCTCCAGATCCCGCTTGGCGAGCCGCCGCGCGTGGCCGAAGCGCCGCGCCCCGCGCCCCCGCCTCCCCCGCCGGCGCCCGCGCCGGTGGTGAAGCCGGCGCCTCCGCCTCCGCCTCCGCCGCCCCCGGCGCCGGTCTCGCGGTCGTTCTCGCTCCAGGCCGACGGTTTGTTCGCGTTCGACAGCGCCGTGGTGTCGGACGTCGCCCGCCAACGCGCCGACGCAGTGATCAGCGCCCTTCGCCAGGTCGGCTTTACCGCGACCTCGGTCAAGGTGATCGGGCACACCGATCCGCTCGGCCCGGAAGCGCACAACCAGAAGCTGTCGGAGCAGCGCGCGCGTGCCTTCGCCGATTTCCTGGTCAAGGAAGGCGTGCCGGCCTCGATCATCACCACCGAGGGTCGCGGCGAGACGCAAGTGCGGGTCACCGAAGCCGACTGCAAGGCCAAGGGCCAGGCGAAGACTCGGCAGGCGCTCATCGCGTGCCTGGCGCCCGACCGTCGTGTCGACGTGGAAGTGACCGGCACGCAAAAGCAGCCGGGGACGTAAGCTCCACCGACCTCCCGGTAGACACCCCGCTACCCCTCCTCCCGGCGGGGCTCTTCCGGGAGGTGGATCTTCCTCGCAGCACGACCCCGCTCATCGGCGGGGTCCGTCTTCCTATGTTCGGAAATGGCCGGCCGTGCACCTGGGTCTCCGGGGGCCGGCGCGACCGCAGAAGTTGTCGCGCGCCGGACAGGTACGCGGCGCGACTGCCCCTAACATGCTTGTGTGGCCCAGCACGCTCGCCGGACAGTCGCCGCGGTAATCGCGAGCTTGCCCTCTCGACCCGTGGCGCGAACGGGGACGCCGGCGACACGCCAGGCGTGCGCTCGATTCAACCGAGAACTTCCAGGTGAGAACCTCCACAACCCCGCGGTCGGCCGCGGCGCGACCCGTGCACGGCCTTGTGGGCGCCGCAGCCGCGGCGCTCATGGTCGCGGGCCCCTGCGCAGCAGCCGGCGCCGCCGGCCGGCGAGCGCGACACGAAAGCGATCGAGGCCCTGTCGGCCATGGGCAAGTAGCTGCGCTCGCTCAAGTCGTTTGCCGTACACGCCGACACGAGCATCGACGAAGTCCTGCAGAGCGGGCAGAAAGTGCAGTTCGCGGGGACGCCGGGACCAGCGTGCAGTACGTCGTCGTCAACCCGGTGCGTTGAGCGAGCCCTGCCGCAGTGAGCTTTCGCATGCGCAGGCTAGCGCTCGCCAGTACCCCGCTGGTCCTGGCCCCGCTCGCAGTGAAACTCTGGCAGTCCATGCTGGCAGGCGCGATGGTTGCGGCGCTCGTTGCCGCACCCCGAAGTCACGATCGCCGGAGAAGGCGGTACATCGCACATCCTGCCCGGCGCCAATGCGACGCTGGTGGATGTCCTGCCGACGGCCCCGGGGTGGTTCGGAAAACCGATGTACCTGAACTACAGCGGCACGGCGTCGGCGCAGCTCCCGACGGCAGCCGGTATCGCCTCCAATCTGCACGCGACCGCCAACACCTTCGTTCTCGGAGGCGGGTACACGTTCGAGCAGACGGTCCTCGGCGGCGCGCATTACTCCTTCTCGGCGTTCCTTCCGTACAGCTGGCTGAACGTCTCGGCCAACGTGCAGGCACCGATCGGCACCGTGCGACGCCAGAGCAACGTGTCGGGCTTCGGCGACCTGACCGTGGTGCCGGTGATGCTGGCGTGGAAGAACGGCGACTGGCAGATCGACGCCCTGTTGCCGATCTTCGCCCCGACCGGCAACTACCAAGAGGGCAGGCTCGGCAACCCGGGGCTGAACTACTGGACGTTCGATCCGATGGTCGGCGTCGCCTACAGCAACAAGCAGTCCGGCTTCAACGCGATGCTGCACGGCGGCTACGCGATCAATACCGAGAACCCGGACACGAACTACCAAAGCGGCTCGCTGCTGCACCTCGACGGCGCGATCCAGCAGATTCTCCCGGCGGGCTCGGGCTTCGTGACGCTCGGCGCCGAGGGCTTCTATTTCCAGCAGGTCACATGCGACAGCGGTTCCGGCGCCGTGCTCGGATGCTTCAAGGGCCAGACCGCCGGCCTGGGCCCAGTGCTCGGTTACATCCAGCCGCTCGGCAAGCAGTCGCTGGTCGTCGAACTGAAGTGGCTGCCTGAGCTCGACACGAAGAATCGGTTGGACGGTGATTACATCTGGCTGAAGATGGTCTACAAGTTCTGAAGTCTAAGCATGCGCCGGCCACTGGGGCGGGCGATGCAATTACCTGAAGGACATATGATGAAGAAATCCGCATTGACGACGATGACGCTTGCCGCGGCGATCTACGCGCAGTTCGCGCTTGCCGGCCCGCTCGATCCGGAATGCACGGCCGAGAAGGCAGCCCGCAGCGCGGCCACCAAGGCCACTGTCGGAGTCGGCGGTCGTTGCGATCCCAAGGAAGCCGCGGCGGACACCGCCAAGCGCACGGCCGGCGTCGACGACAAGGGGCCGGTCGAGAAGCGGCGCGACGACAACAACAAAGGCGTGGACGCGGCCAAGGGCGCGGCGGACAGAGCGACGCGTCTCGGCACGTTCTGGCTCGTTCTCGGCGGGCTGCGGCAGCGCGGTCCTGGCGGCCGCGTTTCCGAAGGTCGGCATCGGCCTGCTCGGCGTGTCGCTCGCGTTCGGGCTGACGGTGCTGACCATGGCCTTCGCCATCGGCCACATCTCCGGCTGCCATCTGAATCCGGCCGTGTCGATCGGGCTGTGGGTCGGGCGGACGCTTCCCGGCGAGCGAAGCTCGTGCCTTACGTCGTGGCGCAGGTGCTCGGCGCCATCGCCGGCGGGCGGCGTGCTGTACGTGATCGCCAGCGGCGCGGCCGGCTTCGACGTGGCGCGAGGGCTTCGCCTCCAACGGCTACGGCGCGCATTCGCCGGGCGGCTACTCGCTGGTCGCCGGCGCTGGTGGCCGAAGTCGTGCATGACGATCGTGCTTCCTGATGATCATCCTCGGCGCGACCGACCGGCGCGCCCCGGCCGGCTTCGCGCCGCATCGCGATCGGACTGGCGCTGACGCTGATCCACCTGATCAGCATCCCGGTCATCGCCGTCTGGTGCGGGCTCCTGCTCCAGCCGGCCCGGCGGCCGCGCCGTCAGCCGACGGCTCGGTGCTGCCCTTCCCGCCGACGCCCTCGGCGAGCGTCGCCGGCCCGACCTTGCAGGAATCGAAGCACCAGCGGCGCCTCGAGAAGAGCCACCTGCCGAAGGACGCGCCGAACGTCCTGATCGTCATGCTCGACGACGTCGGCTTCGGCCTGCCGGACACCTACGGCGGGCCGATCCGCACGCCGACGCTCTCACGCATCGCCGGCCAGGGCATCAGCTACAACACGTTCCACACGACGTCGATCTGCTCGCCGACCCGCGCGGCACTCCTTACCGGCCGCAATCATCAACGCGTCGGCTCCGGAACGATCGCCGAGCGCGCAGTGGACTGGGACGGCTACACCGGCGTGATCCCGCGCACCTCGGCCAGTCTTCCCAAGGTGCTCGGGAACTACGGCTACAAGACCGCGGCGTTCGGCAAGTGGCACAACACGCCCGCGACCGAGACCACGGCGATGGGGCCGTTCACCAACTGGCCGACCGGCGAAGGAATGGGCTTCGACTACTTCTACGGCTTCCTCTCCGGCGAGACCTCGCAGTGGGAGCCGCGGCTCGTCGAGAACTTCAACGTGATCGAGCCGCCGCACGACGAGAAGTACCACCTGTCGGTGGACCTGGCGGACCAGGCGATCGGCTGGCTGCGCAAGCATCGTGCGTACGCGCCCGACAAGCCGTTCTTCATGTACTGGGCGTCCGGCGCCTCGCACGGCCCGCACCACATCAACAAGGAATGGGCGGACAAGTACAAGGGCCAGTTCGACGACGGCTGGGACGCGCTGCGGGAGCGCACGTTCAAGCGCCAGAAGGAGCTCGGTTGGATTCCCGCCAACGCGAAGCTCACGCCACGCGCCGCGAGCATGGCGTCCTGGGACAGCGTCCCCGCCTCGGAGCGCGCCTTTCAGCTGCGGTTGATGGAGCTCTTCGCCGGATTCACCGAGCACGTGGATGCCCAGGTCGGCAGGATCGTCGACGAGCTGGAGCGCCTCGGCGTCCGCGATAACACGATCGTGATCTATGTCTTCGGCGACAACGGCTCGAGCGCCGAAGGCCAAATCGGCACGGTGAGCGAACTGCTCGCGCAGAACAACATCCCCAACACCATGGAGGAGCAGCTTGCCGCCCTCAAGGAGCTCGGCGGACTCGATGCGTTGGGCGGCCCCAAGACCGACAACATGTACCACGCCGGATGGGCATGGGCCGGCAACACGCCGTTCCACCACACCAAGCTCGTCGCCTCGCATTTCGGGGGCACGCGCAATCCGATGGCGATGTCCTGGCCGGCGCGCATCAAGGCCGACAAGACGCCGCGGTCCCAGTTCCACCACGTCAACGACATCGCGCCGACGCTCTACGAAGTCCTCCGGATCAAGCCGCCGAAGGTGGTGGATGGATTCACGCAGGACCCGATCGACGGCGTCAGCATGGCTTACACGTTCGCGGATCCCAAGGCGGCGGGCCGCAAGCGCACCCAGTACTTCGACAACAATGGCAGCCGCGGTATCTATCAAGACGGCTGGTACGCCTGCACGTTCGGCCCGTTCGTTCCGTGGGATGCGGCCGGGTCGGCGAACACGATCAAGGACTGGGACGCGAACAAGGACGTCTGGGAGCTCTACGACCTACGCAGTGACTTCACGCAGGCCGACGATCTCGCGAAGAAGGACCCGAAGCGCCTCGAGCAGATGAAGGCTCTGTTCCTGAGCGTAGCCAAGGCGAACAAGGCGTTCCCGATCGGCGCCGGCAACTGGCTGCGTTTGCACCCCGAAGACCGCGTGAAGACGCCCTACACGAGCTGGCGGTTCGACGCGACGACGACCCGCATGCCGGAGTTCACCGCGCCGGGTCTTGGGCGCGAGAGCAATCGCGTATCCATCGATGCCGAGCTCGGCGAGAACGCCACGGGCACGCTTTACGCGCTGGGCGGCGCCTCAGGGGGACTCGCGCTCTACATGGACAAGGGCGACCTCGTCTACGAATACAACATGATGGTCATCGAACGCTACCTCGCGCGCTCGAAGGAGAAGATCGCGGCCGGCAGGCGCAAGATCGAGGTCGACACGACGATCGCCAAGCCCGGCGCGCCGGGGGAGGTGGTGCTGACGGTCGATGGCAAGGAAGTCGCCCGCACGACCGTGAAGCGCACTGTGCCCGCTGCGTTCACCGCCAGCGAGAGTTTCGACGTCGGCATCGATCTCGGCTCGCCGGTCTCGCTCGACTACTTCGACCGCCGGCCGTTCAAATTCGACGGCAGGATCACCGCCGTCAACGTGCAGCTTAAGTAAGACGACCACTCCCGCAACCGAGCCTGACGCGGGTTAATTTTTCGAGAGGCGAGTTCATCATGAACGCATTCCAACGCTTGAAGTTCCTGTCCTTGTTCTGCCTCGGTCTCCTCGCCGCGGCGCCGACCGTCGCCGCCGATCGGCCGAACATCGTCGTCATCCTGGCCGACGACCTCGGCAATGCCGATCTCGGTTATCGCGGGAGCGACATCAAGACCCCGAACATCGACAAGCTCGCGAAGGAGGGCGTGCAGCTCGAATCGTTCCATGGCATGCCGGTCTGTACTCCGGCCCGCGCGGCGTTGATGACGGGCCGGTACCCGATGCGCTACGGCCTGCAGACGCTGGTGATCTTCCCGAACCACAGCTATGGCTTGCCGACCGACGAACGGACGCTGCCTCAGGCGCTGAAGGAAGCGGGTTACCGGACCCTGATGGTCGGCAAGTGGCACCTGGGCCACGCCGACCAGAAGTTCTGGCCCAACAGCCGCGGGTTCGAGCATTTCTATGGCAACACGGTCGGCGAGGTCGACTACTTCACCCATCAGCGCAGCGGCGTGACCGACTGGCAGCGCAACGGCAAGTTCATCACCGAGAAGGGCTACGTCACCACGTTGTTCGGCGATGAGGCCGTCAAGCTGATCGAGAAGCAGGACAAAACGAAGCCGTTCTTCCTCTACTTCGCGTCGCTCGCTCCCCATGCCCCCTATCAGGCGCCGAAGGCCGACCAGGACCGCTACGCGTCCACTATCAAGGATCCGACGCGCCGGACCTACGCAGCGATGATCACGTCGCTCGACGACCAGGTGGGAAGAATCGTCGCCGCACTGGAAAAGCGCGGCTTGCGCGAGAACACGCTGATCGTTTTTAGCAGCGACAACGGCGGACCTCGCAGCGCGGTAGTGGCGAGCGGAGCGCACTCGAAGGAGGAGCGCAGCGCGAGCGGCGTCAAGCAGGAATCGTTGCCGGCGAGCAACGGCAAGCTCCGAGGCGGCAAGGGCAGCCTGCACGAGGGCGGTGTCCGTGTGCCGACCATCTTCAACTGGCCGGCCAGGCTCAAGCCGCGCGTCGTCGACGAGCCGCTGCACATGGTGGACATCATGCCCACCGCACTCGCGCTGGCCGGTGCCGAGGCGAACCCCGCCGACAAGCCGCTCGACGGAGCGGACATCTGGGCGACGGTCGCCGAGGGAAAACCCTCGCCGCACGAGGACATCCTGGTCAACGTCGAGGTGTTCCGCGGCGCCATCATCAAGGGCAAGTGGAAGCTGGTGAAGATCGCGTTGTTACCGGGCAAGACCGAGCTCTTCGACCTCATCGCCGATCCGGGCGAGAAAACCGATGTCGCCGCGCAGAACCTGGAGATCGTCCGCGATCTCGAGGGCCGCCTGATCGCGTACGCCAAGCAGCAGAAGCCGAGCGAGTGGCTGAAGGTGCAGTCGGACTACCTCGGCGCCCAGGGCAAGACGCTGCTCGATCCGGACTTCGACATCGACGACGCGGGATTGCCGCACCTGAAACCGGCGTTGCCCAAGAAGTGAGGAGCAGTTTCCGTGGCGCGCGTGAGATGGTTCCGCCACCGGGCGAGTCGGTGCGAGCGGGCGTCGCTCGGGGCAGTTGTCGTCCGGCAGACAGGTGTGTGCGGCTGATTGACCTAGCATACGTGGATCGACCGCCGATTCCGACGATGGAGGTTTCCGCTCTACACCTTTCCCAAGGACACGAAGACCGGCGACAAGAACGGCGACGGCGTCAACGGCGTCTGGCACGGGGTGAAGTGGCACTCCGCAGTCGTGGGGCCGCGGCCACCGCGGCCGCGGCGACCGGAACGAGACGAAAGCGCCCCGCGAGGGCAGGTTTGATTGTTAGTGGTTCCGCACCCGCCCGCGCAGGCTCACCCTGAAGTGCGGCAGGAGTCGCTCGACGGCACGGAAAAGCTGAGCCGATGTACTCTCGATGATGTCCGCGCCGAGCGTTTGCAACCCGTAGCGCGCGTGCCGGGGCGCGAAGCGGCTGGCCGCCCGAAAGGGTCGGTTCACGGCATTGCCCTCGCTGTCCCAGGATGGGCTCGCGAACGCAGAGAGAGGTCAAAGATAACTGAAACGAAAGCGGAAGAATCATGAGCGCGATTAGGAGTTGGGTTCTCGGTGTCTTGCTGGCTCTTTTGTGCGTCCCTTCCGGGATCGCGCTGGCGCAGAATTCAGCCGCGGAGTTGAGCGCAGCGGCGCAGAAGGAATGCGACCTTGGACGGGCGGCGAAGGAGCGCGCGGTGCGCCTGACCCATTTTCAGCAGAGCCAGACGCTCGCGGAACGCGCGGTGGCCGCAGATGCCCAGCTTGCCGACGCGCATTTCGCGCTTTTCTGCAGTCTCGGCGAGCAGATGCGCATCGATGGAGAGAACCTCTCCGCAGTGTTCGGATTCAGGCAGATGATGGCCGCGCTCGACCGGACCCTGGAACTGAATCCGGGGCATCTGGATGCCCTTTCCTCCAAGGCGACCTTCCTGGTCAGGCTCCCGGCGGTTCTCGGAGGGGACGCCGTCAAGGGGGAGCGGATGTTGCAGGAGGTCATCCGGCGGGACCCGAAGGCGGTGAGCGCCCGCATCACCCTCGCCAAGGTCCACGCGACCCAGGGCGACCGCGAACAGGCGCTCGCCCTTGCGTCGGAAGCCCTGCGGCTAGCGCGCTCCGAGGGTCGCGCGGACCTTCTCCCCGAAGCGCAGACGACCGTCGCGGAGCTGCGATTCGCAGTGACGGCAACTCCAAGGAACTCGGCGAGGTGACCGTAGCAGCAACGGGCAAAGCGTAGCTTGCGGGCCGACGAGGACAGCGCCAACCCGCGATGGATCGCCGTCGGCGGCTCCTAGGAACGGGCAGTTGGGCCATTCGGCCTATGCGGCCCGCATCCGTATCCGTATTTGCCGGCGGGAACTGTCGTGTACCGGACAGGTTCCCGTGGCGACTCGTCCTAGCATCGCAGTGCTCCCCGCTTTCGTGACTCCCGATGACCGTCGGCCTATGGACGTGCTTGCACGCTTTCTGACTATGCTCGCAAACCGCTCGTGTGAGGCGGGCCGTCACGCGCCCGCAGGCGCGCCTGTACCGTGCGCGGCGCGCCACGGGTGCTTCTTCGAGCCGGGGACGGACCCCAGCTGTAACATCGGCCGTCGGTGACCCTGGGCGGCTTGCGCCTGCGTTCCCACCACCGCAATTCATTCCTGAAAAGGAGCACATCAATGCACGCGTTCTTTCTGACCGATCGCAAACGGCGCGGGGCGAGTGCCCTCGCCGCCGCCCTCGTCGCGCTTGCCGCCGGCTGCGCGCAGACGCCCGCGCCGCTCGAGATTACCGAGACTCAGAAGGCGGTCGCTACGGTCGAGGCGATCGACTTGTCGAGCCGCCTCGTGACCCTGAAGGCGGCCGACGGGCGCAGCCTGGTCGTCAAGGCGGGGTCCGAGGTGCGCAACCTCCCGCAGGTGAGAGTCGGCGATCGCGTAACGGTCAGCTATCAGGAAGCGCTTCTCGCGGAGGTCGTGAAGCCCGGGACGGGTTCGGCGGGCGTGAGCACCCTCTCCGCGCGCGCCGCGCCCGGGGAGCGGCCCGGAGCGGGGGTGGTCGACGAGGTGCGCCTGCCGGTGAAGATCTACGCCGTCGACACGTTCCAGAACGTCGTCGAGGTCACCGGGCCGCGCGGCTACAACCGGCGGATCAAGGTGACCGATCCCAAGGCGCGCGAGTTCATCCGCGGCCTGAAGCCCGGCGACGAAGTCCAGGTCACCTTCCGTGAGGCCTTCGCGGTCAGCGTCGAACCGGCGAAGTAGCGCTGGAAGCAGCCGTGCCGTCCGACGTCCCCCCGCGCGCGATCATGGACACCACGAATCGCGCCCGGGGAAACGTGCCCGTCCGGAGAACCTCGATGTTCCGGTTTCAACCCTGCTGCCTTGCGGTTGGTTATGGTGCTCTTGGGGCTGCTCCTCCTCCTCAGCGTCCTAACCCCTTCGTTGCACGCGCTGCAGGCCTTTTCTTCCCCAGGCGGCCGCCGCCAACGCGCTGTCGACGCGGTCGCGCCGGTGATCCATCGCGGAGGACACGCCCGGCCGATGGATGCACGCGCCATCCGCCTGAGCGCACGGCGCTCGTCCTGCGCGCACGTCCGCTCCGCGCCCGCGACAAGTCAAACCCCGGACGCTGCGCTGCGGTAACATCGCGCCCCTGTTGCCCGGCGCCCTCGGCGGGCGACCGAAAATTCACGCGATCATGAGTGCTGCATCGAACCTGGTATCGGCCTGTCAGCGGCAATTCTAAACTCCCCACTTCGGACAATTGGAATCTCCCCACCCCTTCATGAAGGAGGTGGAAGGTGCAACAGGAAACGGCAGGTGAAGTGGTCGTGCTCGGCGCCCTGCTCCACCCCGGACGGCCCCGCCGGCCGCTCGCGGGTTCTTTCCCTCCATCAACGCAGAGGATTACGCCCCGAAGATCAAGACACCCCTCGCTTCCTTCCTGTTCGCTGCGGCGTTCGCCGCGAGCGTCTTTGCCCAGCAGCCCCCCGCCACGGGCGGTGCGGTCGTCGCGAGCGAGCAGGGCAAGGCCACGATCGCCCGTGCGGCGGAGCTCTCCGCCCAGGTCGTGGGCATCGACAAGGCGACCCGCACGGTGACGCTGAAGGGGCCGAAGGGCAACGTCGTCGACCTCGTCGCCGGCGACGAGGTCAAGAACTTCGACCGGATCAAGCTCGGCGACTTCGTGGTCGCGCGCTACGCGCAGGCGCTCACGCTCGAGCTCAAGAAGACCAAGGGCGGCGCGCCCGTGAGCGCGAGCGAGGCCGCCGCGCGGGCGCAAGCGGGCGAACGGCCCGCCGCCGCGGTCGCGCGACAGGTCACGGCGCTAGCGGACGTGATCGCCGTGGACCCGAAGAAGAAGACCATCACGCTCCGGGGCCCGCGCGGCAACGTCGTCGAGCTCGAAGTGCAGAACCCCGATCACTTCAAGGTGGTGAAGAAGGGCGATGAGGTCGAGGTGACCTACACCGAGGCACTCGCCCTGTCCGTCGAGCCCGCGCCGAAGCCGGCGGCAGCGGCACCGAAGAAGAAGTGAGCCGCGCGCACCGCTTCAGGACGGCGCGGTGCGCCGGATCAATGCGACATCAGCACCGGTACGGTCATCGACTGCAGGATCGTCTGCGTCACGCCGCCCATCACCAGCTCCTGCAGCCGCGAGTGGCCCCAGGCGCCCATCACGATCAGGTCGGCATCGAGATCGGCCGCGCGCGATAGCAGCTGATTGCCGACGTCGACGTCCGGCGCGCTCTGCTGGGACACGGTCACCTTGATCGCCGTGGCGGGCGAGGTAGAGGCCGATATCGGCGCCCGGCACCTCGCCGTGCACCGCCGCGGCCGGATCGAACGCGATGACGTGCACCGACTCGGCCTCGCGGAGCAGCGGGATCGAGTCGGTCAGCGCGCGGATCGCCTCGCGGCTTGCGTTCCAGGCGACGAGCACCCGCTTGCCCGGTATCGCTGAAATTGCCCGCGTACGGGACGACGAGCACCGGCCGGCCGGCGGCGAGCAGCAGCCGTTCGACGAAATCGGGCTCGACGCCGCTCGCGTCCTTCGCGTCCGGCTGGCCGGCGACGACGAGGTCGGCGTAGCGGGCATGCAGCGGCACCGCCGCAAGCGCGTCCGCGCGGCTCGCGCGGTACTCGGTCTTGATGAGTCCGGCGGCCTGGACGCGCTTCCGGAACAGCGCTTCGCTCCGCTCCCGGAGCTCGGCCGCCGCGTGGGCCTGGAACTCGGCGAGCTGGTCGCTCTGGCCCGTCATCACCGCCGCATAGCCGGGCAGTCGGATCTCCGTGAGCGCGTGCACGCCGACGAGATGGGCATCGAACCGGGTAGCGAGTCGGCAGGCGAGATCGAGCCGGGCGCCGGTGCGCGCGCCGACGTCGAGATGGACGAGGATCGTCTTGTACGGCATGGTTTCCTCCACGCGAGCTGTCCTATCGAACCATGCTGGCACGCCGCCGCGGGCGGCATTTGATTCAGCGCAAACGATCAGGCGGTGCCGGCAACTGGCCGGCGCTCTCCCGCGCGACCGCCAGCCCGCAGGCGAACGTAAGCGCGGCGGCGGCGACCATCACGTAGACGGCGTCGCCCCAGCGGCCGCTCGCCGACACCGCCGCGGCGACCGCCAGTGGGCCGACAAACTGGCCGACGTTCGAGAGCTGCATCATCAGTCCCTGCAGGCTCGCGACCTGCGACTGCGACCGTGCATGGCTCTGCGCGGCGAACGACACGGCGGGGATGACGCCACCGGCGTACGAGAAGGCGAGGCAGGACGCGAACCGCAGCCAGTCGGGCGCGCCCTCCGCGAAAATGCCGACCGCGAATGCCCCCATCATGACCGCGGCCGCGCACACGATGAGGCCCCGCGGCATGTGCCGCTGCATGAGCCACGCGCCGGTAAGGTTCCCCGGCACGTTGATCGCGACGACTGCGGCGGTGACGAGCGATGCGGCAGCGAGCGACGTGCCGCGGGTCTGCAAGAGGAAGGTCGGCAGCCAGACCATCACGCCGCTCCATTGGGCGGCGTAGAAAGCCATTACCAGCGAGTTCCACCACGGCCCGGGCTGGCGCAGTCCGGCGACGATCGCGCCGAACGTGCGGCCGGAGGGCGGTGCCTGCGGGTAGTTCCTGCGCTGGGCGGCGAGCGCGGCGCCGGCCGCGACCGTCGCCGCGACCACGGCGAGCCACAGGCCGCGCCAGCCGACCGCGTCGATCAGCGCCGGCGCAGCCACCATCGTGACCGCCATGCCGAACGGCATGTAGGTGCTCCAGATGCCGAGAGTGAGCTTCCGGTCGCCGGCCGCGGTCGCGGCGAAGATCAGCGCCGCCGCCGAAACCGTCGCCGCGAGCAGCCCGGCGCCTTCGACCGCGCGCGACGCGATGAGCCAGGCGCCCGACGGCGCGGCCGCCCCGCCCAGGCCGCCGGCGACGAGGAGCGCGAGGCCGGCGAGCGCGAAGCGGAACGCACCGATGCGGTCGGCGGCGAGCCCGAAGCCGACCGCCGCAGCGAGCGCGACGGTGTTGAAGGTCGAGACCACCCAGCCCGCTTCGACGAGCGAGAGGTCGAACTCGGTCTTGAGCGCGGGAAGAGCCGGCGGAAGCTTGCCGACATAGGCGGCGGCGACGATGCCGGCGAGGAGCGCGGCCGCGACCCCGGGCCAGCTGGTGCGGCCAGTCATCTGCCTACGCGGCGGGCTCCGTACGCCGGCGCCGCGAGGAAAGCTGCATGCCGCCGATCGTCGCGAGGATCGCAGCGCCGACGATCGAGCTGATCAGCTCGGGGACGATGAGCAGAATGGCGCCGGCGAACAGCACCGCCCGCTGCCACATCGCGAGCGGCGCGAGCAGGTAACCGTGCAGGCTCGCGGCGAGCGCGATGACGCCGACCGTCGCGCTCACGAACGCGGCGGCGGTAGTCTGCCACGGGCCGATCATCAGCAGCGCGGGCTCGTAGACGAACATGAACGGCACGATGTAGCCGACCGCGCCAACGCGCATCGCCGCCCAGCCGGCGTCCCACATGTTCGCCTTGGCGAGGCTCGCGGCGGCAAACACAGCGAGCGCAACCGGCGGGGTGATCGCCGACAGGATGGCGAAGTAGAACGCGAACATGTGCGCCGCCGGCACCGGGGTGCCGAGCTTGACGATCGCCGGCACGAGCAGCGCGACCATCATGATGTACGACGGCGTCGTGGGCAGGCCGAGGCCGAGGACGATCCCGGCGATCGCGGTCAGCACGAGCGCGAGCACGAGCGAGTTCTGCGACAGCTCGAGGACGACCTGGGTGAAGCTGATCCCGGCGCCGGTGATCGTCACCGCGGCGATCATGATGCCGGCGCACGCGCAGGCGATCGCCACCGAGAGCGTGTTCTTCGCGCCTTCCTCGAGCGCCTCGATCACCGTCCGCCAGGTGATGCCCGCGCGCGTCGTCTTGCGGAGCAGCGCGGCCGGCAGGCAGGCGACGAGGCCCACGAGCGCGCAGAGCGGGGCGCTGTAGCCCGCGAGCAGGCCCCAGAGCAGGATCACGATCGGGATGAAGAGATGGCCGCGCTCTCGCATCACCTGCACGAAGCGCGGCAGCTCTGCCCGCGGCACGCCGAGCAGGCCGACGCGCTTCGCCTCGAAGTGCACCGCGAAGAACACCGCGACGTAGTAGAGGATCGCCGGAATGATCGCCCACACCGTGACCTGGAAGTAGCTGACGGAGAGGAACTCGGCCATGACGAATGCCGCCGCGCCCATGACCGGCGGCATGATCTGGCCGCCGGTCGAGGCGGTCGCCTCGACCGCGGCGGCGAAGTGCGGGCGGAACCCGCTGCGCTTCATCAGCGGGATGGTCATCGGCCCGTCGACCATGACGTTCGCCACCGCGCTCCCCGACACCGTGCCGAAAAGGCTCGAGCTGATCACCGACACCTTGCCCGGTCCGCCCGCGGTCCCGCCGGCGAGCGAGAGCGCGAAGTCCATGAACAGCCGGCCGGTGCCGCTCTTCTCCATGAACGCGCCGAACAGCACGAACAGCATCACGTAGGACGCTGACACGCCGAGCGTCGAGCCGAAGATGCCTTCGGTCGAGAGGTACACCTGCTCCATCAGCACCGGGAGCCGGACGTTGCTGAAGAAGAGCGGATAGGCGAGGAAGGCGAGACCCGTCAGCGTGAGCGCCCACCCGAGGACCCGGCGCGTGGCCTCGAGCACGAGCGCGGTCGCGAGCACGGCGTAGAACATGTCGAGCCGCGTCAGCTCGTCGATGTAGATGATGCGGTTGTTGACGTACTCGTAGTTCACGAAGATGTGCGCGATGAACGCCCAGGAGCCGGCGAGGAGCAGCCAGTCGAGCGTGCGCCAGCCCCATCCGCCGCCGGGCTTGAGCGGATACAGCAGGAAGATGAGCGTCATCGTGAAGAGTAGGTGGGTGCCGCGGAAAACGTACGCCTCCGGCGGGCCGAACCACGCCACGTACATGTGGTAGAGCGACATCGCCACCGCGACCACGGTGACGATCAGCCTGAGCGCGCGCCCGGCGGGTGCGGTGGGCGCGGTCTCGTGCTCGGACATTCCTCCCTCTGCAGAACAAACGGGGCGGCATGAGCCGCCCCGTGCCGACCTTGCGCGCGGAGGCGCCGCTAGAGCGCGCCGGCTTCCTTGTAGAACTTCTGCGCGCCCTTGTGGAACGGCACGCCGATATCGAGCGCCATGTCCTTCGGCGTGAGGCCGGTGATCGCGCTCACGACGGCGGCCATGCTGCCGGCGTTCGCGGCCATCGCCTTCGTCATCCGGTACACCGTGTCCTCGGCGAGATCGCAGGCGGCGACCACGTGCGTCGAATAGCCGATCACCGGCACGTCCCGGTCCTGCTTGGGATAGGTTCCGGCCTTGATGACCAGCTTGTTGTAGCCGGCGTTCGCCTTCTTCATCTCGGCCATCGTGCGGTCGTCGACCGGGACGAGCTTCACGTCACGAGCGCTCGCGAGCTCCATCACCGCGGAAGCGGGCGCCGTCGTGCCGAGCGTGAACACCTGCACGTGGCCGTCCTTCATCATTCCCACCGCGTCGGTGTAAGCGGCCTGGAAGTTGACCTTCGACAGCGACTGATAGGTCATGCCGTTGATCTGCAGCACCATCGCCGTGACCGCCTCGGCGGTGTTGCCCTTCGGTTGCGTCACGACCGACTTGCCCTTCAGGTCCGCGAGCGAGTTGACCTTGGCGTCGGCCGCGGCGACGACCTGGAAGTACTGCGGATAGAGGTTGGCGACCTGGCACACGTTGGTCGTCTTTTTCGGATAGGGCGCGCGGCCTTCGATACCGTCCACCGTCGTGCTCGAGTTGCCGAACCCGATCTGCGCCTTGCCCTCGTCGACGCCGCGGACGTTGGCGATGCCCGCGCCGGGCGTCTGGGTGATCTGCAGCCCGGAGATCTCCTTCTCCCACATTCCCTTCAGCGCGCCGCCGAGCGGGATCCACGACCCGCCCTGCGGACCGGTCATGAAAGTAACCTGTTGCGCCGCGGCGGGCGCTGCGAACGCGGCGGCGACGGCCGCCACAGACACGAAACGAGCGATCCCCATGGTCTCCTCCTCGGTGGTCGAAGCGTCCCGGGTGCACCCGGGATCAGTCGGAGCAGTCTAACCCAAGGCCCCCGCGCCGCAGTGCACCAAATGGCGGATCAGGGCACCGGCGTCAGCACCGGCCGCCCGGCAAAGTGCTCCACCAGGTTGTCGATGCAGAGCTTGCCCATCGCCGCGCGCGTCTCGTGCGTTCCGCTCGCGATGTGCGGCGTGAGCACCACGTTGTCCATCTTCCACAGCGCTTCGGGCATCCGCGGCTCGTCCTCGAACACGTCGAGCCCGGCGCCGCCGAGCGTGCCTTCCTGGAGGCATTTCACGAGCGCCGTCTCGTCGACGACCGAGCCGCGCGCGACGTTCACCAGGATGCCTTTCGGCCCGAGCGCCCGGAGCACTTCCTCATTCACCATGCGGAACGTCTCCTTGCCGCCGGGGACGATCAGCACGAGGAAGTCGGAGTCCTTCGCGAGGTCAATGAGCCGCTCGTAGTAGGCGAGCGGGAGGTCGGGCTGCTTTCGCCGGGTGTGGTACCCGATCTCCATGTCGAAGCCAGAGAGGCGCTTCGCGATCGCGCGGCCGATGCGGCCCATGCCGACGATCCCGAGCCGCTTGCCGCTGACCTTCGTCGTGAGGGGCATCGCGCCCGCCAGCCACTTCCCCGCCCGCACGTACCCGTCGCCGTACGCGATGCCGCGACTCGCCGCGAGCAGGAGGCCGATGGCGAGGTCGGCGACGCAGTCGTTCAGCACGTCGGGTGTGTTGGTCACGATGATGTTGCGCTTGCGCGCCGCGACGACGTCGACCCCGTCGTAGCCGACGCCGAAGCAAGAAACGATCTCGAGTTTCGGCAGGGCGTCGATCAGCTTGGCCTCGACCGCCGAGCCCCCGCTGCCCTGGATGCCGCGAATGCGCGGGCCGACTTCGGCGACCAGCTTCGCCTTGTCGGGCGTGTTCCAGAGCTTGTGGACGTTGAACTCGCGCTCGAGGCGCTCCATCGACGGGCCGTACATCCCGGCCACTGAGAGGACGTCGATCTTCATGACTGCTTGAACCTCGCAGCGAGCTGCTCCGACCCGCGCGCAAGCAGGCCGACGTCGGCGCCGACCGCCACGAAGAGCGCGCCGAGCTCGAGATAGCGCCGGGCGAGCTTCTCATCGGACGTCAGGATGCCCGGCGCCTTGCCGAGGGCGCGGATCCGCTTGATCGCATCGTCGATCTTCGGCAGGACCGCCGCGTTCGCGGTCTCCCCGGGGTAGCCGAGCGCGGCATGCAGGTCGGCCGGCCCGATGAACACGCCGTCGACGCCGTCGACTCTCGCGATCGCCTCGAGGCTGTCGAGCCCGGGCTGGTTCTCGACCTGCAGCAGCACGCAGAGCTCCTCGTGCGCGCGCTTCGCGTAGTCCTTGACGCGGCCGAACCGATTCGCGCGGGTCGTGCCGGCCACGCCGCGCACCCCTACCGGCGGGTAGCGGGTGGCGGCGACGGCAGCGCGCGCCTCGGCCTCCGAGCTCACGTAAGGGATGAGCAGCGTCTGCGCGCCGACGTCCAGCACCCGCTTGACGGTCACCGTATCGTTCCACGGGATTCGCACGACCGGGTGCGTCGGATACGGCGCGATCGCCTGTAGCTGGCAGAGCACCATATCCAGCTCGTTCGGCGAATGCTCGCTGTCGAGAAGCAGCCAGTCGAAGCCCGAGCCCGCGCAAACCTCCGCGCTGTAGTGGCTGGATAGCGAGAGCCAGAGCCCGATCTGCGCCTGGCCGGCCCTGATTGCGCGCTTGAAGTGGTTGGCGGGGAGGTCCATCGCGACTCCTTGGAGGGAGCCGCGATTGTAACCGCGGCCGGAAGCGGTGGATCTACTGCCGGTCGAGCGCTGTCAACCGCTCGCGCGCGACCTTCGCCCAGCGAATCTCCGACTCGACCGGCGAAGCGTTGCGCTTCGCCTGCGCGGCGCCGTCCTCGAATACCGTGTGGCGGCGCGAGCGGCGCGGGCTAGGACTTCAGCCCGCGTGCTCTGAGGGCTTCATCGACCCAGGCGCGGTCGAAACTGCCGGTCGCGATCGCCGCGAGCGACGCGTCTTCCTTCTGTTTCTGCGCGCGCGCGCCCGCGAGCACCGCTTCGGCATCAGTCTGGGGGATCGCGACGAGACCGTCGGCATCGCCGATCATGATGTCGCCGGGATGCACGACCATCCCTGCGATCGAGACCGGCACGTTGATCTCGCCGGGACCGTTCTTGTAGGGGCCCCGGTGCGATGCCCCCCGGGCGTAGACCGGGAAGGTGCCCGCGGCGAGCGCCGCCGCATCGCGGATCGCGCCGTCGATCACCAGCCCCGCGACGCCGCGCTTCGCGGCCCACGACGACATGATCTCGCCGATGATCGCCTGCTCGACGAGGCCGCCCGCGGCGACCACGATCACGTCGCCGGGCCCAGCGGTGTCGATCGCCTTGTGGACGAGGAGGTTGTCCCCCGACGGGACCTTCACCGTGAACGCGGGGCCGGCGAGCCCGCCGCCGCGGTGCATCGGCCGGAGGACGGCGCTGCCTACACCCTGCACGCGGTTCATGCTGTCCGAGAGGAGCGATGCCTGCAGCTCGGCCAGCGCGGCGACGAGCGCCCGCGAGGGCCGGTTCGGCATCGGCAGGATGCGAAAGCCGGGGGTCATGTCAGTCCTTTCCCTTCACCTCGATCTCGGCCGCCTTGGCGAGCTCGCGGTGGATGCGGGCCACGCGCTCGACCTCGCCCTTGGCGGGGAAGCGCTCGTAGAAGCCCTCGGAGCGGAAGTTGCGGACGAGCTCGGTCCAGGGCGAGAGCCGGTCCTCCCAGCGTGACACCCGGCCCGCCTCGGGCTCGGCGTCGTCGCGCGCGAGATCGCCGCACACGCGCACCAGCGCCTTGATCGTCACCGGCTTCGTGACCATGTAGCTGTCCTTGCCCCAGTAGGCGTCCGTGAACGCCGCACGCGCTGCCTTGAGGAAATCGCGGATGATGCCGTAGTAGCGATCGGCCTCGCGTGCGCCCCCGCCCGCGGCCTGGATCCTGCGCCAGCTGCCGCGCACCCAGCGGTAGATCTCGTTGAAGAGCTCCGCCTGCAGCACCCACTTGTCGCGCGCGCTGCGCCCGCCGAGCCGGTTGATGCGGTAGCGCAGCGGGCTGTCGGCCTCGCTGTAGAGCCTCTCGACGATGCGCGCCGCGAACTTGCGGTCGGGCGCCGCCCACGACACGCGCTCGTAGAGATCGACGAGGTGGCTCTTGTTGATGCGGGTCGGGGTGGAGTTGATGATCACGAACATCTCGGTCGCGAAGTCCTCGCTCCGACCGTCGAAGATCGTGACCGGCACATTGATCGTCGCCGCCTCGTCGGGATGGCTCTTGAGGTAGAAGTGCAGCGCGGCAAGACGGTGCTGGCCGTCGATGATGTAGAACTTCGAGGACGGTTCCTGCAGACTCCCGATGTCGTCGCCGGTCGAGCGGAAAGTGAGCCGTTCGGGCGTGAAGAGGAGCACTGCGCCGGGGATGGGCGGTTGGGTGACGGCGGTCTCGTAGAAGTTGCGGAGCTGCCGCACCTTGCTGTGCGAGAGCGCCCGCTGGAACGCCTTGTCGGTGCGCTCGATCCTCGCGATGAACTGGCCAACGTCGTCGTCGTGCGCCACCCGCGACGGCGCGATCTCCTCGCCCTCGCCGTAGAAGCGGCTGATGAAACGGACCTTGTGGAGCAGGTCCTGGGCATTGAAGCTGGCGAAGTAGAAGACCCCGTCTTTTTGGCGGATGCGGGTGGCGTGCACTCGTTTCTCCCTTCATTGCCCCACTGGCGAGTCGGCCGTGCGGACTATAACGTGCCCCGGGGCCCGCCCGAAAGCCCCACAACCCCAGCGTCCCGTTAGCACCCCTGAATCGCCCGGCCCGCGTAGGCGCAAAGGGCGTGCGCCCCTCGCCCCGGCATGGGAGTCAGGACGCAGGCGCCGTAGCGGTCGCGCCTCATCCGCGAGGACGGCGCGTGCCACCCTCCCTGGAAGCGGGCTTAGCCGCCGGCCGCGCCCTGGGTATTCACGTACAGGGAGTACATCCCGGTGCTGCCGCACATGAAGAGCCGGTTGCGATAGGTGCCGCCGAAGCAGAGGTTCGCGCACCGCGCGGGCAGGTTGATGCGGCCGATCTGCTTGCCGTCGGGATTGAAGATCGCCACGCCGTCGAGGCCTTCCTGGCCCATGCCCCAGCCGACCCACAGATTGCCGTCCACGTCGCACTTCATGCCGTCCGGCGTTCCCGGGCCGGCGTCGATCAGCCGGCGCTTGCTCATAAGCTGCGTACCGCCGCCGGTCACGTCGTAGACGAGGATGTTCCGCGGCGTCGTGCCGGCCTCGATGATGTACAGCTTCGACTCGTCGGGCGAGAACGCGAGGCCGTTCGGGCGATTGACGTCGCCCGCGACGACGGCGAGCTCGCTGCTGCGCGGGTCCAGACGGTACACGTTGGTCGGGAGCTCCGGCTTGGCGACGTAGCCCTCGTAGAAGCCGAGAACGCCGAACGGCGGATCGGTGAACCATATCGAGCCGTCGGACTTGCACACGATGTCGTTCGGCGAATTGAGCGGCTTGCCGTCGAACTTGTCCGCCACTGTCGAGATCGTGCCATCGTACTCGGTGCGCGAGACCCGCCGCTTGCCGTGCTCGCAGGTGAGGAGCCGCCCCTGCCGGTCGCGGGTGTTGCCGTTCGGGAAGTCGGCCGGCCTCCGGAAGATGGTCACCGCGCCGGTCTCCTCGTCCCAGCGCAGGATGCGGTTGTTCGGGATGTCGCTCCAGAGGAGACAGCGCGCGTCGCCGAACCATACCGGCCCTTCGCACCAGCGCATGCCGGTGGCGATCTGCTCGACCCGGGCGAGCGCGAGGCGATAACGAGCAAAGCTCTGGTCGATGACCTGGATTGCCGGATCCGGGTAGCGCGGGCTCGGCTGCCACTGCGCCAGCGCGCGCGGTGCGGCGACCGCGGCCGCGACGGCGACGCCGGCTGTAAGGAACTCCCTGCGGTTCATCTCCATTCGTCTTCTCCCTTTCTTGTCCCCCCGGTTGCGGAGGTCTCGCCCGCTGCGGCGCGCCAAGAGTGAGCCCGGCGCGGTCCAGCGTCGAATCTATAACACGAGTCGCGCAGGCAGCGAGCCAGACGCACGCGGTGATCGGGCTCGTGTCGGACTCGTCGCCGGTCGTCGTGGCGTTCCCGATGTGGCGCGACGAGCGGCGAAGCAATTACACTCCGCGCCTGAAGTCAAACGGAGAAGGAAATGAACCGGCTGGTCAATATCGTCGTGCTGCTCGTCGCCGCGCTCGCGGGCGCCGCCGCCCACGCGCAGGCCTACCCCGCGAAGCCGATCAAGATCATCATCCCGTTCGTGCCGGGCGGTCCGTCGGACACGGTCGGCCGCGCGATCGGGTCGAAGTTCCAGGAGTATCTCGGTCAGCCCGCCGTCGTCGAGAACCGGCCCGGCGCAAATGGCGCGATCGCGGCGGAGTTCGTGGCCAAGTCCGACCCCGACGGCTACACCATTCTCGTCGGTTCGATCGGCGTGTTCTCGATCAACGCCGCGCTCTTCAAGGACCTGCGCTACCACCCCGTCCGCGACTTCGCGCCGATCACCCTCGCGGTGACGACGCCGAACGTGCTGGTGACCAAGCTCGACTTCCCGGCGAAATCGGTGAAGGAGCTGCTCGACGAGATGCGAAAGAACCCCGGCAAGGTCTCGTTCGGTTCGAGCGGCACCGGGTCGTCCGACCATCTGACCTTCGAGCTCTTCGCCCAGATGACCGGCACGAGCGGCATCCACGTTCCGTACAAGGGCGGCGCCGCGGTGGTCACCGATCTGCTCGGCGGGCAGGTCGACGCGTCGTTCCAGAATCTCGGCACTGTCGCGACCCAGCTCAAGGCCGGCAAGATCCGGGCGCTCGCCGTCACCGCGAAGACGCGCGCCGCCCAGCTGCCCGACGTGCCGACGATGGCCGAGGCCGGTTTTTCCGACCTCGTCGTGACTTCCTGGCAGGCGGCCGGGGCGCCGGCCAAGACGCCGCGCGATGTCGTGCTCAGGCTCAACGACGCCGCGGTGAAAGCGCTGCGCTCGCCGGAGATCCGCGAGCGCCTGAACGGGATCGGCTTCGACGTCATCGCCAGCACGCCGGAGGAGTTCGGGCAGTTCATGAAGGCCGAGGTCGACCGCTGGACCCAAGTCGTCGACCGCGGCGGCATCAAGCCGAACTGACGCGCTTCCCTGCCCGTCACCCCGGCGCAAGGCCGGGGTCCAGCGGTGTGGGCCTCTGGATTCCGGCGTTCGCCGGAAAGGCGTTTCAGGCGAGGAACTCGCGCACGAGCGCGACGAGCGCCGCGGGCTGCTCGAGCATCGGACAGTGTCCCGACGCCGGAATTTCGCGATAGACCGCGCCGGGAATCTGCGCGGCGAGCGCGCGAGCGAGCGCCGGGGGCGTCGTCTGGTCGAGAGCCCCGCACAGGACGAGCGTCGGGTTGCGGATGCCGCCGAGCCGCGGCGCGAGATCGAGCGCGGCAAGCGCGAGGCAGGCACGCGCAAAGCACGCCGGATCGACGCCCGCGAGCGCGCGCTTCCGCGCCGCGACCGCGTCCGCGTTCGCGGCCGCGAACTCCGGCGGGAACATCCGGCCGATCGCGGTATCGAGCACCGCCTGCATACCGCCTTCGCGCACTTTCTCCGCCATCGCCCGAAACGGCGCGCGTGCCGGTTCCGGGAACGCGGCGACGACGTCGGCGAGAACGAGGCGGTCGAACCGCGCCCCGTGACGGATCGCAAGCTCCGCGGCGACGAACGCGCCGAAACCGTTGCCGAATACCGCGGTCTCGCGGCCGAGCGCGAGCGCTTCCATCGCGCGCGCGACGTGGTCCGCGTGGTCGGCGACCGAGTCGAGCGCGACCGGCGTCGAGCGGCCGAACCCCGGCAGGTTGATGCGCGTGACCCGGCGCCGCGCCGCGAGCGGCGCCAGCACAGCGTCGAAGACCGTGCGGTCGCTCAGGAGCGAGTGCAGGAGGAGCAGGCCGGGCCCGCTGCCGGTGCCATCGTGCTCGATCTCGAGCCCGTCCAGCGCTACCGATGGCATGGCCCGCCTACTGCAGTGCCGCGGCGAGTACCGCGGGTGATCATGGTTCCCTCCGGCGAGTGAACTGCGCGGCGGACTGTAGCACTCGCTTTACCCCGGCGCTCGCTCGCGCTAGATTCAGGCCGCAATGAACGCTCCGGTCCCCGCCGAGAGGCTCCGCAAGTTCACCGCCGACGCGCTCCGCGCCGTCGGCATGCCGGACGCCGACGCGCACATCGTGGCGGAGCTGATGACCGAGGCCGACGTCTGGGGCAGCGAAAGCCACGGCGTGTTCCGGCTGCCGCACTACGTTCGCCGCATCCGCGCCGGCGGGGTGAACCTCAAGCCCAACATCCGCATCGCGCAGGAGCGCGCGGCGACGGCGCTGGTCGACGGCGACAACGCGATGGGCCATCTCGTGATGCGGTTCGCCACGCGGCTCGCGATCGAGAAGGCGCGCGCCAGCGGCGTCGCGTGGGTCGGCGCACGCATGAGCAACCACGCCGGGCCGGCGTCGCTGTACGCCCGCATGCCGGCGGCCGAGGGCATGGTCGGCATGTATTTCTGCGTCGGCAACGCCAACCATCTCGCGCCCTGGGGCGGCCTCGACATGCTGCTCTCGACCAACCCGATCGCGTTCGCGGTGCCCGGGCTCGAGGAGCCGGCGGTGGTGCTGGACATGGCGACCACCGTCTCCTCGTTCGGCAAGATCAAGGTCTATGCGCAGCAGGGCAAGGCCATGCCCGAGGGCTGGGTGATCGAGCGCGACGGGCGCCCGCTCACCGACGCGAAGCGCGCGGCCGAGGGGCTGCTGCTGCCGCTTGGCGGGATCGAGGCCGGCTACAAGGGCTACGGGCTCGCGCTCGTGCTGGGGCTTCTCGCCGGATCGCTCAACGACGCGGCGATGGGCGCGGACGTGGTCAACTTCACCGAGGACGACACGTCGGTCACGAACACCGGGCACACGATCCTCGCGGTCGATCCGGCGGCGTTCGGCGATCCGACCGCGTTCCGGCGACGAGTCGACCGCGTGGTGCGCGAGCTGCACGCGTCCGAGCGCATGCCGGGCGTCGAGCGCATCCTGGTGCCGGGCGAACGGAGCCACGGGAAGCGGAAAGCGCGCGCCGAGTCGGGCATCCCGATGTCGGCGCCGTTGCGCGCCAGCCTGGACAGGCTGGCCGGCGAGCTGAAGATCGCCGCGCTCGACTAACGGAGGAGGAGCTCCAGATGGACGCGGACAAGCGCAGATTCGCGCGGGCGGTTGCCGCCGGCCTGCTCGCGGCGGCACTGCCGTGCGCGGCGCAGGACTATCCGGCGAAGCCGATCCTCATGGTGATGCCGCTGCAGGCGGGCAGCGCCGTCGACGTCATGATGCGGATCGTCGCGCAGAAGATGGGCGACAACATGGGCCGCCAGGTCGTCGTGGAGAATCAGCCCGGCGCCGCCGGCTTGATCGGCGCCGAGCGGGTGAAGCGGGCGGCGCCCGACGGCTACACGATCGGCGCGCTGAACGACAGCATCCTGACGATGATCCCGAACATCCGCCAGGTGCCGTACGACCCGATCAAGGACTTCGTGCCGGTGAGCGTCGTCGCCGGCATTACCTGGGTGATGGTCGCCAACAACGATCTGCCGGTGAAGACGGTCCCCGATTTCATCGCGCTCGCGAAGAGCCGGCCCGGCAAGATCGACTACTCCTCGGGCGGAAACGGCAGCCCACAGCACGTCGCGATGGAGGCGTTCAAGGCGGCGACCGGCACCTTCGTCGTGCACATCCCGTACCGCGGCGCGACGCAGGCCGCGCTCGACGTGATCTCGAACCAGGTGCAGGTGCACTTCAGCGCGGTGTCGATCGTGCAGCCGCACATCAAGTCGGGCCGGATGCGCGCGCTCGCCGTGCCGAGCCCGAAGCGCTCGCCGTTGCTCCCCGATGTCCCGACCATGGCCGAGGCGGGCGTACCCGGGTTCGAATGGTTTACCTGGGCGTCGATCGTCGTGCCGGTGGGCACACCGAAGCCGATCGTCGACCGGCTGAACGCGGAGGTGGTGAAGGCGGTCGGCGCGCCGGACGTGCGCGAGAAGCTCGTCGCGCAGGGGCTCGAGCCGGTCGGCTCGCCACCCGAGCAGGTCACGCAATGGACGCAGGCCGGGCTCGCGCGGATGAGCGAGATCGTCAAGCGCGCCGGGATCAAGGGAGACTAGCCGCCATGAACGCCAAGATGGATGCAGCCGCGCTGAGCGCGAAGTTCGACCGCGCCGGCGAGAGCGTCGGCAACATCGTGCTGCTCGAGCACGTCAACCTGCGCCAGGACGACCAGCGCATCGCCGGGCTCTTCTATGTCGGCGGGCTCGGGCTCACGCGGGATCCGTACCTTCACGTCATCGACGTGAACATGTGGTTCAACTGCGGGCGCAATCAGTTCCACATGCCGACGGGGAATCCGCATCGCCTCCGCGGCGTGATCGGGGTGGTCGTGCCGGACCTTGATCAGCTCGCAGCGCGGCTGGAGAGCGTGAAGGCGAAGCTCGCCGGTACGCGGTTCGAGTTCGCTCGACCGGGCGACGTGGTCGAAGCGACCTGCCCCTGGGGCAACCGCTTCCGGATTCACGCGCCGCACCCGCGCTTCGGCGACCGCCGGCTTGCCATTCCCTACGTGGAATTGACGGTGCCGAAGGGCACCGCGGCGGGCATCGTGGGCTTCTACGAGGAGATCATGGCTGCACCGGCGCGCCTGGACGGCGGCGCCGCCCACGCCTGCGTCGGCCCACACCAGGAGCTGATCTATCGCGAGACCGACGGGCCGATTCCCGATTACGACGGCCACCACGTCGCGATCTACGTCGCGGACTTCGCCGGGCCCCACCGCAAGCTCGTCGAGCGCGGGCTCGTCTTCGAAGAGAGTGACCCGTGGCAGTACCGGTTCAAGGAGCTGGTCGACCCCGATTCGGGCAAGCCGCTCTTTACGCTCGAGCACGAGGTGCGGAGCCTTACGCACCCGCTGTTCGGGCGGCCGTTGATCAACCGGAACCCGGCGCAGACGCAGCGCTCCTACACGCCGGGGCAGGACGCGTTCTACTGACCCTCGTTCCGGCGCGCGCCTGACCCGGAGGACGGTAATCCGGGGCCGGAATCCAGGCGGCTGTCTGGATCCCGACTTTCGTCGGGACGACGGTTATTCAGCCGGACGCGAGGTCGATCGCGCGCCCGACGAGCGTCTTGTCGTCCTTGAGCCTGAACTTCGCCACGCGGTGGGTCGGCGTGTGCGGCAGGTCGTCGAGGAACACCACGTAGCGCGGCTGCTTGTGCGCCGCGAGCCGCGGCTTGCACCACTCGGCGATCTCCGCTGCGGTCAGCGCGTGCTCGGGCCGCTTCACGACGGCAACGAGGATTTCGTCTTCGCCGAGTGACGCCGGCACCGCGATCGCGGCCGCCTCCGCTACCGCCGGGTGCTGGCCGATCACGCGGTCGAGCTCGGCGCCCGAGATGTTCTCGCCGCGGCGCCGGATGATGTCCTTCTTCCGCGCGACAAACCAGAAGTAGCCGTTCGCATCGCGCCGGACGAGGTCGCCGGTGAGGAACCAGCCGTCGCGGAAAGCTGCAGCGGTCGCCTCGGGGTCGCGGTAGTAGCCCTTGGTGACGATCGGCGTGCGGACGATCAGCTCCCCGACCTCGCCGTCGGGAAGATCGCGCCCGTCGTCGTCCACGACGCGCAGCTCGGCGAACGGAAGCGCGGGATCGGGATGCCGTGCCGGCTTCCCGATGCTGCCGACCACCATCTCGCCGCGGCCCGAGCCCGGGAACGGGTTGTTGCACGCGCCCGGGATCTCGGTCATGGCGTAGCCCTCGAGCATCACCGGCACGCCGAGCTCCTCGCGCCAGACGCGCTCGACCTCCGCGACGAAGGGCCCGCCGTACACCTTCCGCAGCTGGTGCGGCACGAGCTCGCTCCGCGCCCGCTGGGCGAGGATCGCCGCGCCCGCAGCGATGATGTTGGTCTCGGTCGCGCCGGTCTCGGCCGCGATCTGCCAGAAGCGCGAGGCCGAGAACTTCGGCACCACGACGAGCGACGCCCCAGCGGCGACGGTACCGAACACCGAGTAAAAGAGCGCGTTGATGTGGAAGAGCGGCAGGACCGCCATCAGCCGGTCGTCGGGTTGCAACGCCATCCGCTCGACGAACGCCTCGCCGGTGAGCACGACGTTGCGCTGGCTGTGCATCGCGCCTTTCGGGAACCCGGTCGTGCCGGAGGTGTAGACGAGGACGCAGATGTCCTCGGCGCCGCCGCGGTTCGCCTCCAGCGGCGCGGCTTGTGCAGCGAGTTCGGCGAGCGAGGGGAGGCCGCCTGCGCCCTCGCTCTCGAGCAGGATCCGCCACGGCGCCGGCGACATGCGTGCCGACGCCTCGCGGGCGAGCGGCTCGGCCTCCCGCGCGCAGGCGATCCCGTTCACTCCCGCATGCTCGAAGATGTAGCGCGCTTCCTCCACCCGCAGCTCGGGGTTGACGGGCACGAGCCACGCGCCGAGGCGCGCGAGCGCGAAGAACGTGACGATGATCTCGGGGCGGTTCGGCGCGAGCGTGGCCACCCGGTCGCCGCGCTCGACACCGAGCGCCGCGAACGCCCCCGCAGCGCGGCGCGTGGCCTCGTCGAACTCGCGCCACGAGATCGTGCGGCCCTCGAACAGGAGGAACGTACGGTCCGGATCCTGCGCCGTGCGGCTCGCGAAGAACCCGGCGAAGGAATAGTCGTGCGGCGGATACAGCCGCAGGGTCTCGAGCGGGGTCATGGCTTGCGGCCTTTGGTGCGAGGCGCGGCGGTCGAGCCGCGCACGACGAGCGCCGGCTCGAGCTTGATCTCCTGCTTCGGCGCCTGCGGGTCCGCGATCTCGGCGAGCAGCAGACGTGCCGCCTGCTCGCCCATCACCCGGTGCGGGATCCGCACCGTCGTGAGCGGCGGCGAGAACCGGTCGGCGAACGTGATGTCGTTGAACCCGGTGATCGAGACGTCGCGCGGGCAGACCGCGCCGCGCCGGGCGAGGGCGTCGTAGCAGCCGAGCGCGAGGAGGTCGTTCGCCGCGACGATGGCGGTGAGGCGCGGATTCGCGGCGAGGAGCTCGCTGCACGCGCGCTCGCCGGAGACGATGTCGTAGTTGTCCGCCGCGACGACGGGCGCGGCGGACCCGCGCGAGCGGAGCGCCGCGGTGAACCCGGCGCGCCGCGCCTGCCCGGTGGAGATCCGCGCCGGCCCGGCGACGTGGCCGATCGCGCGATGGCCGAGCGCGACGAGGTGCCCGACTGCGAGCGCGATACCGGCCGCGTCGTCGTTGACCACCGCCGACACCTTGTCGCCGGGAACCGAGCGGTTGACGAGGACCACGGGGAGGCCGAGCGCGCGGCACCGCGCGAGCACCGGGTCGCGCAGCGTCGCGGTCGCGAGGATCGCGCCCTCGACGCGGCGCGCCGCGAGCCGGTCGAGCGCATCGCGCGCCCGCGCGGGGTCGTTGTCCGTGTTGGCGATGATCGCGGTGTAGCCCGCGGACATCAGCGCCGATTCGATCCCGCGCAGGATCAGCGGGAAGACCGGGTTCGCCATGTCCGGGATCAGGACCCCGACGGTCGCCGAGCGGCGCGTGCGCAAGCCCGCGGCGACCGGGTCGGGGGTGTAGCCGAGCCGGCGGGCGAGATCCTCGACGCGCTTCGCCACGGGCGGGCTGACGAGGCCGCGGGTGCGGGGGTTGAGCACCCGCGACACGGTCGAGGGATGCACGCGTGCCGCCCGGGCAACGTCTTGAATCGTCGGCCGTTTGTTGGGCATCTCTCGTCTGCACGATACGCTGGGGCAAAGCCGCTCCGCGGCGCCCCGCGTCCTTCCCGCCGATGCCTTCAGCACCGGTCCCTCGTCGCCGGGACCACTTGCCAGCTCGGGCGCCGTTAGTCTATCGTGCTGCAAACGATTGCATGAGCTGCTGCCTGCGGGTCCGCCCGGAGGCGACCGGAGGAGGCGTACCCGAGCTCGCCCGCCTCGCCCGGTGCCCACACGCTCACGAGGTGGAGATGGCCGCCAAGACCCCCGCGCCGAACGTCATTCGGCCCGACGACATCGATCCGCACCATCGCTGGGACCGGCCGCTCGCGGCGCCGGGGCACACCCAGGTCGACTTCGAGGAACGCGTCAACTTCCGCCGGCTGCACGACTACCGGCTCGCGCGCACGCGCGCCGCGCTCGCAAGGTCGGGCCTCGGCGCGCTGCTCTGCTTCGACCAGCACAACATCCGCTACACGACGAGCACCGTGATCGGCGAGTGGGCGCGCGACAAGCTCACTCGCTACTCGCTGCTCACCGGCACCGGCGACCCGTACATCTGGGACTTCGGCTCGGCGGCGAAGCACCATCGTCTCTACGCGCCGTGGCTCCGCCAGGACCACTGCCGCGCCGGCATGCTCGGCATGCGCGGCGCGACCGGTGCGGACATCGCGCTCTTCCGCGACGGCGCGAAGGAGATCAAGGCGATCCTCGACGAGGAGGGTGTCGGCAACATGCCGCTCGGCATCGACGTCGTCGAGCCGCCGATGCTCTTCGAGCTCCAGAGGCTGGGGCTGGAGGTCCGCGACGGCCAGCAGGTGCTGCTGGAAGCGCGCGAGGTGAAGAACGTCGACGAGCTCACGCTGCTCAACATGGCCTCGGCGATGGTGGACGGCGTGTACCAGGACATCGCCGAGGCGCTGAAGCCCGGCGTGAAGGAGTCGCAGATCGTCGCGCTCGCGACGAAGCGGCTCTACGAGATGGGCTCCGACTGCGTCGAGGCGATCAACTCGATCTCCGGCGAGCGCTGCAGCCCGCATCCGCACAACTTCACCGACCGCCTGATCCGCCCGGGCGACCAGGCGTTCTTCGACGTCATCCAGTCGTTCATGGGCTATCGCACCTGCTACTACCGGACGTTCAACGTCGGGCGCGCGACCCCGGCGCAGCGGACCGCCTACCGCAAGGCGCGCGAGTGGATGGACAAGGCGATCGAGCTGCTGAAGCCGGGCCTCGGCACCGACAAGATTGCCGCCGCGCTGCCGACCGCGCAGGACATCGGCTTCGCGAGCGAGATGGAGGCGTTCGGCCTCAACTTCTGCCACGGCCTCGGCCTCGGCCTGCACGAGCGGCCGCTCGTCTCGAGAGTCAACTCGTTCACGCAGCCGATCGAGCTCAAGGCCGGCATGGTGTTCGCGGTGGAGACCTACTGCCCGGCGACCGACGGGATCTCCGCCGCCCGGATCGAGGAGGAGGTGATCCTCACGCCGCAGGGGGCGAAGATCATCTCGCTCTATCCGGCCGAAGAGCTGCCGATCGCCAACCCGTACTAGAGCGAAGACCGATGCCGAAGGCAGCGCTTTTGCTGACTTTGAGGGGCACGAGAGGAATCGGTGGGAAGGGAAGGGTCCCACCGCCCTTCCCCGGCCCCGCGTGTCGTGATGACTAAATTCGAACGAGGACCGAACCGAATGGCAACCGACGAGCGCCCCACCATCGGCTGGATCGGCACCGGCCGCATGGGCTACGAGATGGCGGCGCGGCTCGCGAAAAGCGGCGCCGACGTCCTGGTGTGGAACCGCACGCGCGCGAAAGCCGAGCCGCTCGAGAAGTACGGCGCGAAGATCGCGACCGCGCTCGCCGAGCTCGCGTCGCGCGACATCGTGTTCTGCATGGTGTCCACCTGGGACGACGTGAAGCAGGTGATCGCCGGCCCGGCCGGCCTCCTCTCCGGGGCGACGAAGCCGCACCTGGTGATCGAGTGCTCGTCGATCTCGCTCGAAGGGTCGGCGGAGCTGCGCGCGATCCTCGCGGCGCGCGGGGTCGAATACCTCGCCGCGCCGGTGAGCGGCAACGCCAAGGTGATCAAGGCGGGCAAGCTCACTTTCGTCGTGTCCGGACCGAAAGCGGCCTACGAAGCGGCCCGACCGCTGCTCGACATGATGGGGCAGGGTTCGAGCTACGTCGGCGAGGGGGAACTTTCCCGCATCGTGAAGATCTGCCACAACGTGTTTCTCGGCGTGGTCACGCAGTCGCTCGCCGAGATCACGGTGCTCGCGCAGAAGGCGGGCGTGCCCCGGCACGCTTTCCTCGACTTCCTCAACAAGAGCGTGATGGGCTCGGTTTTCACCCGTTACAAGACGCCGGCGTTCGTGAACCTGGACTTCAAGGTAACGTTCACCCCGCACCTCCTGCGCAAGGACATGGACCTGGGGCTCGACGCCGGGCGCGACTTCGAGGTGCCGATGCCGCTCGCGTCGATCACCCGCGACTTGATCCAGCACATGATCGGGCACGGGCTCACCGAACAGGATTTCGCCACGATGCTCGTCATGCAAGCGAAGGCGTCGGGCGTGGAGTTGAAACCGGAGAACGTGGAGGTAAGTGATGGGCTTTCGTGAGCTGTTTGCCGCGGCGTGCGCCGCGTTCCTCGCCGCCGGCGCGGCGTACGGGCAGGGCTATCCCAGCAAGCCGGTCCGGCTGATCATCTCGTTCACGCCCGGCAGCGCGACCGACATCGTCGGCCGCATCGTGGCGGCGAAGCTCTCCGAGAACTGGGGTCAGCCGGTGGTAGCCGAGAACCGTCCGGGTGCCGGCGGCTCGATCGGCTCGGCAGTGGTGGTGCAGTCGCCGCCCGACGGCTACACGCTGCTCGCGAACTCCTCGGCGCATGCGTCCAACCCGGCGATGTACGCCAAGCTGCCGTACGACACGCTCAAGGACTTCACGAATCTCTCGCCGCTCGCCGGCCAGCCGAACGTGCTGATCGTCGGACCGCAGTCGGGCTGGAAGACGCTCGGCGACTTCATCGCGGCGGCGAAGGCGAAGCCGGGTGACCTCAACTTTTCCTCGGCCGGGATGGGCAGCGGCACGCATCTCAACCTCGAGAAGCTGAAGCTCATGACCGGGACCAACGTGACGCACGTGCCGTACAAGGGAACTCCGGAGGCGATCGGCGACACGATCGCGGGCCGGGTGTGCTGCTACTTCGCGCCGATCACCGCGGCGGTGCCGCACGTGACGGGCGGCAAGGTGGTCGCGCTCGGCGTCTCGAGCACGACGCGCTCGGCGCTGCTCCCCGACGTGCCGACGATCGCGGAGGCCGGCGTGCCGGGCTTCGAGTACAACCTGTGGGTCGGACTGTGGGGTCCGCCGGGCATGCCGCCCGACCTTGCCGCCAAGATCAACAAGGACATTCAGGCCGCGCTCGCGAGCCCGGACGTCAAGGAGCGCCTGCAGAAGCTCGGCGCAGAGCCGATGCAGATGACGATCCCCGAATTCACGCAGTTCGTGCAACGGGAGGTCGCCGACTCGCAGCGCATCATCCAGGCGGCGGGCATCATGCCGCAGTGACGCGCCGAGGAACGGGGCACGTCATCCCGGCGCAACGCAGGATCCAGTGAACCCAGGCGACACCATGGCCAAGCAGCGTATCAGCTACATCGACCCGAGCCGGATGACGCCGGAGATGCAAGCGGAGATGGATCGCTGCCGGCGCGAGGGCACGCCGCGGCCGGAGAGCTCGGCGGTGCGCGCGCACGTGCCGGCGGCGTTCTGGGCGTTCGCCAACTCCTGGCGCGACGTCTTCCGCAACGGCGTGTGCGACCACGCGATCAAGGAGCTCTGCCGGCTGTACGTGTCGCGCACCGTGCAGTGCGAGTACTGCGGCAACCAGCGGTCGATCCAGGCGAAGGCGAGGGGCGTGATCGAGGAGCAGGTCCGGGATCTGCTCGAGTTCGAGAAGTCGCCGCGCTACGACGACCGCCAGAAGGCGGCGCTTGCCTACGCCGAGGCGATCACCTGGCGGCTCGAGACCGACGACTCCTTCTGGGACCGGCTGCACCGGCATTTCACCGAGCCGGAGTTGGTCGAGCTCGGCTGCTTCATCGCGCTCACGATGGGGCAGCAGAGCTGGCTACGCCTGCTCAACATCGAGCACCACCAGGTGCTCGCCGGCACCGACGCGTCGATGGCGCCCGGATTCGAGAGCGCCGAGGCGCTCGCGGCAGCGAAATCGTCGCAGGAGTACTGGGCAAAGCCGGCCGCCAACCGGAGCGCGGCCTAGATCTGGAGGAGAGGCGAGTCATGACAACGATGAAGACGGCAATCGCCGCGTTCGCGGCGGCAAGCGCGTTTGCAGTGGCGCCGGCGGCGCTCGCCCAAGGCGCGGCGAGCTATCCGAACAAACCGATCCGGATAATCGTGCCGTTCACGCCGGGGAGTGCGACCGACGTGATGGCGCGAATCGTCGGGGAGCGGCTCACTGCAGCGTGGGGTCAGCCGGTCGTCGTGGACAACCGGCCCGGTGCGGGCGGCACGATCGGCATCCGGGAGACCGCGCGGGCGGAACCCGACGGCTACACGCTCGTGGTCGTCTCCTCGGGGCACGCGGTGAACCATGTGCTCTACAAGGACCTGCAGTACGACACCCTGAAGGACTTCGCCGGCGTCGCACCGCTCGCGAGCCTGCCGAGCGTCCTGATCGTCCCGCCGTCACTCGGCGTGAACTCGGTGAAGGAGCTGGTCGCGATGCTGAAGGCGAAGCCGGGCGAGTTCAACTACGGGACCGCCGGGGTCGGCAGCGGCGCGCACGTCAGCACCGAGAAGTTCAACGTCGCCGCCGGGGTCAAGGCGGTCCACGTGCCGCTCAAGGGCACGCCGCCGATGCTCGCCGAGACGATGGCCGGTCGCATCCAGTACGCCTGGGTGCCGGCCGTGTCCAGCATGGGCCCGGTCAAGGATGGGAAGGTGAAACCGCTCGCGGTGAGCACGCCGAAGCGTATCGACGCACTGCCCGATGTCCCCACGATCGCCGAAGCCGGCTTCCCCGAGGGCGAGTCCACGTTCTGGGTGGCAATGCTCGCCCCCGCGAAGACGCCGCGCGACATCGTGGCCAAGCTGAACGCCGAGGTGAACCGCGCGTTGCAGTCCCCGGACGTCAAGGATCGCCTGGCGAAGCTCGGCACCGAGCCGATGTCGATGACGCCGGCCGAGTTCGACCGGTTCGTCGCCGACGAGTACCGCGTGCTCGGCGACATCATGGTCAAGGCGGGGCTGACGCCGCAGTGAGAGAGGGAGCGTGACGAGAGGGATTCCGGCAGCGGTCGCGGCGCTCGCCGCGCTCGCCTGGGCGGGCGCGCCCGCCGCCCAGGACTGGCCGAAGCAGCGCCCGGTCACGCTCGTGGTCGGCTTCGGTCCGGGGGCCTCGACCGACATCATCGCGCGGCTGCTGGCGCCCAAGCTCGGCGAGGCGCTCGGACAATCGTTCGTGGTCGAGAATCGCGGCGGGGCGGGCGGGAACATCGCGGCCCAGCAGGTGAAGCGCGCCGCGCCGGACGGCTACGCGTTCTTCGTCACCAGCGTCGCCTACGCGGTGAATCCCAGCCTCTACGCGAACGCCGGGTACGACCCGCTGAAGGACTTCGTGCCCGTGGTGCTCGCGACGAGCACGCCGAACATCATCACCGTGCATCCGTCGGTGCCGGCGAAGAACCTGCAGGAACTGATCGAGCTCGCGCGCAGGGAGAAGCTCGCGTACGCCTCGTCGGGGATCGGCACGACGACGCATCTCTCGATGGAGCGGATCAAGACCGCGTCGAACGTCGACATCACCCACGTGCCGTTCCAGCCGGCGCAGGCGGTCGGCGCCGCGGTCGCCGGGCAGACGCAGGTATCGAGCACGTCGATGCCGCCTGCCGTGCCGCAGGTGAAGGCCGGGAAGCTGCGCCCGATCGCCGTCACGAGCGCGCAGCGCTCGCCCGCGTTGCCCGACGTCCCGACGGTGAACGAGCAGGGGTTCACGAACTTCGACGACCTCACCTGGTTCGCGTTCTTCGCACCGGCCGGTACGCCGCCCGAGATCGTCGATCGGATGAACGCCGAGATCAACCGCGCGCTCGAGGCTCCCGATGTGAAGGAACGGCTCGCCCAGCTCGGCCTCGAGTTCCGCCGCAACTCGCCGGCGGAGTTCGGCGCCTTCCTGAAGGAGGAGGTCGTCAAATGGGCGCAGGCGGTGAAGGACTCGGGGGCGAAGGCCGACTGAGGACGGGGGGGGTTGGGTGCGTAGCTTCGCCTACAACCAGCTTCCCGGCAGGGTCGTGTTCGGCGTCGGCGCGCTTGAAGAGCTGCCGCGCGAGATCGAGCGGCTGGGCGCGAAGCGCGCGCTCGTGCTCGCGACTCCCGAGCAGGCGGCGCAGGCCGGGGACGTCGCCCGCCGTCTCGGCGAACGGTGCGCGGGCGTTTTCGCGCGCGCGGTGATGCACGTTCCGGTCGAGGTCGCGCGCGCCGCGCGCGACGAGGCGGCCCGGCTCGGCGCCGACTGCGCGGTCGCGATCGGCGGCGGCTCGACCACCGGGCTGGGAAAGGCGATCGCGCTCGAGTCGCCGCTGCCCATCCTCGCGATCCCCACGACTTACGCCGGCTCGGAGATGACGCCGATCTGGGGCATCACCGAGGGCGGCATGAAGAAGACGGGGCGCGACGCCCGGGTGCTGCCGAAGACGGTGATCTACGACCCGGCGCTCACCGTCGGACTGCCGGTGGGGCTTTCGGCGACGAGCGGCATGAACGCGATCGCGCACGCGGTCGAGGGCCTGTACGCGCAGGACGCTAACCCGATCCACTCGATGATGGCCGAGGAGGGCGTCCGGGCGCTTGCGCAGGGGTTGCCGCGAGTGAAGGCGAACGCGGCCGATCTCGATGCGCGATCGGACTGTCTCTACGGGGCGTGGCTCTGCGGGGCGGTGCTCGGCGCGGTCGGCATGGCGCTGCATCACAAGCTCTGCCACACGCTCGGCGGCACCTGGAACCTGCCGCACGCCGAGACGCACACCGTGGTGCTGCCGCACGCCGCAGCGTACAACGCGCCCGCTGTCCCGGATGCGATGGCGCGCGTTGCCCGTGCGCTGGGGCTCGCCGACCGGGCGGCGACGCAGGCCGAAAGCGCGGCGCAAGGGCTATACGACCTCGCACGCTCGCTCGGCGCGCCGGTGGCGCTGAAGGCGATCGGCATGCCCGGAGGCGAGCTCGACCGCGCCGCCGAGCTCGCGACGACTTCGCCCTACTGGAATCCGCGGCCGGTCGAGCGCGCCACGATCCGCAAGCTCCTCGACGACGCCTGGTGGGGGCGAAGACCCGCGTGAGCGCCGAAGCGACGACCAGCAAAGACCCGCGGGTCGCCTCGGCCATTGCGCACTGGGCGCCGCGGTTCGTCGCGAACGGCGTGCTGCTCGCCGACTTCCAGGAGGTCACCAGCGGGATCCGCCGGTGGGAGGACTGGTGCCGGTCGTGGTGCGAGCGCGCTGCGCTCCACGAGCGGCTCGGCCGCGAGGCGCTCGGCGAGGGCTGGAAGCTGACCGCCGGCGAGCATCTTGCGCGTGCGGCGGTGTACTACCATTTCGCGAAGTTCGTGTTCGTGATCGATCCCGTTCAGCTGCGGGCTGCGCACGCGCAGGCGATCGAGTGCAAGACCCTCGCGCTGCCCTATCTGCGTCCACCTGGCGAGCTCGTGGCAATCCCGTTCGCGGGAAAGACGCTTGCCGGCGTGCTGCGCAAGCCTGCGGGCGACGCCCGGCCGCCCGTCGTCATCATGATCTCCGGCCTCGATTCCACGAAGGAAGAGATGGACGCCTACGAGGCGCCATTCCACGCGCGCGGGCTTGCGACGCTCGCATTCGACGGGCCGGGGCAGGGCGAGGCGGAATATGACCTGCCGATTCGCGGCGATTTCGAAGCACCGGTGAAAGCGGTCGTCGACTGGCTGCAGGCGCGGAGCGACGTCGATCCGACGCGCATCGGCTGCTGGGGCGTGAGCCTCGGCGGCTATTACGCGGCGCGCGCGGCGGCCTACGAGCCGCGGATCAAGGCGTGCATCTCGATCTCCGGGCCGTACGACTGGGCCGAGATCTGGGACGAGCTGCCGCTGCTGACCCGCGAGGCGTTCCGCTTCCGCAGCCACAAGGTGTCGCAGGAGGAGGCGCGCGAGCACGCGCGAAGTCTCACGCTGAAGGAGACCGCGCGGGGGATCACGTGCCCGCTATTCCTCGTCGGCGCGAAGCTCGACCGCCTGATCCCCTGGCAGCATGCGGAGCGGATCGCGCGCGAGGCCGCCGGACCGGTGGAGCTCCTGATGGTGGAGGACGGCGGGCACAACGCCAACAACCGGCCGTACCGCTACCGCAGCCGCAGCGCGGACTGGATGGCCGAGCGGCTCGGTTTGCCGCGAACGTAGCCAGGAGGAGGCAGACGATGAACCTGATCTCGCACATTGCCGCGCTCACCGCCGCCGCGCTCGCCGCGACGGCGCACGCGCAGGCGCCTGCACCCGCAGCGGGGCAGGCGTTTCCATGGAAGACCGTGCGTCTCGTATCGGGCGTGTCGCCCGGCAGCGCGTCGGATACGATGGCCCGCGTCATCTCGGAGAAGCTGCAGGCCAACCTCGGGCAGCCGGTGATCGTGGAGAACCGGATCGGGGGCGGGGGGGTCGTCGGCGCCGGTTCCGTCGCCAAGGCCGAGCCCGACGGGCACACGATCAGCGTGTACACGTCCTCGTTCACCATGGTGCCGTTCCGCCCCAACCCGCCGTTCGACGCGCCCCGGGAGCTTGCGCCGGTGGCGACGATCGCTACCATCCCCAACGTCCTGATCGTCTCGCCGGCAAAGGGCTGGAACACGGTGCAGGATCTGGTCGCCGCCGCGAAGGCGAAACCGGGGCAGCTCACCTACGGCTCGGCCGGCGTGGGAACCTCGACACACATGGGCGCCGAGAAGTTCCGGTTCGCTGCCGGAATCGAGGTCGTCCATGTGCCGTACAAAGGGGCGCCGGAACCGATCGCCGACATCATCGGCGAGCGGATCGACTTCAATTTCGCGCCGATCGTCGCGGCGATGGGGCAGATACGGGACGGCAAGGTGCGCGCGCTCGCGGTGGGAGCGGCGAAGCGTGCGCGCGCGCTGCCCGACGTCCCGACCACCGTCGAGGCGGGCTATCCTGGCTCGGAATACAACTTCTGGGTGGGTCTGCTGGTGGCGTCGAAGACCCCGCGCGAGACCGTCGATCGCCTGAACCAGGAAGTGAACAAGGTGCTGCAGGTCCCCGAGGTGCGGGACCGCATCGAGAAGCTCGGCGCCGACGTCCTGACGATGCCGTTACCCGAGTTCGAGGCGATGATCAGGCAGGAGTTCGAGGACAATGCCAAACTCGTGAAAGCGGCGGGTATCAAGCTCGAGTGACGAAGAACGGAGGACTCACCATGCGTCAAGTCAGCAAAGACAACCTCACCGACGCCGTGCTCGCGCGGCTGAAGGACGTCAAGGATCCGCGCTTCAAGGAGATCATGACGAGCCTCATCCGGCATTTGCACGCGTTCGCGGACGATGTGAAGCTGACCGAAGAGGAGTGGTTCGAGGGCATCAAGTTCCTCACCGCCGTCGGGCAGAAGTGCGACGACAAGCGCCAGGAGTTCATCCTGCTCTCCGATGTTCTGGGGCTCTCGATGCGGGTCGTCGAGATCAACCACCCGATGCCCGAGGGCGCGACCGAGTCGACCGTGCTCGGGCCCTTCTTCGTGCACGGCGCGCCGGAGTTTCCGTATGGCGCGGACATGACGAGGAACGCGACGACGCGGGGCGAGCCGACGTGGGTCAGCGGCAGGGTGCTCACGGTCGACGGCAAGCCGATTGCCGGGGCGGCGATCGACGTATGGCAGGCGAAGGCGGACGGTGTCTACGACATCCAGACCCCGGATGCCGAGTTCGAGCTCCGCGGGCGGGTGAAGTCGGACGCCGCAGGGCGCTATGCCTTCCAGACCTACAAGCCGAAGTTCTACGGTGTGCCGACCGACGGCCCGGTCGGCGACATCCTGCGGCAGATGGGGCGCCACCCGATGCGGCCCGCGCACATGCACGCGATCGTGTCGGCGCCGGGTTACCGCCAGGTGATTACCCACGTCTTCGTCGACGGCGATCCGTATCTCGATTCCGACGCGGTGTTCGCCGTGAAGGACTCGCTGATCGCGAGATTCCGGAAGATCGACTCGCCGGAGGAAGCGAAGAAGCTAGGGCTTCCCTCGCCATTCCTGCGCCTCGACTGGGATTTCCGGCTCGCGCCGGAGGCCGGCGTCAGGGCGCGGCAGACGATCTCGGCGGCCGACGCCGTGGTGCGCTAGATCATGCGCCGGCTATTGAGGCTCCTTGCCGTGCTGCTCGTCGCCGGAGCGGCCGCGACGGTGCAGGCTCAGACCTATCCCTCGAAGCCGATCCGGATGATCGTGCCGTTCCCGCCCGGCGGCACGACCGACATCCTGGCCCGCGCGATCGGCGCCGAGCTGACGAAAGCCTGGGGCCAGCCGGTGGTGATCGAGAACCGGCCCGGTGCGGGGGGCAACATCGGTTCCGAAGCGGTCGCGAAGTCGCCGGGCGACGGGTACACGCTGCTCATGGGGACGGTCGGCACGCACGGCATCAACCCCAGCCTCTACAAGAAGATGCCCTATGACGCGGTCAAGGATTTCGCTCCGGTGACGCTCGTGGCGCTGGTGCCGAACATCCTCGTGGTGCATCCGTCGGTGCCGGCGAAATCGGTGGCGGAGCTCATCGCGCTCGCCAAGAAGCAACCCGGCAAGCTGACATACGCCTCGAGCGGCAACGGCACGTCGATCCACCTTTCCGGCGCGCTGTTCGAGTCGCTGGCCGGCGTGCAGATGGTGCACGTGCCCTACAAGGGCTCGGCCCCGGCGGTCACGGATCTCCTCGGCGGGCAGGTCAACATGATGTTCGACAACATGCCTTCGGCGCTGCCGCACGTGAAGGCTGGAAAGCTGCGCGCGCTCGGCGTCACGAGCGCGAAACGCTCACCGGCGGTGCCCGACGTGCCGACGATCGCGGAGGCCGGAGTGAAGGGCTACGAGGCAAGCTCCTGGTTCGGCGTGCTCGCGCCGGCGACGACGCCGAAGGACATCGTCGCGAAGCTGAACGCAGAGATCGCGAAATCGCTCGGGACGCCGGAGATGAAGGAGAAGCTCTCGAGCCAGGGCGCCGAGCCGGTGGGCAACACACCTGAGCAATTCGGAGCATTCATCCGCGCCGAGATCGACAAATGGGCGAAAGTGGTCAAGGCTTCGGGCGCGACGGTCGACTAGCAACAACCTTTCCGGAGAAACCCATGTCCGCGAACCTCAAGTCCCTCGCGACCACTTCTGCCTCCGACCGCGTGAGCAACGAGGAGTGGGAAGTCCGTGTCGACCTCGCGGCGGCCTACCAGCTTGCCGCGATCTTCCGCTGGACCGACCTCATCTACACGCACTTCTCGGCCCGCGTGCCGGGGACGGACGACATGCTCATCAACCCCTATGGGCTGATGTTCGACGAGATCACGGCGTCGAACCTGGTGAAGATCGACATGGACGGCAACGTCCTCGACGACCCGACCGGCATGGGCATCAACCACGCCGGGTTCGTGATCCACGGCTGCGTGCACCAGGCCCGGTCCGAGATCAACTGCGTGATCCACACCCACACCCGCGCCGGCGTGGGCGTCTCGGCGCAGAAGTGCGGCTTGCTGCCGCTCAGCCAGCACGCGATGCGCGTCCAGGCGACCGTCACCTACCACGACTACGAGGGGATCGCGCTCGACATGGACGAGCGCGAGCGCATGGCGCGCGACCTCGGGCAGACCTCCAAGGCGATGATCCTGCGCAACCACGGTCTCCTAACGCTGGGCGACTCGGTGCGCGATGCCTTTGAGCTGATGTACTACCTCGACTGCGCGTGCCAGATCCAGGTGGACGCACTCGCCGGGGGAATCGACAACGCGCTCCTGATGACCGAATCGGCGGCACGCAGCGCCGCCGCCGCCTTCGAGCGGCCCGACCGGCCGTCGACGGTGAAGGACTGGCCGGCGCTGGTGCGGATGCTCGACCGCAAGGGGATCAACTACCGCGCCTGACGCCTTCGCCTTCAACGCCGGAGGACGCAGTGAGCGCAGAGACTGTCTTCTCTGCGGCCTTCGCACCCTCGGCGCTCGTCTGGACCTAGAAAGGAGCTACCACTCCATCTGTTGCCGTTGATCGGCCGCGTCGACGACCGCGAGCGCGGTCATATTGACGAGCCGCCGCACGGTCGCGCTCGGCGTCAGGATGTGCACCGCCTTCGCGGCGCCGAGCAGAATCGGCCCGACCGTGATCCCTTCGCCGCCCGTCACCTTGAGCAGGTTGAACGCGATGTTCGCCGCGTCAAGGTTCGGCATGATAAGGAGGTTCGCTTCGCCCTTGAGGCGCGACTCGGGCAGCGCGCGCAGGCGGATCTCCTCCGACAGCGCGGCGTCGCCGTGCATCTCGCCCTCGACCTCGAGGTCGGGCGCCAGCTTGATCAGGATCTGCGCCGCCTCCGCCATCTTCCGTGCCATCGGCGTGTCCGCGCTGCCGAAGTTCGAGTGCGAGAGCAGCGCGACCTTCGGCGCGAGGCCGAAGCGCTTCATCTCCTCGGCCGCCATCATCGTCATCTCGGCAAGCTGCTCGGCGGTGGGGTTCTCGTTCACGTAGGTGTCGCAGAGGAACACCGTGCGGTTCGTGAGCATCAGCACGTTCATCGCCGCGAACATCTTCGCGCGGGCCTCGCGCCCGAGCACGTTCGCCACGTGCCGCAGATGGTCGTGGTAGCGGCCGACGACGCCGCACAGCATCGCGTCGGCGTCGCCGCGGCGGATCAGCATCGCGCCGATCAGGGTCGGGAACTGCCGCACGTGCTCCTTCGCGATGTCGGGCGTGATGCCGTGCCGGCCCATCAGCGTGTGGTATTCGGTCCATACGTCGCGGTAGCGCGGATCGTTCTCCGGGTTCACGATCTCGAACTGCCTGCCCGCGGCGAGGCGCAACCCGAACCGCTTGATCCGCATGTCGATCACTTCCGGCCGGCCGATGAGGATCGGTTTCGCGAGCCCCTCGTCGACCGCGATCTGCACCGCGCGCAGGACTCGCTCCTCCTCGCCCTCGGCGTAGATCACGCGCTTCGGCGCCTTCTTGGCGGCGTGATAGACCGGGCTCATGATCGTCGCCGAGTGGTACACGAACGAATTGAGCCGCTCGCGGTAGGCATCGAAGTCCTTGATCGGCCGCGTCGCGACGCCCGACTCCATCGCCGCCTTCGCCACCGCCGGCGCGATCCTGAGGATCAGCCGCGGGTCGAACGGCCGCGGGATGATGTAGTCGGGGCCGAACGAGAGGTCCTGGCCGCCGTACGCCATCGCGACGATGTCCGACTGCTCGGCCTGCGCGAGCTCGGCGAGCGCGCGCACGCACGCGAGCTTCATCTCCTCGGTGATCTTGGTCGCGCCGGCGTCGAGCGCGCCGCGGAAGATGAACGGGAAGCAGAGGACGTTGTTGACCTGGTTCGGGTAGTCGGAGCGGCCGGTGGCGATGATGACGTCGGGCCGCGCCCCCTTCGCGTCCTCCGGCGTGATCTCCGGATCGGGGTTCGCGAGCGCGAGGATGAGCGGCTTGGTCGCCATCTTCTTCACCATCTCCCCGGTCAGCACCCCCTTGGTCGAGCAGCCGAGGAAGACGTCCGCGCCTTCGATGACGTCGGCGAGCGTGCGCGCCTTCGTGTTTTGCGCGTAGCGCGCCTTGTTCGGCTCCATGTTCGGCTCGCGGCCCTCGTAGATCACGCCCTTCGAGTCGGTGACGTAGATGCTCTGGCGCCTCACGCCCAGCTTCACGAAGATATCGAGGCAGGCGATCGCCGCGGCGCCGGCGCCCGAGCAGACGACCTTGATGTCCTCGAGCCGCTTGCCGACGATCTTCATCGCGTTCAGCAGCGCCGCGGCCGAGATGATCGCGGTGCCGTGCTGGTCGTCGTGAAAGACCGGAATGTCGAGACGCTCGCGAAGCTTCGTCTCGATGTAGAAGCACTCGGGCGCCTTGATGTCCTCTAGGTTAACGCCGCCCAGCGTCGGCTCGAGCGCGGCGACGTGCGCGATCAGCGCGTCCGCGTCGAGCTCGGCGAGCTCGATGTCGAAGACGTCGATGCCGGCGAACTTCTTGAAGAGACAGCCCTTGCCCTCCATCACCGGCTTCGCGGCGAGCGGCCCGATGTGTCCCAGACCCAGCACGGCAGTGCCGTTGGTGACGACACCGACGAGGTTGGAGCGCGACGTGAGGCTCGCCGCCTCCTTCGGGTCATCCTTGATCGCGAGGCAGGCGTATGCGACGCCGGGCGAGTAGGCGAGCGCGAGATCGCGCTGGTTGGTGAGACCCTTCGTCGGTGCAATCGAGATCTTGCCCGGCGTGGGCAGGCGGTGATACTCGAGCGCGGCTTTGCGCAGCTCCTCGTCGCGCAGATGCTCGTCCATGGTGCCCTCCTCACGTGCGGCGGAACTGTCGATTGTCAGATTGTCCTGCAGACCTCGTCGAACTCGAGCCGCGGGTTCCGATCGAACACCTTCGACCAGTCGCCCTTGCCGAGGTTGCAGAGGAAGTTCGACTTCCAGGTCGTGCCGCTGAAGAACTCCTTGTCGACGCCGGCGTTGTTGAATCCGGACATCGGCCCGGTGTCGATGTCGAGCGCGCGCGCGGCCATGATGAAGTACGCGCCCTGCAGCGAACTGTTGCGCAGCGCGGTCGTCTCGGCGTGCGCCTTCTTCTCCTCGCCGGCGTAGGCGTTCTTCATCGCCGGGTTGTGGGGGAAGGTCCGCGGCAGCAGCTCGTAGAACATCGTGTCGTACGCGATGATCGCGGTGACCGGCGCGGCCATCGTCTTGTCCTGGTTGCCCGGGCTCAGGTGCGGCTTGAGGCGTTCCTTGGCTTCCTTGCTTCGCAGGAACAGGATGCGTGCGGGCTGTGAGTTCCCCGTCGTGGGGCCCAGCTTCGCCAGGTCCCAGATAGCGCGGAGCTGCGCATCGGTCACCGCGCCCGAGAGGCTGTTGTGGGTGCGCGCCTTGCGGAAGATGGTGTCGAGACAGTCGTCGCTGACCATTGAGGGCTTCCTTGCCGGGTCGTCGTGGGGGGCGGCTATTTTGGCAGGGTTGCGCTATGCTGGCAGCAGCACCGTTTCGGAGGAACCCCCATGGCCGACGCCTTCATCTGCGACGCTATCCGCACCCCCTTCGGCCGCTACGGCGGCACGCTCGCCGGCGTCCGCGCCGACGATCTCGCGGCGCTGCCGCTGCGGGCGTTAATCGAACGAAACAAGGAGGTCGACTGGGCAGCCGTGGAGGACGTCATCTACGGCTGCGCGAACCAGGCCGGCGAGGACAACCGCAACGTCGCGCGCATGGCGCTCCTGCTGGCGGGACTGCCGAAGGAGGTGCCCGGCGGCACGGTGAACCGCCTTTGCGGCTCGAGCCTGGACGCGGTCGGGATCGCGGCCCGCGCGATCAAATCGGGCGAGGCGGAGCTCATGATCGCGGGCGGCGTCGAGAGCATGACTCGCGCGCCGTTCGTCATGGGCAAGGCCGACAGCGCGTTCTCCCGCGTCGCGAAGATCGAGGATACGACGATCGGCTGGCGCTTCGTCAATCCGCTGATGAAGGAGAAGCATGGCATCGACTCGATGCCCGAGACGGCCGAGAACGTCGCGGTCGACTTCAAGGTCGGTCGCGCCGACCAGGACGCGTTCGCGATCCGCAGCCAGCAGCGCTGGGCGGCGGCGCACAAGGCCGGCTTCTTCAAGAGCGAGCTCGTGCCGGTTACCCTGCCGCAGAAAAAAGGTGACCCGAAGGTGTTCGACACCGACGAGCATCCTCGCCCCGATACGACGGCCGAGGCGCTCGCGAAGCTCAGGGGTGTCGTGAGGCCCGACGGCACGGTGACCGCGGGCAACGCCTCCGGCGTGAACGACGGCGCGTGCGCGCTGATCCTCGCGTCCGAAGCCGGCGCGAAGAAGCACGGCCTCAGGATCCGCGCGCGCGTGCTGGGCGCAGCCACGGCTGGGGTTGCGCCGCGCATCATGGGGTTCGGCCCCGCGCCAGCGAGCAAGAAGCTGCTCGCGCGGCTCGGCTTGAAGATCGGCGAGATGGAAGTGGTCGAGCTGAACGAGGCTTTCGCCGCGCAAGGGCTCGCGGTCACGCGCGATCTCGGGCTGCCCGACGACGCTGCGCACGTGAACCCGAATGGCGGCGCGATCGCGATCGGGCATCCCCTTGGCGCGTCGGGTGCGCGTCTCGTGACCACCGCGCTCAACCAGCTCGAGCGCATCAAAGGCCGCTACGGGTTGTGCACGATGTGCATCGGCGTCGGGCAGGGGATCGCCCTTGCGATCGAGCGGGTCTAGATCCAGGCCCCTGAGTCTTCGTTCGGATTGATCGGCGGAGGAGAGTGCATGCAACAGCCCGCCGTGAATCGTCACGTTCTGCTGAAGGCGCGCCCGGACGGCATTCTTCGATTTCGCGGCCCGCTATGACGAGGCGCGCGCGGCGCTCGCCGAGTGGATCCGCGGCGGGAAGATGCGCTACCGGGAAGACATCCTCGACGGGATCGAGCATCCTCCGGTTCCGCTTCGTCCACCTGGACGGCGACCGGTCAGCGGCCGCTACCACACCGCGGCGACGTGGGCTGACTTGCGCAGGACCTCGTCCGCCGTCACGAGCTTGGCGCGCAGGGTACGCGCAGTCGCGACGATGATCCGGTCGGCGGGATCGCCAGGCGCCGGGTCTTCGAAGCTTCCCGCAAGCTGCGCGATCTCCACGCTCAACGGCTCGAAGCGAAGCTCGGGCAGCGCGCAGAGGTCGGTGAGCCACTCGCCGAGCGGCGACCCGAGTTCCAGTCGCCCGCGCCGCACGGCGGTAGCGATTTCGAGGACCGTGATCGTCGAAGCGACCGCCGGACCGTTGCGCAAGCTCTGATTGATCGCGCGCTTCGCGCGAGCGGACAGGCGGTCCGAACCGGACACCCACCAGACGAGCGCGTGGGTGTCGAGGACGATCACCGGTTCATGTCCCACTCACCCGGATCGATGGTCGGCTCGAGCGGCCGCTCGTAGCGGCGCACGCTGTCCCGCAGACGCGCGCGCGCCGCGGCGACGTCGTCGGGAGACGGGGCGGGCGGGGCGAGTTCGGCAACGACCCGGCCGCGCGAAGTGACCTTGATCCGTTCTCCGCGGCGCACCCTCGCCAGATAACCGGGAAGGTTCTGCCGCAGCTCGGTGACATTGACTTTCTTCATCGGGATCCTGATATGTACAGGAGGAGTGTACAGATCGCGAAAGCGCGCGGTCAACCGGTGACGAACGCGCGATCCGCCCGCGACGCACCGCCAGGTCGCCTCATGAGCGTCATCCGTTCGCTCGGGAAACGCGCCGGCGACCGTTTCGCGGCCATCTGGAATTCGGTCTGTCACACTTCCGTCACAAAGACCAGAAATCACTTTTGCTTTCGAGGTTATCTGTTTGATTTGCAGGAAAGTCTGAACTTTCGGCTAGTTCTTCGGCGATGCGCTTAAGTATTTGTCGCGGTTAAAAAAATCACGCAACCTGCCTTGACCCCCCCGGTTTCTTTCTCTACAGTGGCAAAGAGTGTAGTTTTGTGGGGAAAAATGGCGCGAATAGCCGCTTTTCGCCACCGTAGTCGCCATCTCGAGGGGGATAGGTGTTTCAGGGAGCGACCGAGCTCAGTCTCGACGCAAAGGGAAGGCTCGCCGTTCCGACGCGCCATAGGGAAGCGCTCACTTCGGGCTCGGGCGGCATCGTCCTCACGGCGCATCCCGACCGGTGCCTCCTGCTCTATCCTCGCGCCGCGTTCGCGCCGATCGGCGCGAAGGTCTCCACTCTCTCCAGCTTCAACTTGGAGGCGCGCTGGTGGCAGCGCCTCGTGGTCGGCTTCGCCGAGGACCTCGAGCTGGACGGCTCGGGTCGCATCCTCATTTCGCCCGCGCTCCGCAAGTTCGCAGACCTGAAGAAGACTGTCGTGCTCGTCGGGCAGGGGAGCCACTTCGAGATCTGGGACGGGGAGGTGTGGGAACAGAAGCTTGCCGACGCGCTGTCGATGGCGGGCTCCACGCCCCCGCCCGGCACCGAGAACTTTTCGCTGTGACTGGCGCGCGAGTGACCGCGAACGGTGACCCAACACACGCCAGTCCTCCTCGCGGAGGCAGTCGAGGCGCTCCGGATCCGTCCGGACGGTGCTTACGTCGATGCCACCTTCGGACGCGGCGGCCACAGTGCCGCGATCCTCGCGCGGCTCGGGGCGCGGGGACGGCTGGTTGCGCTCGACCGCGATCCGGAGGCGGTCGCCGCGGCGCACTCGATTCGCGATCCGCGCTTCGTCATCCGGCACGCGCGATTCTCGGAGCTGGCGGACGTGCTACGGAAGTCCGGCATTGCGCGGGCGGACGGCTTGCTGTTCGACCTAGGCCTGTCTTCGCCGCAGCTGGGAAGCGCCGCGCGGGGGTTCAGCTTCAGGAGCGAGGCGCCGCTCGACATGCGCATGGACCCGACGCGGGGGGAGAGCGCGGCCGACTGGCTCGCACGGGCGAGTGAGGCCGAGTTGAGGGGGGTGATCAGGAACTATGGCGAAGAACGGTTTGCTGGGCCGATTGCAAAGGCGATTGTTGCTGCTCGGCCGGCAGGGGGCCTGCGCACCACTGGCGAGCTTGCCCGTGTCGTGGCTGCGGCCGTCCGGACGCGTGAACGGGGGCAGGATCCGGCCACGCGCACCTTCCAGGCTGTACGGATTCACGTCAATCAGGAGCTTGAGGAATTGTCGTTAGCGCTGCCCCAGGCATGCGACGCGCTCGCCCCGGGTGGACGGCTCGTAGTGATCAGCTTCCACTCGCTCGAGGACCGGATCGTGAAGCACTTCCTCCGCGACGAGGCGCAGCCCCGTTTGCCCGAGCGCTTGCCCGTGAAAGCCTCGGAAATGCCACAACCGCGGCTGATACTCGTGGGCCGACCGGTCCGCCCGGCCGCTGCCGAAGTGAAGACCAACCCGCGCGCGCGGAGCGCGGTTATGCGCGTTGCCGAGAGGAACGCGTGACCACCTGCGTCTTTCCCTACCGTGGTCCGGCTTAGCCTCTGCCTCCTCGTGGCGCTCGCCGCCTGCGCGATCGGGCTCGTCACGTCGCAACATCACGCGCGCAGGCTGTTCGTCGAGCTCGAGCGCGAGCAGGCGCGCGCCAAGGCGCTGGAGGTCGAGTACGGTCAACTCCAGCTCGAGGCGAGCACCTGGTCCATGCACGCCCGCGTCGAGCGGCTCGCGCGGGAGCGGCTGCGGATGCGCCCGCCCGAAGCGAAGCGGATGCAGGTGCTCGAGACGGCCCCCTCGCCGGAGGTCGCTTCGCGATGAGGTTCGCGGGGTCGCCGGTGCTCGCGCCGACCTTCCCGCCCTGGCGCTCGCGCTTCGTCGTGGCGGTGCTCGCGCTATCGTTCGGGACGCTTGTCGGCCGCGCCGCCTATCTCCAGGGCTGGAACCGCGACTTCCTGCAGGCGAAGGGCGAGTCGCGCTACACCCGCACGCTCGAAATCCCGGCGCACCGCGGCCGCATCTTCGACCGGAACGGCGAGGCACTCGCGGTGTCGACGCCGGTCAAATCGATCTGGGCGATCCCGGACGACGTGGCGCTGCCGGCGCGCGAGCTCGAGCGCCTCGCGCAGGTCCTCGAGGTGCCGCGCGAGGAACTGCGCCGCAGGCTCGGTGACACCGCGCGCGACTTCGTCTATCTGCGGCGGCAGGTACCACCGGAGACCGCCGACCGGGTCGCGGCGCTTCGCCTCGCCGGGATCCACCAGAGCAAGGAGTACCGCCGTTACTACCCGGCCGGCGAGGCGATGGCGCACGTGCTCGGCTTCACCGACGTCGACGACGCCGGCCAGGAAGGCATCGAGCTCGCCTTCGAGGCGCACCTCGCGGGCCGGGCCGGCAGCCGCCGCGTGATCAGGGACCGCCTCGGCCAGATCGTCGAGGACATGGAAGGTGCCCGCGAAGTGCGGGACGGTGCCGACCTCGTGCTCGCGCTCGACTCGCGCATCCAGAACCTCGCCTACGTCGAGCTGAAGCGCGCAGTCGACGCCAATCGCGCGCAGGGCGGCGGCATCGTCGTCGTCGACGTCGCGACGGGTGAAGTGCTCGCGCTCGCCAACCTGCCCTCGTACAACCCGAATAACCGTGCGCGGCTCGCCGGCGGTCAGCTTCGCAACCGTGCGGTGACCGACGCGTTCGAGCCCGGCTCCACGCTCAAGCCCTTCACGGTCGCACTCGCGCTCGAGACCGGGCGGGTGTCGCCCTCCACGACGATTCCGGTGGCACCGGGGTCGCTGACGATCGGCTCCGCGACCATCCGCGACGCACACCCCGAAAAGATGCTCACCGTGGAGCAGGTGATCCAGAAGTCCTCGAACGTGGGCGCCGCGAAGATCGCGCTCGCGCTCGCGCCCGAGACGATGTGGGGCCTCTTTGACGACATCGGCTTCGGCGCGGCGCCGCGCCTCGGCTTCCCAGGCGAGGCGGTCGGCAAGGTGCGGCCGTACAAGACCTGGCGCCCCGTGGAGCAGGCAACCATGTCGTACGGCCACGGCATCGCGGTGAGCCTGGTGCAGCTCGTGCGCGCCTACACGGTGTTCGCGCGCGACGGCGATCTCGTGCCGCTTTCCCTCGTGCGCGTCGACGCACCGCCGCACGCAAAGCAGGTGGTGTCGAAGCAGACCGCCGAGCGCGTCCGTCACATGCTCGAGCTCGCCGCGCAGCCGGGGGGAACCGCACCGCGGGCGCGGATCATGGGCTATCGCGTGGCGGGCAAGACCGGCACCGCGCACAAGCAGGAGAACGGCGCGTACTTGCCCGACAAGTACCACTCGTCGTTCGTCGGTTTCGCGCCGGCGTCGCGGCCGCGGCTGGTGATCGCGGTGATGATCGACGAGCCTGCCGCCGGGCAGCACTACGGCGGCATCGTCGCCGCCCCGATCTTCGCGCAGGTCATGGCCGGGTCGTTGCGGATCCTCGGCGTCGCGCCGGACGTCCCGTTGAAGCCGATCCAGGCGACGCCCCCGGGGGTGGAAGTGCGAGAGGGCGTATGAAACCGGACGACAAGAGGGGGAGAGGGGAAAGGGTGGATTCCCCGTGGACAGGGAAGTCGACAGAATTCTGAGCGAGCTCGAACAGCTGGGCGTGACTGCGCGGGGGCTCGCGGCGGACAGCCGCGCGGTCGCGCGCGGCGACGTGTTCCTCGCGTATCCCGGCGAACGCGCCGACGGGCGGCGCTTCATCGGCGACGCAGTGGCGCGCGGAGCCGCGGCGGTAGTCTGGGAGCGCGACGGCTTCGCGTGGCCCGGCGAGCTCGCGGTGCCCGGCCTTGCGGCCAGCGGGCTCAAGCGGCTCACCGGCCCGCTCGCGGCGGAAGTCTACGGCCGGCCCTCCGAGCGGCTGTGGATCGCCGGCGTCACCGGGACGAACGGCAAGACCTCGTGCAGCCAGTGGATCGCACAGGCGCTCGGCGGCGCCGGCCGCACGTCCGCCGTGGTGGGGACGCTCGGCATGGGCTATCCCGGCGAGCTGCAGGAGAACCCGAATACGACCCCCGATGCCGTCATCCTGCAGCGCGCCCTCGCGCGCTTCCTGGACGACGGCGCGCAAGCCGTGGCGATGGAGGTCTCGTCGATCGGGATCGATCAGGGCCGGGTCGCGGGCGTCAAGTTCGCCTGCGCCCTCTTCACCAACCTCTCGCGCGACCACCTCGATTACCACGGCGACATGGAGCGCTACGCACAAGCGAAGATGCAGCTCTTTCGCTCGCGCGGGCTCGAGCACGCGGTGCTCAACCTCGACGACCCGCTCGGCGCGCGGATCGCCGGCGAGCTCGCGGCGAGCGGCGTGGCGCGCACCGGCTACAGCATGCGGCCCGGTGCGGGTTCGGCGAGCGGAGTGGAGCATTGGCTGGAGGCGAACGACGTCAAGCTTTCGAGTGCCGGGTTGAAGTTCCGGCTCGAGTCGAGCGTCGGCCGCGCCGACGTCGCGAGCGCGCTCGTCGGGCGCTTCAACGTCGCGAACATGCTCGGCGTGATCGGCGTGCTCCTCGCCGCGCGTCTCACGCTCGACGAGGCGGTGCGGGCAGCCGAGCGGCTCGAGCCGGCGCCGGGGCGAATGCAGCGGCTCGGGCGGGCGGGGACGCCGCTGGTGGTCGTCGACTACGCGCATACCCCCGCCGCGCTCGAGCAGGCCCTGGGCGCGCTGGCGGACGTCGCGCGCACGCAGGGTGGGCGCCTCGTCTGCGTGTTCGGCTGCGGCGGCGACCGCGACCGCGGCAAGCGGCCGCTGATGGGTGCCGCAGTTTCGCGCCACGCCGACTCCGTCTGGCTGACCAGCGACAACCCGCGCGGCGAGGATCCGCGCGCGATCATCGAGGAGATCCGTCCGGGCGTGACCGTGGCGCACGAGGTGCGCGTGGATCGCCGCGACGCGATCGGCGCGGCGATCGCCGGCGCGCGCGCCGCGGACGTGGTGCTGCTCGCCGGCAAGGGTCACGAGCCATACCAGGAAATCGCCGGCCGGCGCGTGCCGTTCTCCGACGCGGACGAAGCCCGCCGGGCGTTGGAGGCGTGGCGGGGATGATGCTGCTCTCGGAGGCCGCAGCGGCCGTCGGCGCCAGCGTCATCGGGCCCGACGTGCGCTTCACGTCGGTCTCGACCGACAGCCGCACGATCGAGGCGGGGTCGCTTTTCGTGGCGTTGCGCGGCGAGCGGTTCGACGGTCACGAGTACATCGGGGCGGCCCGTGAGAGCGGCGCCGCGGCCGCGATGGTCGAGCGTGTCGGCGGCCTTGCCGGGCAGGCGGCGGGGCTCCCGCTGATCGCGGTCGGCGACTCACGCCTCGCGCTCGGCGCGCTTGCCCGTAACTGGCGCAGTCGCTTTCCGGTGCCGCTGGTCGTGGTCGTCGGATCGAACGGCAAGACCACCGTCAAGGAGATGCTCGCCGCGGCGTTGCGCGCCCACTTCGGCGAGCGGCAGGTGCTCGCGACGCTCGGCAACCTCAACAACGACGTCGGGCTGCCGCTCACCGCGCTGCGGCTGCGCGAGGAGCACGCGGTCGCGGTGCTCGAGATCGGGATGAACCATCCGGGCGAGACCGGATACCTCGCCAGGATCGCCCGTCCGACGATCGCGCTGATCAACAACGCGCAGCGCGAGCACCAGGAGTTCATGAAGAGCGTCGCGGAGGTCGCCGCCGAGCACGCGGCGTGCCTTCGCGCACTGCCGAACGACGGCGTCGCGGTGCTGAACCGCGACGATCCGCACTTCGAGTACTGGGCGGGGATCGCGGGCAAACGCCGCGTGTGCTCGTTCGGCACCGGCGCGGGTGCCGACGTCCGCGCCACGTACCGGCTGGCGGCGGCGTCGACCGAGATCGAGATTGCGGCCGACGGCGCACGCGCGGCCACCACGCTGCAGCTGCCGGGCGTCCACAGCGTGCGGAACGCGCTTGCCGCGACGGCGGCGGCGCTCGCCGCTGGCGCGGATCTGCCGGCGGTCGCGCGCGGCCTCGCGACGTTCCGCGCCGTGAAGGGCCGGCTCCAGTTCAAGCCGGGCCGGAACGGCGTCCTCGTCATCGACGACACCTACAACGCCAATCCCGATTCGGTGCGCGCGGCAGTGGACGTGCTCGCCGCGAGCGAGCGCCCGCGAGTGCTGATCCTCGGCGACATGGGCGAGGTCGGCGACCAGGGCGCGGCGTTCCACGCCGAGCTCGGCCGCTATGCGAAGGACTCCGGGGTCGACCGCCTGCTCGTGGTGGGGCCGCTCGGCCGCGCCGCGGCGCGCGCGTTCGGCGCCGGCGGCGAGCACTTCGACTCGGTCGACGCGGTGATCGCCCGCGCACAGGGACTCACCGCGCTTAAAGGAACGATGCTGGTCAAAGGCTCGCGCTTCATGCGGATGGAGCGCGTGGTGGAGCACCTGGTGGCGAGGCAGGAAGCATGCTGCTAGAGGTCGCCCAGTACTTCGCGCAGGACATCCGCGCGTTCAACGTCTTCAACTACATCACCCTGCGCGCGGTGCTCGCGGCGCTTACCGCGCTCGTCATCTCGTTCCTGGCGGGTCCGGCGATGATCCGCAAGCTCACCGACTACCGGATCGGCCAGGCGGTACGCGACGACGGCCCGCAGACGCATCTCACCAAGGCCGGCACACCGACGATGGGCGGCGCGCTGGTCCTCGTCTCGGTCGCGGTTACCACCATCCTCTGGGCCGACTGGACGAACCGGTTCGTATGGATCGTGCTCGCGGTCACGCTCGGGTTCGGCGCGATCGGCTGGGTCGACGACTACCGCAAGGTCGTGCACCGCAACCCGAAGGGGCTCTCCGCGCGCGAGAAGTACTTCTGGCAGTCGGTCATCGGGCTCGTCGCCGCGGTCTACCTCGCGTTCGCGGTCCCCACCGCGAACGCGACGCAAGGCTGGGTGCTGTTTACCCAGTGGGTGTCGAGCGGGTTCGCGATGGATCTGCCGGCGAAGGCCGACCTCATCGTGCCGTTCTTCAAGAACGTCGCCTATCCGCTGGGCGTGGTCGGCTTCATCGTGCTCACGTACTTCGTCATCGTCGGCACGTCGAACGCCGTCAACCTGACCGACGGCCTCGACGGCCTCGCCATCCTGCCGGCGGTGATGATCAGCGGTGCCCTAGGCATCTTTGCGTACGTTGCCGGCAACGCCGTGTACGCGAAGTACCTGCTGTTCCCGTACATCCCCGGGGCGAGCGAGCTGGCGGTCGTATGCGGCGCTCTCGTCGGCGCCGGGCTCGGCTTCCTCTGGTTCAACGCCTACCCGGCGGAAGTCTTCATGGGCGATGTCGGCGCACTCGCGCTCGGCGCCGCCCTCGGCACGGTGGCGGTGATTGCGCGGCAGGAGATCGTGCTCTTCATCATGGGCGGCGTGTTCGTCGCCGAGACCATGTCGGTGATGCTCCAGGTCATCTACTTCAAGCTCACCGGCGGCAAGCGCATCTTCCGCATGGCGCCGCTGCATCACCACTACGAGCTGGGCGGATGGAAGGAGACACAGGTGGTGGTGCGGTTCTGGATCATCACCGTGGTGCTGGTGCTGTTCGGGCTTTCGACGTTGAAACTGCGGTAGCGCGGAAATGGATCTCGCCGGACGCAGAGTGCTGGTGCTGGGCCTCGGAGAGACCGGCCTTTCGATCGCGCGCTGGGTCGCGCGCCAGGCGGGCAGGGTGCGCATCGCCGACACCCGTGCGGCGCCGCCGGCGCTCGCGGCGCTCCAGGCCGGGCTCCCCCAGACGGAGGTGGTCACCGGGCCGTTCACGGAGTCGCTTCTCGACGGCATCGAGCTGATCGCCGCGAGCCCTGGCGTGCCGCTCGCCGAGCCAGTGGTACAGGCAGCGCTCGCGCGCGGGCTCGAAGTGGTGGGCGACGTCGAGCTCTTCGCGCGCTTCCTCGCGGGGGCGGAGGGCGCACGCCTGATCGCGATCACCGGCACGAACGGCAAGAGCACCGTGACCGCGCTCGCTGGGGCCATGTGTCGAGCCGCCGGCGTCGATTGCGAGGTGGCGGGGAACATATCGCCCGCGGTGCTCACCGCGCTGACGCACCGCCTCGACCAGGGCGCGCTTCCGGAGGCCTGGGTGATCGAGCTGTCGAGCTTCCAGCTGGAGATGACGTCGTCGCTCAGGCCGGATGCGGCGACCGTGCTGAACGTGTCGGCCGATCACCTCGACCGCTATCCCGGCATGACGGCGTACGCCGCGGCGAAAGCCCGGATCTTCGCGGGCGGCGGCATCCAAATCCTGAACCGGGACGACCCCGCGAGCATGGCGATGCGTCTCCCCGACCGGCGCACGGTCACGTTCGGCCTCAACCCTGCGCCCGACCACGACGATTTCGGGCTGCTCAAGGTGTTCGGCGAGCACTGGCTCGCAATGGGCGCGACGCCGCTCCTCGCGGTGCGCGAGATGCGGCTCGCCGGGCTGCACAACGCCGCGAACGCCCTCGCGGCACTCGCGCTCTGTCGCGCGATCGGCCTCCCGCTCGCGCCGCTGCTCGAGGCGTTCAAGACCTTCGCCGGACTTCCGCACCGCGTGGAGCGCGTCGGGGAAGTGGACGGCGTCACGTTCTACGACGACTCGAAGGGCACCAACGTTGGCTCGACGGTCGCCGCGCTCGCCGGTCTGGGGCGCCAGATGAACGGCAGCGGCGGCAAGGTCGTGCTGATCGCGGGCGGCGACGGGAAGCAGCAGGACTTCGCGCCGCTCGCCGCGGCGGTGGCCGGCGCCGCGCGCGCGGTCGTGCTGATCGGCCGCGACGCGCCGGCGATCGAGCGGGCGCTCCGCCCGACCGGCGCGGCGATCGAGCGCGCCGGCAGCATGGCGGACGCGGTCGCCCGCGCGTTCGACTCCGCGCGGGCGGGCGACGTCGTGCTGCTCTCGCCGGCGTGCGCGAGCTTCGACATGTTTGCCGACTATCGCCACCGCGGCGAGGTCTTCTCCAACGCGGTCAGGGAGCTCGAGCATGCTCGCGCGCGCTGAGCTGCCGCGCCGGGCCGCGGCGCTCCCCGAGTACGACGCGAGCGTGGTCTGGACCGCGGCGGTCCTGATCACCCTCGGACTGGTGATGGTGTACTCGGCGTCGATCGCCACCGCCGAGAATGCCCGCTCAACCGGCGGGGAGGCGGCGTTCTATCTGGCCCGCCACGCCGCGTTCGTGGCGGCCGGCGTCGCCGCGGCGCTCGCCGCGTTCCAGGTGCCGCTGCGCGCGTGGCAGCGCGCCGCGCCGTTGCTCTTCGCGGCCGGCGTCGTGCTCCTCGCGCTCGTTCTCGTGCCCGGCATCGGACGCGACGTGAACGGTGCCCGGCGATGGCTGTCGCTCGGGATCGTGAACTTCCAGCCGTCCGAGCTGATGAAGCTCGCGGTCGTGCTCTACGCCGCCGACTACGCGGTGCGGAAGCACGCGCTGCTCCACAGCTTCCGCCGCGGTCTCCTGCCGATGCTCGGTGTGATGCTCGTCGTCGGGTGGCTGCTCCTGCGCGAGCCGGACTTCGGCGCATTCGTGGTGATCTGCGCGGTCGCCATGGCGGTCCTGTTCCTGGCCGGCATGAACGCCCGCTGGTTCGGGATGCTGCTGGTGCTTGCAGCGCTCGGGTTCGCAGCGCTCGTCATCTCATCGCCTTACCGCGTGCAGCGGATCTTCGGGTTCATGGATCCGTGGGCCGATGCGTTCGGCCGCGGCTACCAGCTCTCGCACGCGCTGATCGCGTTCGGGCGCGGCGAGTGGCTCGGCGTCGGGCTGGGGGCGAGCGTCGAGAAGCTGCACTACCTGCCCGAGGCGCATACCGACTTCCTGCTCGCCGTGATCGCGGAGGAGCTTGGCTTTGCCGGCGTCGCCGTCGTCGTCGCGGCATTCGCCTGGCTTGCCTTGCGCGCGCTGGCGATCGGGCGGCGGGCCGCCGACCTCGACCGCCCGTTCGGCGCTCTGGTCGCGCAGGGCGTCGCGGTGTGGCTGAGCGTGCAGGCGTTGATCAACATGGGGGTGAACATGGGTGTGCTGCCGACCAAGGGCCTCACGCTGCCGTTCATGAGCTTCGGCGGGAGCGCGCTCGTCACGAGCTGCATGGCGCTGGCGCTGCTGCTGCGGGTGGACTGGGAAAACAGGCAGCTCATGCGGGGGTTGCCCGCATGAGTCGCCTGTTTCGGTGGCGGCGAGCGCGGCCGGACGCCGCGTTATGTCGGAACCAAGACCGACAACTGATGAGGGGGCAGCGCGTATGAGCCGCACCGCGCAGTCGAACGTGCGATCGCTCGAGTCGAGAGTCCTATCGACGGATGCGACCACGCTTATCGCGCTCGACGACCCGGCGGCGGAGGCGGCCGCCATCGCCGAAGAGGCGGACATCGAGGTGAGCGCGACCGACCGCGCCGAGGATGCGGACGAGGGTGAGAGTCCGCCCGACACCCCCGAGACGCTCGCGATCAGCTGCGACGCGGATCTCCGCGTGACCTGGGGCGAGCTGGAAGAGTGGCTAGGACGATCATGATCATGGCGGGCGGCACCGGCGGCCACGTCTTTCCGGCGCTCGCGGTCGCTGATCATCTCCGCGCGCTCGGCTGGCACGTGGTGTGGCTCGGCGCGCGCGCCGGGCTGGAGGCCACCCTGGTGCCGCACCACGGCTACGAGCTCGCCTCGATCCGCTTCGCCGGGCTGCGGGGGAAAGGACTGCTCGCCAAGCTGTTGCTACCGCTCAACCTGCTGGTCGCTTTCTGGCAGTCCTTGCGCGCGCTGCGCGCGCACCGGCCCGACGTCGTGCTCGGGATGGGCGGCTATGTCGCCTTCCCCGGCGGCATGATGGCGGCTCTCGTCGGCCGTCCGCTCGCGATCCACGAGCAGAACTCGATCGCGGGGCTCGCGAACCGGGTGCTCGCGGGCGTCGCCGACCGTGTCCTGGTTGCTTTCCCGGGCGCCCTGCCGAAATCGCAGGTGGCCGGCAATCCCGTGCGGGACGCGATCGCGCATGTCGCCCCGCCGGCCGAGCGGTTCGCCGGGCGCGCCGGCCGGCTCCGCGTGCTCGTGGTCGGCGGGAGCCTCGGCGCTGCGGCGCTGAACGAACGCGTCCCGCAGGCGATCGCGCTGATTCCCGCCGAAGCACGCCCGCGCATCGTCCACCAGTCCGGAGCGAAGCATCTCGATCGGCTGCGCGCGAGCTACGCCGCCGCCGGCGTCGAGGCGGATCTTCGCCCGTTCATCGACGACATGGCGCAGGCGTATGCCGACGCCGACGTCGCCATCTGCCGCGCTGGCGCGACGACGGTCGCCGAGCTCGCGGCAGCCGGCGTCCCGTCGATCCTGGTGCCGTTCCCGTTCGCGGTCGACGACCACCAGACGGCGAACGCGCGCTACCTCGCCGACGCGGGCGCCGCGGTCCTCGTGCAGCAGCGCGACCTCACGGCAGAGACGCTCGCGGAGACGCTGCGGGCGCTCACGCGAGAGCGGCTCCTCGAGATGGCGAAGAAGGCGCGCGCCCTGGGCAGACCCGACGCGACACGCGCGGTGGCCGAGGCGTGCGTGGAGCTCGCCCGGTGAAGCACAAGGTCAAGCGCATTCATTTCGTCGGCATCGGCGGCTCCGGGATGAGCGGCATCGCCGAGGTGCTGCTCAATCTCGGCTACGGGGTGAGCGGGTCGGACATCGCGGCGAATAGCGCAACCGAGCGCCTGTCGAAGCTGGGAGCAAGGGTCGCGATCGGCCACGCTGCGGAGCACGTCGCCGGCGTGGACGCCGTGGTCGTGTCGACCGCGGTGAAGGAGGACAACCCCGAAGTGGTGGCCGCGCGCGAGCGCCGGATTCCGATTGTCCCGCGCGCGCTGATGCTCGCCGAGCTGATGCGCCTCAAGCAGGGCATCGCGGTCGCCGGAACGCACGGCAAGACCACGACCACGAGCCTCGCGGCGAGCGTGCTCGCCGAGGGCGGGCTCGACCCGACGTTCGTCATCGGCGGCCGGCTGACCGCCGCGGCCTCGAACGCGCGCCTCGGCGCCGGCGACTTCATCGTCGTCGAGGCGGATGAGTCCGACGCGTCGTTCCTGCATCTCCTCCCCGTGATGGCCGTCGTCACCAACATCGACGCCGACCACATGGAGACCTACGAGCACGACTTCGTGCGGCTGAAAGCGGCATTCGTGCAGTTCCTCCAGAACCTGCCTTTCTACGGCAGCGCGATCCTGTGCGCCGACGACCCGCACCTGCGCGAGATCATGCCCGTGGTGTCGAAACCGATCGTGACCTATGGTTTCGCCCACGACGCGATGGTGCGCGCGGAAGGGGTCGAGCCCTGCGACGACAAGATGTGTTTCCGCGCGTACCGCGAGGGCATCCCCGGCGCACTCGACGTGCGGCTCAACCTGCCCGGCCGGCACAACGTCCAGAACGCGCTCGCCGCGCTCGCTGTCGGCACCGAGCTCGGCGTTCCGGACCCGGCGATCCTCAAGGCCTTGGCGGAGTTCCACGGCGTCGGGCGGCGGTTCCAGCGCCACGGCGAGATCGCCCTGTCCGGCGGGGGACGCTTCACGCTCGTCGACGACTACGGCCACCACCCGGCCGAGATGGCTGCGACGCTGGACGCGGCGCGCGGCGCGTTCCCCGGCCGGCGGATCGTGCTTGCGTTCCAGCCGCACCGCTTCACGCGTACCCGCGACCTCTTCGAAGACTTCGTGCGGGTGCTATCGACGGTGGACGCGCTCGTCCTCGCCGAGGTGTACCCCGCCGGCGAGCAGGCGATCGTCGCCGCCGACGGCCGCGCGCTCGCGCGCGCGGTGCGCGTCGCGGGCAAGGTGGAGCCGGTCTTCGTCGAGGCAATCGTCGACCTACCGGCGGCGCTCCTCCAGGTTGTCCGCGACGGCGACGTCGTCGTGACGATGGGCGCGGGTTCGATCGGGGGCGTGCCGACACAGCTTGGCAAGGCGCGGGGGAGTTGAGGGCGGTGGAGATGATCGAGCCGCTCCAGTTCGACGTCTCGCAGCTCCGCGGCAGTCTGCGGGACGACGAGCCGATGGCGAAGCACGTGAGCTGGCGCGCCGGCGGGCGCGCAGCACGCGCCTACGTGCCGAAGGACCTCGGCGACCTCCAGGTGTTCCTGCGGATGCTGCCCCCGCAGGAGCCGGTCTGCTTCGTGGGGCTGGGATCGAACCTGCTCGTGCGCGACGGCGGCTACGCCGGCACGGTCGTGCTCATGCATGACACGCACGGTGCCATCCGGCTTGAAGCCGATCTCGTGTTCGCCGCGGCCGGGGTCGCGGCGCCGAAAGTCGCCCGTTTCGCGGCAACGCACGGCCTTGAGGGGGCGGAGTTTTTCGCCGGCGTGCCGGGAACGGTTGGCGGTGCCCTCGCGATGAACGCTGGCTGCTACGGCGGCGAGACGTGGGAGTTCGTCGTGCGCGCCGACACCATCGATCGCGGCGGAAGGCTCCGCGCGCGCCGGCCGGAGGACTTCGAGATCGGCTACCGGCAGTGCGTGCCGCCGACCGAGGAATGGTTCACCGCCGCGTGGTTCAGCTTTCCGCAGGGCGACGGGCGGCGGGCGCGGGCGCGGATCAAGGAGCTGCTCGCGCGCCGGATCGCGACCCAGCCGCTCAACCTGCCGAATGCCGGCTCGGTGTTTCGCAACCCGCCGGAGGATCACGCCGCGCGCCTCGTCGAGGCCTGCGGCCTGAAGGGTTACGCGATCGGCGATGCACGGATCTCGGAAAAGCACGCGAACTTCATCGTCAACCCGGATGGCAAGGCGCACGCGGCGGACATCGAGGCGCTGATCGCGCACGCGCGCCGGACCGTCCGGAACCGCTTCGGCATCGATCTCGTGCCCGAGGTGCGGATCGTAGGGGACGCGCTGTGAGCGGCCGCTTCGGCAAGGTTGCAGTGCTGCTCGGTGGACGGTCCGCCGAGCGCGAGGTGTCGCTGAAGAGCGGCGGGATGGTGCTGGCGGCGCTGCGCACGGCCGGCGTGGACGCGCATCCGTTCGACCCGCGCGACCGCGGCCTCGACGAGCTGATCGCTGAAGGCTTCGACCGCGTCTTCATCGCGCTCCACGGCCGCTATGGCGAGGACGGGACGATCCAGGGGGCGCTCGAGCTGCTCGGCATCCCGTACACGGGCTCCGGCGTCCTCGCTAGCGCGCTCGCGATGGACAAGTGGCGAACCAAGCTCGTATGGCAGGCAGCGGGCGTTCCGACGCCGCGCTACGAGCTCCTCTCCGCCGGCTGCGACTTCGCCGCGGTGGCCGCGCGGCTCGGCCTGCCCATCATGGTGAAGCCGGCGAACGAAGGCTCGTCGATCGGCATGAGCAAGGTGCGGCGCGCGGCCGACCTGGACGAAGCGTATGCGCTCGCCGCGAACTACGATCCGCTCGTGATCGCCGAGCAGTTCATCGACGGCGTCGAGCTGACGGGCGGCATCCTCGGGCGCGAGGCGCTGCCGCTCATCCGGCTCGAGACGCCGCGCGATTTCTACGACTACGAAGCGAAGTATCTTCGCCGACGACACCCGGTACATCCTCCCGTGTGGCCTGTCGGAAGACGCCGAGCGTGAGGTCCGCGCGACGGGTCTGCGCGCGTTCGACACGCTCGGCTGTCGCGGCTGGGGCCGCGTCGACCTGATGCTCGATCGCGCCGGCAACCCGTACTTCCTGGAGGTCAACACCTCGCCCGGCATGACCGACCACTCGCTGGTGCCGATGGCGGCGCGCCACGCGGGCATCCCGTTCGAGGCGCTGTGCGTGCGGATCCTCGAAGCCGCAACGGTGACCGAAGCTAGAACCCATGTGGGATAGCGCGCGCTTCCTGAACGCCGTCGCCGACCTGCTGTATCTCGCGGCAGCGGGGCTCGCACTCTGGGTGGCGGCGCAGGCCGCGGTGCGCGTGCCGTTCATGCCCGTGCGGACGGTGGTCGTGGCCGGCAACCCCATGCACGTCGACGCCGACACCGTGAGCGGGGCGCTCGAGGGGCGCATCGCCGGCAACTTCTTCGGGCTCGCGCTCGAGGACGTGCGGCGCGAACTGGCGCGGCTCCCCTGGGTACGACAGGTGGAAGCGCGGCGTGAGTGGCCCGACCGGATCGTCGTGCGATTCGAGGAGCACCGCGCGCTCGCCCGCTGGTCGGACAGGCAGCTGCTGAACACCTATGGCGAGCTGTTCGACGCCGACTCGGACACGATGCTGCCGCGGCTCGCCGGCCCGCCCGGGACCGAGCGCGAGGTTGCGCGTCGCTACCTCGCGTTCCGCGAGCTGGTCGCGCCGCTCGACAGCGAGCCGACACATGTCACGCTCTCGGCGCGATACGCCTGGCAGATGCGGCTGGCGAACGGCCTCGTCCTCGAGCTCGGCCGCGATCAGGCGCGGCAGTCGCTCGAGGAGCGGCTCGCACGCTTCGTCGCCGTGTACCCGCGCACTGCAGCCCATCTCAACCAGCGGATCGAGAAAATCGATCTCCGCTACCCGAGCGGCTTCGCGATCCGCCTGCCGGAGGCGCCGGCCGACGTCCCCCCGCGCAAGCGAACCTGATCCACGAGGCAACCATGAAGAAACAGCTCTCCTTCGTAGGCCCCATCAGCGCCGACACCGTCGAGCGCATGTTCGAGGCCGACGCGCCGGTCCGGCACGAGCCCGCCGCGGCGCGGTCGCCGTACGGCCCGCGCGCCCGCCGCGACCAGCGGAACCTGATCGTCGGGCTCGACATCGGCACCTCCAAGGTCGTCGCGCTCGTCGCCGACCTCACGGTCGACGGCCGGCTCGAGGTGGTCGGGATGGGCACCCACGAGTCGCGCGGCCTCAAGAAGGGCGTCGTGGTGAACATCGAGGCCACGGTGAACGCGGTCCAGCGCGCGCTCGAGGAGGCGGAGCTGATGGCCGACTGCAAGATCCAGCGCGTCTACACCGGGATCGCCGGGAGCCACATCCGCAGCTTCAACTCGACCGGCATGGTGGCGGTGAAGGACAAGGAGGTGACGCCGCTCGATATCGACCGCGCGATCGAGACCGCGCGCGCGATGCCGATCCCGACCGACCAGCAGGTGCTGCACATCCTCACCCAGGAATTCCTGATCGACGGGCAGGACGGCATCCGCGAGCCGCTCGGGATGTCGGGCGTGCGGCTCGAGGTGAAGGTCCACATCGTCACCGGCGCGGTGAGTGCGGCGCAGAACATCGTGAAGTGCGTGCGCCGCTGCGGGCTCGAGGTCGCCGACCTCATCCTGCAACCGCTCGGCTCGTCGATCGCCGTCCTCTCCGAGGACGAGAAGGAGCTCGGCGTCGCGCTGGTCGACATTGGCGGCGGCACGACCGACATCGCGATCTTCCGCGAGGGCGCGATCCGGCATACCGCGGTGATCCCGATCGCCGGCGACCAGGTGACCAACGACATCGCGATGGCGCTGCGCACGCCGACGCCCGAAGCCGAGCTCATCAAGATCCGCCACGGCTGCGCGCTGCGAAGCCTCGCCAACCCCGCCGAGACGATCGAGGTCCCGGGACTCGGCGACCGGCCGCCGCGACAGCTCTCGCGACAGACGCTCGCGGAGGTGATCGAGCCTCGCGTCGAGGAGCTCTACACGCTGGTGCAGCAAGTGCTGCGCCAGTCGGGGTTCGAGGAGCTCCTCTCCTCCGGCGTGGTGCTCACCGGCGGCTCGTCGGTGATGCAGGGCATGGTGGAGCTCGGCGAGGAGATCTTCCACATGCCGGTCCGGCTCGGCGTGCCGCGCTATTCGGGCGGGCTGGCCGACGTGGTTCAGAGCCCGCGGTACGCGACGGCGATGGGTCTGCTCGCGGAAGGCAGGTCGCAGGTGGAGCGCGGAATCCTAGCGCGCCAGACGGGCGGCTTCGGCGCGACCTTGCGCCGGATGCGCGAATGGTTTCAACGCAACTTCTAAGTCCCAAACACTGCTCAGGCAAGGAGGCACGCATGTTCGAGATCGTAGACAGCAACCAGGTTCCGGGAACGATCATCAAGGTAGTCGGCGTCGGCGGCGCGGGCGGGAACGCCGTGGATCACATGATCCGCAACGGCGTGACCGGGGTGGAGTTCATCACCGCCAACACCGACGCGCAGGCGCTCTCGCGCTGCCTCGCCAAGCAGCAGCTCCAGCTCGGTTCGACCGGTCTGGGCGCCGGCGCGAAGCCGGAGGCGGGGCGCGCGGCCGCACTCGAGCAGCGGGAAGCGATCCGCGAGTCGCTGGCGGGGGCCCACATGTGCTTCATCACCGCCGGCATGGGCGGCGGCACCGGCACCGGCGCGGCGCCGGTGGTGGCCGAGGTCGCGCGCGAGATGGGCATCCTCACCGTTGCCGTGGTGTCCAAGCCGTTCGCCTTCGAGGGCAGGCGCATGCGCATCGCCGAGGCCGGGATGGCGGAGCTCGCCGAGCACGTGGACTCGCTGATCGTGATCCTCAACGAGAAGCTGATGGAGGTGCTCGGCGAGGACGTGTCGATGAAGGACGCCTTCCGTGCGGCCGACGACGTGCTCTACAACGCGGTAGCCGGGATCTCGGAGATCATCAACTCGCCGGGGCTCGTCAACGTCGACTTCGAGGACGTGCGCACGGTGATGGCCGAGATGGGCATGGCGATGATGGGCTCGGCCTACGCGGCCGGCATCGACCGCGCCCGCGTCTCGGCCGAGCAGGCGGTGGCGAGCCCGCTGCTCGAGGGCATCAACCTCGCGGGCGCGCGCGGCGTGGTGGTCAACATCACCGCGAGCGACGGCCTCAAGATGCGCGAAGTGCACGAGGTGATGCGCACGATCCAGAGCTTCGCTGCGGAGGATGCGCACATCATCTTCGGCGCGGTCTACGACGAGGCGCTCGGCGACAACCTGCGGGTGACGGTGGTGGCGACCGGGCTCGGTAATCGCGAGGTCGTGCGCAGCCAGAAGCCGCAGCTCGTCGTGCAGCGGACCGGGACCGACAACGCGGGCATCCAGGTCGTCGACCATGGCACGCTCGACAGGGTCCCGGCGGTGTTCCGCAAGAACCGGAGCTCGACGATCGAGGCGCTGTCGGCGAGCGGAGTAGACAAGTACGACATCCCGGCCTTCCTCAGGAAGCAGGCGGACTGAGATCCGGTCGGGGGTGGAGAACGCTGTCTAGCGGCGCGCTGGAGGCTGGCCTCGGGGCGGCGTGCCGTGTTACCCTGCAACTCTTTGGCCGAAAAGAACAAAGATGCTTCGCCAGCGCACCATCAAGCGCGCGATCAAGTCGACGGGCGTGGGTCTGCACACCGGCAGGAAAGTCGTCATGACCCTGCGGCCGGCGCAGGCGGACACCGGCATCGTCTTCCGCCGCGTCGACCTCGACCCGCCGGTGGACATCCGGGCCGAGGCACGCGCCGTAACCGACACGCGTTTGTGTAGCGCGCTCGAAGGCGGCGGCGCGAAGGTCGCGACCGTCGAGCATCTGATGTCGGCGCTCGCCGGACTCGGCATCGACAACCTCTACGTCGATCTCGCCGGACCCGAGGTGCCGATCATGGACGGCAGCGCCGCACCGTTCTTGTTCTTGCTGCAGTCGGCGGGCGTCGAGGAGCAGCGCGCCCCGAAGCGCTTCTTCCGCATCCGCCGCCCGGTCGAAGTGCGCGACGGCGACAAGTGGGCGCGGTTCGAGCCGTATGACGGATTCAAGGTGTCGTTCTCGATCGTGTTCGACCACCCGGTGTTCGAACGCTCCACCCAATCGCTCACCATCGACTTCGCCGAGACGCCGTATGCGAAGGAGATCGCGCGGGCCCGCACGTTCGGCTTCGCGCAGGACGTCGAGACGCTGCGCAATTCCGGGCTCGCGCTCGGCGGCAGCCTCGACAACGCGGTGGTGCTCGACGAGTACCGCGTCCTCAACTCGGACGGCCTGCGCTACGCCGACGAGTTCGTGAAGCACAAGGTGCTCGACGCGATCGGCGACCTCTACCTCGTCGGCCATCCGGTGATCGGGTCGTTCGCCGCCCACAAGTCGGGGCACGCGCTGAACAACCAGCTGCTCCGTGCGACGCTCGACCAAGCCGATGCATGGGAGTTGGCGAGCTTCGAGCGGGCCGACGAGGCACCCGCCGCGCTCGCGAAAGCCTTCGCGCTCGCCTCCTGAGGTCCCCGGCAGTTCCCCTTCGCGGGCGATGGACGAGCCGAGACCGCCTATCCGATTGTCATACATGACATCGGTCTAGCGGGTCTTCTTCGCGAGCGAGTTCACCGCGCGCCGCAACCGGCTGTCGGGCAGTCGACGGCCGACCTCCGTGAGTGCGTCCGAAGCGCGAGGGGAGAGAAAGAGGGCTTTTTCCTCAGGTACTTGCGGAGTGAAACTCCGCGTGCCTTGCACATCCACCCTGATTCCGGTAGCTTTCAAACCGCGCTTGCCCAGAGCCTCGATGATCCTGGGCCCGAAGTGCCGGAGCTTCGCCGCCACGGCGTTGTTGCCGGCAACAACAACAACGACTCCCTGCTTGTAGTTCGCGATCGCGCACGATCGCCGCAGATTGTCCGGCAGCACCTCGGAGAGATGCTGCCGAATGGCGAGGAGCAAGGCGGCCCGGGGTACCAGCCGGCTGGTACCGTCACCACGGTCCAGGTAGTCACCGATTCGCTTGGCCTGCATGACAGACGGCCCGAGAGGGGGTGCGTGCATATTATTGTGGTCTCCGACCGGCTGGCCAAGGCCCGGTCGCTCAAATTCTCGATCCGGCACCTGGTGCTGGGCGGGCTTGGCATGATGGTCGGCGTGTTCACGCTGGCGTTTCTGATTTCCTACCTCGGCGTGCGCCATGCCGCGGAGCTCAAGCTCCCGCTGCTCCAGTCGCTGGCGCGCTCGGCGCAGCAGGAGGAGTCCGAGCGGATGCAGGACTTCCTCCGCCAGAACCTCACCGCGATGGCGGTCAAACTCGGCGAGATGCAGGCGCAACTCATGCGGCTCGATGCGCTCGGCGAGCGGCTCTCGACGGTCGCCGGCGTTCGGCCGAGCGACTTCCGATTCGGCGAGGTCCCCGGACGCGGCGGCGCGGCGCTCGCCGTGGCGCCCGTGCGCGCGCTCTCGCTCGACGACTTCAGCCGCCAACTCGATTCCCTCGCGCGGCGGACCGAGACCCGTTCCGATTACTACGGCGTACTCGAGTCGCAACTCCTCGACGTGCGGGTCAAGCAGAAGCTCACGCCGACGTCGCTGCCGGTGAGTTTCGGAAGCTGGAACGCATCGGGCTTCGGCTGGCGGATCGATCCGATCACGGGCCAGATGGCGGTGCACGAGGGGATCGACTTCATCGCCGAAATGGGTACGCCCATACTCGCGGCAGCCGCGGGCGTCGTGGTCGGCGCCGAGTTCCAGCAGGCGTACGGCAACATGGTCGAGATCGATCACGGCGGGGATCTGCTGACGCGCTATGCCCACGCTTCGAAGATCCTGGTCAAGGTCGGGCAGCTGGTGCGGAGCGGCGAGAAGATCGCCGAGGTCGGGAACACCGGCCGCTCCACCGGCCCGCACCTCCACTTCGAGGTGCGCCACAAGGGCGCCGCGCAGAATCCGGCGAAATTTCTGCTCGGCGGCGCGAGCGTCGCCGCGGCCCGCCGCTAGGCCGGACCCACCGCACGTTCTCGCCGTGGCAGTTGGTCACGAGCGGGTGCCGCAGACCGGGGAACGCCGCTAGTCGCATGATAGACTAGCTTTTTTCTCGTTCGCCCTCATCTCCCCGCAATGATCCCTAGGCTCCTCAGGGCGGTCTTCGGCAGCCGCAACGACCGCCTGCTCAAGTCGTATTCGAAGACGGTCGCGCGCATCAATGCGTTCGAAGCGCAGATCGCCACGCTCTCGGACGAGGCGCTTGCAGCCAAGACCCCGGAGTTGAAGGATCGGCTGGCGCGCGGCGATACGCTGGACGACGTGCTCCCGGAAGCGTTCGCGGTGGTCCGCGAGGCGGCCAAACGCACCCTCAACATGCGCCACTTCGACGTCCAGCTCCTGGGCGGGATGGTGCTCCACTACGGCAAGATCGCCGAAATGCGGACCGGCGAGGGCAAGACCCTGGTCGCCACGCTGCCGGCGTACCTCAATGCCCTGACCGGGAAGGGCGTCCATATCGTCACCGTCAACGACTACCTCGCCAGCCGCGACGCCGCGTGGATGGGCAAAATCTACAGTTTCCTCGGCATGACGGTCGGCACGATCCTGTCGCAGATGCCGCATGAGGAGAAGCACGCCGCCTACGCCGCCGACATCACCTATGGCACCAACAACGAGTTCGGCTTCGACTATCTCCGCGACAACATGGCGATGCGGGTCAGCGAGCGCTTCCAGCGCAACCTCCACTACGCGATCGTGGACGAGGTCGACTCGATCCTGATCGACGAGGCGCGCACGCCGCTGATCATCTCCGGCCAGGCCGACGACCGGACCGATGTCTACCTCAAGATGGACTCGGTCGCGCCGCTGCTGAAGCGCCAAGCGACTCCCGACTCGCCCGGCGACTTCTACGTCGATGAGAAGAACCACACCGTGCTCCTCTCCGAGGCGGGGCACGAGAGCGCGGAGACGTTCCTCGCGCGCGCGGGGATGCTGCCCGAGGGCGCGAGCCTGTACGAGCCGGCGCACATCAACCTCAACCATCACCTCTACCAGGCGCTGCGGGCGCACAACCTGTTCTTCCGCGACCGGCACTACGTCGTCCAGAACAACGAGGTGATCATCGTCGACGAGTTCACCGGCCGGCTGATGCCCGGCCGTCGCTGGTCGGACGGCCTGCACCAGGCCCTCGAGGCGAAGGAGCGCGCGGAGATCCAGAGCGAGAACCAGACGCTCGCCTCGATCACGTTCCAGAACTACTTCCGCGTCTACCAGAAGCTCGCCGGCATGACCGGCACCGCGGACACCGAGGCCTACGAGTTCCAGGAGATCTACAACCTCGAGGTCGCGGTGATCCCGACTCACATGCCGATGATCCGGGAGGACCGGCTCGACCAGGTCTACAAGACCGAGGGCGAGAAATACGAGGCGGTGCTCGCCGACATCAAGGCGTGCCACGAGCGCGGGCAGCCGGTGCTGGTGGGCACGACCTCGATCGAGAACTCGGAGAAGCTCGCCGCTATGCTCCAGAAAGCGGGTCTCGCGCACCAGGTGCTGAACGCGAAGCAGCACGCCTACGAGGCCCAGATCATCGCGCAGGCCGGGCGGCCGCAGATGGTCACGATCGCGACCAACATGGCCGGCCGCGGCACCGATATCGTCCTCGGCGGCAACGTCGAGAAGCAGGTCGACGTCGTGGAGGCCGAACCGACCGTCGAGGAGGCCGAGAAGGCGTCGCGCATCGCAGGCCTCCGCGCGGAGTGGCGCAAGGTGCACCAGCAGGTGGTCGACGCGGGTGGCCTCCACATCATCGGCACCGAGCGCCACGAGTCGCGCCGCATCGACAACCAGCTGCGCGGCCGCTCCGGCCGTCAAGGCGACCCCGGGTCGTCACGGTTCTACCTCGCGCTCGACGATCAGCTGCTGCGGATCTTTGCCGGCGAGCGGATCAGGGGAATCATGGAGCGGCTCAAGATGCCCGAGGGCGAGCCGATCGAGCACACGCTCGTCACCCGTTCGATCGAGAGCGCGCAGCGGAAGGTCGAGGCGCACAACTTCGACATCCGCAAGCAGCTCCTCGAGTACGACAACGTCGCCAACGACCAGCGGAAGAACGTCTACGAGCTGCGCAACCAGATCCTCGAGAACCAGGGCCTGGCGGAGATGGTGAAGGGCCTGCGTAACGGCGTCGTGACCGACATCCTGCGCGCCCACGTGCCACCGGAGAGCGTCGAGGAGCAGTGGGACATCCCGGCGCTGGAAGCGGACCTGCACGTCACGATCGGCTTGCGCGTCCCGGTGAAGCAGTGGCTGGAAGAGGAGCCGAACCTCGGCGAAGAGAGCCTGCTCGAGCGCATCATCGAGTCCGCGGACGCGAGCTATGCGGCGCGCATGGCCCACGTGCCCGTCGACGCGGTCGCCCAGACCGAGCGCTGGGTGCTGCTGCAGGTGCTCGACCAGCACTGGCGCGAGCATCTCGCCGCGCTCGACCACCTGCGCCAGGGGATCCACCTGCGCGGCTACGCGCAGAAGAACCCGAAGCAGGAGTACAAGCGCGAAGCATTCGAGCTCTTCGGGGCGATGCTCGAGACGGTCAAGCTCGAGGTCACGCGCATCCTGACGCACGTCGAGCTCAAGACGGCGGAGCAGGTGCGCGAGATCGAACGCCTCGAGGCGGAGGCCCATGCCCCCGAGAACGTGCAATTCCAGCATCCGGCAATGGAAGAGGCGCTCGTCGGGGCCGGCGCCGAGGCCGAGCCCGAAGGGCAGGTCGCGACGTTGCGCAAGCCCGCCCCCTTCGTCCGCCAGATGGGGAAGGTCGGCCGGAACGATCCGTGCCCGTGCGGGTCGGGAAAGAAGTACAAGCACTGCCACGGGCGGCTTAGCTAGTACGAACCTCCGCTCACAGAGCGGCGATCTCTGTGACCGCTTTTCATGGCCGTGAATCTGAATCCCCCTGACCCGGCCAAGCTCGCCCCCGTGGACGGGGTCGAGCTCGGCTTCGCGGAAGCGGGGCTTCGCAAGCGCGGCGGTTGCGACCTGATGCTGATGCGACTCGCGCCGGGAAGTCGGGTCGCGGGCGTGTTCACGCTAAACAGCTTCGCGGCCGCGCCGGTCGAGGTCTGTCGGCGCCGCCTTGCCGCGCGGCGCTCGATCCGCGCACTCATCACGAATGCGGGCAATGCGAACTGCGGCACCGGCGAGGCTGGCCTCCGCGCCGCGGAGCGCAGCTGCGAGGCGGTTGCGCGCTCGCTCGGGTGCACGCCGGACGAGGTGCTGCCGTTTTCCACCGGCGTGATCCTCGAGCCGCTGCCGGTGGAGCGCATCGAGGCGGCGCTGCCACGCTGCCTCGCCACGCTCGGGCGCGCGAACTGGGCGGACGCGGCGGCGGCCATCATGACCACCGACACGGTGCCGAAGGCCGCCTCGCGCGCTGCCGAGATCGACGGCCGGCGTGTGCGCGTCACCGGGATCGCCAAGGGCGTCGGCATGCTGCAGCCGAACATGGCGACGATGCTCGCGTACCTCGCCACTGACGCCGCCATCGCGCAGGGTGCGCTCGAGCACCTCGTGCGCGAGGCGGCCGACGCGTCGTTCAATCGCGTGACGGTCGACGGCGATACCTCGACCAACGATTCGTTCGTACTGATCGCCACGGCCCGCGCCGGCAACCCCGAGATCGGCACCGTCGACGATCAGGGGTACGGTGCCCTGAAGCGCGCCGTCGTCGAGGTCGCGCGCGAGCTCGCGCAGGCGATCGCCCGCGACGGCGAAGGCGCCACCAAGTTCATCACCGTGCGCGTGACCGGGGCCGCCGTGGAAGCCGAAGCGGTCCGGGTGGCGAGGGCGATCGCGAACTCGCCGCTCGTGAAGACCGCGTTCTTCGCCTCCGACCCGAACCTCGGGCGGCTGATCATGGCGATCGGCAACGCCGGCATCGCCGACCTCGATCCCGCGCGGGTCGATCTCTGGCTCGGGGACGTGCAGGTGATCGAGCACGGGCGCCGGGCCGCCAGCTACCGCGAGGAAGACGGGGCGGCCGCGATGCGTCCGTCCGAGATCGAGATCCGCGTCGCGCTCGGGCGGGGCAGCGCGGAGACGACCGTTTGGACGTGCGACTTTTCCTATGACTACGTCAAGATCAACGCGGAATACCGCACCTGAGCCGGGCGGCGGCTTCGACCGGCTGATCGACCGCCTCGACGGCCTCGTCGACCGGATCGAGCGGCTCCTGCCGCCTCCCGCGCCTCCGCCGGACTGGAGCTCGGGCGTCGCCTTCCGTTGGCGCAAGCGGGACGGCCGTGGACGGCTCGCCCCCGTCGCTCATCCGCACAGGATCCGGCTCTCCGACCTGCAGGGCATCGATCGCCAGAAGGCGCTGGTGGAGCGCAACACCCGGCAGTTCGTCGCCGGCCGGCCGGCCAACAACGTACTGCTCACCGGCGCGCGCGGCACCGGCAAGAGCTCGCTCATCAAGGCGCTCCTCAACCGTTTCCACCGCGACGGCCTGCGTCTGATCGAGGTCGACAAGCTGGACCTCGTCGACCTGCCGGATCTCATCGACCTGGTCGCCGGCCGGCCGGAGCGATTCGTCGTCTTCTGTGACGACCTGTCGTTCGAGGCGTCGGAGGCGGGTTACAAGTCGCTCAAAGTCGCGCTCGACGGCTCCATCGCGGCGACGTCCGACAACGTGCTCATCTACGCGACGTCGAACCGCCGCCACCTGATGCCCGAGTTCATGCAGGAGAATCTCGAGTACCACCGCGTCGGCGAGGAGATTCATCCCGGCGAGACGTCCGAGGAGAAGATCTCGCTGTCGGAGCGCTTCGGACTATGGGTGTCGTTCTACCAGTTCGACCAGGACGGATATCTCGACATCGTCGGGCACTGGTTGACGGAGATGGGCTGCACGCCCGGAGACATCGAGGCGGCGCGCGCCGAGGCGCTCCAGTGGGCGCTCGGCCGCGGTTCGCGGAGCGGGCGGGTCGCGTGGCAGTTCGCGCGCGACTATGCTGGGCGCGCGAACGCTGCCGCTCGGCCGCGCCGCAAGTGACGCCCGCGATCGACGTCGCCGCGGCGATCCTCATCCGCCCCGAGGGGACCGTCCTCCTCGCTCAGCGCCCGGCCGGCAAGGTCTACGGCGGCTATTGGGAGTTTCCCGGTGGCAAGCTCGAGGCCGGCGAGGCCCCGGCGCAGGCGCTCGCGCGCGAGCTGCACGAGGAGCTCGGCATCGACATCGCCGATCCCGCGCCGTGGATCACGCGCGTCTACACCTATCCCCACGGTACGGTCCGGTTGCGCTTCTTCTGCGTCCGGCGCTGGTACGGCGAGCCCCACGGGCGCGAGGGTCAGGCGTTCTCTTGGCAGCGGGTCGACGCGCCGACCGTCGGCCCGATGCTCCCGGCCAACGCGCCAGTGTTCCGCGCGCTCTTGCTGCCGTCCGAGTACGCGATCTCCAACGCCGCCGAGGTCGGCGAGGACGTATTCCTCGATGCGCTGCGACGCCGCCTCGCGCACGGCCTGCGGCTCGTTCAGCTGCGAGAGAAGACGATGGCGCGCGATCGCCTCGCAGCGCTCGCACGCGAGGTCGTGCGGCTCGTTCGCGCCGCCCACGGCATCGTGCTGGTGAACGGCGACGAAGCGCTCGCGCGCGACTCGGGGGCGCACGGGATGCATCTTACTGCCGGACAGCTGGCTGCCGTTCGCGCGCGACCGGTGCTCGAATACGTCGGCGCATCGATACACGGTGCAGACGAGCTGCGCAAGGCGGAGGCGCTGGGGCTCGATTTCGCCGTGCTCGGGCCGGTCGCCGCCACGCCGACGCATCCGCACGTCGCGACTCTCGGCTGGGACGGATTCGAGCGCGTCGCGCGCGACGCAGGTGTGCCGGTGTTCGCAATCGGCGGCCTCGCGCGCGCCGATATCGATCGCGCCCGTGCGCGCGCCGCGCACGGGGTGGCGATGATTCGGGGGGCCTGGCAGGGATAAACGGCGAGCCGTACAGGCGTCACTGCGCTGCCGGCGGCACCGGCGGCGGGCTGCCGGTTTCCTCCTCCTGCTCGACGGTCGCGACGCGATACTGCTCGGTCGCCCACGCACCGAGATCGACGGCCTTGCAGCGCTCGGAACAGAACGGCCGGAACGCGTTCTCGGGGATCCACGGCACCTGCTTGCCGCAGCGCGGGCACGGCACCGAGCGTACGGCGGCGGTCACAGGTTGCAGAAGGTCAGCTCGAAGTCGACGTCGTGCTCGACCGTGCGCGGCCGCGGCTCGGTGCCGCCGACGGCGACGAAGCGGACGTTGAGCGCGTAGCGGTTGGCGCTGATCTCGGGGACGCAATCGGCGGCGAGCGCGAGGCGGATGCGGACCATCTGCGCGGTGCGCCCGCCAAGCATCTGCTGGAACGTGCCCTGCGGCGCAGTGAGCCGCGCGGGCTTGCCGCTCTCGCGCAAGAGCTTCAGCACTACCGCCGCGCCGTCGCGGATTGGCAGCATCGGCGCGATCCACGCTTTGAGGTCGGCGAGTCGCACGTCGCTCCCGCGATGCAACCAGAAGTGATACGAGGGCAGGTCGAATTCGCAGGCTCCGCCCGGGATGCCGGTGCGCTGCTTGATCGCCATCAGCCACTCGTTGTCGCGCAGGTGCTGGCCGATCTTGCCCACCATGCCGTAGAGGCCGGCGTGCGTCTGCTCGATGTCGCGGACGACCGCGGCGAGCACCTGCTGGTCGATCTCCGGGCTCGAGCGGAACGAGTACATGACTTGTTTCTGGCGCTCGAGCTCTTGCAGGAGGTCCGACTTGAGGTCGGCGCGGCCGGTGACGTCGAGGATCTCGAACAGGGTGAGGAGCGCCGCATGGTGCTCGGGCGCTTCGGTGCGGTCCACGTAGAAGCGCGCCCGCTCGAACAAGTCCTCCAGGCGCAGCATCGTCCGGATGCGCTCGACCAGCGGATACTCGTAAGTGATCACTCTCGCGCCGCACCTGTCCGAAAATCGTCAGCGATTCTGACGGATATCCTCCGCCCTGACAACGCTCCTCGCCCCGCGCCGCGAGATGGATTACGCGCCGGCCAGCGCAAGGTAGCGAGAATGAAGCGCCGCCACCTGCGGCGGCAGCCGCGCCGGATCGCCGCCGTTGTCGATCACGTCATCGGCGTGCGCGAGGCGCGCCGCACGACTCGTCTGCGTTGCCATGATCGCCTCGACCTCGGCACGCGCCAGCCGGCTCCGCAGCATGACCCGCCGGATCTGCTCCTCCTCGGGGCAATCCACCACGAGCACGCGGTCGCAGCGCCCGCGCGGATCACCGGACTCGACGAGCAGTGGAATCATGAGCACGACGTACGGGCTCGCCGCAGCGGCTTGCCGCTGCTCGCTCTCCGCGCGGATCAGGGGGTGCAGGATCGCCTCGAGGCGCCTGCGTGCACCGGGGTCGCTGAACACGCGCTGCCGCATCCGATCGCGGTCGAGAGCGCCGCGGGGGTCGATGACGTCGGGCCCGAACTCGGCGCGAATTGCCGGGATCCCGGCGCCGCCCGGCGCGGTCAGCTCGTGCGCGAGCGCGTCGGCGTCGATGACCTCGATGCCCCGCTCGGCGAACAGCTGCGCGACGCTCGACTTGCCGCTGCCGATGCCGCCGGTGAGGCAGATGGTCGGCCTGTTCACAGGAGCTGCGCGAGGTAGCGGTCGACGATGCCCTTTCCCCAGAAGAGCGCGATCAGGCCGGCGCCGGCGAGATACGGCCCGAACGGGATGGGGACGTCGCGGCCGCGCCGCGCGAGGATCATCAGCCCGATGCCCGCCACCGCGCCCACGAACGAGGACGCAAGGATCACGAGCGGCAGCATCTTCCAGCCGAGCCACGCGCCGATCGCGGCGAGCAGCTTGAAGTCACCGAACCCCATGCCTTCCTTGCCGGTCGCGAGCTTGAACCCCCAGTAGACGATCCACAGCACGAGATAGCCGGCGACCGCGCCGAGTACCGCGGACTGTAGATCGACGAACGTGCCGCGGAGGTTGAAGAGCAGTCCCGCCCAGAGCAGCGGCAGGGTGATCGAGTCGGGCAGCAGCTGGGTGTCGATGTCGATGAACGCGAGCGCGATCATGCACCAGGTGAACAGCATCGCGCCGAACGCCGCGTAGCCGAACCCGAAGCGCCAGGCGCAATACGCGGTGCCGAGGCCGGTCAGCGCTTCGACGATCGGGTAGCGGATTCCGATCGACGCACGGCACGCGGAGCACTTGCCGCGCAGCCACAGGTACGAGGCGAGCGGAATGTTCTCGAGCGGGGTGATCCGGTGTCCGCACGACGGGCAGCCGGAACGCGGCGTCACCAGATCGAACCGCGGCTGCGTCGGCGGCATCTCGCCGCGCAGCTCGGCGCATTGCACCTGCCACTCCCGTTCCATCATCTTCGGCAGACGGTGGATCACCACGTTCAGGAACGATCCGATTGCGAGACCGAAGAGCGCGCCCATGGCGCTGAAAACCGGGGGGCTCGCGACGTATTCGGCGAAGGTCATGATAGGCCGTTGCTGGGCGAGCTACGAGGGGGCGCGCCTCCTCGTTCCGTAGCAGGGGGATACACGAGTCTTGTTCGCGCGCGGGTCGTCTTGCGGGGCTGCATCCTCACTGAGGCGTCAAGAAAGGGGTTACAGGCGGGTGCCTGTAACCCCCTGAAGGAGCGGCGGTATCCGCCGGCTACACCACCTGGCCGAGCTTGAAGATCGGCAGGTACATCGCGATCACCATGCCGCCGATCAGCACGCCCAGCACCACCATGATGAGCGGCTCCATCAGCGACGAAAGCGCTTCGACCGCGTCGTCGACCTCCGCCTCGTAGAAGTCGGCGACCTTGCTGAGCATGTGGTCGAGCGAGCCCGACTCCTCGCCGATCGACGCCATCTGCACGACCATGTTGGGGAACACGTTCGCGTTCCCCATCGCGGCGGTGAGGCTCGTGCCGGTGCTCACCTCCTGCTGGATCTGCTTGGTCGCGATCTTGTACACGTAGTTGCCCGCGGCGCCGCCCACCGAATCGAGAGCCTCGACCAGCGGGACGCCGGCCGCGAACATCGTCGAGAGCGTGCGCGTCCAGCGCGCTATGACCGACTTCCGGACGATGTCGCCGAAGATCGGCATCCTCAGCAGCAGACGATCCATCGAGATCTGCACCGCCTCGGAGCGCTTCCACAGCTCGAAGAAGCCCCAGACGCCGCCGATCAGGATGCCGAAGATCAGGTACCAGAACTCGACGAAAAAGTCCGACACTCCCATCACGACCAGCGTTGGCGCCGGGAGGTCGGCCCCGAAGCTCGTGAACACCTGCTTGAAGGCCGGGATGACGAAGATCATGATCACCGCGGTGATGATGAACGCGACGACGATCACCGCGACCGGGTAGAACAGCGCCGACTTGATCTTCGACTTGATCGCGAGGATCTTCTCCTTGTAGGTCGCGAGCCGGTCGAGCAGCGTCTCCAGTATCCCCGCCTGCTCACCGGCCTGGACCAGGTTGCAGAAGAGGGCATCGAAGTGGAGCGGATGCTTGCGGAACGCTGCGGCCAGCGACGAGCCGGTCTCCACGTCGGACTTGACGTCCATCAGCAGCTTCGTGACCCGCGGGTTCGCATGCCCCTTGCCGACGATGTCGAACGCCTGCAGGAGCGGCACCCCCGCCTTCATCATCGTGGCGAGCTGCCGGGTGAAAAGCGCGATGTCCTTGTCGGTGACCCGCTTGCCGCCGGCGAGCCGCTGCCTGCGGACCTTCGTGACGTTGATGCCCTGGCGGCGCAAGGTCGCGTTGACGACGGCCTCGCCGCTCGCGCGTATCTCGCCCTTGACCGTCTTCCCGGTCTTGTCGCGGCCCTCCCACTGGAACACCGCTTCCTTGACGGCTTCGCGCCTGAGTGCTCCCGCTGCAGTTGCCATGTCGTTCGCCTCGCTTCCCTAGGTCGCCGTCGCCGGCGTGTGTTTATCCCGCGTGTTCATTCGTTGGTCACGCCCATCAGCTCCTCGAGCGAGGTGACCCCCTGCCTGACCTTCAACAGTCCCGATTGACGGAGGTCGCGCACGCCCTCGAGGCGGGCCTGGTCGGCGATCTCGAGCGCATTGCCGCCGCGCATGATCACCCGCCGCATCTCGTCGCTGATCGTCATCACCTGGTAGATGCCGGTACGGCCCTTGTAGCCGGAGCCCTTGCAGCGGTCGCAGCCGACCGGGGCGTAGGGCCGCCAGGTGCCGTCGAGGTCCGTCTCGTCGAAGCCCGCCCCGAGGAGCGCCTCGACCGGCAGATCGGCCGGCTGCTTGCAGTTGCACAGCCGGCGGGCGAGCCGCTGGGCCGTGATCAGGATGACGGCGGAGGCGACGTTGAACGCCGGAATCCCCATGTTTACGAGCCGCGTGAGCGTCGTCGGCGCGTCGTTGGTGTGCAGCGTCGACAGCACCAGGTGGCCGGTCTGCGCCGCCTTCACCGCGATCTCGGCGGTCTCGAGATCGCGGATCTCGCCGACCATGATGATGTCCGGGTCCTGGCGCAGGAAGGCGCGGAGCGCGCTCGCGAAGGTGAGGCCCGCCTTCTCGTTCACGTTGACCTGGTTGATCCCGGGCAGGTTGATCTCGGCCGGGTCTTCCGCGGTCGAGATGTTGATCCCGGGCTTGTTGAGGATGCTCAGGCACGTGTAGAGCGAAACGGTCTTCCCGCTGCCGGTCGGGCCGGTAACCAGCACCATGCCGTAGGGACGCTGGACCGCCTCCAGGATCGCCGCTTTCTGCTCGGCCTCGTAGCCGAGCGCGTCGATATTCAGGGTCGCCGCGGAGGAGTCGAGGATCCGCAGTACGAGCTTCTCGCCGTAAAGCGTGGGCAGGGTCGAGACGCGGAAGTCGATCGCACGGTCCTTCGACAGCACGAGCTTGAGCCGGCCGTCCTGCGGCACGCGCTTCTCCGAGATATCGAGCTTCGAGATGACCTTGAGCCGGGACGCGATCTTCTCCCGCAGCAGGAGCGGCGGCTGCGTGATCTCGCGCAGCTCGCCGTCGATGCGGAAGCGGATGCGGTAGAACCGCTCGTAGGGCTCGAAATGGATGTCGGAGGCGCCGTCGCTGATGGCATCCAGCATCACCTTCTGGATGAACTTGACGACCGGCGCGTCGTCGACCTCGGTCGCGGCGGCTTCGATCGCCGCGCTCTGCGCCTCGTCGTCGGTGAACTCGACCGAGAGATCCTCGTCGATGAGCTGCTTGAGCGACGTCTCGGCTCGCTCGAGCACGCGGACGAGAATCGCGCGCAGCTTGTCGTCCTCGACCACGATCGGCTCGATCGACATCGAGGTCTGGAACTTGACCTCGTCGAGCACCTGGGTGTTGGAGGGGTCCGAGATCGCGACCGCGAGCCGGTTGCCGCGCTTGCGCAGCGGCAGCACGCGCCGGTCGCGCATCAGCTTCTTGTCGACCAGATCGAGCGGCAGCCCGGCGGTGTCCAGGGCCTCGAGGTCGAGGAGCGGCAGGCCGAAGGTGCGGGAGGCGAACTCGGCGATGTCGAGCGTGCTCATCTTGCGGCTCGCGACGAGCTGCTCGATGAACCCGGAGCCGTGGTTGCGTGCCTTGACCGAGAGCTCCTCGGCGACGTTCTCCGCGAGCCGGCCGTGCTGGACGAGGGCCCGCGCGAGCCCGCTCATCGCCACGCCGTAGCTTGGATTGACCGCCATCCCCCCGCCCGCATTCCCCTCACGCCGAACGCAGGGATGATGCAACGCTCGCCAGCGCCTGTAAAGCCTAAAGTGTCACATCTAAGGCCATGAGTTAAGGCGGGATTTTGCCAATCCAGGGGGCGGTCCCTGGGGGTCCGGCGCCGTCTAGGCGGCGGCCGCCTCAGCGGGCTCCGGAAGGGGCTTGAAGAGGCGGACGGTCTTCACCACGCGGTCCTGGGTCTGGACGATCTCCATCGGTACGCCGTTGATCTTCACGCTCACGCCCGCCTCGGGGATGTCCTGCAGGTGCTCGAGGAGGAGACCGTTCAGGGTCTTCGGGCCGTCCAGCGGGAGCGCAAGCCCGAGCTTCCGGTTCAGGTCGCGCAGGGACGATGCGCCCTCGACGAGCGCGCTCCCGTCGTCCTCCCACGCATAGCTCGACGCCTTCACCGGCGCGGCGGTGGTGAACTCGCCGATGATCTCCTCGATGATGTCCTCGAGCGTAAGCAGCCCCTGCAGCTCGCCGTACTCGTCGACGACGAGCGCGAGCCGCTGTCTTGCCTCCTGGAAGTACTGGAGCTGCGTGAGTGCGGGGGTCTCGGCCGGCACGAAGTAGGGATCGGCAAGCAGTTCCTCGAGCGCCGCCTTGTCGAGCTCGCCCTCGCGCAGGACCGAGAGCGCCCGCCGCAGGTGCAGGATGCCGACGATATTGCCGAGCTCGGCGCGGTATACGGGCAGCCGCGTGTGGTAGCTCGTCGAGATGTGCCGGAGGATGTCCTCCTCGGGCGCGTCCAGGTCGATCGCCTCGATCTGCGCGCGCGGCGTCATCACGTCCTCGACGGTGATGCGATCCAGGTCGAAGAGATTCACCAGGATCGAGGCGTGCTTCTTCGGGATCATGTGGCTGTGCTCGAGCACGAGCGACCGCAGTTCCTCCTGCGACAGCCGCTGCGGCTCGCCCGCCGTCTGCGGCCTCACTCGCAGCAGCCGCAGGAGCACGATGGAGAACAGGTTCACGAACCAGACCACCGGGTAGAGCAGCCTGAGGAGCGGCCCGAGCACGTACGACAGCGGCAGCGCGACCTTCTCCGGGAACGTGGCACCGAGGACCTTCGGCGTGATCTCGGAGAAGACGAGGATCAGAAAGGTGATGATCAGCGTGCCCAGCCCGAGGGCGAGCTCGTTCTGGCCGAAGAGCTCGATCGTGATCACCCCGACCAGCGTCGCGGCGGCGGCGTTGACGAGGTTGTTTCCGAGCAGGATGACACCGAGCAGGCGATCGGTCCGGGCGAGGAGCTCCGCAGTCTGCTGCGCGGCGCGATTGCCCAGCCGCGTCATCGCCCGCAGTCGATAGCGGTTGACCGCCATCATGCTGGTCTCGGCGATCGAGAAGAAGGCCGAGATGGCGAGCAGCGCCGCGAGCGCGGCGAGCTGCCACTTCAACGGTATGTCCAAGTCCTGAAGCGGAAGTGGGGGACCGCGGCAGTATAGCCTCGCACCGTCCGGCGCGCTTTCACGCGAGGCCGCGGCCGAGGATCACTTCCATGACGAAGCGGCTGCCGACGTAGGCGAGCAGCAGCATGACGAAACCGGCCAGCGTCCAGCGCAGCGCCCGTCGCCCGCGCCAGCCGTAGCGCCAGCGCCCCGCGAGCAGCAGCCCGAAGATCACGCACGAGAGGATCGCGAACACCGTCTTGTGGTTGAGGCGCAGCGCCCGGCCGAACACCTCCTCGGAATAGATCGCGCCGGTGACGAGCGTGAGCGTCAACAGCACGAAGCCGAGCGCGAGGATGCGGAACAGCAGCCGCTCGAGCGTGAGGAGGGGCGGGAGGCTCGCAAGCGGGCCCTCGAGCAGCCCGGCACTCCGCCCCGCGGGCTCGCCCTCGTCGCGCCGGCCGCCGAAGAGACGGTCGCGATGGAGCCGCCGCTCGATGAGCGCCATGAGCAGCGCGTGAATCGCGCCGATGGTGAACAGGCTGTACGCCAGCATCGCGAGCGCGAGGTGCGCGCGGAAGGCGAGACCCGATGCGTCCGGCGGCGCGGCGAGCCCCGGGAAGATGCCCGGCAGGAGAACGCACACCGCGGCGACCCCCAGCACGATCGCCTGCATCCCCTCGAGGTTCACGAACAGGCTTTCGAACCAGTAGATGAGGACCGCGAGCCAGAGCGTCACGGACAGCGCCTGACCAAACCCGAAGCGCAGCTCGGGCGCGACGAACAGCGCCTGGTAGAGGAGCCAGGTGTGCAGGGCAAGGGGAGCGAGGATCGCGGCGCGTTCCCAGGGCGCGAGCCCGGGCGAGTGCGGCCGCGCGGCGCGCCATCGGGTGCGCCAGAAATGCGCGGCGAGCCCCGCGTAGAGGAGCGCGGCGATCGCGTGAAGTAGAATCCCGGGCATCCGGCGCGGATTATCCCACCCCCGCGTCACCGATCGAACCGATGCTCGACAATCTCACCCAGCGTTTTGCGCGGGTCGTGAAGCAGCTCCGCGGCGAAGCGCGCCTCACCGAATCGAACGTCGCCGACGCGCTGCGCGAGGTACGCATGGCGCTGCTCGAGGCCGACGTCGCGCTGCCGGTCGTGAAGGAATTCATCGCGCGCGTGAAGGAGAAGGCGCTCGGCGAGGAGGTGATCGGAAGCCTTACACCGGGTCAGGCCCTGGTAGGAGTCGTGCACCGCGAGCTGACCACGGTGATGGGCGGCGAGAGCGCGGGCCTGGAGCTCGCGGTTCCGCCGCCCGCGGTGATCCTGATGGCCGGGCTGCAGGGATCGGGCAAGACGACTACGGTCGCGAAGCTCGCGAAGCTGCTGAAGGAGGAGCAGCGGAAAAAGCCGCTCGTCGTTTCGGGCGACGTCTATCGCCCCGCGGCGATCGAGCAGCTGCGCACGCTCGCCCGCCAGGTGGGCGTGGACTTCTTTCCGTCAGCCGTCGGCCAGAAGCCGGTCGACATCGCCCGCGCGGCGGTCGCGCACGCGCGCACGCATTACCACGACGTGCTGCTGGTCGACACGGCGGGCCGCCTCGCGATCGACGGCGCGATGATGACGGAGATCGCCGAACTGCACGCGGCGCTCGCCCCGGCCGAAACGCTGTTCGTCGTCGACTCGATGCAGGGCCAGGACGCCGTGAACGTCGCGAAAGCGTTCGGCGAGGCGCTGCCGCTCACCGGCGTCGTGCTCACCAAGCTCGACGGCGATGCGCGCGGCGGCGCGGCGCTCTCGGTGCGGCACGTCACCGGCAAGCCGATCAAGTTCGCCGGCGTCGGCGAGAAGGTGAGCGGGCTCGAACCGTTCCATCCCGAGCGCATGGCCGCGCGCATCCTCGGCATGGGCGACATCGTCTCGCTCGTCGAGGAGGCGCGCAAAGGCGTCGACCAGGCCGAGGCGCAGAAGCTCGCCGAGAAGTTCAAGAAGGGCAAGGGCTTCGACCTCGAGGACTTCAAGGGCCAGCTCCAGCAGATGAAGAAGATGGGCGGTCTCGCGTCGCTGGTCGACAAGCTTCCGGCGCAGATTGCGCAGGTCGCGCAGAACTCCCCGCAGCTCGCCGATGATCGCGCGCTCCGGCGGATCGAGGGGATCATCAACTCGATGACCCCGGCCGAGCGCGCGAAGCCCGACATCATCAAGGCCTCGCGCAAGCGCCGGATCGCCGCCGGCGCCGGCGTGCCGGTGCAGGAGATCAACCGCCTGCTCAACCAGTTCGGCGAGATGCAGAAGATGATGAAACAGATGCAAAAAGGCGGGCTCGCCAAGATGATGCGGGCGATGAGAGGGATCTACCCGGGGGCCCGCTAGGGAAGTGGCGGGGCCTTCCTAAGCGACCCATATCCCCTCGAAAGTCCCCGAGCGCGGCGAACGCGTCGGCAGGGGCGGACGCGTGGAGGTCCGGAAAAGCCTTGCCAATCAGAGCTTAGCTCGCGTAGAATCGCGCCCTTTTCGGGCTCCCGGACTCTATCTCATGGTTGTGATTCGCTTGGCTCGCGGCGGTGCCAAGAAGCGGCCGTTCTACAGCATCGTCGCCGCCGATTCGCACTTCGCGGCTACCGGCCGGTTCATCGAGCGCATCGGCTTCTACGACCCGAAGGCGCCCGCCGGCCGCGAGAGCTTCCGCCTCGATGGCGAGCGGCTCGCCCACTGGACCGGCAAGGGCGCGAAGCTCTCGCCCACCGTCGCGCGGCTGGTGAAGTCGCGTGCCAGGCCTGCGGACCCGGCGCCTGCCGCGCCGACCCAGTAAGCTGCTCGTGCTGGGGCGCGTCGCGGCGCCCTTCGGCGTGAAGGGGTGGGTGAAGATCACGCCCTACACCGAGTCGCCGGCCGCGCTCGCACGCTACCGCCGGCTGTGGATCGGAGGGCAGGACGAGTGGCGTGATACCGGGGTCGAGGACGCTGCGGTGCATGGCTCTTCGGTGGTCGCGCGGTTCGCGGGGTGCGACGATCGGAACGCGGCGGCCCGGCTGAAGGGGAGCGAGGTCGGGGTTCCGCGCGAGGCGCTCCCGCCGCCGGAGCCCGGCGAATTCTACTGGGCCGATCTGGTCGGGCTGGACGTCGTGAATGCGAGCGGCGAGCCGCTCGGCAAGGTGCAGGGAGTGTTCTCGACCGGCGCGAACGACGTCATGCGGGTCGGCGAGGGGAAGGGCGAGCGGCTGTTGCCGTTCGTCGCGACGGTGGTGAGGCACGTCGATCTCGCGGCGCGACGGATCGAAGTGGACTGGGGACTGGACTGGTGAATTGGTGATCGACCGCCTCGGCGGCGTCCGTGGTAGCGGGCGACAGGAGCGCCCGCAGGTGATCCAGTTCGACTGCGTGACGCTTTTCCCGCAGATGTTCGCGGCGGTCGCTGACCACGGGATCACGCGGCGCGCGCGGGAGGAAGGGCGCTGGAGCCTCGCGACGTGGAATCCGCGGGACTTCACGACCGACAACCACCGCACGGTCGACGACCGGCCGTACGGCGGCGGGCCGGGGATGGTGATGATGGCCGACCCGCTCGAGCAGGCGATCCGCGCGGCGCAGGGGCGGGCCGGGGCGAAGCGGGCGCACGTGATCCTGCTTTCGCCCCAGGGCGCGGTGCTCGACCACGCGAAAGTGGTCGAGCTCGCGCGAGCGGAGCGGCTGGTGCTGGTGTGCGGCAGATACGAGGCGGTCGACGAGCGGCTGATCGGGCGCGCGATCGACGAGGAGCTGTCGGTCGGCGATTATGTGCTCTCGGGCGGCGAGCTCGCGGCGATGGTCCTGATCGACGCCATCGTCCGGCAGCTGCCGGGCGCGCTCGGCGACGAGCAGTCTGCGGCGCGGGAGTCGTTCGTGGCGGGGCTCCTCGATTGCCCGCACTACACGCGGCCGGAGATGTACGAGGGCGAGCGGGTTCCCGACGTGCTGCTGTCGGGGCACCATGCGGAGATCGAGCGCTGGCGGCTGATGCAGGCGCTCGGCAGGACGTGGCTCCGTCGGCCCGACCTGCTCACGAAACGGCGGTTGAGCGAAACCGAACAGACGCTCCTCGCGGAATTCCGTCGGGAGCACGAAGCGAAGGGAGTTTGACGATGGATCTGATCCGGCAACTCGAGCAGGAAGAGATCAAGCGCCTCGGGAAGGAGATCCCGGAGTTCGCCCCGGGCGACACGGTGGTGGTAAACGTGAACGTGAAGGAAGGCGACCGCAAGCGTCTACAGGCCTACGAGGGCGTAGTGATCGCCAGGCGGAACCGCGGGCTCAACTCATCGTTCACGGTGCGCAAGGTGTCCTCGGGCGAGGGGGTCGAGCGCACCTTCCAGACCTACTCGCCATTGATCGCGTCCGTCGAGGTCAAGCGCAAGGGCGACGTGCGCCGCGCAAAGCTCTATTACCTGCGCGACCGCTCCGGCAAGAGCGCGCGAATCCGCGAAAAGCTGGCGAAGCACCACGAGGTCGAGGGGGGCGAAGAGTAACCGCCGGTTTCTCGGTGAACCACATAAGGGCGCTGCGGCGCCCTTTTCTCGTTCGGACCGGCCGGGTGGTTGGCACCCTGCGGTCTCGCCGGAGGTCCGGGCTCGAGACCGGGACTATGGCTGCGCTGCACATGAGCGCGCGGGGCCGGGTCACCCGCGGCCCTACTTCGTCAATTCTTCGACGAGCCGCTCGAGAAACGACTCGCAGCGTGCGACCTGTTCGAGCGCGATGAACTCGTTCGGCTTGTGAGCCTGCTCGATCGAGCCCGGCCCGCAGATGATCGACGGGATGCCCGCCTGCTGGAAGAGCCCGGCCTCTGCGGCGAAGGCGGCCTTGGTCACGTCGCGGTTGCGCGACAGCGCCCGGGCGAGATGCGTCATCTTGTCGCTCTCGGCGGCGTCGAGCCCGGGGATCTGGGCCTTGGCGATGAACTCGACGCCTGACTGGGGATCGACCGCCTTCATCTCCGGCTCGAGCACCTCGGCGGCGTAGGTCCTGATCTCGCGCTCGATCCCGTCCGGATCCGCGCCCGGGAGGTAACGGAACTCGAAATGGAACTCGCACTCGCGCGGGACGATGTTCGGCGCCGTGCCGCCGCGTATCAGCCCCGTCTGCAGTGTGGTGAACGGGACCTGGAAGCCCTGGTCGCGCGGTTCGCTGTCGCGCATCCGGTCGGCCACCTGGCGAATGTAAGCGACGAGCCTCGCCGCATACTCGATCGCGTTCACACCGTGCGGTGCGAGCGCGGAGTGCGCCTCCTTGCCGCGCACCGAGCAGCGGAACGTGCGCATGCCCTTGTTCGCGATCACCGGCTGCATGTCCGTCGGTTCGCCGACGATGCACCCGGCCGCCGTGATGCCGTTCCGCACCAGATCCTCGATCAGCCCGCGCACGCCGATGCAGCCGAGCTCCTCGTCGTAGGAGAGCGCGAAGTGCACCGGGGCCTTGAGCTCGGCGGCGAGAAAGCGCGGCGTCATCGCCAGCGCGGCCGCGATGAAGCTCTTCATGTCGCAGGCACCGCGCGCGTAGATGCGGTCGCCCTTGAGGGTCGCCTGGAAGGGGTCGGTGTCCCAGTCCTGGCCGTCGACCGGGACGACGTCCGTGTGCCCCGAGAGGACGATGCCGGGCCGCGTTCCCTTGCGGATCGTCGCGAAGAGGTTCGCCTTCTTTCCGGTCGCATCGTAGGTGAGCCGCGACGCGATCCCGAAGCCGTTCAGCCAGTCGCGGACCCACTCGATCAGCCCGAGGTTCGACTCGCGGCTGGAGGTGTCGAACGCGACGAGGCGCTGGATCATCGCCCAGGTCTCGGCCTTGATCGGGTGCTGCGGGTCGCGTCTCATGCGGATACCTCGGTCAGGGCGGATGGCTCGGCGTCGGCGGGGGCGTCGTTCAGGTGACAGGCGGAGAGCCGGCCAGGGGCGATCTCGCGCAGCAGCGGGCGTTCCGTTCCACAGCGCGGCATCGCGTGCGGGCAGCGGGGATGAAAGTGGCAGCCTGGCGGCGGCGCGAGCGGCGAGGGGATCTCGCCCCGGATCGCGACGAAGTGCTTCCGCCGCGCGTCGAGCCGCGGTACCTCCTCGAGCAGCGCCCGGGTGTACGGGTGGTTCGGCCGCGCGTAGATCTCCGCCGTGGACGCAGTCTCGACCACGCGGCCAAGGTACATGATGACGACGCGGTCGGACAGGTGACGGACCACGCCGAGATCGTGGCTGATGAAGAGATAGGTGAGCCCGAGCTCCTCGCGGAGCCGCATGAAGAGATTCAGCACCTGGGCCTGGATCGACACGTCGAGCGCGGCGACCGCCTCGTCGCACACCAGGAACTCGGGTCCTACCGCGAGCGCTCGCGCGATGCCGATCCGCGCCCGCTGCCCGCCCGAAAACTGGTGCGGGAAGCGCCGCAGGAGCGACGGATCCAGACCTACGCGGTCGAGGCAGCCCGTGACGTACTCGCGCTGCGCCTCCCGGGTGACGAGGCCGTGCACGACCGGCGCTTCGCCCACGATGTCGACGACCCGCATGCGCGGGTTGAGCGACGCGTACGGGTCCTGGAAGATCATCTGGATCGCGAGCTGCGTCCGGCGCCGCTCGTCGGGCGCCATCGCGTCCACCTCGCGCCCGCGCCAGTACCGGTTGCCCGCGCTCGGCGCATGCAGACCGGCCGCGAGCCGGCCGAGCGTCGACTTTCCGCAGCCCGACTCGCCGACCAGCCCCACGACCTCGCCCTGACGGATGGCGAGATCGACGCCGTCGACCGCATGCACGATTTCCTCGCGGACGCTCGCGCCGAGGCGTTTCGCGATCCGCGCCGCGGCGTCGAGGGTCTTCACGAACCGTTTCGACACGCCGCGAAGCTCGAGGAGGGGCACCCCGGTCACGATGGGATCGACTCCTCGTCCTCGGCGTGGATCGGATGGAAGCAGCGCACCTTCCGGTCGCCGAGCCCGTAGAGCGGCGGCTCGGAAAGGCAGGTCTCGGTCGCGCGGGCGCAGCGCTCGCGGAACGCGCAGCCCTCGGGCAGCCGCAGGAGCGACGGCGTCATCCCCGGGATCTGGCGCAGGGGCACGCCGGGGCGGTTGCGGCTCGGCACCGAGTCGAGCAGCCCCCGGGTGTACGGGTGGAGCGGCGTATCGAGCACCTGGTCCACCGTGCCGTGCTCGACGATCCTTCCGGCGTACATGACGCACACTTCGTCGGCGAGCCCGGCGATCACCGCGAGATCGTGCGTGATCCAGATGAGCGCGGTACCGCTCTCGCGGCACAGCTTCTGCACCTCGGCGAGGATCTGGCCCTGGATCGTGACGTCGAGCGCGGTGGTCGGCTCGTCGGCGATGACGAGATCGGGCCGGTTGATGAGCGCGATCGCGATGGCGACGCGCTGGCGCATCCCGCCGGAGAACTGGTGCGGATACGCCATCAGGCGTTCATCGGGCGCGGCAATGCCAACGCGCACGAGCGCCTCGCGCGCGCGGTCGCGCGCCGCCGCCTCCGGTACCGGCCCGTGCGCGCGCACCGCCTCGATCATCTGCGTGTCGATCCTCAGGACCGGGTTCAAGGTCATCATCGGGTCCTGGAAGATCATCGAGATCCGGTTTCCACGGATCGACTGCCACTCGGACGGGGCGAGCCCTCGGAGGTCCCGCCCCGCGAGCAGGATCCTACCGTCGACGATCCGGCCGGGCGGGTCCACGAGGCCGATGATCGAGAAGCCGGTCATCGTCTTTCCCGACCCGGACTCGCCGACGAGCCCGAGGATCTTTCCCGGCTGCACGTCGAACGACACGCCGTCGACCGCTTTCACCACGCCCTGCTTGGTGAAGAAGTAGGTGCGGAGGTTTTCGACCTTCAGCGCAGGCTCGCTCATCGCTGCAGACGCGGATTGAGCACGTCTCTGAGCTGGTCGCCGACGAGGTTGATGCTGACGATGGTGGCGAGCAGCGCGACCCCCGGGAAGAAGCTGATCCAGTACTTCCCCGAGAGCATGTAGGTGAAGCCGTTGGAGATCAGCAGCCCGAGCGAGGGCTCGGTGATCGGCAGGCCGAGGCCGAGAAACGACAGCGTCGCCTCGAGCGCGATCGCGGCGGCGACCTGCACCGTCGCGACGACGATCAGCGGCGGCAGGCAGTTCGGCAGCAGGTGCCTGAACACGATGCGCGAGGCGGGGAGAGCGAGACACGTCGCCGCCTCGATGTACTCCTTCGAGCGCTCGACGAGGGCCGCGCCGCGCACCGTGCGCGCGTAGTACGCCCACTGCACCGCCACCAGGGCGATGACGATCTTGCCGATCCCCTGACCGAGCAGCGCGAGCAGGATCAGCGCGATCAGGATCGCCGGGAACGAGAGCTGGATGTCGACGATGCGCATGATGAGGGCGTCGACCCGCCCGCCCGAGAACGCTGCCGTAAGCCCCATCGTGAGCCCGAGCGCCAGCGCGCAGAGCGTTGCCGTCACGCCCACGCCGATGCTGATCCGCAGGCCGTAGAAGATCGCCGAGAGCATGTCGCGGCCCTGGTCGTCGGTGCCGAGCCAGAAGACGTGCTTGCCGTCGCCGGACGTCGCGCCCGGCTCGAGCCGGCTGTCGAGCACGTCGAGCTGCGCGAGGTCGTACGGGTTCTGGGGCGAGATCAGCGGCGCGAAGAGTGCGCACAGGACGATCAGCGCGAGCAGCGCGAGCCCGAACACGGCGATCCTGCTCGCGGCGAAGTCCGCGGCGATGCGGCGGAGCGGCGTTTCCTCCGCTGGCGCCAGGACGCCGGCAGAGGTCACGGGCGGGACGGCGAGCACCGGGTTCTCTGCGCTCGATGCCGGAGCGTCGGCGGGGAGATTCATCTATGCCTTGGCGTCCGCCAGCCGGACGCGAGGGTCGAGGATCGAGTACAGCACGTCGACCGTCAGGTTGATGACGATGAACAGCGTCACGATGATCAGGAGATAGGCGACGATCACCGGCCGGTCGAGCACGTTGATCGAGTCGATGATGAGCTTGCCCATCCCGGGCCAGGCGAAGACGGTCTCGGTGACGATGGCAAATGCGATCACCGACCCGAACTCGAGTCCGATCACCGTCACGATCGGGATCAGGATGTTCTTGAGGACGTGCACGCCGACGACGCGCGCGTTGGACAGCCCCTTCGCGCGCGCGAACTTGACGTAGTCCTGCAGCAGCGCCTCGCGCGTGCCCGCACGCGTGAGCCGGATGATCAGCGAGAGCTTGAAGAGCGCGAGATTGGTCGCCGGCATGATCAGGTGCTTGATGCCGTCCCACGAGAGGAAGCTCACCGGAATGCCGAGGAGATCCGTGGTCGGCCCGCGCCCGTTCGACGGCAGCCAGCCGAGATACACGGAGAACACCATGATGAGCATCAGGCCGACCCAGAACGTCGGCAGCGAGAAGCCGAGGATCGAGCCGGCCATGATCGCCTTGCCGGCGACCGACTGGGGCTTCAGCCCCGCCAGCAGCCCGAGCGGCAGCCCGAGCACGATCGCGATCAGCATGGCCGTGCTCGCGAGCTCGAGCGTCGCCGGCATGCGCTCCAGGATGAGTTGCAGCGCCGGGACGTTGAACGCGAACGACTTGCCGAGGTCGCCGACCGCCGCCTGCTTGAGGAAGACGAGGTACTGCTCCCAGAGCGGCTTGTCGAGGCCCAGCCCCTTGATGGCGCGCTCGATGTCTTCCTGGTCCGCGTTCGGGTTGATGAGGATGTCGACCGGATTGCCGATGGCGTACACGCCGACGAAGACGAGCAGCGACATCGCGAAGAGCACGACGACGCTCTGCGTCAGGCGGCGGATGATGTAGACGAGCATCCCGGACGGGCCTTGGACAGCCGCGTCGAATATACCCCACCAAGGGGCTCTGACATGTGGGGCGTACTCCATCGCCCGCGCCAGGAAGTTACTCGAGCGTGAGAGGCGAGGTCCCGCTGATCGAGCACGCTCCCCGCGGCGGCGAGGCTTACTCCGCGATCCTCCGCACGCCGCAGTTCCGCGTCACTCGGGCCGCTCGCCGATCCTCGCTCGCAACACATTGATACCGAAGGGAGCACTGCGGACCAGAAGTCCGTCGCACGACAGGCACGACAGGTGCACGTAGCACGGGTCTGAGGGGCGGTATAGGCGCGGCAGGTCACACGTACCCCGCCGAGCCACAATCACGCAGACCGAACGCGCCACCACTCGAGGCGCCTGCGGACATGGTGGCCGCTGTCTGCGGCGCGTACCCTCGGGTTTTCCGGCGAGCCAACATGGTATCCGTCGTTGAACGATGCTGCCGCACGTGCGCCAGCGTGGCGCCAGATCACTATCGCGCGGCGCTGCGGTGCGTTGTGCGCGACCGGCCGGTATCGGTGCGCGATGGCTGTTACCTGTGGCGGCTGAACCCTGACGTGGTCGGCGGCAAGGCTCATCGTCGGGATATCGTGATCGTTTCGACGTGCACCCAGCCCGCCCTCTGACACGCCACTGGCGTTGATCCGGGTTCGTCGGCACCCCATTCGTCCTACCCCCCCGTAGCCATAGGCCGGCGGGGTGCTCAGCATCAGGCGGCGGAGGATGCGCGACCGCCCTACTGCACGCGAAAGTGGTGCGCGAACGTGTACTCGTCGGTGCGCGCGGCGTAGGCGAGGTCGCGGCGCATGGCCCAGGTCGCGATCTGGTGATGCAGCAGGAGCACGGGGCGGTCGGCCATCGCGACCCGCATCGCTTCCTGCGCGATCGCATCGCGCTTGCGCTCGTCGACCGTGGCGAAAGCCTGGATGACGAGCTGGTCCACCTTCGGGTTCGAATAGCGGCCCCAGTTCCAGGCGCCGGTGCCCCGCTCGGCGTCGTAGGTGAGGACGAGCGAGCGGAGCGCGAGATCCCCGGAAAACGATCCCCACCCGAGCATCGCGACCGGGAACTCGAGGTTGCGCGCCTTCGGGAAATACGCCGCGAGCGGCATCGTCTGCACCTTGGCCTCGATACCGACGCGGGCGAGAAGCTGCGCGACGGTCTGCGCGATCTGATCGTCGTTCAGATAACGGTTGTTCGGCGCCGCGAGCACGGTCGTGAAGCCCTGCGGGAACCCGGCCTCGGCGAGGAGCTTCCGCGCGCCTTCGACGTCATGGGCTTCCGGTGTCAGGCTCGACACGTGGCCGAAAACGGGCGGCGCGACGAGGTTTGAAGCCGGCACCGACGCGCCGTCCATGATGCGATCGACGATCGCCTGCCGATTGATCGCCTTCGCCATCGCCTCTCTCACCCGCGCATCGGCGAACGGGTTGCGCTCGAGCGGGCGGCCGCCCTTGTCGGTCACCCCGGGCGGGGTCTCGCGGCGCTGGTCGAGCGTGAAGAAGATCGTCCGCCAGGAGACCTTCTGCTCGAGGCGGAACCGCGGGGTCGAGCGCACGCGCTTCAGGTCCGCGGTCGGCGTGTATTCGATCACGTCGAGCTCGTCGGCGAGCAGCGCGGTGACGCGCGCGCCGTCGTTAGGCACGACGCGGAGGACGACCCTGTCCCACGCCGGCTTCGGCCCGCGATAGGCGTCGTTGCGGACGAGCTCGACCCGATCGCCGCGGGCGAAGCGCGCGAGCCTGTACGGTCCGGTGCCGACCGCCGCCTTGCCGGTGTTGAAGTCCTCGGTGCTCGCGCCCGCCGCCGCCTTCCGCGACACGATGAAGACCGAGTTCATGTCGTACGGCACCATTGCGTACGGCGTCCCGGTCTTCAGCCGGATCGTGTGGCGGTCGACGATTTCCTTCGCGACGATGGGCCGGGTGAAGGTGGTGAACGGGCCCGGGCTCGTCGTCAACGACGCCGGCCGCTCGATCGAGAACGCCACGTCCTCGGCAGTGAGCTCCGTGCCGTCATGGAACCGCACGCCCTTGCGGAGCCTGAACTCCCAGGTCGTCTGATCGACCGGGCGCCACGACTCGGCGAGACCGGGAATGAGGCGGGCGTTCTCGTCGACGTGCGTGAGCGCCTCGAAGATGTGCCAGGCGACATTGTTGTTCGGGGTGATGTTGACGAAGTGCGGATCGATCGACGTGACGTCGGCCGACATGCCGACGCGGAGATCGGCGGCGCGCGCCGCCGAGGCGGCGAGAATCGCGGCGAGGAGAACGAGAGCAAGGCGCACGGTTGTACCCGATTCTACCGGCGCCACGGCACGCGCCGGGCGGCGGGCGCGATTCAGGCCCGCGAGTGCGCCCGTACCGCGATCTCAGGGCGTCGGCTTGAACAGGAACGCCAGCGTGTACTCGTCGGTCCGGGGCGTGTAGGTCACGCCCTTCCGCGTCGCCCACGTGTTGATCTGGTGGTGGAGCGGGATGATGCCGAGCTCGGTCATCGCGATCCCCACCGCCTCCTGGATCTGCTTCTCGCGGCTCTGGTCGTCGATGGTGGCGAGCGCGCGGTCGAGAAGATCGTTCACCTTCTGGTTGCCGTACCGGCCCCAGGCGAACTCGCCCCAACCCTTCTCGGGAATGTAGGTCACGAGATGGGCGCGCAGCGGCGACGACGCCTCGGCGGTCGAGGCGCCCCAGCCGAGCATCGCGAAGCTGAACTCGAGCTTGCGGGCGCGCGCGAGGTACACGCTCATCGGCATCGTCTCGACCTTGGCCTGGATGCCGGCGCGCGTCAGCATCTGCGCGACTGTCTGCATGATCTGGTCGTCGTTCACGTAACGGTTGTTCGGGCCGTGGATCGTCATCGCGAAACCGTCGGGGTAGCCGGCCTCCGCGAGCAGTCTCTTCGCCGCGTTCAGGTCGTACGCGTCCGGCTTGAGCGCCGGGTTGTGGCCGAACATCGGCGCCGGCACCAGGTTCGCGGACGGCAGCGCGAGGCCTTCCATCAGGCGGTCCTTGATCGCGTTGCGGTCGATCGCTTTCGAGATCGCCTGGCGGACGCGCAGGTCCTTGAGCGGGTTCCTGGCGAGGGGCTTGCCGGACTTGTCGAACACGAACGGCGACTGATCGCGGAACTGGTCGACGTGATAGAAGATGATCCGGTGCGAGGTCTTGGTGGAGGTCTGGTAGGCGGGGTTGGCCTTGATCTTCGCGAAGTCCGCGGTGGGGATGTTCTCGATCGCGTCGACGTCACCCGAGAGGAGGGCGGCGACGCGCGTCGGGTCGCTCGGGATCACGCGGAAACTGACCTTCGCCCACGCGGGCTTCTCGCCCCAGTACGCGTCGTTGCGGGCCATCTCGACGCGGTCGCCGCGCTTGAACGACACGAACTTGAACGGCCCGGTGCCGTTCATCGCCTTGCCGGAATTGAAGTCGGCGGTCGAAGCCCCGGTTGCCGTCCTCTTCGAGACGATGTAGATCGTATTGATGTCGTTTTGCAACTGCGGGTGCGGGGTGGCGGTGATGAAGCGGATCGTGTGCGGGTCGACGATCTGGATCTCCTTGATCGCCTTCGTGTAGGTCGTGAACGGGCCGGGCGAATCGGGAATCTTGCCCACGCGCTCGATCGAGAACGCGACGTCGTCGGCGGTGAAGTCCGAGCCGTCGTGGAACTTCACGCCCTTGCGCAGCTTGAACTCCCACGTCGTCGGGCTCACGGCCTTCCACGACTCGGCGAGCCCGGGGATCAGGCGCGAGTCCGGGTCGAGCGTGATCAGCTTCTCGAAGATGTGTTCGGCGATGTTGTTGTTCGGGAAGAGGTTGACGAAATGCGGGTCCATCGAGGTCACGTCGGCGCCCATGCCGATGCGGATTTCCTGGGCGTTCGCGCCGATCGCGAGACTCGCGGCGAGGGCGAGCAGGGTGCCGCGGAGAGCGTTGCGCATGCTGTGTTCCCCAGACCGATGCAGTGAAGGGGCGATTATAGGCGCGGGGCTCGGCTGGTAGCGTATGTCGCGGCCGGGAATGGGGCGCGTGCCTCGAGCATGGCCAACACCAACACCTTCATCGTCGATCGGGACGCCAAGTTCCACTACAACTACTGGCGCCCGGTCACCGCCATCCGCAACGGCGACAACGACGGCAACGACGCGACGGAGCGCGACGCCGGGTGGACGCCGTTGAATGCAACGCCGATGCATCCCGAATATCCCTCGCAGGCGGCGATCCTCGCCGGCGCCGGAACGGCGGCGCTCGCCGCGGCGCTCGGCGGCGCGCCCAGTACCCCGTCAATATCGTCGACAGCGCCGACCCGAAGCTCACGCGCAATTTCGCCAGCATTGCGGCGCGAAACGACGTACCGTTCGGTCCGCTGATGCGATTTCTCATCGCAGCACCCTACTTGTGGGCCGAGCGCGACCGTTGGACTTCGTGGACTGTGCACGGAAGCGATTCCGTATTGGATTCGCGGTAGACGGATGTTGCCAGGACGCAAGACGCGGGATCCTCATGATCTAATTCGCAAAATGCAAAGAACCCACGGCGAAAGAATCCATCCGCTGAAGTCGACGCGCAGCGGCGCAGTCTGTGCACTCGGGTGAGACGCCGCGCCAGGCGTCACTGTTGAAAGCTTGTCATCCCGCCAGGACAGGCCTATCGTAGGAGCGCCTTGGTCGTCGTTCAAATCTGACCTGGAGCCTGTCATGAGACTTCTGCAAGCCGCTGCTGCCCTGCTGTTCGTTCTCCTCGCTGCCGGATGTGCAACCCCCACGATGACTCCCGCGCCTTCGGGCACCGTTTCGTCCACTCCGTGGATGACCGCTGCCGGGTGCGACGCCATAATCGCCCGCCGCATGGGCAAGTCCTGCTGATCCACGCGTGCTCGGGGCGGCGGAGACGTGCCGCCGCCCAGCGTTACGCGTTCGAGTCGCCGGTCTTCGCGGTTCTCCCGCTGGCCCGACTTCGCCTTGATGTCGGCGTAGAGCCGCTCGAGGTAGCCGATCCGGTGCGGCACGCTGGAGATCTACGGGTGCGCGCTGATCGCCATGACGCGGGCGATTTTCGCGCCCTTACAACCGGTCGAAGTGGTCGACGCCGCGCTTTAGCATCGCTTCGGCGCCGTGTGCCGGATCAGCATCATCGGGCTGTCAAATGCACGTCGCGAACGTCGAACACCGGAACGTACTTCTGCACATCGGTGTTCTGACCGGCCAGAAGCGGACACCCGCGGAAGCCATATATCACAGAATTCAGAATAGGTTCAGTTGGTTAGTGTCGAGTGGCACATCTGGCGAGGTCGAGGATTCGCTAAACAACTGAAGCAAGGGTTCTTTCTCGAGCGGCCGGACGCTCAGGATTTGTAGCATCGAATGCAGCGACAACTCGAGGTTGAGCCGCTTGCGGATGATGGCCACCAGCACGTAGACGCTGACGGCGGTCCAGACTTGGGTCTTGACCGCGTTCTCCGAGGTGCCGAAGAAACGCTTGATGCGCAGATGCTGCTTGATCCATTTGAAGAACAGCTCCACCTGCCAGCGGCTCTTGTAGAGCGCGCACACGGTGAGCGCGGGCAGCGACAGGTGGTTGGTCAGAAACACCAGCCGCTTGTCGCGTTCGGGATCGCGATACACGATGCGGCGCAGCCGCTCGGGGAATCCCTGATACGAGTAGAACCCCACGAGTTCGACCAGTTGGTCGCAGATCAGCCCCGTGCTGCGATCCACGGGCTGGGAGAGCACACGCTTGAATTTGAAGTTCGACTTGGCACGCGTGACGAAGAAAGCCCCCGCCTTGTGCAGCAGATAGAGCCGCTCGAAGTCGAGGTAGCCGCGATCCATGACGTAGAAGGCGCCCGGCTCGAAAATGAGCAAGTCGAGCACGTTCACGTCGTGGAGCTTGCCCTCGCTGATATGCACGAAGCTCGGAATCGATCCCCTCAGATCGAGCAGCGTGTGCAGCTTCACCGCCGCCTTGGTGGCGCGAAACGCCGCCCAGGGAAACAGCTTCAAACACAGGTCGATGGTGGTGGAGTCCAGCGCATAGACCGTCTCGGAGATTTCCACGCCAATCGGATCGTTGGCGTAGAGCCGACGAGCAACGCGGATCAACGCTTGCGCGTACTCGTAGTAGATGCGCCAGTCGCGCGCTTCGTTGGCATCGGCGAGCGCGCTGCGGCTGACATTCCCCCGCAGGCCCAGATGGTAGAGCTTGGCGGGCTGCGCGCGCAGGCATGCCTCGATGTCGCGCAAGCTCTCCCGATAGGTCAGTTGCGCGAAAGAAAGACACAGAAACTGGTCCAGACAACTGAAGCGGCGAACGTTGAAGTCGCCGCCATACTTCGCCACCAGGCGACGAAACGTGTGCCACGGCGCGAACTCCATCACCTGCGCAAACACGAGCTTGCCTGCGTACATCGGCGCCTCCGAGAAAAATCCCGGGAGGCTGCCCGAAGCCGCGTTCGCAATTCAAGTCGTTAACACCCCGCAAAGTCATAAAAACCCGTGCCAGCGCTACAGTTACGATCAATCAGCCTCAAACGTGTCGGACACTACTGCTGGATATACCAGTTCGTACTCCATCCTCGGCGGCGCGGTCGCCCGCTTCAGTTGTTTCTCGTTTCTTACCGGGGCAGCCGCATCGCGGCATCCTCATAGGTGCCCAGCTCGGCGTCGAGGTGGCACGCTCCGCAATTCGCCCTCGAACCCACCTTGGGATGTCTCCACGTCCTGTCATCGATGTCGCGATGTTTCTCGACCCAGTAACCGGTCTCGGTGATGCGCAGCGGGGTCTGATCGGCAGGGATTGACCTGTTGATCTTGTAGGCCGGCTCGGTCATACCACTCTCGGCAGAGTAGTTCTTAAGGAAGCCGAGGATCCCGGCTACCGTGGCTTCATCGAGCTCCAGCTTCTCTCCGAAGTGGTCGTTCTGCCGGTCCATCAGCGCCTGCCATGAACGAGCGGGCAGCAGGGTCGGGTGATAGGCCACGTGGCAGCTCCCGCATTCGTCGCGCCACACCTTGTTGTCTGGCAGCTGCTGGCCGACGAAGGGAAGACGCCGCAGTGCGGGCAGGTCGATCAGCCGCCACTGAAAGAACCACGCGGCTCCGGCGGCTACGCTTGCGAGCATGGCAATGGCAACGAGCCGGTGCGAGGAGGTGATTCCGTCCCCTGCGGCGCCGGGCTTGCGGCCGGTGAGCATGGCCCTCGCCAGATTCTCGCGATGCGCCCGGCTTTCGATCAGGACGCCGGCGACGTGCATCAGCACGAGACCCAGCATCAACCACGACAGCGACTTGTGCACCTCCTTGACCATCTCGCCTAGCGGGTGCCCGGCGAGCCTCTTCAGCACGCCGTGTGACTCCTCCGCCCCCAGCACGAGAAGACCGCTTACGCACACCAGCAGCCCGAGAGCCAGCATCGCGAAGATCGCGCAGCTTCCCACCGGGTTGTGGCCGATGTGACGCAGCGTCCTGGCGGCGAGAAGATCCCTCACGTAGGCCATCGCGGCGCGGAGGCCGAACAGGAACGACGCGAAACGGGCGTAGCGGCTGCCGGCGAAACCCCAGACGACGCGAAAGCAGAGGAGGCCGAGGATGAGATAGCCGGCAAATACATGAATGTCGCGGAAGCGATCCGAGTCTCCGGTCGCGAGCGCGACGAAGAACGATGCGGCCAGCAGCCAGTGGAAGGCGCGGGTCGGCAGGTCCCACACCAGGACCGAAGCGCCCGCGCTATACGCCGGTCGCGCGGCCTCGGGATCGGTTGGTGCCAAGCCGCTGCCTACCGGGGGATCCTGACGTTACGCTCGGAAAAAGTCCCCTGGTCGGCGTCTGCGTGGCAGGCGTTGCAGTTCGCCGGGCTGCCCACCTTCGGCAGCTTCCAGGCGTCGGGGGCGACTTCACGATGCTCCCGGACGAAATGGGCATTTTCGGTGATGCGCAGCGGGGTCGAGTTGGCGGGGATGGCGCCCAGAAACCGCGCCGACCGTCGATTGGTGCCGCGCTCGGCGCTGTTCTCGGCCAGATAGCCGAGTATCGCCTTCGTCGAGGCCGCGTCGAGGCTGGCGTCCTGCCCAAAGTGCTTGTCAAGCTCGGCCATCAGCTTGCGCCACGAGCGCTCGGGCAGCAGGCCGGGCGGATAGGCCATGTGGCAGGAGGAGCACTCGGCCTTCCAGGTTCGCGCCGGATCGCCCGCGGGCTGCGGCTTTCCTGTTTGCGCCGCCGCCGTCAGTACGAAAACCGACAGGATGGCACCGCATGCCGCATTGAACATACCTGAGAACGTGGAGATACCCCGCTACTTGACGGACAGGACGTATGCGATGAAATTGCCCTTTTCCCGGGCAGTGCAGGCGCGTTCCAGGACATCCTGGCAGTTGCGCTTGAACCATTTCTCGACGTTAACCGGGTCCGCGAACCGAGCCTTGTTCACAGAGGGTGCCAAAGGTGGGATTTCCTTGCTCGTCTTGTCGTGCTTGCCTGGGTTGCGGGGATTGTCGGTGTGGCACGTGGCGCAGCTGATCTGTCTGCCGCTGCTGTGCTTCACCCCCGCGTAATAGAACTTCTCGCCGGCGCCGGCGGAAAACTCCTTGAATGCAGGGTCCTCCTTCCTGACCTGCACGGCGTAATCCTGAAGGAGATCGCCGGGGTCTGTCGCAAAGGCTCCCGATGGCATTGCAATAGATACGACGAGCGCGGCGCGCAGCAATCCGTTCGACACGAAATGCGTCATGGGTGAGCCCTTCCGTAGCCGTAAGCGCTTTACGATTGAACGAATCTATTTTGAAGATCGGGCGCGGGCATCCGTTTGATCTAGATTAAACCGACTGCGATCGGCGCCGAACGGTGTCCATTCCCGCACCGGAAGGCCAGCATTCTTGATGCGGGCCACGCCCTCATGGCCGCGCTCGGTGTCCATCGCGCCGAACTTGCCTGACGTAATACGAATCGCGCCGGCGAGCTTGAGCAATGTACGTCGTTTATGGCCGATTGCTGCGGTCGACCATACTGCTGCACTCGCACTCGCTAGATTTTTTAATGACCAGTTAATCTGGCGTCTGTAGTCTCGGCCCTGCTCGCATTCGAGGAGGGGTATGGAGCTGATCGCGCAGCGCATCGGCCGCTACGCGAGGCTCGTCGGGCGCGAGAACGTGATGGCCGGCAGCGACTGCGGCTTCGGCACCTGGGTCGGCCAGGCCGCGGTCGATCCCGACGTGGTGTGGGCGAAGATGGCGGCGATGGCCGAGGGCGCGCGCATCGCGCTGCGGGAGTTCTGGAAGGGCTGAGACGCGGCGCGGCTCCCGGCACCACACGACTCGTCAGTTCGCGACCGCGACCGTCGCGCACCTTCGTGAAATGTGGGGTTGAAATGTGGCTGACCCTACATTTCCTCTACTTTTGCTTAAACATTGACAATCGACGTTTTGATAGAGCCTGAAGATGTGCGCATCGGAGCAACTGGCATCAGAGCAATCCGCATCAAGAGAGGTATCTGCGTACGCCGGGAACCCGATGCAGCCCCGACACTTCGAGACCGTGATCATCGGGACCGGGTTCTCAGGGCTGTTGGCGGCCATCCGATTGCAGAACAAGCGATGCAACGACTTTGTTCTGTTGGAGCGAAGCTCCGAGTTGGGCGGAACCTGGCAGGCCAACTCTTATCCCGGCGCAGAGGTGGATATTCCAACCAGTCTTTACTGCATCTCGTTCATACCCTATCCGTTCAGGAAAACCTTTTCCCCGCAAAGCGAATTGCTCGCATACACGAACCATGTTATCGACAGGTTCGGCTTGCGAAAGCATGCACGTACGAACCAGACGGTGACCAGGCTCGCCTTTGACGAGCGCGAATTCCTGTGGCACGTGGAGACCGAGTCAGGCGAGAGGTATATCACCCGCTTCGTGATCGACACCAGCGGAGTGCTGGCGAACCCGCACATTCCCAATATCAATGGTGCGGAAACCTTCAAAGGACCGAAATTCCACTCAGGGCACTGGGATCACTCCGTCGCCCATGAAGGAAAACGTGTCGGGGTGATCGGCTCGGGATGTTCAGCAGCCCAGATCGTTCCGGCCATTGCCGGCAAGGTATCCCGGTTGACCCTGTTCATGGGCAAGGCGCAGTGGATTCTCCCGCGCTCAGACCGGCATTACGGTGCCGTAGAGCGTTTCGTTCGAACGCTGCCGGGCATACGGCACATCATCCGTTTGCTCGTCTTTGTTTTCTATGACATCAGGTTTATCGCCTTCCGCCGCTATCCTGGGATCTCGGGAATCAGTCAGATCATGAAGGGCCATTACCGGAGAAGGTTGAAAAAGCATCTGGACAAGTACATCAAGGAAGACAAGTTGCGCCAGCACATGATGCCCGATTACGAGTTGGGCTGCCGGCGGGTCATACCGACGAATACCTATCTCCCCGCGCTGTCCCTTGATAATGTCGATGTGGATATCAGCGGGATTGAATGCATCACGCCCAAGGGCGTCAGGACAAAGGATGGCAAGGATATCCCCCTCGACGTCATCGTCTACGCCACGGGATACTTCGCGTATTCGGACATGAAGAAGGCGCTGACGTTTCGGGTCCATGGGCTGGGTGGCCGCAACCTCAACAGCGAATGGGAAATGGAGGCGGTCTCTTACAAGGGCATTGCCGTTTCCGGTTACCCCAACTATTTCAAGGTGAACGGCCCGAACACCGGCTCCGGACACAGCTCGCAGATTTCCTATATGGAGGCGGCAACGGATTACATCGTTCAGGCCATTTGCGCCGTGAAACGGGACAAGAGCATCAATGCCATCGATGCCAGACGCGACCTTCAGGATGCATTCGTCGCCGACATGAGAAGAAAGATGCAAAAGACGGTTTGGCAGAATGCCACCTGCACCGCGTTCTACAGGAAAAATATGACCGAAGAAGTCACCAGTCTCTCCCCGGAACCGGTGACCGGGTTCATCCTTTCCCGCAAGTGGTTCCGCATGAGCGATTATCATCAGTTGAAGTGAAGGACGCTCGCGCTGCTGGGCCTACTAATTAACGTTACAAAGTCGCCGGAGCTTTTCCGGCGTCCAGGCGCCGGTTGTTCGCTGCACGGTGTCCCAGACGTCGTCGAGTGTTTCGAACCAGCGGTTGGTCGTCGCCTCGTAGCGAACACGCCGCCAGACGCGCTCCTGCATGTTGAGCGCGGGCTGGTAGGCGGGCAGGTAGCGCAGATGCAGCCGCGGGTGAGTGCGCAGGAACTCGCGCACCGGCTCACCCTTGTGCCAGCCGAGCGCCGTCGACGTAGAGGGTGATGCGGTAGCGCTGCAGACGCCGATACAGATGCCTCAGGACCTCGAGGAAGCCCTCGCGGTTGCCGTGCTCGGTGCGAATCATGCCGCGACGACCCAGCAGCGGGGCGACCCAGCCCGAGAGGTTGAGTCGGGCGTTGTGCTGGCTGGTGGTGGGCACGCGCAGGCGCTGGCCGCGCCGGGCCCAGCCGAAGCCGAGCCGCGGATGCAGGGTGAAGCCGGTCTCGTCCTGGAACACGACGGTCTCGCCCGGTTCAAGGCTGCGGAGTTTTTTTTAGAGCCCGCTGGAACCGGCGGGCATCCTCGGAGCGGGCTTGCAGGTAAGCGTGGCTGGCGCGCTTCATTCGGTAGCCCAGCCGATGCATCCAGTTTTGCGCCTGTCGGACCTTCAGCGAGACACCGAAGCGCGCTTGGCCTTGCCGGTCTGGCGTGGCGCAGGCGCAAGACGGCCTGACTTTCAGCGCTCGACGAAAACCCCGCTTCGGCGGGGTTTTTGTTTTAGGGCTTTGCCGATGTCCGCTTCGGGTCGACTTGAGCCGTTCAGCTGACGGTCGCTGACGGGCCGCGAGAGGTACGCGATGAGACCGTTGGTGAATTTCACCACGTACCCGGTCGGTGGTCCGAGAACGATGCTCGTGTCGTCCGGCCCCAGACTTGCGCGCTGCGCCTCGGAAAGCAGGGAGAGCGGCACGTTGTTCGCATGCGAAGCGAACACGATGGTGATTTCCACGCCTTGTGCCGCATCAGGCGCCTTGGCGATGAACGCGCCGCCGAGATGGGTGGCGGAGCGGCACGCAGCAGCGACCGGGACGCTGGTCACACCGGCCGTCTGAGGGCACACGGCCACGGGCTGGCCGCGGATGTTCTGTACCTTGCGGCCGATGAACGTTCCCATGTCGCTGGTCATGACGATCGCCGCATTCTTCGCCGCCGCGATCTCCGCGGTCGTGGTGTTCGGCGCGGCCGGGACCCGCGCCGAGTTCGCACACTCGCCGGCGCCGAGCGCTTTCAGCTTCTGGTCGCCGATGTGGTCGCCGTGCGCGTGGCTGAGCAGCACGGCATGAATGGTGCCGAGCCGCGCATCATCCGCGCCGGTCACGGTGTGGCCCGCGTCGTAGAGCAGGCGCACGCCGGTCGGATCCTCGAAGATCGTTGCGCGGTCGTTTGCGCAGAGCTCGCCCGGGTGCGAGCCGACAGGAGTGATTTTCACGTTCTGAGCGATCGCTGGCACCGTTGCCAGGACGAGAGCGAGGGTTGCGCTTGCGTGCGCGGCTTTCATGTCTTGCTCCGCTGGTTCTTGATTCGGCAGGCCGCCTTCCCGGCTTGTCGCCTCAAAATGGTACGCCTACGCAGGACCATGCCCAAGCGCGCGCCGCGTCCGCTTCGGGCCCGCGAGCGGCCGGCGAGCTGTCACCTCGAGCCTTCCGACCGACTGCTGGCGGTCAGGTCCCGAGTTGAGCAGGTCGGTCGTCCGGAAGAAGAGGGATCGCAATCATCGAGGCCCGTGTCTCCGCGTCCTCCGAACGCAAACTTCTGTCACAGCCCTAGACGCTCGGCGCTGCGCCGTGGCACGGTAAGCGCGTCCAGAGAAGACGCCCCGACCATGCCCGACACCTTCATGCGCCGCATCCAGCTCGATTTCACTCGGGAGCTGATCCCGCAACTCGTCGAGCTCACGAGCGATACCGATCCGGAGGTCGCAAAATGGGCGGCGGAGAATCTGCGCAGCGAGATCGAGCGCGCGCGGTTCACCGAGTGGCTCGCTCGTCGCGGCGTCGAGCCGCGGCGCGCCGAACTGGAAGAGCCGAGCCTGTACGAGCAGTTTCGCGCTGCGCACCGGCCCAAGCTCGGGGTGATGCGAAAAAGGCGAGCGCCGCCGCGACGCTGACGCGGCGGGTCAGGCAGTGCCGCTGAGCGTCAGCTCAGCGGAAGATCCACTCGTGCTCGAGGCCTTCGCCGCCGCCGTTTACGCACACCTTGCTCGGCCGGTTCGCGGCGGCCCACGCTTTCGCGTAGGTGAGCGCGAGGCTGCGGTCGGCAAAGAAATGCGAGTGGCCGCTTCCGGCGAGGGCGACCATCCACCCGTAGTCCTTGCCGGGCTGGACGAACACTACCGTGTACTGCTTCGAAGCGGGGGGTGTGACTGCGGTATCCATGATCGGACCGCCTCCCTTATGCAATACCCGTCATCAAGCACGAGCCGCTCCCGCCCGCCGCTGCCGCACTGCGGGAACGTAGCAGGCGTCACGCCCGTTCCGTTCGATGTGCGCGTCCGTGCGAAAATCCGCCTCTTCCTTGCTGGCACCGATTGACGAAACGCGCGATGGACGAAGAACGCTATCCAACCGAGTTCCCGGTTCCCGATCTCGCGCGGTACCGCCGCGGCAATAGCGGTATCGACTACGTGCACACGTTCGACTCGGGCCGGCCCGGGCCGCATGTGATGATCAACGCGCTCACGCACGGCAACGAAGTGTGCGGAGCGTACGCCGTGGATCAGCTCTTTCGCTGGGAGACGCGGCCGGCGCGCGGGAAGCTCACGCTCTCGTTCGCGAACGTCGACGCATTCTGCCGTTTCTCGAGCGAGCGTCCGACCGCCACCCGCTGGGTCGACGAGGACTTGAACCGCGTCTGGAGCGACGACAAGCTCGACGGCCCGGGTACGAGCTCCGAGCTCGCCCGCGCGCGCGAGCTGCGGCCCGTCGTCGCCGCCGCCGACCTGCTCTTCGATCTCCACTCGATGCATCTGCCCGCCCCGCCGGTCACGATCGCCGGCCTGCACCCGAAGGGACGCGAGCTCGCACGCCGCCTCGGGCTGCCGGCGTTCGTGATCAGCGACTCGGGCCACGCGAGCGGCGCGCGGATGCGCGACTACGGCGGCTTCGGCGACGCGAGCGACCCGAAGAACGCGCTGCTCGTGGAATGCGGCCAGCACGGCGAGGCGAACGCGGCGACGATCGCGCTCGGCGCATCGCTTGCCTTCCTGCGCGAGGCGGGAATCATGGGAGACGAGTTCTTCGAGATGCATCCGGCGCCCGCGCGGCTCGCGCAGCGGTTCATCCAGGTGACGCACGCGGTCACGATCAGGAGCGGGCGCTTCGAGTTCGTTCAGCGCTATACGGGCATGGAGACGATCGAGCATGCCGGCACGGTGATCGCACACGACGGCGGCGAGCCGGTGACGACGCCGTACGACGACTGCGTGCTCGTGATGCCCGCGCCGCTCCGCTACGTCCGGGCCGGGCTCACGGCGGTGCGGCTCGGGCGGGTCATCCGGTGATCGGCCGCGCCATGAAGCGGATCCTCGCAGTCCTCGCGGGTCTCGCCGTCGCCGCGGCCGCCCACGCCCAGTCGATAACGATCGGACTTGCGGCCGAAGTGACCTCGATCGATCCGCACTTCCACCTGCTCACGCCGAACGCGAGCCTCGGCGAGCACGTCTTCGACCTCCTGGTCCACAAGGACGAGAACCAGCGGCACAAGCCCGGACTCGCGCTCTCGTGGCGCGCCATCGACGACCTCACCTGGGAGTTCAAGCTGCGCCAGGGAGTGCGGTTCCACGACGGGTCGGAGTTCACCGCCGAGGATGTCGTGTTCTCGCTCGGTCGCCCGGAGACGATCAAGAACTCGCCCGGCCCCTACACGGTGTACACCAAGGCGATCACGGAGCGGATCGTCGTCGACAAGTACACCGTGCGGCTCAGAACCGCGACGCCGTATCCGCTGGTGCCGAACGAGGCCGGCGCGGTGATGATCGTGTCGAAGCGCGCGGCGGAGAAGGCGACGACCGACGACTTCAACACCGGGAAAGCGGCGATCGGCACCGGGCCGTACCGCTTCGTGCGCTGGGCGAAGGGCGATCGCATCGAGCTCGTGCGGAACGACTCGTACTGGGGGCCGAAGCCGCCGTGGGAGAAGGTCACGTTCAGGCTGATCACCAGCGATCCGGCACGCGTCGCGGCGCTCCTGTCCGGCGACGTGCAGGCGATCGAAGCGGTCCCGACGTCCGACCTCGCGAAGCTGAAGGCGAACCCGCAGCTGCAGCTCTTCCGAGCGGTGTCGAACCGGCTGATCTACCTCCATCTCGACTCCAACCGCGACCAGTCGCCGATGGTCAGCGACAAGGCCGGCAAGCCGCTCGACCGGAATCCCCTGAAGGACGCCCGCGTGCGCCAGGCACTGTCCAGCGCGCTCTACCGCGACGCGATCGTCGAGCGCGTCATGGAAGGCGCCGCGGTGCCCACCGGGCAGCTGATGCCGAAGGGCATGTTCGGCTACGCCGACGCCCTGAAACCCGACCGGTACGATCCGGACGGCGCGCGGAAGCTCCTCAGGGAGGCCGGCTGGCCGGACGGCTTCGCGGTGACGCTGCACGGGCCGAACGACCGCTACGTGAACGACGAGAAGGTCGCGCAGGCGATCGCGCAGATGCTGCAGCGCGTGGGCGTCCAGGCGACCGTCGTGACGATGCCGGCGTCGGTCTACTTCTCGCGTGCGAACCGGCTCGAGTTCAGCCTGATGTTCGTCGGGTGGGGCACCGACACCGGCGAAGTGGCGTCGCCCCTGAAGGCGCTGCTCGCGACGTACGACCGCGACAAGGGCATGGGCACCGTCAACCGCGGCCGCTATTCCAACGCGAAGATGGACCAGCTCCTCGTTCAGGGGCTCGCCACCGTCGACGACGCGAAGCGCGAGAAGGTCCTGCAGGAGGCAGCAGCGGTGGCGATGACCGACCGCGGCATCATCCCGCTCTACCACCAGGTCAACGTATGGGCCGCGCGCAAGGGCATCGTCTACGCGCCGCGCGCGGACGAGCGCACCTACGCGTTCGATTTCAAGCCGGGCAAGTAGCGACTACAATTTCGCCGATGAGCATTTCCCCGATCCCGGAGATCATCGCCGAGTTCAAGGCCGGCAACATGGTGATCCTCGTCGACGACGAGGACCGCGAGAACGAGGGCGACCTCGTCTTCGCCGCCGAGTTCGTGACCGCGGAGAAGATCAACTTCATGGCGAAGCACGGCCGGGGTCTCGTCTGCATGCCGGTCACCGAAGCCCACGCGCGGCGGCTCAACCTCGGGCCGATGGTGCCGCACAACCGCTCGGTGCACGGCACCAACTTCACCGTGTCGATCGAGGCGGCGAGCGGCGTCACCACGGGCATCTCGGCCGCGGACCGCGCGCACACGATCCGGGTCGCCGCCTCGCCGGCCGCCCGTCCGGACGACATCGTGCAGCCGGGCCACGTCTTTCCGCTCATCGCCCAGCCGGGCGGCGTGCTCGCCCGGGCGGGGCACACCGAGGCCTGCTGCGACCTTGCGCAGCTCGCCGACCTGGCGCCGGCGGCGGTGCTGTGCGAGATCATGAAGGACGACGGCACGATGGCGCGGTTGCCGGATCTCGTCGAGTTCGCGCGCGCGCACGGGCTGAAGCTCGGCACCATCGCCGACCTCATCGAGTTCCGCAGCCGCAACGAGAGCCTGATCAAGCGCGTGATCGAGCGCGAGATCGAGACCCCGTTCGGGCGCTTCCGGATGGTCACCTACCTCGAGAAGCTCCCGGGCGAGACGCACCTCGCGCTCGTGCGCGGCGAGATCTCGCCGGGCACCGAGACGCTCGTCCGGGTGCACGAGCCGCTCTCGCTCCTCGACCTCCTCGAGACCTCGCCCGGCGGCCACTCGTGGACGGTGCACGAGGCGCTCGCCGCGATCGACCGCGCGGGTCGGGGCGTGGTCGTGCTCCTCAACTGCACCGAGAGCGCAGCGCAGATCATCGAGCGGGTCGCAGAGTACCCGGCCGCGCAACCGGCGCGCCGCGCGCTCCTCACCTACGGCATCGGGGCGCAGATCCTGCGCGACCTCAAGGTCGGCCGGATGCGGCTCATGGCCGCGCCGCGCCGAATGCCCAGCATGGCCGGCTGGGGGCTCGAGGTCACCGGCTACGAAAGCCCGGCGCGAGCCGCCTCGACGGAGTAGCACCCCCGCCAATGGTCGAGATCAAGACGGGCCTCGACGGCACAGGCCTGACGATCGGCATCGTGCGCTGCCGCTTCAACGAGCCGATCGGCCGGCTTGCGCTCGAGGCCTGCCTCCGACGGCTCGGCGAGCTGGGCGTCGCCGGGTCCGACATCGCCGTCGTCGCCGTCGCCGGCGCGCTGGAAGCGCCGCTCGCGCTGCAGAAGCTCGCCACGACCGGGAAGTACGATGCGCTCGTCGCGCTCGGCGCGGTGATCCGCGGCGAGACCTATCACTTCGAGGTGGTCGCGAACGAGTCGGCGTCGGGCCTGATGCAGGTCCAGCTCGATAGCGGCGTCCCGGTCGCGAACGGCATCCTCACTGCCGACACCGACGCGCAGGCCGAAGAGCGCGCCGCCCCGAAAGGCCGCGACTGCGCCGAGGTCGCCGTCGAGATGGCGCGCCTCGCGCGCGCGATCGACAGGCTCCACCGGTGAAGCCGTGAAGTCCGCCCGCCGCCGCGCCCGCGAATACGCGCTGCAGGGCCTCTACCAGTGGCAGCTCGCCGGTCAGCCCACGGCCGACATCCGGACCCAGCTCGCGGAGGATCAGCATTTCGACAAGGCCGATGCGGCGTACTTCCGCGCGGCGCTCGACGGCACGATCGCGGAGGCCGAGGCGCTGAAAGCCGAGATCGCGCCGGTGCTCGATCGCAAGGTCGAGCTGCTCTCGCCGGTCGAGCGCGGCATCCTCCTGCTCGCGGCGTGGGAGCTCAAGCACTCGCCCGAGATCCCGTTCCGGGTCGTGATCAGCGAGGCGATCGAGCTCGCGAAGCTCTTCGGCGGCACCGACGGCTACAAGTACGTGAACGGCGTGCTCGACAAGCTCGTACCCGCGTTGCGTCCCGGCGAACGTCGGGCGTGACGTCCGGCATGCTCGGCCGGTCCGCGAACCGCTCGTCGAGAGAGACGAAGCGCCTGGCGCTGCGCGCCGCGCCGGCTGAGTGCGCACCGAGTTCGAGCTGATCGAGCGCTACTTCGCGCGGCCAGCGCGCACGGCGGCGCTCGGCGTCGGCGACGACTGCGCGCTGGTGAAAGCGCCGACGGGCCTCCTGCTCGCGATCACGACCGACATGCTCGTCGAAGGGACGCATTTCCTCCCCGGCACCGATCCGCGGCGGCTCGGCCACAAGTCGCTCGCCGTCAATCTGTCCGACCTCGCCGCGATGGGGGCCGACCCGCGGTGGTTCCAGCTCGCGCTCGCGCTGCCCGATGCGGACGAAGCGTGGCTCGCGGCCTTTGCGGGGGGCCTCTCCGCGCTCGCCGACGCGCACGGCATCGAGCTGATCGGGGGCGACACGACGCGCGGCCCGCGCGCGATCTCCATCACCGCGCTCGGCACGCTCCCGCCCGGCTACGCGCTGCGCCGCGACGCGGCGACTCCGGGCGAGGACGTCTGGCTGTCGGGAACGACCGGCGACGCCGCGCTCGGCCTCGCGCATCTCGCCGGCCGCGTCGCGCTCGACGACGCAGCCGCAGCGCACTGCGTCGAGCGCCTGGAGGCGCCGGAGCCGCGCGTGGCGCTTGGCCGGAAGCTCCGCGGTATCGCCGCCGCAGCGATCGACGTCTCCGACGGCCTGCTCGCCGATCTCGCGCACATCGCGGAGCGGTCGGGGGCCGCCGCGGAGGTGGACCTCGAGGCGCTGCCGCGTTCGCCGGCGTTGGCCGCCTGCCCGGACGAGCGGCTTGCCCTCGAGTGCCTCGTCGCCGGTGGCGACGACTACGAGCTCGTGTTTACCGCGCCGGCCGCGAAGCGGGACGAGGTCGGGGCCGCGGCGCGAGCCGCGGACGCGGTGGTGACTCGCATCGGGCGCTTCCTCGCGGGACAGCCGGCGGTGCGTCTGCTCGCCCACGGCGAGCCGATGGAAGTCCCGCGTCGCGGGTACGATCACTTCCGATGACCGCACATGCCACGCTGCGCCCGGGCCTCCGCTTCCTCTTCTCGCACCCGGCGCACTTCATCGCGCTCGGATTCGGCACCGGCCTGTCGCGGTTCGCGCCGGGCACCGTCGGCACGCTGCTCGCATTCCCGCTCTACGCCGTACTCGCGCGCTGGTTGCCGGTCGCATGGCTCGCCGCCGCGATCGTCGCGTTCTTCGCGCTCGGCGTCTGGGCGTGCGACCGCACCGGGCGTGCGCTCGGGATCTCCGACCACGGCGGGATGAACTGGGACGAGATCGTCGCCTTCCTCGCGGTGCTGATGTTCACCCCGGCCGGGCTGTCGTGGCAGGCTCTCGCCTTCTTCGCGTTCCGGTTCTTCGACGTGGTCAAGCCGCCGCCGATTCGCCGCGTGGACCGCACGGTGAAGGGGGGCTTGGGCGTGATGCTCGACGACGTTCTCGCGGCGTTCTATACCGTCCTCGTGGTCGCCGCGGCGAGACGAATCCTGGAACCGGCCTGATGCTGCAGTCGCTCCTGCGCTCGCTGTTCGGATCGGACGCCGCGCCGGCGCCCGAGGGGCAGTCGGTATCCGCCGGGGCGCGGTGGACGCACGTCGAGCTGCGCGAGTGGCGCTACGGCCTGATCGCCTACAACCGCAACGACCAGTACGTCGGCCGCTCGCTCCAGGCGTACGCGGAGTACTCCGAGATCGAGGTCGGGTTCCTGACGACCTGGCTGCGGCCCGGCGACGTCGTGATCGAGGCGGGCGCCAACATCGGGCCGGTCACCGTGCCGCTCGCGCGTGCGGTCGGGCCGGAAGGGCGCGTGTTCGCCTACGAGCCGCAGCGGCTCGTCTTTCAGCTCCTCTGCTGCAACCTCGCGCTCAACGAGATCGGCAACGTGGTCGCCCGCCCGCACGCGCTCGGCGCCCGCACCGGAACCGCGCGCGTCCCCGTCATTCCACCGTCGCTAGCTCACAACTTCGCGGCAGTCGAGCTCTCCGCGCGCGTCGGCGGGGGCGAGCCGGTGCCGGTCGAGCGCATCGACGACCTCGAGCTCGCGGCATGCCGGCTCATCAAGATCGACGTGGAAGGGATGGAGGAGGATGTGTTGGCGGGCGCGCGCGCGACGATCGCGCGGTTGCGGCCGCTCCTCTACCTCGAGAACGACCGCACCGATCGCTCGCCGGCGCTGATCGGGCTGGTGAACGCCCTGGGGTACCGGGCGTTCTGGCATCTGCCGCCGCTCTTCAACCCCGGCAATTTCGCCCGTAACGCGGAGAACCTGTTCGGTACCATCGTCTCGGCCAACATGTTCTGCGTGCCGGCGGAGTTCGACCTCCGTCCCGGCGGGCTGACGGAGGTTGCCGGGCCGCACGATACCTGGCAAGGCAAGCCGGTATCCCGCGGCGCGATGCGCGATGGCTGACACGCTCACCACCCTCGCGACGCTCGCCGGCGACCGGCTCAAGGCGCGCGGACTCAAGCTCGTCACCGCGGAGTCGTGCACCGGCGGCTGGGTGGCGCAGGCCGTGACCGCGATTGCGGGCAGCTCCGACTGGTTCGAACGCGGGTTCGTCACTTATTCGAACGAGGCGAAGCGCGAGCTCCTCGGCGTCCGGGCCGAGACGATCGACGAGGCTGGCGCGGTGAGCGAGGCGACCGCGCTCGAAATGGCCCGCGGTGCGCTTCGCGCGAGCCGCGCGCAGGTCGCGGTTTCGGTGACGGGTGTCGCCGGCCCGACCGGCGGCACCGCGACGAAGCCGGTCGGAATGGTCTGCTTCGGCTGGGCGCTCATCGACGGCGGAGCCGACGCTGCGACCAAGCACTTCCAGGGCGACCGGGGCGAGGTGCGACGACAGTCGGTCATCTTCGCGCTGCAGGGATTGCTCGAACGAATCGGAGAATGAACGATGAGCAGCGTGAACCTTCACCGCCGGCGCGCGCTCGCCGCGATTGCCACGGCCGCCGCCGCGCCGTGGCTTGCGCGGGCGCAGCAGAACGCCGGGCCGTACGTCCCGACGCCGTGGAAGATCGTCGACGACATGCTGCGGCTCGCCAGCGTGCGCAAGGACGATTTCGTGATGGACCTCGGCTCGGGCGACGGGCGGCTCGTGATCACCGCCGCCGAGCGTTACGGGGCGCGCGGCTACGGCGTCGACATCGACGCCGGGCTCGTGAAGATCGCCAACGAGAACGCGGCGAAGGCCGGCGTCGCCGATCGCGTGCGGTTCGAGAAGCGCGACCTCTTCGAGACCAGCCTCGGCGAGGCGACGGTGCTCACGCTCTACCTGCTTCCGCACACCGTCATCCAGCTCGTGCCGCGCATCCGCGCCGAGATGCGCGCGGGTGCGCGCGTCGTCTCCCACGACTATCCGCTCGGACCGTGGCAGCACGACCGGCATCTCCAGTACGACCTGCCCGAGAAGGTCGAGATCAGCGGCACCACGCGCACGGTCCTCTACCTCTACACCGTTCCCGCGCGCATCGGCGGCGAATGGCGACTCGAGCTGCCGGCTGCGGCAACCCGCCAGCCGGTGCGGCTCGCCATCCGGCAGCAGCCGGCCGGAACGGAGGGCTCGGCGACAGTCGGCAACCGCCAGGTGGCGCTCGAAGGATTGAAGATCAGCGGCGAGTCGGTGCGCTTCTCGATCCCCGGCCTCGGCGCGGGCGGCAAGCCGCTGGTCCTCGAAGGCGTTGCGCGAGGCGGGGTCATCGAGGGAACCGCGACGACCCCGGGGGCACCGGCGCCTTGGCGCGCGAGCCGGCCATAGCGTCCGGCCGGCATCCGCCCACAGCTCGCCATATTGACGGGACGCCGCGCCCCGGCGGGCCCTACTGCGGCGGCTCGACGGCTGCTCGACGGCCGAGCGTCGCCAGTCCGTGCAGTGCGGCACTCGCCCGGTCCACTCAACCGGAGTAGATTTCGACTGTGCGTCCTGCTCGATGCCTCGATGCACCGCGTTTTCCAGGAATGATCCTACCGGGATGAGCGCAATCCGCCCCGCCGCCGTTGCCGGCATGTTCTACCCGGGCGAGCACACGTCGCTCGCTCGCGAGCTGCTCGGCATGCTCGACGAGACCCGCGGCGCGCCGCTCGTCGCCGGTTTTCCGAAGGGGCTGATCGTCCCGCACGCCGGTTACATCTACTCTGGCAACGTCGCGGCGCAGGCTTACGCGCTGCTGCGGCCGGCGATCGGGATCGTGAAGCGCGTCGTGCTGCTCGGGCCGTGCCATCGAGTCGCGGTGCGCGGGCTCGCCCTCCCGGAGGCTGCTGCATTCGAGACCCCGCTCGGCCGCGTCGACGTCGACACGGAGGCCGCGGCCGCGCTGAAAGGCCTGCAGCAGGTGGTCGTCAATGCGGCGACCCACACGCACGAGCATTCGCTCGAGGTGCAGGTGCCGTTCCTGCAGCAGGTGTTGAAGGGGTTCAAGCTGGTGCCGCTCGTCGTGGGGTCGGCGACCGTCGAGGAGGTGGCCGAGGTTCTCGACCGGCTGTGGGGCGGTCCGGAGACCCTGATCGTCATCAGCTCGGACCTCTCGCACTATCACCGCTACGACCAGGCGCGCGCGATCGACCGGCGCACGGTGCGGGCGATCGTGGGCTTTCGCACCGATATCGACCACGAGCAGGCGTGCGGGGCGACGCCGCTGACCGGGTTCCTGCACACCGCGAAACACCGGGCGATGCAGCCGGAGCTGCTCGACGCGCGCAACTCGGGCGACACGGCCGGCGGCCGGGACCGCGTGGTCGGATATGCGTCGTTCGCGTTCTGGGACAAGCGCGTCGAGTACGGGGAAGAGCACGGCCGGACGCTGCTCGGCCTCGCGCGAGCGAGCGTGGCGAACGCGCTGCAGGCGGGAGCGGAGGTCAAGATCCCCGACGCCCAATGGTTGCGGGAGCGCCGCGCGACCTTCGTGACGCTCAACCAGGACGGCAAACTCCGCGGCTGCATCGGCAGCCTGGAGCCGGGCCGCGCGCTCGGCGACGACGTCGTCGCCAACGCCGCGGCCGCCGCGCTCGCCGACCGGCGCTTCTCGCCGCTCGGGCGCGATGACCTCGCGAAGGTCGAGATGGAGGTCTCGCTTCTCTCGACGCCCACCGCGGTGCTGTTCGGCGAGGACCGCGACCTCCTGGCCGCGCTCCGGCCGGGCGTCGACGGCGTCATCCTGGCGAGCGGCGAGAAGCGCGGGACCTACCTGCCGCAGGTTTGGGAGCAGCTGCCGGAACCCGGCAGGTTCCTCGCGAGTCTCATGCAGAAGGCCGGGATCCCGGCCGACACGCGTCTGACCCGCTGCCAGGTGTGGCGGTATCAGGTGAAGAAGTGGAAGGAATCGGAGGTAAAGGCGCGATGATCGTCATTCCGGCGAACGCCGGAATCCCGGCCGTGTCCCCCTGGACCCTCGCGTTCGCCGGGATGACGCGTCCCCGACCATGAACGCTCTCGCCGAATCGAAATACCTCGGCCGCTGGTGGCACAGGCTCGACGACGGCCGCATCCAGTGTGATCTCTGCCCGCGCGACTGCCGGCTGCACGAAGGCCAGCGCGGCGCTTGCTTCGTCCGCATGCGCGAAGGTGACCGGATGATCCTGACGACCTACGGCCGGTCGTCGGGGTTCTGCGTCGACCCGGTCGAGAAGAAGCCGCTCAACCACTTCTATCCCGGGTCGAGCATCCTTTCGTTCGGCACCGCGGGCTGCAACCTCGCGTGCAAGTTCTGCCAGAACCACGACATCTCGAAGTCGCGCGAGATGGACACGCTCGCGGACGAGGCCTCGCCCGAGACCATCGCGCGCGCCGCGGAGAGCCTCGGCTGCAAGTCGGTCGCGTTCACTTATAACGATCCGGTGATCTTCGCCGAGTACGCGATGGACGTCGCCGACGCGTGCCACGCGCGCGGCGTGGCAACGGTAGCGGTGACCGCCGGGTACATCTCACCCGGTGCGCGCGAGGCGTTCTACGCCAAGATGGACGCCGCGAACGTCGACCTGAAGGCGTTCACCGACGAGTTCTACTTCAAACTCTGCGGCGCCCGCTTGCAGCCGGTGCTCGACACGCTCGCGTACCTGAAGCACGAGACCGACGTGTGGTTCGAGATCACGACGCTGCTCATCCCGGGGAAGAACGACTCGGCGGAAGAGATCGAGGCCGAGTGCAAGTGGATCATGAAGGAGCTCGGGCCCGACGTACCGGTGCACTTCACCGCGTTCCATCCCGACTACAGGATGACCGACCTGCCGCATACGCCGCCCGCGACGCTTACCCGCGCGCGGGAGATTGCGTTGCGCGAGGGACTGCACTACGTCTACACCGGTAACGTCCACGACACCGAGGGCGGCACCACCTTCTGTCCCGCCTGCGGCAATGCGCTGATCGTGCGCGACTGGCACCGCATCCTCGACTACCGCGTGACCGCCGACGGGCGCTGCAAGGAGTGCCGCAGCGTGCTTCCCGGGCGCTTCGCAGAGTTCAAGACGCCATTCGGGCCGCGGCGGGTGCCGGTGCGCCTCGCAAACTTCCACGCTGCCTGATCGATCCCCGATCGGCCGGTCGGGAGCGCATCCGCAGGCGGGCTATCGCCTAGCTGTCTCTGCCGCGATGACCAGCGCTCCATAGCGGGGAAGCGGCTCTCCCGGGCCTGTGGCAGAAGGTCAACCGGGCCTGCACCCGGCGCCGGCCGCGGAAGACGTCGCGCGGGCTCGCGTGGTGAGCCACTGCCCGGCCGATAATCCACCTGCCGGTTCGATCGCGTCTCGCTGATTCGCCGATTCTTTATGGGAGAATAGCCATGCCCTCCGAAACCAATGTCATCCCCATCATGGAAGAGAACAAGTCCAAGGCCCTCGCCGCAGCCCTCGCCCAGATCGAGAAGCAGTTCGGCAAGGGTTCGATCATGCGCATGGACGCGCAGGCGACGCCCGACGTGCAGGTCGTCTCGACCGGCTCGCTCGGGCTCGACCTCGCGCTCGGCGTCGGCGGCCTGCCGCGCGGCCGCGTCGTCGAGGTCTACGGGCCGGAGTCGTCGGGCAAGACGACGCTGACGCTCCAGGTGGTCGCCGAGGTGCAGAAGATGGGCGGGACCGCCGCGTTCATCGACGCCGAGAACGCGCTCGACCCGCACTACGCGGCCAAGCTCGGGGTGCGGATCGAGGACCTTCTCATCTCCCAGCCGGATACCGGCGAGCAGGCGCTCGAGATCGCCGACATGCTGGTGCGCTCCGGCTCGGTCGACGTGATCGTCATCGACTCGGTCGCGGCGCTCGTGCCGAAGGCCGAGATCGAGGGCGAGATGGGCGACCAGCTGCCCGGCCTGCAGGCGCGCCTCATGAGCCAGGCGCTCCGCAAGCTGGCCGGCAACATCAAGCGCACCAACACGCTCGTCATCTTCATCAACCAGATCCGGATGAAGATCGGCGTCATGTTCGGCAACCCCGAGACGACGACCGGCGGCAACGCGCTCAAGTTCTACGCCTCGGTGCGGCTCGACATCCGCCGCATCGGCACCATCAAGAAGGCGGAGGAAGCGGTCGGCAACGAGACCCGCGTCAAGGTGGTGAAGAACAAGGTCGCGCCGCCGTTCCGGGAGGCGGTGTTCGACATCATGTACGGCGAGGGCATCTCGCGCGAAGGCGAGATCCTCGAGCTCGGCGTGCAGCACGGTGTCGTCGACAAGTCCGGCGCGTGGTTCGCGTACAAGAAGGACCGCATCGGCCAGGGCAAGGACAACTCGCGCGAGTACCTGAAGGAGCACCCCGAGCTCGCCGCGGAGATCGAGGCGAAGATCCGCGAGAAGGTCGGCGTCGCGAGCCCGGTTCCGGCAGCGGTCGCCGCCGAGGCCTGAAAGGCTGGGCACCAAGCCGACTCTTCGGGAACGCGCGGTGGCGCTCCTCGCGCGCCGCGAGCACACGCGCGCCGAGCTCGCGGCCCGGCTTGCCCGCTACGCGTCCGACCCGGACGAGATCCCCCCGCTCCTGGACGAGCTCGTCCGCAAGAAGCTCCTCTCCGACGATCGGTACGCCGACGCCCGCGCGCACACCCTCGCGCGCAAGTTCGGCGTCGCGCGCATCGAGCACGAGCTGCGCTCGAGGGGCGTCGCCAAGCCGGTGATTGCGCGCGCGACCAGCGACGCGCGCGCGACCGAGCTCGCGCGCGCGCGCGAGGCGTGGCGACGGCGATTCGGCGCACCGCCGGCGAATGCGCTCGAGAAGGCGAGGCAGATGCGCTTCCTGCGGGGGCGCGGCTTCTCGTTCGAGGCAATCCGGCAGGTCGTCGGCGGAACCGACGAGGAGTGACGTGCAGCGCGGCCGCGGCGTTCTGCTGACCATCCTCCTCCTCGGAATCGCGGCGGCGGGCAGCTGGTGGTACTGGTTTCGCCCCCAGACGACCGTGGCGATCACGCCGATTCCGGCCATCGTCGCGGCGCCGGGCCACTACGACGGCACGCAGGTCACGGTGCAGGGCGTGGTCGCCTCGACGAGCGACATTCGCCTGTCGACCGGAGCGGGATCCCGCACGTACACCTTGCGGGAAGGCGCTGCCGAGATCGTCGTCGTGGCACGGGACTCGCTGCCGGCACGCGGCCAGGCATTCGCCGTGACCGGAACCGTCTCGCAGCCGCCACGCGGGCAGGGGCTCGCGCCGCGCCTCGCGGAATCGAAGCGGGCGCGGGCGGCGAGCCGCTGATGACGGTGACTATCCGTCGGTGCGGCGAAAGCGACCACGCTGCGATCCTCGCGATCGTCAACGACGCGGCGCAGGCCTACCGCGGCCACATTCCTGCCGACCAGTGGCACGAGCCGTACATGCCGGCGGCGGCGCTCGTGCGCGAGCTCGACGCCGGCGTCGTGTTCTGGGGCTGGGACGAGCCGGAGCAGCTCACGGGCGTCATGGGCCTCCAGGACGTCCGGGACGTCGCCCTGATCCGCCATGCTTACGTCGCGACGCGAGCGCGCGGACGGGGCATCGGCGGGCAGCTCCTCGAGCATCTGCTCGCGCGGACGGCGCGGCCGGTGCTCGTCGGCACCTGGGCCGCCGCGACCTGGGCCATCCGGTTCTACGAGCGGCACGGCTTCCGGCTCGTCACGCCGGCGGAGAAGGAGCGCCTGCTCCGCGAATACTGGGCGATCCCCGAGCGGCAGATCGAGACCTCGGTGGTGCTCGCCGATCCGCGCTGGCGTAGACTCCCCCCGTCTAGCGACACCCCCCGTCAGCAGGAGGACCAGCCATGAAGCTCTACTACCACCCCGCCTCGACGACCAGCCGCATCGTCATGTTGTGCGCCGCCGAAGAGAGAATCGACCTCGAGTACCAGGTCGTCGACCTCTTCACCGGCGAGCACATGAAGCCGCCCTACTCGGCGCTGAACCCGAGCTGCCTGGTGCCGATGATCGAAGAGGGCGACTTCCGCCTGACCGAGAGCTCGACCATCGTCAAGTACCTCGCCGAACAGGCCGGCTCGGCGTCCTATCCGAAGGAATTGCGCGCGCGGGCGAAGGTCAACGAGATGATGGACTGGTTCAACACCAACCTGTACCGGGACTTCGCCTACGGGCTCGTGTATCCGCAGGCGTTCCCGATGCACAAGCGGCGGAGCGAAGAGGCGCAGGCCGCGACGCTCGAATGGGGCAAGGAGAAATCGAAGACCTGGTTCAAGGTCCTGGACGAGCACCTCATCGGCCCGAAGAAGGTCTACCTGCTGGGCGATTCGATCACCGTCGCCGATTATCTCGGCGCGGAGATGGTGGGGCTCGGCGAGCTCGTCCGGTGCAACTACTCGGCCTATCCCAACGTCGAGCGCTGGATGCGGAACATGAAGGCGCTCAAGAGCTGGCCCAAGGTGAACGAAGTGTTCTACGGCTTCGCTGGCTCGCTCAAGGACACGCCGTTCGTGGCGATCTAGGTGTGACCATGATCAAGGGACTGCATCACAACGCCTACCGCTGCCGCGACTCGGAGGAGACGCGGCGGTTCTACGAGGATTTCCTCGGGCTGCGGCTCGCGGGCACCCTGGAGATCGGCGAGACGAAGTCGGGCCGCAAAACGGCCGCGCTCCACACGTTCTACGAGCTCGACGACGGCTCGTATCTCGCGTTCTTCGAGACGCCCGACATGCCGTTCGAGTTCAAGCCGCAGCACGACTACGATCTCCACATCGCGCTCGAGGTCGAGCGCCGGGTGCTGGAGCCGATGATGGCCAAGGGGAGGAGCGCCGGCATCGAGGTGCGCGGGATCTCCGATCACGGCTTCATCGACTCGATCTACTTCCGCGATCCGAACGGCTACGTGATCGAGCTCACCGCGCGGCGGCCGAATCACGCGCAGGAGATGGACCCGGCGACGAACCAGGCCCGCGCCAAGCTCGACCGGTGGCAGGCGGCGAAGCGCCCGACGGCAGGCACCGCGGGCTGACGTCCGGGCCGCGGGGGACGGCCGGTGGCCGGCGAGGGCGGGCTCGACGGCTGGCGCGAGGAGATGCGCGCCGCGCATCTCTACCGCACCATCGCCGACACCGAGAAGGGCACGCCGCGCGAGCCCCTGTTCCTCGGTCTCGCCGCCGACGCTGAAGCCCGCGCGGCGAAGCGGGGCGGCGCGGCGGCGCCCGCGCGGTTCAAGCCCGACCTCCGCACGCGCATCGTCGACCGGCTCGTGCGCCGCCTCGGCCCGCGCGCGACGCACGGGATTCTCGCGGCCATGGAGCTCCGCGGGCTCTCCGTCTACCGCCAGCCGGACCTGCCGGCGCCGCGGCCCGAGACGCTCGAGGAGATGGCCGAGCGCCGTCGCGGCGTCGGCACCGGCGGCAACCTGCGGGCAGCGGTGTTCGGCGTGAACGACGGGCTCGTCTCCAACGCGAGCCTGATGCTCGGCGTGGCCGGCGCGTCCGACAGCAGCGCGGCCATCCTGCTCGCCGGCGCCGCGGGGCTTCTCGCCGGCGCGTTCTCGATGGCGGCGGGCGAGTACGTCTCGGTGACCTCGCAGCGCGAGATGTTCGAGCACCAGATCGCCCGCCAGCGCGCCGAGCTGCTCGCGTACCCGGCCGAGACCGTGCAGGAGCTCGCGCGCATCTTCGAGGGCCGCGGCCTCGAGCCGGACGAGGCTGCGGCGCTCGCGACCAGCACCGTCCCCGACGAGGCGCGCGCGCTCGACCTTCTCGCGCGCGACAAGCTCGGGCTCAATCCCGACGAGCTCGGCTCGCCGTGGGGCGCGGCGCTGTCCTCGTTCTTCTCCTTCGCCGCCGGCGCGTTCGTGCCGGTTGCGCCGTTCCTCTTTGCGACGGGCAACACCGCGCTCATGGCGTCGATCGCGCTCGCCGCCTGTGCGCTGTTCGCGGTCGGCGCGACCATCAGCCTGTTCACCGGGCGGACCGCCGTGCGCGACGGCCTGCGCATGCTGTGCATCGGCGGCGGGGCGGGCGCGGCGACCTACGCGATCGGCAGGTTGCTCGGCGTCGGCTTGTCGTGACGCTCGCCCTGCAGAGCCTCGTCGGGTTCTTCGCGCTCCACGCGCTCGCGTGGCTCCTCTCGGAGCGTCGCGGTGCGGTCGCCTGGCGGCCGGTGATCGCCGGGATGGCGCTCACCGCCGCGCTCGCGATCGTCTTGCTCAAGCTGCCGCTCTTCGCGGAGGTGTTCCTCTGGCTCAACCGCGCGGTCGGCGCGCTCGACCGCGCGACCGAGGCCGGCACCTCGTTCGTGTTCGGCTATCTCGGCGGAGCGCCGCTGCCGTACGAGGAGAAGCCGCAGGTCGCCTCGTTCATCCTGGCGTTTCGCGCGCTGCCGCTCGTGCTCGTGATCAGCGCACTCTCGGCGCTGTTCTATTACTGGCGCGTGTTGCCGTGGATCGTGCGCGGCTTTTCGTGGCTGCTCGTCCGCGCGATGCGGGTCGGCGGCGCGGTCGGCCTGTCGGCAGCGGCCAACGTGTTCGTCGGCATGGTGGAAGCGCCGCTCGTCGTGCGTCCCTACGTCGCCGCGATGAGCCGCTCGGAGCTGTTCGTCACGATGAGCTGCGGCATGGCGACGGTCGCCGGGACGGTGATGGTCCTGTACGCGACGTTCCTCGCGAAGGCGGTGCCCGATGCGCTCGCGCACATCCTCATCGCCTCGATCATCGCTACGCCGGCCGCGATCGCGGTGGCGCTGCTCATGGTTCCCGCCGCGCCCGGCGAGGCGGCGGGCGCCGCCGACGCGACGCTCGCTCCGTCGGACGCCACCGGCAGCATGGACGCGATCACTCGCGGCACGCTGGAAGGGGTGCAGCTCCTGGTCAACATCGTCGCGATGCTGCTCGTTTTCGTCGCGCTGGCGAGCCTCGCGAACGCGGTGCTCGCGCTCCTGCCCGATGTCGCCGGGTCTGCGCTAACGTTGCAGCGGATGCTCGGGCTCGTGATGGCGCCGCTCGCCTGGCTCGCCGGCATCCCGTGGTCGGAGGCGCACGTCGCCGGCCAGCTCCTCGGGACGAAGACCATCCTCAACGAGCTCATCGCGTACATCGACCTCGCCGCGCTGCCCGAGGATGCGCTCTCCCCGCGCAGCCGGCTGGTCATGACGTATGCGCTCTGCGGCTTCGCCAACCTGGGCAGCCTCGGCATCATGATCGGCGGCCTGGCGACGATGGCGCCGGAGCGGCGGGAGGACATCGTGCGGCTCGGCGCGAAGACGCTCGTCTCCGGCACGCTCGCGACCCTGATTGCAGCGAGCGTCGTCGGCGTGATCTACTGAACCCATGTCGGAGGCGCTGCAACTCGTCGCCGAGCACCTCGCGGACTCCGCCAGCGGCTGGAGCATCGGCACCTACGGCGTGCTCGCCGAGTTCGCGCGCGAGGCCGGCGAGCCGTGCCGCCGCACCGGCCTCCAGGTGATCACCGCGCGCGGCGCGATCCGCGTCGAGGCGAACGCCGCCACGGCGGCGCTCGCGTACGAGGTCTTGAGCGCGCAGCCGGCGCTCTGGCATCACGGCGTGCTCTTCACGCTCCCGGAGCGCGAAGGTGCGATGCCCGCGCGGCGCGCGATCACCGAGCTCGGGCCCGATCGCGACGCGATCCGGGCCGAGGATCGGGCGGCGCTTCTGTTCGATCTCGGTCTCGGCTCGTCGGCGTTCGCGTTCTGCGTGCGAACGCCGGATCCGGCGCTGGCGGCGATCCTGCGGCGTGCCGCGGGAACGGCATTGCTCGCGGCGGGCCGGGAGCTCGCAGGCGCGCTCGTCGCGGCGAGCCCGCAACGGGTCGCGTTTTCGCGCCTGGCACGGATCGAGGTCTACCAGCCGATCGCGCCTGAAGGCGGCGCGACGCCGACCGGACCGCATACGCATCTCATGCCGCGGTTGCTGCGGCCCCACCATTCCCATTCAGCCAATATCCGGGTGCCCGCGGGTTGCGTGCCGGGCCTCGCGCTCTATCCGCCGCATCCCGCGAAGGACGAGGCGGGGGTGCCGAAACCGTTCTCGCCTGCCGAGCACGCGGCGTTTCAATCGCTACTCGAGCGCTGCGGCGATCCAGAAGTGCGGGCAGCGAAAGCCGCGGTCATCCGGGCGATCGAGTGCGGCGAGCCTCCGCGGTGGGAGCCAGCAAGCCGGATTACGCGCCAAGCGGCTCGTGTTGCGCTCCGTCAGTTGCGACTGGCGGGCGCCGATCGCTCCGTGCTCTCAGCTTGGGATCGCGCGCTCGACTCGCCGGTACACAACGAGCAATCGGCCCGATGCGAGATCGCCAAGCGCTGATATGGCCTCAGCGAGAACATCGTAACGGTTACGTGCCGCTGCGCCGCGAACACCTTGGTTGTCTGCTCGCCCTTGAGCACGGCGCGCCCCGATCGCTCACCAAGATTCGCACACTGCGTCGAGGCTAAACAAGTCGAACAACAACGCTCGTGCGAGACGGTTGGAAACGGTCACCGGTAATTCAACTCCGCCCCCGGCTTTAGAGATGAGGAGAAGGTTGCTCGGATGGGGCGCGTTAATGATCGGCGGCATCGTGCCAGCGCATGCCCTTGCCTGGCTGTTCGCTGATACCGGGCTGATCCGAACGAGCTACAAGAATCCCGTCTCGGCATCGCGATACTCGCCGCGGCGGTATCCGAATAGACGACTCCCGAAGACGCTCCTCGGCCGAATAGGGAACCGATCGCCCGGTCAAAGCGCGTCAAGGGCGCGCATCACCGCCCTGGGCTCCTTCGCGATCACGTTCAGGAGCACGAGAGCCGTGCCCCGCGGCATGCGGTCACCGCGCTCCCAATGACGCAGGGTCCCAAGGCTGATCGCAAACTTGGCGGCAAACTCCGCTTGGGTGAGCCCGGTGCGCTGGCGAACCGCCTTCACGTCCACTCGCGCAGGGGTGTGCACTTTCATCCCGCGGACTCGTGTGCCGCGCTGATGCGCGATCGCCTGCCGCAGTCCATTCCTGATACTCGTAAACGCCTTGCTCATCTGCCTTGCCTCACAGTTGCCTTGAGGATCTGCACCAGCTTGGCGAGCTCGTTCCGCTCGGCCTGGCTCAGATCCGCTTTCTCTCCCTTCCCAAACACCGTCAGGAGGTAGAGCGGGAGCACCTCGCTGTGAAAGTAGTAGATCACCCGCACACCGCCGCTCTTGCCTCGTCCGCTCCGCGCCCACCGCAGCTTGCGAATACCGCCCGTTCCCTGGATCAAGTCGCCCGCTTTCGGATTCGCTGCCACGTACTCGAGGAGATCGTCGCGCTCCGACTGGGACAGGAGCTTTGCCGCGCGCCGGATGTATTCGGGTACTTCCGCGACGGTGATCAGTACCCTCGGATACTAATCCAGTGGCTTACTCGAACGCAAGCTGACGGAAGGCCGATGCAACATTGGCGACGGACTCTGGCCGGTCGGACGGCACGAGTCGGCCAGCTGGCCCTGTTCTCGCGGGTGGAGCCGGCTGTGCATCGCCCGGCGGTCGTTGATCGTCACTCGGGCGTAGAACTGCGTGGTGCAGAGCAAGGCGTGGCCGAGCATTTCCTGGAGCTGACGGATCGGGGCCCGTTCCGCAGCATGTGCGTCGCGCAGGCGTGCCGGACGACGTTTGCGTCCGCCGAGGATTCCGGCGAAAATCCTGCCTCTTCAATCATTTGCCAGCCATGAAATCGGCCGAGATCCGAACCAGGTTCCTCAAGTACTTCGAGGAGCGCGGCCACGCCATCGTGCCGTCGTCCCCGCTCGTGCCGGGCAATGACCCGACGCTGCTCTTCACCAACTCCGGGATGGTGCAGTTCAAGGACGTGTTCCTCGGCAAGGAGTCGCGCCCGTACCGGCGCGCGACGACCGCGCAACGCTGCGTGCGCGCCGGCGGCAAGCACAACGATCTCGAGAACGTCGGCTACACCGCGCGCCACCACACGTTCTTCGAGATGCTCGGCAACTTCAGCTTCGGCGACTACTTCAAGCGCGACGCGATCCACTACGCGTGGGAGCTGCTCACCGGCGTGTACAAGCTGCCGGCCGACCGGCTGTGGGTCACGGTCTATCACACCGACGACGAGGCCTACGCCGTCTGGTCGAAGCAGATCGGCGTCCCCGAGGAACGCATCGTGCGCATCGGCGACAAGCCGGGCGGGGCGCCGTTCCAGAGCGACAACTTCTGGCAGATGGGGGACACCGGCCCCTGCGGCCCGTGCTCGGAGATCTTCTACGACCACGGGCCCGAGGTGCCGGGCGGGCCGCCCGGCACGTCCGAGGCCGACGGCGACCGCTACGTCGAGATCTGGAACCTCGTCTTCATGCAGTTCAACCGGGACGACTCGGGCCGGCTGCATCCGCTGCCGAAGCCTTCGGTCGACACCGGCATGGGGCTCGAGCGCATCGCCGCGGTGCTGCAGGGCGTGCACTCGAACTACGAGATCGACCTCTTCCAGGACCTGATCAAGGCCGCGGCGCGCGAGACCGGCACCGAGTACCTGTCGTCGAACTCGCTGAAGGTGATCGCCGACCACATCCGCGCCTGCTCGTTCCTCATCGTCGACGGCGTGATCCCGGGGAACGAAGGCCGCGGCTACGTGCTGCGACGGATCATCCGCCGCGCGATCCGCCACGGCTACAAGCTCGGGCAGAAGCATCCGTTCTTCCACCGCCTGGTCGAGGACCTCGCGAAGACGATGGGCGACGCCTACCCCGAGCTCCCGCGGAACGCCGAACGCGTGCGGAGCGTGCTCAAGACCGAAGAGGACCGTTTCGCCGAGACGCTCGAGAACGGCATGAAGGTGCTCGAGGGCGCGCTCACCCGCGAGGACAAGCTGCTCGACGGCGAGACCGTGTTCCAGCTCTACGACACGTTCGGCTTTCCCGTCGACCTCACCGCCGACATCGCGCGCGAACGGGGCGTCCGCATCGACTACGCCGGCTTCGAGGCGGCGATGGAACGCCAGCGCGAGCGCGCCCGGGCGGCGTCGAAGTTCCGCATGGACTCCGGCGTCGAGTACTCCGGCCGGCCGACCGAGTTCCATGGCTACGACACCCTCACGCTCGAGGGCACCGTCCAGGCGATCTACGTCGAAGGCGCGCAGGCGGCGGAGATCGACGCCGGCGACGCGGCGGTCGTCGTGCTCGACCGTACGCCGTTCTACGCCGAGTCGGGCGGGCAGGTCGGCGACAAGGGCGAACTCGCCGGCGCGAACGGCACCTTCGTGGTCGAGGACACGCAGAAAGTCCAGCCGGAGGTGTTCGGCCACAAGGGCACCCTCAAGACCGGAAAGCTCCGCGTGGGCGACAAGGTGCTCGCGGCGGTCGACGGCACGGCGCGGTCGCGGGCGATGTGGAACCACTCCGCCACCCATCTCATGCACGCTGCGCTGCGACGCGTGCTCGGGCCGCACGTGCAGCAGAAGGGCTCGCTCGTCGACCCCGACAAGACGCGCTTCGACTTCTCGCACAACGAGCCGATGACCGAGGGCGAGATCCGCGAGGTCGAGGCGCTCGTGAACCGCGAGATCCGCCGGAATCACGACGTGAGCGCGCGCATCATGAAGTACGACGAGGCGATCAAGGCCGGCGCGATGGCCCTCTTCGGCGAGAAGTACGGGGACGAGGTGCGGGTACTCGGCATGGGCGATTTCTCGACCGAGCTATGCGGCGGCACCCACGTCCGCCGCACGGGCGATATCGGCTTCTTCAAGATCGTCGCCGAGACCGGCGTCGCGGCGGGCATTCGCCGGGTCGAGGCGGTGACCGGCGAGGGCGCGCTACGCTGGGTGCAGGAGCGCGAAGGCAGGCTCGCCGAAGCCGCGGCGGCGCTGAAGACGAGCCCGGACGACGTCGCGCAGAAGATCGCGCAGATGCAGGACTCGGTGCGCTCGCTCGAGCGCGAGCTGGCGCGCCTCAAGTCGAAGATGGCCTCGTCGCAGGGCAACGAGCTCGCCGAAGCCGCGGCGGACGTGAACGGCGTCAAAGTGCTCGCCGCCACGCTCGACGGCGCCGATTCGAAGACGCTGCGCGAGGCGCTCGACAAGCTGAAGGACCGCCTGCGCCCGGCCGCAATCGTCCTCGCCGCCGCCGACGGTCCGAAGGTGAGCCTCGTCGCGGGCGTCACGAGCGATCTCACCGCGAAGCTGAAGGCTGGCGACCTCGTGAACTTCGTCGCTCAGCAGGTCGGCGGCAAGGGCGGTGGCCGCGCCGACATGGCGCAGGCCGGCGGAACCGACGCGTCGAAGCTGCCCGCGGCGCTCCGCTCGGTCAAGGACTGGGTCGCGCAGCGGCTCCGGTGAGCCCCGGCGCGCCGACTGCGGGCGTGGCCAGCGGACTTGCACGCGCGCTATCGAGCGGCGGATTCGTCCTCACGGCCGAGCTTTCGCCGCCCGTCTCGACCGACCCCACCGCGTTCGTCGCGAGCGCGCGAGCGCTCCGCGGTCTCGCGAGCGCCGTGAACGTCACCGATGGCGCCAGCGCGAAAGCGCATCTGTCGAGCCTCGCGGCGGCGCACTTTCTCGTGCGCGAGGGTGTCGAGCCGATCCTGCAGCTGACCTGCCGCGACCGGAACCGCATCGCGCTGCAGGGCGATCTCCTCGGTGCGGTCGCGCTCGGAATCCGGAACGTCCTCGTCCTTCGTGGCGACGATCCGTCCGCGGGCGACCAGCCGGATGCGAAACCCGTGTTCGATGTGGGCACGACCGCGGTGCTCTCGATGGCGCACCGGATGCGCACCGAGCGCCGGCTGCCTTCGGGTGCGCCGATCGACGGCGCGGTGCCGCTCTTCCTTGGCGCGGCCGAGACGCCGGTCGATCCGCCGCCCGCCTGGCGGCCCGACGGACTCATCGCGAAAGCCGACGCCGGCGCCGATTTCGTCCAGACGCAGTTCTGCATGGACCTCGGCGTAGTGCGGCGCTACGCGGCCCGGCTCGTCGACCTCGGGATCGCGCAGCGGATCCCGATCCTGATCGGCGTCGCGCCGATCCCCTCGGCGCGCTCGGCGCGCTGGATGCGCGAGAAGCTCTTCGGAACGCTGATCCCCGACGCGGTCGTCACCCGGCTCGAGCAGGCGGCGGATCCGAAGCGCGAAGGCCGCCGGGTCTGCGTCGAGCTCATCCGCGAGCTCGCGGAGATCCCCGGGATCGCCGGCGCGCACGTCATGGCGCCGCGCGATCATGCGGCGATCGCCGAGGTGCTCGCGGCCGTTGGCGTTGTCGGCGCGCCGCGCGCGAGCGCGGGCTAGCAGCGCCGCGGGCCCGTTGACAGCGGCGACCGAACGCCTACTCGTAAATGGGAGGTTCGCCCGCGGGCCGCCGGCGGTAGCGTGCATAGCCCCACCAGTATTGCGCGGGAAACCTGCGGATGCACGCCTCGAGCCCGCGGTTCAGCGCCGCGCAGGCGCGCGCGTCGTCCGCGTCCGCGACCTCCGGCGGCGCGGGTACCACGTGCAGCGTAAACCCGCGTCCCCAGCTCAGCCGCTCGGCGAAAACGTAGAGCACCGCGGCGCCGGTCCGCCGCGCCAGGCGGGAGGCGAGCACCGGCGTGTGCGCCGCGATCCCGAAGAACGGCGCGAACGCGCCGCTGCCCTCCGGCGGATCCTGGTCCGGCAGGATGCCGACGCTCGCCCCGCGCCGCAGCGCCTCGAGCAGCGCGCGCACGCCGCTGCGATCGCTCGGCACGAGCCTCGCGCCGAACCGCTCGCGCCCGGCTTTCATCACCTGGTCCCACTCGTTCTCCTGCAACCGGTACATCGAGACGATCGGATGCCTTCGCGCGTACTCCAGGCCCGCCATCTCCCAGGCGCCGAGATGCAGCGAGGCGGCGATCACGCCCTTGCCCGCGGCGAGCGCGCGGTGCCACTCCTCGGCGCCCCGCACCTCGCGCACGAGCCGCTCCACCCGCGCCGCGGGCCCGGACCAGAGCACCGGCAGCTCGGCGAGCGCCTTGCCCGACTCGACGAGCGTGCGAAACACGAGCCGCTCCCGCGCCAGGAAGCCGAGCGCGGGCAGGCAGCGCGCGATGTGGAAGCGCGTCCGGCGGGTGAACTTGTTCGGCACGAGCCACGCGAGGACGCCGAGCGCCGCGCCGAGCGTGTGAGCGACCGGCAGCGGCAGCCCGGCGGCGCGTCGGTAAAGGAACTGCAGCACTAAGGAGTCCGGGTCGTGGGGCGGCGATCATAGCGTGCGCGCCGGGCTCCGACGCTGGTATAGTCCGCGCGACGCGAATGGAGGCCTCCATGATCGTGCCCGGAATGACGCATGCGTGGCGCGCGCTCGCAGGCGCCCTCGCCGCATTTGCCCTGAGCGCAGCGCAGGCGCAAACCCCGGCGCCGATCGAGACGACGACTCCGGCGGGCGATCGGATCCTGCTGCATCCCGACGGCCGCTGGGAGTACGCCGATCCGGCGAAGCGCGCCGCGATGCCGCGGCCCCCGCCGCCGGCTGCCGCCGCGACGACGGCAGCGACGCCCGCCGCGACCGCGAGCGGCGCGTGTCCGCCCGACGCGCAGGGCCATCTCTTCTGGATCGGGCGCTGCGTGCTCCCGGGCGACCGCGACTACAACCGGGGCTCCTTGAGCGGTAAGGGCCGTTAAGCGTGCGCGTCGTCGGCGCTATCATCGGCGTGCTGATTCTCGTCGCAGGTTATTTCTGGGTCGTGCTCAGCTGGAACTACTCGACCGGCGAGCGCGCCGGCTGGGTGCAGAAGTTCTCGAAGAAGGGGTGGCTCTGCAAGACCTGGGAAGGCGAGATGGCGATGGTGTCGATGCCCGGCTCGACGGCCGAGAAGTTCTACTTCACCGTCTGGGACGACGCCGTCGCGGAGCGGATCAACCAGGCGATGGGGAAACGCGTGTCGCTCCACTATGAAGAGAAGGTGGGTCTGCCGACCTCGTGCTTCGGCGAGACGCGCCACTTCGTCACCAACGTCACGGCGGTCGAGGAGATTCCGCTCGCGCCGGGTATTGTCGTGCCGACGCCGCAGCCCCCGCCAGTCGCGCCGCCCGCGCCGCTCGGGAAGTAGGACGCCCGACAACCGAGGAAGCATTCAACCAATGACGGGACAATGAACATCGAGCGCGCGGCGTTTCTGCTGAGCGCAGCCATGGCCGCCATGCCGGTGACCGCAGCCGAGATCCTGGTCCTCAGCGGGGGTGCGGCGCAGTCCCCGCTCAAGGCGGCGCTGCCGGCGTTCGAAGCCCGCTCGGGCCACACGGTCAATATCGCCTTCGCGCCGGCGGGCGAGATCGCGCGCCGCGTCGGCGCCGGCGAGGTCTACGACCTCCTGATCATGCCGGCGGAGAACGTCGATGCGTACGAGAAGCAGGGGAGGATCGTCGCGGGGAGCGCGGCGCCGCTCGGCAAGGTCGGGATCGGCGTCGCGGTCAACGAGCGCGCGAGTGCGCCCGACATCTCCACGCCGGAGGCGTTCAAGCAGGCGCTGCTCGCGGCCAAGTCGGTGGTCTACATCGACCCTGCGCGCGGCACGAGCGGCAAGCACTTCGCCGGCGTGCTGCGCGAGCTCGGCATCGCGGACGTCGTGAACGCGAAGGCGAAGCTCGGCTCGGGCGGGTACGTGGTCGAGCCGGTCGGGCGCGGCGAGATCGAGCTCGGCGTGCACCAGATCACCGAGATCCTGCCGGTGCCGGGGGTGAAGCTCGTCGGACCGCTGCCGCCGGCGCTGCAGAAGTGGACGACTTACACGGCGGTGGCGATGCCGGGCGCGAAGTCGCCGGAGGCGGCGCGGCAGCTCGTAGGTTTCCTCACGAGCGCGGAGGCAAGGGCGCTCTTCGAGCCGAAGGGCTTCTCGGCACCCTAGAGGCTTCTAGAAGCCGATCCGGGCTTTCCGCGCGCTGCGGGCCTCGGGGAGGTCGTCCGCCCCGATCTCGTCGCGCCCGGCGAGCTTCGCGTTGCCGAACGCGGCGAGGATCGTGCGGCGCATCTCGCGCGGGCTCGAGGCGGCGAGCCGATCGAGCACGTCCTCGGACAGCCGTTCGGGGAACTGCCGGCCCCAGTCGTGCGAGTTCCGGATGTCCGCATAGATCGACTGCGCGATCCGCATCGCGCCCTCGCGATCAGGTGCGTCGATCTCGTAGACGTTCATCCGGTTGAGGATCGGCTCGGGAATGCGCGCCGCGTCGTTCGCGGTCGCGACCCAGAACACGTTCGAGGCGTCGATCGGGATCTCCACGAACTCGTCGATGAACTCGCGCGCGGTGTCGGTCTCGAGCAGCGAGTAGAGCGCGCCGAGCGGGTCGTACTGCGACTCGCCGGTCGCCTTGTCGATCTCGTCCACGCAGAGCAGCGGGTTCGCGTACTTGCCCTTGAGGAACGTCTCGAAGACCTTGCCCGGCTTCGAGTTCTTCCACTGGGACGACGAGCCGGACAGGATCCAGCCGGCGGTGAGCGAGCTCATCGACACGAAGCCGAACCCGGTGGCGAGGAGGTCGGCGATCTTCCGCGCGAAGTGGGTCTTGCCGATGCCGGGCTCGCCGAGGAGCAGCATCGGCGCGAGCTCGAGCGAGTCGGATGAGGACGCGCAGAGCGCGATCTGCTTCTTCACGTCGTCGAGCACCTCACCGAAGTTGGGCAGCTCGTCGTAGAGGTGCGCCATCGCGGGGACGCCTGCGGGCTTCACGGTGAGCCGCGTGCCGCCCGCCTTCAGCATCTTCTCGTAGGTCGTCTTGAGCGCCTCGCTCGCGCCCGCGCCGAGCTCTGCGAGCGCGCGGTCCACGACCTCGACGTCGTAGACCTCCTTGAACCCCCCGATCGGGATGTTCACCGCCCTCCGCGTCAGCGCGGGCAGATTGGTCTTCGCCGCCATCTCGCACACCTCCAGGGGACTGTCCCAGATCCCGCATCGAAAGTAGCACGCAGCGCCCGGGCCGTTCAATGCGTCTCGAAGCAGGAAGCGCGCCCGTGCGGCGGCGCGTGGGGGAAAAGGGGCGTGTCCGGGCTGGCAGCCGCTGCCGGCGTCTGCTAGCGCCGCCGACTTGCCAGGTCCCGGGGCGGCATGCTTGAATGCGGCCAATTTGGCTATGACACGGAACCGCAGCTTCACCTTCCGGTTCGTCTTCATCCCCCGGCCGCTGGCGGAGGGACCCGGTTAAGCTCGACCCGACAGGATCCGCAACCGCCAGCACCGCAAGGGCTGGCGGTTTTTGTTTTGCAGCTCCCCGAATAGAGGCATCGCATGAGCACCGCCGACACCTTCCCGCCCCAGGTCCCCGCCGACCGGACCTCCCTCACCGACGACGAGCGGATCGGCAACATCGTCCCGCTCCCGCCGCCCGAGCACCTGATCCGGTTCTTCCCCATCCAGGGAACGCCGGTCGAGAAGCTCATCACGGAAACGCGCCAGCGGATCAAGCAGATTCTCCACGGCCACTCCGACCGGCTGCTCGTCATCATCGGACCGTGCTCGATCCACGATCCTGCGGCGGCGATCGAGTACGCGGGCCGGCTTGCCGGCGTGCGCACGCAGCTCGCCGACGACCTCGAGATCGTCATGCGGGTCTATTTCGAGAAGCCGCGCACCACCGTCGGCTGGAAGGGGCTGATCAACGACCCGTATCTGAACGGAAGCTTCCGCATCAACGAGGGCCTTCGCGTCGCCCGCGACCTGCTGGTGCGGATCAACCAGGCCGGCGTCCCGGCGGGCTCGGAGTTCCTCGACGTGATCTCGCCGCAGTACATCGGCGACCTGATCAGCTGGGGCGCGATCGGTGCCCGCACCACCGAGAGCCAGGTGCATCGCGAGCTCGCCTCGGGCCTCTCGGCGCCGGTCGGCTTCAAGAACGGCACCGACGGCAACGTGCGGATCGCCGTCGACGCGATTCTGGCAGCGCAGCAGCGCCACCATTTCCTGTCGGTGCACAAGAACGGCCAGGTCGCGATCGTCGAGACGCGCGGGAACGGCGATTGCCACATCATCCTGCGCGGCGGCCAGCAGCCGAACTACGATGCCGCGAGCGTCGACGCCGCGTGCAACGCCCTCGCCGCCGCCGGGGTGAACGAGCACCTGATGATCGACTGTTCGCACGCCAACAGCCGCAAGGACTATCGACGGCAGATCGAGGTCGGGATCGACGTGGGCGCGCAGCTCGCCGGCGGTGAGCACCGCATCGCGGGCGTGATGATCGAGTCGCATCTGAACGCAGGGCGGCAGGACCTCGTGCCGGGGAAACCGCTCGCGTACGGGCAGAGCATCACGGACGCCTGCATCGGCTTCGAGGATTCGGTGCCGCTGCTCGAGAGCCTCGCCGATAGCGTGCAGCGCCGGCGCGGCGGCAAGCGCCCCGGCACGCAAAGCCCGGAGCCGGCGGAGCGCGAGCGTTGAGTTCGCTGGCGTCGGATCCCCGACGTCTGTTCTGGGGCGCGGTCGCCGTCACGCTCGCGCTGCGCTTCTGGCTCGCATGGTGGGTGCCCATCACCGGCGACGAGGCCTACTTCATCTACTGGGGCGAATCACCCGCGCCTGGCTTCTACGACCACCCGCCGATGGTCGGCTGGCTGCTCGCGGCCCTGCTGCAGGTCTTCCACCATCAGGTGTGGCTCCGGCTGCCGGCAATCCTCGCGCCGGCGGCGATCGCGATCGCGATGCGCGCCGTCGTGAGCGAGCTCGCGCGCGGGCGCGTGGACGCGCGTGCGCTCGGCGATTGGGCGGCGCTCGCGTGGCTGCTCGTGCCGGTCCAGGTGCTCAACGTCCTGATCACCACCGACACGCCGCTCCTCGTCTTTTCGTTCGTATCGATCGCCGCGTACGCGCTCGCGGTGCGGCGCCGGTCGCTCGCGCTGTGCGCGGTCGCAGGAGCGGCGCTCGGCCTCGCCTTCCTCTCCAAGTACTTCGCCGTGCTGCTCGGCCTCGCGTACGTCGTCTACGCTGCGGCGCTGCGCCGGGATGCGCGCGGCTGGCGGGAGCTCGTGGTCGTCCTCGCCGCGGCGCTGCCCTTCAGCCTCGTGAATCTCGCCTGGAACTACGAGCACTGCTGGGCAAACCTGATGTTCAACCTGTACAACCGCCACGGCGATGCCGGCTTCGCGTGGTACAGACCGCTGCTGTTCGTTGCCCTGCTCGCCTATGTCGCCGGTCCGTTGCTCTTGTTCGACGTCGCGCGCGGTCGGGCCGCGGTGCGGGAGGCGATGCGCGATCCCGCCGTCGCGCTGCTCGCGGCCTGCGCCGGCGTGCCGCTCGCGGTCTTTCTCGTGCTGTCGTTCTTCAAGAGCGTCGGGCTGCACTGGCTGCTTGCGTTCACGCCGCCGCTCTTCATGGCCGCGGCGCTCGCGCTCGGCCCCGCCCGCCTCGCCGCTTCGGCGAGGTTCCTGGCGTCGTTCTCGGCGGTGCACGTGCTCGCGGTCGCGCTCGTCGCCGCGCTCCCGCTCGAGACCTGGCAGCGCCTCCGGAAGTACGACAGCGTGGTGATGGGGTTCCGCGCGGGCGAGCTGCTGGCCGCGCTGAAGCCCTACGAAGGACGGTACGTCGTCGCCGCGAACGGGTACTCGCCGGCCGTGCTGCTGTCGTACAACGCCGCGGCCACCGGCTTCGTCGCGCAGCCCGGCGCCGCCCACGACACTCGGCAGGCCTGGCGCACGCACTACTTCCCGGTGTTCGGCCCCGCGTCCGCCCATGCCCGTCACGACGACATCCTGACCGACTTCGGCCGCCTCGACGGCGAGGACATCGTCGTCGTGCGCAAGACCGCGGCCGATCCGGAAGAGTACCGTCCCTACTTCCGCGCGATCGAGATGCGCGAGATCGCCGTGCGCGGCGCGCGGTTCTACCTCGTGCTCGGCGAGGATTTCAACTATGCCGCCTATCGCGACCGGGTGCTGACGGAAGTGCGCGACCGGTACTATCGCATCCCGGCTTATCTGCCCCAGGGGCGCTGCTATTTCTGCGAGCGCTACTGGGGCGCGGCGACATGTCCGGCGCGCTAGCGAACTACGTCCGTCTTGCCCGGCCGCACCAGTGGGTGAAGAACAGCTTCGTGCTCGTCGGCTGGCTCTTCGGCCATGGCTGGAGCGATGCCGCCATCACGACCCGGGCCGCGCTCGCGTTCGCCGCCTTCTGCCTGGTGTCGAGCGCGGTCTACGCGCTGAACGACGCGCTGGATCGCGAGGTCGACCGGTCGCACCCGCGCAAGCGCGCGCGTCCAGTCGCGAGCGGCGCGGTGGGCGTCGGCGCCGCGCTCGCTTTCGCGGTGCTGCTCGCTGCCGCCGGGCTCGCGCTCGCCGCGCGCGTCTCGCCGGTGGCCGCGGGGATCGCCGGCGGCTATATCGCGCTCAACATCGCCTACAGCGTCGGCCTCAAGCACGTGCCCATCCTCGACGTATTCATGATCGCCGGCGGGTTCATGCTGCGGATCCTGGCCGGGACGCTCGGCATCGGCATCGCGCCGTCGCACTGGCTGCTCGTCTGCGGCCTGATGGTGACGGTGTTCCTCGGGTTCACCAAGCGGCGGGCGGAGCTGATCGCGCTGGACGGTGCCGTCGGCGATCATCGGCCGGTGCTCGAGGAGTACAGCCCGGCGCTGCTCGACAACATGATCTCGATCAGCGCCGCGGGCGTGATCACGGCGTATGCGCTCTACACCGTGGACGAGGCCACGGTGAGCCTGCACGGCACCGACAAGCTCCTGTGGACGCTGCCGTTCGTGCTCTACGGAGTGTTCCGGTACACCTATCTTCTCCACAAGCGGGGCGGCGGGGGCGACGCGGCGTGGGACCTGCTTCACGACCGCCACCTCGCCGCGGCCGGAGCAGGCTGGCTTGCGGCTACGGTCTGGATTCTCGCCTGATCCGGTCGTCGTACGGCGGGACGAGGCTGCCCCACCGTCGGGCATAATCCGCTGACCCGGAGCGACCATGGAAGTCGAAACCCGCCTGCCGCAGCTCGAGCACGTCGGCGACGCGACCCAGTTCGCGACCAAGATGCACGCCATGATCGGCGGCTCGCCCCTCTTCGAGCAGTTCAACCTGGCGGAGATCCGGCTGATGGGGCACTTCATGCAGGTCTATCGCGCCCAGGCCGGCCAGGAGATCATCCGCGAGGGCGAGGTCGGCGACTTCATGATGGTCGTCGTCGAAGGCCGGATCGAGGTCTTCAAGCAGGACCGCTGGAACGCCCCGCGCCTGATCGCCGTCGTCGACGAGGGCAAGACGCTCGGCGAGATGTCGATGATCGACGGCGAGCCGCGCTTCGCGACCTGCGTCGCCGTGGAGCCGACGCTGATCGCGGTGCTCACCGCCGACCACCTCGCGCGCATCATCCTCGAGCAACCGATCCTCGGCGCGAAGATCCTGATGCAGCTCGCCCTGATGCTCTCCCAGCGCCTGCGCCACACGAGCTCGCGCCTGGTGGAGTACCTCGACCGGCAGCGCCAGCTGAACGAGCAGATCCAGGGCCCGACCTTCGTCTGATCCATCGGCGGGTCAGCCGCGAGCATCGCGTCAGCGTTCTGTCAGGTTCCGACCGCGCCGCGGGCGGCTTGACTTTCCACGCAGTGTGGCAGAATACCTGCCCACCCGAGAGGAGGGTCCAATGAAAATAAGGGCACCAAGGGATTTCTGGGCCGGCCTGATGTTCATCGCGTTCGGCCTCGGCTTCGCGCTGGTGGCGCAGAACTACCAGATGGGGACCTCGGTGCGAATGGGCCCGGCCTACTTCCCGACGTATCTGGGCGGCATCCTCGCGGTGATCGGAATCGCGATCCTCATCGAGTCGTTCTTCGCGAAGGGCGACCCGGTGCCGAAGTTCTACTTCCGGCCCCTGATCCTCATCGTGCTCTCGGTCGTGCTCTTCGGCATCCTGCTCAAGCCGCTGGGGCTCGTACTCTCGCTCGCTATCCTGGTCGGGCTCGGCGCCTTCGGCGGGTTCGAGTTCAAATTGAAGGAGGTCGTGATCCTCTACGTGGTGCTCGCGATCTTCTCGGTGCTCGTCTTCGTCAAGGGACTCGGGCTACCGATTCCCGTCTGGCCCGGCGAGTAGGAGGCGATCGAATGGAACTGATCGACAACCTGGTCCTCGGCTTCGGCGTCGCGCTCTCGCTGCAGAACCTCATGTGGTGCTTCCTCGGCGTGCTGCTCGGCACGCTGGTCGGGGTGCTGCCCGGCATCGGGCCGGTCGCGACGATCGCGATGCTGCTGCCGGTCACGTTCACCCTGCCGCCGATCTCGGCGCTCATCATGCTCGCGGGGATCTACTACGGGGCGCAATACGGTGGCTCGACCACCGCCATCCTGGTCAACCTGCCGGGCGAGTCCGCTTCGGTGGTGACAGCGCTCGACGGCTACCAGATGGCGCGCCAGGGCCGGGCGGGACCGGCGCTCGGGATGTCGGCGATCGGGTCGTTCTTCGCCGGCACCGTGGCGACGATCGTCATCGCGCTGTTCGCGCCGCCGCTCGCGGAGGTGGCGCTGAAGTTCGGACCGACCGAGTACTTCTCGCTGATGGTGCTCGGCCTGATCGCCGCGGTCGTCCTCGCGCACGGCTCGCTCATCAAGGCGATCGCGATGGTCCTCCTCGGCCTGCTGCTCGGGCTGGTCGGCACCGACGTGAACTCGGGCGTCGCGCGGTACAGCTTCGGCATCTCGGAGCTCTCCGACGGCATCGGTTTCGTAACCGTGGCGATGGGGGTGTTCGGCATCGCCGAGATCATGTCGAACCTCCAGCACAAGGAGACCCGCGACATCTTCGTCGCGAAGATCGACCGGCTGCTGCCGAGCTGGGACGACATCAAGAAGTGCATCCCGTCGGTGCTGCGCGGCACGATCCTCGGATCGGCGCTCGGCATTCTCCCAGGGGGCGGGGCGCTGCTCGCCTCGTTCGCCGCGTACACGCTCGAGAAGAAGATGGCGAAGGCGCCGAAGAACTTCGGCAAGGGCGACATCCGCGGCGTCGCGGCGCCGGAGTCGGCAAACAACGCCGGCGCGCAGACCTCGTTCATCCCGCTGCTCACCCTCGGCATTCCCTCGAACCCGGTGATGGCGCTGATGATCGGCGCGATGATGATCCAGGGCATCGCGCCCGGGCCGCAGGTGATGACCGAGCGCCCGCAGCTCTTCTGGGGAATGATCGCCTCGATGTGGGTGGGGAACCTGATGCTGGTCGTCCTCAACCTGCCGCTGATCGGGATGTGGATCAAGCTGCTGACGGTGCCCTACCGCCTGCTGTACCCGGCGATCCTGACCTTCTGCTGCATCGGGGTGTACAGCGTCAACAACAGCTCGTTCGACATCTACATGATGGCGGTGTTCGCGGTGCTCGGCTACGTCTGGGTGAAGCTCGAGTGCGAGCCCGCGCCGCTGATCCTCGGCTTCATTCTCGGGCCGATGATGGAGGAGAACCTGCGGCGGGCGATGCTGCTCTCGCGCGGCGACCCGACGGTGTTCGTCACCAAGCCGATCTCGGCCGTGCTGCTCGGCATCTCGCTGCTCCTGCTCATCATCGTGCTGTCGCCGTCGATCAAGAAGAAGCGCGAGGAGGCGTTCCAGGAGGCTTGAGGGCGCCCACGCGCGAGAACGTGGCGTACGCGAGAGGACGCAAGAGCGATTCTTGCGTCCTCTTTGCTTTATGCCCGGAGGATCGATGAAGCGATTGCTGTTGGCGTTGGCGGTGGCGTGCGCGGCGGTCGCACCGGCGGGCATGGCGCAGACCTACCCGTCGAAGCCGGTCCGGTTCGTCGTGCCGTTCCCGCCCGGCGGGCCGCTCGACGTCATGGCCCGCGGCGTCGGGCAGAAGCTGCAGGAGACCTGGGGCCAGCCGGTCGTGGTCGACAACCGGCCGGGCGCGGGGGGCGGCATCGGCGCGGATCTCGTCGCCAAGTCGCCGGGCGACGGTTACACGCTGCTGATGGGCGCGGTGAGCACGCACGCGATCAACCCGAGCCTGTACGCGAAGGTCCCCTATGACGCGCAGCGGGATTTCGTGCCGGTGGCGCTGGTTGCGCAGGTGCCGAACATCCTGGTGATCAACCCGTCGGTGCCGGTGCAATCGGTGCAGGAGCTGATCGATTACGCGCGTGCGAAGCCCGGCTCGCTCTCGTTCGGGTCCGGCTCGACCGGCTCGACGGGGCATCTCGCCGGCGAGCTGTTCAAGACGATGGCCGGCGTGGACATGGTGCATATCCCGTACAAGGGCGGTGCGCCGGCGATGCAGGATCTCCTCGCCGGCCAAACGCAGCTCATGTTCGACAACCTCGCGAATGCCCTGCCGCAGGTGAAGGCGGGGAAGCTCCGCGCGCTCGCGGTGACCACGCTGAAGCGCGCTCCGGCGGTGCCAGATCTGCCGACGATCGCGGAGGCGGGTCTGCCCGGGTTCGATCTCACCACCTGGTTCGGCGTCTTCGTGCCGGCCGGCACACCGCCCGAGACGGTCGCGAAGCTGAACGCGGAGATCGTCAAAGCGCTCGCGTCGAAGGACCTCGGCGAGCGCCTCGCGGCGATGGGGACTGTCGCGCCCGAGAGCAACACGCCGGAGCGCTTCGCGGCGTTCGTGCGCGCGGAAGCCGCGAAGTACGCGCAGGTCGTCAAGGACTCGGGCGCGCGAGTCGACTGAACGGGGACGGGGACGCTACCATCCGCGCCATGCCCGCGCCACAGCGGCCGGCGGATGATCCCGTCCACGCGCCGCACCCGATCCTGCCGGCGTACTACGCGACCCCCGAGGGCCGGCGCGGCTTCATCGCGCGCGCGTTCGATGCCGCCGCGCGTGACTACGACCGCGTCGACCGCGTGCTCGCGCTCGGGTCGGGCGCGTGGTACCGGCGCCAGGCACTCGCCCGCGCGGGGCTGGCGCCGGGTATGCGCGTGCTCGACGTCGCTTCCGGCACCGGGCTCGTCGCCCGGGAAGCGGCGCGGATCCTCGGCGATGCCCGCAGCATCGTCGGGATCGACCCGAGCGCGGGCATGATCGCGGCGTGCGCGCCGGGCGGGTTCGAGCTCGTGCGCGGCCGCGCCGAGGCGCTGCCCTTCGCCGACGGCACGTTCGACTTCCTCGCGTTCGGTTTCGCGCTGCGCCACGTCGATGACATGGCGGCGACCTTCGGCGAGTTCCGCCGCGTCCTCAAGCGCGGCGGCCGGCTGCTCGTGCTCGAGATCACGCGGCCCGAAAGCAGCTTCGCCGCGGTCCTCGTCAAGACCTACATGCGCGCGGTCGTACCGTCGCTGTCACGGCTCTTTTCGCGCGATCCGGACACGCCGCGGCTCTATCGCTACTACTGGGACACGATCGAGTCGTGCGCACCGCCCGCCCGAGTGCTCGCGACGCTCGCAGGGGCTGGGTTTTGCGGCGCCGAGCGGGTCGTGCAGCTCGGCATCTTTTCCGAGTACCGGGCGCGCGCGTAACCCTCGGCGGTCAGCGCTCGAGGACGGCCCGGACCTGCTCGGGTCGCGGCAGCGGTGCGACGGCGCCGAAGCCGGTCGTCGAAAGCGCCGCCGCGACGTTCGCCCAGCGGACGGCGGCGGCGGGCGCATCGCCCGCTGCAAGGCGGGCCAGGAAGTTTCCGGCGAAGCAGTCCCCCGCACCGGTCGCGTCCAGCGCCTGCACCGGGTGCGGGGCCACGTGCAGACGTTCGCGCCCGTCATCGAGCAGCGCGCCCTTGCGGCCGAGCTTGAGCACGATGCGGCGCGCGCCGGCCGCGCGCGACCAGTCGAGGATCGCTTCCGGCGCCGCCAGTCCGGTGAGCGTCTGCATGTCGTCGAGGCTGGGCAGGAACCAGTCGGCGGACGCGAGCGTGTCGCGCAGAATCGCCCGCGCCCGCTCGCGCGGCCACAGGCGAAGCCGCAGGTTGGAGTCGTAGCAGACCTGCGTGCCGGCGGCGCGCGCGCGGTCGATCGCGGCGTAGACGGTATCGCAGGCGTTCACGCTGATCGCCTGGCTGATCGCCGAGATGTGCAGGAAGCCGGCGCGCTCGATCAGCCCGTGCGCGAGATCTTCCGGCTGCATGCGGCTCGCCGCCGAGCCGGCCCGCAGGTAGCTGAAAACATGGCCGTCGGGACCGTGGGTGACGAAATACACCGCCGTGTGCGCCGCCGGGTCAGTCAGGACGCCGGTGTCGTCGACGCCTTCGGCCCGCCACAGCGCCCGCAGCTGCGCCCCGAACGCGTCGTCGCCGATGCGCGTGAGGTACGCGCAGCGCGCGCCCTGCCGGGCGGCAGCGATCATCGCGTTCGAGGTGTCGCCGCCGTAGCCCTGCAGGAAGGCGGGTTCGCCGGCCGCGGTCTGGTTGAACTCCACCAGCGGCTCGCCGAGCGCGACGATGTCGTAGTGAGACTGGCTCATCAGGTATCGCTCAGCTTGCCCGATTCCGCGGGTGCGCGCTCGTCCGCGCACCACACCCCGGCGGCGCGGGCAACGGCCCGCAGTCCGCGCGGCGCGATGTCGTCGAGCTGCGCCTGACCATCGGGCACTGCCAAACAACACGTGCCCGAATCAGCGCGAGACTACTACTTTCCGCATACCTCGTGACGGCTCTCCTGCACACCGTTCCGGGCGAGGGCGTCGCCGCTCTTCGCTCCGTTCGGGGCAAGGTCGAACTGATAGCGCCCCGGCGTGACACCGACGAGCTCGTGGAAGCAGCGCGTGAGGTGGCTCTGGTCGAAGAAGCCGGTGCGCAGGGCCACCTCGGCGATCTCCAGGCCGTCGCGAAGCAGGCTCTTGGCGTGGAGCACCCGCAGCAGCAGCTGGTAGCGATGGGGCGTCACGCCCACCCGTGCGGCGAACAGCCGGAGGAAGTGGAATTTGCTCAGCCCCGCCGCAGCTGCGAGATCGTCCAGACCGATGTCTTGCGTGTAGTGAGCCCGCAGGTGGGCGAGTGCGCTGTCGACCGACCGCGCGCGCTGGATCGGGCGGTCGGCTGATGCGATCTCCACCCGTGTGGCCCAGGACACCAGGTCGCTGACCGCCCGTCCAAGCATCGGCTGTGCGTCCGGCCCCGGTGTGCCATTGGCGAGCGCGCGGTGCGCTGCGACCACGGTCGATGAGAGCTCCGGATCGGCGGGGATGGAGCCGTGCGCGGCCCGGAGCGCGGCGACCGGCGGCGCCGAGTCCTTCAGGCGCTCGAGGAGCGCAGGGCGGATGCGCAAGGCGAAGAACGACAAACCGTCGTCCCCGTCCGCCGCGACGGCGTGGAGCTGCCATGGCGGTATCACGGTGAGCCAGCCCGCGGCTGCGGAGTGCTGCGATTCGCCCAGCTGAACTCGGGCGACGCCCCGTGTGATCAGCCGGATCTCCACGTCGGGGTGAAACTGCAGCCGCCCCGGGCCGGTAACGCCGTCGCCGATCGACACCTCGGCGTCGTGCCACGCGGGCACCCGGAAATAACGGATCCTGTTGTTTTCGTTGTTGTATCGATTGGGCATACCGACCATTCTAAGGAAGCCACGTATGCTAAACAAATGAATGTTTCGGAGGAATCTATTCCGATTTAATATACCAGTTCGCAGCCGTCCGAACGCGCGCCATGCCGGTCACTCAATCGACGCTGATCCGGTCGCGTCTCAAGACGCGGCAGATCGTCCTGCTGGTCCATCTCGACGAGCAGCGGTCGGTGCTGCGGGCTGCCGAAGCGGCCGGCATGACGCAGCCGGCCGCATCCAAGCTGCTGGCGGAGCTCGAGGAGGCGTTCGGCGTGGCGCTGTTCGAGCGGCACGCGCGCGGTGTCGAGCCGACCTGGTACGGCGAGATCCTCGTGCGGCACGCGCGCGCGGCGCTGGCCGAGCTCAGCCGCGCGCACGAGGAGATCGAGGCGCTCCGATCGGGACTTGCCGGCAAGGCCTCGATCGGCACGGTCGTCACCCCGGGAACCGGCCTGGTTCCGGCGGCAGTCGCGCTGCTCAAGCAACGGCATCCCCGGATCCTCGTGGCCATCGACCTGGATCACAGCGAGGCGTTGATCGCTCGCCTCGTGTCGGGCGAGCTCGACATGGCGGTGGCTCGCGTTCGCGATGCGCAGGGAGCAGGCGACCTCGATTTCGAGCCGCTGGGGGACGAGCCGCAGAGCGTGATCGCGCGGGCCGGCCATCCGCTCGCCCGCCGGCGCGGTCTCGGGGTCAAGGACCTGGCCCAGCAGGCGTGGGTCCTGCCGCCGGCCGGAAGTGCGCTCCGCGAGGAGCTCGACGCGATGTTCATCGAGCAGGGCCTCGACCCCCCGAAGAACGTCGTCGAAGCCTCCTCGCTGCTCGTCGTCATGAGCCTGTTGTCGTCGACCGACATGGTGGTCTCGCTCCCGAAGGAGGCAGTGCGTCCTTACTGCGAGGCGGGCGTTCTGACCGTCCTGCCGGTCACGCATCGATGTCCGGATGGAATCGTTCGGCATCATCACGCGGCGGGGACGCGGACTCTCACCGGGCGCGGCGGCGCTGCTGGCGGTGCTTCGCGAGACTGCGATACGCCTCTACGCCAGCCGACCGCCGCGCTCGAACCGGCTCCGGGCGCGAACCGGGGCCCGTTAGGCGCGCGCAACTTTCTCCAAGACACGCCGCGCGGCATCTCCGAACAATACCCAGTTCCGTGGGTGAGCGCTGTTCCAGGTCGACCGTCCGGTCGGCGGCGGCTTCGTTCGCGTATCTGCGGGAACCCGCGGGCCGCATCGTTGGTTCCCGGGCATTGCGTGTTGGAGGATGCGAGATGATCGACGCCGGCTCTCTGCGCCAGCTCTTTCCCCGGGATGGCGACATTCCCGAGGAGCACCGGCTCCCTGCGGCCATCCGGCAACGGACCTACCTGGTGAACGGCGTGCTGAAAACGTGGGACGGGAAATCCCAGCCCGTGTTCTCCCCGGTCTGCCTGCGGAACGCCAAGGGCGAGGCGCAACCGATCGAGATCGGCAGCTATCCGCTGATCGGCGAGCCGGAGAGCGACGAAGCGCTCGAGGCCGCGGTGGCCGCGTATGCAAACGGCCGGGGCGAATGGCCCACGATGTCGGTCGGCGAGCGGATCGCGTGCATCGAAGACTTCACCAAGAAGATGGTCGGCGCAGCGGCGCCAGGTCGTCGAGCTCATCATGTGGGAGATCGGCAAGAGCTTCGCCGACTCGGAGAAGGAGTTCGATCGGACGGTCGAGTACATCAAGGCGACGATTCACGCGCTGAAGGAGCTCGACAACGGCAACTCGCGCTTCGTCGTCGTCGAGGGCACGATCGGGCAGATCCGCCGCACGCCCCTCGGCGTGGTGCTCTGCATGGGGCCGTTCAACTACCCGCTGAACGAGACGTTCGCGACGTTCATTCCCGGCGCTCATCATGGGCAACACGATCGTCTTCAAGCCGCCCACGTACGGCACGCTGCTCTTCTACCCGTTGCTGGAGGCATTCCGCAGCTCCTTCCCGAAGGGCGTCGTCAACACGGTCTACGCGCGCGGCTCGGTGGTCGTCCCGCGCATGCTCGGATCGGGCAAGGTCAACGTCCTCGCGCTGATCGGGTCGAGCAAGGTCGCCGACCACCTGAAGAAGCAGCACCCCAAGTCGCACCGGCTGCGCGCGATTCTCGGGCTGGATGCGAAGAACGCCGCGATCATTCTGCCGGACGCCGACATCGCGCTGGCGGTCAAGGAATCCCTGCTCGGCGCGCTGTCCTTCAACGGTCAGCGCTGCACGGCGCTCAAGATGCTCCTCGTGCACCAGTCCATCGTCGAGCCGTTCCTCGCCCGCTTCAGCGAGGCACTCGGGCAAGCTGAAGGTCGGCATGCCCTGGGAGAAGGGCGTGAACATCACCCCGCTGCCCGCACCTGGAAAAACGGCCTATCTGACCGACCTGGTGGAAGACGCGAAGGCGAAGGGCGCCCGCGTCGTGAACGAGGGCGGCGGCACCGTCGCCGACACCCTGTTCTATCCGGCGGTGGTGTTTCCCGTGCGGGAGGGCATGCGGCTGTATCGCGAAGAACAGTTCGGCCCGGTCATCCCGGTCATGCCGTTCGAGGACATCGAGACCGCGCTCGACTACGTCGTCTCGTCCGATCACGGGCAGCAGGTGAGCATCTTCGGCACCGACCCCGGCGAGATCGGTCGGCTGGTCGACCCGCTCGTGAACCAGGTCTGTCGCGTCAACATCAACGCGCAGTGCCAGCGGGGTCCGGACGTCTTTCCGTTCGCCGGACGCAAGGATTCCGCGGAGGGCACGCTCTCGGTCACCGACGCGCTGCGGGCGTTCTCGATCCGCTCGATGGTCGCCACGAAGCAGACCGAGGACAGCACCAGGCTGCTCGACTCGATCGTGACGAACCACAAGTCGAAGTTCCTGAACACCCGATTCATCTTCTGACCGGCCCGCGAAGGGCGGAGGAGGAGGAGCGATGCGACGCCAACGCAACGCCAAGATCGTCGCCACGCTGGGGCCGGCCAGCTCGGACTTCCAGACCGTCCGCGCGCTGTTCGACGCGGGCGCCGACGTCTTCCGGCTGAACTTCAGCCACGGTGCGCACGCCGACCACAAGGAACGCTTCGATGTCATCCGGCGGATCGAGCGGGAGACCGGCCGGCCGATCGCGATCCTGCTCGATCTCCAGGGCCCGAAGCTGCGGGTGGGCACCTTTGCCGGCGGCAAGGTCGAGCTCGAGCCCGGCGCGCGGTTCCAGGTCGACCTGGATCCGGCGCCAGGCAACGCGGATCGCGTTCAACTGCCGCACCCCGAGATCTTCGCGGCGCTGAAAGCACGGCGCCGACCTGCTGCTCGACGACGGGCGCATCCGGTTGCGCGTCGAGCAGCATGGTGGCGACGCTGCCGTCACGCGCGTCATTGCCGGCGGCGCGCTCTCCGACCGCAAGGGCGTGAACGTCCCCGGCGTCATCCTCCCGCTGTCGGCGCTCACCGAGAAGGACCGCAAGGATCTCGAGTTCGGGCTGGAGCTCGGCGTCGACTGGGTCGCGCTCTCGTTCGTGCAGCGACCCGAGGACGTCGAGGAGATCCGGTCGCTCGCCAGGGGCCGCGCGGCGATCATGTGCAAGCTCGAGAAGCCGGCCGCGATCGAGCGCCTGGACGAGATCGTCGCCCTGTGCGACGGCGTGATGGTCGCGCGCGGCGATCTCGGCGTGGAGCTGCCGGCCGAGCGCGTGCCGGCGATCCAGCGGCGCATCGTCCGCTTGTGCCGCGAGGCGGGGAAGCCGGTGATCGTCGCGACCCAGATGCTCGAGTCGATGGTCAGCGCACCCGTCCCCACGCGGGCGGAAGCGTCCGACGTGGCGACGGCGATCTACCACGGCGCCGACGCGGTGATGCTGTCGGCGGAGTCGGCGTCGGGCAAGTATCCGCTGGAAGCGGTGGCGATGATGGACCGCATCATCACCGAGGTGGAGCAGGATCCGTATCACCGCCAGCTGCTGGATGCGTCGCACACTCCGGCGCAACCCGTCGTGGCGGACGCGATCTGCGAAGGCATGCGCGGCGTAGCCCGCCTGCTCAAGGTCGCGGCCACCGTCACCTACACCAGCTCGGGCTACACGAGCCTGCGCGCCGCGCGCGAGCGGCCCGAGGCCCCGATCCTCGGCCTGACCCCGGACGTCCGCACCGCACGGCGCCTGGCGCTCGCGTGGGGCGTGCACCCGGTGCACGCGCCCGAGATCGCCGGTGACGCGGAAATGGTGGAAAGCGCGTGCACGCTCGCGCGCCGCGAAGGCTTCGCGAAGCCGGGCGACACGGTCGTGATCATCGCCGGCCTGCCGCTCGGGACCGCGGGTACCACGAACCTGCTCCGCATCGCGCAGGTCTGATCGAACGCTTCACGTCAGCATGAGAAATCGACGGGTGAACCATGGCGAAGATTGAGGACGTCCGCGGTTACGAGATCCTGGATTCGCGCGGCAACCCGACCGTGGCCGCGGCGGTGACGCTCGCGAGCGGCGTGCGCGGGGTCGCGGCGGTGCCGTCGGGCGCGTCGACCGGTGCGCGCGAGGCGGTCGAGCTGCGGGACAAGGATCCCAAGCGCTACGGCGGCAAGGGCGTCACGCGCGCGGTCGGCAACGTCAACGGCGAGCTCCGCGAGCTGCTGATCGGGGCCGAAGCGGCCGATCAGCGGCGGATCGACCGCAGGATGATCGAAGCCGACGGCACGCCGACCAAATCGCGACTGGGCGCGAATGCGCTCCTCGCGGTGTCGCTCGCCGTCGCGCATGCCGCCGCGCAGGAGGCGGGTCGGCCGCTTTACCGGCACCTCGCGGGCAAGCGCGACGTGCGGCTCCCGGTGCCGATGATGAACATCGTGAACGGCGGCGCGCATGCCGACAACAACATCGACCTGCAGGAGTTCATGATCCTGCCGGTCGGCGCGCCGAGCTTCGGCGAAGCCGTGCGCTACGGCGTCGAGGTGTTCCATGCGCTCAAGGCGGTGCTCAAAGCGAAAGGCTATGGCACCGGGGTCGGGGACGAAGGCGGGTTCGCGCCCGACCTGCCGTCCAACGAGGCCGCCCTCGAGACCATCCTCGAGGCGATCGGGAAAGCGGGCTATCGGCCGGGCCAGGACATCTGGCTCGGCCTCGACGTCGCCAGCTCCGAGTTCCACAAGGACGGGAAGTACGAGCTCAAGTCGGAGGGCAAGCGGTTCTCCGCCGAGGAGTTCGTCGAGTACCTTGCCCGCTGGGTGGACCGCTATCCGATCCTCTCGATCGAGGACGGCATGGCGGAGGACGACTGGGACGGCTGGGCGAAGCTGACCGCGCGCCTGGGCGGCAAGGTGCAGCTCGTCGGCGACGATCTCTTCGTGACCAACACCGAGATCTTCCAGCGCGGGATCTCGAGCGGCATCGCGAACGCGATCCTGATCAAGCTGAACCAGATCGGCACGCTGACCGAGACGCTCGACGCCATCGAACTGGCCGAGCAGTCCGGTTACGCGGCGGTGGTCTCGCACCGGTCGGGCGAAACCGAGGACGTTACGATCGCGGACCTCGCGGCGGCGACGTCGGCGACCCAGATCAAGACGGGCTCGCTGTGCCGGTCCGACCGGGTGGCCAAGTACAACCGGCTGCTGCTGATCGAGAGCGAGATCGGCGCGCAGGGCACCTATCGGGGTCGCGATGCGTTTCGCGCCCTGGCGTGAGGATCGTTTGACGCGCTTCGCGCCCGCCATGAAGTAGAGGTCGACGATGCCAGTCCATCCCGTCCTGACTAGAGTGACCGACCGCGTCCGCGCGCGCAGCCGCGAGACGCGCGCGGCCTACCTGTCGTACGTCGACCGGGCGAAGCAGGCGAGCCCGGCGCGCGGCAAGCTCTCCTGCACCAACTTCGCTCACGGGTTCGCGGCGTTCGAGCCGCGGGACAAGCTGGTGCTGCGCGAGCTCCGCCGGCCGAACATCGCCATCGTCTCGTCGTACAACGACATGCTGTCGGCGCACCAGCCGCTGGAGCGATTCCCGGAGCTCATCAAGCGCGCGGCGCGCGAGGCGGGTGCGGTCGCACAGTTCGCCGGCGGGGTGCCGGCGATGTGCGATGGCGTCACCCAGGGCGAGCCCGGCATGGAGCTGTCGCTCTTCAGTCGCGACGTCATCGCGATGGCAACCGCCGTGGCCCTCTCGCACAACATGTTCGACGCCGTCCTGTGCCTCGGGATCTGCGACAAGATCGTGCCGGGCCTCCTGATCGGCGCGCTCAAGTTCGGCCACCTCCCGGCGATCTTCGTCCCGGGCGGCCCGATGACCTCGGGCCTCCCCAACGAGGAGAAGGCGAAGACGCGCCAGCTCTTCGCCCAGGGCAAGATCGGCCGCGACGCGTTGCTCGAGACGGAGGCGAAGTCGTATCACGGCCCGGGTACCTGCACGTTCTACGGCACTGCGAACAGCAACCAGATGCTGATGGAGGTGATGGGTCTCCATCTGCCCGGCTCGGCGTTCGTCAATCCCAACACGCCCCTGCGCGACGCGCTCACCGAGGCCGCCGCGAGGCAGGTCCTCGAGATCACCGCGCTCGGCGACCGGTACACGCCCCTCGGCAGGGTCGTGGACGAGCGCGCGATCGTCAACGGCATCGTCGGACTGCTGGCGACCGGCGGGTCGACCAATCACACGCTCCACCTCGTCGCGATGGCGCACGCGGCGGGGGTGATCATCAACTGGGACGACTTCAGCGAGCTCTCTCCCGTCGTGCCGCTGCTCGCCAAGATCTATCCGAACGGCAAGGCGGACGTGAATCATTTCCATGCCGCCGGCGGCATGGGCTTCCTGATCGGCGAGCTGCTCGATGCGGGCCTGCTGCATGCCGACGTTCTCACCGTCGCCGGCGCGGGCGGGCTTGCCCGCTATCGGGACGAGCCGTACCTCGACGGCGGACGGCTGGCGTGGCGGCCGGCCCCGAAGCACAGCCATGACACTGCGGTCCTGCGTTCGATGTCGGAGCCGTTCAGCCCCGACGGCGGCCTCAAGGTTCTCGCCGGCAACCTCGGGCGCGCCGTGATCAAGGCGTCCGCCGTCAAGCCGGAGCACCGGATCGTGGAAGCGCCCGCCATCGTCTTCAACAACCAGGAAGACGTCATGGCGGCCTTCAAGCGCGGCGAGCTGAAGCGCGATTTCGTCGGCGTGGTGCGTTACCAGGGGCCGCGGGCGAACGGGATGCCCGAGCTGCACAAGCTGACGCCGCTGCTCGGGGTGCTGCAGGACGAGGGCTACAAGGTGGCGCTGGTCACGGACGGCCGCATGTCGGGTGCTTCCGGCAAGGTGCCCGCCGCGATCCACGTCACCCCGGAGTGTCTCGCCGGGGGGCCGCTCGGGAAGATCCGCACCGGCGACGTGATCCGGCTCGACGCGGTCGCGGGCGTCCTCCAGGCGCTCGTGTCCGACGAGGAGCTGCGCCGGCGAGTTGCCGATCCGGTCGATCTCGACGAATACCAGTTCGGCCTCGGGCGCGAGCTGTTCGAGGTGTTCCGCGCCAACGCCGCCGGCGCCGAGCAGGGCGCCGTCACTTACGTACTGCCGCACAAGCTGCCGGGGGCCGCGCCGCCGCACGAGCGCGTCCACGATAACTTCGTGTTTGCCGAGAAGGTGGGTTGATGGACGCGTTAGCGGTCATGCGTACGGGCCCGGTCATTCCGGTCATCGTCATCGGCGATCTGGCGCAGGCGGTCCCGCTTGCCAAGGCGCTGGTCGCCGGCGGCGTGCGGGTGCTGGAGGTCACGCTGCGAACGGCGGCCGGACTGGACGCCATCAAGGCGATCGCGCGGGACGTGCCCGACGCGATCGTGGGCGTCGGCACCGTGACCGCACCCGAAGACTTCGCCGAGGCGCGCGCGGCCGGCGCCACGTTCGCGGTCAGCCCCGGGTTGACCCCGGCGCTCGCGGACGCCGCGCGCCAGAGCGGCCTGCCGTGCCTGCCGGGGGTGATGACGCCTTCGGACGTCATCGCGGCGCGCGCTGCCGGGTTCCGTCAGCTGAAGCTCTTCCCGGCGCAGCAGGCCGGCGGCCTCGGGATGCTGCGGGCGATGCACGGACCGTTCCCCGATGTCGTCTTCTGTCCGACCGGCGGCGTCACGGAAGAGACCGCGCCGGAATTCCTGTCCCTCCCCAACGTGGCGTGCGTCGGCGGCTCGTGGTTGACGCCGAAGTCCGCGGTCGACGCGGGCGACTGGGGCCAAGTGACCCGTCTCGCCGCACGGGCGGCCGCGCTGCGCGGCAGCGCGAGATAACCCGGAGGGCGCACATGTACAAGGTTGTCCTGCTGCGACACGGCGAATCGGTGTGGAACCAGGAGAACCGGTTCACCGGCTGGACCGACGTCGATCTCACGGACAAGGGCCGCGCCGAGGCGAAGTCGGCCGCTGAACTGCTGCGTGCGAACGGCTTCGCGTTCGACATCGCGTTCACCTCCGTGCTGACGCGCGCCATCCGCACGCTGTGGATCGTGCTCGACGGGCTCGAGCGCATGTGGATCCCGGTGCATCACTCGTGGCGCCTGAACGAGCGTCACTACGGCGCGCTGCAGGGTCTCAACAAGGCGGAGACGGCGGCCAAGTTCGGCGACCAGCAGGTGCTCATCTGGCGCCGCTCGTACGACACCCCGCCGCCGGCGCTCGAGCTGGGCGATTCCCGGCTCGAGCTGAACGACCCGCGCTACGCCGACATCCCGCGCGAGGAATTCCCGCGCACCGAGTGCCTCAAGGACACGGTCGCGCGCTTTCTGCCGCACTGGCACGAGGTGATCGCGCCCACGGTCCGCACCGGCAAGAGCGTGATCATCGCCGCGCACGGCAACAGCCTGCGGGCGCTGGTCAAGTATCTCGACAACGTGTCCGACCAGGACATCGTCGGTCTCAACATCCCGACCGGCCAGCCTCTCGTCTACGAGCTGGACGGCGAGCTCAAGCCGCTCAAGCACTACTACCTCGGCGACGAGGCCACGATCCGCGCGGCGATGGCGGCGGTGGCCAACCAGGGCAAGTCGGCGAGATAGGCGCATCAACAATCCGTCAGCGTCGCCGGCGGTACCGTCGTCGATCCGTTCGATGCCGCGTTGACCAGGCACGGAGCCAAGCCCATGAAACCCGTCGTCCTCTCGGTCGCACACCTCCCGGACTTCCTCACCGAGCGCCTGCGCGAGGCGTTCGATTTCCGCGACCGGATCCACGAGCTGGATCCGGCGGCGTTCGAGGCGATCGCCCCCCGGGTCCGCGGCATCGTCGCGAGCGGCGAGGCACGCGTGACCCGGGAGCTCCTGGCGCGCCTGCCGGCGGCCGAGATCATCGCCGTGTTCGGCGTCGGGTATGACGGCATCGATCTCGACGCGACACGCGACCGTCGCGTCACCGTCACGAACACGCCCGACGTGCTGACCGACGACGTGGCGGACCTCGCGATGGGGCTCGTTCTGGCGGTCTCGCGCGAGCTGCTGCCCGCCGATGCCCATCTCCGCAGCGGGCGCTGGGTGGACGGAGCGTACCGACTGACGCGCAAGGTGAGCGGGGCCCGCATCGGGATCTTCGGCCTGGGCAGGATCGGCCGCGCCATCGCCCGGCGCGCCGAAGGCTTCGGCATGCGCATCGCCTACACCGACCGGAGCGAGATCGCGGGCGTGAAGCACACCTTCTTCCCGACGGCGCTGGAGATGGCGGGGCAGGTGGACTTCTTCGTCGTCAGCGCCTATGGCGGGCCTGCCACGCGCGCCCTCATCAACGCCGAGGTGCTGAACGCGCTCGGCCCCGACGGCATCCTGATCAACATCGCGCGCGGCACGGTGGTCGACGAGCCGGCGCTGGTCGCCGCGCTCAAGGGCGGACGGATCCGCGGCGCGGGGCTGGACGTGTTCGCGGACGAACCGAACGTTCCGCACGAACTGCTGACGATGGACAACGTGGTCCTTACACCGCACGTCGCCAGCGGCACGATTCAGACACGCCAGGCGATGGCTGATCTCGCCTACGCCAACCTGGAGGCGCACTTCGCGGGCAAGCCGGTGCCCACGCCGATCCCGCGCTGAAAGATCAATCAAGCTCGAACACAACGGAGGAACGCTCATGTCCAAGCCAGCCCTGAGGAACGCCATCGTGTCCGCTGCGCTCGCGGCGACGCTCCTGGCGGCGGCGTCGGCCGGTGCGCAGGACATCAAGGACCGCAGCATCAAGATGCCGATCGTCAACGCCATCGATCATCCGCAGGGGATCGGGGCGAGCAAGTTCGCCGAGCTGGTCGCGCAGAAGAGCGGGGGCAAGATGAAGGTGAAGGTCTACCCGGGCGGAACCCTCGGCGGCGAGCAGCAGGTCGCCTCCGCCATGCAGGGCGGCACGATCGAGGTGTCGATGATGGCGCCCGCCCAGCTGGTGGGCAACTTCAAGGAGTTCCTCGTGCTCGACCTCCCGTTCGCCTTCGCCAACGAGCGCGAGGCCGATCTCGTGCTCGACGGCCCGTTCGGGAAGAAGCTGCTCGAGGTGATGCCCGCCAAGGGCCTGGTCGGCCTCGCCTACATGGAGCAGGGCTACCGGAGCATCAGCAACAGCAAGCGGCCGATCAACAAGCTGGAGGACATCCAGGGTCTGAAGATCCGCACCATCCAGAACCCGCTCTACGTCGACATGCTCAACACGCTGGGCGCGAACGCGGTGCCGATGCCGTTCACCGAGCTGTATACCGCGCTCGACACCAAGACGGTCGACGGGCAGGAGAACCCGTACGCGACCCTCGAGGCGTCGAAGTTCTACGAGGTGCAGAAGTACATGAGCGCCACGAAGCACATCTACAATCCGCAGCTCCTGCTCGTCGGCAAGAAGTTCTGGGACACGCTGTCGCCGGCCGAGAAGAAGGTCCTCCAGGATGCGGCGAACGAGTCGCGCGACTACCAGCGCAAGATCGCGCGGGAGATGAGCGACAAGTCGCGCCAGTTCCTGGTCAAGAGCGGGATGCAGATCAACGACATCTCGCCGCAGGAGATCGCCCGCATGCGCGACAAGGTCAAGCCGGTGGTCGACAAGTACTCCAGCCAGATCGGCGAGCCGCTGGTGAAGGAGTTCTACGCCGAGCTCGACAAGGCGCGCAAGCAGAAGTAGCGGTGGCGGCGCGAGCCACGAGCCATGCCCGGCGGCGTCCCCATGACCGAGGATAGGCGCGGAATGAGCGGCGCGAAGCCCGCGCGGTGCGTCATCGGCGTGGACATCGGCACGACCAGCACCAAGGCGGTGCTCTACGACGCCACCGGGTCGATCGTCGGGCAGCACAGCGTGGAGTATCCGCTCGCGACGCCGGCGCCGGGCGCCGCCGAGCAGAATCCCGACCAGATCCTGCGCGCGGTCATCGAGGCGATCGCGGCCGTGGCTGCCCGGGTCGATCCCGCGCGCATCGCCTGCGTGAGCTTCAGCGCGGCGATGCACAGCGTGATCGCCGTCGATGCCGCCGGAGAGCCCCTCAGTCCCTGCATCACCTGGGCGGACACGCGGAGCGCGGCCTGGGCCGATCGCCTCAAGCGCGAAGGCGGCGACGAGATCTACCGGCGCACCGGCACGCCGATCCATCCGATGTCGCCGCTTGCCAAGCTCGCGTGGCTGCGGGATACGCAGCCCGAGCTCTTCGCGCGCGCGGCGCGGTTCGTCTCGGTCAAGGAGTACGTCTTCAACCGCTTCTTCGGGCGCTTCGTCGTCGACCACTCGATCGCCTCGGCCACCGGCCTCTTCGACATCACGAAGCTCGACTGGGACCGCCAGGCGCTCGCCGCGGCGGGGATCACGCGCGAGCGGCTGTCGGCGCCGGTGCCGACCTCCCACACGATCGAGGGCCTCGACCCGGAGATCGCGCGGCGCACGCGGCTCGCTCCGGGCACGCCGTTCGTGGTCGGCGCGAACGACGGCGCGCTCGCGAACCTCGGCGTGAACGCCATACGGCCGGGCGTCGTCGCGGTGACGATCGGCACGAGCGGTGCGATCCGGACCGTCGTCGACCGGCCGGTGCTGGACCCCGACGGCCGCTTGTTCTGCTACGTACTCGCGCCGGGGCTCTGGGTCATGGGCGGCCCGGTCAACAGCGGCGGCATGATCCTGCGCTGGCTGCGCGACGAGTTCGCCGCCGCGGAGGTCGAGACGGCCAAGCGGCTGGGCCTCGACCCGTACGACGTCCTGACCCGGATCGCCGAACGGGTCGCGCCCGGATCCGGCGGCCTGCTGTTCCATCCCTATCTCGCGGGCGAGCGAGCGCCGCTCTGGAATGCGGATGCACGGGGGTCGTTCTTCGGGCTGGCGCTCCATCACCGCAAGGAGCACATGATTCGCGCGGTGCTGGAAGGGGTGGTCTTCAATCTGCTCGCCGTGCTGCGGATCATCGAGGAGACGGGCGTGCGGACGGGACAGGTGCTCGCCTCCGGCGGGTTCACGCGCTCGCGGCTGTGGCGACAGATCATGGCCGACATCTTCAATCGCGAGGTCGTCGTCGCGAGCGCCCGGGAAAGCTCGTGCATGGGAGCGGCGGTGCTGGGGCTGCACGCGATCGGCGCCATTCCGTCGCTCGATGCGGTCGCCGGCATGCTCGGCGAGACCGAAAGCTGCCTTCCGCAGCCGGGCAACGTCGAGCGGTACGGGCAGCTCGCCGACATCTTCGTGCGACTGCCCGGCCTGCTCAGCGGCGCCTATAGCGAGATAGCGGGGTACCAGCGCGCCATGTAGCCGACCCGGTGGGTTTGCGGCGACGCTCTCGGACAACGGCCATCGAAGGAGGAGTCAAATGAATTTCCGTTGCATCGCATGGGCGGCCGCGCTCGCTACCGCGGCTCACTTTGCCGGTCCGGCCGTGGCCCAGGTCAAGGAACGCACGCTGAAGGTCGGGATCGGCCTCAACGAGGATCACCCGCAAGGGATGTCGGTCAAGCGCTTCGGCGAGCTCCTCGCGCAGAAGACCGGGGGCAAGCTCAACGTCAAGCTGTACGCCGGCGGCGCTCTGGGCAACGATGCCACCATGATCTCCGCGCTCCGGGGCGGCACGCAGGAAATGACGGTGCCGGACAGCTCGACCCTGGTCGGGCTGATCAAGGACTTCGGCGTCCTCAACTTCCCGCTGCTCTTCAACAACGAGCAGGAGGCCGACGCGCTGCTCGACGGCGCGTTCGGGCAGAAGCTGCTGGCGAAGCTGCCCGAGAAGGGACTCGTCGGGCTCGGCTTCTGGGAGAACGGGTTCCGGCAGGTCACCAATGCGCGCCGGCCGATCAACGCCGCGACCGACATCGCCGGACTGAAGATCCGTGTCATCCAGAATCCGCTCTTCATCGATACCTTCAACGCGCTCGGCGCCAACGCGCTGCCGATGCCCTTCCCGGAGCTCTACAGCGCGCTCGAGCAGAAGACGGTCGACGGCCAGGAGAATCCCACCGCGACGATCCTCAGCAGCAAGTTCTACGAAGTCCAGAAGCACGTCGTCCTGTCCAAGCACATCTACAGCGTGTGGGTGCTGCTGCTCTCGAAGAAGACGTGGGACGCGCTGTCCCCCGACGAGCAGAAGGCGGTCCAGGAGGCCGCCCGCGAAGCGACGGCGTTCGAGCGGAAGACGATCCGCGAATACGGCGACAAGGCGCTCGGCGAGCTGAAGAAGAACGGCATGCAGGTGACCGAGTTTTCCGCGGCGGAGCAGACCAAGCTGCGCGACAAGCTGAAGCCCGTCGTCGACAAGTTCAGCAAGGAGTTCGGGGATGCCACTGCGAAGGAGATGACCGCCGAGCTCGGGAAGATTCGCGCCAAGTCGAAATAGCGGCGCGATGGCCGATTACAGAACACCGCCGGTAATCCTTCCGGCGGGCTGCACGCTGGGTTAACCTAAGCGCCCTCGTCGGCGGACGTTTCAATCAATTCGGCGGGTGAGATCGCGGTGCGGTTCGCATCGGCGACGAAGGCCAACCCGCTCGCGACCGCGCGCACGCCCACGTCCGGTCGCTACAACCAAAGGAGGGGCGATGACGAGCCTGCGTGAGACGGACGTAGCTTGCGCCCGCCGGCTTTGCTGCGACGCAGCAAAGCCGTACCCGCCGGCATCGAACGGCGGCGACTCTGCTTGGGGCGATCGCAACCGCTGCGCTGGCGTTCGGGGCGCCCGGCGCATGCTCAGGCCGCCAAGCCGGCGTTTGAGGTTCCCTACACCGGCACGCTGAAGAAGATCAACGACGGCGGTGTCCTCCGGATCGGCTACCGCGAGAACTCGCCGCCGTTCGCGTTCCTCGACCCGAAGGGCCGGCCGGTCGGCTATGCCCTCGACCTGTGCGAGATCGTCGTCGACGGAGATCGTCGCCGAGCTCGGCAAGGACATCCGCGTCGAGTACCGGCCCGTCACGCCGGAGAACCGGTTCGACCTCGTCAACTCGCGGCGAAGTGGACCTCGAGTGCGGCTCGACGACGAACAACGTCGAGCGGCGCAAGATCGCGGCGTTCTCGCCCGACGATGTTCGTGACCGGCACCAAGCTCCTCGTTCGCCGCGGCAGCGGGATCCGGTCGTTCGGCGACCTGCAGGGCAAGACCGTCGTGGTCACGCGCGGCACGGTGCACGAGACCGCGATCCCGAAGCTCGCCGAGCGACGGAAGCTCGCGGTCAAGTTCATCACCGGCGGCGATCACAACGAGTCGTTCAAGCTGTTCGCCGCCGGGCAACGCCGATGCGTTCGCGAACGACGACGTCCAGCTCTACGGGATGCTCGCCGAGACGAAGACCGGCGCGCAGTACCGCGTCGTCGGCGATTTCCTGACCTACGCGGACTACGCGCTGATGCTGCGCAAGGACGATCCCGAGTTCGCCGAGCTCGTCGAGCGCGCCTTCGGCAGGCTCGCCGGGCAGCCGCGAGATCGTCGCCATCTACGACAAGTGGTTCCTGAAGCCGCTGCCCTCGGGCGTGCGGCTCAATCTTCCGATGAGCCCGCACCTCGAGGAGGTGTTCCGGGTGCAGGGGCTGCCGAGCGATTGACGACTGATGCATCGCCGACGGGCGGACGCTTTCCGAATTCGGGACCAAGGAGAACGTTCAATGGGAATCCTGAACGACCACGATCCGGTTGAGACCCAGGAGTGGGTCGACTCGCTGCGGGCGATCGTCCAGCACCAGGGCGTCGACCGCGCGCGGTTCATCCTGGAGCGGCTGCGGGACGAGGCGCGACGCACGCGGCGCGCAGCTGCCGTTCACGGCGACCACGCCGTACGTGAACACCATCCCGCCGGAGCGGGAAGCGAAGCCCACCTGGAACCGCGAGCTCGAGCACAAGATCCGCTCGGCGATCCGCTGGAACGCGGTGGCGATCATCCTGCGCGCGAACAAGGAATCCTCCGAGCTCGGCGGCCACATCGCGAGCTTCCAGTCCTCCGCGCTGCTCTACGACATCGGCTTCGGCCACTTCTGGCACGCGCCGACGGCCGAGCACGGCGGCGACCTGATCTACGTCCAGGGTCACGTGTCGCCCGGCATCTACGCCCGCGCCTTCGTCGAGGGGCGCCTGACCGAGGAGCAGCTCCTCAACTTCCGCCAGGAGACCGACGGCAAGGGCATCTCCTCGTACCCGCATCCGTGGCTGATGCCGGACTTCTGGCAGTTCCCCACGGTGTCGATGGGGCTCGGCCCGCTGATGGCGATCTACCAGGCGCGCTTCCTGAAGTACCTCGAGGGGCGCGGCCTCGCGAAGACCGAGGGGCGCAAGGTGTGGGCGTTCCTCGGCGACGGCGAGTGCGACGAGCCCGAGTCGCTCGGCGCGATCTCGCTCGCCGGGCGCGAGAAGCTCGACAACCTGATCTTCGTCATCAACTGCAACCTGCAGCGGCTCGACGGGCCGGTGCGCGGCAACGGCAAGATCGTCCAGGAGCTCGAGGGGGTCTTCCGCGGCGCCGGCTGGAACGTCATCAAGGTGCTCTGGGGCTCGGCCTGGGACAAGCTGTTCGCGAAGGACAAGAGCGGGCTCCTGCTGCAGCGCATGGAGGAGTGCGTCGACGGCGAGTACCAGGACTTCAAGTCCAAGGACGGCGCCTACGTGCGCAAGCACTTCTTCGGCAAGTACCCGGAGCTGAAGGCGCTCGTCGCCGACATGAGCGACGACGAGGTCTGGAAGCTGAGCCGCGGCGGTCACGACCCGTTCAAGGTGTTCGCCGCCTACTCCGCGGCGGTGAAGCACAAGGGTCAGCCGACCGTGATCCTCGCCAAGACGGTGAAGGGCTACGGCATGGGCGAGTCGGGCGAAGGCCAGATGATCAGCCACCAGGCGAAGAAGATGACGCAGGACTCGCTGAAGCAGTTCCGCGATCGCTTCCAGATCCCGATGCCCGACGACAAGATCGCGCGAGCTGCCGTTCCTGAAGCTGCCCGAGGACAGCCCGGAGATGAAGTACCTCAAGGAGCGGCGCGCCGCGCTCGGCGGCTACCTGCCGCAGCGCCGGCGCAAGTCCGCCTCGCTCGACGTCCCGCCGCTCGTCGACCTTCGAGCGGCTGCTCAAGGGCTCGGAGGAGCGCGAGATCTCCACCACGATGGCGTTCGTGCAGATGCTCGGCACGCTGGTGCGCGACAAGAACATCGGCAAGTACGTCGTGCCGATCGTGCCCGACGAGTCGCGCACCTTCGGCATGGAAGGCATGTTCCGGCAGCTCGGCATCTACTCGTCGGTGGGGCAGCTCTACAAGCCGCAGGACGCCGACCAGCTGATGTACTACCGCGAGGACAAGAGCGGCCAGGTGCTGCAGGAGGGGATCAACGAGGCGGGCGCGATGTCGTCGTGGATCGCCGCGGCGACCTCCTACAGCACCAACAACCTGCCGATGATCCCGTTCTACATCTACTACTCGATGTTCGGCCTGCAGCGGGTGGGCGATCTCGCGTGGCTCGCGGGCGACATGCGCGCGCGCGGCTTCCTGCTCGGCGGCACCGCGGGCCGCACGACGCTGAACGGCGAAGGCCTGCAGCACGAGGACGGGCACAGCCACGTGCTCGCCTCGACGATCCCGAACTGCGTCTCCTACGACCCGACCTTCGCGTACGAGGTCGTGATGATCATCCGCGAGGGCATGCGCCGCATGGTGCAGGAGCAGGAGGACGTCTTCTACTACATCACCCTGATGAACGAGAACTACCCGCACCCGCGCGATGCCCGCCGGCGCGGAGGAGGGGATCGTCAAGGGGATGTACCTGTTGCGCGAAGGGGCGAAAGGGAAGGGGCCGCGCGTGCAGCTCATGGGCTCGGGCACGATCCTGCGCGAGGTGATCGCGGCGGCGGACCTGCTGCGCGACGACTTCAAGGTGAACGCCGACGTCTGGAGCGTGACGAGCTTCAACGAGCTGCGCCGCGACGGCATGAGCGCCGAGCGCTGGAACCTGCTGCATCCCGGCAAGCCGCGGCGCAAGAGCTACGTCGAGACCGCGCTCGAAGGCCACGACGGGCCGGTCGTCGCGTCCACCGACTACATGCGCAACTTCGCCGACCAGGTGCGCAGCCACATCCCGCGGACCTACGTCGTGCTCGGGCACCGACGGCTTCGGTCGCAGCGACTACCGCGTGAAGCTGCGCCGGTTCTTCGAGGTGAACCGCCACTACGTCGCGGTCGCCGCGCTGAAGGCGCTCGCCGACGACGGCGAGATCAAGCCGGAGATGGTCGAGGAGGCCATCAAGAAGTACGGCCTCGACACCGAGCGGCCGGATCCCTGGACGGTCTGAGCGGCGAACGGATCCTAGGGGAGCGACATGGGCGCGATGACAGAAGTCAAGGTCCCGGACATCGGCGACTTCAAGGACGTGCCGGTGATCGAGGTGCTGGTCAAGGCCGGGCGACACGGTGAAGCCGGAGGATCCGCTCGTCACGCTCGAATCGGACAAGGCGACGATGGACGTGCCGGCGCCGGCGGCGGGCACGGTGAAGGACGTCAAGGTCAAGGTCGGCGACAAGGTGAGCGAAGGCAGCCTGATCCTGCTGCTCGATTCGGGCGCCGGCGCGCCGGCTGCCGCGAGCGCCGCGCGCGCCGGTGCCCTCGGTGGTCGCGCCGCCCGCGCCGACGAGCGCGCCGGCGGGCGTCGCCGAGGTGCGCGTGCCCGACATCGGCGACTTCAAGGACGTGCCGGTGATCGAGGTGCTCGTGAAGCCGGGCGACACCGTGAAGGCCGAAGACGCGCTCGTCTCGCTCGAATCCGACAAGGCGACGATGGACGTGCCGGCGCCGCTCGGCGGCGTCGTGGGCGAGCTGAAGGTCAAGGTCGGCGACAAGGTGTCCGAAGGCACGGTGATCCTGACGCTGGTCACCGACAGTGCGGCCGGCGAAGGCGCGCGCCGGCTGCGCCGCCTGCGGCGGCCGCGGCGGCGCCCGCCGCTGCGCCGCTCGCCGCAGCCGCGGCGCCAGCGGCGGCGGCCGCGCACGGCGTCGACGAGGCCGCGTTCGCGCTCGCCTACGCCGGGCCCGGGCGTGCGCAAGCTCGCGCGCGAGCTCGGCGTCGAATCTCGGCGCGGTCAAGGGGAGCGGCGAGAACGGCCGCATCCTGAAGGAAGACGTCGAAGGCCACGCGAAGGGCGCGCCGGCGGCGCGCGCGGCGCCGCGCCGGCGGCCGCGGCGCGCGGCGGGCGTCGGCGGCATCGAGCTGCTGCCGTGGCCGAAGGTCGACTTCGCGAAGTTCGGCCCGATCGAAGCGAAGCCGCTGGCGCGGATCAAGAAGATCTCCGGCGCGAACCTGCACCGCAACTGGGTGATGATCCCGCACGTCACCAATCACGACGACGCCGACATCACCGACCTCGAGGCCTTCCGCGTGCAGTTCAACAAGGAGAACGAGAAGAGCGGCGTCAAGGTCAGCATGCTCGCGTTCATGATCAAGGCGGCGGTGGCGACGCTTGAAGAAGTTTCCCGAGTTCAACGCCTCGCTCGACGGCGACAACCTGGTCCTGAAGAAGTACTACCACATCGGCTTCGCCGCCGACACGCCGCAGGGGCTGGTGGTGCCGGTGATCCGCGACGCCGACCAGAAGGGCGTGGTCGAGATCGCGAAGGAGATGGGCGATCTCGCCAAGCTCGCCCGCGACGGCAAGCTGAAGCCCGACCAGATGCAGGGCGGCACGCTTCACGATCTCGAGCCTCGGCGGCATCGGCGGCACCTACTTCACGCCGATCATCAACGCGCCGGAAGTCGCGATCATGGGCGTGTGCCGCTCGTTCTGGAAGCAGGTGTCGACCGACGGCAAGACCTCGTCGTGGCGCTTCATCCTGCCGCTGTCGCTGTCGTGGGATCACCGCGTGATCGACGGCGCGGCGGCGGCGCGCTTCAACACGTACTTCGCCGGCGCTCGCCGACATGCGCCGCGTGCTGATGTAGAGGGGAGACGACGATGGCAACGATCGAAGTCAAGGTCCCCGACATCGGCGACTTCAAGGACGTGCCGGTCATCGAGGTGCTGGTCAAGCCGGGCGAGGCGATCAAGACCGAGCAGGCGCTCGTCACGCTCGAATCCGACAAGGCGACGATGGACGTGCCGTCGCCGCTCGACGGCGTCGTCAAGGAGATCAAGGTCAAGGTCGGCGACAAGGTCTCCGAGGGCGCGCTGCTCCTCACCGCGGAGACCGAGGCCGCGCCGGCCGGCGTCGCGCCCCGCGAGAAGGTGAAGGAGGGCGGTCACTCGACCGGCGAGGGCGCGCCGGTCGCCGACTACGGCGCCGCGTCGGGCGTGTACGAGACCGTCGAGGTGCGCGTGCCCGACATCGGCGACTTCAAGGACGTCCCGGTGATCGAGGTGTTCGTGAAGCCCGGCGATACGATCAAGCCGGAGGCGCCGCTCGTTTCGCTCGAATCCGACAAGGCGACGATGGATGTCCCGTCGCCCGCCGCGGGGACGGTGAAGGAGGTGAAGGTCAAGCTCGGCGACAAGGTGAGCGAGGGCAGCCTTCTCCTCACGCTGACCACGGGCGTGAGCGGCGCTGCGCCGGCCGCGCCCGCCGCGCCGACGGCGACGCCCGCCGCACCTGCGCCCGCGCCGACGGCGGCGTCGTACGCCGGCGGCGCGGACGTCGAGTGCGAGATGCTCGTGCTCGGCGCCGGTCCGGGCGGCTACTCCGCCGCGTTCCGCTCCGCCGACCTCGGCATGAAGACGGTGCTCGTCGAGCGCTACGCGACGCTCGGCGGCGTGTGCCTCAACGTCGGCTGCATTCCGTCGAAGGCGCTGTTGCACATCGCCGCCGTCGTCGACGAAGTGGACGCGCTGGGCGAGCACGGCATCGCGTTCGGCGAGCCGGAGATCGATCTCGACAAGCTGCGCGGCTTCAAGGAGAAGGTGGTCGGCAAGCTCACCGGCGGCCTCGCCGGCATGGCCAAGGCGCGCAAGGTCGAAGTCGTGCGCGGCGTCGGGCGCTTCCTCGACCCGAATCACCTGGAGGTCGAGCTCACGTCGGGCGCCGGCCAGGAGACGACCGGCGCGAAGAAGGTCGTCCAGCTTCCAGAAGGCGATCATCGCCGCCGGCAGCCAGGCGGTGAAGCTGCCGTTCATTCCCGACGATCCGCGCGTCGTCGATTCGACCGGCGCGCTCGAGCTCGCCTTCGATGCCGAAGCGGATGCTCGTGATCGGCGGCGGCATCATCGGGCTCGAAATGGCGACCGTGTACTCGACGCTCGGCGCGCGCATCGACGTCGTCGAGATGCTCGACGCGCTGATGACCGGCGCCGATCGCGATCTCGTCAAGGTCTGGGAGAAGAAGAACGCCGGGCGCTTCGAGAACGTGATGCTCAAGACGAAGACGGTCTCGGCGGAAGCCACGCCGCAAGGCATCAAGGTCGGCTTCGAAGGCGAGAAGGCGCCCGCCGAAGCCGCAGGTCTACGACCTCGTGCTCGTCGCGGTGGGCCGCAGCCCGAACGGCAAGCGCATCGACGCGGAGAAGGCGGGCGTCGTGGTGACCGACCGCGGCTTCGTCCCGGTCGACAAGCAGATGCGCACCAACGTGCCGCACATCTTCGCGATCGGCGACATCGTCGGCCAGCCGATGCTCGCGCACAAGGCGGTGCACGAAGGCGCACGTCGCCGCCGAAGCCGCCGCGGGCCAGAGGTCCTACTTCGACGCGCGCCAGATCCCGTCGGTCGCCTACACCGATCCCGAGGTCGCGTGGGCGGGCCTCACCGAGGAGCAGTGCAAGGCGCAGGGCATCAAGTACGGCAAGGCGGTCTTCCCGTGGGCCGCGAGCGGGCCGGGCGATCGCCAACGGCCGCGACGAAGGCTTCACCAAGCTCATCTTCGACGAGGCGACGCACCGCGTGCATCGGCGGCGGCATCGTCGGCACCCACGCGGGCGACCTGATCGGCGAGGTCTGTCTCGCCGTGGAGATGGGCTGCGACCCGGTCGACATCGGCAAGACGATCCACCCGCATCCGACGCTCTGCGAGTCGGTCGGCATGGCCGCGGAGGTGTTCGAGGGCGTCTGCACCGATCTGCCGCCGGCGAAGAAGAAATGAGACGCGTCCAGCGAACGGGTTTCGAGGAGACATGTCATGGCTGAAGAGCAGCAACTGAAGATCGACGCGCTCGAGTATCACCGAGTTCCCGACGCCGGGGAAGATCTCGATCGCGCCGACCAAGGCGCTCGCCAACCAGCGCGACCTCTCGCTCGCCTACTCGCCCGGCGTTGCGTACGCGTGCACGGCGATCCAGGAGAACCCGCAGCGAGGCGGCGCAGCTACACCGCGCGCGGCAACCTGGTGGCGGTGGTCACCAACGGCACCGCGGTGCTCGGCCTCGGCAACATCGGCGCGCTCGCCGGCAAGCCGGTGATGGAAGGCAAGGGCTGCCTCTTCAAGAAGTTCGCCGGCATCGACGTGTTCGACATCGAGATCGGCGAAACCGACCCCGACAAGCTCGTCGAGGTCGTCGCCGCGCTCGAGCCGACCTTCGGCGGCATCAACCTCGAGGACATCAAGGCGCCCGAATGCTTCTACATCGAGAAGAAGCTGCGCGAGCGGATGAAGATCCCGGTGTTCCACGACGACCAGCACGGCACGGCGATCGTCGCGGCCGCGGCGGTGCTGAACGGGCTCAAGATCGTCGGCAAGGACATCGGCAAGGTGAAGCTCGTGTGCTCGGGCGCCGGCGCCGCGGCGCTCGCCTGCCTCGACCTGCAGGTGAGCCTCGGGCTCGAGCCCGAAGAACATCCTCGTCACCGACAGCAAGGGCGTGGTCTACAAGGGTCGCAAGGAAGGCATGGACCCGAACAAGGAGCGCTACGCGCAGGACACGCGCGCCGCGGACGCTCGCCGACATCGATCGCCGGCGCCGACATCTTCCTCGGCCTGTCCGCCGGCGGCGTGCTCACGCCGGAGATGGTCAAGAAGATGGCCGACAAGCCGATCATCCTGGCGATGGCCAATCCCGAGCCGGAGATCCGGCCCGAGCTCGCGAAGGAGGTGCGTCCGGACTGCCTGATCGGCACCGGCCGCTCCGACTACCCGAACCAGGTCAACAACTCGCTCTGCTTCCCGTTCATCTTCCGCGGCGCGCTCGACTGCGGCGCGACCACGATCAACGAGGAGATGAAGCTCGCCGCCGTCGCGCGCGCTCGCGGAGCTCGCGCAGGCCGAGCCCTCCGAGATCGTGGCGCTCGCGTACGGCGAGCAGACGCCGGCGTTCGGCCCGGACTACCTGATCCCGCGCGCGTTCGATCCGCGGCTCATCATCAAGCATGGCGCCCGGCGGTCGCGCAGGCGGCGATGGACAGCGGCGTCGCGACGCGGCCGATCAAGGACTTCGACGCCTATCGCGACCAGCTCGACCGGTTCGTCTACCAGTCCGGCACGACGATGGAGCCGGTGTTCGCCGCGGCCAAGCAGGCGCCGAAGCGCGTCGTGTACGCCGAAGGCGAGGACGAGCGCGTGCTGCGCGCGGCGCAGGTCGCGGTCGACGAGGGGCTCGCGCGCCCGGTGCTCGTCGGCCGCACCGACGTCATCGCGGCCCGCATCGCCAAGCTCGGGCTTGCGCCTGAAGCTCGGCGGCGACTGCGAGCGTCGTCAACATCCTCGACGATCCGCGCTATCGCGAGTACTGGTCCGAGTACTACCAGCTCGCGCGGCGCAAGGGCGTGTCGCGCGTCGCAGGCGATGGAGGACATGCGCATCCGGCCGACGCTCGTCGGCGCGATGCTCGTCCGTCGCGGCGACGCCGACGCGATGCTGTGCGGCACGGTCGGCAACTACGCCGACCACCTGCAGTACGTCCGCAACGTCATCGGCACGCGCGAGGGCGTCAAGACGCTCGCGGCGATGCAGATGCTGATCCTGCCGGACCGGCAGCTCTTCGTCTGCGACACGCACGTCAACCGCGATCCCGACGCCGAGCAGATCGCCGAGATGACGCTGCTCGCCGCCGAGGAGGTGCGCCGCTTCGGCCTCGAAGCCGAGCGTCGCGCTGCGTGTCGCACTCGAGCTTCGGCAGCTCGGATGCGCCGTCGGCGCAGAAGATGCGCGACGCGCTGGCAGCTCATCCTGGCGCGGGCGCCGGACCTCGCCGGTCGAAGGCGAGATGCGCGGCGACTCGGCGCTGTCGAAGACGATCCGCGACAGCGAGTTTCCCGACTCGCGCCTCGAGACGGACGCCAACCTGCTCGTCATGCCGAACGTCGACGCCGCGAACATCACCTACAACGTGCTGCGCGTGACGCGCGGCGACGGCATCACCGTGGGCGGCATCCTGCTCGGCGCGGCGAAGCCGGTTCACATCATGACGCCGTCGTCGACGGTGCGGCGCATCGTCAACATGACGGCGCTGGCGGTCGTGGACGCGCGCGCGCAGCGTTGAGGCAGACGCGAGCGGCTGCAGCCGGCGCGCCTGAAAGCGATACAGGAGGACCGAATGGCACACGAGGCGATCGTCACCCAGGTGGTCGAGAAGAAGAAACCGCCGCTCTACAAGAGCCTGTACTTCCAGGTCATCGTCGCCATCGTCCTGGGGATCCTGCTCGGGCACTTCTACCCCGAAACGGGGGCCGCGATGAAGCCCCTGGGCGACGGCTTCATCAGGCTGATCAAGATGATCATCGCGCCGATCATCTTCTGCACCGTCGTGGTCGGCATCGCCGGCATGGAGGACATGAAGAAGGTGGGCAAGACCGGGGGCTACGCGCTGCTCTATTTCGAGATCGTCAGCAGCATCGCCCTGATCGTCGGGCTCCTGATCGTCAACGTCGTGCAGCCCGGCGCCGGCATGAACATCGATCCTGCGACGCTGGACACCAAGGGGATCGCGGCCTACGCGAAGCCGGGGCAGATGCAGAGCACGACGGACTTCCTGCTGAACGTGATTCCGAGCACGGTTGTGGACGCGTTCGCGAAGGGCGAGATCCTGCAGGTGCTGTTGTTCTCGGTCCTGTTCGGCTTCGCGTTGCACCAGTTCGGCGGCCGGGGAACGCTCGTCTTCGACTTGATCGAAAAGGCTTCGCACGTCCTGTTTGTCATCGTCGGCTACATCATGAAGGTCGCCCCGATCGGCGCGTTCGGCGCGATGGCGTTCACCATCGGCAAGTACGGCCTCGGCTCGCTGGTGTCGCTCGGCAAGCTGATGGGCACGTTCTACCTCACATGTCTCGTATTCATCTTCGTCGTGCTCGGCATCATCGCCAGGCTGCACGGCTTCGGCATCTGGAAGTTCATCAAGTACATCAAGGAAGAGTTGCTGATCGTCCTCGGCACGTCGTCGTCGGAGTCGGTGCTGCCGCGCATGATGGCGAAGCTCGAGAACCTCGGCGTCAAGAAATCGACCGTCGGCCTGGTCGTCCCGACCGGGTACTCCTTCAACCTCGACGGCACGTCGATCTACCTGACGCATGGCCGCGGTCTTCATCGCCCAGGCCACCAACACGCCGATGACGCTCACGCAGCAGCTCACGCTGCTGGCGAGTGCTGCTGCTGACCTCGAAGGGCGCGGCAGGCGTTACGGGGAGCGGGTTCATCGTGCTGGCGGCAACCCTGTCGGCGGTGGGCGATGTGCCGGTCGCAGGTCTTGCGCTGATCCTCGGCATCGACCGCTTCATGTCGGAAGCGCGCGCGCTGACCAACCTCATCGGCAACGGCGTGGCGACCGTCGTCGTCGGCAAGTGGTGCAACGAGCTCGACGAGAATCGCATGCGAAGGGTCCTCGACAACGAGACACCAGAGGATGCGGAAGCGCCGGAGAAGATCCTCGACGCCGTGGATGAGCATATGGCTGTGAGGACCGCTTAAGTCATGGCGCATCCCGACGCACTCCGCCAGGTCGACGGCGGTGAGAGCAGAGACCACCCGGTGACAGCGACCGTGGATATGAGTCGGGAGACGCCGCGCCACGCTCGGCTCCACCGGATCGTCGTCGTCGGCGGCGGGGCCGGGGGGCTCGAGCTTGCGACGCGACTCGGAGACAAGCTCGGCAAGCGCAACAAGGCTCACGTCACGCTGATCGAGACGGCGCGGACGCATTTCTGGAAGCCGCACCTGCACGAGCTCGCCGCGGGCAGCATGGACATCGGCGTGTACCAGACCAACTATCTCGCCCAGTCGCACTGGCACCACTTCCGCTACCGGGTCGGCGAGATGGTCGGGCTCGACCGCGCGCGGCGCGAGGTCCATGTCGCGCCGTTCATCGACGAGGACGGCGACCGCGTGACCTCGCGGCGCGTCGTTCGGCTACGACACGCTGGTCATCGCGGTCGGGAGCCTCACGAACGATTTCGGCACGCCGGGCGTCAAGGAGCACGCGATCGCGCTCGAGACGCCGGCGCAGGCCGAGCGCTTTCACCGGCGCCTGGTCAACGCGTGCATCCGCGCGCATGCTCAGCCCGAGGCGCTGCGCCCGGAGCAGCTGCACGTCGCCATCATCGGTGCCGGCGCGACCGGCGTGGAGCTCGCGGCCGAGCTGCACAACACGGCGCGCACGCTCGTCTCCTACGGCCTCGACCGCATCGACCCGGAGAAGGACATCCGGCTCGATCCTGATCGAGGCCGCCGACCGCATCCTGCCGGCGCTGCCGGAGCGATTGTCGAACGCGGCGGCGAAGCTCCTCGCGAAGCTCGGGGTAAGCGTGCGGACTGCGCGCGCGGGTCGCCGAGGTGCTGCCGAAGGGCGTCAAGCTCGCGAGCGGCGAGGTGATCCCCGCGGAGCTCGTGGTCTGGGCGGCGGGCGTCAAGGCGCCCGGATTTCCTCAAGGATCTCGAGGGGCTGGAGACGAACCGCATCAACCAGCTGGTGGTGCTGCCGACGCTCCAGACCACCCGCGACGAGAACATCTTCGCGATCGGCGACTGCGCGGCGTGTCCCTGGCTCGGGAAGCCGAACGCCCTCGTTCCGCCGCGGGCGCAGTCGGCGCACCAGCAGGCGTCGCACATGGTGAAGCAGATCCGGAACCGTCTCGCAGGCAAGCCGCTCGCCGAGTGGCGCTACCGCGACTTCGGCTCGCTGGTCTCGCTCGGCGAGTACTCCACCGTGGGCAACCTCATGGGCGGCCTGGTCGGCGCCAACCTCTGGATCGAGGGCTATTTCGCGCGGCTGATGTATCTCTCGCTGTACAAGATGCACGAGCTCGCGCTGCACGGCTTCTGGAAGGTGACGCTCGACACGGCGGCGCGGCTGATCACGCGGCGCACCGAGCCGCACGTGAAGCTGCACTGAGCCGAGGAGGTTCCCGTGATCACTCAACCGAACGATCCCGCGCAACTGCTGGCGAAGCTCTTCGAGGCCGGGCAGGAGCAGATGCGGCAGTTCACCGCTGACGCCGGGACCGGCAACTCGAAACAGGATCCCGCGGCGGCGTTCATGACCGCGTCGCAGCACTACGCCGAGATGCAGCAGAACTTCCTCAAGCAGATGACGGGATTCTGGTCGGCGATGCTGGGGACGGGCATGTCCACCGAGGAGGCTGCCGCGCCGATGGCCAAGGACGAGGACCGGCGCTTCGCCAGCGAGGCGTGGCGAAACGATCCGCGTTTCGACGCGGTCAAGCGTACCTACCTCGTCTACTCGAGCTTCCTGCAGGACGCCGTCGAGTCGACTCAGGTCGATGAAAAAACCAAAGGACAGCTCCGCTTCGGCGTCCGGCAGTTCGTCGACGCCATGAGCCCGGCCAACTTCCTCACCACCAACCCGGAGGCGATCGAGCTTGCCGTCGAGACCGGCGGACAGAGCCTCGCCGAGGGCATGGGGCTCTTCTTCGAGGACTTGGCGAAGGGGCGGATCTCCACGACCGACGAGAGCGTCTTCGAGGTGGGCAGGAACGTCGCGGTGAGCCCGGGCGCGGTGATCTACGAGAACGAGCTCATCCAGCTCATCCAGTACGCTCCGCTCACCGACGAGGTCCACGCGCGGCCGCTCGTCCTCGTCCCGCCGTGCATCAACAAGTTCTACATCCTCGACCTGCAGCCCGAGAACTCCATGGTGCGCTACGCGGCGGAGCAGGGACACACCGTGTTTCTCGTCTCGTGGCGCAACGTGTCCGCGGAGCAAGGCGGGCTCACCTGGGACGACTATCTCCGCGACGGCATCATGAAGGCGATCGACGTGGCGCGCGAAGTCACCGGCGCCGACAAGGTGAACACGCTCGGCTTCTGCGTCGGCGGCACGCTCCTCGCCTCCGCCCTCGCCGTCATGAAGGCGCGGGGCGAGGACAAGGTGGCGGGCATGACGCTTCTCACCTCGATGCTCGACTTCTCGGACGCCGGCGAGATCGGCTCGCTCGTCAGCGAGGAGAGTCTCGCCGCGCGCGAGGCGGCCATCGGCAAGGGCGGGCTGATGCAGGGCAAGGAGCTGACCTTCACCTTCTCGTCGCTCCGCGCGAACGACCTGATGTGGCAGTACGTCGTGAACAGCTACCTCAAGGGCAAGGCGCCGCCCGCGTTCGACATCCTCTTCTGGAACTCGGAGAGCACCAACCTGCCGGGGCCGATGTTCTGTTGGTACGTGCGCAATACCTACCTCGAGAACAAGCTGCGCTTGCCCGGCGGGACGATCCAGCTTGGCGTGCCGGTGGACCTCTCGAAGATCGATGTCCCGGCGTTCGTGTACGCCTCGCGCGAGGATCACATCGTGCCCTGGCGCACCGCGTACACGTCGACCGGGATCCTGTCGGGCGAGTCGACGTTCGTGCTCGGCGCGAGCGGGCACATCGCGGGCGTGATCAACGCGCCGGCGAAGCAGAAGCGCAACTACTGGGCCGGCGGGGCGCTCGGGCCCGATCCCGAACACTGGATGTCGACGGCGAAGAGCATCCGCGGCAGCTGGTGGCCGGCCTGGAGCGCGTGGCTCGGGAAGCACGCCGGACCCAAAGTGCCTGCGCCGGCCGCGGTGGGAAACGCCTCGTACAAGACGATCGAGCCTGCGCCGGGACGGTACGTGAGGGTCAAGGCCGAATAGCCGCGGCCGACCGAACGCAGTCGAGCGCACGGGGTCGAACATGGCCAAGGAGCGGATTCTCGGGATCGTTCAAAACGGCCGGCCGCGGCCGCGGCGGCTGACGCCGGTCAGGGATCTCGACGTCGGCTGCCGGCTGACCCGGGATCCCCCCGGCAGGGGGCCGCCCGAGCAGGGCGAGATCGACCTCGTCCGCTACGAGGGGAATGCCATCCTGGTCGAAGGTGAACCCACGGAGCTGTGGGTGCACTCCGCAAACGTCGTCGAGGAAGCCGGCCCCATCGTGACCGAGCTCGTGCAGTACGTGCTGGGCCTGCCGGAGCTCCCCGTCGACCCGAAACCGCCTATCGCGCTGTAGCAGGCGCCAACCGAAGGAGAGTGAAGATGACCGATGTCGTGATTGTGGCCGCGGGGCGCACCGCGGTGGGCAGTTTCAACGGGGCGGTGGCGAAGATAGCGGCTGCCGATCTGGGGGCGCACGTGATTCGTCATCTGCTGGCGCGGAGCGGGGTGAAGCCCGAGCAGGTCTCGGAGGTGCTTTTGGGGCAGGTGCTGACCGGGGGTGCGGGGCAGAATCCGGCGCGCCAGGCGCTGATCAAGGCGGGGCTGCCGGAGATGATACCGGCGATGACGATCAACAAGGTGTGCGGTTCGGGGCTGAAGGCGACCCATCTTGCGGCGCAGGCGATCAAGAGCGGGGATGCCGAGATCGTGATTGCGGGCGGGCAGGAGAACATGAGTCTTGCGCCGCACCTGCTGCAGGGTTCGCGCGACGGTTTCCGGATGGGGGATGCGAAGATCGTCGACTCGATGATTCTGGATGGGCTGTGGGACGTCTATAACCAGTATCACATGGGGGTGACGGCGGAGAACGTGGCGAAGAAGTACGGGATTAGCCGCGCGGAGCAGGATGCTTTTGCGGCGGCCTCGCAGCAGAAGGCCGAAGCCGCGCAGAAGGCGGGGCGGTTCAAGGAGGAGATCATTGCGCTGGAGATCCCGCAGCGCAAGGGGCCGGCGACGGTGTTTGACCGGGACGAGTATCCGAAGGCGGGCACGACGGCCGAGAAGCTGGCCGGGCTCAAGCCGGCCTTTGACAAGGCGGGCACGGTGACCGCGGGCAATGCCTCGGGGATCAACGACGGGGCGGCGGCGGTGATCATGATGTCGGCGGCGAAGGCGCAGGAGCTGGGCCTCAAGCCGCTGGTGCGCATTGCGGCCTATTCCTCGGCGGGGGTGGACCCGAAGCTGATGGGGATGGGGCCGGTGCCGGCCTCGAAGCTATGCCTGTCGAAGGCTGGCTGGACCAAGGACACGCCCGACCTGATGGAGATCAACGAGGCGTTCGCGGCGCAGGCGATTGCGGTGAACAAGGAGATGGGCTGGGACACTGCCAAGATCAACGTGAACGGCGGGGCGATCGCGATCGGGCACCCGATCGGGGCCTCGGGGGCGCGGATCCTGGTGACGCTGATCCACGAGATGATCAAGCGCGACGCCAAGAAGGGGCTCGCGAGCCTGTGCATCGGCGGCGGTATGGGCGTAGCGCTCGCAGTTGAACGTTGAGGAGAAACGACATGGCCAAGAGGATTGCGCTGATCACGGGCGGGATGGGTGGTCTGGGGGAGTCGATCAGCACCAAGATGCACGATGCGGGCTACCGGGTGGTGGTGACGCACTCGCCGGGCAACAAGAACGCGGCGGGGTGGCTGGCCGAGTACAAGGCGAAGGGGTACGAGTTTGCCGGCTATGGGGTGGACGTGGCCGACTATGAGTCCTGCCAGGGGAGCGTGGCGAAGATTCAGGCCGAGGTGGGGCCGATCGACATTTTGGTGAACAACGCCGGGATCACGCGCGACACGACGTTCAAGAAGATGACCAAGGCCGACTGGGACGCGGTGATCAAGACCAATCTGGACAGTGCCTTCAACATGGCCAAGCCGGTGGTGGACGGGATGGTGGAGCGGGGCTGGGGGCGGGTGATCAACGTGAGTTCGGTGAACGGGCAGAAGGGGGCGTTCGGGCAGACGAACTATTCGGCGGCGAAGGCGGGGATGCACGGGTTTACCAAGGCGCTGGCGCTGGAGGTGGCGCGCAAGGGGGTGACGGTGAACACGATCTCGCCGGGCTATATCGGCACCAAGATGGTGATGGCGATTCCGAAGGAGGTGCTGGACGCGAAGATCCTGCCGCAGATTCCGCTCGGGCGGCTGGGCAAGCCCGAGGAGATCGCCGGGCTGATCATCTATCTGTGCTCGGACGAGGCGGCGTTCGTCACCGGGGCGAACATCGCCATCAACGGCGGCCAGCACATGCAGTGAGGAGACCACCATGGCGACGAAGATGGTTCCGGATGCGGACGACCTCCTCAAGCAGATCGCGGCCGAGGCGGTAAAGCAGGGCGAGAACCTCCGCACGGTGGTGCGCGAGCTGACGCTGAACGCCTTGCGCAGCCGTGAGCTGAGCCTCGCCCAGATCAAGCAGGTGCTCAAGAGCGTGACCGAAGGGGTCAGCCTCGGCGCGGGGAAGTCCGGGGGCGACGTGCCGGGGATGCTCGACGAAGCGCTCGCCGGCATGGACGATGCCGTGCTGCGGGCGGTGCAGGCCAACCACATCGCGCTGCAGCAGCTCGCGAGCCAGGGCCAGAGCCTGCGGGAATCGCACGTGAAGAAAGCCCTGTCGGACCTCGAGCGGCTGGAGGACGACTTCCTCAAGACGGTCAAGCAGGTCGCCAGCCGTAGCGGCGAGGGCATGAAGACCCAATGGGCCGGCGTGCTGCAGCAGAAGGAGCTCGCGGGCACCGAGACCGCCGCACAGATCGCCGCAACGATGGAGGAGTTCGGCGAGCGCGCCCGCGCTTCGGCGCGCGAGCAGCGGCGAGCGGCGCTCAAGGTGGCCGAGACGCTCACCGAGAACTTCACGACGCTCGCGAGCGGAATCCTGATCGGCCTGTCCGAAGGCATGCAGCAGGGCACACGCGCCGGGCGCAAGGACGGAAAGACCGGCTAGTCGAGCGCGAATCGCCGCCGGGGGGCCGGCGGCGGCGTGACGCTCAGGGCTGCTCGCGGAAGTCGAGCTTCTTGACGATCACGTCGCGGGCCGGCCCGCGGACGCTGAGCTTCAGCGCCCACTCGCCGTACATCTCGAGCTCGATGCGCGCCTCGTATTGACCGGGCGCGGCGCCGGGCTTCGCCTTCACCGGCTTCACGTTGTGCGCCATCGGCATCGACGGCATGTCGGCGCCGACCGAGATCTCGGCGCCGCTCACGGGCTGGCCGGATTTCGCCTCCTTCAGCGCGATCCGGCAGTCGTAGACGAGATCGTGCCGGGTCGGCTTGCAGTCGACGTCGGCGGCGAGCCGCTGCGCCGCGGCCGGCGCGGCCGCAACCGCGAGCACCAGCGCGGCGAGGAGCCGCATCACGCGGCGCCGCGCCGCCCGAACGCGCGGGCGATGCCGTTGACGGCCGTCTCGTCAAGCAGGCCGCGCGGCCTGACGATCAGCAGCACCGCGACGAGACCGCCGAACACGATCATCCGGTACCCCTGGAACACCCGCGTCGATTCGAGCAGCCCGATATCGAGGGCAACCCCGGCGAGGGGTCCGAGCGCGGTGCCCAGGCCGCCGATCAGCGCATAGGCGAGGCTGTGCACGCCGAGCATGATGTCGAAGTTGCGCGGCTCGATATAGGTATTGTGGTGCGCATAGAGCGCGCCGCCCAGCGCGGCGAGCGCGCCGGCCACCGCGGCGACGCCGAGCTTGACCCGCTGCACGTTCACGCCCAGCACCGCGGCGAGCTCCGGGTCCTCGCCCACCATCCGCACGGTCGCGCCGAGCCGGGAGCGCTCGACGAGGAAGAACGCGGCGAGCGCGATCGCGAGGAGTCCATAGACGATTCCCGCGTAGCCGGCCTGCTCGATGCCCTGTTCGAGCACCCAGCGGATCCCGCGAAACCCCTGCGTGCCGTCGGGTCCGACGCGTTCGCCCGCGACCTCGCGCTGCCAGTGGAAGAGCTCGAACAGGATCCGGAACATCTCGGCCGCGGCGAGCGTCGCCATCGCGAAATAGAGGCCGCGCAGCCGCAGGGTCGGCAGTCCCACCAGCCACGCCGCCGCGGCGCCGAGCGCCATTGCGAGGAGCGCGGCGAGCGGCAGCGGCAGCCCCCACATCGCGGTGCCGATCCCGGCGGCGTAGGCGCCGACGCCGAAGAACGCCTGCTGCCCGAACGACATCTCGCCGGCTACGAGGAGCAGGTACGCCGAGAGCGCGAGGAACGAGAAGAGCCCCATGTTGGTGAGGACACCGAGCGCGAACTCGTCCATCGTCAGGCGGCGGCGGTCTTGCGCGTGAACATCGCCCACAACCCGGCGGGCCTCGCGGCGAGCAGCGCGAACAGCACGAAGTAGGCGATCAGGTCGCGGTACTGCGGCCCGAACAGCCACTGGCTGTGGCGCCTCGATCAGGCCGAGCGCGAGCCCCCCGATCACCGCGCCGGGCAGCGAACCCAGGCCGCCGAGCATCATCGCGATCATGCCCTTCAGCGTCGACCACATTCCGAGCATCGGCGTCACCTGCTCGTGGGCGGCGACGATCAGGTAGCCGGCGAGGCCGCCGAGCGCCGAGGCGAGCGCGAACACGAGCAGGACGACGCGCGGCACGTTGATTCCCGCGAGGCGCGCGGCCTCCGGCTGGTCGACGACCGCACGCACCGCGAGCCCGAAGCGCGTGCCGTAGAGGAGGCGGTGGAGGCCGTAGCAGGCTGCCGCCGCGCACGCGAGCATCGCGAGGTATTCGACGCGTACGGTCAGCGCTCCGAGCGCGAGCGGCGGCCCGTCATAGAGCGGCGGGAAGCTGTAGAGGTGCTTCGGGAGCCACAGCGTCGCGATCTCCTCGAGCTGCATCCACAGCGCGAAGCTCCCGACCATCGACGCGATGGCGGCGGCGTCGCGCGACAGCGTGCGCCGCCCGTGCGGTGCGAAGCAGAGCCGCTCGACGTACGCGCCGGCGAGCGTTGCACCGGCGATCGTGACGAGCGCGAGCACGAAGAGCCCGGGCCGGAAGCTCAGGTTGACCCAGGTCGCCGAGTAGGCGCCGAGCATGATCGCCGGACCGTAAGCGAGGTTCGCGCGCCGCAGGACGCCGAAGATCAGAGTGAAGCCGAGCGCGAGAAGGGCGTACGCACTCCCGAGCATCAGCCCGTCGAGGGTGTTCTGAGCGAGGTCGGCAAGCACCGTGGAGCCGGCAACTGATCGGGCGCCTGTGCGGCAGAAGCGATGCTAGCAGTCTGAGGGCTGCTACACTGGGCCGAGGGGGAGACAGCAATGAGCCGGGGCTAGCCTCTCTGCGCGATTGTTTGGCGCGACACGGTGGAATCGAACTTCCGCTTGGGCGTGAGCGGCCGAACCCGCGCCAGCCCTTAGTCGCAGCGGAAAAGGGATCAGCGCCGGCTCACAACGCCGCCAGGGCGGTCCGCACGAATTTCCGCAACTGCGCGAGCAGCGCCGAGCGGTCATCGACGCGGAAGTTGATGATCACGGGCGACACCGCGCCATCGTCCGACAATGGCCGGTACGCCACGTCATCGCGGTGCAGCCGGCGCACCGGCTCCGGTACCAATGCCACCCCGATGCCTGCGGCCACAAGCCCAATCGCCGTTTGCAATTCATTGGCTTCCATTTCGACCGCGGGCGTGAGGCCGTAGGTACGGAACACCTGGATGATATGGTCGGCGTAGCTCGGCCGCGGACGCGCGGGGTACAGGATCAGCGGTTCGGCTGCCAGGTCGGCGAGCCCCAGCCGCGTGCGCCGCAGCAGCGCATGGCCGGCGGGCAGGGCCGCCACGATCGGCTCCTTCAGCAACACCTCGTTTTCGATTTCGGGGTCGTCTAGCACCAGCCGGCCGAAGCCGACGTCGATGCGCCCCGCCTTGAGCGCCTCGACCTGCTGCACCGTGGTCAGCTCCGACAGTCTCACGTCCACCTTCGGATAGGCGTCGCGGAAACGCCGGATGACCTCGGGCAGCACCCCATAGAGCGTCGAGGGCACGAAGCCGATGCCGAACCAGGAGCGCTGCCCGTGCGCGATGCGCACGCGCGGCCTCGCCCGTCTCCTGCAAGCGGGCCAGGAACTGGATTGCGCCTGCTCCTGGAAGAAACGGCCCGCCGGCGTGAGCTGCAGCGGGCGTGACTTGCGATCGATCAGCTCAGCGCCGAGCTCCCTCCTCGAGCTGGCGGATCTGCCGGCTCAACGGCGGCTGCGCAATGTGCAGCTGCTCGGCCGCGCGGCTGAAGCTCAGCTCGCGTCGCCACGGCCTCGAAGTAGCGCAGGTGGCGCAGTTCGACGCGCAACATAGGGGCGCGAGTATACCTCAGGGGTATGGTCGTGGATGGAAACGAGTATTGGACGCGCCTGCCATCGTCCGCCAACATGCTGGTCATCACGTCCCAGGCCACCGGCATGAAACCTGTCCCTATCGAATCCATCGAAGCCGATGCTGGTCGACCTACCGACCATCCGCGCCCACAAGCTGGCGATGACGACGATGCACCAGCAGACGCTGGTGATCGTGCGCGTGCGCCTGCAGCGACGGCATCACCGGCCTCGGCGAAGCTACCACGCATCGGCGGCCTGGCCTACGGCGATCAGAGCCCCGAAGGCATCAAGCTTGCGATCGACACCTACATCGCGCCACTGCTGCGTCGGCCAGGATGCGACCCACATCAACGCGGCGATGCAGCGCTGGCCGCGCGCTCCGTGCAGGGTCAATTCTTACGCCAAGTCGGCGATCGAGACCGCGCTGCTCGATGCCCAGGGCCAGCGCCTGGGCCAGCCAGTGCACGCGCTGCTGGGCGGCGCGGTGCGCGCCCACGCTGTCGGTGCTCTGGACGCTCGCCAGCGGCGACGCGGGCGCGACGTCGACGAGGCGAAGGCCATGATCGAGGCCCGACGCCACCGCGTCTTCAAGCTCAAGATCGGCCGCGGCGACCCGGCAGCCAGACGTGGCGCACGTGGCACGCATCAGAAGCGGTCTGGGCGATGACGTGATGCTTACCGTCGACGTCAACCAGGCCTGGGACGAGGCCCACGGCGGTGCGCGGCATCGCCGCGCTCGAGGACGCTGGCGTCGGCCTGATCGAGCAACCGATCGCGCGCCGGTACCGCCGCGGCTGGCACGGCTTGCCGCGCGCTTCGACGTAGCCGATCATGGCGGACGAAGCCGTACACGATCCCGATCGACGCCTTCGGAGCTGGCGGCCGAAGCGGCGGCAGACGTCTACGCGCTGAAGATCTCGCAGGCCGGTGGCCTGCTCGGCCACGCTGCGCGCCGCCGCGGTGGCCGAAGCTGCGGGCATCGGCATCTACGGCGGCACGATGCTCGAAGGCAGCGTCGGCAGCATCGCGTCGGCCCACGTCTTCGCCGCCTGTCCGCAACTCAGCTGGGGCACCGAGCTGTTCGGCCCGCTGCTGCTTAAGGACGACGTCGTCGTCGAGCGGCCCGTCTACCGCGACTTCGAACTGCACCTGCCGCAGACGCCGGGCCTCGGCGTGCAGCTCGATGCCGACAAGCTCGCTTACTACCGCCGCGACCGCCAGCGCGTGGCCGTCGCGGCGCCCACTGCCGGGCGACCTGACGATGCTGTTCCATGTGCAGATGACCGTGCGGCTGCCGCACGACATGCCGCCCGGGCAGGCCGATCGAACTCAAGGCTCGCGAGAAGGCGATGGCGCAGGAGCTGCAGCGCGACGGCCGGTGGCGCCATCTGTGGCGCATCGCCGGACGCTACGCCAACGTCAGCGTGTTCGACGTCGCCGACCACGCGGCACTGCACGACACGCTGATCGACAGCTGCCCTTGTTTCCCTACATGGAAATCGAAGTGCAGGCCGCTGTGCCGCCACGCTTCGTCGATCCATGAAGACGACCGCTGACACCGTCACGCACCGATCCCCAGAGGAGACTTGCCATGAACGAATTCACCCAAGCCCAACTGCTGGACCGCGTGATCGAGCGTCCGCGTCGCTCCGGGCAATGAACGGCGCGCGCCAGATCACGCAGCGCATCGTCGGCGATCTGTTCCGCGCGATCGACGACCTCGACGTCCACCCGACGAGTTCTGGGCGCGGCGTCGACTGGTTATCGCGTATCGGCGCGAGCGGCCAGATGGGACTCATCACGGCGGGCCTCGGCTTCGACCGCCTGCTCGACATACGCGAGGACGAGGCCGACCGCCGCGCCGGCCGAAAGGGAGGCACGCCGCGTGCGATCGAGGGGCCGCTCTACATTGCCGGCGCGCCGCTCGCAAAGAGCGAGGTGCGCGTCGACGAGGGCGAGCCTCGCGGCGAGGTGTTGGTGATGGAAGGTCGCGTGCTCGATGAGCAGGGCCGGCCGGTGCCGGGCGCCCTCATCGACGTCTGGCATGCCAACGAGAAGGGCCGCTACTCGCACTTCGACCCCGATCAGAAGCCGTACGCGCTGCGCCGCCGCATCGAGGCCGATGCGCAGGGCCGCTACCGCTTCCGCAGCTTCCTGCCGCCCGGCTACGCCATTCCGCCGGACAGCCCGACAGAGGAACTTTTCAAGGCGCTCGGCCGCCACGGCAACCGTCCGGCGCACATCCACTTCCTGGTCGCCGCACCAGGCCTGCGCCGCTGACCACCCAGGTCAACATTCCCGGCGACACCTACATCGACGACGACTTCGCATTCGCCACGCGCGACGGGCTGGTGGTGAAACTGGAGCCCGGGACCCCGCCGCGGGCTACGAGTCGCTGGGCGTCACCGCGCCCTTCACCCGCGTGCGCTTTGATTTCGTGCTGCAAAAGGCCTCGAACGACGAGGAATCCAAGCCGCTGTCGCGCATGGCGCGGGTGACCGCCTGAGCGCCGAGCGCGTCCGACAGCGGACCGACGACAACCGACCGACAACGCACTGACATCATCCGAGCCGTCTTCGAGGATTGCATGCAGCGACCACCCAACGACCACGACATTCGAGACTGCAATGACCCCTCAAATCGCTGCCGAAAGGCAGATCGCGTTTCCGCGAGCCGACGGCTCGCGGGTCCCGTACAGCGTCTTCAGCTCGCAAGAGGTCTTTGATCGCGAGCAGGAGCGGATCTACCGCGGTCCGTACTGGAGCTTCGTGGCGCTCGCCTGCGAGATCCCGAAGGTCAACGACTTCAAGAGCACCTTCGTCGGCGATACGCCGGTGGTGGTGACACGCACGCATCGCGGCTTCGCGTGCTGGGTCAACCGCTGTGCGCATCGCGGCGCGATGGTCTGTCGCGATAAGTACGGCAACGCGCCTTCGCACACCTGCGTTTATCACCAGTGGAACTACTCCACCAAGGGCGACTTGCAGGGCGTGCCGTTCCGCCGCGGGCAGAAACAGGGCAGCGTGATGTTGTCGGGCATGACCAAGGACTTCGACCCGAAGAATCACGGCCTGCAGAAGCTGCGAGTCGAGGAATACAAGGGGCTGCTATTCGCCACGTTCAGCGACCAGACGCCGCCGGTGCCCGAGTACTCTGGGCCCCGAAATGCGGCCGTGGGTCGACCGCGTCTTTCACAAGCCCCTCGTCTTTCTCGGGTGCACCCGCCAGTACTCGAAGTCGAACTGGAAGCTGTATTTCGAGAACGTCAAGGATCCGTACCACGCGAGCCTCCTGCACCTGTTCCACACCACATTCAACATCTTTCGCGTCGGCATGAGCGCGCGCTCGATTCCCGATGCGAAGCACGGGCTGCACAGCCTGATCACCGTGACCAAGCCGAAGGTGGAGACGGACACCGCCGCCGCCTACACCGACCAGAAGATCCGTTCGATGCAGGATGGGTTCGCGCTGGAGGATCCGTACGTTCTGGGGCAGATCTCCGAGTTCGAGGAGGACTGCACCAACCACATCCAGCCGATCTTTCCGCAGCTCGTGATCCAGCAGATCCACAACACGCTGGTCGCGCGTCAATTGTTGCCCAAATCGCCGAGCAACTTCGAGCTGGTCTTTCACTTCTTCGGCTACGAGGACGATCCGCCCGAACTGCGCGAACTGCGCCTGCTGCAAATGAATCTCGTCGGTCCCGCCGGCTATATCTCGATGGAAGACACCGAGGCGACCGAGCTGGTGCAGCGCGGCACGGTTCGCGACGGCGAGAAGACCTCGTTCATGGGCATGGGACTCGATGCGCCGGAGCAGACCAACACCAATATCACCGAGAATCTGATTCGCCGTTTCTGGGCCGGCTATCAGAAGGCGATGGGGTACTGAAGATGAACGAGAAACTGCAACTCTGGTTTGAGTTGAGCGAGCTTCAGCACCGCTACGTCAATACGATCGACAGCGACCAGCTCGAGGCATGGCCGGACTTCTTCACCGAGGACGGCACGCTACAAGATCATCTCGAAGGAGAATGCTGATCGCGATCTGCCGGCGACGATCATCTATTGCCGCAACCAGAAGATGATGCGCGATCGGATCGTCGCGCTGCGCCACGCGAACATCTATGAAGCGCATTCCTATCGGCATGCGATCGGCGGCCTCGTCATCACCGAAGCTAACGGCAACGAGGCGAAGACAACCTCGAGCTACATCGTCGTCAACACCGGCCTGGCCGGCGACTCCGTCGTCTACCAAGCCGGCTGCTATTTCGACACCGTGGTGAAGCGCAACGACGTGTGGCGCTTCAAGGACAAGCGGGTCGTCTACGACACCTCGCGCGTCCAGACCCTGCTCGCCACCCCGATCTGAGGAGGACGCGATGAGCGCATGGCACGACGTCGGTGCGGCCGACGAGTTCGTGGAGGACGAGCCGCGCGCAGTTCTCGCCGCCGGAATTCCGATCGCGGTATTTCGTGTCGGGGACGAACTATTCGCGCTGCACGATCTCTGTACCCACGAGACTGCCCCGCTGTCCGAAGGCTTCGTCGAAAACGGGTGCGTCGAGTGCCCGCTGCACCAGGGCTTGTTCGACCTGCGCACCGGCGAGGCGCGCAAGGAACCTTGCATCGAAGCGGTGAAGACCTATCCGCTGCGCGTCATGGACGGCCGGGTCGAGATCCAGGTTGCCGCCGCCTGAACCGGGTGACCGAGCCCGATAGGACGATGCAACCCCGACCATGGACGACAACCCATCGTGAGCCTCGAGACCATCGTCATCATCGGCGCCGGGCAGGCCGGCGGCTGGGCAGCACAGACCCTGCGCAAGGAAGGCTTCGCCGGCAAGGTGGTGCTGATCGGCGAGGAGCCGCATCCGCCGCACGAGCGTCCTCCGCTCTCCAAGGCGGTGCTCGCCGGTGAGGCCGCGCCGGAGACCACCCACCTCTTCAAGCCTGGCGTCCTGGAGGAGCTGAGGCTCGAATGGCGCCGTGGCGAGCGTGGCGCTGCCATCGACCGTGAGGCAAAGAGGGTTGTGCTCGGTCACGGCGAGTTGATCGCTTACGACAAGCTGATCCTGTGCACGGGAGGCCGAGCGCGCTGGCCGTCCGTTCCGGGGGCGGACCTGCCGGGTGTGTTCGCGCTGCGCACGATCGAGGACGCGCTCGCGATCGGTCGTGCGCTCGAACCTGGGAAGCGACTCGTCGTGGTAGGCGGCGGCTGGATCGGTCTCGAGGTGGCCGCGACGGCGCGCAAGAAGGGCACGTTCGTTACGGTCGTCGAGGCAAGGCCCCGGCTATGCGAGCGAACGGTGCCGAGCCAGGTGTCGGAATACTTGCTCGCGCTCCATCGGAAGAACGACGCTCAGGTCATTCTCGGCTGCGGCCTCGTCGGGTTCGCGCGCGATCCCGGCAAACCGCTCTCCGTACAGCTCGACGACGGCCGCGCATTGGAGGCGGACATCGCGGTGGTCGGCGTGGGGCTCGTCGCGAATGACGAGCTTGCGCGCGCGGCGGGCCTGGCGTGCGAGAACGGCGTGCTGGTCGATGACCAGTGCCGAACCTCGGACCCCGATATCTTGGCGGCGGGCGACGTCGCGATCGCACCGAATCGCTGGATCGGCCAGCGCATTCGGCTCGAGTCGTGGCAGAACGCTCAGGAGCAGGCGATCGTCGCGGCGAAGGTCGCGCTGGGGCGCGATGTGCGTTACGACCCGCTGCCCTGGTTCTGGTCCGACCAGTACGACATGAACTTGCAGATCTACGGTCTGCCTGCACCGTCACAGCGCGCCGTCGTCCGTGGCGAGATGGGCTCTGGAAGCTTTGTTGTCTTCTACCTCGATGGCGAGCGTGTAAAGGCGGCCGTTGCTGCCAACGCCACTCGCGACCTGCGCTTTGCGCGTCGGCTGATCGAGAACGAGACGGCTGTCGGGCCCGAGAAGCTTGCCGATACAAGCGTGCCACTGTCCAAGCTCTGATCCCGGCCGGCGCTGGGTCACCGGCGTCTGCATCGGGCTGTTCAGCGTCTACACTGGCGCAGCACTTGACTGACCCGCCGGTACGAGACCGGCACGACACCTTAGGAGGCCTGCAAACCATGACCACGCTTCGCAGCATTCGTCCCATCGTCCTGGCGGCCGCGGTAGCGCTCACGGCATCGCCGGCCATGGCGCAAGCGCCCGGCAAGCTCAAGGTCGGCCTGATGCTTCCGGCCACCGGGACGTTCGCCGCGCTCGGAACGGCGATCGAGAACGGCTTCAAGCTCTACGTGACCGAGCAGGGCGGCAAGCTCGGCGGGCGCGAGATCGAGTACGTCAAGGTCGACGACGAGTCCGATCCGGCCAAGGCGGTCGACAACGTCAACAAGCTGATCAAGCGCGACAACGTCGACGTGCTCATCGGCACCGTGCACTCGGGCGTGGCGATGGCGATGGCCAAGGCGGCCAAGGAGTCCGGCACGCTGCTGATCGTTCCCAACGCCGGCGCCGACGCCGTGACCGGACCGATGTGCGCGGTCAACATCTTCCGCAGCAGCTTCTGCAACTGGCAGCCCGGCTACGCGATGGGCGAGGTGCTGGCCAAGAAGGGCCTGAAGAACGTCGTGACGATCACGTGGAAGTACGCGGCCGGCGACGAATCGGTCAAGGGCTTCAAGGAGGCGTTCGAGAAGGGCGGCGGCAAGGTGACGAAGGAGCTCAACCTGCCGTTCCCGAACGTCGAGTTCCAGGCGCTGCTGACCGAGATCGCGGCCGCCAAGCCCGACGCGGTGTTCGCGTTCTTCGCCGGCGGCGGCGCCGTCAAGTTCGTCAAGGACTACGCGGGCGCGGGCCTGCGCAAGACCATCCCGCTGTACGGCTCCGGCTTCCTCACCGACGGCACGCTCGAAGCCCAGGGCGCCGACGCCGAAGGGCTGCAGACGACGCTGCACTATGCCGACGCGCTCGGCACGCCGAAGGACACCGCGTTCCGCGCGGCCTACGAGCAAGGCGTACAAGATGCAGCCGGACGTGTACGCGGTCCAGGGCTACGACGCCGCGCAGATGCTGGGCATCGGCCTCGCGGCGACCAAGGGCGACGTCGAGCAAGAAGGCCGACTTCGCGGCGGCCGTGCGCAAGGCGACGATCGACAGCCCGCGCGGCAGCGTTCACGATGTCGGCGTCGCACAACCCGGTGCAGGACTTCTACCTGCGCAAGGTCACAGGGCAAGGAGAACAAGTCCATCAGCATCGCCAGCAAGGCGCTGGCAGACCCGGGGCGCGGCTGCCGCATGTAACGGCTGATCAGGGCCTCGCGTCGTCCACATCAACCCACGGCCTCCGCGCATTCGCGCGGGGCCCCCTAGGGGCGCTCATGGACCTGACGACCTTTCTCATCCAGTGCCTGAACGCGGTGCAGTACGGGCTGCTGCTGTTCCTCGTCGCATCGGGCTTGACGCTGATCTTCGGGATCATGGGCGTCATCAACCTGGCGCACGGCAGCTTCTACATGATCGGCGCCTACATGGCGTACTCGCTGTCGCCGATCGTGGCCACCACGTTCGGCGGCGGCTTCTTCTCCGTCCTCGTCGTCGGCCTCGTCCTCGCGGTGGTGCTGGGCTACGTGCTGGAGTGGGCGTTCTACAGCTACCTGTACGACCGCGAGCACCTGCAGCAGGTGCTGATGACGTACGGACTGATCCTCGTGTTCGAGGAGCTGCGCAGCCTCTTGGTCGGCGACGACGTGTACGGCGTCAAGCCACCCGAGATCCTCGCGGGCGCGCTGCCGCTGGGCGACGTGATGACGTATCCGGTCTACCGCCTCTTCATCTCGGCCGTCTGCATCGCGCTGGCGATCGGCATGTACATCGTCTTCACGCGCACGCGTCTCGGCATGATGATCCGCGCCGGCGCGACCAACCGCGAGATGGTCCAGTCGCTCGGCATCGACATCAAGTTCCTGTACCGCGTCGTGTTCGCGGCCGGTGTCGCGATCGCCGCGCTGGCCGGCATGGTCGCGGCGCCGGTGTCGTCGGTGTACCCGGGCATGGGCAACCTGGTGCTGATCATCTGCTTCGTCGTCGTGGTGATCGGCGGCATCGGCTCGATCAAGGGCGCGCTGGTCGCTTCGCTGCTTATCGGCGTCGTCGACACGTTCGGCAAGGCGCTGATGCCGCAGATCTCCGGCGTGCTGGTCTACCTGCTGATGGCGGTGATCCTGCTGTGGAAGCCCGACGGTCTGTTCAAGGCGGGGTGAGCCGATGAATGCCAATACTACCAATCTCGCGTTCGTCTTCGTCGTGGTCGTCTTCGCTGGCGCTGCTGCCTATCCGTTGTTCGGCGGCAAGTTCGGCATCGACCTCGTCAACAAGATCATGATCTTCGCGATCTTCGCGCTGAGCCTCGAACTGCTCGTGGGCGGCACGGGGCTCGTCTCGCTTCGGACATGCCGCGTTCTTCGGCATCGGCGCGTACGCGGCCGTGCTGCTGTCGCCGGCAGAGCGAATCGGCGTCGGTCGCTCTGGCTGCTGCCGGCCTCGGTCATCGCGGCGGCGATCTATGCGATCTTCGTCGGGGCGCTCTCGCTGCGCACCAAGGGCGTGTACTTCATCATGGTCACGCTCGCGTTCGCGCAGATGGCGTACTTCGTCGTGCACGACACGCCGCTGGGCGGCGGCACCGACGGCATCTATCTGACGATGAAGCCGGTGCTCGGGCTCGCTGCTCGATCTCGACACCCGTTGACGATGTACCTGTTCACGCTGGCCTGGCTGATCGCGGTGTTCGGGTTCCTTGCCATCCTGCTGCGCTCCCGCTTCGGGCGGGCGCTCGCGGGCATCCGCGTCAACGAGCAGCGGACGCGCGCCGACGGGGTTCTCGACGTACCCGTACAAGCTCGCGGCCTTCACGATCTCGGGCGCGCTCGCGGGGCTTGCCGGCTTCCTGTTCGCGGTCAAGGACGGGTTCGTCAATCCGGAGTTGATGAGCTGGCACCTGTCGGGCGCGGTGCTGATCATGATCATCCTGGGCGGCATCGGCCACCTGCGTGGCGCGCTGATCGGCGCGTTCGCCTTCGCGCTGCTGCAGGAGCTCTTCAAGTCCGAGGCCATCTTCGGCGCGTTCGCCAAGCACTGGCAGCCTGGGTCTGGGGCTCGTGATCATCGCGGCCGTCGCGCTGCTGCCGCAGGGGCTGGTGGGCCTGCCCGCCCAGATCCGCGAACGGCTGGCTGGCCGCCTGATCGGCCGGCCGCGGGAGCGGACCGGCGCCAAGCAGGAGGTGCTCGATGAAGCAAGCTGACAGTCTTGTTGCGCGGGCGCGGCATCACCCGTCGCTGGGGTGGGTTGGTGGCGGTGAACAACGTGTCGATCGAGCTGGAGCGCGGCACCGTGCACGCGGTGATCGGCACCAACGGCGCCGGCAAGTCGACGCTCATCAACATGCTCTCGGGCGAGTTCCCGCCGTCGGAAGGGGCGGTCGAGCTGATGGGCCAGGACGTCACCGCCTGGACGCAGCCACGGCGCGCGCGTGCTGGGCTCGGACGCAGCTACCAGCGCAACACGATCTACCCGAGCTTCACGGTCTTCGAGAACTGCCGGCTAGCGGCGCAGGCGCACGCGCAGAAGCCCTGGGCGATCTGGCAGCGCGCCGACCGTTGCCAGGTCAGCGCGCCGCTGGCCAAGGAAGCGGCCACGCGTGCAGGCCTCGGCAACGCTGCTCGAGCGCGTGGCGGGCCTGCTGTCGCACGGGCAGAAGCGCCAGCTCGAGATCGCGATGTGCCTGGCGACGAAGCCCGCAGGTCCTGCTGCTCGACGAGCCGCTTGGCCGGCATGGGCGCCGAGGAAACCGAACGGATGCTGAAGCTGCTGGACGAGTTGCGGCCGGGCCATGCGATCCTGCTGGTCGAGCACGACATGGACGCCGTGTTCCGCATCGCCGACCGTATCACGGTGATGGTGAACGGCTCAGGTCATCGCCTCCGGCAATCCGGACTTCATCCGCAACAGCCCGGAGGTCCGGCAGGCCTATCTTGGCGAGGGACACTGACATGGCGACCGCCGGTGACCTTCTCCTCGACGCGCAAGGCGTTCACGCGTGGTACGGGTCGAGCCACGTGCTGCACGGCATCGATCTCAAGATCGCCCGCGGCCAGACCATCGGCCTGCTCGGACGCAACGGGATGGGCAAGAGCACGCTGATCCGCACGCTGCTCGGCCACGTCACGCCAGCGCGACGGGCACATCGTCTTCTTCGGCCAGAACGCCTCGCGCGCCAAGCCGCACGAGGTGGCGCGCCTGGGCGTAGCCTACGTGCCCGAGGGGCGCGGCGTGTTCCCCAACCTGACGGTGCGCGAGAACCTGATCATGGCGTCCAGGCCCGGGCGCGACGGCCGCAACGACTGGTCGTACGAGCGCACGCTCGAACACGTTCCCGCGCCTGAAGGAGCGACTGACCAATCTCGGCTCGCAGCTCTCCGGCGGCGAGCAGCAGATGCTGTCGATCGGGCGGGCGCTGATGACGCATCCGGAGCTCATCATCCTCGACGAAGCCACGGAGGGCCTGGCGCCGCTGATCGTGAACGAGATCTGGAACGTGATCGCGCGACATCCGCGAAAGCGGCATCGCGACGATGATCGTCGACCGCGACTACCGGCGCGTGCTCGCGCACAGCGACCAGGCGCTGGTGCTTCAGAAGGGCCAGGTCGAGCTCACCGGCAAGTCGTCCGATAGGTCGCGGTCGACCCGGCGCTGACCAAGCTGCTCGGCGTGTGAGCGCTATTCGATTCGTTGCCGCGAGGAGTCTTCTCCGATGCCTACCGCCATCACGATCATCAAGGACGAGCACCGCGCGATGGCCTCGGTGCTGCGCGGTCTCCAGTACCTGATCGAGCAGTACCGCACGCAAGCAGCAGGCGCCCGACTTCGCGCTCCTGAAGGCGATCCTCGACTACATCGAGGCGTTTCCCGACAAGCTGCATCACCCGAAGGAGGACGAGTACGTCTACCGAGTGCTGCGCGAGCGCGAGCCGTCGGCCGCGAAGACGCTCGACGAGCTCCAGGACGACCACCAGCGTGGCCCGGACGCCACGCGACGGATGGTCGAGGCGCTGCGCGACTATCAGCGTGACCCGACCGCGCTGGAGGCATTCGCGAAGTCCGTGTCCGACTACGCCGACTTCCAGTACGCGCACATGCGCAAGGAAGAGGACGTCATCCTGCCGGTCGCGGAAAAGGCGCTCCAGCCTGCCGACTGGACGGCAATCGACGCCGCGTTCGCGTCCAACGCCGATCCGCTGGTCGGCGTGAGCACGCAGCGCGAGTTCCGGGAGCTCTTCCGCACCGTCGTCAACCTGATGCCAGCGCCGCTGGGGCTGGGGCCCGAGCGCCGCTAGAGAGTTTCCACGACAAGGAGATTCACATGGCAGACCAAGGCTGGAAGATCGCGATCGTGGGCGGCGGCATCGGCGGCTTGACTCTGGGTCTCGCGCTGCGCGAGCAAGGCATCGAGGCCGACATCTACGAGCAGGCCGACGAGCTTCGCGAAGTCGGCGCCGCGGTCGCGCTTTCCGCGAATGCAACCCGCTTCTACGAGCATACCGGCCTAAGCGACAAGTTCGCCGGGCTCGCTTTCGAGATCAACACCCTCATCTATCGCGATGGCCGCAGCGGCAAGGTGATCGGCAAGCACAGCGGGAAGCCGAGCTATCGCGAACAGTTCGGTGCCCCCTATTGGGGGGTCCATCGCGCCGACCTGCAAAAGATCCTGTCGAGTGCGCTAGGCATGGAGCGCATTCATCTCAACAAGCGCCTCACTGACCTGGCGGAGAGTGCCGACGAAGTCACGCTCCGGTTCACGGATGGCAGCAGCGCAAAGGCGAACTTCGTCGTCGGCGGCGACGGCGCTCGTTCGACGGTGCGGCAATGGATGCTGGGGTACGACGACGCGTTGTACTCGGGGTGCTCGGCGTTTCGCGGCATCGTCGTACCCGAGCTTCTCGACAAGCTGCCGGACCCGGCCGCCATCCAGTTCTGGATGGGACCGGGCGGACATCTGCTGCACTATCCGATCGGCAACGGCGATCAGAACTTCTTTCTGGTCGAGCGCCACCCGTCGCCGTGGCCGGCGCGCGAGTGGACGATTCCCGCCAATGAGGGAGATCAACTTACGCGCTTCAAGGATTGGCATCCCGCCATCACGCAGATGGTCAAGGCGGTACCGATCAGTCCGCGCTGGGGGCTGTTCCACCGGCCGCCACTGAGCCGCTGGAGCAAGGGCCGCGTGACGCTGATCGGCGATGCCGCGCACGCGCTCGTGCCGCACCACGGGCAGGGCGCTAACCAGTCCATCGAGGACGTCGTGGTGCTGGCGCGCTGCCTCGCCGAAACGAATCCCGCAGAGTTCGCGCAGGCGCAGGAACGCTACGAGCGGCTGCGCCGTGGCCGCACGCGCAAGGTTCAGTACGCGTCGATCACCACCGCCGATCTGCTCCATCTTCCGGATGGACCGGCCGCCGAGCAGCGAAACGCGCGCTTTTCGACCTACGAATGCATCTACCGCCATCTCGGTTGGATCCATGAGTTCGATCCGGCGACGCAGGTGCCCACCGATAGGCAAGGGGGAACCTGGCTCTAAGGGCGCCTGGTGGCAGACTGACGCACGCCGCGACGCGCATCACTCCCAGGGGATGCCCATGTCGCGGTCGACCCGGCGCTGACCAAGCTGCTCGGCGTGTGAGCGCCATTCGATTCGTTGCCGCGAGGAGTCTTCTACGATGCCTACCGCCATCACGATCATCAAGGACGAGCACCGCGCGCTGGCCTCGGTGCTGCGCGGAGGCTCACTCATGAGCACCAAGCTTCGACGCTGCATCGCACACGGTAGCAAGTTCCTTCGCGAGGCGTGCGCCGGGTTGCTCCTTGTCTTGGCGCCCGCTGCGCAGGCGCAGACGCCCGGCCTCGCCGAGCGCTTCGGCAAGGACATCGACGCGCAGGTGGCGAGCAACTACGCGGCGGCCGAGGCGCTCTACCGGGACATCCACGCGAATCCCGAGCTGGCGTTCGAAGAAATCAACACCGCCAGGAAGCTCGCGAGGGAGCTGCGCGATCTCGGGTTCGAGGTCACCGAGGGCGTCGGCAAGACCGGAGTCGTCGGGATCCTGCGCAATGGCGACGGGCCGATGGTGATGGTGCGCACCGAGCTCGACGCGCTGCCGATGGAAGAAAAGACGGGTCTGCCGTACGCGAGCAAGGTGAAAACCACATATCAGGGGAAGGAGACATTTGTCGCGCACAGTTGCGCCCACGACCTCCATATGGCCGCATGGGTCGGAACCGCCAGGACGCTGGTCGGCATGAAGGCAAAGTGGACCGGCACACTGATGTTCATCGCCCAACCGGCCGAAGAGGTGTTGGGCGGCGCCAAGGCGATGCTGAAGGAGGGCTTGTTCACCCGCTTCGGCAAGCCGCAGGCCGCCCTTGCGCTCCATACCTGGCCGGTCGCTTACGGAATCGTGGGTTTCAACTCCGGACCGGTGACCTCGAACTCCGACAACTTCGAGATCACGTTCAAGGGCCGCGGCGCGCACGGCTCGGCGCCGGACAAGTCGATCGATCCGATCCTGATCGCGTCGCGCTTCGTCGTCGACGTGCAGAGCGTGATCAGCCGCGAGAAGGACCCGTTCCAGTTCGGGGTGTTCAGCATCGGCTCCATCGAGGGCGGCACCAGCTACAACATCATCCCCGACAGCGTTGCCCTGCGCGGCACGATCCGGTCCTACGATCAGACCGTGCGGCAAAAAATGCATGATGGAATACGTCGGACGGCCAAGGCTGTAGCGGCGATGGCCGGCGCACCGGAACCCGAACTCAAGATCGACTCCCTCGGCGACGCCACGATCAACGACGCGGGATTGGTCGGCAAGGTTGAAACGGTCTTGAACGTCGGGCTCGAAAACGTCCGGGTGCAGCGGATGCCACCGATCACGCCGAGCGAGGACTTCTCCGAGTATGCCAAGGCGGGCGTGCCGTCGATGTTCTTTCTCGTAGGGGTGCATGATCCGAAGGATGTCGAAGCGTCGCGCCAGCAGGGCGGCAAGCCGTTACCGGTCCACCATTCGCCGTTTTTCGCCCCGGTCGTCGAACCCTCGCTGAAGATCTCGATCAAGGCCATGAGCCTTGCGGTGCTGACGGCGCTGCAGCGCTAGCACTTGCGCAGATTCGGAGCGTGCGGTCGACCCCCTCCAGCTCGCATTAGCGGCACTGCGCCGCGCTTTAGAGGAGAACGAAAATGGCCGTTTACGTCCTTTTGAGCACCCTTACCCCCGCAGGCCGCGAGACCGTTCACAAGAATCCCGAACGGATCGCCGCAGTCGACAAGGAAATGGAGAAGTTCGGTTGCAAGGTAATCTCGCAATACGCGCTCCTCGGCACGTACGATTTCCTCAGCATTGTCGAAGCGCCCGACAACGAGACCGTCGCGCATCTCGCCGTCGATCTCGGTGCTCGGGGGACGGTCAACATCGCGACGTTGCCCGCGATCGATATCAAGACCTTCGTCGCGAAGCTGAGCGGGCCGTCGCATCTCGCGCGGTGATGCCGGGGGCGATCGCGACTTCTCGCGCACTCCTGCGATAGCCGGGCGAAATGTTGAAGTTCTTGCTTCAACCGGTATCCCCGAGGCGATCGGCCTCGGGCGGCGGCTGGTCGGGTCGGGCGGCCCCACCCCCGCAGGTTCTCGGGCCGGTCTCCATCGGACCCGGATTGGGCAGCTCGGGAACGCGAGGTTCCCCGCGTCGGCGAAGCGGGAGAGCGACGAGATCGTGCCGGTGCCGTCCGCGTACCTTCTGATGAGATTGGGTTGCAGCTCTGCAGCGCGGCGCCGGTCTGCGTCAGTATCGGCCGCGTCGCCGACGACGACAAGTCGCGGGTCCCGCTCCAGCAGCGCGATCAGCCCGAAGCCAAACAGCGTCTGGTCGTCGACAAGGCCAACGGTGCGAATGGGTGGCATGCTGAAATGGGGTGACCGTCTGCTGAAATGGCGTGATTCAAGCTGCCGCGAAGTCCTGTCGCTCCAACAGCCACGACACCGCGAAGCCGGCCACCAGCCCCCAGAACGCGGCGCCGATGTTGAACAGCGGCAGGTCGGCCACCGTCACCAGGAAGCTGACCAGCGCGCCGAGCGTGAAGCGGTCCTTGAACGATGTGATGAACGCGGCTTGCAGCACGCGCAGCAGTCGCAAGCCCGGCGAGCACCATGATGAACGCCTTCGGCGCGTTGAGCAACAGCCGCGTGAAGGCCGGCGACAGCAGGCCGAAGGCGACCGCGAGCAGGCCGTAGCCGATGCCGGCGGTGTAGTGGCGGGAGCGTTCGCCCGACGACGTGAGGATCGCGTTGCGTCGGCCCGGTCAGGCAAGTGCTCACGCTGCCGACCAGCGCGCTCAGCATCGCGCCGACGCCGCAGGCCACCGTGATCGCATCGATCGGCGGCTCGTGGCCGGCCGCCTTCAGCACCGCGAAGCCCTGGCCGTTCTGCACCACCAGCACGGTGATCGCGAGCGGCACGCACCAGCTCGACCATCGCCGCCCACGACCACGCCGGCACCTGCACGACCGGTCGCACCAGCTCGATCGCGCCGAGCGGCGACGTGTCGATGCGGCCGAGCACCGCGGCGGCGATCGCGCCGACGAGCAGCGTGCCGATCATCGGCGGCATGCGCCGCGCCAGCGCCGGGCACCGCGGCCAGCAGCAGGAACGCCGACGACCATCGGGCCGGCGATCGCGAAGTCCTCGTGCAGCGCGCGTACGAGGTCGAGCCCGAAGCGCAGGAACACGCCGGCGACCATGCCCATCACGATCGGCATCGGCACCGCCTGCATCGCGCGCCGCACCCAGCCGCTGGCGCCGAGCACGCAGCATCAGCACGCCGGTCGACGTAGAACGCGCCGACGACTTCGGGGAAGCGTCAGGTGCGCCAGCGCCGGTCCGACGAGCACCGTGCCGGGAATCGTCCAGACGAAGCCGAGCGGCTGGCGGTACAGCCAGCAGAAGAGGATGGTGATCAGGCCGTTGATGAAGAACACGCCGAACATCCACGACGCCAGCTCGGCTTCGCGACAGGCCGCCGCGCGTGCCGACCGACAAGGATGATCGCCAGCGGCGCAGTGGCGGTGAACACCCAGCGATGAAGCCGTTGGCGGCGTAGGTCGGGCCGAAGTCGGCGAGCAGTTGCCGCCAGCCGGGCGGCGGGTGGCCCGGCCGTTCGAGATGGGAGAACATGCTGCGCGGCGGAGCCGGAGTGCGGCGTGCGGCAGATCTACTCGTTGTCGTGGATGATGCCGCGGCTCTTGAGCCGATAGACCATCTGCGGCCGCGTGATGCCGAGCAGGCGCGCGGCTGCCGCCACGTTGCCGTGGGCGCGCTCGACCGCCTTCTTCAGCAGCATCGTCTCGATGTCGTCCAGCGACACCTTGTCGATCGTCGTCGCCCTCGCCGAGCAGCAGATTGCTGACTCGCCTCGGTACACGCGATCGACGTCGCGGTCGGCTCGGCTTCGCTGACGCAACTCCGAGCGGATCGCTGGCGACGAGCTTGCCGTCGCGGCTCGAGCGCGAAGCGCCTGTCGCCGAACTTCTCGCCGCTGGTGAACAGATGCGGAGCGTCGATCGCGCGCGTTCTCCGTGCCGAGGATGACGCCGCGCTCGATCGACGTTCTCCACCTCGCGGATGTTGCCCGGGCCAGTCGTACGACAGCATGGCGTCGATCGGCGCGCTGCGTGAAGCCGGTCAGCCGGCGGCCGTGCGGCGCGTGAACTTCGCCAGGAAGTGGTTCATCAGCAGCGGAATGTCCTCGCGGCGCTCGCGCAGCGGCGGAATGCGGATCGGGAACACGTTGAGGCGGAAGAACAGGTCCTCGCGAAAGCGCCCGGCCTTGACCTCTTCGCGCAGGTCGACGTTGGTGGCCGCGATCACGCGCACGTCGACGCGGCGCGTGTGCGTGTCGCCCAGGCGCTCGATCTCGCCTTCCTGCAGCGCGCGCAGCAGCTTGCCCTGGGCACTCGCGCTGAGCGTGCCGATCTCGTCGAGGAACAGCGTGCCGCCGTCGGCGCGTTCGAAGCGGCCGAGGCGGCTCTGCATCGCGCCGGTGTACGCGCCGCGTTCGACGCCGAACAGCTCGGACTCGACCAGCTGCTCGGGAATCGCGGCGCAGTTCAACGCGACGAAAGGCTTGCTCGCTGCGTGGGCTGAGCCGGTGCAGCGTGCGCGCGAACACCTCCTTGCCGACGCCGCTTTCGCCGAGGAACAGCACGGTGGCCTGCGTCGGCGCGACCCGCCGGACCATGTGGCAGACCGAATTGAAGCCGGGCGAGATTCCGACCAGGCCGTCGCTCGTCGGGCGGCGCTTGCGCAGGCGATGGCGGCCGGCGCATCGCGCGTCGGTCGGCCGAGCGGGCATGCCGCCGACAGGCCGCGCGCGAACGTCTCGGCGCTGCAGGAAGCGCAGGTCCTGCGCCGCCTCGTCGCCCCATTCCTCGACCGTCTTGCCGACGATGCGGCAAGCCGGCTGGCCCATCGACTGGCACTCGACCTCGCGGTACAGCACCGGGCGGCCCATGAACTCGGTGGAGAAGCCGGAGGCGTAGCCGATCTGCATCCAGCACATCGGCTCGGTGCCGATCGGCGAAGTGGCGGGTGTGCTCTTCGTCCTCGACCGGGCTGGTCCAGATGAACTCGCCGTAGTGCGTGCCGCGCTCGACGTCGAACTCCAGGCGCACGGGCTCGGACAGGCCGATGCCCTCCAGGCAGTGCATCTGCGGGCCGACGACGAACATGTCCTTGACGGACGTCTTGGACCGCACCTTGCGCGCCATCTGCGCGTCGCGCGCGCCGGCGTGGTAGCCCATGCGGGTCAGGAAGCCGCGCGCCACGTCCATGCCCAGCGTCTCGATCAGCTCGCGCCGCAGCGAGCCGAGCGCCTTCGCGTGGACCAGCAGCATGCGCTGGTCGTCGAGCCAGATGCGGCCGTCGCTGGTCGAGAAGTGCAGGCGCGCCATCAGGTCGGCCATGTCCGGAAAGCGCACCGTGTCGACGTCGGCCTTGCTCGGGCTGCACGACGGGCAGGTGGTCGTCGCGGCAGCGTCGGCGTTCCGCGATTGGTCTTCATGCTGTCCTCCATCTGGCGATGACCCCGAGCGTCATGATCTGTCTCCATTGATCGCCCAAGCTCTGCGCCTGTCCGACGCGAGCACGCGCCGTGCCAACGCCTGGGCAGCCACGACCGGCACGACGATACGCCCGATTGCCCGGCCTGACAGAGCGATGCGTCGACGAGCGATCTCTCGGCGAGTGCATCGATTGATGCATATCGTGCGCGTCAGACGACCACGTGCGATCATTTGCATCAATTCGATTCGACGTAGCTCTCGCCTGCCGGACGCGGATGCGCGTGACGTAGGCAGCGCGTACGTCGGTACTGCGCCTGGATCGTCGCCATGCTGACGAGTGACGACGTGCGACGCGGAGGCTACGCGCTGCTGAGCTTGGCACGACTCGTGCTGAAACAGGCGCCCAGAGGCTACGAACGTGACGAGATGCTCGACGGTGCTGAGACAGTGACCGTGGCAGCTGGGCGTGAACGCGGCCCATGTCCCGCACACCGGCACTTTCGCGAGGAGGCAGCGATGCACGTACATCCGCTTCGCGGTCCGCCACCGCTGCGCCACGCGCCCTTGCCGCGCGGCTACCCCACGGTCGCATCAGACACGCGATGAAACGGCCCACCGGTTCATCGGCGAGCTGACTCGTGCCTGATGCGCCTCGCTGCAGGCGGTGACGCCAGCGGGCGGCCTTTCGAATCCGACTGTGAACAGGAGATCAGCGTGATCCAGATTCAACAGGACAACGGGACCAACCTCGCCAAGCTCGACGCGATGCTGCAGGACGACCCCGCCAAGCACATCTACCGGCTGGATCGCTCGGCCTTCACCGACGAGCAGCTGTTCGAGCTGGAGATGAAGTACATCTTCGAGGGCAACTGGGTCTACCTGGCGCACGAGAGCCAGATCCCCAACGTCAACGACTACCTGACCGTCTACATCGGCCGCCAGCCGGTGGTCATCACGCGCAGCAAGGACGGCAAGCTCAACGCGCTGGCCAACACCTGCACGCACCGCGGCGCGATCCTGTGCCGCCACAAGAAGGGCAACAAGTCGAGCTTCACCTGCCCGTTCCACGGCTGGACCTTCAGCAACAGCGGCAAGCTGCTCAAGGTCAAGGACCAGACGCCCGAGGCCGGCTACCCGCCGAGCTTCAACTGCGAAGGCAGCCACGACCTGAAGAAGCTCGGCGCCTTCGAGAGCTACCGCGGCTTCCTGTTCGGCAGCGTCAACCCGGACGTCGTGCCGCTGAAGGAGCACCTCGGCGAGGCGACCAAGATCATCGACATGATCGTCGACCAGGCGCCCGAGGGCATCGAGGTGCTGCGCGGCGCATCGACCTACACCTTCGACGGCAACTGGAAGCTGCAGCGCCGAGAACGGCGCCGACGGCTACCACGTCTCGGCGGTGCACTGGAACTACGCGGCCACCACCGCCGCCGCAGCGCCGACGGCAAGGTCGACAACGTCAAGGCGATGAACGCCGGCGCGTGGGCGCAAGCAGGGCGGCGGCTCGTACTCGTTCAAGAACGGCCACATGCTGCTGTGGACCAACTGGTCGAACCCGGAGGACCGGCCGCTGTATTCCAAGCGCGCGGAGTGGGTCGAGAAGTTCGGCGAGGCCAAGGCCGACTGGATGCTGCGCAAGTCGCGCAACCTGTGCCTGTACCCGAACGTCTACCTGATGGACCAGTTCAGCTCGCAGATCCGCGTCGTGCGGCCGATCTCGGTGAACAAGAGCGAAGTCACGATCTACTGCATCGCGCCCAAGGGCGAGGCCGCCCGAGGCGCGCGCAGCGCCGCCTGCGCCAGTACGAGGACTTCTTCAACGCCACCGGCATGGCCACGCCCGACGACCTGGAGGAGTTCCGCTCCTGCCAGCAGGGCTACGAAGCGCGCGCCGTCAAGTGGAACGACATGTGCCGCGGCGCGACGCACTGGGTCAAGGGCCCGGACGACAACGCCGACCTGATCGGCCTGAAGCCCGAGCTGAGCGGCGTCAAGACCGAGGACGAAGGCCTGTACATCGGCCAGCACGAGTACTGGCTCGAGACGATGAAGAAGGCGCTACCAGCGCCGAACAAGCGCAACGGAGGCGACGTGATGCTGTCCTACGACGCCATTCAGGCCTTCCTGTACCAGGAAGCGCGCGCGCTCGACGAGAAGCGCTGGGCCGACTGGCTGGCGTGCTATGCCGACGACGTCGAGTTCTTCATGCCGTCGTGGGACGACGACGACAAGCTCACGACCGATCCGCAGAACGAGGTCTCGCTGATCTACTACCCGAGCAAGCAGGGCCTGGAGGACCGCGTGTTCCGCATCGAGACCGAGCGCTCCAGCGCGTCGACGCCCGACACGCGCACAGCCACGCGATCAACAACCTCGAGATGCTGGCGCAGGACGAGAAGTCGTGCGAGGTGTGCTTCAACTGGACGACGCACAGCTTCCGCTACGACATCGTCGACGTCTACTTCGGCACCTCGCGCTACACGATCGACACCAGCGGCGACGAAGCCGCTGATCAAGCGCAAGTACGTCGTGCTGAAGAACGACTACATCCACCACATGCTCGACGTCTACCACATCTGAGCGCGGCCGCGCCGTCGCACGAGGAGACGATCCATGGCATACAACATCGCGCTGCAGTTCGAAGACGGCGTGACGCGCATCATCCCGTGCGAGCCCGACGAGCTGGTCGCCGACGCCGCCTACCGCGCCAAGATCAACATCCCGCTCGACTGCCGCGACGGCGCCTGCGGCACCTGCAAGTGCCATTGCGAGAGCGGCAGCTACACGATGGGCGACGTACATCGAGGACGCGCTGGCCGAGGACGAGGCCGCCAACGGCTACGTGCTCACCTGCCAGATGAAGCCGACGTCGGACTGCGTGATCCGCGTGCCGGCGTCGTCGGCGGCCTGCAAGACCGAGGTCGGCGCGCACGGCGGCCGGCTGACGAAGATCGCGCGCGACTCGGCGACGACGGTGTCGTTCTCGCTGCAGGCCGAGCGGCCGCTGGCGTTCCTGCCCGGCCAGTACGTGAACCTGCAGGTGCCGGGCAGCAAGGAGACGCGCTCGTACTCGTTCAGCTCGCGCGCCGAACCAGACCGAGCTCGTCGTTCCTGATCCGCGACGTGCCGGACGGCCTGATGAGCACCTACATGCGCAGCAAGGCGCAGCCCGACGACTTCATGATGTTCACCGGCCCGTACGGCAGCTTCTACCTGCGGCCGACGATCCGGCCGATCCTGATGCTCGCCGGCGGCACCGGGCTCGCGCCGTTCCTGTCGATGCTGCTGTGGCTGAAGGACAACCCGACCGACCAGCCGATCCGGCTGGCCTACGGCGTCAACACGAACGACGACCTGGTCGAGCTCGAGACGCTGGACGAGCTGAAGGCGGCGATGCCGAACTTCGACTACTTCACCTGCGTGGTCGACCGCGAGAGCGGCCATCCGCAAGCTCGGCTACGTGACCGACCACCTGTCGGCCGGCGCACCTGCAACGACGGCGACGTCGACGTCTACGTCTGCGGCCCGCCGCCGATGGTCGAAGGCGTGCGCAAGTGGATGGCCGGCGTCGGCGTCACGCCGAAGAACTTCCTGTTCGAGAAGTTCTCGTCGGCCAACGAGACGGCGGCGCAGCAGCGGCATGAGCCGCCCGATCGCTTCGCGAACAAGGTCGTCATCGTCACCGGTGCCGCGCAGGGCATCGGCCGCGGCGTGGCGCTGCGCGTGGCCGCCGAGGGCGGCACGGTGCTGGCGGTCGACCGCTCCGACCTCGTGCACGAGGTGGTGGCCGAGATCGGCGCGGCCGGCGGCACGGCGGCCGCGTTCCAGGCCGACCTCGAGACCTTCGCCGGCGCGCAGGCGATGGTCGACGAGGCGCTGGCGAAGTGCAAGCGCGTCGACGTGCTGATCAACAACGTCGGCGGCACGATCTGGGCCAAGCCCTACGAGCACTACGAGGAGCAGCAGATCGAGGCCGAGATCCGGCGCTCGCTGTTCCCCACGCTGTGGTCGCTGCCGCGCGGTGCTGCCGTTCATGGTCGAAGAAGAAGAAGGGCGTGATCGTCAACGTGTCGTCGATCGCCACGCGCAGCATCCACCGGGTGCCGTACGCGGCGGCCAAGGGCGGCGTCAACGCGCTGACCGCGTCGCTCGCGATGGAGCAGACGCGGCAACGGCATCCGCATCAACGCCACCGCGCCGGGCGGCACCGAGGCGCCGCCGCGCAAGATGCCGCGCAACGCGGCCAAGCCGAGCCGCAAGGAGAAGGCCTGGTACCAGGGCGATCGTCGACCAGACCAAGGAGTCGAGCCTGATGCACCGCTACGGCACGATCGACGAGCAGGTGGCGCCGATCCTGTTCTTCGCCTCCGACGAGTCGTCCTACATCACCGGCTCGGTGCTGCCGGTAGGCGGCGGCGACCTGGGCTGACGCACGAGACCCACAGAGCCACAGTTCGCAGCAACCCACAACGAGAGACAGCGCCATGCGCCAGATCGATGTCCACAAGCTGGCCGACGAGGCCAGCTTCAACGGCTTCCATGGGCTGGTGCTCTTCTGGTGCGCCCTGATCATCATCTTCGACGGCTACGACCTGGCCGTGGCCGGCATCGCGCTGCCGTCGATCATGAAGGAGATGGGCGTCGAGCCCGACCAACGCCGGCTTCATGGTCAGCTCGGCGCTGTTCGGCATGATGTTCGGCGCGATCTTCCTCGGCACCATCGCCGACCGCATCGGCCGGCGCCGGGCGATCGCGATCTGCATCGTGCTGTTCAGCGTCTTCACCGCGGCGGCCGGGTTCACGCAACGATCCGATGACGTTCAGCGTCATGCGCTTCCTGGCCGGGCTGGGCATCGGCGGCGTCATGCCGAACGTGGTGGCGCAGATGACCGAGTACTCGCCGCGCAAGATCCGCGCACGATGGTGACGCTGATGTTCAGCGGCTACGCGGTCGGCGGCATGCTCGCCGCGCTGCTCGGCAAGGGCCTGATCGAGACCTACGGCTGGCATCGGTGTTCCTCGCCGCCGGCGCTGCCGGTGCTGCTGATCCCGCTCATCCTGAAGTCGATGCCCGAGTCGATGCCGTTCCTGATCAAGGCGAACCGGCTCGACGAGCTGAAGAACATCGCTGTCGCGCATCGAACCGAGCTACCGGCCGCGGCGCGAGCGACCGCTTCGCGCTGCCGCGCGAAGACAAGGCCGACAGCGCGCCGATCGGGCACCTGTTCCACGACGGCCGCGGCTTCAGCACGGTGATGTTCTGGATCGCGTTCTTCATGTGCCTGTTCATGGTCTACGCGCTCAGCTCGTGGCTGACCAAGCTGATGGCGAGCGCCGGCTACAGCCTGGGCTCGGCGCTGACCTTCGTGCTGGTGCTGAACTTCGGCGCGATGATCGGCGCCGTCGGCGGCGGCTGGCTGGCCGACCGCTTCCACATCAAGTACGTGCTGGTCGGCATGTACGCGCTGGCGGCGGTGTCGATCACGCTGCTGGGCTACAAGGTGCCGACCGAGGCTGCTGTTCCTCGCTCGTCGGCCTGGCCGGCGCGTCGACCATCGGCACGCAGATCGTCACCTATGCCTATGTCGGCCAGTTCTATCCGATGGCGGTGCGCTCCACCGGCATCGGCTGGGCCTCGGGCGTCGGTCGCAGCGGCGCCATCCTCGCGCCGATCGTGATCGGCACGCTGGTGGGCATGGCGCTGCCGCTGCAGCAGAACTTCATGGCGATCGCGATCCCGGCGGTGATCGCGGCGATCGCGGTCGCGCTGATCAACCACAGCCGTTCGGCGTCGGCGCACCACGAGGACGTGAGTGCCGAGATCCCGGACCCGATGCCCGTGGGAGCGGGTCCGGCGATGGCACGCAAGTGACGGATGCCGGGTCGCGAGAAGAACCGGGGGACAGTGCGGTGAACATCACGCCTCGAGGCCGCTTGGTCGCCTGTAGTGCGGTCGGCCGGGTGGCGGGCGCGGCGTGCGCTGGCGGCCTGGTCCTTCTCCTTGCCGCTGCCGCGCAGGCGTAACCGGCTGGCGTGGCCGAGCGGTTCGGCAAGGACATCGACGCGCAGGTGGACCGCCACTATGCACAAGTGGAGAGTCTGTACAAGGACATCCACGCCAATCCCGAACTGGCCTTCGAGGAGGTAAAGACCGCGAAGAAGCTGGCGAGGGAGCTGCGCGATCTCGGCTTCGAGGTGACCGAGGGCGTCGGCAAGACCGGCGTGGTCGCCAGGGGTGTCGCCGCCTGGCTGCTGAGGGCGGTCATGCGCGCGGTCGGGATGGCCGCCTAGGTGCCGGTCCTGTCGCGCTTCGGCCGACCGCGACGCGACTTTCTTCGACGCTTCAAACAGGGGAGGCGAGGTGGCCGAATCGCGGTCGCACTACGAGGTGTTCGGCACCGACGTGTTCGACGAGTAGAAGGGCATGACGACGGCGTCGGCCCTGCTACATTGACAACGCAAGTCTTGCCTGTTTGATGGAGGACGATATGGCGAAGTACGTGATGTTGGGAAACTTTACCGAGCAGGGGATTCGCAACGTGAGGGACACCCTCAAGCGGGCGCGGGCCGTGCGCGAACAGTTCGCAAGCATGGGTGTGAACGCCCGCGAGTTCTTCTGGACGCAGGGTCAGTACGATGTCGTGCTGACGTTCGAGGCTCCCGATGAGGAGACCATGATGAGGGCGACCCTGGCCGTGGCGATGGCGGGCAACATGCGGACAGAGACGCTGCGCGGCTTCGGCGAGCAGGAGATGGAGCGTGTGCTGAGCGGGCTGCCGGGGTGATGAGGATGCACCGCCGATCCGCGGAGGGCGCTTAAGCGAGGGAAGGGGGCCACGTTGGGCGGGGGCGCTCTGGCGACGCACGCTCCGGCGACGCCTCGGTAGTCGGGGAAGTGCACATCGAGCATCTGCAATCGCGGCGAGCTTCTGCAGGGCGGCACGCGCGCTCAGGCCTGTCCGGTAATGGGCTCCTCGCGCGACAGCTTCTATCGCTTTCAGTCGCTCTACGAGAAGGGCGGGGAAGGACTTCAAGGTCTGGATCCCGCGCCGCCCTGGCATCGGGTGGATCTCGATCAAGACAAGCTCGCGTTCTACCGCCGCGATCGGCGCCGACACGGAGGGGCGTGAAGCCATGCTCTACCTCCTTCAACATGGTCGTCCGGCTGCTGCCTCACGACATGCCGCAAGCGCAGGCCGACGACATCAAAGCGCGCGAGAAGGCTTATGCCGAAGAGCTGCAACGCGGCGGGGAAGCGGCTTCACCTATGGCGCGTCGTCGGCGAGCACGCGAACTACAGCGTGCTCGACGTCGAGTCGAGCGACGAGCTGCACCAGATCCTTTCCCGCCTGCCGCTGTTCCCTGACATGGAGATCAAGGTGACAGCGCTCGCCCAACACCCCTCTTCCCTAAGGAAATGAGACGATGAGCCAGTTCAGACGCGCCTTGTGCCAGGCCCTCCTCGCCGGGCTCGTGCTCGCGAGCGGCAGCGCAGCGGCACAGACCTACCCCTCAAAACCCATTCGCTGGATCATCCCCTTTCCTCCCGGTGGGGCGATGGACGTCATGGCGCGCGCCCTAGCGCCGAAGATGGCCGAATCCCTCGGCCAGCCGGTGATCACCGAGAACCGCCCCGGTGCCGGGGGCATCATCGGATCGGAAGTGGTGGCGAAGTCGCCACCCGATGGACACACGATCCTGATCGTCTCCATCGGACAGGCTGTCAATCCGAGCCTGTATCCGAAAATGCTGTTCGATCCGGTGAAGGATTTCGAGCCGGTGAGCCTGGTCGCGGTCGTGCCAAACGTGCTTGTCCTTCACCCGTCCGTGAAAGCGAACTCCGTCGCCGAGCTGATCGCGCTCGCGAAGGCCCAGCCGGGCAAGCTCACCTATGCTTCGGCGGGCAACGGAACTTCGATTCACCTGGCAGGGGAACTGTTCGCTTCGATGGCTGGCGTGGACATCGAGCATGTGCCGTACAAGGGCAGCGGCCCTGCGGTCACCGATCTGCTGGGCGGCCAGGTGAACCTCATGTTCGACTCGATCACTTCCGCCAAGCCGCATGTCCAGGCCGGAAAGCTGCGCGCACTGGGAGTGACCAGCACCCGCCGCTCGCAGGCATTGCCAAACGTGCCAACGATCGCGGAGGCCGGGGTGAAGGGCTATGACGTGAGCCCGTGGTTCGCCGTCTTCGTGCCCGCGAAGACCCCCAAGCCGGCTGTCGAACGGCTGCACGGCGAGATCACGAAAGCACTCAAGCTGCCGGACATCCAGGAGCGTTTCGCGGCGATCGGGGCGGAGCCGGTCGGTAGCAGCCCCGAACAGCTTGCGGGACACCTCAAGCGCGAGACCGAGCGCTGGTCAGCCATCATCCGTGAACGCAACATCAAGGCGGACTGAACGACGAATCCTGGTACGGGCTACTTGCCACGCGCCTTGGGGACAGCACTAGTGATTGACGATGCGCCTCGCCTACTGCTTCGAGGATCCGCCACGAGCGGAGCCTCCCACAATGGGAACTCGAAGCTGTGGCACAGGCATGACAGGGGCAAGACTGGGGGCACCTGTTAGCTGCCTAGTGCAAGATTTTCAATTTAGGCAACTGGTTGCGGCGCATATTTGGTTGACGCCACCGCAAAATGAGCTGCGTCTGCCGTCGTTCCTCGGCTATCGCGAGTTCGTGGCCGGGGGGGCTCATGAGCTACGGGGAGCGGTTTGCGGACAGCTACTGGCAAGTTGCGCCCGAGGTCGGCAAGCCGCGGAGCTGCCGATCGAGCAGTCGATGCGATTCGAGCTGGTCATCAACCTCAAGACCGCGGCGACGCTCGGACTGAACTTGCCCAAAGCGGTGCTGCTGCGCGCGCGGACGAGACGATCAGGTAGCGGCGCTACGACGCCTGCTGTGGTGCCATCCGTTTGATCGTGCCGGTGGCGGGGTCGAACGCGTCGCGGTAGATGCCTGTCGAGGTTGGTGCCGGTGATGCGGATAAAGCGCGACTTCTCCGGGTAGTCGATCGAGTGGATCGCCGTGCTTGCGTAGATGCCGACCTCGCCGGGGTTCAGGCGGTACTTCCGGGTCACCTCGAGCTTCGCGTGCGCCGGATCGCCACCGTCGTCGACGCGCCGGAACTCGGTCATGTCGGTATAGCCGGTTGCTTGACCGTAAACCGCCCACGATTCGCCATGGTTGTGGGGCGGCGAGACGCGCGGTTTCTCGTTGATGTGCGCGAGCACCTGGAAGCCGAGCTCAACGTCTTCGTACAGGAGATGCAGCCCGGGTTTTGCCTCGGCACCGCAGGTCCGCTCGACGAACGCCACGTTGGCGAGGAGGCGCGCGAGCAAGGCGCGCACGGCCTCGAGATCCCCGGCCCCACCGCTGCGGGCGAGCGTCTCGTGGCAATCCCTGCAGAAATCCTCAAGCTCGTAGGCCATGGCGGCTCCCTCCGATGCGGGCAGGCGTTAGGGTAGCGCAGCCGGGCTATTGCCGGGCAGAGCCCAGATACGCGCGCCGGATCACCTCGTCCTCGGCGAGGGCGCCGGGCGAGCCGCTGAAAGTCACGCGCCCCTGTTCCATCAGGTAGAAATGGTGCGCCACCTTGAGCGCCATGTGTGCGTTCTGCTCGACGAGGAAGATCGTGGTGCCGCCGCGGTTGAGCTCGGCGACGATCGCGAAGATCTCCTCGACCACGAGCGGCGCGAGCCCGAGCGACGGCTCGTCCATGAGCAGCAGCTTCGGCCGCGACATCAGCGCGCGCGCGACCGCGAGCATCTGCTGCTCGCCTCCGGAGAGCGTGCCCGCCTCCTGGGCGCGCCGCTCCCTGAGACGCGGGAAGCGGCCGTAGAGGCGCTCGACGTCGGCGGCGATCTCCGCCTTGTCGTTGCGCTGGTAGGCGCCGGCGGCGAGATTGTCGGTGACGGTCATGTGCGGGAAGACGAGCCGGTTCTCGGGCACGAGCGCGACGCCGCGCGCGACGATGTCGTGCGGGGCCCGGCCCGCGATCTCCTCGCCGCCGAACCGGATCGAGCCACGCCGCGGCTTCAGGATGCCGCTCGTCGTCATCATGAGCGTCGTCTTGCCGGCGCCGTTTGGCCCGAGCAGGCACGTGATCGACCCTTGGGCAACGGCAAGCGTGACGCCCTTCAGCGCCTCGATCTTGCCGTAGGCGGTGACGACGTCGGCGACCTCGAGGAGCGGCGCGGTCATTTGACGTCGCCGCCCAGATAGGCCTTGCGCACCGCAGGATCGGCCTGGATCTCGGCCGGTGACCCTTCGGCGATCTTCTGGCCGAAGTTGAGCACCGCGATCCGGTCGGTGACACCCATCACGAGCTCCATCACGTGCTCGACGAGGAGGATCGTGACGCCGCGGCCGCGGAGCTTGAGGATCCGCTCGCGGAGCTGGCCGATCTCCTCGGCGTTCATGCCCGCGGCCGGCTCGTCGAGGAGCAGAAGCTTCGGGCGCGCGGCGAGCGCACGCGCGAGCTCGAGGCGCCGCTGCTCGCCGAATGCGAGGTTCGCCGCGAGCTCGTCCTGCTTGTCGCCAAGGCGCGCGAACTCGAGCAGCTCCCCGATCTCGGCCCGGACTTCCGCGGAGCCGCCAAGCCAGCGCTTGAGGAAACCCCGGCGCGCGTGGTCCTCGGGCGAGTTCTGCGCCACCCACAGGTTCTGCCAGACGGTGAGGTGGCCGAACAGGCGGATGTTCTGGAACGTGCGCGCGATGCCGAGGCCGAGCCGCTTGTGCACCGGCACGCCAGCGAGGTCCGATCCGCGGAACCGGATCTGCCCGGAGGTGAGCGGGAACAGGCCGGTGACGAGGTTCACGGTCGTGCTCTTGCCCGAGCCGTTCGGCCCGATGAGCCCGAAGATCTGCCCTTCCGCGACGGCAAGATCGAGCCCGTCGACCGCGCGGACGCCGCCGAAATGCCGCGAGACGCTCTGCAGCTCGAGCATGCTCAGCGTCCCAGGAGGCGCTTCAGGTGCGCGAGCGCCGACGCATCGAGCAGCCCGTGCGGCCGCAGGTTCATCGCCAGCACGATCAGCGCGCCAAACAGCAGGTTCCGCCAGTCGCCCAGGAACCGCAGGCCCTCGATGAGGAAGCCCTGCACGAACACCACCGCGGCGAGCGTTCCGAACACGCTCGCGAGCCCGCCTACGATCGGGTAGGCGATGGCGAAGGTCGCGACCAGGATGTTGAAGCTCGTGTGCTCGATGTGGGTCGTGTAGTGCGCGTAGAGCCCGCCGCCGATGCCGGCGATCGCGCCGCCGACGGTCATCGCGCTCACCTTGACCGCGGTCAGGTTGACGCCGACCGACTGGGCCGCGAGCTCGTCTTCGCCGACGGCGCGCAGCACCGCGCCGTAGCGCGAGCGGTCGAACCACCACAGCAACGCCATGACCGCGGCGACGATCGCCCAGATGAAGAGCATCACCTCGAGCGTCGTCCAGCCGTTCTCCGGGAAATAGCGGATCTGGCGGAAGCCCTCCCCGCCGAGCGGCCCGACCCGCACGTCGCCGCGCGCGATCTGGTAGTCGAAGTTGAAGAAGAAGAGGCGCACGCCTTCGCCGAACGCGAGCGTCGCGATCACGAGCATCAGGCCGCGCACGCGCAGCGCCGGAAAGCCGATCGCGCAGGCGACGATCGCGCCGAGCAGCCCGCCCGCGGCGAGCGCGGGGACGAGCGCCCAGCCGGCGAGCACGGTGAACATCGCGGCGGTATAGGCGCCGATCGCGAAGAAACCGGCCTGGGCGAGGCTCACCTGCCCGGTGAGGAGGACGATGTAGGCGGACAGCCCGAGCAGCGTGTGGACGCCGATGATCTGCAGGAGGCCGTAATAGAAGTCCATCGGTGTCTCAGTCGCGTCCGCCCGGCGAGCCGAAGATCCCCTGCGGCCGGAAGACCAGAAACGCGAACAGCAACAGCATCACGTAGAGGTCGCGCTCGGTCACGCCGCGGAACTGCTGGAACAGGTTCTCGAAACCGCCGACGAGCAGCCCCGCGACGATCGCGCCCGGGATCGAGCCGAGGCCGCCGATCACGGTGACGATCAGTCCCTTCACCGTGAGCGGCACGGTGAGGAGCGGCGAGAGCGCTCCGACCGAGGCGCCGATCAGCGCGCCCGCCAGCCCGCCGAGCAGGCCGACGATGACGAAGGTCGCCGCGTTCACTCGGGCGACCCGGATGCCGCAGAGCTGCGCCGCGACCGGCTGCTGCGAGACCGCGCGCGTGGCGAGCCCGAGCCGCGTCCGGTAGAGGAGCAGGAGGAGACCGGCCATGCACACGACGCCGACAGCGAAGATGAGCGCGAGATCGCCGCGGATCGTGAGCTCTCCCGCCTGCAGCATCACGTCGTCGAACATCGCGGGGTAGTTCTGCGGCATGCCGTCGGTCGTGTGGACGATGATCTCGTCGATGAGCAGCAGCATGCCGACCGTCGACATGAGCGTCGCGAGCGGGCTCGCGAGCGGGATGAAGTGGAAGCACGTCAGGTACACGAGGTAGCCGACGATCCCGCCGGCGACGAACGCGCCGAGGAAAACCGCCCACGCGGGCGCGGCCTCGAACGCGGCGAGCACCAGCAGCCCGCAATAGGCGCCGCCCACCGAGGCGGCGGCGTAGGCCATGTTGATCTTGTGCATCACCCCGAACACCAGGGTGAAGCCGATCCCGATCAGCGCGTAGGTCGCGCCGAACATGACGCCGTCGAGGATGGCTTGGACGAGGTCGAGCACGGCGGCTGCAACCCGCCCCTTCTTCTAGTTATTCGATCGACGCCCCCTTGCGAGACGCGAACGCGTCGAGCAAGGGGGCGGGAGACCGCGTCTGCGGAGCAGTCTCTACAGTGGGTTGTGGTAGACGGTCCACTGCCCGCTCTTCGCGCGCACGAAGACGTAGGGCTTCTCCGCCTCGCGGTCCTCGGTGCGCTTCGTCGTGCCGAGCAGGCCGTCGGTCGTCTTCAGCTTCGCGAGCCCGTCGCGGACCTTGCGGCGGTCGGCCTGGACGGTGTCGGGCTTGGCGAGCACCTTCTCGCTCTCCATGACGCCCTTGAGGATGAACATGTTCTCCCACGCCGCCATGCTGTGCAGATCGGCGGCTGCCCTTGAACTTCGCCGTGGTCTTCGCGGCGGCCGATCGCCTTCGGCGTTCACCGGCGCGAAGCTCGTCGGGATGATCATGCCCTCGGCCTGCTTCGCGCAGCCCTCGAGCGTCTCCAGGCTGGAGAGCTCGCGTCAGCCCGATCAGCAGCTTCGGCTTCACGCCCTGGCGCTGCATCTCCTTCAGCACGCCGCAGGTCGTGAACGGATGCGCGGAGATCGCGATCGCGTCGGGGTTCGCCTTCTTCATCTCGCGGACCTGGGTCGCGAAGTTGGTGTCGTTGAGCAGCCACTTCGACTCGCCGAGCACCTTGAAGCCGTTCGCGTTCGCGCGGTCCTTCATCACCACGTACCACGAGGCGCGCGAGTGCGCGAAGTCCTCCTCGACGCCGCCGTAGACCGACTTCACGTCGGGGAACTCGGTGCGGAGGTAGTTGAAGAGCGACGAGTACATCGTCACCTCGTTCGGGACGTTGCGGAACGCCCACTCCGAGATCTTCGCCAGCCCGCCCTTGATCGCGACGTCGGTGAAGACCGGCATCTGCAGCCCGGAGTCGCTCGCGTCGCCGACCTTCTTCTGCAGGATGCCGAACAGCGGCTCGGCGACGTTGGAGCACGTCGGCCCGACGGCGACGACGCAGTCGGCCGAAGCGATCCGGCGGAGCACCGAGATCCCTTCCTCGGCGTTGCAGCGGTCGTCGAAGAACTCGACCACGACCTTGCCGCGCGTGCCGTCGCCGAGCTTGACGCCGCCGGCCTTGTTGATCTCGTCGGCCGCGGCGAGCATCGCCGCCTCGCTGTTGACGCCGAACGACCGCACGACGCCGGACTTCGCGCCGAAGCCGGCGATCTTGACGGTGCGCTCCTGCGCGGCGGCCCCGGACGGGAGGCCGAGCGCGAGCGACGCGAGCGCGGCGGTGACCGCGAGAGCGAGGGTTTTCATGCGTTCCTCCTTCGTGGATCGGCTATAGAATTCGTGCTGAGGAGACGGCGCCGCCGAAACGCCGCCCATCGAGGCAGTCTAGTGGCCCCCGGCCGGGGGTGTCAACGAGCCGATCGGAAGGAGGAGAGATGGCAGCAAAGACGCGCCGCGCTGCGGCATCGCGCCGCAAGACGCCCCCGCCGCGAAGCGCCGGCCGGTCGCGAAGTCTCCGGCACGCGCGCGCCGCCGGCCGTGCGCCGACAGCGCGGCGCGCGAGCCTCTGGGCGGGCCTGAAGCCCGGTCCCGCCAACTTCGCCAGCCTCACCCCGGTGTCATTCCTGCCCCGATCGGCGGAGATCCATCCCGATCGGATCGCGGTCGTGCACGGAACGCGGCGGATCCCGTACGCGGAGCTCTACGCGCGCGCCCGGCGGCTCGCCTCCGCCCTCGCGAAGCGCGGCGTCAAGGAGGGCGACACCGTCGCGGCGATGCTGCCCAACGTGCCGGCGATGATCGAGGCGCATTTCGGTGTGCCGATGCTCGGTGCGGTGCTCAACACGATCAACACGCGCCTCGACGCCGACACCGTGGCCTACATCCTGGAGCACGGCGAGGCGAAAGCGATCGTCACCGACCGCGCATTCGCCGCCGTCGTCGGGCCCGCGCTCAAGAGCCTCAAGCGGAAGCTACTGGTGATCGACAACGACGACTCGCTCTACACCGGCCCGGGCGAGCGGCTCGGCGAGATCGAGTACGAGGCGTTTCTCGCCCAGGGCGACCCGGAGTATCCCTGGTCGCCGCCGGCCGACGAGTCGGCACCGATCGCGCTCAACTACACCTCTGGCACTACCGGCCGGCCGAAGGGCGTGGTCTACCACCACCGCGGTACGTTCCTCGAAACGGTAGGCAACATCATGGCTTGGCCGCTGCCGCCGCGGCCGGTGTACCTCTGGACGCTCCCGCTCTTCCACTGCAACGGCTGGTGCTTCGGCTGGTCGGTCGTCGCGATGGGCGGAACCCAGGTTTGCCTGCGCGCGGTCGACCCGGCGGCGATCTTCCCGTTGATCGTCGAGCACGGCGTCACCCACATGTGCGGCGCGCCGACCGTGCTCTCGATGCTGGTCAACGCGCCCAACGAGCACAAACGGAAGTTCAGGCAGGTCGTGGATATCCAGACCGGCGGCTCGCCGCCGCCGGCGAAGGTCATCAAGGGCATGGAGGAGCTCGGCTTCCGCGTCACCCACATCTACGGCATGACCGAGCTGCAGGGCCCCTCGACGCTGTGCGCGCCGCAGGAGGCGTGGGCGTCGATGCCGCTCGAGGAGCGCGCGATGCAGATGGCGCGCCAGGGAGTGCGCTATCCGGTCGTCGACGGCCACATCGTCGCCGACCCCGAGACCTGCGAGCCGGTGCCGCAGGATGGAAAGCGCGTGGGCGAGATCCTCGTCAAGGGCAACACGGTGATGCTCGGATATCTCAAGGACCCGAAAGCCACCTCCGAGGCATTCGAGGGCGGCTGGATGCACACCGGCGACCTCGCGGTCTGGTACCCGACGAACTACGTCGAGATCAAGGACCGCAAGAAGGACATCATCATCTCCGGCGGCGAGAACATCTCCTCGGTCGAGGTCGAGATCGCGCTGTACCGCCACCCGGCGGTCGCGCTGGCGGCGGTGGTCGCGCGGCCCGACGAGAAATGGGGCGAGACGCCGTGCGCCTTCGTGCAGCTCAGACCCGGCGCTACCGTCGCCGAGGAGGAGATGATCCGGCACTGCCGCGAGAGCCTCGCCGGGTTCAAGCTCCCCAAGAAGGTCGTCTTCGGGCCGTTGCCGACGACCGCGACCGGCAAGATCCAGAAGTTCGTGCTGCGGGAGCGGGCGAAGCGCCTGTAGGGGAATGCGCCGCTACCAGTCGGCGTTGGAGCGCTTCACGATCACGCCGCCCGACTTCTCGTCTTCCTCGACCTCGATCAGCTTGCGCGCCGCGGCTTCCTCGAGCAGCTTCCCGAACGACCGGAAGCCGTAGTAGGACTCGTTGAATCCCGGCTTGCGGCGCTTGAGCGCCTGCTTGATCATCGAGCCCCAGAGCTTCTCCTCGGCGCCGCGCTCGGCGGCGAGCGCCTCGATCGTCTCCATCACGAGGTCGAGCGCCTCCTGCTTCCTGGCGTCGTCGGCCGCGTCCTTCGGCTTCTGCTCGAGAACGGGCTTCTCGGGCCTGCGCTTCGCCGTGGCCTTGCGCTGCTCGCGCACGAGGTCGTCGTAGTAGATGAACTCGTCGCAGTTGGCGATGAGGAGGTCGGAGGTCGAATTCTTGACCCCGACCCCGATGACGGTCTTGTCGTTCTCGCGCAGCTTGGAGACGAGCGGCGAGAAATCCGAGTCGCCGGTGATCAGCACGAAGGTGTCGACGTGGCTCTTCGTGTAGCAGAGGTCGAGCGCGTCGACCACCATCCGGATGTCGGCCGAGTTCTTGCCCGACTGCCGCACGTGCGGGATCTCGATCAGCTCGAAGGCCGCCTCGTGCATCCCGCGCTTCCACTCCTTGTACCGGTCCCAGTCGCAGTAGGCCTTCTTGACGACGATCTGGCCCTTCAGCAGCAGCTTCTCGAGAATCCGCTTGATGTCGAACTTCTCGTACTTCGCGTCGCGTACGCCGAGCGCGATGTTCTCGAAGTCGCAGAAGAGCGCCATGCTGCGGGTGTCGGCGGGAGTGGCCATCGGTGCCTCGCGGATTCGTCGCGGCCCGCATCCTAGCACTGTGTCGGAGCGTCACCGCCGCGGAGCGCGCGGCGCGGCCGATCGCGGCGCTAGTGATACCCCGCGTCCGCGCGCACCTTGCCGCGGAAGACCCAGTAGGACCAGCCGCTGTACATGAGGATGATCGGCAGCAGGAACAGCGTGCCGAGGAGCAGGAACGCCTGCGACTGCGGCGCCGCCGCGGCATCCCGAAGCGTGATCGAAGGCGGCACGACGTAGGGGAAGAGGCTGATCGCGAGCCCGAGGTAGCACATCGCGAAGAGGCCCAGCGCCGCCACGAACGGCGCGACCTCGCGCCCGCGCGCGAGCGAGCGCCAGAGCCACCACGCGATCACCGCCGTCACGACCGGCACCGGCGCGAGGAACGCGACGTTCGGCCACGCGAACCAGCGCGCCGCGATCCGCGCCTCGAGCAAGGGCGTCCAGATGCTGACCATCGCGATGAAGGCGAGCACTCCGTAGAGCCCGATCCGCGCCTTCCCGCGCGCCCAGTCCTGCAGCGCGCCTTCGGTCTTCATGACGAGCCATGTCGCCCCGAGGAGCACGTAGCCGAAGACGAGCCCGACCCCGACTGCGAGGACGAACGGCTCGACCCAGTCCCAGCTCGTCCCGGCGTATTGCCGGCCGTTCACGGCGAACCCGCGGACGAACTTCCCGAGCACGCACCCCTGGGCAAAGGTGGCGATGAGCGAGCCCCAGAAGAACGACTCGTCCCAGCGCTTGCGGCTCGTGCGCGCGGTGGGCCGGAACTCGAACGCGACGCCGCGGAAGATGAGCCCGAGCAGCATGAAGAGGATGGGGAAGTAGACCGCCGGAATGATGATCGCGAACGCGAGCGGGAACGCGGCGAAGAGCGCGATCCCGCCGAGCACGAGCCAGGTCTCGTTCCCGTCCCAGATCGGCGCCACGGAGGCCATCATGAGATCCCGGCTCGCTGAATCGGGGGCGAAGGGGAAGAGGATGCCGACGCCGAGGTCGAAGCCGTCGAGCAATACATACATGAAGACGGCGAGCGCCAGCACGAGCGTCCAGATCGGTACGAGGTCGAGGGCCATGGCGGCTGGCGAGACTGATCTGGGGGATCTACAAGGGGGCCGTGCCCCCTTGTTCGTTCCGGGATACATGAAGACGCACAAGCGCCAGCACGAGCGTCCAGATCGGTACGAGGTCGAGGGCCATGGCGCGATCTCAGCCGTCATGCTCGGTTGCGGCCGACAGCGGGCGCGCCGCGCGCTCCTGCGGCTTGAGATCGTGCCCCGCGAGCTGGTCGGGCAGGCCGCGCTGCACGAGCCGGATCAGGTAATAGGCCCCGGCGCCGAAGACGACGAGGTACACCGCGATGTAGACGAGGAGCGAGATGAGCACGTCCGGGCCGGTCAGCGTCGGCGTCACCGCGTCCGCGGTGCGCATGTGCCCGTAGACGACGTAAGGCTGCCGCCCGACTTCGGTCGTGATCCAGCCGGCGGTCACCGCGATGTAGCCCACCGGGATCGCCCAGGCGGACGCGCGCAGATATGCGGGGCTCGCGAAGAGCCGTCCGCGCCACGCGAGCCACCAGGCCCAGACGGTGAGCGCGAACATGATGACCCACATGCCGACCATCACGCGGAAGCCGAAGAAAACCGGCGCGACCGGTGGTCGCTCGCTGCGCGGAAAGTCCTTGAGCCCCTTCACGACGCCGTCCGGATCGTGAGTGAGATAAAGACTCGCGAGCTTCGGGATCGAGATCTCGGCGCGGTTCGCCTCGGCGGCTTCGTCCGGGATCGCGAACAGCACCGCCGGCTGCCCGGCGCGCGTCTCCCAGAGCCCTTCCATCGCCGCGAGCTTCTGCGGCTGGTGGACCAGCGTGTTCAGCCCGTGCGCGTCGCCGATCAGCGCCTGCGCCGGCACCAGCAACGAGGCGAGGACGACGCCCATCGCGATCATGACCTTCGCCTCGTCGACGTACCGTCCGTGCCGGAGATACCACGCCGCGACGCCGATCACCGTGAACGCGGTGGTGAGGTAAACCGCGACGACCGTATGCATGAACCGGTACGGGAACGACGGGTTGAACATCACCGCCAGCCAGTCGGTCGGGACGAACCGACCGTCGACGATCTCGAACCCGGCGGGCGTCTGCATCCAGCTGTTCGCGATCAGGATCCAGAACGTGCTGAACAGCGTTCCGAGCGCGACCATGATCGCCGCGACGAAGTGCGCCCACGGCGGCACGAGCTTGCGGCCGAAGAGGAGAACGCCGAGGAACGCTGCCTCGAGAAAGAACGCGGTGAGTCCCTCGTAGGCCATGAGCGGCGCGACGACGTTCGCGGTCGCGTCCGAGTAGCGGCTCCAGTTGGTGCCGAACTGGAACGGCATCACGATCCCGGACACGACGCCCATGCCGAACGAGACGGCGAAGATCTTGATCCAGAACGCCGATATCCGGAGATACACGCGCTTGCGCGTCGCGAGATACAGGCCCTCGAGCACCGCGATGTACGACGCGAGCCCGATCGTGAACGCGGGCAGCAGGAAGTGGAACGCGACGACGAACGCGAACTGGATCCGCGAGAGCAGCACCGGGTCGAGCGTCATCGGACGGCGCCGGTGTCAGGCCGGTGCGGCGCTCATTACACGATCTTCCACGCGCCGCCGGACTGGCGACAGAGCGTGTACTCGCCGCCGCCGTTGAAACCACCGGCGTGATTGGTGTATCGAACGAGCCGGCACTTCATGCCTTTCTGGGTGAATGTCTTGAGCGGCGTCGCAGTGCCCGAGGCGCCGGTCTTGGGGTTCGTCCAGCCGCTCGTCTCGCCGTCGGCGTTGCGCGACAACGCCTCGTTCGAGTTCTTTTGCAGCAGCGCCAGGTCCTCCTTCGTCATCTTCTGGATCGGCGAGTCGGTGAGGAACCCCATGTTCTGCGCTTGGACTGCGACGCAGGCCGCGGCGAGCGCAGCGATCGCGGCAATTCTGGCGAGCTTCATCGCGCAATCCTCCGTGTCGACCGGCTGATCGCGAAGGATAGCAGGGTCAGGGATCGCCAGCGGCGCCGCCGCGATGATCGCTCGATGCTCGCGCCGGCCGTCGCGCCCGGGATGCGTTAACCTGGTCGCTCCACGAGGAGGCGGACATGACGAATGCGATTCCGACGCTGCGCGCGATCCGGGCGCGCGCCCTGAGCGTCCCGATGAACCGACCGCTTGCAGTCGCGACCGGCGCGATAACGCATTCACCGATCGTGCTGATCGACCTCGAGACGGAGGAGGGCATTGTCGGCGCGAGCTACGTCTGGACCCCGGCGCCGTACGCGGCGAAGCCGGTCGCGCAGCTCGTCGAGGCCTACGGGGTGCTCCTGAAGGGCGATCCGGTCGCCCCGATCGCGATCGAGCAGAAGCTGCGCAAACGGCTCACGCTGCTCGGGCCGCAGGGGCTGCAGGCGCTGGCGCTCTCCGGGGTCGACGTCGCGTGCTGGGACGTCGCAGCGAAGGCGGCCGGCATGCCGCTCGCGCGGCTGCTCGGAGGGGACGTGCGGCCGATTCCTGCCTACAACTCGAACGGCCTCGGCATCATGGGTGCGGAGCGCGCGGCGAACGAGGCGGTCGAGCTCGCGGCGGGCTTCAGGGCGGTCAAGGTGCGGCTCGGGTATCCGACCATTGGCGGGGACCTCGCCGTCGTGCGCGCGGTGCGCCGCGCGGTCGGCGACGCGATGATCCTGATGTCGGACTACAACCAGCTGCTGCTGCCGGCCGAGGCCGAGCAACGTGCCCGCGCGCTCGACGGCGAGGGCCTCGCGTGGATCGAGGAGCCGGTGCGGTTCGACGACTACGCGGGCTGCGCGCGCGTCGCCGCGGCGGCGGCGACGCCCATCCAGATCGGCGAGAACTGCTGGGGCCCGCACGACATGCAGAAAGCGCTCGACTCGAACGCCTGCGACTACTTCATGCCCGATCTCGGCAAGATCGGTGGCGTCACGGGCTGGTTGCGCGCGGCGGCGCTCGCGGACGCGCGCGGGATGCCGATGTCGACCCACCTCTTCCCGGAAGTGTCCGCCCACCTGATGGCGGTGACGCCGACCGCGCACTGGCTCGAGTACGTCGACTGGGCGAGCCCGATCCTCGAGCAGCCGCTCGAGATACGCGACGGGGCGGCGATCATTCCCGAGCGGCCGGGGAACGGCCTCGCTTGGAACGAGGCTAGGTTGGCTCGGTTCCTGATGCCCTGAAAGGATTTCTCGCAGAGAACGCAGAGAGGCCATAGCGGCTCTCTCTGCGATCTCAGCGCTCTTTGCGACCCCCGCGTTGGGATCCTAGGCAGCAACCGCAAGCGGCGGGACGGCGGCGGCGGGCTCGGTCTCCAGCGTCACCGCAACCGCGTGTACCACCGCGGCGATCCGGACCGCGGCCTGGATCTGCTCGCGCGTGAGCCCCGCCTCGCGCAGCACCTTCTCGTGCGCGGTGATGCACTTGCCGCAGCCGTTGACCGCCGACACCGCCAGCGACCACAGCTCGAAGTTCTCGCGCGCGGTCCCGGGGTTGGCGATGACGTTCATCCGCAGGCCGGCGCGGAGCTTCGAGTACTCCTCGTCCTCGACGAGGTGCAGGAAGCGGTAGTAGACGTTGTTCATCGCCATGATCGCGGCTGCGGCCTTGGCGGCGGTGAACGCCGCCGGGTCGAGGCGCGGGCCGAACTCGGCGACGACGGCCTCGATCACCACCGGATTGCGGGCGGCGATCGCGGCGGCGACGAACGTCCCCGCCTTCTTGGTCTCGTCGAGCAACGTCTCGCCCGCGAGCGTGCCGAGGCTCAGCTTGAGGTCCTTGGCGTACTCGGGCAGGCGGTCACGGAGTGCCTGGATCGACATGACATGCTCCTTTCGAGTCTCTGATCTGGGGGATATGCAAGGGGGCCGTGCCCCCTTGCACCGCTGCGCTCAGGCGGCCTTCAGGAACTCGTCGCCCTTCTGCCAGTTGCACGGGCAGAGCTCGTCCGACTGGAGCGCGTCGAGCGTGCGGAGCACCTCCTCGACGTTCCGTCCGACGCTGAGGTCGTGCACCGACGCGAACCGGATCACGCCCTCGGGGTCGACGATGAACGTCGCGCGCAGCGCTATGCCTTCCTTCCGGTCGAGGATGCCGAACGCCGCCGAGAGCTCGCGCTTGATGTCGGCGAGCATCGGGAACGGCAGGTTCTTGAGGTCCGGGTGCTGCCGCCGCCACGCGAGATGGACGAACTCGCTGTCGGTCGAGGCGCCGTAGATCACGGCGTCGCGGTCGTTGAACTCGCGGTTCAGCTTGCCGAATGCCGCGATCTCGGTCGGGCACACGAACGTGAAGTCCTTCGGCCAGAAGAAGATCACCTTCCACTTGCCGGCGTCGGACTTGTCGGTGATGCGCGCAAAGGCCTTGTCCTGCTCCAGCGCCACGACGGCCTGGAGGTCGAATTGAGGGATGCGGTCGCCAACGGTCAGCATTGCTGTCTCCTTGAAGAGGGTTCGAAACTCTGTGAACCCGGAGTCTGCCGGGCGGCCAGTGATCGATCCAACCGTATTTTTAGGTTAGAGTGATCGCCTGACCCGATCAGGACGATGAACGCGCTCCCTTCGCTCCGCCAGCTCCGCTATCTCGTCGCCGTCGCCGACCGGCTCAATTTCCGCGCGGCGGCGGAGAGCTGCTTCGTCACCCAGTCGACGCTCTCTGCCGGCATCAAGGAGCTCGAGAACCAGCTCGGCGCGGAGCTCGTCGAGCGCGACAAGCGGCACGTCCGGCTCACCCGCGTAGGCGAGGAGGTGGTGGCCAAAGCGCGGGCGCTCGTCGCGCAGGCGCACGACCTCGTGGAGACGGCGCGGCGCGCCGCGGAGCCGCTCGCGGGACCGTTCCGGCTCGGCGTCATCCCCACCATCGCGCCCTTCCTCCTGCCGCGGATCGCGCCGAAGCTGCGCGCGGCGTACCCGCGGCTCAAGCTGTACTTGCGCGAAGATCTGACCGAGCGCCTGCTCGACCGCCTGCGCTCGGCGGAGCTCGACGCGGCGCTGATCGCGCTGCCCTACGAGACCGGCGAGCTCGCCGTGCGCGAGCTGTTTCGCGACGAGTTCTGGTTCGTCGCGCGCAGCGACGACCCGCTCGCCCGCGTGAAGGCGGTGGCGGTCGAGCGCCTCGAGCCGCGCGACATCGTGCTCCTCGAGGAGGGACATTGCCTGCGCGACCACGCCATCGTCGCCTGCGGCGTGCGAGCGCCCGGGGAGGCGCCGGCGGTCGAGGCGACGAGCCTCGCGACGCTGGTGCAGATGGTGGAAGGCGGCCTGGGCGTGACCTTGCTGCCCGAGATGACGCTGAAGGCGGGCATCCTCAACGGCACGTCGCTGATCGCCCGGCCGTTCGCAAGACGCGTGCCGGCGCGCACGATCGCGCTCGTGTCGCGTCCGGCGGCGGCGCACGGCCGGGACGCGGGATTGCTGGCTGCGTTCATCGCGGAGCACGCGGCGCCGAAGCAGAAGGCGGGCGTGCCCAGCCTGCGGCGGGGCGCCTGATGCCGGGGCGCTCGGCGAGTGGCCTGAGAAATTCGTCCGATGGGCCGGCTCGCGGTTGTGTTATATAAGACGCGCCGGGTTTAAGGTCGCGCCTGGCAGGGGGAAATCGGCAGCCGTGGGCGAGGAGGCGCCCTGGCCTGCCAGCACACAGGACGCTTTTTCGACACCAAATGAGTCTAAAGGTAATTTCTACCGGCAGCGCCATTCCTGACGCGCGCGCCCTGTCCGCGGACGAGCTCGAGCTCGCGCGTCTCATCGTCAGCACGGTCAACATCGAGGATGCAAAGCCCGAGGACATCGACCCCGAGGCGCCGCTCTACGGCGAAGGGCTCGGACTCGACTCGATCGACATCCTCGAAATGTCGCTCGCCATATCCAAGATCTACGGCGTCCAGCTCCGCTCCGACGACCCCGACAACGAGGAGATCTTCCGCTCGCTGCGGAGCCTCGCCGCGCACGTCCAGGCGCGGCGCGCAAAGTAAGCTGGCGCGGGGCGCCCAATGGCGCGTCCGGGCATGTTCGTGGGGGCGGTGGCGCTCGTCGCCTCGCCGGTCGTCCTCCATCTCCTGACCGTGGTCGACAGCGTGCGGCCGCTCGCGATGGCCATCGGCTGGCTCACGGCCGCCTGTCTCGCGGTCGGGCTCGCGCGCGCTGCCGGGGTCGCGCTCGTCGAGAGCGCTGCGCTCACCGGTGCCATCGGCCTCGCCTGGTATCTCGGCGCGGGCACGCGGTGGGCGGTCGTTGTCCCGTCCCTGATCGTCAACCTGCTTCTCCTCTGGTTCTTCGCGCGTACGCTCGCGCCCGGCCGGACCCCGCTCGTCACGTCGTTCGCGCGCTTCATCCACGATGCGCCGACGCTCGCGCCCGAGCGCGAGCGCTACGCGCGGCAGGTGACCTGGGCGTGGTGCCTCTTCTTCCTCGCAAACATCGCGATCTCGGCCGCGCTCGCCGCGTTTTCGTCACTGGCCGTCTGGTCGCTGTTCGCCAACGTTTTGGCCGTGCCGCTCGTGGTCGCGATGTTTGCCGCGGAGTACGTCTACCGGCGCCGCCGGCTCTCGGGCTACGAGCACGTACCCCTCGCCGTGGTGCTCCGCCGGCTCGCCGCCGCCGGCTTCTCCGCCGCTCGGCCGTCCGCCAAGTGACCGGCTCGCGCGGGACCGATAGCCTCCCGCTGGTCGCGCAGCGACCGGCGGCCGAGCCGTTCGCCTGGTGCGGCGGCAGGCGGGTGGCGGTCATCGACTTCGTGGCCGAAGTCGCCGCGCTCGCCGCGCGTCTGCCCGCGGGCGCGCACGTGATAAACCTGTGTGCGGACCGCTACCGGTTCACGGTCGCATTCGCCGCGGCGCTCGTGCGGGGGCAGGTGAGCCTGCTGCCGCCGAGCCGCGCGCCCGAGTTCCTCGCACGGCTCGCCGAGCGCTATCCGGACCTCTACGTGCTCGCCGACGAAACCGTCGACTGGTGCCGGCTCGACGCGATCCGCTACCCCGACCGTCTCGATGCGGCGCCGGGCGAGACGGAGATCCCCGTGCTGCCGGCGGGGCAGGTGGCCGCGATCGCGTTCACCTCCGGCACCACCGGTGCGCCGACGCCTCACCCGAAGCTCTGGGGTGCGCTTGCACGCGGCGCCGTCGCCGAGGCGCGCGCGCTCGGGCTCGACCGGTTCGCCGGCGCGACGATCGTCGGCACCGTGCCGCCGCAGCACATGTACGGCTTCGAGTCGACCGTGCTGCTCGCGCTCCAGAACCGTCTCGCATTCCACGGCGGCCGCCCGTTCTATCCCGGGGACGTGCGCGCGACGCTCGCAGCGGTCCCCGCACCCCGCGTGCTCGTTACGACGCCGGTGCACCTGCGCGCTCTGGAGCTCGACGGAACGACGCTGCCCCCGCTCGAGCTCATCCTCTCTGCGACCGCACCGCTCGCGACCGGTGCCGCGGCGGGCGCGGAGGCGCGCTACGGTGCGCCGGTGCGCGAGATCTTCGGCTTCACCGAGGCCGGCATGGTCGCCTCCCGCCGGACGACCGAAGGTGCGGTCTGGCGGCTGCTCCCTGGCGTCACGCTGCGCGCCGACGGCGAGAACTACTGGGCCGAAGGCGGCCATGTTCCGCACCCGGCGCGGTTCACCGATCTCGTCGAAGTGATCGATCGCGAGCGGTTCGTGGTGCGCGGGCGCGCGGCCGACGTCGTCAACGTCGCCGGCAAGCGCGCCTCGCTCGCCGGGCTCAACGCCGAGCTGCTCGCGATCCCCGGCGTCGTGGACGGCGCCTTCTACCTGCCCGAGACCGCCAGCGCAAGCGTCACGCGCCTCGCGGCGCTCGTCGTCGCACCGGGTCTCACGCCGCCACAGCTGCTTGCGAAGCTGCGATTGCGCATCGACCCGGCGTTTCTGCCGCGGCCGCTGCGTCTCGTCGATCGGCTGCCGCGCAGCGCGACCGGCAAGATCTCCCTCGAGAACCTCCGCGCGTTCGCCGCCGACCGCTCGCGGCGATGAGGCAGGCGCCCATGAGCGCGGCCGAGCGCCCGCCGCACGCGCCGGAGACCGGCTGGTCGTCGCGGCTGCTCGGCCGCTTCCACCTCACCGGCGTCTTCTGGTACCGCGCGAACCGGTGGCTGGTGACGGCGGCGCCGGACTGGCTGATGGCCCCGCTGATCGCGCTCGCGACGCCGCTCGCCTACCTCATTCTGATCCGCGTGCGCCGCGCGATCGGCGCGAACCTCGCCGTGGCGCTGGGCGCGGCGGGATTCGTCGAGCGGCAACGGCGGTGCCTCCGGACCGTGCGCACCTTCGGTATGTGTCTGGTCGAGCGCTACGAGCGGTTCGCGACCGACCGCCCGTTCGGAGTCGAAGTCGAGGCGATGGAACACTGGCGTGCGGCGGCGGAAAGCGGCCGCGGGTTCGTGATGGTGACGGCGCACCTCGGCCTCCACGAGGCGGGCTCGATGGTGCCGGTGGCGAAGGAGGCGCGCCGCGTCCACCTGGTGCGCGAGCCCGAGCTCGATCCGCGCGCGCAGGCCTTCATCGAGGAGACCGTCGCGGCGGTCGAAGGGTCGCACTACCGGATGCACTTCCAGACCGGCGACCCGCTCCAGGCGGTCGTGCTCGTCGAGGCGCTCGAGCGCGGCGAGATCGTCGCGATCCAGGCCGATCGCCCGCCGGCCGGCGGGAAGACCGTGCCGGCGACGCTGTTCGGGCGCCCGTTCCCGCTGCCGGCCGGCCCGGCGGTACTCGCCCGCGCCGCGGGCGTGCCGTTGCTGCCGGTGTTCGCGCTACGCGAGGGACGGCGTCGGTTTCGACTCGTGTTCCGTCCGCCGATCGAGGTGGCGCGCACCGCCGACCGGGGCGCGGATCTCGCCGACGCCATGGCCCGCGTCGCGGCCGAGATCGAAGGCGCGATCCGGCGCGAGCCGCACCAGTGGTTCGTGTTCCGCGAGCTGTGGCCGCGGGCTTGAGGGCGCAGAGAAACGCTGCCACGGAAAGCAGAATGTCGCGGGACACCCGACACGCCCAGGCCTTGGATAAAATCCTGTTCGCAGGAGTGACCTGGTAGGCGGCGACACCAACCGAGTACGGCTTCCGTGGACATTCTCAAGACTCGATGCATCGTCACGAAGGTCGCGGCCGCGGACGGTCGCGGCCAGCCGGCACTCGGCGAATCGCGAGATGAGCGATGCGCCGTGCTCAAGCTCTTCGGAGACGACCGTGCCGTCACGGGCGGAATCCACAATACCCCTGACTACCCTACTTCGTCGGACCCGGTCGCGGATGCCGTGCTTCTGCTGCACATAACCACCACTGCGAACGTCGCCGACATGATCGAGGTCGAGGGTTTCAAGCTGAAGGTCATCGGTCTTTCAGCGAGCTACGACGGGGTCGGGAAGCTGAGCCACTATGTAGTCGAGGCGATGCGGTGGACGTGACCGCCTAACCACGATCTCGTCGGCGAACGCCGCGACTCGAAGTCAAGCCAGGAACGTCGCGATCGTGCCGCGCATGATCCGCTGCGCACGGTGCTCGACCTCGACCGCGTAGTGCGCGAGCGGCGGCGCCGCGGCCGCGAGCCGGACCGAGGCGATCAGGTCGACGTCGGACGGGATGTGCGCTGCGAAGAACACCACGTCGCGCAGCGCGACGAGGTAACCGACTCGCGACGACGCGTCGCCGTGTTCGCGCCAGCGCCGTAACCCCTCCCATGCGGCTGCGGCCTGCGCCGCCGCCTCGAGCGCGGCGAGCGCCGGAGCGTTGCCGTCCGTGACGAGCGAGCACGCCGCGGGGATGCGCGCGGTGCAGACGAGGCCGTCCGGCGTCTCGCCGGCGATCGCGGTCACGAACCGCATCGGCGGATGCTGAGGGAGGAGTTCTTCGGGTGGCGGCGTGTCCGCGGGCGGCGGGGTCATGTCGGTGCGCTGCGCCGCGCCCGAGGCGGGGCGCGGCGCGCCGAGCTCGAGCGCCGCGTTCGCGACCACGGTATCACCGCGTTTCAATTCCACCCGCACTTGGCCGCCCGCCACCGTCCGGGCCGACAGCTCGAGCCGGTCACCCGGAACGACGAGGTGTCGCAACCGCGCGAACGGGATCGTGTGCAACGGGCCGTCGCGGCCGGAGACGCGCGCAGCCGCCTCCGCCATGAGCGCGAGCTCGATGACGCCCGGCAGGATCGGGCGCCCGGGGAAGTGGCCAGCGAAATACGGCGCATCCGGGCCCAGGGTGATGGTCGCCTTCACATGCGCCTCGCGCTGATTGCCGCGACGACGAACTGGGGGAAGGTCTCGCGTATCGCGCCGATGTCGGGATAGATCTTCACCTCCCCGAAACCGTTCGCAGCGAGCGCCTCGGTCCACTGCTCCGGCGTGAGGAAGCCGCCGTTCGGTCGCCAGCCGGGGACGAGCAGGGGGTCGCGGAACGCCGCGAGCAGGTTGAACGCCAGCTCGACGTAAACCGGCTGCCCGGCGAACGGTCGTACGCATTCCGAGATCACGAGCGCGCCTCCCGGCGCGAGTGCGGTGCGGATCTCGGCGAGAGTCGCCGCGAGATCGCGCGCGACGTGCAGCACGTTGACCCCGTAGACGAGCGCGAAGGTGCCGGGCGCGATGCCGCCCGCGGCGAACGGCCGGTCGATGTCGAGCGGCGCAAACTCGAGCCCGCGGCCGCGAAAACGCGCGCCGAGCGACCGTTCGGCGCGCCGCAGGAAGAGCGGCGAGATCTCGGTGAAGCGATAGGACGATGCCGCTCCCGCGGCGAGCCGCTCGAGCAGCGCCTCCGCGCCGCTGCCCAGCCCGCCCCCGAGCTCGAGCACCGCGCCCCCGGCCTCGGACAGCGCACGTTCCGCCGCGACCGCCCCGATCGCGTTGCTGACCGCATATGCCGGGTTCGCGTTCGAGAAGTACTTCGACCATACGACGATGCCTTCGGGGTCGAACAGCGCCTGCTCGCCGGTGAGCTCGCCGCGAAGGACGGCCGGATAGCGCTCGGCCGCCATTGCGGCGATGCGATACGACGGCAGGCACCGCTCGTCGTTCGCGGCCTGCGCGGCAATGATCTCCTGGGGGTCGAGCGCCGGGAGCGGCTGGCGCACGCGGAAGCGCGCCCCGTCGCCTGCGCCCGACGCCCGCTCGACCCACCCGCGCGCCGCGAGCGTCGCGAGCAGCCACGCGACGGGCACGCGCGCGACGCCCGCCGCGAGCCCCGCGCGGGCGATCGCCTCTTCGACGGTGGCGGGTTCGGCGCAGGCCTCCGCGAGACCGGTCGACCGGAACGCGGCGAGCGCGAGGCGGGCGACGTACTCCTCGATGAGCTCGCAGGACCGCGCGAAGACATCGTCGAAGAACGGCAGGATCTCCGGCGGGATCAGCGCTGCGCGGCGGTCGGGTTGCGTGCGGTTCGATGCGGGCGGCATGCGGGGCGGCTCCCGCCGAGTGTAACGCGGAGTAACGCGGACCCGGGCACGCGCCGAGTTGCTATGCTTCGCCGCCATGCGAATCGCAACCTTCAGTCTGCTTCTCGCGAGCCTCGCCGTGTTCCACGCGCGGGCGGCCGACCCGCCGCTCGCGCTCGAGCCGCTGATGGCGGCGCTCGCGAAGAACGGCCCGGGCACCGTGCGCTTCAAGGAGACGAAGTCGAGCGCGCTCCTCAAGGCGCCGATCGAGTCGAGCGGGACGCTCACCTACGCTGCCCCCGCGCGCCTCGAGAAGCACACGCTCGCGCCGCGCGACGAGCGCTTCGCCGTCGACGGCGAAACGGTGCTGATCGAAAGTGCTACGCGGAAACGACTGGAGCTGCGGCTCGCCGACTATCCCGCGATCCGGGCGTTCGTCGAGAGCATCCGCGGCACGCTGGCCGGAGACCTTGCGGCGCTGCGCCGCCACTACCGCGTCGAGCTGGACGGTGCCTGGTCCGACTGGCGGCTGCATCTCCTGCCGTCGGATCCGCAGATGGCCGAGCTCGTGCAGAAGGTGTTGATCGGCGGCACGGGCGGCGAGGTGCGGCGCATCGAGATCCTCGAGGCGAGCGGCGACCGCTCGGTGATGACCATCACGAAGGACCGCGGTTGAGCGCCCGCCGCGGCCCGCTCCTCGTCTTTCTCGTCTTTGTCGCCGCCTGCGGACTCGTCGCGGGGCACGCCCGCTTCACCGCCGACATGTCGGCGTTCCTGCCGGAGGCCGCGACGCCGGCGCAGCGGTTGCTCGTCGGCGAGCTGCGCGAAGGCGTCGCTGCGCGGCTCCTGTTGCTGGGCATCGAAGGCGCGGCGCCTGAAACGCTCGCAGCCCTGAGCCGCGCGCTCGCGAAGCGGCTGCAGGGCCGACCCGACTTCGTCTACGTCGCGAACGGCGATGCCGCGGCCGCGCAGGCCGATCGCGAGTTCCTGTTCGCGCACCGCTACGTGCTGAGCCCCGGCATCGTGCCGGGGCGCTTCGACCGGACGTCCCTCGCCGCCGCGCTCGAGCGCGGCTACGAAGCGCTCGCCTCGCCGGCGGGCGCGCTCGTGCGGCGCTATCTGCCCGCCGATCCGACGGGAGAATCGCTGCGCGTGCTCGCGGGGCTCGAGGGCGAAGCGCGCCCGCCGACGCACCGCGGGGTCTGGATGTCCCGCGACCGGCGCACCGCCCTCTTGCTCGTGCAGACCGCGGCGCCGGGCTTCGACCTCGACGCGCAACAGGCGAATCTGGCGCTGATCGATCAGGCATTCGCCGCGGCGCTCGCGGAGACGGGCGCGCCGGAGCGCGGAGCAGGGGCCCCGCTTGGCGGGGATGCGACCGCGGAGGCGCGCGGGGGGCCCGCGGACAAATCCGGCACGCCATCGCCCGCTCCCGGGTCGCACCTACGCCCTCCGGGCGTAGGCACTGCTCCGCCGTCCGCGGGCGCGCCGGAGCGCGAAGCAGGGGCGGTCCTCCACCGCTCCGGTCCCGCGGTGTTCGCGGTGCTCTCGCGCGAGGCGATCCGCGGCGACGTCCGGCGCCTCTCGGGCGTTGCGACGGTGCTCGTCGCCGGCATGCTGCTCCTCGCGTTCCGGTCGCTCCCCGTGCTCGTGCTCGCCTTCGTCCCGGTCGTGACCGGCGCGCTCGCCGGGGTGGCCGCGGTCGCGCTCGCCTTCGGCACCGTTCACGGCATCACGCTCGGCTTCGGGGTGGTGCTGATCGGGGAGGCGATCGACTACGCGATCTACTTCTACGCCCAGCGCTCGCGGGACGAGCCGCCGGCCGCCTCGTTCGCGCGCATCTGGCCGACCTTGCGCCTCGGGCTTGCCGTCTCAGCGGCGAGCTTCTGCGCGATGCTGTTCGCCGGGTTCCCCGGTCTCGCGCAGCTCGGTCTCTTCGCCGTCGTCGGGCTCGTCGTTGCCGCCGCGGTGACGCGCTGGGTGCTGCCCGGCATTCCGGTCCGGGCCGGCGTGCCCCACGGAGCAGACCGCATCGCCCGGCTCGTCCCGCGCTGGCGGTGGTCGCTTCGCGCGCGGCTTGCGGCGCTCGGGCTGGTGACGCTGGTCGCCGCCGCGGTCATCTGGCGCGCTCAGCCGGTCTGGGACGACGACCTCGCGCGACTGAACCCCGTTGGCGCGGCGGCGCAGGGGCTCGATGGACGCCTGCGGGCGGCGCTCGGCGCGCCGGACGCACGCTGGCTCGTCGTCGTGTCGGGAGAGACCGAGGACGCCGCGCTCGAGGCGGCGGAGTCGCTCGCCGGCCCGCTTGCCGCGCTCGTCGATGCCAAGGTCATCGCCGGATTCGACTCGCCCGCAGCATATCTCCCGAGCCGCCGCGCGCAGGCAGCGCGTCGCGCGGCGCTGCCCGACGAGGCGACGTTGCGCGCGGACCTCGCCGCCGTCGTGGCATCGTCGCCGTTCAAGCCGGATCTTTTCGAGCCGTTCGTGCGCGACGTGGCCGCGGCGCGCGCCGCACGCCCCCTCGAGCGCGCACAGCTCGCCGGCACCGCGTTCGGCCTCAAGACCGAGGCGCTCCTCGTGCGGCGCGACGGGCGCTGGCACGCGCTCCTGCCGGTTCGCGGTGTCGGCGATCCGGCCGCACTTGCCGAGCGCATCGCAGGATTGGCGCCCGCGGGCGCGTCGCTCCTCGACATCCGCGCCGAGTCGACCTCGCTCCTCGCCACGTACCGCGAGCGCGCGCTCGCGCTCTGGGGCGCAGGGCTCGCGATCATCGTGGCCCTGCTCGCGATCCATCTGCGCTCGGCCGTGCGCGTGCTGCAAGTCCTCGCCCCGATCGCCGCTGCAGTCGCCGGCGCCGCCGCGATCCTCCTTGCCGCTGGCACCAAGCTCACGCTGTTCCACCTCGTGGCGCTGCTCCTCGTCGCTGGCGTGGGATCGAATTACGCTTTGTTCTTCGAGCGCGAGCCGACAGACGAGGGCGAGCGGCGGCGCACGGTGTTCGCGGTTGCGTTCTGCGCCACGACGACGGCGCTCGCCTTTGGGCTGCTGGCCTGGTCGCAGATCCCGGTGCTGAAGATGATCGGCGCCACCGCGGCCATTGGGGCGGTGGCGAGCTTCGCCTTCGCGACGCTGATCGCGCGCGGCCGGGGCTGATAGAATCGGCCGAACTGAGCGAGCCTGGCGTTTCGCCGGTCTCCGGCATTGCTCCGACCTTGACCTTCCCGATCGTCACCCGCTACACCGGCGTCAACTGCCTCGGCAGGGGCATCGATTCATGGTGGCGCAGCCTGCGCGAGCGCCGCTCGGGGCTCGTGCGCTGCGACTTCGAGGACGTCGCCCTCGACACGTTCATCGGCCGGGTTGCGGGCGTGGAGGAGACGCGCCTGCCGGGCGAGCTCGCGGCGTTCGACTGCCGCAACAACCGCCTCGCCTGGCTGGGACTTGCGCAGGACGGGTTCCGGGACGCGGTGACCGCGGCGTGCGCGCGCTACGGGCCGCGCCGCATCGCCGTCATCGTCGGCACCAGCACCTCCGGCGTGCTGTCGACGGAGCGCGCCTATCAGCGGCGCGCTCCGGGCACCGTCGCGCTGCCTGACGATTTCCGCTTTGCCGAGACCCACAGCACGTTCTCGCTCGCGGCCTTCGTGCGCGCGGCGCTCGAGCTGGAAGGTCCGGCGCACGTCGTGTCCACCGCCTGTTCGTCGAGCGCGAAGGTGTTCGCGAGCGCGGCGCGGCTGATCGACACCGGGTTCGTCGACGCGGCCGTCGTCGGCGGCGTGGACAGCCTGTGTCTCACGACGCTGTACGGGTTCCGGTCGCTCGAGCTCCTGTCGGGTGCGCCGTGCCGCCCGTACGACGCCGAGCGGAACGGGATCTCGATCGGCGAGGGCGCCGGGTTCGCGCTGCTCGAGCGCACGGGCGAGGGCGCGGTGCTCGCCGGGGTGGGCGAGAGCTGCGACGCTTATCACATGTCGACGCCGCATCCCGAGGGACTCGGGGCGCGGCTCGCGATGGAGGGTGCGCTCGCGGCGGCGGCGCTCGCGCCGGGCGCGGTAGGCTACGTCAATCTGCACGGGACGGCGACGCGCACCAACGATGTCGCGGAAGGGCGCGCGGTGCGCGACGTGTTCGGACCGCGGACGCCCTGCAGCGCGACCAAGGGCGCTCACGGTCACCTGCTCGGCGCCGCGGGCATCACCGAGGCGATCGTCGCGCTGCTCGCGCTCGAGCGCGGGTTCCTGCCCGGGACCGCGAACACCCGCGTGCTTGATATCGAATGCGGCTGCAACGTGCTGCTCGACGGCGAGCCGGCCGCGCCGCGCTACGTACTGTCGAACTCGTTCGGGTTCGGCGGCAACAACTGCAGCGTGATATTCGGTCGCCCCTGACGATGAAGGCGTACGTCGATGGCGTCGGACTCCTCGCCCCCGGCCTCGCGGGCTGGCGGGCGGCGCGCCCGGTGCTCGCCGGCGAGGCGCGCTACGAGCCGGGCGAGATGCCGCGCCCGGCTGCCGACATCCTCCCCGCGGCGGAGCGGCGTCGCTGCGGCGACCTGGTGAAGCTCGCGCTGCACATCGGCACCGAGGCGCTCGCACCGAGCGGCACCCGGGCGAGCGAGCTCGCGACGGTGTTCACCTGCGCCACCGGCAACGGCGAGGTGCTGCACCAGATCTGCGAGACGCTCGCCGGCGCGGAGCGGGACGTTTCGCCGACGCGGTTCCACAACTCCGTGCACAACGCGGCCGCCGGCTACTGGAGCATCGCGACCGGCGCGCGCGCGTCCTCGACGAGCCTGTGCGCGGATCAGGGCAGCTTCGCCGCCGGCCTGCTCGAGGCCCTCGTGCAGGTCGGTTCCCAGCGCCGCCCGGTGCTCCTCGTCGCCTACGATCTGCCGCCGCCGCCGCCGCTCGCCGCGGTCGTGCCGATCACGCTGCCGTGCGGGCTCGCATTGCTGCTCTCGCCGGGCCCCGGCGCCGCAAGCCTCGGCTCGATCGAGGTCGACCTCGGGAGCGAGGGGGAGGCGACGACGCTCGCCGACCCGGCGCTCGAGCGGCTGCGAACCGGCAACGCCGCCGCGCGAGGCCTGCCGGTCGTCGCGGCGCTGGCGGCCCGACGTGCCGACCGGATCACACTCGAGTGGCTACCCGGCCTGTGGCTCGCGGTTTCCGCCGCGCCGCGCGGCGCCGATTGAGCCGTCGCCGGCCGTGACGAAGCGCGCCCTGGTGACCGGAGCGACCGGTGCGATCGGCCCGGCAATCTGTCGCCGGCTCGCGCGCGCCGGTCTGCATGTGACCGTGCACGGGAACAAGCGTACCGATGCGGCCGAGCGGCTCGCCCGCGAGATCACGGCGGCCGGCGGCGCAGCGGAGACCATCGCGTTCGACGTGACCGACGCGGATGCGGCGGCGCACGCGCTCGAGCGCCTCCTCGCGCGCGGACCGGTGCAGGTGCTCGTGAACAACGCCGGAACTCACGCCGACGCGCCGATGCCCGGCATGACGCGCGCGCAGTGGCGCAGCGTGATCGACGTCAATCTGAACGGCTTCTTCAACGTCACGCAACCGCTGCTGCTGCCGATGCTCTCGACGCGGTGGGGCAGGATCGTCAGCATCTCGTCCGTCTCCGCGCTGATCGGCAACCGCGGACAGGCCAACTATGCCGCGGCCAAGGCAGCGCTGCACGGCGCGACGAAATCGCTCGCGCTGGAGGTGGCCTCGCGCGGGGTGACGGTGAACGTGGTCGCACCCGGCGTCGTCGAGTCGCCGGCGACGGCGCAGGCCTTCCCGCCGGAGCGCATCAAGACGCTGGTGCCGATGCAGCGCGCGGCGACGCCGGAAGAGGTGGCGGCGCTCGTCGGCTTCTTCGTCTCCGACGACGCCGGCTACATCACCGCGCAGATCGTCGCGGTCGCGGGAGGCCTCGCGTGACCGGCGCCGAGCAGCGGTACGCAGTCGTGATTCCCGCCCGCAACGAGGCAGCGACGATCGCCGACATCGCCGCGCGTGCGCTGCAGGCTGCTGCGACGGTGATCGTCGTGGACGACGGCTCGACCGACGGCACGCACGAGCGGCTTGTCGGGTTGCCGGTCGTGCTCCTGCAAAACGAGCGCAACCGCGGCAAGGGCGCGAGCCTGTGGCGCGGGATGCAGCACGCGCTCGCGCTCGGCGCCGACGGCGTCGTGACGCTCGACGGCGACGGCCAGCACGCGCCGGAGGACGTGCCGCGCCTCGTGCGCATCGCGCGCGCCCATCCGGACGACATCGTGATCGGCGCGCGACTCGTCGGCCGCGAGACGGCGCCGCGTGCGCGCCGCGCCGCGAACCGCGTGGCGGACTTCTGGATCGGCTGGGCCGCGGGGCAGCCCCTCGACGATAGCCAGTCCGGATTTCGCGTCTACCCGGCGTCGCTGCTGCGGCGCCTCGAGGTAAAGCACGGCCCGGGCCGCGGGTTCGTCTTCGAGAGCGAGGCGCTCATCACTGCGGCGCGGCTGGGCGTGCGCTGCCGCAGCGTCGCGATCGCGGCCGTCTACCCGACAAACGCGCGGCCGAGCCACTTCCGCCCGGTGCTCGACATCGCCCGCATCTCGCGGATGATCGCGTGGCACCTCTTGCGCCGGGGGATGTATCCGGCCGGCCTGTACCGCAGCCTCGCCCGGCGCGCGCGCGACGACACCGTGACCGCCGACGAGGCGAGCTAGGGAACGCTAATCCGGGGTCTGCACTTTGGTGCCCGACTCCGCGAACACCCACGCGATGGCGATCCCGCCCGCCCACGCGTAGTTCTGCTTGACGAGCGGGCTCGAGTCGAACACCGCGCCGCTCAGGTTGTCGTAACGGGCGTAGGCTCCCACCCAGAACTTGTCGATGCGGCGGCTCATCCCCGCGATCAGCGTCATGCCGGAATAGCCGCCCGTCGCCTGGTAGGCGGGCCGCTCCGGCGTCGCGAACTGCGGTGCGACGCCGTAGAAATACTGGTGGAAGCTCTGCGTGGCGTAGAGCGGCCCGGCACTGAATCCGACGTTCCACCGGCCGCCGAGGAACTCGGGCCGCACGTCGAGGTTGAGGTGCGGGTAAGCGACCCAGCCGATGTTGTGCCAGTGCGAGAAGTCGGTCGCGATCGCAGTACGGAACGGGAGTCGCAGCTGCAGCCGGTAGTTGTAGTCGATCCGTCGGTCGCGCGCGAGCGTGAAGACGAGCACCGGGCCCACCTCGACCGTCGCGTCGAGATCGGGCATCCCCTGGCGCGCGGTGTTGTCGCTCGAGTCCACCGGCGGCGTGCCGAACAGGCTGACGTCCAGCTCGACCCGGTCGGACTGGAAGAAGATGCCGCGGATCCCCTCGCGGTCGACCCTGAGGTACTCGCCGCGATAGGCGAAGAACGGGAGCGGGAAGACGTAGCCCCGGCTCTGGTTCGCGCCCCGGTAGTCGGGCAGGTAGAGGCCGGTCGCGCCGACGCCCGCCTCCCAGAGCGGCCGCTCTACGGCGTGTCCGACGGGCGCAAGCGCGGCGAGGGCGAGCGCGACCAGAGCGCGCCGCACCGCTATGCCGTTTCCACCGGGCGGATCGCCTCGCGCCGGCGGCGCCAGGCGCGCACGCTCGTGCGGAGCGCCGCGAAACTGAACCAGTAGTAGATCGCGCGGAAGAGGTAGAGCCGCGGCATCACCGGCCGGAAGCGGAACACGTCGCCGGCGAGGAACGACACCACCGCCGACTGCACGCCGAGCAGGTTCCGCGGGCCCATGATGAGGTTCCGCATGGTGGGCGAGGTCATGCGGTAGATCATCCACGAGAAGGTACGCAGCCCGCGCCGGACTTGGCGGTCGAAGCGCCGGTAGAGCCGCGGCGCGGCGGCGGGATCGCGCAGGACGCTCTCGACGACGTCGGCGCCGAGGAACGCGCTGTTCATCGCGAGATACACGCCGCTCGAGAACACCGGATCGATGAAGCCGTACGCGTCGCCGACGAGGATGTACCGGTCGCCGGCCATCCGGTCGGCGTAGTAGGAATAGTTGCCGGTCGCGGTCGCGGGACCGGTGAGCTTCGCGTCGCGCAGGCGCGCGGCGAGCTCGGGCGAGAGCGCGAGCGTCGCGAGGAAGAACTCGGTGAGATCGCCCTTGCGCGTCTTGAGGTAGTACGGCCAGCACACCGCCCCGACGCTCGTCGTGCCGTCCTTCAGCGGGATGAACCACATCCAGCCGTGCGGGAACCAGAAGATGCTGATGTTGCCTTCCTCGCGGCCGGGCAGCCGCTCGGCGCCGGTGAAGTGGCCGAAGAGCGCGGCGCTCGAGTGCTTTTCGTTCCGCCGCTTCAGCCCGAGCTTGCCGGCGAGGAACGTGTCGCGTCCCGACGCGTCGACGAGGAACCGCGCCCGGATGCGCGCCGTCGCGCCGCCATCGTCCGCGATCGCGGCCTCGACGCCGTCCGGCTCGAACTCGACCGCGGTGACGCGCGTGCCCTCGCGCACCTGCGCCCCCTGCCCGGCGCAGTGCCGCAGCAGCAGATGGTCGAACTCGGACCGGCGTACCTGGTAGGCGTAGGGCCATGCGGGGTCGAGCTGCTCGCTGAAGTCGAAGGTGAGCGAGCGACCGTGCTCCGCGGAGCAGAACTGCGCGCCGTGCTTGATCATCGCGATCGCCTCGATCTCGGCGCGCACGCCGAGCCGGTCGAAGAGCGGCAGGTTGAGCGGGAGCAGCGACTCGCCGATGTGGAAGCGCGGGTGGCGGTCCTTCTCGACGACGACGACGTCGTGCCCGCGGCCGGCGAGCAGCGCGGCGATCGTCGAGCCGCCCGGGCCGCCGCCGATCACGAGAACGTCGCAGCGGCTGGCTGGGGCGGCGGGCCCGGGGATCGGGGTGGAAGACACTGACGACTGCCGGGCAGGACCTTCGGACATGCGCCGAAAATCTACCACGACTCGTGTGGAAGCGGCGGCGCGGCTCTGGAATAATCCCCGGGCAATCATGCCCATCGATTCCATCGGGGCAGCCGGCAGGGTTCCCCCCGCCCGTCCCTGGCGTCCTGCCGCCGCGCTCAAGGCGAGCGCGATCCTGCACGCAGCCGGCGTTGCTGCACTCGTCGCGGCGCCCGAGGCATGGGTCGCCGTGCTCGGTGCGGTCGCGGCGAACCACGTGGCGTTGTTCGGCGCGGGCTTCGCGCCGCGGAGCGGGCTGCTCGGCCCCAACATGACGCGGCTGCCGGACGCCGCGGCGCGCCGCGGCGAGATCGCGATCACCTTCGACGACGGCCCCGATCCCGAGCTGACACCGCGGGTGCTCGACCTTCTCGACCGCACCGGCGCGCGGGCGAGCTTCTTCTGCGTCGGGAGCCGCGCAGCGGCGCATCCCGCGGTCATCCGCGAGATCGTGCGGCGCGGCCACTCGGTCGAGAATCACAGTCAGCGCCATTCGACTGCGCTCGGCTGGTACGGGCCGCGGCGACTCCGGCGCGAGATCGAGGCCGCTCAGGACACCCTATCGCAGCTGGCGGGGCGCGCGCCGGCGTTCTTCCGCGCGCCGTTCGGCGTACGCAGCCCGTTCGCCGACCCGGTGCTCGCGCGCCTCGGGCTCGGCTATGTGTCGTGGACGCGGCGCGGCTACGACACGATCGACAGCGACGTCTCGCGGGTGCTGCGCCGCCTCTCGGCCCGGCTCGCGGCCGGGGACGTGCTCGTGCTGCACGACGGCGTCGCGACCAGCGCGCGCCGCGCGCAGCCGACGGTGCTCGAGGTGCTCCCCAGGCTGCTGGAGCTCGCGGCGAGCCGGCGGCTCAGGCCGGTCAGCCTCGGCTCCGCCTGCGGTGATCGACCCGGCGGTTGAGCACCTCTTCGACGCCGCCGCCCGACGGTTCGGACCGGCCGGGCGGTTCGCCCGCCATTTCGCCCGCGGCAAGCTGCGCGGCGATCCGATCTTCGCCGAGCTGTTGCGGCGCGGGGCGATTCCCGACGGCGCGCGCCTGCTCGATCTCGGCTGCGGACAGGGGACGCTGCTCGCGCTCCTCCTCGCTGCGCGTGACGAGCATCGCGCGGGCAAATGGCCGGCAGGATGGCCGCCTCCTCCTGCGCGCCTCGCGCTGCGCGGCATCGAGTTCCTGGCGAAGGACGTCGGGCGCGCGCGCGTCGCGGTCGCGGGCGAGGCAACGATCGAGCTCGGCGACCTCCGCGCGGCGCCGCTGCCGTCGAGCGACGTTATCGTGCTGATGGACGTCCTCCACTACCTCGAGCCCGACGCGCAGGAGTCGCTGCTCGCGCGCATCGCGCAGGCGCTCGGTCCGGGACAGCTGTTCCTGACCCGGGTCGGCGATCCGTCGGCCGGCTTTGCCGCTGCGCTGACCTGGACGGTGGATCAGCTGGTCGCGATCGCTCGCGGGCAGGGCATGCACCGGTTCCACCGCCGCAGCATCGCGGACTGGGCCGCCGCGCTCGAGCGGCACGGGTTCACGGTCGCGGCCGAGCCGGTGAACGGCGCTACGCCGTTTGCCAACGTGCTGCTGGTTGCCCGGAAGCGATAGGAGTGCGCCGTCCGCGCCGATCGGGCGCTGCGCGGCGGGCGGGGTCCGTCTACCCTCTGGCGTAGGGCGCGTAGAACCACTCCGCCTCGATCCGGCCGTCGCGGTTCTCGAGGCGCACACGGGCCGGACGATTGGCCTCCGCCCAGCTGCGGGCGTAGCTCACCGCCACTTTCTTGTCCGAGAAGAGATGATTCTGGGTGCTGCCCCTCGCCGTGACGGCCCAGCCGTACACGGGACCCGGGCAGACGACGAAGACCGGTGTTTCGCGCATCGCACTAAGTGAGAAATTTGCCGCAGTCCCGCGACGAACGCCCGGGCCGCCTCGCGCCAGACGTGAAGTTGTTCCTGCCGGACGCTGTCGAGTGACCGACAGCGGCGGCGATGGCGAAGCCGCGCCGAGCCGCCTATGCGCGCGCCGTCTCGAGCGAGCGGGCGAGCCGAGCCACGCCGTCGGCGAGCCGCGTCTCGCTCGCCGCGAAGCACCAGCGCACGAAGCCTTCGCCTTCGGGACCGAACGCCGCGCCTGGCGCGAGCCCGAGTTTCGCCTCGGTGACGAGCCGCTTGCAGAAGGCGAGGCTGTCCGCGACACCGTCGACACGGAAGAAGGCGTACATCGCGCCCGGCGGCGAGTGGACCGTCACGCCGGGAACTGCGGCGAGCCGGGCGACCAGGAAGTCGCGCGCGCCGCGCAGCCGCGCGGCGAAGCGCGCGACCACCGGCTCGCCGTGCGTGACCGCGGCGATGCCTGCGCGCTGCACGAACCCTTGCGCGCACGAGGTGTTGTACTCGATCAGCTTGCCGATCGCGGGGAGGAGCGCCGGCGGCATGATTAGCCAGCCGAGTCGCCAGCCGGTCATGAGCCAGCTCTTGGAGAACGTGTTGGTGCTGATCACCCGGTCGTCGCTCGCCGCGAGATCGAGGAACGAGGGGGCTGCCGCGGTCCCCGGCGCGTCGGAGCGCGGAGCAGGGGCCCCGCTTGGCGGGGATGCGACCGCGGAGATGCGCAGGGGGCCCGCGGACTTGTCCGACGCGCCATCGCCCGCTCCCGGGTCGCACCTACGCCCTTCGGGCGCAGGCACTGCTCCGCCGTCCGCGGGCGCGCCGTAGTACAGCCGCTCGTACGCGTCGTCGGCGACGATCCAGATGCCGCTGGTCCGGCAGTGGTCGAGCAGCGTGCGCTGGGCGTCGCGATCGATCGTCCAGCCCGTGGGGTTGTTGGGCGAGTTGACGTAGAGCGCCCGCGTGTCGGGCGTCAGCGCAGCGAGCAGCCGGTCGAGATCGAGCGTCCAGCCGTGCGGCCCGAAGGCGAGCGGCACGCATTCCACCGATGCGCCGAGGATCTTCGGGATCTCGACCAGGTTCGGCCACAGCGGCGTCACTTCGACGACGCGATCGCCGCTCCCCACGATCGCCTGCGTGGCGAGCATGAGCGCGGACATCCCGGAGTTGGTGACCGCGACGCGCTCGAGGTCGACGGGACGGTGCAGCCGGGACACGTAACCGGCGATTGCCTCGCGCAGCGGCGGGATGCCGAGGTTGTGGGTGTAGAACGTGTCGCCGGCCCGCAGCGCCTCGATCGCCGCTTCCCGGATGAACGCCGGCGTCACCTCGTCGGGCTCGCCGAACCAGAACGCGAGCACGTCGGGATCGCCCATTCCGGCGTTCGCGACCTCGCGAATCTTCGAGGCGCGGAGCGACTGGACGGCGGGACGGGCGGCGGGCATCGCGATCCTCCGGGGCGGGCGCCGTGATTCTCGCACGGGCCCTCTCGAGGCCCGGGGCCGGCTTGATGACGATGTGGAGCACGGACGCCAGGGCCGTGGCCGCTTCTGCATCAATCTGCTAGTGTCGGCCGACCGCCATGCTGCATCCCGAGGACAGTCTGGATCTCGCGGCGCTCGGCTCGCGACTGCGTGCGGGCGACGTGCGCCCGCGCGAAGTCGTCGAGGGCGTGCTCGCGCGCATCGGCGCGCGCGGCGACGACAAGGTCTGGATCCATCTCTCGCCGCGCGAGGCACTCGCGGCGCGCGCGGACGACCTCGAGCGGCGCGGGCCCGAGGGCCTCCCGCTCTACGGCATCCCGTTCGCGATCAAGGACAACATCGACGTCGCCGGCCAGCCGACGACCGCGGCCTGTCCGGCGTTTGCGTACTCGCCCGCCGAATCGTCGCCGGTGGTTGAGGCGCTCGTCGATGCCGGCGCGATCGCAATCGGCAAGACGAATCTCGACCAGTTCGCTACCGGGCTCGTCGGCACGCGCTCGCCGTACGGCGCGTGCGCGAACACGTTCGACGCGCGCTACGTGTCCGGCGGCTCGAGCTCCGGGTCGGCCGTTGCGGTTGCTGCAGGGCTGGTGAGCTTCGCGCTCGGCACCGACACCGCCGGCTCGGGGCGGGTCCCGGCCGCGTTCAACAATGTCGTCGGTCTCAAGCCGACGAGAGGCCTGTTGAGCACGCGCGGCATGGTGCCTGCATGCCGCTCGCTCGACTGCGTTTCAATCTTCGCGCTCACGGCGGAGGACGCGCGCGCGGTGCTCGGGATCGCGCACGGCTTCGATGCGCGCGACCCGTGGTCGCGACGGCCGGCTGCCGCGCCGCTGCCGGACACGCTCGGGGGCTGTCGATTCGGGGTGCCACACGCTTCGCAGCTCGAGTTCTTCGGCAACGGCGAGGCGGAGCGCCTGTTCGTGGCCGCGGTCGCGGAGCTCGAGCGGATGGGCGCGCGTCGCGTCGAGGTCGATTTCGCGCCGTTCGCCGAGACGGCGCGGCTGCTCTACGGCGGGCCGTGGGTGGCGGAGCGCTACCTTGCGATCCGCGAGTTCTTCGATCGTCGCCCGGACGCGGCCTTCCCGGTCACGCGCGAGATCCTCGCCGGGGCGGCGAAGTTCAGCGCCGCCGACGCCTTCGCCGCCGAATACCGCCTGCAGGAGATCCGGCGCGCGGTCGAGCCGGTGTTGAGGGCGATCGATCTCCTCGTCACGCCCACCGCCGGGACGATCTACACCATTGCCGAGGTGAACGCCGACCCGGTGCAGCTGAACACCAATCTCGGCTACTACACGAACTTCATGAACCTGCTCGACCTCGCCGCGATCGCGGTGCCGGCCGGGTTCCAGGCGAACGGCCTGCCGTTCGGCGTCACGCTCGCGGCCCGCGCGTTCACGGACGAGGGGCTGTGCCGACTGGGCGGCGCGGTGCAGCGGCGGCTCGTGCAGCGCATGGGCGCGACGAAGACGCCGCTGCCGGCAGCGCACGAGGCGGCCGCATCCTTGCCCGGATTGGTGCGGCTCGCAGTGTGCGGCGCGCACATGTCGGGGCTGCCGCTCAATCACCAGCTCACTGAGCGGGACGGGCGGCTCGTCCGCGCGTGCCGGACCGCGCCGCGCTACCGCCTGTATGCGCTGGCGGGGTTCACGCCGCCGCGTCCGGGGATGGTCCGGTCCGACACGGACGGCCACGCGATCGAGGTCGAGGTCTGGGCGCTACCCGCGGAAACGGTTGGCAGCTTCGTCGACGGGATCCCGCCGCCCCTCGCGATCGGCACGGTCGAGCTGGAGGACGGCGAGCTGCTGCGCGGGTTCGTTTGCGAGAGCTACGCCACCGCCGGCGCGCAGGACATCTCGGCGCTCGGGAGCTGGCGGCGATTCGTCGGCCAGTGACTGTCGCCCCGGCGGACGCCGGGGCCCAGTGGCGCAGCTACGGCGCCACCGACACCCCGCGCACCCCGTTCGCTTCGATCACTTTCGCGACGAGCTCGGATGCCTTCGCCTCCGCGACGAACTCGCGGAGATATTGCGCGGCGGTGTCGCGCCCCTTGGGCGTTCCGATCGACTGCTGGACGGCGGTGAACCGTCCGTCGAGCACGCGCGACCCGGGGTGCTTCTCGGCGTCGGCCACGAGCCGCGGCTTGAGGCCGGCGAGCGCGTCCAGCTTCTCCTTGACCCATAGCTGATAGGAGCCCTCGATCCCTTCCGCGCGCACGAGCTTCGCGTGCTTCAGGGAGCGGCTGAGATAGAGGTCGTACGCGGCCCGGTCCGACACGGCGATCCGCACGCCTTCGCGGTCGACGTCGTCGATCGTGCGGATCGAGGACCCGGCCGGGACGAGATAGCTCGTCTCGATCTCGAGATACGCCGGCGAGAAGTCGATCTCCTGCGCGCGTACCGGCTCGTTGGCGAGGAAGGCGACGTCCCAGTCGCCGGCTTTCCCCCCGTCGGCGAGCTTCCCGGCCTGATCGTAGTGGACGAACTCGATTGCGAGGCCGGCGCGACGGGCGATCTCGCGTCCGAGATCGGGCGCGATGCCGCCGGGCTCGCCGCCCGGCGCCGGCTTCCTCGTCAGCAGGAAGTTGCCGAAATTGAGGCCGACGCGGAGCTTTCCGGTGGGAGCGAGACTGGCGCGGATTGCGGGCGTGATGGCGATCATGGTTCCCGGATCCTAACGCAGTTCGTCAGATCTCGATCTGGGTCCCCAGCTCGATCACGCGGTTCGGCGGCAGGTGGAAGTAGTCGACGACGCTGGCGGCGCCATTGGTGACGACGAAGTCTTTCGCCTTGCTCCGCGTCACTGGGCACCTCGGACGTGTCCGTAGCTCGGCGGCAGCTTGGGACGTTGAGTCACGTGGGGGCGGTGTTTTCGTGCCCCGCGCCCGGCGCCGTGGCGCTCTCCCGGGAGCACCGATGCTCGAGCCAGAGCAGGGTGAGGCCGATAACGGGAAGCAGGATGTCGGTGTAGAGGATCACGCCCGCATTCCCCGGCGCAAGGTTGTGTGCTCTGAGGATCTCCAGGACGTGGCCCCCTGACGCGCCGAGCAGGAAGCACGCAGGCCCCAAAACGGCAGCCGTGCGCATGTCGAAACTGCCCCGGAATGCGAGAAAGCCGACGGCCGCGAAACCCAGGCTCGCGAAACCGATCTCGGTCTGGAACGGGCTGTCCGCCCAACCGATGAAGCGCGCTGTCATCTCGCCGAAGAAGACGTGAGCAACGAAGCTGTAGAGATGACTGAGCGCGATCGAGAAGAGAATGAAGTATGAAAAGAGCGCCTCGACCACCGCGCCGGCCGTCCACGGGCGGGGCACTTGCAGGAGCGATACCGCCGATGCAACGAGCCCGAGGACGAGCAGCGTCAGCGTGAAGTTCTGCAGAAGGAAGCGGATCACGTCGTCCATTGGCCCTCCGCAAGAGTGGCAGGCAGGTTCGTGTTCCCTGCCTTACCGGTGAGACTTTACCCCCAACGCCCGGGCTGCTGGCAAGCGGTCCCCTGGAGCGGCCCGCCAGGCATCGCTCACGGGATGCTGTTCTTCCTTCAAGGATCGGCACGGAGCCCTGGTCTGGACCGATTCATCTGATCAGCATTTGCTAGGACCACGGCATTCCCGGCGCGTGAAGCGCTCGAGGAACCTGAACGACCGGATGTCTCCGCCAGCACTGTCGTGATCAGATTGGCGGGTCCACGCTGCGTGGGTCGCCGCATGGCGTGCGCCTAGTCCTTCGCGGAGGTGCTGCGCAAGGTGGGGCAATACGCCCGCCGCTACCCTCGATCGCCGCTGAGGGCGCACCCTTCATATCATCAGCGCACCGCGCTCCCGCAGCAAGGCGCGAAGCACGGATCGATGGCACCGAGATTCGTCGGCGCAATAGCAGCCGACGGAGAAGTTGGCGTGGTGAGAGAGAGCAGCTAGGAGATCGAGCGTTGCTCGGTGCTCGGGTCTCGCCATCTCGGCGCGATATTTCTTCATGAACCTGACCCGATCACCCTCGGTCTTCGCTTGCCGTGCGAGTTTCACGGTTTCAGCGCTGGGCGCAAGCATCGGCAACCAGACGTCGTAGAAGTTCTTCGACGAATAGTCACTCTTCGGAACGCCGCGAGGAGGGCGCCTAACCGTACCGATGCGAAGGCCCTCGCCAGGGAATCGATCGGCGCCGAGGCGCACGACTCGAATGGTCACGCGCAATCCCTCACTGACTTCGGAGCCGCACTGCTGACGCCCGGCGTTGCCGTTGGCCGGAACGGGTCCGTTCGAACGAACCGGGGGTTAAGCACCCTTTTCGACGCCTCGGACATTGGCGATCCAGTTGCGTCTTCTGCGCGCAAGGCGCGACTCGACGTCTTCCCCTTCGAAGTTGGCGGTGGCGCGGCGAAGCCACGACTGAGCGGCGTTCTCGAATGCGTTGACGTTGACGACAGCGTAGAGGCGGTTCCCGATTTCGCTGGTAACGAGCGGCACGGCGCCGCACCGCGAGCAGACGTGAAACGTGGCAGTTCGGGTGCCGAAGGCGTATCTCGATACGAGCCTGGCATCGCCGATCACGACCGCCAGCGTGGCGTTCGGATTGGAGGTCCAGACGCCGCCGTGCTTGACGCAGAACGAACAACCGCACGCGCGCGCCGGTATCTCCGGCGGGTCTCCTTCCCAGTCGAGCTCGAAAGCGATGTTGCCGCAGTGGCACTTGCCAGTGATGAGCATGGAATCTCCCGGTAAAGGGCGCCGTAGCGGGTGCGCTCCCTACACGGCGACACCAAGCTGAGTGATCCAGGCATCGGCGCCGGAGGCCAGACGCGGAGGTGCTACTTGATGGCGATCGGATTGATGATCGCCTGCACCGCCCCGGTGATGCGCGAGGGCCCGAGCGTGAACAGGAACTCCCAGGCCTGGTCCTTGACCATCTCCTCCGTATTCATGTTCTCGAGGATGTAGATGCCGTTGAGCGGGAGCAGGACCTGATGCACCTCGAACACGCCGGCATTCTTCTCGAACGGAATCACCTCGAGGCCCCAGGTGTCGGCACCGACCATCGCCACCTCCAGCGAAGCGAGGTGTTTGGCGCCTTCCACGCCCAGCCCGGGCTCGACGGAACCGTAGCGCTTGTTGTCCTTGCCGATCAGCTTGGTCCAGCCGGTGTAGAAGAGCACCACGTCGCCCTTCTCGATCGACTTGACCCCCTGGCGCTTCATCGCGCCTTCGATCTCCGCGCGGTTGAACGCCGTGCCTTCCTTGACGATGTCGGTATTGAAGTAGCCGGCCATGTCGAGCAGTACGCCACGCGTGGCGATCGCGGGCACTTTCTCGACGCCGAGCTTCTTCAGGCCGTCCGTCATTGCGAACTCGGCGGCCTTGTTGCAGTTGTAGTAGAGGCCGTCGATGCCGATGTGGCCAAGCCCGTCGAGCTGCGAGCCGATGCCGACCCAGCCGGTGATGATGTCGTCGTTGTAGGTGGTCTTGGTCGGCCCGAGGGAGCCGCCGGCGACCTGGCCCGGCTGGAGGATCGTGATCCCGAAGGTGCGCGGCGGAAAGGCGGGCGTGTCCTTGTTCGTCTCGATCCCGAGGCGATATGCCTTGCCTCGCGTCACGAGCTTCGCGGCGGCGAGCGTCTTTGCCTGGGTCACGTGGTTGAGGTTGCCGACCTCGTCGTTCGGTCCGAATTTGGAATCGGTCAGGCAACGCTGTTGCTGAGCCACGGCGGCGCCGGCGGCGCAAACCGCGACGACAGCGCATGCCGCAAGCAACCTCGCCGGGCGACGGAGTGCGAATTTCATGGTTCTCTCCTTGGTTGGCCTGCGAGACCCTTCGCAGTGAGATTCGAGCGAGTCGCAACGCTGTCACCCGTTGACGGGCCGGGCCTCACAGGGGTTGGGCGTCTTACGGCTCGGGGACTTCGAGATCACGGCAGATCTTCCGCGCAAGGAAGTCGTTGATCTCGCGATGACGCGGGATGGTCGATACCTTCCCGCTCAGACGACTGGCGTACACCGAATGTCTTCCGCCCTCGCGAAGGACGCCATACACGCAGGCTCCTACTGTGTCTCAAGGTGCCGGATCGGGTCACGGCGCTTCATTCAATCGCGAGGACCAGCGGCTCACGAATGACCTTCTTCTTGCCAATCGACTTCTTCGAGAGGCTGCGGTTCGCCTGAAGGGCGAGCTCAACGGCCTCTGCGAGGTTGGCGCGGGCTTGTTTGAGTGTGCGGGCCCGTGTGTTAGCGCCTGGTAACTCCTCGACAAATCCGATATAGCCCTCGCGGACCTTCTGAAAGACAGCGGTGAGTTTCATGTCGGGCCCCGAACTGGGAGTGCACGCAAATGGAAGTATAGCCGCGCCTGGATGCTAGACGCCCAAACTTCAGGTGAGCGGCCGCCGAGGAGCAGTGGCGGACAAACGACTGAGTTGAACGCTGGCGGCCGAGCGCGGTGTGCGTCAGAGCCGTGCGACGTCGGGTGCGGGAGCGCTTCGAGCCCGTCGCGCACGCGCCTTTCCGCGCCTCGCACGGGGGGCAGGGCTGCGCCCCTTTCGCCGCGATGACGGTGTCGTCAGCGCAAGCTGGCGTTGACCTTCTCGAGCACCGCCGAACCCGGGCACAGCTCGCGCTCGCCGAGCTGGTTGAGCGCGACGTCGACCGTGTTCAGGTGCGCGTGCAGATCCTCGGGCTCGCGCTCGACGTAGAGCAGCCCGGTCGGAATCTCGCCGTTCGACTGGTGATGGGCGAGGTAGTTCATCGCCCCGACCCGGTCGTGGGCGTCGTAGCCGTCGTGCAGCTTGCGCAGCAGCACCGTCGAGCCGTCGTGCAGCGTCACCGCCTGCACCGTGCCCGGGTCGTACTGGGCCGTGATCGCCGCGCGCGGCGAGATGAAGTCGAGGAAGTTGACCGCGTCGTTGTGCTCGCGCACGTAGTCGTAGCTCTTCGTCGAGCCGGCGTGGTTGTTGAACGCGACGCACGGGCTGATCACGTCGATGAACGCGGCGCCGCGGTGCTCGATCGCCGCCCTTATGAGCGGCACGAGCTGGTCCTTGTCGCCGGAGAAGCCGCGCGCGACGAAGCCGGCGCCGAGCTGCAGCGCGAGCATGACCATGTCGATCGACGCGTCGGTGTTGGCGACGCCACGCTTCGACTTCGAGCCGCGATCGGCGGTGGCGGAGAACTGCCCCTTCGTCAATCCGTAGACGCCGTTGTTCTCGACGATATAGACCATGTTCACGCCGCGGCGCATGCAGTGCGCGAACTGGCCGAGCCCGATCGAGGCCGAGTCGCCGTCGCCCGAGACGCCGAGGTAGAGCAGCTCGCGGTTCGCGAGGTTCGCCCCGGTCACCACCGACGGCATGCGGCCGTGCACGCTGTTGAAGCCGTGCGAGTTCCCGAGGAAGTAGTCGGGCGTCTTCGACGAGCAGCCGATGCCCGACAGCTTGGCGACGCGGTGCGGCTCGATCGCGAGCTCCCAGCAGGCCTGGATGATCGCCGCCGAGATGGAGTCGTGGCCGCAGCCGGCGCAGAGGGTCGAGATCTTGCCCTCGTAGTCGCGGCGGGTGTAGCCGAGGCGGTTCTTCGGCAGGGTCGGGTGGTGCAGCTTCGGTTTCGCGATGTACGTCATTGGGCCACCTTGCGGAGCGGCTGCACGTTCAGCCGCCGCACGCGGTCCGCGATCGCCTCGGTGATGAAGCGCGCGGTGATCGGCGTGCCGTCGTAGTGCAGGACCGGGATGAGGCTCGCCGGGTTCACGCCGGCGTCGTTCACGAGCAGCGTCTTCAGCTGCGCGTCGCGATTCTGCTCGACCACGAACACCTTCGAGTGCGAGGCGACGAAATCGGCGATCTCGTCCTGGAAGGGGAAGGCGCGCACGCGCAGCGCGTTGACGTAGATGCCCCGCGCGGCGAGCGTCTCGAGCGCCTCGTGCATGGCCGCGCTGGTCGAACCGTAGAAGATCGCGCCGAAGCGCGCCGGGTATTCCGCCGGGATGAGCACCGGCTGCGGGACGAGCGACTTGGCGGTCTCGAACTTCTTCAGCAGCCGCTGCATGTTGTACATGTAGTCCGGCCCCGCCTCGGAGTACATCGCGTACGCGTTCTTCGTGGTGCCGCGGGTGAAGTACCCGCCGCGCGTCGGATGCGTGCCGGGATAGGTCCGGAACGGCACCCCGTCGCCGTCGACGTCGAGATAGCGGCCGAACTCCCTGCCCGACTCGAGGTCGTCGCGGGTCATCACCTTGCCGCGGTCGTAGCGCGTCGCGTCGTCCCAGGTGAGCGGCTCGCAGAGCCGCTCGTTCATGCCGATGTCGAGGTCGAGCATCACGAACACCGGCGTCTGCAGCCGGTCGGCGAGATCGAACGAGAGCGCGGCGAACTCGAACGACTCCTTCGGATCCTCCGGGAAGAGCAGCGGGTGCTTGGTGTCGCCGTGCGACGCGTAGGCGCACGCGAGGATGTCGGACTGCTGGGTGCGGGTCGGCATGCCGGTCGACGGGCCGCCGCGCTGCACGTCGAACAGCACCGCCGGGATCTCGGCGAAGTAGGCGAGGCCGATGAACTCCTGCATGAGCGAGATGCCCGGGCCGGAGGTGCAGGTGAACGCCCGCGCGCCGTTCCACGCCGCGCCGATCACGATGCCGATCGAGGCGAGCTCGTCCTCGCCCTGGATGATCGCGTAGCGCGCCTTGTTGGTTTCCGGCTCGTGGCGGAACCGCTTGCAGTGACGCTGGAACGCCTCGGCCATCGAGGAGGAGGGCGTGATCGGGTACCACGCCGCCACGGTCGCGCCGCCGTAGACGCAGCCGAGCGCCGCGGCGTTGTTGCCTTCGATGAAAATGCGCTTCCCGACGGCGTCCGCGCGCTTCACCCGCACGCCGAGCGGGCACGCGAGCTTGGCGAGCGCGTAGTCGCGGCCGAGCTGGAGCGCGTGCACGTTCGGCTTGAGGAGCGCTTCCTTCCCCTTGTACTGCTCGCCGATCAGCTCGGCGATCGCGCCGGGGTCGATGTCGAGCAGCGCCGACAGCGCGCCGACGTAGAGGATGTTCTTGAAGAGCTGGCGCTGACGCGGGTCGGTGTAGGTGTCATTGCAGATCGCGGTGAGCGGCATCCCGATGACGGTGATGTCGTCGCGGAACTTCGCCTTCGGCAGCGGCTTGGTGGAGTCGTAGAAGAGGTAACCGCCGGGGTCGACCTCGGCGAGGTCGTTGTCCCAGGTCTGCGGGTTCATCGCCACCATCAGGTCGACGCCGCCGCGCCGTCCGAGGTAGCGGTGCTCGGACACGCGGACCTCGTACCAGGTGGGCAGCCCCTGGATGTTCGACGGGAAGATGTTGCGCGGGCTTACCGGCACGCCCATGCGCATGATCGCCTTGGCGAACAGCGTGTTCGCTGACGCCGAGCCGGAGCCGTTGACGTTGGCGAACTTGACGACGAAGTCGTTGATCGCTTCGATGGGTTTTGCCATGGTTGCTCGGTTTCGGTTCCCGACGATCATGCCGCCTTGAGCGGGCGCTTGCGCGGGTCGCGGCAGGACGGCCCGGCGTGGGTGAGGTCGAGCAGGAACTTCTGCATGTCCCACGCACCGGTCGGGCAGCGTTCGGCGCAGAGGCCGCAGTGCAGACAGACGTCCTCGTCCTTCACCATCACGCGCGTCGTCTTCAGCGGCGCCGACACGTATAGGTCCTGCTCTCGGTTCTTTGCCGGTGCGCGGAGCCTCGCCCGCAGGTCCTGCTCGTCGCCGTTCGGGACGAAGCTGATGCAATCCATCGGGCAGATGTCGACGCAGGCGTCGCACTCGATGCAGAGCTTGTCGGTGAAGACTGTCTGGACGTCGCAGTTCAGGCAGCGCTGCGCCTCCTTGAACGCGGTGGCCGGGTCGAAGCCGAGCTCGACCTCGACCTTGATGTTCTTCAGCGTCTGGTTCACGTCGCGCCACGGCACCTTGAAGCGCGGGTCGAGCGCGATGTCGTTGTCGTAGCTCCACTCGTGGATGCCCATCTTCTGCGACATCATCGAGACGCCGGGCGGGGGGCGCTTCGCGACGTCCTCGCCGTGACAGTAGCGGTCGATCGAGATCGCAGCGTCGTGGCCGTGCGCGACCGCCCAGATGATGTTCTTCGGCCCGAGCGCCGAGTCGCCGCCGAACAGGACGTTCGGCAGGCTCGACTGGAGCGTCACCGGGTCGAGCTTCGGCATCCCGTGCTGGTCGAACTCGACGCCGCAGTCGCGCTCGATCCAGGGGAAGGCGTTCTCCTGCCCGACGGCGACCAGCACGTCGTCGCATTCGAAGTGCACGTCCTGCTCGTCGGTGGGGATTAGGCTGCGGCGGCCCTTGGCGTCGTAGACCGCCTGCACCTTCCCGAAGGTCACGCCGGTGAGCCTGCCGTTCGCGTGGGTGAACGCCTTCGGCACGAGGTAGTTGAGGATCGGGATGCCCTCGTGCATCGCGTCCTCCTTCTCCCACGGGCTCGCCTTCATCTCCTCGAAGCCGGAGCGGACGATCACCTTCACGTCCTCGCCGCCGAGGCGCTTCGACGAGCGGCAGCAGTCCATCGCGGTGTTGCCGCCGCCGAGGACGATCACGCGCCTGCCGATCTTCGTCGTGTGGCCGAACGACACGCTCGAGAGCCAGTCGATGCCGATGTGGATGTTCGCCGCCGCCTCCTTCCGGCCGGGGAGATCGAGGTCGCGCCCGCGCGGCGCGCCGCAGCCGACGAAGATCGCGTCGTACCCGTCGCCGAGCAGCCGCTGCATCGACGACACGTACGCGCCGCCGCGGAACTCGACGCCGAGATCGAGCACGTAGCCGACCTCCTCGTCGATGATCTCCTCGGGAAGGCGGAACTTCGGGATCTGGCTGCGGATCATGCCGCCGGCCCGCGCGTCGCCGTCGTACACGACGACCGCGTAGCCGAGCGGGGCGAGATCACGCGCGACGGTGAGCGATGCCGGACCCGCGCCCACGCACGCGACGCGCTTGCCGTTCTTCTGCGCCGCGGGCTTCGGCAGGCGCGGGCGGATGTCCTCCTTGTAGTCGGCGGCGACCCGCTTCAGGCGGCAGATCGCGACCGGTTCCTTGCCAGCGGAAGCCTGGGACTCCTTCGCCTCTCCCGCCGGACCGTCCTCGACGCGGCCGCGTCGGCAGGCGGGCTCACACGGCCGGTCACAGGTCCGACCGAGGATTCCGGGAAAGACATTCGACCTCCAGTTGACCATGTACGCATCGCCGTAACGGCCTGCGGCGATCAACCGGATGTATTCGGGGACGGGAGTGTGGGCGGGACACGCCCACTGACAATCGACGACCTTGTGAAAGTAATCGGGATTGCCGATATCGGTTGGCTTCACTCCACCTCCAGACAAAGCGCCCGCTTCTTGCACCGTGCCTGGCTAGCTCCAGGTCGCGGCCGGCGGGTCGCCCTAGACATGAGGTAAGTCTACTCTGCGGCGGTTCGCAGGAAAAGCGCTCTGTTTTCAAGCGACTGGCGCCCGTCCCCGGCGATCGAAGGCGGCGCACCGCGCGATCGGGTCAACGCGCCACCCGGGCACTCGATGACAATGATCTGACTCAAGAAAACCAGGGGCGGCCGGGCGGGGATGCTCGCGTCGAGGCCGCGCGGTGATCGGGGTTGTCGACGCGACTATACTCGGCCGCTCGTCAAGGAAAATCCGATCGTGCCATCCGAAGTGTCGCCCGGGGCGGCGAGCGCGCCGGGCCGACGCGGCCTCGCTGCGGCGGCGGCGCTCCTCGCGCTGATCCTCGCTGGCTGCGGCAAGACCGAGCAGCCGCCCCCTCCGCCCGCCGCCGCGCTCTCCGCCGAGCAGCAGACGGTTCTTCAGGCGCTCAACCGCCTGGGCGAGGAGCAGGTGAGCGGGCGTTCGCATCGCTACGACTTCCGGCCGCCGTGCACGCTCGTGGTCCACGAACAGCTCGACGGCAAGCCCAAACCCGAGGCGCAGGTCCCGATCAAGGGCATCGAGCTGCGGGTGATCGAGTACGTGGCCGGCCGCGGCTTCGGCCTGAAAGGCGCCGTGGCCGGGCGGCCGGGGAGCGTCGACCTCTTCGAGTCCGCCGCCGAAGCGAACGCCAAGGAGGCAGGCGATCTCGTCGGGCGGCTCGCGGCCGGCTGCGGCTGAGACGCCCCGCCGCTTCGGCCAAGCCCCGGCTCCGGTGACCGGCGCTGTGGCGACCGACTATCTTGGCGCGTGTCCCCGAGCTACGGGCCGTGGTCGAGCGGCTCGTCGCGGTACGACGCCGGATCCTCGAGCGGCTCGAGATGGGTGAAGACGATCGCATTGGGCACCGCTTCGCGCACCCGCGCCTCGATTTCCTCCAGCGCGTCGTGGCCGTGCTGGACGCTCCAGGCGCCGGGAACGAGCACGTGCATGGAGACGAACGACCGGCCGGCGGCCGCGCGCGTCCGCAGCGCGTGGAACTCCACCCCGCGTTCACGGAATGCGTCGAGCGCGGCCTGGATGGCCCGCCGTTCGGCCTCCGGAAGTGCGCGATCGAGCAACCCGACTACCGAGCGCCGGACGATCCGTACGCCCGCCCAGACGATGTTTGCGGCGACCGCGAGCGCGATCACCGGATCCAGCCACAACCACCCGGTGAGCGCGACGAGCGCGACCCCGGCCACGACACCGGCCGAGGTCCACACGTCGGTGATCAGGTGCTGTGCGTCGGCCTCGAGCGCGATCGAGCGATAGTGCCGGCCCGCGCGGGCGAGCACGCGCGCGGCGCCGAAGTTCACGATCGAAGCCGCGACCGAGATCGCGAGGCCGACGCCGACGCGCTCGAGGGGTTGCGGCGCCAACAGCCGCTCGACCGCGGCGATCGCGATCAGCGCCGCGGCGACCACGATCAGCGTGCCCTCGAAGCCGCTCGCGAAATACTCGGCCTTCGAGTAGCCGTAGGCGTACTCGTCGTCGGGCGGGCGCGCGGCGACCGTCAGCATCGCGAGCGTCACGACCGCGGCGGCGAGATTCACAAACGACTCGAGCGCGTCCGACAGCATCCCGACGGAGCCGGTGAGCCACCACGCGGCGGTTTTCAGCGCGATCGTCGCGATAGCGGCGAGGACCGAGAGCCAGGCGAACTTGACGAGCGAGCGCGTCATCATTTCAGCCCGACGCGAAGGTGCGGAGCGCGGCGGGCGGTCCTCCCGGAGAGCCAAGCGAACTTGACGAGCGAGCGCGTCATCATTTCAGCCCGACGCGAAGGTGCGGAGCGCGGCGGGCGGTCCTCCCGGAGAGCCAAGCGAACTTGACGAGCGAGCGCGTCGTCATTTCAGCCCGACGCGAGGGTGCGGAGCGCGGCGGGCGGTCCTCCGGGAGGCCGGGCGGTGGGTCATGGCGGAATGACCGCTACGATACTGGCGACGAACGCCTCCTGGTCCCAGGCGCCGTCGTCGATCGAGTGGCCGAGCCGCACGATTACGAGCCCGCGCGAGGGAACGACGGTCACGTACTGGCCGGCATGACCGCCGGCATGGAAGACGTCGCCGGGGAGCGCGAGGGGTGGTGCACCACCCGGTCGCTTGAGCCGCAGCCACCAATGCGCGCCGTAGCGGCTGCCCGGGACCGCCGGGACGGCCGCCGCACGCGCCCAGCCGGCCGGCAGAATGCGCTGGCCGTTCCACATCCCGTCGTTGAGGAAGAGCAGGCCGAACCGCGCCCAGTCGCGCGCGGTCGCGTACATGAACGAAGAGCCGACGAAGGTACCCGAGGCATCCGGCTCCAGGACTGCGCTCGCCATTCCGAGCGGCTCGAAGAGCGCGCGGCGCGGGAACGCGGCGTAGTCCGCACCGAGCACTTCGCGCATCGCGCGCGAAAGGATGTTGGTCGTGCCGCTGGCGTAGTGCCAGTGCGTGCCTGGCGGATGCACGAGCGGCTTCGCGGCGGCAAACGCGCCGGTGTCGCCGCTCGCCCACAGCATGACGTTCACGTCGGAGAGGGGGTCGGCGTACCGCTCCCCGAACGCCAGGCCGCTCGACATCCGGAGCAGCTGATCGAGCGTGATCGCGCCGCGCGGGTCGCCCGGCACGAGCCAGTCGGGCACCGGGGCCGGCGCGTCGAGCTGCCAACGGCCGCGCGCGACAAGTACCCCGGCGAGCGCGCCGACGACGCTCTTCGTCATCGACCAGCCCGGGAGCGGGGTGTCGGGACCGAAACCGGGCGCGTAGCGCTCGGCGACGATGCGGCCGCGGTGAAGGATGACGACCGCGCGGGTACGCCGGGATTGTCCGCGCCCGCGGTCGGAGAATGCGTCGTCGAGCGCGTGCTCGAGCGCGACCTCGGGCGGGCCGTCGACGAGCGCCTGCGCCCGCGGCACGGGTGGGAGATCCGGCGCAGTGTCCTTCAGCGCCGCGACGCTGGCGCCGATCGCGAGCGTGCAGCCTAGACCCTCCCGGTGCACCGCTTGGCGCTCGGCGAGTCCCAGCAGCCTGGCTGTCGCGACGCCGCGCGCGCGGTCCACTTCCACCCGCACGAGGTCGACCACGGGATTGCGATAGGCGGCGAGATCCTCCGTGATAACCGCCTCCTGCGCGCGGCCCGACACGAAGACGCCGGAGCAGACGCTCTTGGCGGCGAATCCTGTGCCGACATGGGCCACGCGCCAGGCGTATCGCGCGCCGAAGGCGAGGACGACGAACGCGGTGGCCCAGACCCCGACGATCACGGCTGCGGCGGCGCGGCTGCGCGGACGCTTCCCCGCGAGCTCGATCCGCACCCGCTCGCGGGCGTCCGCAATTACCTCGGCCGGGATCAGCCGTAGCGCGACCGCGATGCCGAGCGGAACCAGGACGAGCTCGTCGAGCAGCCCCAGCACCGGCACGAAGTCGGGGATGAGGTCGATCGGCGACAGCGCATAGGCGACGATCGCGGCGACGAGCAGCCGCGCGTACCACGGCGTCCGCCGGTCGCGCGCGGCAAGGTAGAGCGCGAGCGTCTCGCTCTGCAGCCGGCGCGCCCAGTCACGGAGACGTCCCATGCACCGATCTTATCGGGCCGGGCAAAGTCGGCGTGGGGTTCGGGCTGCGGAGCGCGCATCGCCCGCGCCGGATCGCTTCCCGAACGCGCACCGGCGTCGCCGGCATGTCGAGGCGTCCGGCGGCGAGCGGAAGGAGGGCGTCCCAGCCGGAGGATGGGCGAGGTGCCTAGACTGCGCTGTCCGGCTGGGTCTCCATCCAGCGCGTGACGCCGGGTGCGGCGGCATGGCGCCGGAAGCCGGAGGCAAGGCACATCCCGAGCGCTACCAGGTGCTCGATCTCGCGGATGCCGGTCCAGGGTGCGTCGACGTCGATCCGCAGGCCCTGCCAGTCGATCCAGACGGACACCACCTCCTCGGGCACCGGGGCTACGCGCCCCCAATCGAGGAGCAGCGACTCGGTCTTGTCGTCGAGGAGCGCGCGGCCGAGCCGGTGGTTGCGCGCGAGAACGACATAGCGCTTGCGGAACGTGCGGCTGCCCACGTCGGCGGGCGGCGTCCGCTCCACGAACTCTGCGCGCGCCTGCGCGAGCGCGATCTCGCGGGGGCTGAGAATGAGGCTGGAGAGCTGCCCGATCACCGGCTCGACCAGCGCCTTGCCGCGGTCGTAGCGCTCCTTGCCGATCAGGCGGAGCTCGGTCGCCGAGCCTTGCACGCTGCGCGTCGCCCAGGTGAGGGCCGGGCGCTGCTCGGGCCGCGTCGGGTCCTCGCGGTAACGGACCTTCCACTTAACGCCCGAGGTCTCGCCGCGGAGCGTGAAAACGGTGTCGCCGACCGTCGTCTCGTCGTACTGCCAGCCGAGCTCGCGGGCGCGCCGCTCGCGGGCACGCGGGTCGTCGGCAGGGGCGCTCCGCCGGCGCAGGAGCCACACCGCCGCCGGGGTGAGCGCGGCGATCGCGCCGAGCGCTGCAGCGGCGAAGAGGGTGGGCGAGCCGGCGTCCATGGTCGTTCCAGGTGTCCGCACCGCGCAAGCAGTGCGGCGGCCGGTGGATGAAATGCTAATGGCATAGCAGGGGCGGGGCGCGGCACTCGTTCCGCTTTCCCCCCCGTGCCGGGACGCGCGGCGCCAGCGGGCCGACAAACGGCACAGTCACTCGTCGAACGATGGGGATACGCAAGGCCCCTTGTCCTGCTCCGGGCCGGAGGCCGGGCGGACCTCTACCAGAGCTGGTGGCAGTCGCCCTTGGCGACGACCGGGCCGGTCGGGAGTCCGGTCTTCGAGCCGCCCGCAGGCTCGATGCTGATCGCCAGCGCGGGAAAGTCCCTGAGCGACTGGTCGGCCGCCGCAGCCAGCCTGATCGTGCCTTTTTCGTCCTTCGGCAGCATGCCGAGCGACTTCGGCGCCTCCCCGGCCGTGGCCGGGAGGCCCCACAGCTCGTAACCGTGGTCCGGCGGCGCGTCGCCGAGCGCGACTTTCCTGACCCAAAGCTCGTCCGAATTGCGGGGGGCATAGGCGACGAAGACGAGCTTCTGGCCGTCCTGCGTCGCATGGAGCAGGGCGACGTAGGAGGGCTGTATGCCTTGGACCGGCGCCTCGACCGTCTTCACGACCGGCGCTTCGATCGTCTGCGGCGCCCGCAGCGCGAGCGCCGCGACGAGTGCGGCCGCGCAGCCGGTTGCCACGAGACCCCAGTTGCGCCAGAACGCGAGGCTCTCCCACAATCCCGGCCTTGTCGCGCGCGTGCCGCCCCCGATGCGAGACTGGATCGAGGTCCAGACCCGTTGCGGCGGGCGGACTTCGGTGACGCTGGCGGCCATCGGTGCAAGCCGGCTTTCCCACTCGGCGACCGCCCGCCGCAGCGCGGCATCCTCGCGGAGCCATGCCTGGAAGCGCAGGCGCGCCCGACCCCGCAGCGTGCCGAGCACGTACTCCGCAGCCAGCTTGTCCTGCAATTCCGGTTTTCCGCGGTACTTCATATCGTTCCGGGTCTAGCCCCCGCGCATGAGCGGGGACAAAACCTCCTTGCCCATCCCCCGATTTGCCTACTCTGATCCAAGACAGCCTTTGAGCCGCTCCAGCCCGCGTCGCACCCACGTCTTCACCGTTCCGAGCGGCTGTCGCATGTGGCTCGCGAGCTCCGAGTGCGACAACCCCTCGTAGAACGCCAGCATGATCGCCTGGCGCTGCTTCACCTCGAGCTGGCGGAGGCAGTCGGCGAGGGCTTTCGCCTCGGCGGACCGGGCGAGCTCGTCGAGCGGGCCGGGATCGTCGCTCGCCACGCTGTCGATCGGATCGTCGCCGTCGTCGTCGGCGCGCGAGAGCGCCACCTCGAGGTTGGGCCTTCGCAGCCAGTCGAGGCAGCGGTTGCGCACGATACTGGTCATCCACGTCATCGGCGCGGACAGCCGCGGCTCGTACGACCCGGCGTGGTTCCAGATGTTTACGTAGCAGTCCTGAAGGACCTCCTCCGCCCAGTCCTCCCGCCGCAATATACGCACGGCGACCCCGAACAGTTTCGAGGAAGTGCTCTGATAAAGCCGGGAAAATGCCGCCTCGTCCTTCCGCGCGCAGGCGGTCAGGAGGCCGGCGAGGAGCTGGTTCTGGGCCGGGTCCACGCCTCAGACCTCCGCCCCGGCCAGGAGTTTCAAGGCCTCTTGGTTCGCTGCCACTGCACGTCAGCCCCGCCGCCGGCACGGTTCAGCACCCGCCCGAGGATGAACAGCAGGTCGGAGAGACGGTTGAGGTAGACGCGGCCAGTCGCCGGGAGTTCCTCCGCGCGCGCGAGCGCGACGAGCGAGCGCTCGGCGCGGCGGCACACCGTCCGCGCGAGATGGGCGAGAGCGGCCGCGCGCGTGCCGCCCGGCAGGATGAATTCCTTGAGCGGGGCGAGGTCGGCGTTGAACCGGACAACGAGCGCTTCGAGGTTGGCGACCTGCGCGTCGGTCATCATCGGGCGCCCCGGAATCGCGAGCTCGCCGCCCAGGTCGAAAAGGTCGTGCTGGATGCCGGTGAGCGCCGTGCGCACCTCGGCCGGCAGGTCCTCGGTGAGCAGCACGCCGAGGGTCGAGTTCAGCTCATCGACCTCGCCAAGCGCCGCGACCCGCGGGCTGTCCTTCGGCACCCGCGAGCCGTCTGCGAGCCCCGTCTCGCCGGCGTCGCCGGTGCGCGTCGTGATCTTCGACAGCCGATGCCCCATAGGAGCCGAATATATATCACCCGGGCTCCGCCTCCCGCGCCGCAGCACATCAGCCGATCAGCCCGAACATAGAAATAGCCCCGCGATTCTCGCGGGGCTTAGGTACCCGTCGGGGGGACGGGCAGCGACGGTACTGGCTTGAGGGGAGAACCGTCGGGAGAAGATACGCGGCCGCGCGCGCTTTGGATGCACGCGTTAGAGGAACCGGGATCCGAGGTCGGTCGACGACTCGCGGCCGAGCTTGTCGTAGTTCGCCTCGAGGAAGCTTCCGGCGCGCGCGCGGCCGAGCTGGTGGAGATACATCAGGAAGTCCCACTGGGCATTCAGCTTCGACGACGTGCCGAGCTTGCGCATCTCCTCCTCGGCGTCGACGCAGTGGATGAACATCCGCTTGAGCCGCCCGCCGTCGTCGAAGCCCGCGTCGACGAGCTTCGTCACGAAGTTGATCGCGCGCATCTCGCGCATCAGCGACGAGTTGAAGGACAAGGTGTTGATCCGGTCGAAGATCGCCTGCGCGGTCCTCGGCACCTCGTCGATCACGATCGGGTTGATCATCACCAGCAGCACGTCGCGCGAGTCGCAGTTGTAGATCAGCGGGAAGATCGGCGGGTTGCCCATGTAGCCGCCGTCCCAGTAGTGCTCGCCGGCCACTTCGACCGCCTGGAACATGAACGGCAGGCACGCGGAGGCGAGCACCGCCTCGATGCACATCTCGTGGCATTCGAACACGCGGATGCGCCCGCTCAGCACGTTTACGGCGCAGGTGTAGAGACGCACCTTCGACGCGCGGCGGAGCCGATCGAAGTCCACGACCTCCATCAGGACGTCGCGCAGGGGGTGCCGGTTGAGCGGGTTGAACTGGTAGGGCGACAGGAACCGCGTCATGGCGTCGAACATCATCCACAGCGGCGACTGGTCCATGCTGCCCGGGCTCGTCGCCTTGTCGAGCCACGAGGGCTGGAGGGGCGAGTAGGCGGCCACCTCTCCGATTCTGGTCCAGAACTCGCGCAGCTTCTCGCGCGCGCCTCGGTTCCCGCCGACCGACAGGCCGTACGCGAGCACCGCCGCGTTCATCGCGCCCGCGCTGGTGCCGACGACCCCCTCGATGCCGATGCGCTCGTCCTCGAGGAGGCGATCGAGCACGCCCCAGGCGAACGCGCCGTGCGAGCCGCCGCCCTGCAGCGCGAGGTTGATCGTCTTCTCGGGTTTCATGGCCGGTCCTTCAGGTTCGCACGAGCCTACGCCCGCAGCGGCGCCTGCGCCAACGGACACCGACGGTTCGTCGGCTGCGGGCGAGCGGCCTTACGCCTACACTCGCCGGGTGGGCGCATCCGATCCGCAACCTCGGCCGTACCCGGCCAAGAAGCGGACGCGATGTCCGTTGCAAGGGTCGCGCGCCGCGTGCCGACCAACCGCGACACCGCCCGAAACGCTCGACTGCACGAAGGAAAACAGCCGGTGCACGCAACACTCCCGCTCCTCCGCAGCCGCGACTTCCCGGCGATCGCGCGCAAACGCGTGGCGACGCTGCAGATCAACGTCGGCTACAAGTGCAACCAGACCTGCGTGCACTGCCACGTCAATGCCGGGCCGAACCGGACCGAGGCCATGTCGCGCACCGTGGCCGACGAAGTGCTCGCCTTCCTGCGCGGCTCGGACGTGAAGACGCTCGACATCACCGGGGGCGCACCGGAGCTCAACCCGCACTTCCGGTACCTCGTGACCGCGGCGCGGACGCTCGGCGTGCGGGTGATGGACCGCTGCAATCTCACCATCCTTGACGAGCCGGGGCACGAAGATCTCGCCGAGTTCCTCGCCGCCCACCAGGTCGAGATCGTGGCCTCGCTCCCCTGCTACCTCGAGGACAACGTCGATCGCCAGCGCGGCAAGGGCGTGTTCTCGCGGAGCATCGTCGCCCTGAAGAAGCTGAACGGCCTCGGCTACGGCAAGGGCGATACCGCCCTGGTGCTCAACCTCGTCTACAACCCGCAGGGGCCGTCGCTGCCGCCCGCGCAGGCACCGCTCGAGGATGCCTACCGCATGCACCTGCAGGCCGAGTACGGCGTCGAGTTCAACCGGCTCTTCACGCTCGCCAACATGCCGATCGCGCGCTTCGGCTCGATGCTGATCTCGAAAGGCGAGTTCAACGCGTACATGGCGCTCCTCCAGGCGAGCTATCGCGCGGAGAACCTCGAGCAGGTGATGTGCCGCACGCTGCTCTCGGTCGACTGGCGGGGCTACGTGTACGACTGCGACTTCAACCAGATGCTCGAGCTGCCGGCGCGCTTCGACGGCAAGCGCCGCACGCGGCTCGCCGATCTCGTCGGCAAGGATCTCGCAGGGCGGCCGATCGTGGTCGCGGACCACTGCTTCGGCTGCACTGCCGGACAGGGGTCGAGCTGCGGAGGAGCGCTGGCGTAAGGGCGGCCGATGAGCCTCGTCGACGCGCCCGGCAGGAACTGCCCGTTCTCGTATCGGTACTCGCCGGATGTGTTCCGGCGGCTGCCTGAGATCGAGGCCGAGACGCTGTACGTGATCGGCGGGCTGTACGGCAACCCGTTCGCGCTCGACGCGATCGTCGAGCTCGCCGTGCAGGAGACGCCGGCCCCGACGCTCGTCTTCAACGGCGACTTCAACTGGTTCGACGTCGATCCGGGCGGTCTTCGCCGCGCTCAACGCGCGCGTCCTCGAGCACGTCGCGCTCCGCGGCAACGTCGAGACCGAGCTCGCGAACGACGACGACGGACGGCCGGCTGCGGCTGCGCCTATCCGGAATGTGTCGGCGACGCCGACGTCGCGCGCTCGAACGCGATCCTCCGACGCCTGCGCGCGACCGCGCGCGAGCTTTCCGGCGTTGCGCGACGCGCTCGGGCGATCTGCTCGATGCACGCGGTCGCCGCCGTCGGCGGCGTGCGCATCGCGATCGTGCACGGCGACGCGTGGTCGCTCGCCGGGATGGCGGTTCTCGCAGGAGAAGCTCGCCGACGAGGCGATCGAGCGCGCGTTCGACGCGGCGGACGTGAGCGTGTTCGCTTCGAGCCACACCTGCCTCCCGGTGACGCTGCCGGCTGCCTGCGGGGGTGATCGCGAACAACGGCGCCGCCGGGATGCCGAACTTCCGCGGCACGCGGTTCGGGCTCGTCACGCGGATCTCGACCGACGAGCGCGCCGACGCGCTGTACGGCGAGCGGCTCGGCCCGATCGTCGTCGAGACGCTCGCGGTCCGCTACGATCACGAGCGCTGGCTCGCGCAGTTCGACCGCATGTGGCCGGCGGACTCGCCCGCCGCCGTGTCCTACCGCAAGCGGATCACCGACGGCCCCGGGTACGAGCTCGCCCAGGCCGTGCGTCGCGCCGTAAGGATCTCCGCTGCATCGCGACACAACGCTGCAACTCGTGGTCGCGCCATTCGCCGGGCGGAACGCACTCGGGAATGCGGCCGACATGGGGATCAACAAGGGAGCGCCCCAGTTTCGTGCCCGGAAGAGGGGGCAGCTGATGACCAAGGGCCGTCTCGTCATCCTGATCGCGATTGCCGCACTGATCGCGGCGTTCTTCGTCTTCGACCTGAAGAGCTACTTCAGCCTCGACTACTTCAAGCAGCAGCAGGCGGCGATCGACGCGTACTTCCAGGCGCATCCGCTGCGGACCGCGGCGATCTACTTCGCGATCTACGTCGCGGTGACCGGGCTCTCGTTGCCGGGCGCGGCGATCATGACGCTCGTCGGCGGCGCGATCTTCGGCCTCCTGTGGGGCACGGTCATCGTGTCGTTCGCCTCCGCGATCGGCGCCACGGCTGCGTTCCTCGCCAGCCGCTACCTGCTCCGCGACGCGATCCAGGCGAAGTTCGGCGACAGGCTCGCCGCGATCAACCGCGGCGTGGAGAAGGAGGGCGCGTTCTATCTCTTCGCGCTGCGGCTCGTGCCGGCGTTCCCGTTTTTCGTCATCAACCTGGTCATGGGCCTCACGCCCATAAAGACGCGGACGTTCTACTGGGTGAGCCAGCTCGGCATGCTCGCCGGGACGATCGTGTACGTGAACGCCGGGACGCAGATCGCCCGCATCGACTCGCTCGGCGGGCTGGTGTCGCCGGGTCTGGTCGGCTCGTTCGTGCTGCTCGGCATCTTCCCGCTGATCGCCAAGCGGGTCGTCGACTGGCTGAAGGCCCGCAAGGTGTACGCGAAGTGGCCCAGACCCGCGAAGTTCGACCGCAACATCGTCGTCATCGGCGCCGGGTCCGCGGGCCTCGTGTCGGCTTACATCGGCGCCGCGGTGAAGGCGAAGGTGACGCTGGTCGAGAAGCACAAGATGGGCGGCGACTGCCTCAACTTCGGCTGCGTGCCGTCGAAAGCGCTGATCCGCTCGGCGAAGTTCCTGTCGCACGTCAAGCGCGCGCGCGAGTTCGGTATCCGCAGCGCGTCCGCCGACTTCCAGTTCAAGGACGTGATGGACCGGGTCCACCGCGTGATCAAGACCGTCGAGCCGCACGATTCGGCCGAGCGCTACGCGAGCCTCGGCGTGGACGTCGTCCAGGGCGAGGCGAGGATCACCTCGCCGTGGTCGGTCGAGATCCGGCGTTCCGATGGCGCGAAGCAGACGCTGACCACCCGCTCGATCGTGATTGCGGCCGGCGCAGCGCCGTTCGTGCCGCCGATCCCCGGCATCGAGGACGTGGACTACGTGACGTCGGACACGGTCTGGGAGGTCCGCGAGCTGCCCAAGCGGCTGATCGTGCTCGGCGGCGGCCCGATCGGCTCCGAGCTGACCCAATGCTTCGCCCGCTTCGGCGCGAAGGTGACGCAGGTCGAGATGCTCCCGCGGATCATGATCAAGGAGGACCCCGAGATCTCCGAGATGGTCGCGCACCGCTTCCGCCAGGAAGGCATCGACGTGCGCGTGAACACGAAGGCCAAGAGCTTCAAGGTCGTGAAGGGCGCGAAGATCATGGTCGCCGAGCACGACGGCAAGGACGTCGAGATCCCATTCGACATGCTGCTCTGCGCGGTGGGGCGCGTCGCGCGCACCAAGGGGTACGGCCTCGAAGAGCTCGGCATCCCGGTGACGACTCAGCGCACCGTGGAAGTGAACGAGCACCTGCAGACGATCTACCCGAACATCTACGCCTGCGGCGACGTCGCCGGGCCCTACCAGTTCACTCACACCGCCGCGCACATGGCGTGGTACTGCGCGGTGAACGCGCTGTTCGGCCGGTTCAAGAAGCACAAGGTCGACTACTCGGTGATCCCGTGGGCCACGTTCACCGAGCCGGAAGTCGCGAGAGTCGGCCTCAACGAGACCGAAGCGAGGGAGCGTGGCATTGCCTATGAGGTCACGACCTACGGCCTCGACGACCTCGACCGGGCGATCGCCGACGGCGAGGCGGAGGGGCTCGTCAAGGTCCTGACCGTGCCGGGCAAGGACCGCATCCTCGGCGTTACGATCGTCGGCGACCATGCCGGCGACGTGATCGCCGAGTACGTTGCCGCGATGAGGCACGGCTTCGGCCTGAACAAGATCCTCGGCACGATCCACATCTACCCGACGCTCACGGAAGCGAACAAGTACGCGGCCGGCAACTGGAAGCGGGCGCATGCGCCCCAGGGCGTGCTGCGATTGTTAGAGCGCTATCACGCCTGGATGCGCGGTGGCAGCGGACCGGCGACCGACCCGGCGGGCGAGCGCTCGCGCGGCGCGGCAGAGAAGCATGCATGAGGCGGCTCGTCGCGACGATTGCCTTGATCGCGGCGCCGTTCGGCGCCGTTCCTGCGCAGTTCGACCACTCGCACGCGGCGTGGAACGCGCTGCTGAGGAAATACGTCGTCGTGATCGACGGCGGGAAGGCGTCGCAGGTCCGCTACGCCGGGCTCGCGCAAGAGCGCGCGCAGCTGAAGGCCTACCTCGACAGCCTGTCGAAGGTGAGCGAAGCCGAGTTCAAGGGCTGGCCGAAGCCGCAGCAGATGGCGTTCCTGATCAACGCCTACAACGCGTACACGGTCGAGAAGATCCTGACGCGCTACCCCGACATCAGGTCGATCTGGGACTTCGGCAAGGTGTTCGGGAACCCGTTCAAGGACCGGTTCTTCACGCTGCTCGGCCGCGAGAGCTCCCTCGACCGGATCGAGCACGAGACGCTGCGCGCGAAGGGTGCCTACGACGAGCCGCGCGTGCACTTCGCGGTGAACTGCGCCTCGATCGGCTGCCCGATGCTCCGTGAGGAGGCCTACGTCGCCGATCGGCTCGACCCGCAGTTCGAGGAGCAGGCGCGGCGCTTTCTCTCCGACCGGTCGCGGAATCGCCTCAACGCCAAGGGCTCGCTCGAGGTATCGAAGATCTTCGACTGGTTCAAGGAGGACTGGCGGAGCGGCTACCGCGGCTTCGACGGCAAGACGCCGGCGATCGGTTCGCGGGAGCAGTACTTCGCGCGGTATGCCAAGCTCCTCGCGGACGATCCGGCGCAGCAGAAGCTCATCGAGGACGGCAAGGCCGCGATCGTGTTCCTCGATTACGACTGGACGCTGAACGACGCGAAGCGCTAGAGCGCATGCTGCTCTCGGTGATCATCCCAACGCTCGACGAGGCCGCCGGAATCGGCGCGACGCTTCGTGCGTTGCAGCCGCTGCGCGCTGACGGCCACGAGGTGATCGTCGTCGACGGCGGGAGCCGCGACGGCACCCCGGACGTGTCGCGCCCGCTCGCCGACCGCGTGCTCGCCGCGGCGCGCGGACGCGCGAGCCAGATGAACGCCGGCGCCGACGCGGCGTCGGGTGCCGTGCTCCTCTTCCTGCACGCCGATACCCGCCTGCCGACGGGCGCGGAGCGCGCGGTGCTCGGCGGGCTCGCCGCATCCGGCGCGAGCTGGGGGCGTTTCGACGTGCAGATCGAAGGCCGGCATCCGCTCCTCGCGCTCGTCGCCTGGCTGATGAACCGCCGCTCCCGGCTCACCGGGATCGCCACCGGCGACCAGGCGATCTTCGTCGCGCGCGACGCTTTCGCGGCCGTCGGCGGGTTTCCGGCGCTCGCGCTGATGGAGGACGTCGCGCTGAGCAAGCGGCTAAAGCGTGTGTCGCCGCCGCTGTGCCTGCGCGAGCGCGCGATCACCTCGGGGCGTCGCTGGGAGTCGCGCGGCGTCGTGCGCACGATCGTGCTGATGTGGTGGCTGCGGCTGCGGTACTTTCTGGGCGCCTCGCCCGAGCGCCTGCGCCGGAGCTACGACGGTTGACGACGGCGGCACCATCCTCTTGCAGATCCCCCGAGCTTGACTACCGCCGTTCTCGTTTTCGCCAAGGCGCCGGTGCCCGGCGACGCGAAGACGCGCCTCATTCCCGCGCTCGGGGCCGCCGGCGCAGCCGCGCTTCACGAGCGAATGGTCGAACGGGCGCTCGCCACCGCGGTCGCAGCCGAGGCGGGTCCGGTCGAGCTGTGCTGCGCACCCGACGCCTCCCATCCGTTCTTCGCCGCGGTCGCGCGGCGGCACGGCGCGAGTCTCGGCGGGCAGGGCCCCGGCGATCTCGGCGAGCGGATGCACCGCGCGCTCGGACGCGCGCTCGCCGGGGCGCCCGCGGCGATCGTGATCGGCAGCGACTGTCCGGCGCTCACCCCGCGTCACTTGCGCGATGCGGCCGCGGCGCTCGCGGGCGGCCACGATGCGGCGCTCGCGCCGACGGAGGACGGCGGGTACGCGCTGATCGGGCTGGCCCGCGCGGCGCATGCTCTCTTCACTCGCATCGCCTGGGGCGGGCCGGACGTACTTCAGGACACCCGCGCGCGTCTCGCTGCGCTCGGCTGGCGCTGGCGGGAGTTGGACACCCTGTGGGATGTCGACCGGCCGGAGGACCTCGCGCGGTTACGGCGCGAGATCGTCGGTGCGGCCGTGCTCGTCGACGGGCTCCAACGCTAGCGACGTGCGCCGCGCGCCGTGAAGCGTCTCGTCCTCGTCGGCGGCGGCCATGCGCACGTCGAGGTGCTCCGCAGCTTCCGGCTCGCGTCGATGCCCGGCGTCGAGCTCGTGCTCGTCAGCCCGAATCGGCTTACCCCGTACTCGGGAATGCTGCCCGGGCTCGTCGCCGGCCACTACGCGCACGACGCCGTGCACATCGACCTCGAACGCCTGACGCGGTTCACGCGGGTGCGCTTCCTGCAGACCCGCGCGGCCGGGATCGATCCCCGCCGGCGCACCGTAACGCTCGCCGGCGGCGCGTCGCTCGAATTCGATCTCGTATCGCTCGACGTCGGCTCGGCAACCGCGACCGGGGGCGTTCCCGGCGCCGCCGAGCACGCGATCGGCGTCAAGCCCGTCGACGGGTTTCTGCGCGCGTGGGGAGCGTTGCGCGAGCGCGCGCTCAGCAGGACGCTCAAGCGGCTGCTCGTCGTGGGTGGCGGCGCGGCCGGGGTCGAGACGCTGCTCGCGATGGACTACCGGCTCGGGCGCGATACCGGCCGCGCCGACAGGGTAGCGTGCCAGCTCGCGACCGACGTCGACCGGCTCCTGCCGAGCCACCCCCCGCGCGTCCAGGGGATCCTCACGCGGATTCTGGGCGAGCGCGGGATCGAAGTTCACCTCGGGAGCCCCGCGGCGCGCATCGAGCCGGGTGCGATGGTCGCAGCGAGCGGTTACCGCATCGATGCCGACGCGATCGTGTGGGCGACCGGGCCGGCGGCGCTGCCGTGGCTGCGCGAGCTCGGGGTCCCGCTCGACCCGGCCGGCTTCATCGCGGTGAACGAACACCTCCAGTCGATCTCGCACGCCCATGTCTTCGCGGCCGGCGACTGCGCGACGATGATCGGGCATCCACGCCCGCGCTCGGGTGTGTACGCGGTACGGCAGGGGACGCCGCTCGCCGCCAACCTGCGGGCTCGGCTCGAGGACCGGCCGCTGGTGCGCTACGTCCCGCAGCAGCACGCGCTTGCGCTGATCTCCGCCGGGAACAAGTACGCGGTCGCCTCGCGCGGGCGCTGGGCGGCGGAGGGCGCGTGGGTCTGGTACTGGAAGGACTGGATCGACCGGCGGTTCGTGCGCCGTCACGCGCTGTGACACGCTATCTGCCGCGCTCGAGCAGATCGACCGCGATCGACATCCACTCGGCCTCGACCGACCCGGCGAATTCGGGGCGCTTCGCTTGCCGGTACCAGTACCGGGCGTTGTCGAAATCGCCCTCCTGGCGGTGCAGGAAGGCGTGCACCCAGGCGGCGTCGCGGCTCTTCGCGGACATCACGATCCGGTGCGCGCGCTCCCAGTCGCCGCGTCCCGCGTGCCAGAGGGCTTCGAGCGGCTTGCCGAGGCCCCCGGGGGGTCTGGGCGCCTCGAGCGAGCCGCGTAGTTCGTCGAGCGTCATGCGCTGATTATCGCGCGCGTTGCGGGCGGGCCGGGGATTCGCCAAACTTCGACCGTGGCAACCGTGCTCCTGTTCCGCGACGATCCGTATCTTCGCCGCTGCGAGACGACCGTGACGGCAGTCGACGAGCGCGGCATTCGACTCGCTCACACGGTGTTCTATCCGGCGGGGGGCGGGCAGCCGGGCGACACGGGCACGCTCCGCTTCGACGGCGGCGAGGCGGCAATCGTCGACACCGTGAAAGGCGAGGACGCGGACGAGGTGCTGCACATCCCCGCTCCGGGCGCTGCGCTGCCGGCGCCGGGCACCGCCGTCGCCGCCGACATCGATTGGGAGCGTCGCCATCGCCACATGCGCTTTCACACCTGCCTCCACTTGCTGTGCGCCGCGGTGCCGTATCCGGTCACCGGGGGGCGGATCGCGGCCGACAAGGCGCATCTCGATTTCGACCTCCAGGGCGCCAACATCGAGAAAGAGCCGGTCGAGGCGAAGCTGAACGCGCTCGTGCAGGCTGCGCATCGCGTGGCGCCGCGGTGGATCACCGACGACGAGCTGGCGGCAAGCCCCGAGCTCGTCCGCACCATGTCGGTCGCGCCGCCGATGGGGCAGGGGCGCGTGCGGCTCCTCGAGGTGGACCGCGTCGACCTGCAGGCCTGTGGCGGCACGCATGTCGCGAACACCGCCGAGATCGGGCCGGTCGTGGTCCTGAAGATCCGCAGCGAAGGCAAGCGGAACAAACGGATAACGATCGGGTTCGCTGGCGAGGCGGGCAAGTGAACGCCAGGAACGCGACCTTGGTCGTGCGCGACGCAGAGGAACGCGACGTGCCGGGGATCACCGCGATCTATTCGCATCACGTGCGCACCGGGCTCGCGACGTTCGAGGTCGTGCCCCCCGACGGCGCCGAGATGACGCGCCGGCGCGCGAACGTGGTCGGCTGGGCGCTGCCGTACTTCGTGGCCGAGGACGGCAGCGCGCTTCTCGGGTATGCGTACGCGGCGCCGTACCGGACGCGGGCGGGCTACCGGTACACGGTCGAGGACTCGATCTACGTCGCCCCGGAAGCCGTCGGGCGTGGCGTCGGGCGCGCGCTGCTCGAGCAGCTGATCGAGTCTTGCGCGGCGCGCGGTTGCCGACAGATGGTGGCCGTGATCGGCGACAGCGACAACCGCGCCTCGATCGCCCTGCACGAGGCGTGCGGGTTCACGCGCGTCGGGATGCTGCCCTCGGTCGGCTTCAAGTTCGGCCGCTGGGTGGACAGCGTGCTGATGCAGCGCGGTCTCGCCGCAGCGGACCGCACGCTGCCCGGCGCCGGAGGCGCGAGCTTTTGAGAAGCCATCACGACATGGGCGGCCTGCCGGCCGGGGCGGTCGAGCGCGACGAGCACGCCTACGACCAGTGGGAGCAGCGCGTCGACGCGCTGATGATGCTGCTCTCGCACAAGGACCGGCAGCTCATGAGGGTGGACGAGCTCCGGCGGAACATCGAGAGCCTGGGGGCCGACGCGTACGACCGCATGAGCTACTACGAACGCTGGATGCACGCGATCGCGCAGACGCTGATCCAGCGCGGCGTGATCTCGATCGACGAACTGGGCCGCAAGCTCGCCGGCGAGGACGCAGGCGATGAGCGCTGAGCGCGCAGCGCTGCGGTTCGGCCCGGGCGACCGCGTGCGCGTCCGGGAGGCGCATCCGCCGGGACACGTGCGGACGCCGTACTACTGCCGCGGGCACGTCGGGGTGATCGAACGGCTCTGCGGCGCCTTCGCCAATCCCGAGGAGCTCGCGTACAACCGTGCGGGCCTGCCGGCCCAGCCGCTCTACCGCGTGCGCTTCAAGGCCGCCGAGCTGTGGCCCGATTATCGGGAGAACCCGGAGGACGTGGTGGAGATCGAGATCTACCAGCACTGGCTGGAGAGGGCAGCATGAGCACCGTTACCGACACCCGTGGTTACTACCGGCGCATGCAAGCCGCGGTCGAGGAGCTGCTGATCCTCAAGGGCATCGTCACTGCGGCCGAGGTCGATCATCAGGTCGAGGCCATGGCGAGTCGCAGCCCGGAGCGGGGCGCGCGGATGGTCGCGCGCGCCTGGGTCGATGCGGCCTACCGGGCGCGCGCCCTCGCCGACGGCTCGGCCGCGGCCGCGGAGCTCGGGCTCGAGATCGGGCCGCTGCGGCTGATCGTCGTCGAGAATACGCCCGCGATCCACAATGTCATCGTGTGCACGCTCTGCTCCTGCTATCCGCGGATGCTGCTCGGCATTCCGCCGGAGTGGTACAAGAGCCGCGCCTATCGCTCCCGGGTGGTCCGCGACCCGCGCGCGGTGCTGGCCGAGTTCGGGACACAGCTCCCCGCCGAGACGCGCATCCGCGTGCACGATTCGACCGCCGACATGCGCTACATGGTGCTGCCGATGCGGCCCGCCGGCACCGACGGATGGGGCGAGGAACGCCTCGCCGCCCTCGTGACCCGCGACAGCCTGATCGGCGTCGCCCGGCTACCGGAGGCCGCCTAGCGGCGGGGCGTCCCCCGCGGCGTAGACTCGGACTCCCGTCGCAAGCGTGCAAGGAGGAGGAACGCCATGGCCGACACCATCCGGAGGCTCACCTATTTCGCGCTCCAGGTTCCCGACCAGCCGGGGCAGGCCGCCCGGCTGCTGCAGGGGCTGAAGGACGCGGGCATCAACCTCGCCGCGTTCAGCGGCTTTCCGACCGGCAGGAAGGCACAGATCGACGTGGTGCCGGAGGATCCGGCCGCGTTGAAGGCGGCCGCGAAGGAGATGAAGCTCAAGCTCGGCCCTGCCAAGACATGCTTCGTCATCCAGGGCGACGACCGCGTGGGCGCACTGACCGATACGTTCACGCGCCTCGCGGAGGCGAAGATCAATGTCATCGCCTCGCAGGCGGTGACCGCCGGCATGGGTCGTTACGGCGCGATCTTCTGGGTCGAGCCGCGCAATGCGAACAAGACCGCAAAGCTGCTCGCCGCGACTTAATCAACTGCACGGAGGCGGGGGATTTACAAGGGGGACTTCAGTCCCCCTTGTTCGTTGGGGGATATACAAGGGGAATCTCCCCTTGTTCGTACTTGGGGGGCAACGCCCCGGGAATTTTTTCTGGCTCCGCCAGAAAAAAATTCCTCGGGGCAGCTGAGGAGGAGGGGTGCCGCCCCGAGGGTCCACAGGAGAGGAGGAACCCGGTCGCGCTCTGTGGGGAACGCCGGCCGGGGACGATGAAGCGTTTCTACCGGGCCGGGCTACCGCCCCGGCCCATCCTTAAACCCAGTCTAGTGCGCCGCCAGATATTCGTCCAATCGATCGGATGGATTTTCGTCATCGATCCACGGGATAATGTCCGCGTCATCCGCGGTACGGCGGTATTCGCGCGTTCAGCAGAATAACCGCGTGGCGACGGTGGGCAATGTCGCCGCCACGGCGCCGCCGAGCGCATCGACGAGCAGCCACACGCCGCCCAGGGAAGCGACGGCGAGCGCTGCATAGACCACGGCGCCGAGAAGGAAATCGAACTTCATGAGGATTCGCCTGTTCCGGCCGCCCCCGGCGGCTCTGGTGCAAAGATAAGCCGCGGGTCGATATCCTTCAAATCGATCTTTCCGATTGGCGCCATTCGTCTCGTGGATATTCGCTCGGTCGATCTCAACCTGCTCGTCGCGCTCGACGCGCTGCTGAGCGAGCGCAACGTCACCCGCGCCGCGGGCCGGCTCAATCTCTCGCAGTCGGCGATGAGCGCGACGCTCGCTCGGCTGCGCGCGCTCTTCGGCGACCCGCTGCTGCTCCGCACGGCGGGCGGCATGCTGCCGACCTCGAAGGGCCTCGAGCTCGCCGCTCCGGTGAAGCAGTTGCTGGCCGACATCGGCCGGCTCGTCCAGCAGGCGGGCGCCTTCGATCCGGCAACCGCGCAGGTGACCTTCACGATCGCGGCGTCGGACTACGTCGAGTACGCGATCCTGCCGCAGCTCGTCGACCGGCTCGAGGCCGCGGCGCCGCTCGCCCGCCTCGCGGTGCGGCCGATGGATTTCGACGCCGTCGGCCGGCAGCTCGAGGCGGGCGAGGTCGACCTCGGGATCCTCGGCGCCGGGTTCGCGCCGCCGAACGTGCGCTCGCGCCCGCTCTATCTCGAGCGCTTCGTGTGCGTCGTCCGTCGCGACCACCGACAGGTGAAGGAACGCCTCACGCTCGATGACTTCTGCGCGCTCGACCACCTGCTCGTGTCGCCGTCGGGGCGCTCTTTCACCGCCCCGACCGACGACGTGCTCGCGGCGATCGGCCGCCATCGCCGCGTGCGGCTCTCGGTCCCGCATTTCCTGCTCGCGCCGGCGATCCTCGCGCGCTCGGACATGATCGCGGTGCTCCCCGAGCGCCTCGCGCGCGGCTACAGCGATCTCTTCCGCCTGTTCGAGATGCCGTTCGAGATGCCGCCGTTCACGATCGCCGAGATCTGGCACGAGCGCACGCACCGTGACCCGGCCCTGGTGTGGTTGCGCCAGACGGTCTCCGAGCTGATGCGCGACGGTGCTCAGGCAGCCGCGCCGCCCCCGCGCAAGCGGGCGTCGGCGCCGCGGCGCCGGGCCTAGAGGCGCTCGTCCAGCGCGCGGAACGTCCGGTCCAGCCCGCGCACCACCCGGGCGAGCCGTTCGTAATCGACCTTGTCGGGCGTGTCCTGCGCCGTGTGGTAGTGCGGATACCGGTAGGGCGCGGTGTCGGTGACCATGAGCGCCGGGTACCCCTCACGCCAGAACGACCACTGATCCGACCAGTCGACGCCGGGTATCCACCCGGGCGCTGCAACGCCCTCAGACGGGAACTGCACTTCGGCGCGGAACGCCGCGATCGTCTGGCGCACCAGCGCCCGGGACGCTAGGTTCGCGACGAACGCGAGGAAGTTGCCGCGATCGGGGTAGAACCAGCCGAACGGCAGAGGATATCTCTGGCTGCCCGGCGAGTCCGAGTAGTAGCCGATCGTCTCGAGCGAGTACATCGCGACGATGCGCTCGCCCGCCGCGCGCGCGCGCTCCGCATGCACGCGGCTCCCCATCTGCCCGGTCTTGAAGAACGGCGGCTCCTCGTTCACGAACAGCACGAGACGCCAGGTGCGCGCCGGCTTCCAGTCGCGGAATGAGCGCGCGAGCGCGAGCACCGCTGCGACACCCGACCCGTTGTCATTCGCGCCCGGCGCGCCGCGCACCGAATCGTAGTGCGCGCCGACCAGGACGATCTCGTCCCGCCGCGACGCGCCCCCGATCTCCGCGATGAGATTGCGCACCGGTGCGATATCGCTCCGAAACTTCTCGCGGCGGACGGCGTGGCCTGCGGACTCGAGCTGGTGCTCGATGTAACGCGCGGCGGCCTCCAGCTCGCCCAGCGTCCAGACATTGTGCTCGCGCGCGGCGATCGCCTCCACGTCCGCGCGCAAGCGCGCGGCGACGCGCCGGTCCTCGTCGTCGAGCTGGGGGACCGGGCCGGACCACGAGCGGCCCGGCATGGCGACCATGTACCAGCACAGGGCCGCGATGCCCGCGGCGGCGGCGGCGACGGCTACGAGCCCCGTCACGTCCGCGAACCTCATTCGGTCGTCAGAACTTCTCCGCCCAGGGCCGCACGTCGACCTCGAAGCTCCAGCTCGAGCGCGGCTGCTGGTGGAGCTGCCAGTACACCTCGGCGATGTCGGCGGGCTTGAGCATGCCCTCCTGCGGCAGCTGCGCCACGCGCTCGGGGAAGCGCTCGCGCACCCGCTCGGAGTCGATCATGCCGTCGATGATCACCGAGGCCACGTGGATGCCCTGCGGTCCCAGCTCGCGCGCCATCGCCTGCGCAACCTGCCGCACGCCGCCCTTCGCCGCGGCGAACGCGGCGTATTCCGCGGCGCCCCGCAGGCTCGCGGTCGCCCCGGTGAAGATGATCGTCCCCCGGCGGCGCGGCACCATGTGTCGCGCCGCCTCGCGGCCGACGAGGAAGCCCGCGTAGCAGCCGAGCCGCCACACCTTCTCGAACATGTCGGCCGGCGTGTCGAGGATCGAGGCGCGATAGTTGGCGCCGGTGTTGAAGACCGCGACCTCGATCGGGCCGATCTCGGCCTCGACGTCATCGAAGAGCTTGCCGACGGCGGACTCCTGGCGGAGGTCGGCGACGTAGGCGACGCCGCGGCCGCCGGCCTGCTCGATCTCGCCCGCGATGCGGGCAAGCCGGTCGCTCGTCCGCGCGACGAGCACGGTCGGGTGGCCCGCGCGCGCGAACCGGCGCGCAACCGCGCCGCCGAGCCCGTCGCCTACCCCGGCGACGAGCGCCACGTTCGGTCTGCCTGCCATGCTGAGCCTCCTGTCGGCTGGAGCCGGGCCGGGGAGCTTAATGGATTTCCGGAGCGGCTTATGCTATGCGCGAAATGCGTTATGACGCGATCGTCGTCGGCGCCGGTCCGGCGGGGAGCTACGCCGCGTATCTGCTCGCGAAGCGGGGCGCCGCGGTCGCGCTCCTCGACAAGTCGGCGTTTCCGCGCGAGAAGCCATGCGGCGGCGCGCTCTCGCGCAAGACCCTCGACTTCGTAGGGCTCGACCTCTCGCCGGTGATCCACGGGCGGGTGACGGGCGCGTGGCTCGCGCATGGCGAGCGCGCGGCGTTCTGCGACACGCGCGGGGTGGTCGCGGCGATGACCCTGCGCGCCGAGCTCGACGCTTTCCTGCTCGAGCACGCCGTCCGCGCTGGCGCGCGGTTCCATCCGCGCACCGCGTTCATCGACCTGCGGGTGCGCGACGGCGAGGTGGTCGTGACGACCTCGCAGGGCGATCTCGCCGGCCGCCGGCTGCTCGCCGCCGACGGCGTCGCGAGCGCGGTGCGGCGCCGGGTGTTCGGCGGCGACGTCGTCGAGTACGCGCCGGCGGTGGAAGCGCTCGTCTACGCGCCGCGCCGCCATCGTCGCGCGCTTCCGCGACCGCGTCCTCCTCGACCTCGCGGGAATGCCGCGCGGTTACGGCTGGATCTTCGGCAAGCGCGACCACCTCAACGCCGGCGTGTACTCGATCAGCGGCGCGGGCGGGATCCGGCGCCACCTCGCGTCGTTCCTCGCACGGCACCCGTCGCTCGCGCGCTGCGAGCGGATCCGCTATCTCGGCCACCCGATCCCGGTGCGAAACCGGGCGCAGCGCTTCGAGCGCGGCCCGGTCTGGCTGCTCGGCGACGCCGCGGGGCTTGTCGAGTGCGTGCTCGGCGAGGGAATCTACTTCGCGCTAAAGAGCGCCGACCTCGCCGCGCGGGGGTTCTTCACGGGCGAGGCCGGTGCGTACACGCGGCTGCTGCGCGCAGCGGTCCTGCCCGAGCTCGCGGCGGCGGAGCGGCTCGCGCGCGCCTGCTACGCGCACCAGCGCTTCCTGTTCGAACGCATCGCGCGCTCACCGCTCGCGAGCCGGCTCTTCCTCGGCGTCGTCACCGGCGAGGTCGGCTATCGCGAGTGCCTGCTGCGGTCGCTCGCGACGATCCCGCGCTGGCTTGCGGCGCCGCGGGTGAGCGCGGGCTCGCTGAGCTTCTAGACGAGCTCCGTGTCCTCGTGCGAGTAGGGCGGGCTGCAGCAGCACAGGATCCGCAGCGGTTCAGCGCCGATGCTGCGGATGCGGTGCGGCGTCCCGGGCGGGATGCACACCGTGTCGCCGGCGCGCACTTCGAACGTGCGCTCGCCCAGGGTCATCAGGCCCGCTCCGGCCGTCACGTGATACAGCTCCTCGGTGACGCGGTGGCGATGGAGCAGCGTTTCGGCGCCCGGCGGTACCGTCGCCTCGGCGAGGCTTTGCGCCCGGTTGCCGTGCGCGGCCGGATGCATCAGCTCCCGGATCTCCGAGCCGTCCTTGGTGACGTAGGGTCCGATCTCAGTGTAGATCGTCTTCATCGGCAAGGGCCGATCACCCGGCCTGCTCTGGGGTGAGGTTGCGGCCGCGCGGCGCGCGGTCGGGCGCCTGGAGCAAGGGAAACCCTGTGCGGTCGAAGTCCGGATCGGTCACGCGCGCAGCGAGCGCGGCGAGCGCCTGGTTCTCGTCGACGAACAGATTCTCCGCGCCGACCAGGGGTGTGAGACCGGCGGCGTCGAAGACGTCGCGCACCTGCTTCTTGAGCCCGCTGAACGCAAGCGTCACGCCGCTCGCGCGCAGGCGCTCCGCCAGGAGCCTCACCGTCTCGACGCCCGAGGCGTCGATCTGGTTGATCCCGTCGGCGACGACCAGGATGAACCGCGCCTTCGGGAACCGCGCCGAGACGCCGAGCAGCGAGTCCTCGAAGTAAGGCACGTTCGCGAAGTAGAGCTGGCCGTCGAAGCGGACGGCGACGATGTGGTCGCTCAAGGTGAGGCCGTGGACCGCCGCGTCGCGCAGCGCGCCGTCGGGATGCCGGCCGAGGACGGCCACGCGCGGACGCATCGTCCGGTAGAGGAAGAGACCGATCGAGAGCGCTGCGCCCGCGAGGATGCCGAGATCGAGGTGCGGGGCGAGCGCGAGAACCGCGAAGAACGTCACCGCGCCCGCGATCCCGTCGTGGCGCTGGACGCGCCACGCCTGCCCGATGTCGCCGAACCGAACGAGCGCGATTGCTGCGAGCATGATCACCGCAGCGAGGACCGCCTGCGGCAGGTGGTATAGGAGGGGAGTGAGCGCGAGGAGCGTCAGCATCACGATCAGCGCCGCGACGACCGAGGCGAGGCCGGTGCGCGCGCCGGCCTGATAGTTCACCGCGGAGCGCGAGAACGAGCCGCTCGCCGGGTAGCACTGCGCGAAGCTGCCGGCGAGGTTCGCGAGCCCCTGCGCGACGAGCTCCCGGTTCACGTCGAGGCGCTCGCGGGTGCGCGCCGCGATCGCCTTCGCGATCGAGATTGCCTCCATGAAGCCGACGACGGAGATGACGAGGGCCGTCGAAAGGAGGAGCGCGAGGGTCGACGCATCGAGGTGCGGCGCGCCTAGGTCGGGCAGGCCCGGCGGGATCGCGCCGACGACCTCGCCCCCGCCCGCGAGCCGCAGACCCCGGTCGTCGATCGACTGGATCCGCCACCTGACGCCGTCGCCGGCGGGGGCCGCGCCGAACGGGTAGAAGCGCGTGACGCCATCCCCTGGCTGCCCGAGCTCGAACGTGAGCTTGCGCAGCAGGCGCAATCGCCGGCCGTTCTCGGCTTCGAGGTCCGCGATCTGCAGCGCGATCAGCTCGATCTGGTAGCCGAGCGCGAGCGCATGCTGCCCGCCGCCGGCCGGCGTGCGATCGGTGCGCGCGAGCTCGGCCTGCTTCGCCGTGCGGTCGGCGGCGAGCGCGGCGAGGCGGCCGCGCGACTCGAGCACGTCGGCCGCGAGCGCGCGGGCCTCGGGATCGACGAGGCTCGCGACTGTCGCGGTCGCGCTCCGGTCGAACCCGACCGCGGCGCTCACGGCCGTGGCCGCGGCCACCGTCATCAGCACGCCCGGCAGGCGCGGGGACCAGCGCCGGAACGCGAGCATCGCGGCGAGCGAACCGAGGCCGAACGCGAGCGTGGGCCAGTGGGTGTCGCCGATCTGCTGCAGCACGCCCCAGACGTCCGCGAGGAAGATCTGGCTCCGCGGCATCGGGACGCCGAGCAGCTTGTTGAGCTGCGAAAGCGCGATGATGATCGCCGCCGCGCTCGCGAACCCGGCGATCACCGGATGCGACAGGAAGCTCACCACGAAGCCGAGCCGGAAGAGGCCGAGGGCGAGCTGGATGCAGCCGACGAGGAATGCGAGCCCTATCGCAAGCGCGATGTAGCCTTCCGAGCCCTGCGCGGCGATCGGCGTCAGCGCCGCGGCCGTGATCAGTGACACCACGGCGACCGGCCCGGTGGAGAGCCGGCCGGACGAGCCCCAGAGCCCTGCGACGAGTACCGGGACGAACGCGGTGTAGAGCCCGTAGTGGGCGGGCAACCCGGCGAGCTGCGCGTAGGCCATCGACTGGGGCACGAGGATGAGCGCCACGGTGATGCCCGCGACGAGATCGGCGCGAAGCGTGGCGCGCGCGATCGGGAACCACGCGAGAAAGGGCAGGAACCGCTCGAGCCCGCTCATGGCATTCGGGACTCTAGCAGTGCGAAGCAAAAGCGGATTGACGGCATTCGCGCCGCGCGTCTAGCATCTTGCTCCACACCGGAACCCTCCCATGCCCAGCTTCGCCGCCAACGTGAGCTTCCTCTTCACCGAGGTCGATTTCCTCCAGCGCTTCGCCGCAGCGCGGAAGAGCGGGTTTCGCGGCGTCGAGTTCCATTTTCCGTATGCCTGGAAGCACGAGGACCTGGAGCGAGCGGCGCGCGATGCCGGCGTCGAGATCGTCCTGTTCAACCTGCCAGCGGGCAACTGGGACAGGGGCGAGCGCGGCATCGCGTGCCACCCCGACCGGGTGCCGGAGTTTCGCGAGGGCGTCGCGCGGGCGCTCGAGTACGCGCGCACGCTCCGCTGCCCGCGAGTGAACTGCCTCGCCGGGATTGCGCCGGGCGACGCCGATCCCGAGCAGGTGCTCGCGACTTTCGTCGAGAACCTGCGCTACGCAGCCGTGGCCGCGGGCGAAGCGGGGCTCACGCTCGTGATGGAGCCCATCAACACCCGCTCGGTGCCGGGCTTCTACCTGAACGGGACCGCCCAGGCGCTCGAGATCATCCGCGAGGTGGGCGCCGACAACTTGAAGATCCAGTACGACGTCTTCCACATGCAGATCATGGAAGGCGACCTCGCGAAGACGATCGAGGCGGAGCTCGGCGATATCGGGCACATCCAGTTCGCCGACGTGCCCGATCGGCACGAGCCGGGCTCGGGCGAGGTGAACTTTCCCTGGCTGTTCGGCTGGATCGACCGCGTCGGCTACCGCGGCTGGATCGGCGCGGAGTACATTCCGGCCCGGAGCACCGCCGAGGGTCTCGGCTGGCTCAAGCCCTATCTATAGTGTTGTTCCATCGCTCCCGCGGTTGGGGGAGAGCGTAGCGTGAGGGCGCGGCGCGTCGATCGGGTGCGGGGTTTGAGGCCGCCGCGCGGGCATGGAACGCGCGGGCCCGGTCCAGCGGCAGGCGCTCGACCCTTTCATTGGAGGCAACAGTGGCGAAGCTCGGATTCATCGGTCTCGGCATCATGGGCAGGCCCATGGCAGGGCATCTCATCGCGGCGGGTCACGAGGTCTACCTCCACAGCCGCTCGGGCGTGCCGCAGGAGCTGAAGGACAAAGGCGGCAAGCCCTGCGCTTCGGCGAAGGAGGTCGCGCAGAACGCCGACGCGATCTTCCTCATGCTGCCCGACACGCCCGACGTCGAGAGGGTGCTGTTCGGCCCAGGCGGCGTCGCCGAGGGGCTCTCGAAGGGCAAGACGGTCGTCGACATGAGCTCGATCGCGCCGCTTGCGACCAAGGAGTTCGCGCAGCGCATCAACGAGCTCGGGGGCGATTATCTCGATGCGCCCGTCTCCGGCGGCGAGGTCGGGGCGAAGGGCGCGTCGCTCACGATCATGGTCGGCGGGCCGGAGGCCGCGTTCAATCGCGCGCGCCCCTTCTTCGAGCTGATGGGCAAGAACATCACGCTGGTCGGCGGGAACGGCGACGGCCAGACGTGCAAGGTCGCGAACCAGATCATCGTCGCGCTGACGATCGAGGCGGTGGGCGAGGCGCTGCTGTTCGCGTCGAAGGCCGGCGCCGATCCGGCGAAGGTGCGCCAGGCGCTGATGGGGGGGTTCGCCGCCTCGCGCATCCTCGAGGTCCATGGCGAGCGCATGATCAAGCGCAACTTCCAGCCCGGTTTCCGGATCGAGCTGCACCAGAAGGACCTCAATCTCGCGCTCGCCGGCGGGCGTGCGCTCGGGCTTGCGCTGCCGAACACCGCGGCGACCCAGCAGCTCTTCAGCGCCTGCGTCGCGAACGGCGGCGCCGCGTGGGATCACTCCGGGATGGTGAAGGCGCTGGAGCTGATGGGCAAGCACGAGGTCGCGAGGGGCTGAAGTGAACGTCCGGGCGAAGGGCGTCGACTTCATCCGGCAGGCGGAGGTCGTCGGCCGACTGAAGGCCCGGCTGCCGATGGAGGCGGTGCTCCACCAGCTGGAAGATACGCGGCCCTACGAGTGCGACGGGCTTTCCGCCTACCGCGAGCTGCCGATGGTCGTCGCGCTGCCCGCGAACGAGGACGAGGTGCGGTTCGTCCTCGAGACCTGCCACGTGCTCGGGGTACAAGTCATCGCCCGCGGCGCGGGCACCGGGCTCTCGGGCGGCGCGCTGCCGTCGAGTGAAGGGGTGCTGCTCTCGCTCGCCAAGATGAAGCGCATCCTCGCGGTCGACGCGGTCGCGCGGCTCGCGCGCGTGCAGCCGGGCGTGCGCAACCTCGCGATCACCGAGGCCGCCGCGCCCTACGGCCTCTACTACGCGCCCGACCCCTCGTCGCAGATCGCCTGCACGATCGGCGGCAACGTCGCCGAGAACTCCGGCGGCGTGCACTGCCTCAAGTACGGCCTCACCGTGCACAACGTGCTGCGCGTGCGGGGTTTCACGATCGAGGGCGAGCCGCTCGAGCTGGGATCGGAGGCGCTGGATGCGCCCGGGTACGATCTGCTCGCGCTGGTGACCGGTTCGGAGGGCATGCTCGCCGTCATAACCGAGGTCACCGTCAAGCTCGTGCCGAAGCCCCAGGCCGCACGCGTCATCCTCGCGTCGTTCGACGACGTCGAGAAGGCGGGCGACGCCGTCGCCGCGGTCATCGGCATCGGGATCATTCCGGCCGGTCTCGAGATGATGGACAGGCCGATGACGCGCGCGGTCGAGGAGTACGTGGCTGCCGGCTACGATCTCGAGGCCGCAGCGATCCTGCTCTGCGAGTCCGACGGCACGCCGGAGGAAGTCGAGGAGGAGATCGCGCGCATGATCGGCGTGCTCCGCGGCTCCGGCGCCACCGGGATCCGCGTGTCCGAGAGCGAGGCGGAGCGAAGCCGCTTCTGGGCCGGCCGCAAGGCGGCGTTCCCGGCCGTGGGCCGCATGTCGCCCGACTACTACTGCATGGACGGCACGATCCCGCGCCGGAGCCTCGGGGCGATGCTGAAGTTCATCGCCGAAATGGAGCGGAAATACGGCCTGCGCTGCCCGAACGTGTTCCACGCCGGCGACGGCAACCTGCACCCGCTGATCCTGTTCGACGCCAACGATCCCGACGAGCTTCACCGCACCGAGCAGTTCGCCGGCGAGGTGCTCGAGAAGTGCGTCGAGGTCGGCGGCACGATCACCGGCGAGCATGGCGTCGGGATCGAGAAGATCAACCAGATGTGCGCGCAGTTCACCGGCGAGGAGCTCGAGCGCTTCCGCGGCGTCAAGCGCGCGTTCGACCCCGCGGGACTGCTCAACCCCGGCAAGAACATCCCGACGCTGCACCGGTGCGCAGAGTTCGGGCGGATGGTGGTGCGGGGCGGGCAGTTGCCTCATCCCGACCTGCCGCGGTTCTGACGATCCGGGCGCAGAGGCGCGAAGACAGGGCATCTCTCTGCGCCCTCTGCGGTCCAATCCTTCATGTCCGACGCGTTGAGCACGATCGCCGAGACGATCCGCACCGCGGCTGCGGAAGGCAGGCGCTTGCGGATCCGCGGCGGCGGCACGAAGGATTTCTACGGCCAGGCGCTCGAGGGCGAGATCCTGGATACGCGCCCGTACGCCGGCATCGTCGCGTACGATCCGACCGAGCTGGTGATCACGGTGCGCGGCGGAACGCCGCTCGCCGAGGTCGAAGGCGTGCTCGCCGGGAAGCGGCAGATGCTCGCGTTCGAGCCGCCGCACTTCGGCGCCGATGCCACGATCGGCGGCGCCGTCGCCGCCGGTCTTTCGGGCCCGCGCCGCGCGGCGGCAGGCGCGGTGCGCGACTTCGTGCTCGGGGTGCGGATCATGGACGGCCGCGGCGCGGATCTCACTTTCGGCGGACGGGTGATGAAGAACGTCGCCGGCTACGACGTTTCGCGCGTGATGGCGGGCGCGCTGGGGACGCTCGGCGTGATCCTGGAGACATCGTTGAAGGTGCTGCCGCTTCCGGTCGCGGAAGCGACGCTGAAGTTCGAAATGCCGCAGGCTCGGGCGCTCGAGACGATCAACCGGTGGGCCGGCAGGCCGCTTCCGATCAGCGCGACCGCCTATGCGGACGGCGATCTCGGCGTGCGGCTTTCGGGCGCTGCCGCGGCCGTGAGGGAAGCATGCGCCGCGCTCGGCGGCGAGCGTGTCGACGACGGGCAGGCGGCGAGGTTCTGGACCGGCATCCGGGAGCAGACCGATCCGTTCTTCGCGGCCGACGAGCCCCTGTGGCGGTTGTCCGTGCCGTCGACGACGCCGCCGCTCGCCCTCGAGGGCCGCGAGCTCGTCGAGTGGGGCGGCGCCTTGCGCTGGCTCAAGAGCCGTGCCGAGGCGCGCACGATCCGCGAGCGGTGCGCGCAGGCCGGGGGGCACGCGACGCTCTTCCGCGGCGGCGACAGGTCGGCGGGCGTCTTCCATCCGCTCGCGCCGGCGCTCGCGCGCATTCACGGACGCCTCAAGGCGGAGTTCGACCCCCACGGGGTGCTGAACCGCGCGCGGCTGTACCCGGAGCTCTAGCACCGCTCATGCAGACGAATCTCGCCGACTGGGTCAAGGACACGCCGGAGGGCAAGGAGGCCGACGCCATCCTCAGGAAATGCGTGCACTGCGGCTTCTGCACTGCGACCTGTCCGACCTATCAGCTCCTGGGGGACGAGCTCGACGGGCCGCGCGGACGGATCTACCTGATCAAGCAGGTGCTCGAGGGCGCCGAGGTGACCGCGAAGACGCAGCTCCACCTCGACCGCTGCCTGACCTGCCGCAACTGCGAGACGACGTGTCCGTCGGGCGTGCAGTACGGCCATCTCGTCGACATCGGCCGCAAGCTCGTCGAAGAGAAGGTCGGGCGGACGGTCGAGGAGCGCGCGCTGCGGCGCGCGGCGGCGACGCTCTTGCCGATGACGGGCGCGTTCGGTCTCGCAACCTCGCTCGGCCGGCTCGCGCGCCCGCTGCTCCCCGCAGCGCTGCGGGACAAGCTTCCGGCGGCGGTTCCGGACGCCGGCGAATGGCCTGCGCCGCGTCACGTGCGGAAGATGGTCGCGCTCGCGGGCTGCGTGCAGCCCGTGCTCACGCCCGACACGAACGCCGCCGCGGCCCGCGTGCTCGACCGCCTCGGAATCTCGCTCGTCGAAGCGCCGCGCGCGGGCTGCTGCGGCGGGTTGCGCTACCACCTGAATTATCAGGCCGAGGGGCTGGACGACATGCGCCGCGTGATCGACGCATGGTGGCCGCACGTCGAGCGGGGCGTGGAAGCGTTCGTCATGACCGCCACCGGCTGCGGGGCGATCGTGCGCGAATACGGCTACCACCTCCAGCACGACCCGAAATACGCGGCAAAGGCGCGGCGGATCAGCGCGCTGACGAAGGACCTGTCCGAGGTCGTGGCCGCGGCGAGCGGCGCCCTCGAGCCGCTCGCCGCGACGCAGAAGCTGCCGAAAGTCGCATTCCATCCGCCGTGCTCGATGCAGCACTGGCAGAGCCTCGCCGGCGTGGCCGAGGGCCTGCTCGGGCGCCTCGGCTACGAGCTGATGCCGGTGCCGGATTCGCATCTCTGCTGCGGTTCGGCGGGCACCTACTCGCTGACCCAGCCGGAGCTCTCCGCGCAGCTGAAGAAGAACAAGGTCGCCGCCCTGCAGTCCGGCCTGCCCGATCTCATCCTCACTGCGAACGTCGGCTGCCAGACGCATCTCGCCTCCGGCGCGAGCGTGCCGGTGAAGCACTGGATCGTCGAGCTCGACCAGCGGCTGGCACGTGCGTAGGCGGCGACCTGCAGCCCGTCACGAAACCGGCCGGGTCGTCGATTGCGGGTGCCGTGGATCCCGCTTAGGCTCGGGGCGTCCCGAACTCCCGGAGCCCCGCAATGCAGCACCGACCATTAGTCGCCGCCGCCCTTCTCACGCTTGCCGCGCCCGCGTTCGCGCAGCAGGGGCCGCAGATCCGCCCCGGGCTCTGGGAGATGACGCTGAGCGGCATGCCGCAGAAGCAGACGATCTGCTTCACGCCGGAGATGGTGCAGGACATGAAAAGCCTGTCGCAACAGAAGCCGCCCGACAGCGACTGCAAGTCGTCGGGCGAGGCGGTGACCGGCAACACGCGGACGTTCAACGTGTCCTGCACCAGGCCGAACAAGTACGACGCGAAGATCAGCCTCACGGTCAACGGTCCCGACAACTTCACGATGACGCAGAACTACAGCGTGGCCCAGGGCGGCAAGGCGCAAAGCGGCACGATGACGATGACCTACCGGCGAGTGGGCGAGTGCGCGAAGTAACCGCGCGGCGGGTTGACCGTCAACGCCCGGTAGGATAGGCTTGGCAGAGCGGTATTACGAGAATCAGGACGGTGAAAACGGTCTCCATCAAGCTGCCCGAAGCGCTCGTCGCACGACTCGGGTCGGCAGCCTCGCGCCGTCGCACGACGCGTTCGGAGCTGATGCGCGAGGCGCTCGAGGCGTACCTGTCCGGCCACCCCGAGGTCAAACCCGACTCGTTTCTCGCGGCCAACCATGATCTCGCGGGGATCGTGAAAGGGCCGCGTGACCTTTCCACGAACAAAGGGCACCTGCGGGACTTCGGGGAGTGAGCACCGCGACCCTCGTTGACGCGGGGCCGCTCGTTGCATTCCTGAACCGCGCGGATGGCTACCACGAGTGGGCCAAGGTGCGGCTGGGCGAACTGCCGCAACCGCTGCTCACGTGCGAGTCGGCCGTCGCGGAAGCTTGGCATCTGCTGCGGAGGGTGGGGGGCGGACAGGCGGCGCTGCTCGAACTCCTGCGACGCGGCGCTGTCCGCATTGCATTCGACCTCGAGCAACACCTTCCTGCGATCCAGCGGCTCGTCCAGCGCTATGCCTCGGTTCCGATCTCGCTCGCCGATGCCAGCCTCGTGCGCATGTCGGAGCTCTTCGCCGACAGCCGCATCATGACGCTCGACGCGGACTTCAGAGTCTACCGGCGCCACGGCCGGCAGGCGATTCCCTTGATCTTCCCTGACGACTGAGCCGATGGCGGACGGCCAGGCTTCCTCGCTCCCGGCCCCGCTCGCGGCGGTCGGGCGCTGGATCGACCGCAACATCCTCGAGCTCGGCCGCGAGATGCGGCTGAGCTACCTCCCCCCGCTGATGGTCTACGTCGCGGCCGGGATCTCCGGGCTCACCGGCATCGTCGGCACCTTCTTCGTCAAGGAGCACCTCGGTCTCTCGGCGGAGTTCCTCGCCGCGCTCGGCTTCTGGGCCGGGATCCCGTGGGCGCTCAAGATGCCGCTCGGGCATCTCGTCGATCTGGTGTGGAAGCGGAAGGCTGGGCTCGTCTATCTCGGCGCGACCCTGATCGCCGCGAGCCTGCTGATCATGCTCGGCCTGCTCGCCGACCGCCCGGCGATGGAGCGGGTGATGGACGCCGACGCGTGGTTCGTGCTCGCGGCGCTGCTCGCGCCGGTCGGCTACGTGCTGCAGGACGTCGTCGCCGACGCAATGACCGTGGAGGCGGTACCCCGCGTCGACGAGGCCGGCCAGCCGATCCTGCCGGAGACGCGCCGGCTGATGCACACCACGATGCAGACGCTCGGCCGGGTCGCGATCATCGGCGGCAGCGTGCTCGTCTCGGGGGCGAACGTGTGGCTCTTCGCCGGCGCGCAGGCGATGCCCGAGGCGGAGAAGGTCGCGACCTACATCCTCGTCTACAAGCTCGCGCTCATCATTCCGGCGGTCTCGATCCTCGGCGTGATGCTCGCCGGGATGATCCGCCGCCGCGACGCGCGGCGCCTAATCGCGCGCGGGTTCTCGCACGAGCAGGCCGAGACGATGCTCAACCCGCATCCGAGCCGGCCGCCGGTCAACTGGTGGATCCTCGGCGGCGGGCTCGCGTTCACCCTGGTCAGCCTCAGCGTCGGGCTCGGGAAGGTGCCGGCGGCGCAGGAGATCGTGTTCGCCGTGTCGATGGCGATCGTGCTGTTCCTGATGTGGAAGCTCGTCCGCGAGCTCGAGCCCGCGGCGCGCAACACGCTCGTGGGCACGGCGCTCGTGATCTTCGTGTTCCGCGCGCTGCCCGGCCCCGGCGCGGGCTCGACGTGGTGGATGATCGACGACCTCAAGTTCGACCAGCAGTTCCTCGCGACGCTGTCGCTGATCGGCAGCGTGCTCACCCTGTTCGGCCTCTTCCTCTTCCGCCGCTTCATGGGCGAGCGATCGATCGCGTATATCGTCGGCTTCCTGACCGTCGTCGGCACGGTCCTGTCGCTGCCGATCGTCGGCATGTACTACGGCCTGCACGAATGGACCGCGGCGCACACCGGCGGCGTCGTCGACGCGCGGTTCATCGCGCTCGTCGACACCGCGCTCGAGTCGCCGCTCGGCCAGATCGCGATGGTCCCGATGCTCGCCTGGATCGCGAACTCCGCACCCGAGAAGCTCAAGGCGACGTATTTCGCGGTGATGGCCTCGTTCACCAACCTCGCGCTGTCGGCCGCCCAGCTCGGCACGAAGTATCTCAACCAGATCCTCATCGTGACGCGCGAGGTGAAGGACCCGGCCACGGGCGCGGTCAAGGTCGCCGCCGACTACAGCCAGCTCGGGGACCTGCTGATCACCACGACGGTGCTCGGGCTCCTGGTGCCGCTGGTGGCGATCGCGTTCGTCAAGACGACGCGGTTCCGGAGCGCCTAGGAAGCACAGCCGCAGCGGCCGGACAGCGCGACTAGAATCGCGCTTTATCTCCGTGACCGCCGTGTCCCCCGTGGCTGCTCATCCCGTCGGCGCGCTCCGCCGGCTCATCACCTTCCTCGCTCCCTACAAGCTCCGCATCGCCGGCGCGCTGGTCGCGCTCGTGGTCGCCGCGGGCAGCGTGCTCGCGCTCGGGCAGGGCCTCAAGCTCGTGGTCGACGCCGGCTTCTCGAGCGGCGACCCGGGGCTGCTCGATCGCGCGCTCGCGGGCGTCATCGCCGTCGCGGTCGTGATGTCGGCGGCGACCTGGGCGCGCTTCTACCTGATGATGACCACCGGCGAGCGCGTCATCACCGACATCCGGCGCGCGGTTTACGGCCACCTCCTCGCGCTCGAGCCGGCGTTCTTCGAGCAGATCCGCACCGGCGAGGTGATCTCGCGGCTGACGAACGACGTGACGCAGCTGCAGTCGGTGATCGGCTTCGGGATCTCGATGTTCCTGCGCAACGCGCTGATGGGCTTCGGCGCGCTCGCGATGCTGGTGCTCACGAGCGGCAAGCTCGCCGCGCTGGTCGTGCTCGGCGTGCCGGCGACGCTGGTGCCGATCCTGCTCCTCGGCCGCAAGGTGCGCCGGCTCTCGCGCGCGAACCAGGACCGGGTCGCCGACGTCTCCGCTTACGTCGACGAGTCGATCCACGAGATCCGCACCGTCCAGGCCTACGGCCACGAGGAGGCCGACCGCAAGTACTTCGGCGAGCGCGCGGAGGCCGCGTACGCCTCCGGCGTCGAGCGGATCGGGAACAAGGCGTTCCTGATCTCGGCGGTGATGCTGATCGCCTTCTGCGCGGTCGGGCTCATCCTCTGGATCGGCGGCCACGACGTGCTCGCGGGACGGATCACCGCGGGCGAGCTGTCGGCGTTCGTCTTCTACGCGATGGTGGTCGCGAGCGCGGCCGGCGCGCTGTCGGAGACCTGGGGCGAGCTGCAGCGCGCCGCCGGGTCGACCGAGCGCCTCATGGAGCTGATGGACACTGCGCCCCGCCTCGCCGCACCGCCTTCACCCCGTCCGCTACCGGTGCCGCCGCGCGGCGAGGTGAAGCTCGAGCGGGTGACGTTCCACTACCCCGCGCGGCCCGAGGTCGCGGCGCTCGCCGAGTTCACGCTCGCGGTCGTGCCGGGCGAGCGGGTTGCGCTGGTCGGCCCGTCGGGCGCGGGGAAGTCGACGGTGTTCCAGCTCCTGCTCCGCTTCTACGATCCGGAGACCGGTCGAGCGCTCGCCGACGGCGTGGACGCGCGTGAGTGCGATCCGCACGAGCTGCGCCGGCGGTTCGCGCTGGTGCCGCAGGAGCCGGTGCTGTTCGCCGCCAGCGTCGCCGAGAACGTGCGTTACGGCCGCCCCGACGCGACCGATGAAGCGGTGCGCACGGCTTGCGCGGCGGCGTACGCGCTCGAGTTCATCGAGCGGCTGCCGCAGGGCTTCGACACGCACCTCGGAGAGCGAGGCGTGCGGCTCTCCGGCGGACAGCGACAGCGGCTTTCGATCGCGCGCGCGCTCCTCGCGGCGCGGCCGGTGCTGCTGCTCGACGAGGCGACGAGCTCCCTCGACGCCGCGAGCGAACGCTACGTCCAGCTCGCGCTCGAGGGGCTGATGCGCGGGCGCACCACATTGATCATCGCGCACCGGCTCGCGACCGTGCAGGGCGCCGACCGCATCGTCGTGATGGATCACGGCCGCATCGTCGCCGAGGGCACCCACGCCCAGCTCGTCCGCCAGGGCGGGCTGTACGCGCGGCTCGCCGAGCTCCAGTTCCTCGGCGGCGAGGAACGGGTCGGCGAGGCGGCGTAGTGCGCGCGGCCGCGCTCGCCGCCGCGGCCGCATTGCTCGCCGCGCCGGCCGGGGCCGAAACGGTCGTCGTCGGCTCCAAGCGCTTCACCGAGTCCTACATCCTCGGCGAGATCCTGCGGGAAACCGCGGCGCGGGCCGGCGCGAAAGCCGAGCACAGGCCCGGTCTCGGCAACACCGGCATCGTGTTCGCGGCGCTGAAGTCGGGCGCGATCGACGTCTACCCCGAGTACACCGGCACGATCGCGCGCGAGATCCTGAAGCTCGATGGCAACGCTGCGCTCGCCGAGATCGACCGGCGGCTCGCGCCGATGGGCTTCGGCGCCGGCGTGCCGCTCGGGTTCAACAACACCTATGCGCTCGCGATGCGCGACGATCAGGCGGAGAGGCTCGGGATCCGGACGCTGTCGGATCTTGCGCGGCATCCCGGCCTGAAGCTCGGGCTCTCGCAGGAGTTCATCGGGCGCGCCGACGGCTGGCCGGGCCTCAAGCGCGCGTACGGCCTGCCGCACGAGACGCCGTCCGGACTCGACCACGGGCTCGCCTACGAGGCGATCGCCGCGGGCCGCATCGACGTGATGGACGTCTACTCGACGGACGCGAAGATCGAGCGCTACCGGCTGCGCGTGCTCGAGGACGACCGCGACTTCTTCCCGAAGTACGACGCCGTGCTCCTCTACCGCCGCGATCTGCCGCAGCGCGCGCCGCAAGCGTGGCAGGCGCTCGCCGCGCTCGAAGGGAAGATCGACGCGCGCCGCATGATCCGGCTGAACGCCGCCGCCGAGCTGGAGGGCCGGACGTTCCGGCAGGCGGCGGCGTCGTTCTTCGGCGGCGAGGCAGGCGCCGGGGCGTCGAGGCGCGGCGTCCTCGCCACGATCGCCGGACCGGATCTCTGGCAGCTCACGCGCGAGCATCTGCTGCTCGTCGGCGTATCGCTCGCGCTCGCAATCGCGATCGGCGTGCCGCTCGGTGTGCTCGCTTTCAAGGTTCGCGGCGTGGAGCAGCCGATCCTCGCCGCGGTCGGCGTGATCCAGACGGTGCCGGCGCTCGCGCTCCTCGCGTTCCTCATCGCCGCGCTCGACCGCATCGGCACGCTGCCCGCGCTCGTGGCGCTGTTCCTCTACGCGCTGCTGCCGATCGTCCGCAACACCCACGCCGGGCTCGCCGGCATCCGGCCGGGGATGCGCCAGGCGGCGCTCGCGCTCGGGCTGTCGGCGCGCGACCGCATGCTCTCGATCGAGCTGCCGCTCGCTGCGCCCACGATCCTCGCCGGCGTGAAGACCTCGGCCGTGATCAACGTCGGCACCGCGACGATCGCCGCGTTCATCGGCGCCGGCGGCTACGGCGAGCGCATCGTGCAGGGCCTGGCGCTGAACGACAACGCGCTGCTCATCGCCGGTGCGGTGCCCGCCGCCGTCCTCGCGCTCGTCGTTCAGGGGGCGTTCGAGCTGGCGGAGCGGCGCTGGCGAACGCCCGGCCGAGCCGGAAGTTAGCGGTCTGTAGCGCCGCCCGTGCGCTCGCCGGTACGCGCGAGCGTCGCCGCCGCGTGCCCTGGAGTATGATCCGCGCTCGGTCGCGCCGGCGACCTCTACCAACACCACGCCGGTATTCGAACGACAAGGGGGCACCAATGCGGATCGGCATTCCCGCCGAGATTCGTCCGGGCGAGACGCGCGTCGCGGCGACCCCGGAGACCGTCAAGAAGCTCGCCACCGGCGGCAAGCACACCCTCCTCGTGCAGACTGGTGCCGGCGACGCGGCGGCGATTCCGGACCGCGAGTTCACGGCCGCGGGGGCGACGATCGTCGCCGCCGCGGCGGACATCTACGCCCAGTCGGATATCGTGTTGAAAGTCCGGGCGCCGGACGCCGCCGAGCTGCCCCTCGTCCGACGCGGCGCCATCCTCGCCGGGCTGCTCAATCCCTACGACGCCGCGGGCATCGAGGCGCTCGCGAAAACCGGGGTCACCGGGTTTGCGATGGAATGGCTGCCGCGGATCACGCGCGCGCAGTCGATGGACGTCCTCTCGTCGCAGGCGAACATCGCCGGCTACAAGGCGGTGGTCGTCGCCGCCGACGAGTACCGGCGCTTCATGCCGATGCTCATGACAGCCGCCGGCACGGTCAAGGCGGCGCGGGTGCTGGTCCTCGGTGCAGGGGTCGCTGGCCTGCAGGCGATCGCGACCGCCAAGCGCCTCGGCGCGGTCATCGAGGCGTTCGACGTGCGGCCCGCGGTGAAGGAGCAGGTCGAATCGCTCGGGGCGAAGTTCGTGGAAGTGCCGGTGTCGGAGGAGGAGAAGAAGCAGGCCGAGACCGCCGGCGGCTACGCGCGCGAGATGGGCGAGGACTACAAGCGCCGCCAGGCGGCGCTGATCGACGAGCGGGCGAAGGCAGCCGACATCATCATCACCACCGCGCTCATCCCCGGCCGGCCGGCGCCGGTGCTGATCCGCGAGGAGACGGTGCAGGGCATGAAGCCCGGGTCGGTGATCGTGGATCTTGCGGCGGAGCAGGGCGGCAACTGCCCGCTCACCGAGCGCGACCGGGTCGTCGTGAAGCACGGGGTGAAGCTCGTCGGCCATACCAACCTCGCGGCGATGGTCGCGACCGACGCCTCCGCCCTCTACGCGCGCAACCTCCTCAACTTCCTCGCGCTCCTCGTCGACCCCAAGTCGGGCGAGCTCAAGCTCGACCGCGAGGACGAGATCATCGCGGGCAGCCTGGTGTGCATCGACGGCACCGTGGTGAAGAAAGGCTAGCGCCAATGACCGGAACGATCGACCCGACAGTCATCAATCTCACCGTGTTCGTGCTGGCGGTCTTCGTCGGCTACCACGTGGTCTGGGGCGTCACGCCGGCGCTGCACACGCCGCTGATGAGCGTCACCAACGCGATCAGCTCGGTGATCATGGTCGGCGCGATCCTCGCCGCGGGTCCGGGCGAGATCGACTTCGGCTCGATCCTCGGCGCGGTCGCGGTGGGGCTGGTCGCGATCAACACCTTCGGCGGCTTCCTGGTGACGCGGCGAATGCTCGAGATGTTCAAGCGCAAGGAACCGAAAGCTCCCAAAGGCGCCTAGCCCATGTCCGCCAGCCAAGTCGCGCTCTGGTACCTCGTCGCGAGCGTTCTCTTCATCCTGGCGCTGAAGGGGCTCTCGCACCCCGAGTCGGCGCGCCGGGGCAACTGGTTCGGCATCGCCGGCATGCTGATCGCGGTCGCGACGACGCTCGCGATCGTCCGGCCGGTTCGACCTCATCCTGGTCGCGATCCTGATCGGCGGGACGATCGGCGCGGTGGTCGCCCGCCGGGTGCAGATGACGCAGATGCCGGAGCTGGTCGCGGCGATGCACTCGCTCGTCGGCCTCGCCGCGGTCGCGATCGCGGTCGCGGTCGTCTACGATCCCGCGGCGTTCAACCTGCCCGATCCGCTGCCGACCGGCAGCCGCCTCGAGCTCTTCATCGGGACCTTCGTCGGCGCGATCACGTTCTCGGGTTCGGTGATCGCCTTCGGCAAGCTCGCCGGCCTGGGGAAGAAGTTTCGCCTCTTCTCGAGCGCGCCGGTGGTGTTCAAGGGCCAGCACCTGCTCAACCTCGTGCTCGCGATCGTGATGATCGGTTTCGGGATCGCGTTCTTCCTCGCCCCGAAAGAGGCCCAGTGGACGCCGTTCATCGTGATGGCCGCGATCGCGTTCGTGCTGGGGGTATTGATCATCATTCCCGATCGGCGGCGCGGACATGCCGGTGGTGATCTCGATGCTGAACAGCTACTCGGGGTGGGCCGCGGCCGGCATCGGGTTCTCGCTCAACAACTTCATGCTGATCATCGCCGGCTCGCTGGTCGGCTCCTCGGGCGCGATCCTCTCCTACATCATGTGCAGGGCGATGAACCGCTCGTTCTTCAACGTGCTCCTCGGCGGCTTCGGCGCCGCCGAAGGCACCGTGACGACCGGGGGCGAGCAGAAGCAGGTGAAGTCGGGCTCCGCCGAGGACGTCGCGTTCCTCCTCGGCAACGCCGAGAACGTGATCATCATCCCCGGCTACGGCCTGGCGGTGGCGCGCGCCCAGCACGCGGTCGCGGAGATGGTGGAGAAGCTCATCCACAAGGGCGTGAACGTGCGCTACGCGATCCACCCGGTCGCCGGCCGCATGCCCGGCCACATGAACGTGCTGCTCGCCGAGGCCGAGGTGCCCTACGACCTGGTGCACGAGATGGAGGACATCAACTCCGACTTCGGCAACACCGACATCGCCTTCGTCCTCGGCGCGAACGACGTCGTGAACCCGCTCGCCGAGGAGAAGGGCAGCCCGATCTACGGCATGCCGATCCTGGAGGCGCACAAGGCGCGCACGGTGATGGTGAACAAGCGCTCGATGGCTGCCGGCTACGCCGGGCTCGACAACCCGCTCTTCTACATGGACAAGACGATGATGGTGTTCGGCGACGCCAAGAAGGTCGTCGAGGACATCGTGAAGGCGCTGGAGTGACGATCGGGGCGAGCGCGCGAGCGCGCGCGGCGATCCTGGGGCGGATCCGCGACAAGCAGGGCCGCGGCGCGACGAGCCGGCCTTCGCAGGCCGAGGCCGAGGCAATCGAGACCTATATTTCGCGCCACCCCGCGGGGCCGCTGCCCGAGATCGACGACGACCTGCTGGCGTGGTTCTGCAGCCGCGCCGAGGCGATGCAGAGCACGACCGAGGTGCTGGGCGAGCTTGCGGAAGCTCCGTTCGCCGTGGCGCGGTACCTGCGGGCGAACGGGCTCCCGCTCGCGGGCTGCGTGTGGCCGCGGCTCGCCCACCTCGACTGGACCCGCGCCGGCCTCGCGCTCGAACCGCGCGCCGCGAACGACCGCGACGCGGTCGGGGTGACCGGCGTGTTCGCCGCGCTCGCCGAGACCGGCACGCTCATGCTCGCGTCCGCTCCGGATGCACCGGCGACCACGAGTTTGCTGCCCGAGACCCACGTCGCGATCGTGCCCGCGGGCCGCATCGTGAAGCGGATGGAAGACGGCTGGGACCTCGCGCGCGCCGAGCTGGGCGAGCTCCCGCGGGCGGTGAATTTCGTGTCCGGGCCCTCGCGCACCGCCGACATCGACCAGACGCTCGTGCTCGGTGCGCACGGACCCTATCGCCTGCACATGGTGATCCTCCGCGGGGACGGTTGACGGAGATGGCGCAGCGGAACCCCGCCCTTGGATCCGCGCTCCAAGGCTCACGAGCGCCTACATACCGGGTGTAGGTGCGACCCGGCAGTGGGGGAACGGAAGGGGCCCCCACCCTTCCTCGGGGCGATGGCGTGCCGGATAATCCAGCGGGCCACCTGCACCTCCGCCAAACGGGGCCGCTGCTCCGCGCTCCGGCGCTCCCCGCGCGCATTCGACCACGCTTGAGACATGGGCGACCTCGCCTTCCTGCCGAACTGGCCGTTGCTTGCGAACCAGATGATCTGGGTCGGCGTGCTGCTCGTCGCCGGCGCCGCGGGCGGCGAGCTCGTGCAGCGGCTCCTGCGACTGCCCCGCATCACCGGCTATGCCGCCGCGGGGCTCGCGCTCGGTCCCGGCGGCTGGGAGCTGATCGGCAAACCGCTGCTCGACGAGCTCTCGGTGTTCGCCGACATCGCGATCGGGCTGGTGCTGTTCGAGCTGGGGACGCGGCTCGACCTCGCGTGGCTGCGGCGCTCGCCGGGGCTCGCGCTGATGGGCGTCGCCGAGGCGCTCGGCGCGGCGGTGCTGGTGTTCCTCACGCTGAGCTACCATTTCGGCCACGAGCCGCTGGTCGCGGCGGTCGCGGCGGCGATCGCGATGTCCACCTCGCCGGCGGTGCTGATCCGCGTCGCCGCCGACCTGCGCGCCGAAGGACAGGTCACCGAACGCGCGCTCATCCTCACCGCGATCAACGGCGTCGTCGCGTTCCTCGCGCTGACGGTGCTGATCCCATGGCTCCATCTCGAGTACCGCGGCGGGTGGCTGACCATCCTGACCCAGCCGCTCTATCTTCTCGCCGGATCGCTGGTGCTGGCGGCGCTCGCTGCGCAGGCGACGCTGAAGCTCGTGCAGCTCGTCGGCAAGCACGCCGAGCGCCAGTTCATCGTGGTGATCGGGGTCGTCGTGCTCACCGTGGGCGTGGCGGTCGCGCTGAAGCTGTCGGTCCTGCTCACGCTGCTCGTGGTGGGGGCGATGGTGCGGAACGCCGATCGGGAGCGTCATTTCATGGTGGTCGACTCCGGCAACGCCGGACAGCTCTTCTACCTGCTGCTCTTCGTGATCACCGGCGCGCGCCTCGAGCTCGGGCTGGTCGCCACGGCCGGCGCGGCAGGGCTGGCGTTCGTCCTCGTGCGCTTCGCCGGGAAGGCGCTGGGAGTGCTCGCGGTCGCGCCGTTCCTCGGGCTCAAGGTTCGCCACGCGGGGCTCGTCGCGCTCGCGCTGATGCCGATGTCGGGCCTCGCGGTGGTCATGGTCTACGAGACCGCCTCGCTGTATCCCGAGGTCCGGGCGAGCATCGCGCCGGTGGTCCTCGCCGCGGTCGTGATCCTCGAGCTCTTCGGACCGATCGCGACCCAGTTCGCGATCAAGCAGGCGGGCGAGGCAGGCGCCGAGAGTTGAGCGCAAACGGACTCAACGCACCGGTTGCGACGGAAGCGAAAGCCGCGCGCCGCGATCCCTGCGTTCTTTGGGTCAAGAGGGTGTAGCGCATGCTCGAATTCAAGTCGTCGGAACCGCTCACGCTCGGCGTCGAGCTCGAGCTGCAGCTCGTCAACACCCGCGACTACAACCTGACGCGCGGCGCCTCGGATCTGCTCGCCGCGGTGCTGAAGCGGAAGCACCCTGGCGACATCAAGCCCGAGATCACCGAGAGCATGATCGAGATCAGCACCTCGGTCTGCTCCGGTCCCGAGCAGGTGCGCGCGGAACTGGAGGCCATGCGCGCGGTGCTGGTCGACGCGGCGGCCAGGCTGAACCTCGGCATCGCAGGCGGCGGCACGCACCCGTTCCAGCAGTGGAGCGAGCGGCGGATCTACGACACGCCGCGCTTCCGCCACGTCTCCGAGCTCTACGGCTATCTCGCGAAGCAGTTCACCGTGTTCGGCCAGCACGTCCACATCGGCGTACGCTCCGGCGACGAGGCGGTGCGCCTCACGCAGGCGCTCGCCCGGTACGTTCCGCAGTTCATCGCGCTTTCGGCCTCGTCGCCGTTCGCGGGCGGGGCCGACACGCAGTTCGACTCCTCGCGGCTGAACGTGGTCAACGCATTTCCGCTGGCGGGCTTCATGCCCTACGTCGCGGACTGGGCCGAGTTCGAGCACTACTTCGGCGAGATGCGCGCCTTCGGCATCGTCGAGAGCATGAAGGACTTCTACTGGGATATCCGGCCGAAGCCGGAGTACGGCACGATCGAGATCCGCGTCTTCGACACGCCGCTCACGGTGGCGCGCGCGGCCGAGCTCGCGGCGTATGCGCAGGCGCTCGCGGCCAGCGTGCGCGAGGACCGCGGATGGTCCCCGCACCCGAGCCAGTCCCTCGTCTACAGCTACAACCGGTTTCAGGCCTGCCGGTTCGGGTTCGGGGCGACGATCGTCGATCCATCGACCCGCGAGCAGCGGCCGCTCGTGGAGGAGATCGTCGCGACGCTGACCCGCGTGATGCCGCACGCCGAGCGCCTCGGCGGGGGCGAGGCGCTCGGGCGCCTGCTCACGGCTGCTGCAGCGCGCGCAAACGACGCCAAGGCGCTCCGCGAGGTGCTGGAGAAGCGCGGCTCGCTCCCCGATGTGGTGCGCGCTGCGTGCGCGGCCTGGCACGGATCCTGACGCTCCTGGCGGCATGCCCGTAGGCAGTTGACACTCACCGCGAAGTCGGGCCTACTTCCTGCGTTCGGCCCGCGCCAGGGACTTCCCGGCGTGGCGAGCCGGAGCGGCGCGAGATAGGGGGATCTCGCAGCACGCGACGGCCCGGCCGAGAGACCGCCAGGAACCTAGGTAGTTGAGGCGGCGCGGGCGGAGAACGCAATGTCCATTCGAGGAGGAAAGTCATGATTCGTTCGCCATGGTGGTCGCGCGTCTGCGCGACGGCGGGTGCCGCGCTGCTGGTCGGTGCCGCGCCGGTCCAGGCTCAGACGACGACCCTGAAGATGCAGGCCACCTGGCCGGCGTCGCTCACGCTGTACGAGAACTTCACGTTCTGGGCCGACAGAGTCAACAAGCTGTCCGGCGGCACGCTGAAGATCGACACCATGCCCGCCGGCCAGGTCGTGCCGGCGTTCGAGGTGCTGGACGCGACGCACAAGAAGGTGCTCGACGGCGCGCACGCCTGGGCCGGGTACTGGGTCGGCAAGAACAAGGCCGCGATCCTGGTCACCGGCGGTCCCGGCGGCACGTTCGGGATGGACTTCATCGACTACATGGGATGGGTCTACCACGGCGGCGGGTTCGAGCTGCTGACCGAGTTCTACCAGAAGGAGCTGAAGCTCAACGTCGTCTGGATCCCCATCCTGCCGTCCGGCCCGCAGGCCTTCGGCTGGTTCAAGCGGCCGATCAAGAACCTCGCCGATTTCAAAGGCATGAAGTGCCGGCAGACCGGGATGGCGGCCGAGATCTGGCAGCGGATGGGCATGCAGACGGTGAACATGCCCGGCGGCGAGATCATCCCGTCCGCGCAGCGCGGCGTGATCGACTGCGCCGAGTGGGTGGGCGGCGTCGAGGACCTGCGGCTCGGGTTCCACAACGTGTGGAAGTATCACTACACCCCGGGCGTGCACGAGAACACCACGGTCGGCGAGCTGCTGATCAACGGTGACGTGTGGAAATCGCTCTCACCGCAGCACCAGGAGATCATCAAGTCGGCGGCGAACGAGACCTACCTGATCTGGTGGGCGAAGTGGCAGCGCCAGAACGCCGACGCGCTGAAGGAGATGCAGGAGAAGCACGGCGTGCAGATCCTGCGTACCCCGCCCGACATCCTGATCGAGTTCCTGAAGACCTGGGACATCATCGCCAAGGAGGAGTCGGAGAAGAGCCCGTACTTCAAGAAGGTGCTGGAGTCGCAGCGCGCCTACGCGAGCATCGTGGTGCCGGCGAAGCGGTTCATGTTCCCGCCGTACTCGTTCGTCGCGAACTACTACTTCCCCGAGAAGGGGGCAGCACCGGCCAAGGCTGCACCGGCGGCGGCGAAGCAGTAGCGGTCGATACATCGCGCGAGGGCTACACCCCCGCCTGAACGTACCCCGGCCCGTCGCGCGAGCGGCGGGCCGGTTTTTTGCCGAGGCCAGGATCCACAGGGAGGCCTTTCATGCGTGAACCGTCACCAGCCCTCATCAGGGTCGTCCGGGCGATCGACAAGTTCACCGATACGACGGGCGGGTGGATCTCCTGGATCTCGATACCGCTCGTCGCCGCGGTGAGCTACGAAGTCATCGCGCGCTACTTCTTCAACGCGCCGACGATCTGGTCGTTCGACGTGACGTTCATGCTGTACGGCACGCTCTTCATGCTCGGCTGCGCGTACGCGCTGCACAAGGGCGCGCACATCCGGACCGACTTCTTCTTCGAGCGTTGGTCGGTCAAGACCAAGGGCATCATCGACTCGATCGCGTACCTCGTGTTCTTCTTCCCGGCGTTCACCCTGCTCTTCTTCATCAGCTGGAACGAAGGCTGGTACTCGCTCCAGATCGGCGAGACGTCCGAGCAGACGCCGTGGCGGCCGATCCTGTGGCCGTTCAAGATGGTGGTGCCGCTCACCTGTCTCCTGCTCCTGATCCAGGGCGTCTCCGAGACGATCAAGAGCGTGTGGGCCGCGCGCACCGGCATCGAGCTGGAGCACAAGGAGAAGGTGGAAATATGAGCCACCGAGCAGGGGGGACTGCGGAGCGCGGAGCAGGGGCCCCGTTTACGGGGATGCGACCGTGGAGCTGGCCGAGGGCGCGCGGCGTTACGGCTCCCACGCGTACCTTCAGGGTCGGACCGCGAACGGGATCCGTCATCGCACACGAGCGCGCCCCAGTGTTTGCCGGGGATGCGAGCAAGGCGAATGTTTCCAGCCACCGACGGCGCGGCGCTGGCTGCCGTCAAGCGGGTGCGGAGGTGGCGATATGACCGGCGGCGCGTTCCTCGGCCTGGTGATGCTGATCGTGATGATCGGCGCCATCTTCATCGGCTTCCCGATCAGCTTCACGCTCCTCTTCCTCGCGCTCGCGTTCGGTTACTTCGGCCTGGGCGGGCACACGGTGTTCGACCTCGCCTACTTCCAGATCATCGGCATGATGAAGGAAGAGCTGCTGGCCGCGGTGCCGCTCTTCATCTTCATGGGCTTCATCACCGAGCAGGCCGGACTGATGGAGCGGTTGTTCACCGCGTTCCGGCTCCTGCTCGCGCCGGTGCGCGGGGCGCTGTTCCTGGTCGTGATCCTCACCGCGACCGTCTTTGCGATGGCGACCGGCATCGTCGGCGCGGCGGTGACCGTGCTCGGCATCATGGCCGCGCCGATCATGGTCAAGACCGGCTACGATGCCCGGCTGTCCGCGGGCACGATCACCGCCGGCGGCACGCTCGGCATCCTCATCCCGCCGTCGGTGATGCTGATCGTGATGGGGCCGGTGCTCGGGGTGTCGGTCGCGGATCTGTACGCTGCGGCGTTCGGCCCGGGGTTCTTGCTGGCCGGCCTCTACATCGCCTACCTGATGATCCGCAGCTTCATCAACCCGAAGCTGGGGCCGCCGGTACCGAAGGAAGAGCGCGTTCACAGCGTCGGCGTGATCCTGAAGGAGGTCGCGGTCGGCGTCCTCCCGCTGATCGGCCTGATCACCGCCACGCTCGGCACGATCCTCGCCGGCTGGGCGACGCCGACCGAGGCGTCGGGGATCGGTGCGTTCGGTGCGCTTCTCCTGGCGGTCGCCTACCGCAAAGCCACGCTCGCGGGCCTGAAGCGTGCGCTGCTGAGCACGATGGCGACCTCGAGCATGGTGCTGCTGCTCGCCGCCACCTCGAACGTCTTCGGCGCGGTGTTCGCACGGCTCGGCACCGCGAACTGGATCACCGAGTCCCTGCTCGCCCTGCCGCTGCCGCCGATCGCAATGCTGATCGTGATCGTCATACTGATCTTCCTGCTCGGCTGGCCGTTCGAATGGCCGGCGATCATCCTGGTGTTCCTGCCGATCTTCTACCCGGTGGTCGCGGCGCTGAAGTTCGATCTCGTGTGGTTCGGCGCGCTGGTCGCGGTGGTGCTGCAGACCGCGTTCCTGTCGCCGCCGGTCGCGATGTCGGCGTACTACCTCAAGCAGGTCGTGAAGGGCTGGTCGCTCGCGACGATCTACGCGGGCATGTTCCAGTTCATGATCCTGCAGGTCGTCGCGATAGCGCTCATCATCATCTTCCCGCAGATCGCGACCGCATTTCCCGAGTATCTGCAGAAGGTGGCGCGCGAGACGCCCGTGGAGATCATCAAGGACGACGCCCCCAGCCTCGAGCAGGACACGATGGAGAACATGCAGGAGAAGTCGGACGAGGACGCGAAGGAACGCGAGGACCTCGAGAAGGGCGGCGACAAGCCGAAATAGAGTTATTCCGTCACCTGGTGGTGACGGAATAACTGCGCGAGTTGAAGCGGACGCAAAGAGCGCGTCCGCTTAACTCGCGCGACCCGGGAAGCAAAGCCAGGCCATGAAGATCACCGCTGTCGAGACGGTCCGCGTCGGCGAGTTTCCGAACGTTCTCTGGGTCCGCGTCCACGCTGACGAAGGTCTCGTCGGCCTGGGCGAGACCTTCTACGCGGTGGCGCCGGTCGAGGCGCACATTCACGAGACCTGCGCGCCTTACCTGCTCGGCAAGGACCCGCTGGAGATCGACCGCCACAGCCGCAACTTCCTGCAGAGCTATCTCGGCTTCAAATCGGTCGGCGTCGAGATCCGCGCGGCCTCCGCGATCGACATCGCGCTCTGGGACCTGTTCGGGAAGGCGGCCGGGCAGCCGCTCTACCAGCTGCTCGGCGGCAAGTGCCGCGACCGGATCCGGGTCTACAACACCTGCGCCGGCTACCGCTACGTGCGGGCGAAGCCGGTGCAGACGACCGCGAACTGGGGGTTGCCCGCGGGCGGGAACTCGACAAATAGGCCCTACGAGGATCTCGACGCCTTCCTCCATCGCGCCGACGAGCTGGCGCTATCGCTGAAGAGCGAGGGCTACGCCGGCATGAAGATCTGGCCGTTCGACGAGTACGCGGAGGCCTCGAACGGGACCCGCATCGCGCCCGCGGATCTCAAGCGGGCGCTCGTTCCGTTCGAGAAGATCCGGCGGGCGGTCGGCGACGACATGGACATCCACGTGGAGTTCCACTCGCTGTGGGACCTGCCGACGGCGATCGAGATCGCGCAGGCGCTCGCGCCGTACCGGCCGTACTGGTTCGAGGACCCGATCAAGATGACGAACCTCGACGCGCTCGCCGACTATCGCCGCCGGACGAACGTCCGGGTGACGGCGAGCGAGACGCTCGGGACGCGCTGGGCCTTTCGCGAGCTCTTCGAGCGGCAGGCGACGAGCGTGGCGATGCTCGACGTCGCATGGTGCGGCGGGATCTCGGAAGCGAAGAAGATCGCCGCCATGGCCGAGGCCTACCACCTCCCGATTGCACCTCACGATTGCACCGGCCCCGTGGTGCTCACCGCTTCGGTGCATCTCGCGCTCAACTGCCCCAACACGCTCGTCCAGGAGGTCGTGCGGGCGTTCTACTCCGACTGGTACCGGGAGCTCGTCACCGCCCTGCCGCCGCTCGACCACGGTTTCATCACCGCGCCGGCGGGTCCGGGGCTCGGCATCGACCTCCTCCCGGACCTGGTCCGCCGTCCCGACGCGACCGTCCGGACCAGCCGGTTGTAAGGCTTACCCGCCCTCATTGACAGGGCGCGCGCGCCGTTCCTACCATGCGCCGGGAGCCGCGCGTCCACACGCGGTCCGTCCATCCACAAGGAGAAGGAGCATGCGACAACCGATCCTCAAAGCTGCGGTCGCGGGCCTCGCCGCGGCGTTCCTCGCCGGCGGCGCTGCCGCGCAACAGCCGGCGGCGGGTCCGAAGAACCTGAAATTCCAGTCCACCTGGCCGGCGAGCCTGACCCTGCAGGACAACTTCAAGTACTTCGCCGAGAAAGTCGACAAGCTCACGAGCGGGCAGGTCAAGATCGAGGCGCTGGCCGCCGGTCAGATCGTTCCGCCCTTCGAGATCTTGGACGCCACCAGCAAGAAGGTGATCGACGGGGGCCACGGCATCTCCTACTACTGGGTCGGCAAGAACAAGGCCGCGACGCTCTTCTCCAACACCCCCGCCGGCATCGTCGGCATGGACCACATGGACTACCTCGGGTGGATCTACGAAGGGCGGCGGCCTCGACCTGTGGTGGGAGTTCTACCAGAAGGAGCTGAAGCTCAACGTCATCGCGTTCCCGATCCTGCCCGCGAGCCCGCAGGCGCTCGGCTGGTTCAAGCGGCCGATCAAGAACCTCGCCGACTTCAAGGGCATGAAGTGCCGGCAGACGGGCATCGTCGCCGAGATCTACCAGCGCATGGGCATGCAGACGGTCAACATGCCCGGCGGCGAGATCGTGCCCTCGGCGCAGCGCGGCGTGATCGACTGCGCCGAATGGGTGGGCGGGATCGAGGACCTGCGCCTCGGCCTGCCGCAGGTGTGGAAGTATCACTACACGCCGGGCATGCACGAGAGCGCCTCGATCGGCGAGCTGATCATCAACTCCGAGGTGTGGGCGAGCTTCAGCCCGCAGCAGCAGGAGGCGGTGCGCGTCTCGGTCAACGACACGTTCCTGCGCTGGTGGGTCAAGTGGCAGAAGCAGAACGCCGAGGCGATCGAGGAGATGCGCACCAAGCACGGCACGCAGCTCTCCCGCACGCAGCCCGAGATCCTGATCGCGTTCTTCAAGGCCTGGGACGAGATCGCTGCGGAGGAGTCCGCGAAGAACCCGTTCTTCAAGAAGGTGCTCGACTCGCAGAAAGCCTACGCGGCGAAGGTCGTGCCGGCGAAGCGCTTCATGTTCCCGCCGTACTCGTTCGCGGCCAACTACTACTTCCCCGAGTCGAAGCCTGGAGCGGCGGCGGCGGCAGCAGCGGCGAAGAAGTGACGTTGCGACGCGGCCGCGTCTGCGGCCGCGTGAGCAACGTCATCCCGGCGTACGCCGGGATCCAGTACGGCGCTTCATGGACCCCGGCTTCCGCCGGGGTGACGAGGTCAAGGAGACCGGGCCCGCTCGCCCGGTTGCTTTTTGTCCGCTGCGGCGCGCAGGGGTAAGCTGGTACGCTCGCACGCCAGAGGAGGCAAGCGATGCGCACCCCGTTCCGGCTCGCCGGCGCCGCGATCTGCGCCGCGGCTCTGTTCTTCACCCCGGGTCACGCCTTCGCACAGGGCTATCCGAGCAAGCCGGTCCGGCTCGTCGTGCCGTACACGCCGGGCGGCTTCACCGACACCATGGCTCGCGCCGTGGGCGACCGGCTCGGCAAGGCGCTGGGGCAACCGATCGTGGTCGAGAACAAGCCGGGGGCGAACAGCATCATCGGCGCCGAGTTCGTAGCGAAGTCGGCGCCGGACGGCTACACGCTCGGCATGGTGATCGCGGCGCATTCGGTCAACGCCACGCTGTACCCCAAACTGCCGTTCGATTCGGTCAAGGACTTCGCGCCGATCTCGCTCGTCGGGATCTCCCCGCTGATCCTCGTCGCGAACAACGACTTCCCCGCGAAGTCGATCCAGGAGCTCATCGCCTACGCGAAGGCCAACCCGGGGAAGGTGAACTTCGGCTCGAGCGGCGTCGGCGCGTCGGCGCATCTCACGATGGAATACCTGATGATCCTTACCGGCGCCCGGATGACCCATGTGCCGTACAAGGGCACCTCGCCCGCGCTCGCCGACCTGATCGGCGGTCAGATCGGACTGATGTTCGACGTTCCGACGGTGATGATGCCGCAGGTGAAGGCAGGGAAGATCCGCGCGCTCGCGATGACGAGCGAGCAGCGGAGCCCGCTCGCACCGGAGGTGCCGACCGTCATCGAACAGGGGGTGCCTGGCTTCGTTTCCGGCACCTGGGCGCTTCTCCTCGCGCCGGCCAACACGCCCAGGGACATCGTCAACCGGCTGTCCGGAGAGGTCGCGAAGATCGTGCGCATGCCGGAGACGCGCGAGCGCTTCGCCGCGCTCGGCGTCGAGCCGGTCGGCAACACGCCCGAGGAGGCGACGGCCTTCCTCCAGTCCGAGATCGCGAAGTGGGGCCGGATCGTGAAGGAAGCGAACGTCAAGCCCGAGAGCTGAGGCGCGGCATGAAGGTCATCACCGCACGCGAAGCGGCGGCGCTGGTCGAGGACGGCTGGACGGTCTCGACGAGCGGCTTCGTCGGCGCCGGCCACCCCGAGGCGCTCACCGATGCGATCGAGCAGCGGTTCATCGCCGAGCAGAAGCCACGCGACCTGACCCTGATCTATGCCGCGGGGCAGGGCGACCGCAAGACGCGCGGGGCGGGACACTTCGGCCACGCGGGGCTCGTGAAGCGTGTCATCGGCGGCCACTGGCGCGCCGCCCCGCGCCTGGGCGCGCTCGCGATGGCGAACGAGGTCGAGGCATACAACTTTCCGCAGGGCGTCATCGCGCAGCTCTACCGCGCGATCGCCGGCCACAAGCCGGGCGTGGTCACGACCATCGGCCTGCACACGTTCATCGATCCGCGCCAGGACGGCGGGCGCCTCAACGCCCGGACCACCGAGAACCTGGTCGAGCTCATCACCTTGCGCGGCCGCGAGTACCTCTTCTACCCGTCGCTGCCAATCCACTGCGCGCTTCTGCGCGGCACGAGCGCGGATCCCGACGGCAACATCGGCACCGAGGAGGAAGCCTTCCACCAGGACCTGCTGGCGCTCGCGCAGGCCGCCCGCAACTCCGGCGGCATCGTGATCGTCCAGGTGAAGCGGCTCGTCCCCGCGCACTCGATCAATCCGAACCTGGTGCGCGTGCCGGGGATCCTCGTCGACTACGTCGTGGTCGCGGAGCGCCCCGAGGAACACTGGCAGACCTTTGCCGAGGCGTACAACCCCGCGTACACCGGCGCGGTGCGCGAGCCGGAGCACGAGTTCGTCCCGCCGCCCTTCGATCTGCGCAAGATCATCCAGCGGCGCGCGTTCTTCGAGCTCGCGCGGCTCGACCACCCGATCGTCAACGTCGGCACCGGCATGCCGGCCGGCGTCGGCCAGATCGCGCGCGAGGAGGGCTTCACCGCCTTCACGATGACCGTGGAGTCCGGCCCGATCGGCGGCACGCCGGCGCAGCACCTCTCGTTCGGCGCCGCCACCAACCCCGACGCGATCGTCGACCACGCGGCGCAGTTCGACTTCTACGACGGCGGCGGCCTCGACATCTCGTTCCTCGGCCTGGCGGAGCTCGACGGACAGGGGAACGTGAACGTCAGCCGCTTCGGCCGGCATCTCGCCGGCGTCGGCGGGTTCGTGAACATCACCCAGACGGCGAAGCACCTCGTGTTCATGGGCGCGCTGACCACTGTCGGACTCGAGATCGCGAGCGGCGACGGGCGGATGCGGATCGTGCGCGAAGGCGCGATCAAGAAGGTGGTGCCCACGGTCGGGCACCTCAGCTTCAACGGCCCGTACGTCGCGAGCCTCGGCATCGAGGTGCGCTACGTCACCGAGCGGGCGGTGTTCGAGCTGCGCGACGGCCGGCTGACCCTGACCGAGATCGCGCCGGGCGTGGATCTGCGGCGCGATGTCCTCGAGCAGTGTCTGGCAGAGATCGCGGTGGCGCCCGACCTCAAGCCGATGGACGAGCGGATCTTCCGCGACCGCCCGATGCTCGCCGGGCGGTGAGGCCGGAGGCTCAGCGCGCTTCGTCCGGCGGTTCGGCGCGCGACGGCAGTCGCAGGCGGAGCGCGGCCCGCGCGAGCATCAGCGCCGAGACCGGCGCCGTCACGAACAGGAACAGCGCGATCAGCAGATCGTGCACGACCGGCCGTCCGCTCCCCACGTAATAGAGCATCGACGCGACGAGCACCCCGCCGACCCCGAGGGTGACTGCCTTGGTCGGCGCGTGCAGACGCATGAGGAAATCGGGCAGTCGCAGGAGGCCGATCGCGCCGACGAGCGCGAACGCCCCGCCCGCCACGAGGAAGAACGAGATCGCTGCTTCGATCGCGACGCGTATCACCGGTCAATCCATCACGTCGCCGCGCGCGGCGAACCGGGCGAGCGCGACCGTCGCGACGAACCCGAGCAGCGCGATCACGAGCGCCGCCTCGAAGTACGCGAGGCTGTCGTACCGGATCCCGAGCAGGATCGCGATCGCGACCGTGTTCACGTACAGCGTGTCGAGCGCCAGGATCCGGTCGGGGACGCTCGGGCCGAGCGCGAGACGGATCGCGGCGAGCGCGATCGCGGCGGCGAACGCGAGCGATGCGAAATCGAGCGCGAGGTCTAGCATCCGAAAATCTCCTTTAGCGGCAGTTCGTAGCGGCGCTTGATCTCCGCGACGAGCGCAGGCGCGTCGTCGAGGTCGAGGACGTGCACGAGGATCCGGGTCCGCGTGTCGTCCACGTCCGCCGCAACCGTCCCCGGCGTCATCGTGATGATGCTCGCGAGCAGCGCGACCACGTCCGGGTGCGAGCTGTCGAGCGGCACCTCGACGAACGCCGGCCGCAGCCGCGCGAGCGGCCCGAGCACGCGGCGTGCGACCTTCAGGTTCGCCGCCAGGATGTCCCACAGCACGACGAGCGCGAGGTGCACGGCGACCCCGGGGCGGCGGACCCGGACCGCGTCGTCGAGCAACCCGCCGAGCGCGATCGGCAGGACGAGCGCGACGAGCGCCGCGGCAGCGAGGTCGACCGGTGCGGCGCTCGCGTGGAGCCCGAGCCACACCAGCGCGATGAAGAACGACACGAGCGGATGGGGCAGCAGCCGCTTCATGGCTTCCCCTCCGGCGGGAACGGGCGCGTGGTGCGCGGTCCCGATTCGTGCAGCACTTTCGGCGCGTACAGCCGCCAGTCGACGAGCTGCTTCGCCGTCGCGTCGGTGTAGCGCTTGACGGGCGCGGCGAAGACGGCAAGGGCGATGCCGCAGGCAAGGAGCGACACGGTCGGCGCGAGCAACGCGAAGGACGCCCCGGCCGGTGGCGCGCCGCTCTCGGTCGTCTTCCAGAAGACGATGCTCCCCGCACGCGCGAGCGCGAGGACCGCGGCGAGGCCGACGGCGAGCAGGACTGTCCACAGCACCGGGGTAGCGGGCACGCTCCCGGTCCCCTGGAGCAGGGCGACCTTGCCGATGAACCCGGAAAGCGGCGGCAGGCCCGCGATCGACGCGGCGGCGACGAGGAGCGCGGCGCCGAGCACCGCCGGCTGCGCGACTCGCGGACCGGGGGCGAGTGCGTCGCCGCCGCGCTGCGCGCCGATGCGCTCGCAGAGGAGAAACAGCGCCGCGACGGCGAGCGTCGAATGGAGCAGGTAATAGAGGGCGGCGCCCAGGCTCGCGGTGGAGAAGACGGCGACGCCGAGGAGCAGCGTCCCGACCGAGGTGACGGTGAGATACGCAGTCATGCGCGCGAGGCTCGCCGCCGCGAACGCGCCGATCGCGCCGAGCGCCGCGGTCGCCACGGCGCCCACGAGCAGCCACGGGCCCGCCACGAGCGCCATGGCACCCGCGTCGGGGCCGAAGACGAGCCCGTGCACGCGGAGGATGGCGTAGACGCCGACCTTCGTCATGATCGCGAACAGCGCCGCGACCGGGGGCGGCGCGGCGGCGTAGGCGCGCGGCAGCCAGAGGTACAGCGGAAAGACGGCGGCCTTCACGGCGAAGACTACGAGCAGCACGAGCGCCGCCGCACGCGCGATCGGGACGTCGGTGGGCGCGAGGCGCGGCATGCGCAGTGCGAGGTCCGCGAGGTTCAGCGTGCCGGTCACGGCGTAGAGCGCGGCGATCGCGAGCAGGAAGAGCGCCGAGGCCGCGAGGTTCACCACGACGTAGTGGAAGCCGGCACGCAACCGCTCCGTGCCGCGGCCGTGCACCAGCAGGCAATACGAGGCGACGAGCAACACCTCGAAGAACACGAACAGGTTGAAGAGATCGCCGGTCAGGAACGCGCCGTTGAGCCCCATCAGCTGGAACTGGAAGAAGGCGTGGAAGAACCGGCCGCGGCGGTCCCACGGGTCCGGCCCGGTCGTCGCGGCGGCGAGCGTCGCGAGCGCGACGACCGCCGTGAGCGCGAGCATCAGCGCGGCGAGCCGGTCGAGGACCAGCGCGATGCCGAACGGTGCCGGCCAGTCCCCGACGCGGTACACCTCGATCGCGCCCAGCGCGGTGTGCGCAATCGCGCCGATGGCGACCAGCAGGAGACCGCTGCACGACAGGACCGCAAGCGCGCGCTGCAGCCGCAGCCGCTGGTCCCCCGCGAGCACCATCAGCGCCGCGCAGGCTGCCGGGAGCAGCACCGGGACGATGACGGAGTGGTTCACCGCTCCGGCTCCTCGCCGTCGACGTGGTCGGTCCCGGCGCTCCCCCGCAGTGCGAGCGCGAGCCCGATCGCGAACCCGGTGGCGGCGAAGCCGATCACGATCGCCGTGAGCACGAGCGCCTCCGGCAGCGGATCGGCGTAGCCGGCCGCGCCGTCGGCGACGAGCGGCGGCATGGCGACCCACAGCCGGCCCGTCGCCACGATGAACAGGTTGACCGCGTACGAAACGAGGCAGAGCCCGAGGACGACCGGGAACGTCCGCCCGCGCAGCATCAGGTAGATGCCGCAGGCGGTGAGGACGGCGATCGCTCCGGCAACGAGGAATTCCATGGCCGTCTATCGGCGCGTGGCGTCGGCTTCGGCGACGAGCGTCAGCATGGTCGCGCCCACGACGGTGAGGTAGACCCCGAGATCGAACAGCATGGCCGAGGCGAGCGGCAGCTCGCCGATCGCCGGCACCACGTACGCGCCGTGCGCGCTCGTGAGGAACGGCTTGCCGAAGAACCAGGCGCCGACCCCGGTCGCCCCGGCGACGAGCAGGCCGGCGCCGGCGACCCGCGCGTAGTCGAGCCGCTGCAGGGGCCCGACGCGCGCAGACCCGCGCGCCATGTGCTGCATCAGGAGCGCCGCGGCCGTCACCAGCCCGGCCACGAACCCTCCCCCGGGAGCGTTGTGCCCGCGGACGAAGAGGTAGAGCGATACGAGGAGCGCGAGCGGCAGGAGCCAGCGCGCGGCGACCGCGAGGAGGAGCGGCGCGCCCGGCGGCGCCGGGGCTCTTCGGCCGGCTGCGCCAGGCGCAACCCGGTCAGCAGCGCCGTCGCCCCGAGCGCGGCGATCGCGAGCACCGTGAGCTCGCCGAAAGTGTCGTAGCCGCGGAAGTCGACGAGGATGACGTTGACCACGTTCGCGCCGCCGCCGAGCGGGACGCTCTTCTCCAGGAAGTACCACGAGATGTTCTCGGGATGGCGGGTCATCGCCGCCAGCGCGACGAAGCCGGCGCCGAGACCGAACGTCGCGGCGAGGATGCCGTCGCGCGCCCTGCGGAGCGGGGACGACTCGGCGGGAGTCGTCCGCGGCAGCGCCGCGAGCGCCATCAGCAGCAGCACCGTAGTGACGACCTCGACCGAGAGCTGCGTCAGTGCGAGGTCCGGCGCGGAGAGGTAGAGGAAGGCCGCCGACACCACGAGGCCGACCGTGCCGGCGAGGATGACCGATACGAGCCGGTTGCGGTGGAGCACGGTGCAGCCGAGCGCGGCGGCGGCGAGCACGGCCGCTGCGACGACGGCGACGGGGTTGAGCGGCGCGAGCGGGCGGCCCCCGGCCGGGATGCCGCTGCCGAGGAGCGGCGTCGCGCCGAGCACCAGCGCGGCGGCGAACAGGCAGACGAGCGAGCGCTGCAGCGATCCGTTCTCGAGCCCGGCGGTGACGCGGGCGGCGGCCCGCGCGAGCGCGTCCATCAGCTTCTGGAACGCGAGCCGCGCGGTCCAGCCCGACGGCACGTGGAGATGCAGGTTGTACTTGCGCTGGAGCGCCCAGTACATCGCGCCGCCGCCGGCGAACGCGAGCAGGCTGAGGGCGAGCGCCGGGGTGAAGCCGTGCCAGATCGCGATCGAGTAGGCGGGGAGCGGGCCCCCGAGGACCGCGCGCGCTGCGGCGTCGACGAGCGGCCCGACCGTCAGCGCCGGGAGCACGCCGACCGCGAGGCAGACGACGACCAGTATCTCGACCGGGACTTTCATGAACCGCGGCGGCTCGTGGGGCGTCTTCGGGAGGTCGCGCGGCTCGCCGTTGAAGAAGACGTCGTGGATGAAGCGGATCGAGTAGGCGACGCCGAACGCACCGCCGGCGAGGACGATGCCCGGCGCGAGCGCGCCGAGGAGCCCCAGCTCGCGCAGCTCGAGCGCTTCGGCGAAGAACATCTCCTTCGACAGGAAGCCGTTCAGCAGCGGGACGCCGGCCATCGCCGCGGCCGCGACGATCGCGAGCGTCGCGGTGTGCGGCATGTACTTCCACAGGCCGTTGATCCGGCGCATGTCGCGCGTGCCGCACTCGTGGTCGATGATCCCCGCGGCCATGAAGAGCGAGGCCTTGAAGGTGGCGTGGTTGACGACGTGGAACACCGCCGCGACCGCCGAGAGCGGCGAGTCGAGCCCGATCAGGAACGTGATCAGGCCGAGGTGGCTGATCGTCGAGTAGGCGAGCAGGCCCTTCAGGTCGTGCTTGAACACCGCCACGTAGGCGCCGAAGACGAACGTCACCAGCCCGACCGTCGCGACGATCTCCAGCGAAGAGCGTCGTCCCGCCGAGCACCGGGTAGAGGCGCGCGAGCAGGAAGACGCCTGCCTTCACCATCGTCGCCGAGTGGAGGTACGCCGACACCGGCGTCGGCGCCGCCATCGCCTCGGGCAGCCAGAAGTGGAACGGGAACTGCGCGCTCTTGGTGAACGCCCCGAGCAGCACGAGAACGAGCGCGGCCGGGTAGCGCGCGTCGGCCACGACCCGATCGTGCATCCCCGCGATCGCGGAGATCTCGTAGGTCCCCGCGATCTGGCCGATCAGGAGGAAGCCGGCGAGCATCGCGAGGCCGCCGGTGGCGGTGACCGCGAGCGCCATGCGCGCGCCCTGGCGCGCGTCGGCGCGCGTGTGCCAATAGCCGATCAGCAGGAACGAGGCGACGCTCGTCAGCTCCCAGAACACCGCGAGCAGGAGCAGGTTGTCGGCGAGCGCGACGCCGAGCATCGCCGCCATGAAGAACGCGAGCTGCCCGTAGAACCTTCCCGGCGGATCCGCGTCACCGAGGTAGTAGCGCGCGTAGAGGATCACGGCGAGCCCGATCGCGAGGATCAGGAGCGCGAACAGCGCCGCGAGCGCGTCGAGCCGGAGCGACACGTTGAGCCCGAGGTCGGGCACCCAGGGCCAGAACGCCGTCGGCGCCTCGCCGGCGAGGACCGTGGGCAACTCGGCGATAACGAGCGCGAGCGACGCCGCAACCACGACGCCGAGTGCCCAGGCGGCCGCCGACGCCGAGCGCCGGCCGGCGACGACCGCGAGCACCGTGCCGGCGACGAGCGGCAATCCGATCACGAGCGGCAGCGCGAGGTCGGGTGTGATCACGGCCGCGGATTCTACGGGAAGCGCGCACGTATAATCGCGAGCCCGCTCGCGCGGGACGCGAGCCGCTGACGCGCGGCGCCGCGCCGCCACAGCGGCACGACAGGGGGAAGGAAAAGGGATGCCGTCGCCGCTCAGGATCCTGGCGCGCTTCGTCGCGCACGAGAAGGGGCTTTTCGCCGGCGCGATCGTCGTCGCGGGCGTCGCGGCCGCCCTCGGCGTGCCGTTCGAGTTCGTCCTGTTCGGCCTCACGCTCGCCGGTGTCGCGCTCTTCCATCACCACACGCTCCAGGTCGCGCTGACCGGCCTCGCGGTCATCATCGCTCTACAAGCTCGTCGTCACCGGCTTCAAGACCGGCCCGGGCTTGAGCGGCCTCGCCGCGCACATGGGGCACGAGTGGGTGATCCTGACCAACCTGCTCGGCCTGCTGGTGGGCTTCGCGCTGCTCTCGAAGCACTTCGAGGACAGCGAGGTGCCCAAGGTGCTGCCGAAGTACCTGCCCGACGACTGGAAGGGCGCGTTCATCCTGCTCGCCATGGTGTTCGTGCTGTCGGCCTTCCTCGACAACATCGCGGCGGCGCTGATCGGCGGCGCGATGGCGCACACCGTCTTCCGCGGCAAGGTGCACATCGGCTACCTCGCCGCGATCGTCGCGTGCTCGAATGCCGGCGGCTCGGGGAGCGTGGTGGGCGACACCACCACCACGATGATGTGGCTCGACGGCGTGAGCCCGCTCGCGGTGCTCGACGCCTACGTCGCGGCGGTGGTCGCGCTCGTCGTCTGCGGCATCCCGGCCGCGCTGCAACAGCACAGCACTCGCCGATCATGAAGGAGACGCCGCCCGGCACGCACGTCGACTGGGCGCGGGTCGGGATCGTCGCCTTCATCCTGCTCGCTGCGATCGGCGCGAACGTGACCCTGAACCTCGAGGTACCCCACCTCGCCGATCGCATTCCGGTGATCGGCGTCGCGGTCTGGGTCGCGATCCTCGTGTCGATCCCGCTGCGCAAGCCCGACTGGAGCCTCATCCCCGGCGCGGTCAAGGGCACGGTGTTCCTGCTCGCCCTGGTGACCAGCGCCTCGCTGATGCCGGTCGAGAAGCTGCCGCCCGCGTCCTGGCAGACGGCGTTCGCGCTCGGCTTCGTATCAGCGGTGTTCGACAACATCCCGCTCACCGCGCTCGCGCTGAAGCAGGACGGCTACGACTGGGGGATGCTCGCTTACACGGTGGGCTTCGGCGGCTCGATGATCTGGTTCGGCTCCTCGGCCGGTGTCGCGATCTCCAACATGTACCCCGAAGCGAAGTCGGTCGGCCGGTGGCTCCAGCAAGGCTGGCACGTCACGATCGCCTACGTGGCGGGTTTCGCGGTGATGCTCGCGCTGACGGGCTGGCATCCGTCGCCCAAACGCGCATCCGCGCCGAGCGCGGCGCCGCCCGCAGTGACGATTCCGGCACCCGGAAAGTAGCGGCTATTTGCTTGCTGCCCCGGGCTTTCGGGCATACCATTCTCGAGCTTATTGCCGGAGGGGAGTGATGCATTCCGCGCTGCAGCAGCAGCGCCGCGCGGAATATCCGATTCACCCGAGCTGTTGCGCAACGTACGCGGCAGCGTCCCGGCGACAACCGAATAGCGATTCACTACCGAAGGAGCATCTCCATGAGCAACGAGCAGACGAAGAAACCCGCCCCGCCAACCCGCCGCCGGTTCCTGACCGGCGCTGCCGCCGCCACTGCCGGCGCGGCGACGATGGGTTTCCCGATGATCATGAAGGCCCAGCAGCCCGTCGTCATCAAGATGCAGGGCGCCTGGGGCGCCAAGGACATCTTCAACGAGATGGCCGAGGAGTACGTCAAGCGCGTGAACGAGATGGCGGGCGGCAGGCTCCGCATCGACTACCTCGTCGCCGGCGCGGTCGTGAAGCCGTTCGAGGTGATGGACGCGACGAGCAAGGGCGTGCTCGACGCCAACCACAGCGTGCCGGTGTACTGGTACGGCAAGAGCAAGGCGGCGTCGCTGTTCGGCTCCGGCCCGATCAACGGCATGGACGCGCAGCAGACGCTCGCCTGGATCTACCGCGGCGGCGGGCTGCAGCTCTACAACGAGCTGCTCGCGAAGCTGAACCTCAACGTGGTCGGCTTCTTCGCCATGCCGATGCCCACCCAGCCGCTCGGCTGGTTCAAGAAGCCGATCACGGACGCGAAGGAGCTGAAGGGCCTCAAGTACCGCACCGTGGGTCTCGCGGCGGATCTGTTCCAGGAGATGGGCGCGAAGGTGACGCAGCTGCCGGGCGGCGAGATCATCCCGGCGCTCGAGCGCGGCGTGATCGACGCCTTCGAGTTCAACAACCCGACCTCGGACATGCGCTTCGGCGCCCAGGACGTGATCAAGAACTACATGATGGGCAGCTACCACCAGGCGATGGAGTTCTTCGAGATCGTCTTCAACAAGCCGAAGTTCAACTCGCTGCCGAAGGACCTGCAGGCGATCCTGCAGTACGGGGTCGAGGCGGCGAACTCGTCGAACTTCTTCACCGCGATGGACAACTACTCGCGCGACCTGCAGCTGCTCATCGACCAGCACAAGGTGAAGGTGATCCGCACGCCGAAGTCGGTCTTCGTGGAGCAGCTCAAGGCCTGGGACGTGATCACGCCGAAGCTCTCGAAGGAAGACCCGTTCTTCGCCAAGGTGGTGGAGTCGCAGCGCGCGTTCGCGAAGCGCGTCGCCTACTACATGTTCCTCAACGAGGCGGACTACCGGCTCGGCTACGAGCACGTCTTCAAGACCAAGATCCCGACCTGAGCGGACGCGCGAGTCGGAAGCGACTGGGGCGGTGCGGCGAGCGCCGCCCCATTTTTCTGGCCGTGTCGGGATGAGCCCATGATCAACCGATTCATCTACGGCGTAGACCTCCTGAGCCGGACGGTCGGGCACGCGTTCGCGTGGTGCCTGATCATCCTCACCTTCGGCACCTCGTACGAGGTGTTCGTGCGCTACGTCCTGAACGACCCCACCAGCTGGGCGTTCGACATGAGCTACCTGATGTACGGCGCGATGTTCTACATGGCCGGCGCCTACACGCTCTCGCGCGGCGGCCACGTGCGGGCCGACATGTTCTACCGGCTCTGGCGACCGCGGACGCAGGCGATGGTGGAGCTGGTGCTCTACGTCATCTTCTTCTTCCCCGGCATCCTGGCGCTGGTGATCTCGGGCTGGGGCTACGGTTTCGAGTCGATGCGGATCCGCGAGTCGAGCGTCAACAGCCCGGCGGGCGTGCCGATCTGGCCGCTCAAGATGCTGATCCCGTTCGGCGCCGGGCTGCTCGCGCTGCAGGGCGTCGCCGAGGTGCTGCGCTGCGTCGTGTGCCTGCGGGAGAACCAGTGGCCGGCGCGGCTCCACGACGTCGAGGAGCTCGAAAAGCAGATCCTCGAGGAGCATGCGAGAAAGGCCGCGCAGGAAGCGGCCCCGGGAGCCGCGCGATGATCGATCCCAGCATCGTCGCCCTGATCATGCTGGGGATCCTGGTGACCGCGATCCTGATCGGCTTCCCGGTCGCCTTCACGCTGATGGCGCTGGGGGTAGGGTTCGGCTACTACGCCTACTTCCAGCCGCACCAGGCGTTCTTCGACAACCGGGTGTTCTACCTGCTGACGCAGAACACCTTCACCACCATGAACAACGACGTGCTGGTGGCGATTCCGCTGTTCCTGCTGATGGGCTACATGGTCGAGCGCTCCAACCTGCTCGACAAGCTGTTCTTCAGCGTGCAGCTCGCGCTCAAGCGCGTGCCCGGCTCGCTCGCGGTGGCGACCCTGATCACCTGCGCGCTGTTCGCCACCGCCACCGGCATCGTCGGCGCGGTGGTGACGCTGATGGGCCTGCTCGCGTTTCCGCAGATGCTCAAGGCGGGCTACGACGTCCGGCTCGCCTCGGGGGTGATCTGCGCCGGCGGCTGCCTCGGCATCCTGATCCCGCCCTCGATCATGCTGATCGTGTACGCGGCGATGGCCGGCATGTCGGTGGTGCAGCTCTACGCCGCGGCGATCGTCCCGGGTTTCATGCTTGCCGGGATGTACTGCGTGTACGTCATGATCCTCGCGATCTTCAAGCCGCACCTCGCGCCGCCGCTGCCCAAGGAGGAAGGCAACGTGCCGGCCGGCGAAGTGTTCATGATGCTGGTGACGTCGTTCGTTCCGCTGGCGCTGCTGATCCTGTGCGTGCTGGGCGCGATCATGTTCGGGCTGGCGACGCCGACCGAGGCGGCGGCGGTCGGCGCCTTCGGCTCGATGGTGCTGTCGGTTGCCTACCGCTCGTTCACCTGGGGCCGGCTCAAGGAATCGGTGTACCTCACCGCGCGCACCTCGGCGATGGTGTGCTTCCTGTTCGTCGGCTCGGCGACCTTCGCCGGCGTGTTCGGCTATCTCGGCGGCCAGGGCGTCATCGAGAAGTTCGTGCTCGGCCTGAACATGAACCCGATCACGTTCCTGATCGTGGCGCAGCTCATCATCTTCCTGCTCGGCTGGCCGCTGGAATGGACCGAGATCATCATCATCTTCGTGCCGATCTTCCTGCCGATGCTGAAGCACTTCGACATCGACCCGCTGATGTTCGGCCTGCTGGTGGCGCTGAACCTGCAGACCGCGTTCCTGTCGCCGCCGATGGCGATGGCCGCCTACTACCTGAAAGGCATCGCCCCGAAGCACGTCCTGCTGACGCAGATCTTCAGCGGCTGCATGCCGTTCCTTTACATCGTGCTGCTGTCCATGGTCGTGGTGTACGTCTGGCCCCGAGATCGTGATGTGGCTGCCGAAGGCGATCTACGGCAACTGAGGCCATGGACGTCACCCAGCTCAACTGGTTCTCTGCCACCGATGCCGCGCGGGCGATCCGCGACGGCGCGATCAGCGCCGAGCAGCTCGCGGAGGCGTGCCTCGCGCGCGTGCGCGAGGCCGAGCCGCAGGTGCAGGCCTGGCAGTTTCTCGATCCCGAGCACGTGCGCGCGCAGGCGCGCGCGCGGGATGCCGACCGGCGCGAGGGGCGGCCCTGCGGCCCGCTGCACGGCGTGCCGGTCGGCATCAAGGACATCATCGACACCGCCGACATGCTCACCGAGGACGGCACGGTGCTGCACGCGGGGCGCACGCCGGTGCGCGACGCGACCGTCGTCGCTTGGCTGCGCGCCGCCGGCGCGGTGATCATGGGCAAGACGGTAACCACCGAGTGCGCGTACTTCTCGCCGGGCAAGACGCGCAATCCACATCACCCGGAGCACACGCCCGGCGGCTCCTCGTCGGGCTCGGCCGCGGCAGTCGCCGCGGGCATGGTGCCGCTTGCGCTCGGCAGCCAGACCAACGGCTCGACCATCCGGCCGGCGGCGTTCTGCGGCGTGTACGGGTTCAAGCCGACGCACGGCCTGATCCCGCGCCACGGCATCCTCAGGCTGTCCCGTGCCCTCGACCACGTCGGCGTCTTCGCGCGGACGCTCGAGGACATCGCGCTCGCGTGCGAGAGCCTCACCGGCTACGACGAGCGCGACCCCGACACCCGGCCGCGCGCGTCCATCCCGTTCCGCGAGATCGCGGCCCAGGACCCGCCGTTTCCGCCTCGATTCGCGTTCGTGAAGACCCCCGTCTGGGACCGTGCCGAAGCGGAGACCGGGGAAGCGTTCGGGGAGCTGACGGCGGAACTCGGCGACGCGGTCGAGGAGCTCGAGCTGCCCGCGTCGGCGCGGGCGGCGTGGGACTGGCATCGCACGATCATGGCAGCGGAGATGGCGGCGAACCTCGACGCCGAGTGGGAAAAGGGACGCGACCGGCTGTCCGCGCGGCTGCGCGAGCTGCTCGCCCGCGGTCGCGAGGTGCGCGCCCTCGACTACCAGCAGGCGCTCGCGCGGATTCCGCTGCTCAACGAGAGCTTCGAGGAGCTGTTCCTGCGCTGCGACGCGATCGTGACGCCGGCGGCGCCGGGAACCGCGCCGCGGGGCCTCGACGCCACCGGTGACCCGGCGTTTTGCACGCTGTGGACGCTTTGCGGGATGCCGGCGATCAGCCTGCCGCTGATGCGGGGCGCGAACGGCCTGCCGCTCGGTGTGCAGCTCGTCGGACCGCGCGCGGGCGATGCGCGCCTGCTGCGCACGGCACGTTGGCTCGCCGCGCGGGTCGCCGCGGACTGAGGCGGAACAGGCGGAGGAGGTCGAGATGGCATTCAAGATCCTGGCCGGCATCTTCGCGATCGCGCTGATGGTCACCTACATCGGCGCGATCGCGATGAAGCTCAAGGACCCCGCGCTCTTCGCCGTGGGGTTCACCGGTCTCGCGATGGCGATCGTGGATCTCTGGCAGTCTTTGAAGGAGAAAGACTGATGCTCGCCGGGCGCGGCTGAGCGCCTCACCTCTTACCACCTCTGTCAAAGCGGGTATGGGTCGACGCCCGCCGTCCACCACGACCCCCTTGGGCGAACTGCCGTAGACTAGTCCGCTTTGGGCGCTTCCGCCCAGATCGTTCCCGCGAGCGCGGGTCAAGGAGGTGCGTCATTCAGACCGCAGCGGCTCGCACGGCTCGGGTTTTCGAGCTGTTCCTGATCAAACCTTCCCACTACGACGATGACGGATACGTCATCCAGTGGATTCGATCCTCGATTCCGGCGAACACGCTGGCGACGCTGAACGGCCTCGCGCTCGACTGTGCCGAGCGCCAGGTGCTCGGCGCGGATGTCGAGATCCGGATCACGGTCCAGGACGAGACCAACACTCGCATCCGGCCCGACGCGATCATCCGGAAGATCCGCGCATCGGGCGGACGGGGTCTGGTCGGACTCGTCGGTGTGCAGACCAACCAGTATCCGCGCGCCGTCGACCTGGCCCGGCCGCTCGCCGCTGCCGGGATCCCGGTCTGCATCGGCGGGTTCCACGTCAGCGGCTGCCTCGCGATGTTGCCGGACGTCCCGAAGGAACTGCGCGAGGCGATGGATCTCGGCATCACCCTCTTCGCCGGTGAAGCCGAGGGGCGCTTCGAGGAACTGCTGCAGGCCGCCGATCGCCGCGAGCTGAAGCCGCTCTACAACTACATGAACGACCTCCCGGGGCTGGAGGGAGTGCCGACGCCGTACCTGCCGGTGGAGGTCGTGACGCGGACGGCCGGGATGCGGACGAGCTTCGACGCCGGCCGCGGCTGCCCGTTCAGCTGCAGCTTCTGCACGATCATCAACGTCCAGGGCCGCAAGTCGCGCGCGCGCAACGCCGACGACGTCGAGCGGCTCGTGCGCACCAACCTCGCCCAGGGCGTGCACAACTTCTTCATCACCGACGACAACCTGGCGCGCAACCAGAACTGGGAGGCGATCTTCGACCGGCTGATCCACATGCGCGAGGTCGAGGGCGAGCGGATTTACGTCGTCGCCCAGGTCGACACGGCGGTGCACAAGATCCGCGGCTTCATCGAGAAGGCGGCGCGCGCCGGGGTGAACCGGGTGTTCCTCGGCCTGGAGAGCATCAACCCGGAAACGCTCAAGCACACGCAGAAGGGGCAGAACCGCATCACCGAGTACCGGGCGATGCTGCAGGCGTGGCATCGGGTCGGGACGCTCACGTTCGCGGGTTACATCCTCGGCTTCCCGGGCGACACGCCGGCCTCGATCGAGCGCGAGATCCGCATCATCCAGCGCGAGCTGCCGATCGACCTCCTCGAGTTCTTCATCCTCACGCCGCTGCCCGGCTCCGCCGACCACAAGAAGCTGCACCTCGCGGGCGTCCCGATGGAGGCGGATCTGAATCGTTACGACGTGGTGCACGTCACCACCGCTCACGGGACGATGTCGGACGACGAACTGCTTGCGATCTACAAGAAGGCCTGGAACCTCTATTACTCGCCCGACCACATCGAGCGCGTCCTGCGCCGGAGCCAGGCATGGGGGTACGACGTCGACAATATGAGGGCGAAGATGTTCAGCTTTCAGGCGCCGCCCGCGATCGAGGGGATACACCCCCTGGAGGGCGGCATCTTCCGCCGCAAGTACCGCCGCGACCGCCGTCCGGGCATGCGGCGCGAGAACCCGGTCGTGTTCTACGGCCGCTACGCGGCCGAGATCGTGTCCAAGATCGCGCGGTACGGCGCGCTGTACTGGCGGTACCGCCGCATCCTCGCGCACGTGCGCCGCACGCCGGCAACCGAAGTGGACGTCGCCATGCAGCCGGTGCAGGACGGCGACCTTGATGCGCTCGAGCTCTTCACCGTGACCGAGGGCGCGCGGGCGGCGGCCGACAAGCAGCGCAAGCGCAAGGCCGTCCTCGCCGCGGCGGAGGCCTGAGCTCCGGAGCCAGCGGATTCGGCGAGGTGCTGAGGCGGGACATGCCGGCCGGGTTCGCCACCGAGGATCACCACCACCCGTTCGATGTCCGTGCGCTCGTCCTCGCCGGCGAGATCACGCTGACGGCAGATGGCGTCGCCCACACCTACTGCGAGGGAGAGGTGTTCGCGATGCCGGCGGGCCGTCCCCACCGGGAGACTGTCGGCTCGGCCGGAGTGCGTTACCTCATCGGCCGGAAACACGCGACGTAGCTCGGCCCGCGCGTGCCGCCGTGACCCGGGTACGCGAAGAAGCGTGGTGCCGCTCGGGCGCGAAGGAACGCCGAGAGGCGGGATGCATCCTCACGACCTCGCGCGACTTCAGCGGATTGCTCGCGGCCGACCCGCTCGAGACGGAGTGGGGGGTCGCGTGAGGCCGTGAGCGCGGTCTCGTCCGCAGCGGCACGGCGCTGGCTCGTCCTCGGGCTGGCGATCCTTGCTTACATGCTGGGGCTCTTCCATCGCGTCGCGCCGGCGGCGTTGGCGGCAGACCTGGTGCAGGCATTCGGGATCAGCGCGGTCGCCCTCGGCGTGCTGGCCGCGACGTACTTCTGGGTCTACACCGCGATGCAGCTCCCGTGCGGCGTGCTCGCGGACACGCTCGGCCCGCGGCGGCTCCTCTTCGGCGGCGGGCTGATCGCCACGGCCGGCGCGGCGATGTTCGGGCTCGCGCCGGCGTTCGGCTGGGCCGCATTCGGCCGGATGCTCGTCGGCCTGGGGACCGCGGTCGCGTTCGTCGCCGCCCTGAAGCTTATCGCCACGTGGTTCGACGAGCGGCGCTTCGCAACGCTGACCGGGGTGGTGGTGCTGGCGGGCAATCTCTCGTCGGCCGCCGCGGGCGGGCCGTTCGCGTGGGTGCTGCAGGCGTTGCCGTGGCGCACCGTCATGCTGCTTCTGGCGGGTCTGTCGCTCGTGGCGTCGGCTGGCGCGCTCGTCTTCGTCCGCGACTCGCCGCCGGGTCAGGCGCCGGTACGGCTCGCCGCCGGCGACTGGCGCAAGGGCCTGGGCGCGGTGCTCGCGAATCCGGCGAGCTGGCCGGGTTTCTTCGCCAACCTCGGCATGGGCGGCGCGTTCCTCGGCTTCGCCGGGCTATGGGGCGTGCCGTATCTCGCGGAAGTCCACGGGATGACGCGGGTGCACGCGGCGAACCACGCGAGCCTGATGCTCGCGAGCTTCGCCTGCGGCGGCTTCCTGTGGGGCGCGCTCTCGGACCGTCTGCGGCGGCGCCGGCCGGTGTTCGTGCTTGGCGCCGGGCTGCTCGCGCTTGCATGGACGCCGCTCCTCGCCGGGATGAAGCTGCCCTCGGCGGCGGGCTACCTCCTCTGCGTCGGGATCGGCCTCGCGGCCGCCGGCCTCACGATCAGCTGGGCCTGCGCGAAGGAGGTGAACCTGCCGCAGTACTCGGGCATGGCGACCGCGCTCGTCAATACCGGCTGCTTCCTCGGTCCGGCGCTGATGCAGCCGCTCTTCGGCTGGGTGCTCGACTGGGATCGCACCGCCGCAACGCCCTCCGCGCACACCGTCGCGGAATGGCAGCGCGGGCTGTGGGTGATCCTCGGCTTCTCGCTCCTCGGGCTCGCTTCGGCGCTCTTCGTCCGCGAGACGCGGGCGCGCGGGATCCCGCGAGCGGGCTGATTTCCGCGTGGTATCGTTCGCCGGCGCCACGGACATGAAACCACGCATCCTCGTCACCCGCGAGAACTTCCCCGAGGTCCTCGCGCGCCTCGCCGAGCGGTTCGATGTCGAGGACAACCAGGGCGACACCCCGTTCACGCTCGCAGCGCCGCGCGAGCGGCTCGCCGACAAGGACGGCGCGCCGATCATCGGCGTCGACCGCATCGACGGCGAGCTGCTCGACGATTGCCCACGGCTCAAGGCCGTGTGCGGCAGGCCGCGGAATCCGCTCAATCCCGAGGTCTGGGCGCGGCGCCGACGATGAGCCTGAGCCTGATCGAAACAGCGCGGGCGCTCGCCTCCGGAACGATGCCGGCGCGCGCCTGCACCGAACACTACCTCCGCCGGATCCGCGAGCGCGATGCGAGCGTCGGCGCTTGGGCCGCGCTCGACGAGGCGCGCGCGCTCGCGCTCGCCGACGACTGCGACCGGCGCCGCGGTGCGAGCGCCGAGCACGGCGCGCTCCACGGCGTTCCGGTCGGCGTGAAGGACATCATCGACACCGCCGACCTCCCGACCGAGATGGGCTCGCGGGCGTTCGCCGGCCATCGCCCCGCGCGCGACGCGGCCGTGGTCGAGCGCCTGAAACGCGCGGGGGCGTTCGTCCTCGGCAAGACCGTGACGACCGAGTTCGCCTTCATGCATCCCGGCAAGACCTGTAACCCGTGGCATGCCGAGCACACGCCCGGCGGCTCCTCGTCCGGGTCGGCGGCGGCGGTCGCCGCCGGCTTCGTCCCGGCGGCGATCGGCACCCAGACCAACGGCTCGGTGATCCGGCCGGCGGCGTTCTGCGGGATCGTAGGCTTCAAGCCGACCTCCGACACGCTGCCGTTCGCCGGTACGGCGCAGTTCAGCGAGACGCTCGACCAGCTCGGGACGTTCGCGCGGAGCGTGGCCGACGCGGCGCTCTTCACGGCGCAGCTCGCCCGGGGCGCCGAGTCGATCCCGGCCAATGTGCCCCGGCTCGAGCGCCCCCCCTGGATCGGCGCTCTCCAGCGCTTCCCCTGGAACGACGCCGAGGCGGAAGCGCAGAGCCACTTCGAGCTCGTGCTCGATTCGCTGCGCGCCGCCGGCGCACGTGTCGAGCGCTTCTCGCTCCCCGAGGGGTTCGCCGACGCGAACATCGTTCACCGCACGATCATGCTCGCGGAGGGCGCGCGCAACCTCGGCACGGTGCAGGCGCGCGCGCGGTCGCTCCTGAGCGCGACGCTCAACAAGGCCCTCGACGAGGGCGCCGCAATCGCCCCCGCCTCCTATCGCGCGTCGGTCGCGATGCGCGCCGCCCTCGCCGAGCGCGCGCACGATCTCTTCGCGCGCTGCGAGGTGATCATCTCGCCGGCGGCGCCCGGGCCGGCGCCGCGCCGGCGCGACATCACCGGCGACCCGAGCTTCTGCACGCTGTGGTCGCTCCTCGGCGCTCCCGCGATCACGGTGCCGAGCGGCCTCGCGCGGAACGGGCTCCCGTTCGGCCTGCAGCTAGCGCGCGACGCCGGCGGCGACGCGCACCTCCTGCGTATCGCGCGATGGTGCGAGGGCGTGCTGCGATTCCAGGGGCTGGAGTGACCGCCGGCATCGTCCTCTTCGCGCACGGCAGCCGCGATCCCGGCTGGGCGGCGCCGTTCGAGCGGCTCGCGGCGCGGGTGCGCGAGCGGCGGCGCGAGGCGGACGTCGCCATCGCGTATCTCGAGCTCATGCCGCCGACGCTCGAGGAGGCCGTTGCAGCGCTCGTCGGTCGGGGCGCGCGCGATGTGACGGTCGTGCCGGTGTTTCTCGCGCCGGGCGGTCACGTGCGCCGCGATCTGCCGCTGATGGTCGATGCCTTGCGCGCGCGCCATCCGGAGCTCGCCTTGCGTGTGCTGCCGACGCTCGGGGAAGCGGACGCGCTGATCGACGCGATGGCGGCCTGGATTGCGGCCGGGACGCGATAGCGCCGGCGGGGCGGCGACGATTCGGCTACCATCCGCCGCCGATGAAGCGCTCGACGTTCCCCACGCCGCAGGACGCGGAGGCCGCGTTCTACGAAGCGCTCGAGCGCGCCGACCTCGAGGCGATGATGGAGGTCTGGGCGGAGGACGAGGAGATCGTCTGCATCCACCCGGCTGGCCCGCGGCTGACCGGCTACGAGCAGGTGCGCGAGAGCTGGTCGCAGATGTTCAAGTCGCGCCAGCGTCTGCAGGTCCATCTCTCCAACCAGGTGTACATGCAAGGCATGATGCTCTCGATTCACAGCGTGCACGAGAACATCGCCGTCGCCGGCGAATCGAAGGCGCGGCCGCCGATGGTGGCGACGAACGTGTTTCTTCGCACCGGCAACGGCTGGCGGCTGCTGGTCCATCACGCGTCGCCGGCGCCCGCGGCTCCCGCCCCCGGGGCGTCCGACGCGCCGAAGGTGCTGCATTGAGTCGGGCGCGTCAGGCGCACCCGATCCACCGTCCCGGTTGGCCGACGCGTACGGGACGCCATGTGAGCCCCGCTGCGGGAGCGGGCGTCGACCCCGGCCCCTACCGTGCGCCGTGGTGGCTGCCCGGCGGGAACGCGCAAACGATCTACGCGTCGCTCTTCACGCCGATCGCGCTGCCGCCCGTGCGGCGGGAGCGCTGGGATACGCCCGACGGCGACTTCGTCGACGTGGACCGCGTCGACGGCCCGGACGAGGCGCCACTCCTCGTGCTCTTCCACGGCCTCGAGGGCGGCACCCCGAGTCACTACGCCCGCGCGCTGCTCGCCGCGGCGCGCAGCCGCGGGTGGCGCGCGGCGCTGCCCCATTTCCGCGGCTGCGGCGGCGAGCTGAACCGCCTGCCGCGCGCCTATCATTCGGGCGACTCGGACGAGATCGACTGGATGCTCCGGCGGCTGGCTCGCGAGTCCGGCGCACCGGTCTACGCGGCCGGCATTTCGCTCGGCGGCAACGCGCTGCTCAAGTGGCTCGGCGAGCGCGGACCGGAGGCGGCGACCGTGGTGCGCGCGGCGGCCGCCGTGTCGGCGCCGGTCGATCTCACCGCGGCAGGCGATGCGCTGGAGCGAGGGTTCAACATGGTGTACACGATAAATTTCCTCTGGACGCTGAAGCGCAAGAGCACGGCGAAGCTGGAGCGCTTCCCCGGACTCTTCGACGGCCCCCGGGTCGCTCGCTCGCGGACGCTCCGCCAGTTCGACGATATCGTGACCGCCCCGCTGCACGGTTTTCGCGACGCAGCCGACTACTGGCTGCGCGCGAGCGCCAAGCCTTGGCTCGCGCGGATCGCCGTGCCGACGCTCATGCTGAACGCACGGAACGACCCGTTCCTCCCGGCGCCACGCCTCCCGCGCCCCGACGAAGTGTCGTCGCACGTCACGCTGGAGCTGCCTGAGGCGGGCGGGCACGTCGGGTTCGTGCACGGTCCGTTCCCCGGCCGTTACGACTGGCTGCCGCGCCGGATCGCGGCGTTTTTGGAGAAAGCAGGCCGATGAGCCGCGTCCCGCCCGAGATCTTCAAAGCTTATGATATCCGTGGCGTCGTCGGCCGCCAGCTCTCGGCGCCGGTGGTCGAGCTGATCGGCCGCGCGCTCGGCACCGAGGTGCGGAGCGCGGGCGGCGCCGGCGTTGCGGTCGGCCGCGACGGGCGGCTCTCCGGACCGGAGCTTTCGCAGGCGCTCACCCGCGGGCTGCGGGCGAGCGGGGTCGACGTGCTCGACATCGGCATGGTGACGACGCCGATGGCCTACTTCGCCGCGCATCACCTCGGCTGCGCCAGCGCCGTCGCGGTCACGGGCAGTCACAACCCGCCCGACTACAACGGCCTGAAGATGGTGGTCGCGGGCACGACCCTCGCGGGCGACGCGGTGCAGCGCCTGCGCGAGCGGATCGAACGGGACGACTTCGCGACCGGGAGCGGCGCTTACCGCACCGCCGACATCCGCGAGGCCTACCTCGCGCGCATCGCGGGAGACGTGAGGCTTGCGCGGCCGATGAAGCTCGTCGTGGACTGCGGCAACGGCGTGGCCGGTGCGACTGCTCCGGAACTCTACCGCCGCCTGGGCTGCGAGGTGCGGGAGCTCTTTTGCGAGGTCGACGGCACGTTCCCGAACCACCATCCCGATCCGACTCAGCCGAAGAACCTGCAGGACGTGATCGCGACGCTCGCGTCCTCCGATGCCGAGCTCGGCCTCGCCTTCGACGGCGACGGCGACCGGCTCGGCGTGGTGACGAAGGACGGCCACATCGTGTATGCGGACCGGCAGCTCATGCTGTTCGCCGCCGACGTGCTCGCGCGGATGCCCGGCGCCGAAGTCGTGTACGACGTGAAATCCACGGGCAACCTCGCGCCGTGGATCCGGCGGCACGGCGGGAGGCCGGTGCTCTGGAAGACCGGCCACTCGCTGATCAAGGCCAAGCTGAGGGAGCTTGGCGCGCCGCTTGCCGGGGAGATGAGCGGACACACCTTCTTCGTCGAGCGCTGGTACGGATTCGACGACGGCCTGTACGCGGGCGCGCGGCTGCTGGAGATCCTGTCGCGCTCCGCCGATCCGGGCGCCGTGCTCGACGCGCTGCCCGAATCGCTCGCGACGCCGGAGCTGCACTGGCAGCTCGCGGAGGGGGAGCCGCATCGGTTGATCGCCGAGCTGCAGCGCACGGCGCGCTTCCCCGACGCGCAGGAGGTGATCACGCTGGACGGCTTGCGTGTCGAGTACGCCGACGGCTTCGGGCTCGCCCGTGCGTCCAACACGACGCCGGTGATCGTGCTGCGGTTCGAGGCGCAGGACGATGCCGGCCTCAAGCGCATCCAGGACGATTTCCGGCGCGTGCTCCTCGCCGCGAAGCCCGGCGCCGCGCTGCCCTTTTAGGGCGTCACTCCGGCGCAGGCAAGAGCCCTACTGCATCCCGGCTTGCGCCGGATGACGTCGCTCGGTTGAACTGGATCCCGGCTTGCGCCGGGATGACGTCGCTAACGCGACGTCACTTGTTCGCTCGCTCGAACCGCCGCAGGAGATCGTTGCCGCGCTTTACGGCGTCGTCGAGCGCCTGCTTGGGCGGCTTGACCGCCGCCCACGCCTGCTCCAGCTCCTCGTCGACGACGGCGCGGATCATCAGATGGTTGCCGAGCCGGATGCCGCGCGAGAACGCCTGCGGCGCACGCTTCGTGTCCAGCAGCTCCCGCAGGGCCACGTCGGTACCGGGAAACGTCTGGTAATAGCCGGATTTGAGCGTGAGATCGTACGCCGCTCGGGTGATCGGGAGGTAGCCGGTTTTCTGGTGCCATTCGGCTTGCACCTCGGGTCGCGACAGGTAGGAGAAGAACCGCGCCACCCCCTTCAACTCGGCCGACGTCTTGCCGTTCATCGCCCACAGGCTCGCGCCGCCCATCAGCGTGTTGTACGGCGCCGCGTTGACGTCGTCGTAATGGGGCAGCGGCAGGACGGCGAGCTCGAACCGCACGTCGCGCGTCAGGTTGCCATAGGACGCCGAGGACGCGGTCAGCATGGAGCACTCGCCCCGCGCGAAGCGCCGCTCGCCCTCGTCGCGCCGGCCCGAGTAGCTGAAGATCTTGCCTTTGGTCCATGCCGTCATCAGCGAGATGTGCCGGATTGCGAGCCGGGTGTTGAAGGTGAGCTGTGCGTCGAGCCCGTCGTAGCCGTTGCCGCGCGAGGCGTACTCCTCGTTGTGCCACGCGAGCAGGTTCTCCAGCATCACCCACGACGGCCAGGTCGTCGTGAGCCCGCAGCCTTCCGGGAACTTCTCGCGCACCTCCAGCAGCACCTCTTGCAGCTGATACCAGGTCTTGAGCTCGACGTTGGGCTTCACGCCGGCGGTATCGAGGGCGTTGCGGTTGACGTAGAGCACCGGCGTCGAGATGTTGAACGGCAGCGACTGCAGGTTGCCCTTCGCGTCGGCGTAGAAGCTCGCGACCGCCGGGACGTAGGTCCTCGGGTCGAACTGCTCGCCGGCTTCGCGCATGAGCTGGTAGAGCGGCTTCACCAGGCGTTTCGCCGACATCATGTTTGCGGTGCCGACCTCGTACACCTGCAGGATGTGCGGTCCCTTGCCCGCGAGCGATGCCGCCGTTCCCGCGGCGAGCGTCTCGTCGTAGCCGCCCTTGAACACGGACACGACCACGTAGTCCCGTTGCGCGCCGTTGAACCGGTCGACGACCGTCTTCAGTTGGTCGCCGAGCGCGCCGTCCATGGCGTGCCAGAACTGGATCTCGGTCGCGGCGCGCACGGCGGAGGACGCGATTGCGGCGGCGGCGAAGAGGCTGAGGAGGCGCACGATCTTCATCGGAGTCTGTACGGCCGCGAAGCGGGCAGCGGCCCCTTGTGAAGTTATTGGAGGGCGATTATAGCCTCGCCATTTTGCGGTCCGACAAGCCCGGCCGAGGCGCCGCCGCCGACGGCGCTGCGGACAAAGTCACGCCGATGCCAATGTCATGGCCCTGACCTGGTGGCGCGCCACGCGGCGGCGCGACGTCCGCACAGGGGTCCGGACGCTCGGTCCGCGGGGTGAACACCGCCACATCGAGCCGGGGCGCGGCGCCCGCCGCGGGGGCGACGTAGTCCTCGGCCGCCGCCGCGCCGTCCGCGACCTCGACGATACCGATTGCCAGCACGGACCGGTCAGGGGCGCGCATCGCGAGCTGGAGCGGCACGCCGAAATCGCGTCGCACGTGGCCGTTCCCGGCGATCAACACCGCGCCCCCCGACGCCCGCGCGAGCAGAGCATCGGCCATCACGGCATCGCGGGCGCGCTGCGCCGCGGCCATTCGCGGCACGACGCGTTCCGGCAGTTTGCCGCAATGGCCGTCGCGCACCGCAGTCTCGATCGCGGTCGCCGGCGCTGAGGCGAGCGGCTGCGACAGGCCGAGACGGACGGCAACATCCTGGCCGAGCGCATCGTAGCCGCGCTCGACGACTGCGAAGGCGTCGCGGCGCGAGAGATTCGCGGCGACGAGGGGGAGATCGTTGCGCAGGGCGAACGCGACGATCGGCTCGTAGAACGGCCAGTGCCAGCCGCGCCGGTCGAACCGTGCCGCGTCGACAACGTACCCGGCATCGCGCGGCTGCTCGGCGCGCGCGCGGTCGAGCGCCGCCTGATGCTCGCGGTCGAGCTGCTCCATCGCCACCGCGGGCTTGCGGCCGGCACCGACCATCGCCTCGATCAGCTCTAGCTGCAGGCGGTGGTGGTCGGGGTTGTCGTGCGTCTCGCCGATCAGCACGAGATCGGCACGAGCGCATGCGGCATCGAGGTCGCCCCGCGTGATGAAGCGCCGGTCGCGCGCGTCCCAGACCGAGCCGACCAGCGGATGGTCGACGAGGCTCCGCGAAACCCACGCTCGGGCGCGGGCGTGAAGCGCGAGCAGCGCAGGGGCGAGCGCGAGGGCGCGCAGGGCCGCGCGACGGGATGTCATCCGCAAGGAACGCCGTGCCGTAGGATGCCTCTAAGATAGGCCCGTAACCGGAAAGTTTCGACCATGCACCGCGGATTTCCTGCCCTCGCGTTCGCCCTGCTCGTCGCCGGCTGCGCGAGCCTCGGGCCGCTCCCCCCGCCGCCAACCACCGCCGAGATCCTCAAGATGGCGAAAGACGGCGTCGCGCCGGACGAGATCATCAAGCGCATCGAGGCGTCGGAGGGGGTGTATCCGCTCTCGGCGTCCGAGCTCGCGAAGCTACGCGAGCAGGGCGTGCCGGACCAGGTCATCGACTACCTGCAGCGCACCTACATCGACGCGGTCCGGTTCGACGAATACCTGCGCGCTCGCGACGCGTACTTCATGTACGGCTGGCCGTACTACCGCGGACCCTACCCCTATCCCTACGGCTGGCCGTACCCGTACTGGCGTCGACCTTGAACGCAGGGGGGAGAACGGCGATGACACTCGCGACCCGACCGATCCCGCGCACCGGTGAGCGCATCCCGGTCGTGGGGCTGGGGACCTGGCAGGCCTTCGACGTGCCGCGCGACGGGCCGGACCGCGCGGCAGCCAAGGAGGCGCTGCGTACCCTCGTCGAGCTCGGCGGCACGGTCGTCGATTCCTCGCCGATGTACGGCGCTGCCGAGCAGGTGGTGGGCGCGCTCTCGGCCGAGCTCGGCCTCGTCCGGGAAGCTCTTCGTCGCGACCAAGGTATGGACCTCGGGCCGTGACGCCGGGATCCGGCAGATGGAAGCGTCGTTCGCGAAGCTGGGCGTCGCGCGGCTCGACCTGATGCAGGTCCACAACCTGGTCGACACGGAGACGCATCTCGCGACGCTCGCCGGCTGGAAGAAGGAGGGGCGGGTGCGCTACCTCGGTGTCACGCACTACACCGCCAGCGGGCACGCCGCGCTCGAGGCCGCGATCAAGGCCCATCGCCCCGACTTCGTACAGCTCAACTACTCGCTCGGCAGAGCGCGACGCCGAGCGCCGGCTGCTGCCGCTCGCCGAAAGCCAAGGCGTTGCGGTGCTCGTCAACCGCCCGCTGGGGCAGGGCCGGCTGCTTGCGCGTGCGAAGGGAAAGCCGCTGCCCGGTTGGGCGCGCGAAATCGACTGCGAAGGCTGGGCGCAGGTATTCCTGAAGTTCATCCTCGGCCATCCGGCGGTCACCTGCGTCATCCCCGGCACGCGGAACGCGAGACACCTCGCCGACAATCTCGGCGCCGGTCGCGGGCGGCTGCCCGATGCCGCGCTGCGCGCGCGTATGGCGGACTACTTCGACTCGATGTAGGGCCGGCGGGTCGACAGCGCGGTCACGGCAGCACCCCGAAGCAGGCGCAGGCGCCGCCGGTCGGCGTTGGCCGGGTCGCGCAGGCTGCGCCAGACCGCGGCGACGTGCGCGACCACCTCGTCGTCGGTCGCCGCCCGGCGTTCGCCCCAGGCCGCGTAGCCGGTTCACCGGATGCCCGTGCGCGCGCAGCCGGATCAGCACCTGCCCTTCCGGCCGCGTCCGCGTCGTCGATTCGTGCGGCTGCTTCGATCGCTGCGGCGCTGACGACCTCGGTATAGCTCGCCGACGCCGGTGAGCGGGCACGCGAGCGGAACCCGCTGGTGCTGCTCGCGAATTCCGGCGTCCACGAGCGCCGAGCTCACCTGCATCCAGCCGGCGGGCGCGGGGACCGGCGGACACGGCGCGAGGTGGCCCGACACGACGAGCTGCTGGATGAGGAACGCGGTCTCGTCCTCGCTCCCGATCCGGGCGGCGGCGTGGAGCTCCGCGGCGCCTGCCGGCCCGCCGGCGAGGCTGCGCGTGGATCGCCCGGACGGCGGCGGCCTGGTCGGCGAGGTCGAACTGCAGCCAGCCCTGCGTGCGCTTGAGCGGCAACGGACTCGGGCAGATTGGCGAGGCAGAACGCGGTGCCGGCGAGTGCGCCGAGACCGATCTCCGGGTTCAGCGGCGCCGGGCGGCTGGGCCGTGTAGAGGTCCTGCCGGAAGCTCGTATTGGCGACGATGTCCCGGTGCGCCTCGAGCGCCACCGCGGGTCGTGGCCGACTCGACGAGGCTGCGGAACGCTCGGCGGCATCATCAGCTCCGGATAGTTGTCCGCCGGCGTCATGCTGCCCGCAAAGGCGAGTCCGGCGGCGCCCATCGCCTGCGCGACCTCGTCGAACCAGAACGGGTCGCCGTGCGGCGTGAGGTACTCGTGCGCGACGTACCGGATGTCGTGCGTCGCCATCTTCTTGAGGTGCTCGGCCGCCGCCGGCAGCGTCGCGAAGTAGCCGGCGCGGTTGCGCGCGAGGAAATCGAGGTGCGCGAACGCGGCGCGCGCCTTGTCGAAGGAGCTTCCCGGCAGCGACTCGGCGTACGTCCGCATCATCCGCCGGATCGGCTGGAGATGGGCCCAGCCGGGCATCGCGTTGTAGCTCACCATGACCAGGCCGCTCGGGGCGAGCTTGCGGCGGATGAACGCGCGGATCTCGTCGCGCGCCGCCTCCGGCACCCAGCTGTAGACGCCGTGGAGCACGACGAAATCGAACGCCGGCAGATCCTCGCCGAGCATGTCGCCAAAGCTCTTCGCGTGGAACCGCAGGTTGTCGACCCCGCCCGCACGCCGGAGCGTGTCCGCGTGCTCGATGTGCGCGGCGTTGAAGTCGCAGGCGTGGAACTCGCCCGACGGATGCGTGGCGGCGAGGATCAGGCTGGTGATGCCCTGGCCGCAGCCGAGCTCGCACCACGTGAAGCGCCCGTCCAGCCCCGGCGGCCGGTAGCCGTTGATCGCCGCGATGTACGCGAGCCAGGCGGGGGCGAGGTGCGGAAAGAAGTCGCCGGTGTATTCGACGTCGGTGATGTAGCCGTCGGCGGCGGCGCTCAAAGCTCGACCCACATCCGGAGCAGGTTGTGATAACAGGCGGTGAGCGACGCGAGCGACGGATGGCCCGGCGCGTCGCGTGCGAGTCGGACGATCGCCATGTCGAGGTCGAAGAGCAGCGTCCGGCGGCCGTCGTCGGCGACCATGCTCTGGATCCAGAAGAACGACGAGATGCGCGCCCCGCGGGTCACCGGCGTCACCCGGTGCAGGCTGGTCGCCGGATAGAGCACCAGGTCGCCCGCCGGCAGCTTCGACGAGTGCACGCCGTAGGTATCCTCGACGAGCAGCTCCCCGCCGTCATACTCCTCCGGCGGAGTGAGGAACAGCGTCGCCGAGAGGTCGGTGCGGAGGCGCGTGCGCGACGCCGTGTGCACGCGGATCGCGTTGTCGACGTGGCTGCCGAAATTCATTCCGCCGGCGTAGCGGTTGAAGAGCGGCGGGAACACCTGCTTCGGCAGCGCCGCGGACATGAAGAGCGCGCTGCGCTCGAGCGCGGCGAGGATCGTCCGGCCGAGCTCCTGCGCCACCGGCGACTCCTCCGGCAGCTGCTCGTTGTACTTGGCCTGGGCGGACTGGTGGCCCGAGGTGACGTTGCCGTCGACCCATTGCGCGCCCTCGATGCGGGCGCGCGCCTGCGCCGCCTGCTCGGGCGCGAGGACCTGCTTGATGTGGAGGAGCACGCGGGCTGGCTGCCTTTCGGGTAGCTGGCGGGCGGACGCCCGCCGGTCAGTTGAATCGGTAGCGGAGCGTGAGCAGTCCGGTGATGGGCTGCCCTGGCAGCACGCGGTTCGGGTTGTTCTGGTATCCGCCGATGTAGTACTTCGAGTCGAAGATGTTGATGACGTTGAACTGGACGTCGTACTTCGGCTGGAACCAGCCGACCATCGCGTTCCAGATCAGGTAGTCGGGGATCTTGCCGCGGTTCTGGTCGTCGATCCAGCGCGACGACGCGCCGAACGCACCACCCGCGATCTGCCAGCCGACGAGATCCCCCGACAGGCGATACGACGTCCACACGCTGCCCGACCACGGCGGGACCGTCATGTGCTTGCCTTCGGTGAGCGGGTCGCTCTCCAGGATCTTGCCATCCATGTACGCGAGGCCGCCGTAGATGTCCCACTGCGAGGTGATGCTACCCGCGAGCTCCATCTCCACGCCGTCGACGCGGCGCTTTCCGGCGAGCTTCAGGAGGCCGTCCGCCGGATCGGTGAAGCGCGCATTCGTCTTCTCGGTGCGAAAGATCGCCGAGCGCAGGCGTAGCGCCGGGGTGAAGTCCCACTGCGCGCCGACCTCGTAATTGTCGGTCTCCTCCGGCGCGAGATTCTGCCCGGCGAGGCTCAGGTTGGTCCCGGACGCGCCGTAGACGCCGAGCTCGCCGGACGGGTTGTAGCCGTTGTTCCACGACACGTAGTACGACTGCCGCGCGGTCGGCTGCCAGATGACGCCGGCCCGCCCGCTCCACAGGTTGTCGGTGCGCTGGAACGGACCGGTGTTCGCGCCGGCCGGGCCGGTCGCGGACTGGTCGGTCTTGGAGTCGTACCAGTCGTAGCGGACGCCGAGCAGCAGCTTCCACTGCGGCGTGAACTCGATCAGGTCCTGCACGTACGCCGCGACCGTGTCGGCGGTCGAGACGTTCCGGTTCTGGGGCGCCTTCGTGTAGTTCAGCGACGCGTTGATGTTCGGGTCGAGGTAGGAGGTCACGATCGACGGCGCGTCGATCTTCGCGGTCGCGGGGTTGCCGTCGAACGCGTAGGTCGAGCGCTCGAAGCGTTCCATCGCGAGGTCGAGCCCGCCGGTCACGGTGTGCTTGATCGAGCCGGTGGCGACCCTCCAGGTGACGTCGGTCTGGTTGATGAACACCTGATCGTCGTTGTCGCGCGCCTTGTTGTGGGTGAGCGTTACGGCTAGCTGGTTAAATGGTGTTGCGCCGAACACCGGCGCGCCGGCGAGGGTGGTGGTGTTCAGCGTCCCGATCGACGCCTCCATGTCGCGCTTGTAGCTCGCCCAGCGCGTCACGTTGCGGACGCTCACCGCGTCGCTCGCCCTCCACTGGACATTGAGCGTCGCAATATTCGTGTACCAGTTCGTGTAGTCATAGTTCGCAAACCCGTAGTACTGGGTGAGCGGCACCGGCGGCATGCCGTAGTTGAACGTCGGACCGAGATTCGGTTGGCCGTAGTCGGTCTTGCTCCGCGTCTGCAAGTACTGATAGTTGAGCGTGACGTCGAGATTCGTGCCGATGCCGAACCGCAGCGACGGCGCGAACCCGATCTGCTTGTTCTCGATCGTGTCGCGATACGTGTCGGAGTCCTCGCCGAGCACCTGGAACCGGAGCGCGGTGGTCGGGTTCAAGACGAAGTTCGCGTCGGCCGTCGCGCGCAGCTCGCCGTTCGTGCCCAGAACCAGCCCCACTTCGCTCCGCGGCAAGAGGTCGGCGATCTTGCTGACCTGGTTGATCACGCCGCCGGTCGAGCCGCGCCCGAAGGTCAGCGCGGCGGGACCCTTGAGCACCTCGACCCGCTCGATGTTGAAGAGGTCGCGGTTGTACTCGCCGAGGTCGCGCACGCTGTCGAGGAACAGGTCGCCCCCCGCCGGGAAGCCGCGCAGCCAGAAGATCTGGGAGGCGGCCACGCCGCCCTCCGCAGCGGTGAACGTGACACCCGGTACGTTCCGCAGGGCGTCCTGCAGGGACGTGATCGCCTGTTGCCGGATGACCGGCTCCGGCACAGTGTTGATGAACTGCGGGATGTCCCGCAGCGGCATCTCCGTCCGGTTGATGTTGGTGGTGTCGGTCTTGAACCCCTGGCCCTCCGGCGGCGCGGTGACCTTGACCTCGGGCAGGGTCTGCGACTGCTGTGCGAGCGTTGGACCGGCACCGGATAGCGCGAGGGCAACGGCAGCGGCGATCGGGCGCTTCTTGAGGCGCGACATGGAATTCCCCCTGGTTGTTGCGTTGTCTGCCGCAGAACGCGCTTGCTGGGCAGGACACGGGGGTCCCCTGGCTGGCCGTCTGACGCTTGCTGAGCGTGCTGTTCACAAATGGTAAGCGTTCTCAATTGCGTTTGTAAAGCGCTTGGTATAGCTTCCTCTCCGGGGGTGTTTACCGTTTGGGAGCCCGTTGGGGCTCGACAGGAGGGACGCGATGAGACCGTACCGTTTGCTTGCGTCGCTTGCCTTCGCCGCTTCGGCCGGGGCGCTGCCAGTGGCCGCCGCGGACCCAGCGCGGGTAGAGGTCGTCTACGTCGATCGCCAGAACTTCACGGACGTGCGGAACGGCTACACCCAGACCGATTCGGCGCGCGACTTCTTCCTCGCCCAGATCAGGCGGTACATTGAGGAGCGCGCGGCCCGTCGCCTCGCCGACGGCGATACGCTGCGCGTGACGATCACCGACGTACAGCTTGCCGGCACCTATGAAGCACGGCGGCCGAACATCACCAACGTCCGGATCGTCCGCGAGGTCACGCCGGCGCGGATCGACCTCAGCTTCCGGCTTCTACGGGCCGACGGTACGGTGTTGGGGGAGGGGGAACGGCAGCTCCGCAGCACCGGTTATCCGGTGGGCGTCGGAATCGACCCGAGCGACCCGCTGGTCTACGAGAAGGTCCTGCTCGACGACTGGCTCCGCACCGATCTGCCGCGGACGCCGTAGCCGGAATCGCCCGATCAGGATTCGGCCGCGGGGCATTCGCCCCGTCCCCAGCATTGCTCCCGCCAGGTCGCCGGGTGAATCGGCGCGGCCGACGACCATACGCCGGCGCGGCGGGCGCGCGCCTGCTCCTGCGCCGCATGGCTTGCCGGATCGCGCACCCAATCGGCCCGGTCCTGGAGCATTCCCCAGCCTTGCGCGATCTGGGCGAGGTTGACGTTCACGACGCCGACGAAGACGTGGCACACGGGGCGCGCTATTCGCGGCCGCGTCACTGGGCGCGATACGCCTCGATGACTTTCAGGATGCGCTCGCGCGCCGCCTTCTGGAGCGCCGGGTCGGCGAGATCGCGTCCGACGTAATCGCGCTCGACCTCGTGCATGCGGACGAAGCGCGGCGGCGCGCCGGGCGGCGGCCGCTCGACGAAGGGTCCGGTGCCGTCGAGCACCGCGTCCCAGGTCTCCCGCAGGACGTTCCAGAAGCCTTCGCGCGGCCGCGCGAACGCCTGGGCGGTCGCGCACTCCGCTTCGGGCAGCCGCACATACCAGTTCTTCCCCGCCTCTCGCGCGAGCGGGCTGCGGCCGCTCTCGCCGTGCAGGGTCTTGACGTTCTCCTGGCGTTCGAGCCAGCTCGACCCGTACGCCACGATGCGCGTGGTGCGGTCCAGCGTATCGTAGTCCTTGCGGCTCATGTCGCGCGTTTCCCGGCCGGGAATCGGCGCATAGTTCGTGCACCGCCACTCGGGATAGGCGGTGTCAGTCGTCCACCGCGCGGCGCACTGGTAGCGGGGCCCGTCGTCGAGGTTCGTCACCCTGCGCGTCCACAGTCCGGACGCGCCCGCCAGTTTCCTGACCTGCCAGTTGTCCGGCGCGACGAAGTCGTACAGCAACGGCGCGTCGTACTCCCAGTCCTCGGACTGGTGCTTGATCTCGCTGCCCGGCCGCACGGTGCCGGCGAGATCGGTGGAGAACAGGACCCGCTGCAGCCAGAGGCGTTTCGGCGACAGCGCTTGCACCGTGATCCACTCCTTGACCGACTTGTCCCGATTGACGTCGTAGACGCGGGCGTCGCGGACGTAGCCCGGCCGGAGGCTCGCCGTTTCGACGTAGCTGTAGTCGACGAGGAAGCAGCCGGCCATGCTGCGAACCGCATCGCCGCCTCGCGCGAGGTCGTTGTCCGCGCCGGCGGTCGGAGCGAGGCCGAGCAGCAGCAGGCCGGCAGCCGCGAGCAGCCGGGCGGATGCGGGGTTCGACGTCGATGCCATCGCTGCCGACCTCCTTCCGAGAAGGCGTGCACGCCCCATGTAGGGCGAACCAGCGGAAAGGATACCCCGCGCGATCCGGCAACCGATCGCGCCCGCGGTGCGTTCACCATGCTGGCGACGATGCGCTCTTGGGCCGCGCGGAAGCGGGCGGGTCGGTCGCGGCGTCACGACGCGGACGAGCTTGCGGCCGCGCTGCGGCGCGTGGCGAGGAAGCCGAGCACGACGGCGGCGAGCACCGCAGCCTGCGCGCCGAGCGCCTCCACCGTAGGGTAGATGCCGAGGAGCGTTACCGGCTCGAACCCCAGGCGCGTCACCCGGATCACACCGGCTTCCTGCAGGGCCGCGACGCCGTGGCCGGCAAACACGACCGCGAGCAGCGCCAGGAGGAACGACGTCGCCGCGAAGAAGGGCCCGATCGGCAGGCGGACGCTGTACTTGAAGATCACGAATCCGATCACCGCGAGCGCGAGCGCGGCCGCCGCCATTCCGCCCAGCACGGCGCTGCGCCCGGACTCGCCGGCCTGGGCCCAGAGCGCCTGGTAGAACAGCACGATCTCGAACATCTCGCGGTACACCGCGAAGAACGACACGGCGGCCATCGCCCACAGCGTGCGCTTGGCGAGCGCCTGCCCCACGCGATCCCTGACGAAGCGCGCCCACGCCTGGGCGTACGACTTGCCGTGCAGCCACCAGCCGACGTAGAGCAGCATCGCGGCGGCAACGAGCGCCGTGACGCCTTCGGTCAGCTCGCGGTTCGCGCCCGAGATCTCGATGAACCAGGTCGCGGCGGCCCAGGTGACCGCCCCGAGCGCGAGCGCCGCGATCCACCCGGTGTGAACGTATGGCAGCGCGTCGCGGCGGCCGGTCTTGGCCGCGAAGGCGAGTATCGCCGCCAGGACGAGGATCGCCTCGAGCCCTTCCCGCAGCAGGATGAGGAACGCGCTCGCAAAGGCGGTCGCAGGCGACAGGTCGCCGGCACTCAGCGTCCGCTCGGCGGCGGCGAGGAGCGCCTCGATCGCGCGCACCTGGTCCGCGACCGCGCCAGGCGGTTCGCCGGTCTCGATCGCCGCGCGTAGGTCGAGCATGCGCCGCTCGATCTCGCGCGCGAGCCCGGCGTCGACGTTCGCGAGGCTCGCCTCGACCAGCTCGAACCCCTCAAGATAGCCTCGGATCGCCGCGTCGCGCGCCGCCGCGCGGTCGCCCTGCGCGTAGAGCGCCCGGGCTTCGGCGAGCTTCGCGCGGGTGAACTCGAGCGGGGCCGGCTTGATGGCGGCGAGCGCCTCGGGATTCGCGCGGAGCCACGCCTGCACGGCGGCCGCTCGCTCGCCGAAGCGCTCGCCGACCTCGTTCGCAGATAGGGTCGCGACGTTGGTCAGGTCGGGAAACGCGCCGCGCGCTTCGCCGGCCTTCCACAGCGCCCCGCCTTCGCGCAGCCGCTCCTGCGGCGCGCCGAGGGTCGCGACGTGAAACGCGAGCGCCCATCGCTCCGCCTCGTCGAGCCGCCCGAACGCGGCCATCGATGTGCCGGCGACGCCGAGCGTGATCGTGTTGTAGAGCCCGTACACGGAGCGCTGCGCCATCCGCTCGGCGTCGTGGAAGTCGGACGGCCCCGGCTCGAGCCCCTTGGCGGCCGGGCCATCTCCGCGCCCCGCCGCGCCGTGGCAGGCGGCGCAATGCTCGGCATAAAGCGCCGGCGCGCGGTCGAGCGAAGGCGCTCGCGCCGGCGCGAGCGCGAGCCCGTAGGCCGCGACCAGCGCCCACTTGAGCTTCGACGCCGCCGCGGCGACTTCCGGCGCCGCGCGCTTTGCGCGCACGAGCGCCGCAAGGGCTTCGGCATCCTGGAGCAGCGCGACCCGGGCCGCATTCCCGGGCAGCGCCTCGACGCCGTCGGCTACCCGCGCGGTGAACTCGAGCATCTCCCGGAACTCGTCCTCGTTCCTGACCCGTCCGTCCGCGACCGCCTCGGGATAGTCGACCGCGACGTAGTCGAGCATGTGCAGGATCGTCTGCGCGGTTTGCCCGACCTGCGCGTGCGCGTAGCCGACCGCGCCCGCCCAGGCAAGCGCGAGCGCGGCGACGACCCGCATCACGCGCGCAGCTGGGCGCGGCGCACCGCCACGCCGAGAAACGCGATGCCGCCTGCGAGTAGGACGGCGGTCAGAGTGCGACGGGCAAGTGGCGTGGCAGGACTCCCTTGGTAGGTCACGGTCGATCGTTCGGGTCGGACACGAAGCCGATCCGCGTCAACCCCGCCTTTGCGGCGTCGGCGAGCGTCTCGGCCACCCACCGATACTGGGCCGTCTGGTCGGCGCGGATGTGGACCTCGGGTTGCGGCGTCAGGCGCCCCGCTTCGGCGAGGCGTTGGTTCAGCACGGTACGGCTCACCACCTCGCCGTTCCAGAAGATTTGGCCGGCGGCGTTGACGGCGAGCTGGATGTTGTCGGGTTTGGTCGGGTTCGGCGCACTTGCCGCCTTCGGCAGGTCGATCTTGACGGCGTGCGTGAGGAGCGGCGCGGTGATGATGAAGATCACCAGCAGCACGAGCATCACGTCGATGAGCGGGATCATGTTGATCTCCGCCATCGGGCGCAAACCCTCGCGGTCGAATCCACCGAAGGCCATTCATGCCGCTCCCTTGATCACGCCGCGCGGCCCGGTCCCGCGCGCACCGTTCGCCGCGTCGGTCTCGTTGAAGTGGACGCCGGTCGTGAGGAACGCGAAGAGGTCGTGCGCAAAAGAGTCGAGGCGCGCAAGGACGAGCCGGTTCGAGCGGACAAGCGCGTTGTAGGCGAGCACCGCGGGGATCGCGACCGCGAGGCCGAGCGCGGTCATGATCAGCGCTTCGCCCACCGGCCCGGCGATGCGGTCGAGCGTGCCCTGGCCGGAGAGCCCGATCGCGACGAGCGCGTGATAGACGCCCCACACGGTGCCGAACAGGCCGACGAACGGCGCCGTGCTGCCGACCGAGGCGAGCACTGTCAGTCCCGACTCGAGCTTCGACGTCTCCTCGTCGATGACGCGACGGATCGAGCGGGTGAGGAAGTCGGCCCCGCTCCCGGCCTCGTTCAGTCGGTTCAGCCCGTGGCGCGCGTGGTGCCGCGAGGACACGATGGCGTGATACGCCAGATGCGAGAAAGGATCGTTGGGATGGACCTCCTCGAGGTGACGCTCCACCGCCGCGAGCGACGGCGAATCCCAGAAGAGCGCGAGGAAGCGCGTGCTCCGCCGCTTGCGGGCGAACGCTTCGATGCCCTTCGTGACGATGAGATACCACGTCGCCACCGACATCACGAGCATGACGAAGAGGATCGCCTTGCCGAGGGTGTCGGTCTGCGCGAGGAAGTGCGAGAAGCCGAGCGAGCCTGCCTGTTCCATGTGCACGTCAACCTTCCAGCCTGAACGAGATCGGGACCAGCACCCACGCGGCGATCGGGCGGTCGCCCTGCCGCGCGGGCACGAACTTCCAGTGCCGCACCGTCTCGAGCGCCGCAGCGTCGAGGCGCGGCGAACCGCTGGAGGCGCGCAGGTCGACCTGCTCCGCCTTGCCGTCGGCGCTCACGAGCACGCGGAGCACGACGCGGCCTTGCTCGCCGAGCCGCCGGGCTACGGGCGGATAGGGCGGCGGCGGGTTGTGCAGGTAGTCCGCGTTGAAGTTGGGCGGGATGATCGGCGGCGCCGGAGCGGCGACGGGCGCGGGCGGCGCTGCGGACACCGCCGGCGCAGCCTCCTCGACCGGCTTGGGAGGCTCCGGTGGCGGTGTCGGCGCGACGATCGGTGAGGCGCGTCTCGGCAGGCGCGACGACGAGCGGCCGCGTGATCGGCTTCTTCTTCACCGGCTCGAGCTTCGGCTTGGGCGGCTCGACCTGCGGCTTTTCCACCTCGAGCTTCGGCGTGACGAGGCTCACCATGATCGGCGCCGCCGACGACAGCGCTTCGCGAACCGGTGCGTACTGGAGCAGCGCGATCACCCCGGCCACGTGGAGCGCGACGACTCCGATCAGGCTGGGCGCCTTGGTGCGCAGGCGCCGCCAGCGCGGGTCGTGTGGGTCCTCGAGAACGTACGGTGAGCGGGTGAGCATCAGGCGTCCATCGCTATGACGCCGGGACGCCCGATCAGACCGCGGAGCATCATTGGAGCGGTCACGGACGCGTGAACTTCGGCGCGAACCCCGGCCCCGAGATCACGCCGTTGTCGGTAGCGAACAGGAACCTCGCCGGGCTCCCCGCGATAGAGCCTTGGGTGATCTTGAAGTGCGTGCCGGCGTTGAAGACGACGCCGGTCGGGGTGCCCGGTTGAATGCGCGGCTGAGCGGGAGTCACTCCCGGGCCGACCATCGGACCCGGCACGCTGACGAAGCGCAGATCGTCCTGGTACAGGGGCATACCGGCGACGTCGCCAACCCACTGCGTCGAGACCCCGGTGCCATTCGAGGTCACCCGGAAGTGTCCGCCGAGACCAGCCGGCCGGATCGCGATGCCCCAAGCGTTGAGGAGCGTCGGGTCGACGATCTGGGGTGCGTACGCCTCGCTGCTCGCCACGAGGTTGGTCTGAACATAACCGACCGCGAGCGCCGCTGACGCGAGCGCAAAGGAGATCACGAGTGCGGTCATCAAACGTCTACGCATGAACGTCTCCTAGGCAGGCGGATCGCGGCGGATCCGCGACCCCGAACAGAATCGGCGCCATTCGGTCTCGGCCCGCGTCGAGCACGTTCAGCCAGTCGTCCATATCTTCACGATCTTTACTGGCCCGGTATGGATCCGGATGCAGCCGAGGGTTGCCGACGAAGACCGAATCGTGGCTGTCCTCGAGGTTCGAGCAAGGTTGTGCGCAAACCGGCGCGATCGACCGCGTCGTCCACGCGCTCCGGCGCGGTTGGCGACTGCTGCCATGCGGTCTGCTCGAAGGGGTCAGTGAAGATTGGGTCGCATGGGCGAGGACGCGCCGCGCCATTCGTCGCGCACCCCGGCGCAGATCTCGCGGATCGTCGGATCGGCGTGCGGATGCGCGGCCAAGCAGTCGAGATGCGCCGCGATGCACGCCGCGATGCGCGGGCAGCGGGTGCGGTGGTAGGCGGTCATCAGGTAGAGCACGGCGCCAAGGACGGTCTCGAGCCGGCTGAGCAGCGGGTCCGGCATGTTCATCGATGCGCTCCTGGAACTGGATCTTCAGAGGCCGCGGCGGTGCGGCCGGGTTGCGGGCAGGTCAGCCGCATCGCGCTCGGTGCGGGTTGCCGTCAAGGAAATCTCGCGGAAGCGGGCGGGCTCGGCCGCGGGTGCCTGCACGGCTGGCGCCGGGCTGGCTCGGCTGCGGAGGATTGGGGGGCGCGGGCGGTGCCATAGCGGCTGCTGCGAGGATGACGATGGTTCTTGTTGTCATGGCCAGCTCCCAGTGAAGACGGTGCTGGCTTGGCCCGGCGGGCCTGGCTGGCGGGTCTAATGGCGCCGAGGATCGACGCGGGTGGGGGTCACGCCGTCAGGATCAGCTTTCCGTTCTGGGTGACGCGCAACCGGTACTCGCGCCCCTGGTGCTCGATGAGCAGCTCGAGGCTGCCGCCGAGCAGCTCCTCGCTTCGGACGCGGCGCGGCCCGGGCCGCGCCGGAGCGGACGGCTCGGTCGCCCGGGGGATGTCAGCGGCTGGCGTCGATCGGGTTTGCACGCAAGCGAACGATAACGATTCTCATTTTTCACGTCAAGCCCGACGCGTACACGAAAAAGTGCATTTCATCAGAATCCTACCGAGCGAGGGTGCTCGTTCCAGCTTCGAGAGGCTTGCGGTTCCACAAGAATTGAGTGAGAATCGATCCCATTCAGAAAACGTTCCAGCCGCCATGTACGTGTGCATCTGCAACGCCGTCACCGATCGGGAGATTCGCCAGTGCGCGGCGCTCGGGGTCAAGTCGCTCGACGATCTGCGGGAGTCGCTCGGCGTGGCGGCGTGCTGCGGCCGATGCGCGCCGGTGGCCGCCGAGATCCTTAGCGAGGGTACGCGCCCCGTCCGCGAACGCGTACCGCAGGCCGCGTAGCTAACCTAACGCAGCGAGGGTGCAGCGGTCGCCCCTCGGGCCTCCGTTTGTTTCAAACAGCTGGGGCCTTGGGGGTGTAGTGCGGTGCCCGAGTCTGAAATCGACGCTTCAGACTCGCCGGAGGCGTGATCGCGCGCCGCCGCGCGTCGAACCCCAGGCCATTCCCACGTGCTAGAGTCGTCGCGGCGCGAGCGGCGCGACACGACGTCCTGTCATGCGTGATGCCCGCGTGTGGACCCTCCCGGAGCCGCGCAATGAAAGGTGACAAGAAAGTCCTCGACTATCTCAACAAGGTCCTCAAGAACGAGCTCACCGCGATCAACCAGTACTTCCTGCACGCCAAGATGTTCGAGCACTGGGGCTACAGGAAGCTTCGGCGAGCACGAGCACACGGAATCGATCGACGAGATGAAGCACGCCGACAAGCTGATCGCGCGGATCCTCTTCCTCGAGGGGCTGCCGAACCTGCAGGATCTGGGCAAGCTACTCGTCGGCGAGAACGTGCCGGAGGCGCTCGCCTGTGATCTCAAGCTCGAGCGCGACGCGCATCCACTGCTCAAGCAGGCCGATCGCGCACTGCGAGTCCGTCGGCGACTACGTCTCGCGCGAGCTGTTCGAGGACATCCTCGACAGCGAGGAAGAGCACATCGACTGGCTCGAGATCCAGACTCGGCCTGATCGAGGAGATCGGACTCCAGAACTATCTGCAGTCGCAGATGAGCTGACGACTGCCCGCCCCGTCAGGCGGGGGATGCGGCCCGGAACGCCCAGTTCCGCCCCGGCGCAGCCGCGAGGAGCTGCCGCGTGTACTCGTGCCGGGGGTGCGCGAACACCTCGCGCGCCAGCCCGTACTCGACCACCCGACCCTGCGACATCACCGCGACCGTGTCGCAGACCTGCGCCGCGACGCGCAGGTCGTGGGTGATGAAGAGCATCGCGAGGCGGAGCCGCTCGCGGATCTCGGCGAGGAGGGCGAGCACCTGCGCCTGCACCGACACGTCGAGCGCCGACACCGGCTCGTCCGCGACGAGCAGCTCCGGCTCCATCGCCAGCGCGCGCGCGATCGACACCCGCTGACGCTGGCCGCCGGAGAACTCGTGCGGGTAGCGGTCGAGCGACCTGGGGTCGAGCCGCACCAGCTCGAACAGCCGTCGCGCGCGCGCGAGCGCCTCGGTGCGCGGGACGCCGAAGTTGAGCGGGCCTTCGATGACCGCGTCGCCGACGCGCCGCCGCGGGTTGAGCGAGCGATAAGGGTCCTGGAAAACGATCTGCACCCGGCGGCGGAACTCGCGCAAGCGCCGGTGCGGCCGCGACGCGATGTCCTCGCCGTCGATGAGGATCTGGCCCGCGCTCGGATCGACGAGCCGCACGATGCAGCGCGCCACCGTCGACTTGCCCGATCCGGACTCGCCGACAATGCCGAGCGTCTGCCCGCGACGTACCTCGAGCGAGACATCGGCGGCCGCCGCGACCGCCGCGCGCTTGCGGAGCCAGCCGCCGGCGGCATAGGTCTTCGCGAGCCCGCGGGTCGCGAGGATGACCGGCGCGGCCGGATCCACCGGCCGCGCGTGCGGCGCCATGCCGGGGACCGACGCGATCAGCATGCGGGTGTAGTCGTGCTGCGGACGCCGCAGCACCTCGTCGCGCGTCCCGACCTCGACGAGCTCGCCGCGGCGAAGCACCGCGACCCGGTGCGCGATCTCGGCCACGACGCCGAAGTCGTGGGTGATGAAGAGCACGCCGGTGCCGTGGCGCCCCTGCAGCTCCGCGACGAGCTTCAGGATCTGCGCCTGGGTCGTGACGTCGAGCGCGGTGGTAGGCTCGTCCGCGATGAGCAGGGCTGGCTCCAGCACGAGCGCCATCGCGATCATGATCCGCTGGCGCTGGCCGCCGGAGAGCTGGTGCGGATACGACGCGACAATGCGCTCCGGGTCGGGCAGATGCACCTCGCGCATGATGGAAAGAATTCTCGTCCGCCGCTCAGCGGCGGGCAGCCTGGTGTGCTCCAGCAGGACCTCGTCGATCTGCTCGCCGCAGCGCATGACCGGATTGAGCGCGGTCATCGGCTCCTGGAAGATCATCGACATCCGTGTCGCCCGCAAGCGGCGCAGCCGGCTCGGGGGTACGCGCGTGAGATCCTCGCCATCGAGGCGGATCGCGCCGCCCGTGACCGGCAGCGACTTCGGCAGCAGACCCATCACGCTCTGCGCGATCACCGACTTGCCGGAGCCCGACTCGCCGACGAGGCAGAGGATCTCACCGCGCCCGACTGCGAACGACACGCGCGAGACCGCCTCGGGCCGATCCGCGCCCGGTGGCAGCGCGATCGTGAGGTCCAGGACGTCGAGTACCGGGTTCGTCACAGACGCCGCGCCATCCGAGGGTCCAGCGTGTCGCGCAGGCCGTCGCCCAGGATGTTGACCGCGAGCACCGTGACCGCGAGGAAGATTCCGGGAAAGAAGACGTTGTGCGGGTACGCGATGAACTGCACGCGCCCCTCGGCCATGATGTTCCCCCACGTCGGGATGTCGGGCGGCAGACCCACGCCGAGGAACGACAGGATCGCCTCCACCAGGATCGCCGCGGCGCAGATATACGTGCCCTGCACGAGCAGCGGCGCGATCGTGTTCGGGAGGATGTGGCCGAACATGATTTTCGGCGTCGGCGTGCCGAGCGCCACCGCCGCCTCGACGTAGGGCTCCTCGCGGATCGTGAGCACGAGCGAGCGGACGAGCCGCGTCACGCGCGGGATCTCGGGGATCGCAATCGCGACGACGACGGTCAGGAGGCTTGCCTTCCACAGCGCGACGAGCGCGATCGCGAGCAGGATCGCGGGGATCGCCATCACGCCGTCCATCACGCGCATCAGCGGGCCGTCGAGGCGACGCAGGTAGCCGGCGCTCAAGCCGAGCACGATGCCGAAGACGAGCGCCACCACCGCCGATGAGACGGCGACGAGGAGCGAGATCCGCGTACCGTAGACGACGCGGCTGTAGATGTCGCGGCCGAACGAGTCGGAGCCCATGAGAAACTTGTGCTTGATCTGCTCGCCGTCTAGCGTCGTGATCTCCCCCGACTCTCCGGGCAGAAGGTCCCGGCTTGCGGCGTCGAAGAGCGTCGGGTCCACCGTGCCCAGCCACGGCGCCGCGAGCGCGATGGCGAGAAGCAGCATGAGCGCGGCGCCTCCCAGACGCACGGACCAGCTGGCGCGGAGCCGCCGCCAGGCGCCGTCCTGCGGGCGCACCGCGGCCGATTCGATGGACAGCGCGTCGTAGCCGGGGGCGTTCATCGTCGACCGCGCGCCTGCCGATGGACCGGGCGCCGCGTACCATACCCACGCGGCGCCCTCGCAACCCGGGCACCCGATCGGCGCGCTGCCCCCCTCTCCCGCAGCGTCGGGGGAGAGGGAGCGGGCATCGGCGTCCCGGAAACGTTCATCAGTACCGGATCCGCGGATCGAAGAACACGTAGGAGAGGTCGACGAGCAGGTTCACGAGCACGTACGCGAACGAGAAGAAGAGGATCACGCCTTGGATGGTCGGGAAGTCACGCGCGAGCACGGCGTCGACGGTGAGCCGTCCGAGGCCGGGAATGGCGTATACCGATTCGGTCACCACCACGCCGCCGATCAGCAGCGCGACGCCGATGCCGATGACGGTGGCGATCGGCACCGCGGCGTTGGCGAGAGCGTGCCGGACGAGCACGCGGATCTCCGACAGCCCCTTGGCGCGTGCGGTGCGGATGTAGTCTTCGCCGAGCGCCTCCAGCACCGACGCCCGCGTCACCCGCGCGATGAGCGCGATGTAGACGACCGACAGCGTGATCGCCGGCAGGACGAGATGCTTGAGGCAACCCCAGAATCCGCTCGCGAGCCGCTGGTAGCCCTGCACCGGGAGCCACCCGAGCTTGAGCGACACGATGTAGATGAGGACGTACGCGAGGACGAACACCGGCACCGAGAAGCCGAGCACCGAAAATCCCATCAGCACGCGGTCTAACCACCCGCCGAAGCGCCATGCGGCGGCGACACCCAGCGGCACCGCAACGGCGACCGCGATGAGGATCGTCAGGCTCGCGAGCGCGAACGTCGGCTCCAGGCGCTGTCCGATCAGCGCCGTCACCTTCATCCTGAAGTAGAACGACTCGCCGAGGTCGCCGGCGAGAAGGTTGCCGAACCAGATCGCGAACTGGGCGGGGAGCGGCTTGTCCAGACCGAGACTCGCGCGGATGCTGGCGATCTGCTCCGCGTTGGCGGCGTCGCCGGCGAGGATCGCCGCCGGATCGCCCGGCGTGAGCCGGAGCATCAGGAACACCAGCACCGCGACGACGGCGAGCACCGGTATCGTCGCCGCGATGCGGCGGGCGAGGAACGCCCACATCAGCGGATCGCCACGGATCTACACCCGCCGCCGATCCGCGGCCATTCTGTCAGTCGCCGGCCTTCCTCAGGTTCCAGTAGATGTCGCCCGGGCCGATCACGAAGCCCGCGACGTTCTTCCGCGCGGCTAGCGGGTTCACGTACTCGCCGAGCGGCGCGTGCGTCGCCACCTCGAACGCGCGCGCCTGGATCGCCTCTGCGATCGCCTTCTTCCGCGCCTCGTCGGTCTCGCGCGCGAACTGGTCGCGCAGCTTCTCGATCTCGGCGTCGGTAGGCCAGCCGAACCAGGACTTCTCGCCCTGCGCGCCGATCGCCGCGTTGGTGAGCGGGTTCCAGATGTCGGGCGCGACCCAGGCGGTGAGGAACATGTTCCAGCCGCCCTGCGCCGGCGGTTCCTTCTTCGCGCGCCGCGAGACGACCGTGTTCCAGTCCATCGCCTGCAGATCGACCTTGAAACCGGCCTGGCGCAGGAGCTGTGCCGCCACGTCCGGCAGCTTCTGGATCGACGCGAGATCGGTCGGTTTCAGGATGACCACCGGCGTGCCGTCGTAGCCCGAGGCCTTGAGCAGCTCCTGCGCCTTCTTCATGCTCGACTTCGACTGGATATCGCTCCCCTTGGCGCTGCCGTAGGGCGAGCCGCAGGTGAACATCGACGCGCAACTGCGGTAGAACTCCTTCACGCCGACCTGCGCGCGCAGGAACGGCTCCTGCGTCATCGCCGCCATCGCCGCCTGGCGCACCTTCTGGTTGTTGAACGGCGGGTGCAGGTGGTTGAAGCGACCCATGTACTGGAAGCCGAGCGGGTCCTTGTTGACGAGCGCCACGCCGTCGGCCTTCCTCAGCTGCTCATAGCTTTCGAACGCGGGACGCTCGAGGATGTCGACCTCGCCCTTCGCGAGCGCGTTCACCTGCGCCTGCGCATCGCGGAGCGCGAGGTTCCACTCGACGCGGTCGATGAAGACGTGCTTGCCGCCGGCGGTGCCGGAAGGCGCTTCCTTCCGCGGCACGTACTTCGCGTTCTTCACGTACACGGCCTTGTCGCCGGGCTTGAACTCGTCGCGCTTGAAGACGTAGGGCCCGCTGCCGACGTGCTCCTCGATCTGCCTGTCGGCGGGCGTCTCGGCGACGCGCTTCGGCATGATGAACGGCACGTTCGACGACGGCTTGCCGAGCGCCTCCAGGACGAAGCCGCAAGCCTCGCGCAGGAAGATGCGGAACGTCTTCGGATTCGGCGAGTCCATGCGGTCGACGAAGGTCATCAGCTTCTGCCCCATCGCGTCGCGCTTGCCCCAACGCTGGATGGAGGCGATGACGTCCTCGCCCGTCACCGGGGCGCCGTCGTGGAACTCGAGGCCGGATCGCAGCGTGAACGTCCACAGCCGGTTGTCGGGGCTCATCGTCCAGGTGTCCACCATCTGCGGCTTGACCTGGCTCTTCTCATCCGTCCCGAACAGCGTGTCGTAGATCATGTACCCGTGATTGCGGGCCATGTACTGCGTCGTCCAGATCGGGTCGAGGATGTTCAGGTTGGAGTGCGGGACGATGCGCAACACCTTCGGATCGCCCTGCGCCTGGGCGAGCCCGGCAGCGGCGGCGAGGACGAGCGCGAGCATGCGGACGGCGGACATGACGAACCTCCCCTCCGAGGGCGCTAAGGCGATGACGATAGCCGAAGCGCCTGCCTGCCACAAGGCGCCTCGATTCCGCTACCCTCGCTCACTTTCGCTTCAGGCGGACGGCTCCAGATGGCCCGCATCGCGGTCGGCGGCTTCCAGCACGAGACGAATACCTTCGCGCCGAGCAAGGCCGATTACGAGGCGTTCGAGAAGGGCGGCGGCTGGCCGGGCGTCTCGTTCGGAAACGCGATCCCCGCCGCAGTGGACGGCGCGAACATACCGGCAGCGGGCGCGCTCCGCGAGCTCGCAGCGCTCGGCCACCGGTGCGTCGGACTTGCATGGGCGGCCGCGAGCCCCTCGGCGCACGTCACGCGCGACGCCTACGAGCGGATCGTGGGCGAGATCGTCCGCCGGCTCGAGGCGGAAGGTCCGTTCGACGCCGTCTACCTCGATCTGCACGGCGCGATGGTGACCGAGCATCTCGACGACGGCGAGGGCGAGTTGCTCGGGCGGGTGCGGCGCGTCGCCGGCAGCCGCGTTCCGGTCGTCGCGAGCCTCGACCTGCACGCGAACGTGACCCGGGCGATGGTGGAGCGTTGCGACGGGCTCGTGGCCTATCGCACCTATCCGCACGTCGACATGGCCGAGACGGGTGCGCGCGCCGCGCGGCTCCTCGACGCGACCCTCCGCGGCGGGCGTCCGCTCGCGAAGAGCCATGGCGCGCTCGACTATCTCACCGGCATCCCGTCTCAGTGCACCTTCATGACGCCGGCGAAAGCGCTCTACGAGACGCTCTCCGCGCTCGAGGCCATGCACGGCGTATCGCTCTCGTTCACGCCCGGTTTCCCGATGGCCGACATCCCCGAGTGCGGCATGGCGGCATTCGGCTACGGTGCCGACGAGACCGTGGTGCGCACGGCGACGCGCACGCTGCGCGGCGCGATCGCCGATGCCGAACCGGAGTTCGCGCTCGAGCTCCACGATCCCGACGACGCGGTGCTGCGGGCGATGCAGCGCGGCGAGCCCGGCCGGCCGGTCATTCTCGCCGACACCCAGGACAACCCGGGCGCGGGCGGCAACGGCGACACTACCGGGCTGCTCGACGCGCTCATGCGTCACCGGCCCGAAGCCGCGACGCTCGGCCTGCTGATCGACCCGCTCTCGGCGGCGCGGGCGCACGAGGTGGGCGTCGGCGGGACCGCGCGGTTTGCGCTCGGCGAGACCTCGGGCGTCCCCGGCCGGCAGTCGCTCGCCGGCGAGTTCACGGTGGAGGCGCTCGGCGACGGCCGGTTCACGTGCACCGGGCCGATGTTCAACGGTTTCCGGATGCGGCTCGGGCGGATGGCTGCGCTCCGCAGCCGCGCCGCGCCCGGGGTGCGCGTCGTCCTCGCGTCGGTGAAGTGCCAGGCCGCGGACCAGGAGATGTTCCGCCACGTCGGGATCGAGCCGGCTCGCGAGCGGATCGTGGCGCTGAAGAGCTCGGTCCATTTCCGCGCCGACTTCCAGCCGATCGCGCGCGAGGTGCTGGTGGTGCGCGCGCCGGGCCCTGCGCTCGCCGACCCGGCGGAGTTCAAGTGGACGCGGCTGCGGCGGGGCATGCGGCTGCGGCCCCTCGGTCCGGCTTTCGCCGGTTGAAGGGATGCCAGCGCAAAGAACGCAACGGGCGCAGAGAACGCAGACGAAGCGTCAGCGACGAGATGCGTGAGCGGTGCGGCGGTCGTCAATTGATATTCGACGGCCTCCGCCGCGTACTCTGCGTGGCCTCTCGTTGAGACTCAGGCATGAAGCGCTTCGTAATCGCCCAGATCAAGCACGAGACCAACACCTTCTCGCCGATCGCGACGCCGCTCGCATTCTTCGGCCACGGCGAGGGACCGCTCTACGGCGATCGGGCGAAGACGGCGCTCGCGGGCACGAACTCGCCGTTCGCCGCGTTCCTCGACATCGCGGCGCGCGAAGGCGCCGAAGCGGTCACGCCGATCGCGGCCGAGTCGTGGCCGTCGAACAAAGCGTCGCGCCCGACGTTCGAAGCGCTCGTGCGCCCGCTCGAGGACGCAGTGCGACGCGGCTGCGACGCCGTGCTCCTCGACCTGCACGGCGCGATGGTCGTCGACGGCGCCGACGACGCCGAAGGCGAGATCCTGCGGCGCGTCCGCGCGATCGCGCCGCGCGTGCCGGTGGCGGTCACCTTCGATTACCACACGAACCTGTCGCCAGAGACGGTGGCCAACGCGACGATCATCACCGGCTACAAGACCTATCCGCACGTCGACATGTACGAAGCAGGCCGGCTCGCCGGCGAGATCCTGGCGCGGACGCTGCGCGGCGAGGTCGAGCCGGTGATGGCCTGGGGCTGGCTGCCGCTCGTGCCGTCGATCATGCGGCACGCGCCCGAGGACGGGCCGTCCGGCGACATCGTCGCGCTGGCGCGCGAGGCCGAGCGCGAGGCCAGAGTGCTCGCCGCGACGCTGCTGCCCGCGTTCGCGCACGCGGACACGCCGTTCACCGGGTGCTCGGCGGTCGTCATGGGCGATGCGCGTCGCGGCGGGAAGGCGGCGGCGCAGGCCGTTTGCGACGCGATGCTGAGGATCGCGTGGGACCGGCGCGAGGAATACGTCTACCGCCCGCAGCCGCTCGCGGAGTCGATCGCGCGCGCGCACGAGCTGGGCCGGCAGAAGCCGGCGGGTCCCATCCTGCTGATCGACCATTGCGACAACTGCGGCTCGGGCGGCACGCAGGACGTGATGACGGTGGTGGCCGAAATCCTGCAGCAGGGCCTGGACGATGTGTCGATCGCGCCGATCCGCGATGCGGAGGCGGTGGCGAAGATGGTCGAGGCCGGCACGGGCGCGAACGTGACGCTCGCGCTCGGCGGCAAGACCGACATGCCGTCGATCGGCCTTGCCGGCAGGCCGCTCGAAGTGTCCGGCCGGGTGCGCGCGCTCACCGATGGCGAGGTCGTGTTCACCGGCCCGATGTATACCGGGGTGAAGTCTTATCTGGGGCGGACCGCGGTGCTCGACACGGGCCGGGCGCGAATCGTGGTGACCGAACGCCACCACGAGCCGTTCGACCTGGTCGTGTTCCGCCACTGCGGGATCGAGCCGACGCGGTCGCGCTATCTCATGCTCAAGTCGCGCATCCACTATCGCGCCGGGTTCAAGCCGATCGCCTCGCACATCGTGGAGTGCCAGGGCGAGGGCGTAACCAACGCCGATCTATCCGTCTATCGTTACGAGAAGCTGAAGCGGCCGATCTACCCGCTCGACCCGCTGTAACCGTCATTCAACTGCACGCAAGCGCGAACCAGGTGCTCGCTTCCTCGACCGCGGCGGGGCGGGTGTCCCGGATGAAGGCGCTCAGATCGGCGGCGACCTGCTCGGGGCGCTCCCAGTTCGGGCAGTGACCGGTCTCCGGATAGATCGTTAGACGGGCGCCCGGGATGGCGGCCGTGAGCTGGTCCTGATCCGCCCTCGGAAACAGCGCGTCGCGGTCGCCCCACATGAGGAGGGTTGGCGCGGCGATCCGGACGAGCTGCTCCGCATCCTTGTATGCGAGCAGGCCCTCGAGCGTGTCGCGCCAGAGGCGGGCCGGCAGCTTGCGGCTCTCGACCACGATCCGCTCGAAGAACGACTCGGGCAGCGGGATGTAGGCGGTGCCTGCCTGAAAGTCGCGGGCGAACGCTTCCGGCACCGGATCCGCCAGTTCCAGCACGGCCGCCTGAACGTCCCGCGTCACCGGATTCGTCGCCGACAGACCACTGCCGATGAGCACCAGCCGGGCGACTCGTTCGGGATAGGCGATCGCGACCCGTCGCGCGACGAAGCTTCCGAACGAGTGTCCCACGAGGGTGGCGCGCTCGATGGAGAGCGCATCGAGGAAGGCGACGGCGTCGGTGGCGAGGTCGCAGATTCCATAACCACCGTCGGGCCGCTCCGAGTCGCCGAACCCGCGCTGGTCGAGAGAGAACGCACGATACTGCTGTGGCAACAGCGGCACGAGCCTGCTGAAAGAGAACCAGGAGTCTGGCCACCCGTGCAGGAAGACGATCGGTTCGCCGTGCGGATCGCCGTGCTCTGCGTAGTGCAGCAGTAGCCCGGTCTCGAGTCGCGCGGTCCCGAATCGCAGGCTTGAATCGCCGTGCTTCGCTACCGGTTTCCTGGACATTTGTCTATCGCCTGTCGGTAAGGAGGAAATCGTCCGCGTGCAGGGTCGCGACGCCGACGCCCATCGGCTTCATCTGAAGAGCCGAGTCTAGTTGCCGAGCGCTTGCCGGTGGCTGACGGATTGCGCGCTCGTCGAAGCGAGGATGGGCGAGCGCATGCATTGGCGCGCGGCCGCCCGGAGCGGTGCGTGGATGCTGGGGTTCGCGGTCAACCCGTTCGGGCCGCCCGTGCAGCGCGATTGAGAGGCTGGATGATCCCGAACGTTGAAACACAGGCTGACAGGTCACTGACCGATCGATGGGACCAGATTCACGCTTTCCGCCGCGCGGTGGTAGACCGCGAGCGTCGGAGCCTCCGACGGCCTCTGCGTCGGCTGGCTGAGGAAAAGTGTCACCACCTGATGGTAGCGGTAACCTGAGGGGCGCGGTATGATCGCGCCGTGCCTCAGCGTCCCCAATCGGCCACCGCTCGCGAGCGCCGCGCACGGCGCGGAAGCGGGAGCATCACTCTTGCCGACGTCGCCAAGCTCGCAGGCGTCTCGGCGATCACGGCTTCTCGCGCCCTCAACACCCCGGGGCGCGTGTCCCCCGACACCCTGCGGCGGGTGCGCGAGGCGATCGAGCGGACCGGTTACATACCCAACATGCTTGCCGGCGGCCTCGCCTCGACCCGGAGCCGGCTGGTGGCGGCGCTCGTCCCGACGATCGCGGGCCCCGTTTTCCTCGAGACCATCCAGGCGCTGACAGAGGCGCTGGCCGAATCCGGCTACCAGCTGATGCTGGGCCAGAGCGGGTACGCCCACTCGCGCGAAGACGCGCTCCTCGATGCCATCATCGGTCGCCGGCCCGACGGCATCGTGCTGACCGGGATCATGCGTTCCCCCGAGGGCCGCCGCCGCCTGCTCGCGGCCGGCATTCCGGTGGTCGAAACCTGGGATCTGACCCCCACCCCGATCGATATGCTGGTGGGTTTCTCCCATGAGGAAGTGGGGGGCGCCGTGGCCGAGTACCTCCACGGGCACGGCCGGCGGCGGCCCGCCATAGTCACCGCCGACGACCCCCGTGCCGGACTGCGGCGCGCGAGCTTCATCCTGGCGGCACGACGCCTCGGTATGGCCGAGGTCCCGGTCTGCACGGTCCCGGCGCCGAGCACGCTCGGTCACGGCCGCACCGGCCTCGCCGACCTCCTCGCGCGCCGGCCTGACGTCGACGCCGTGTTCTGCAGTTCGGACGTCCTCGCGCTCGGCGCGATCACCGAGGCGCAGGCGCGCGGCATCCCGGTACCCGGTCGCTTGGCCGTCTTCGGGTTCGGCGATTTCGGGTTTGCGGCGGACACCCATCCGGCGCTCACCACTGTCCGCATCGACGGCACCGCGATCGGTCGGCAAGCCGCGCGGTTCATCGTCGATCGCGCCGCGGGTCGGCCGGTGGCCGAGTCGGTGGTCGATATCGGTTTCTCCATCGTCGAGCGTTCGACCGCGTAGACAAACCCGGCAAGGGGCATTGACAGGGTCGAATGATAGCGCTACCATTGCACCACTGAAAGGTAGCGCTACCATCCCTCCTGCAACATGCCCTCTGCAACGGACCTAACCTCCGCCGATGTCGCCGCCGTCGGATCCTCCGGACCGGATGCGTGTGCTTCCCGGGACGCGCTCACCCGCACCGAACAGGAGGTATTGAGCCTCGTTGCCCGCGGGCTCTTCAACCAGGAAATCGCGGCGCAGCTGGGTATCGTCGTCGGGACCGTCAAGTGGCACCTCCATCAGATCTTCGCGAAGCTCGGGGCGCGCAACCGGACCGAGGCCGTCGCCAGGGCGCGGGACCGCGGGGCGCTCGCATCGCGCCAGCCGTGACCGAGCGACCCCTAACTTTGGATAGGCGACGCATAGACGAGGTGCGGCTAGAGTCATCGCCCGGCAAACCGTCCGGTCGCCGCGAAGACGTGTCGCGGAGGGCGCTATCGAGGCGTATCTTTGCCAGCCCAACCGGAATGCGCGGGCACGCAAGGCCTGTCGCCTCTCGGGTCCGTCAATCGAACGAGGAGGAAGCGGTCGTATGAGCACCAAGCCCCGCAAGAAGCCAGAGAACCTGCGCAGCCACCTGTGGTACGGAGTCAACGACCTGCGCTCTTTCGGCCACCGCTCGCGCACCGCGCAGATGGGCTATCACCGCTCCGACTACGCGGGGAAGCCGGTCATCGCGATCGTCAACACCTGGAGCGACATCAACCCCTGTCACAGCCACTTCCGACAGCGCGCCGAGGAAGTGAAGCGCGGCATCTGGCAGGCGGGCGGGTTCCCGGTCGAGATGCCGGCGATCTCCCTCTCCGAGCCGTTCCAGAAGCCGACGACCATGCTCTACCGCAACCTGCTCGCGATGGAAACGGAGGAGCTGCTGCGGAGCTACCCCGCGGACGGATGCGTGCTGATGGGCGGCTGCGACAAGACGACGCCGGCGCTCGTCATGGGCGCGCTGTCGGTGAACCTCCCGACCATCTTCATCCCCGCCGGCCCGATGCTGCGCGGCGATTTCAAGGGCACCTTCCTAGGCAGCGGCAGCGACACCTGGAAGTACTGGGCGGAGCTGCGCGCGGGCAACATCACCGAGGACGAATGGCGCGGGGTCGAGGACGGCATCGCGCGCTCGCCCGGCCACTGCATGACGATGGGGACGGCCTCGACGATGACGAGCGCCACGGAGGCGATGGGCCTGACGCTCCCCGGCGCGGCATCCATCCCGGCGCCGGACTCGCGCCACGCCCAGATGGCGACGCTCTCGGGCAAGCGCATCGTCGAGATGGTCTGGGAAGACCTCTGCGCGCGCGACGTCGTCGATGCGCGCGCGATCGACAACGCCGTCACCGCGGTGCTCGCGCTCGGCGGTTCGACCAACGCGGTCGTGCACCTGATTGCCGTGGCCCGCCGCGCCGGTGTGCAGCTCGATCTTGAGCGCTTCGACGCGCTCGCGCGCCGGACGCCGGTGCTGGCGAACATCCGGCCGTCAGGAAAATACCTGATGGAGGACTTCTACTACGCCGGCGGACTGCGGGGGCTGCTCTCGCAGCTCACGGATCTCCTCGATACGACGGCGCTCACCGTCAACGGCCGCCTCCTCGGCGAGAACCTCGGCGGCGCCGACGTCTACAACGACGACGTGATCCGCCCGCGGACGAAGCCGCTGGTCGAGCGCGACGGGCTCGCGGTGCTGCGCGGCAACCTCGCGCCCGACGGCGCGGTGATCAAGCCCGCCGCGATGGAAGCGCAGCTGCAACGCCACACCGGCCGCGCGGTCGTGTTCCGCGACTACAACGACATGGCCAAGCGAATCGACGATCCGGCGCTCGAGGTCGACAAGGACTCGGTCATCGTGCTGCAGAGCGCCGGTCCGCAGGGGGCGCCCGGCTTCCCCGAGTGGGGCCAGCTGCCGATCCCCAAGAAGCTGCTGCAGCAGGGGGTGCGAGACATGCTCCGGATCTCGGATGCGCGCATGAGCGGCACGAGCTATGGCGCCTGCGTGCTGCACGTCGCGCCCGAATCGTTCGTCGGGGGTCCGCTCGCACTCGTGCGCGACGGGGACTCGATCGAGCTGGACGTTCCCGGCCGCAAGCTCACGCTCAAGGTGAGCGATGCCGAGCTCGAGAAGCGCCGCGCCGCCTGGAAGCAGCCGAAGCCGCACTATGTTCGCGGCTTCGGCACCCTGTATCTGAAACACGTGACCCAGGCGAACGAAGGCTGCGACTTCGACTTCCTCGAGGCGGGCGCCGCGACGCCCGACCCCGAGATCCATTAGGAGGTGACGCTCATGAACCGACGCAAGGCGATCGCCGCACTGGCCGTTGCCGCTTTCGCATCCGTGCCGCTCGGCGCGGTTGCCCAAGCCTGGCCCACGCGCCCCATCACCTACATCGTGCCCTTCACGCCCGGCGGGTCCACCGACGTGATCGGCCGCACGGTCGCGCAATCGCTCGCGACGACCCTCGGCCAGCCGGTGGTGGTGGAGAACAAGCCGGGCGCCGCCGGCGCGGTCGGCGCGGGCTCCGTCGCGCGGGCGAAGCCCGACGGCTACACGTTGCTGGGCGGCACGATCAGCACGCACGCGATCAACGCGAGCCTCTACAAGGACCTCCCGTACGACCCGATCAAGGACTTCGAGCCGATAACGCTCGTCGGCTACGTCCCGAACGCGCTGTTCGTGAGCCCGCAGCTGGGGGTGAACACGGTGCCGGAGCTGATCGCCCTGCTGAAGAAAGAACCGTCCAAACGGACCTTCGCCTCGTCCGGGGCCGGCACCTCGACGCACCTAGCGGGCGAGCTCTTCGCCGACCTCATCGGGGTCGAGCTGACGCACGTGCCCTACAAGGGCAGCCCCCAGGCGCTGCAGGACGTCGTGGGCGGGCAGGTGCCGATCACGTTCGACCAGCTGACCGCCGGCGCGGCGCTCGCGAAGGCGGGCAAGCTGAAGCTGCTCGCGGTGACCACCCCGAAGCGCACGCCACTAGCGCCCGACACGCCGACGATGATCGAAGCCGGCGTGAAGGGATTCGAGCTGGTTTCGTGGCAGGCGATCTATGCGCCGAAAGGCACGCCGCAGCCGATCGTGCAGCGGCTGAACGCGGAGGTCGTGAAAGCGCTCAAGACGCCGGACGTCCGCGACAAGCTCTCCGCCCAGATGGGCATGGAGGTCGTCGGCAGCTCGCCCCAGGAGCTGACGGCGCTGATGCAACGCGAGATCCCGCGCTGGGCGGAGCTGGTGAAGAAGTCCGGCGCATCCCCCAACTAACCGGAGGACATTCATGGAACTCAAGAACGATACCGTGAAGCGTCTGCGCGAGGTCAGCACGGCGACGCTGTGCACGCAGCTTTTCAAGCGCGGCTTCCGCAACGTCTACATCCAGGGCATCAAGCGCCTGACCACGCCTTCCGGCGGCAACCTCGTCGGCCCGGCGTTCACGGTGCGCAACATCCCGGCACGCGAGGACATCGACCAGCTCAGCGCGTTCGACAATCCCGAGCACCCGCAGCGCAAGGCGATCGAGAGCATCCCGCCGGGCCACGTGCTGGTCATCGATACGCGCGGGGAGAAGCGCGTGGCGTCCGGCGGCCAGATCCTGACCACCCGCCTCAAGGTGCGCGGCGCGGCGGGCCTGGTGTCCGACGGCCCGGTGCGCGACAGCGGCGAGATCGCGAAGATGGACTTCGCCGTCTTCTGCGCCGGCGGCAGCGCGCCGCTCAACCTCATCCATCACCACGCCATCGACCTCAACGTGCCGATCGGCTGCGGCGGCGTGGCGGTGTATCCCGGCGACGTGATCGTCGGCGACGAGGAAGGCGTGGTCGTGATCCCGGCTCACCTCGCCGACGAGGTCGCGGCCGACGCCGCGGAGCAGGAGAAGCTGGAGATCTTCCTCCTCGAGCGCGTGCAGAACGGCGCCGGGCTCCCCGGGACCTATCCGCCGAACGCCGCCACTCGCGCCGCCTACGAGGAATGGCGCAAGAAGCGCAACGCCTGAAGATCATGCGCCGCCTGTTCACGCCGGCGTGAAGGACCTCGAGGTGTACTCGTGGCAAGCCGTTGCCGCCCCCAAGGCGCCTGTCGAAGGACGTGAAGGCCAGGCTGCACGCGGCGCTGGTCGAGTCGCTGAACGATCCGGCGGTCAAGCCGAAGCTCGCCGAGCAGGGCTTCGAGGTCGTCGCCAACACCCCGGAGCAGTTCGCCCAGTTCAACGCGGCGGAGCTCGCGCGCTGGAAGACGGTGATCGAGGCCGCAAAGATCACCGCGGATTGACGCGACGCGCACCGTCCCGACCGCACGGATGCGCGACGGCGCCGCTCTACCCGGCGGAGATCGCCCGAGCCGCAACGCCGGCCTCTCGACACCGAAGGAGGAAGTGATGAAGCACCTGATCGTCATCACCCTGGCCGCCCTGTGCGTGGCGGGATCGGCGCTCGCGCAAGACGCGAAGTGGCCGCAGAAGCCGATCACCTTCATCGTGCCGTTCGCACCGGGCGGCGGCACCGACATAACGGCGCGCACCGTGGCGGCCAAGCTCACGACGCTGTGGAGCAAGTCAGGTGGTTCGACCGTGTTGGTGGAGAACCGCGGGGGTGCCGGCGGCATTCTGGGCGCCGACGCGGTGGCCAAGGCTCGCCCCGACGGATACACGCTGCTGATCGCCAATGTGGGCACGCAGTCGATCAATCCGTCGCTTTACCCCAAGCTGCCCTACAACCCGGACACGGCCTTCGCGCCGGTGTCGCTCATCTGCGAGCTGCCGTTCGTGCTGATGGCGAGCCCCTCGTTCGCGCCCAACACGGTCAAGGAGCTCGTAGCCTTCGCCAAGGCCAACCCCGAGAAGGTGACCTACGCCAGCTCCGGAAGCGGCGGCTCCCCGCACCTGACCGCGGAGATCTTCCAGCTGGCTACGGGCACGCGGCTGCTGCACGTGCCGTACAAGGGCGGCGGCCCCGCCATGACCGATCTCATGGCCGGCCACGTCGACCTGCTGTTTGCCTCGGTGCTGGAATCCTCCGGCAGCATCAAGCAGGGCAAGCTCAAGGGCCTCGCCGTGACGCACGCCAAGCGCTCGCCCGCGCTCCCCGACGTCCCGACGCTCGCCGAAGCGGGCGTCAAGAACGCGGAGTCGGGCTCGTGGATCGCCCTGCTCGCACCGGCAGGCACTCCCGCCGCGATCGTCGACAAGCTTGCGGCCGACGTGAAGGCGGTGGTGGCAGACGCCGAGGTGCGCGAAAAGCTGATCGCGCAAGGCGCTGTGCCGCAAGCGAGTACGCCGGCCCAGCTTCAGACGCTGATCGATGCCGACCGCGCCCGCTACGGCCGCATCATCCGCGAGAAGGGCCTGAAGGTGGAGTGACGCCGCCAATGACCAGCCGCACCTCGTCTCCCGTCGCGCCCCGTTCCTTCGTACCGACGATCTCACCGGCTTCGCGGCCGCGCTGTTCGCGGCGGCCGGCATGGATCGCCCGAAAGCGGACGCGGTCGGGCGCCTGCTCGTCCTCACCGACATGCTCGGTCGACGTACGCACGGTCTCGCGATCGTCAAGATGCTCAAGACGCCGGAGATGAAGGCGAAGATCGTCGAGCTCGGCGCCGAGCCGATCGGCAATTCTCCGGCCGAGATGGACAAGTTCCTGCGCGAGGACCGCGCGCGCTGGGCCAAGCTGATCCAGGAAACCGGGCTCAAGCTCGAGCAATAGCGCGGCCACCGGCCGCAAGGAGATCATGATGAAGCGTTTGTACTGGAGCATTTTCGCGGCGGCGTGCGCCATCGCCGCGGGATCGGCGCTCGCGCAAGACGCGAAATGGCCGCAGAAGCCGATCACCTACATCGTGCCGTTTCCGCCGGGCGGGACGACCGACATCCTCGCGCGCGTCATCGCGCTGAAGCTTGGCCCCGCCCTCGGCACGACGATCGTCGTCGAGAACAAGCCGGGCGCCGGCGGCAACATCGGCTCGGACTTCGTCGCCAAGGCGAAGCCGGACGGCTACACGATCCTCGGCGGCACCATCAGCTCGCACGCGATCAACCCCAGCATCTACGCGAAGATGCCGTACGACGCGGTGAAGTCGTTCCAGCCGATCACGCTGATCGGCACCAACGCGAACGTGCTCGTCGTCGGCGCCGACAGCCCCTACAAGACCGTGAGGGACGTGATCGCGGCCGCGAAGGCCAAGCCCGGCAGCATCTCGTTCGCCTCGGCGGGCAACGGCACCTCGCAGCACCTCTCGGGCGAGCTGTTCAAGTCGCTCGCGGGCATCAGCGTCGAGCACGTGCCCTACAAGGGAAGCGGCCCCGCGATCCAGGACGTGATGGCCGGGCACGTGCCGATGATGTTCGACACGACCGTCGTGGCCGCGCCACACATCCAGTCCGGCAAGGTCCGCGCGCTGGCGGTCACGTCGGCGAAGCGCGTCAAGAGCCTTCCCAACGTGCCGACGATGAGCGAAGCCGGCGTGCCGGGTTACGAGCTCGTGTCGTGGCAGGGCATCTTCGCGCCGGCGGGCACGCCCAAGGACGTTGTACAGCGCCTCAACGCCGAGATCGTGAAGATCCTGAAGATGCCCGACGTGCGCGAGCGGCTCGAAGGGCTGGGCCTCGACCCGGCCGGCAACACGCCGGACGAGTTCGCCGCGTTCCAGCAGGCCGAGATCGCGAAGTGGGCGAAGGTCGTCAAGGACGGGAACATCAAGGCCGACTGACGCTCACTAGGAGCAAACTCATGCGCAGCAATTACATCGCCGGCGAGTGGATCGCCAGCGCAGAGGCAACGCCGAACATCAACCCGTCGAACGTGTCCGATGTGATCGACCAGTACGCGGAGGGTGATGCCGCGGCCGTGGAGCGCGCTGTGTCCGCGGCGCGCGCGGCGTTCCCCAAGTGGTCGGTCGCGACGCCGCAGCAGCGCTTCGATGCGCTCGATGCCGCGGGCAGCGAGATCCTCGCCCGCCGCACCGAGCTCGGCGAGCTCTTGAGCCGCGAGGAAGGCAAGACCCTGCCCGAGGGCATCGACGAAATCGTTCGCGGCGGTTCGATCTTCAAGTTCTTCGCCGGCGAGGCGCTGCGCACGGGCGGCGAAGTCGTCCCGTCCGTCCGACCCGGTCTGGGCGTAGAGATCACCCGCGAGCCGGTGGGCGTCGTGGGGCTGATCGCGCCGTGGAACTTCCCGATCGCGATTCCCGCGTGGAAGAAGGGACGCTACGCCGCCGAGTTCTATACCATCGTCAAGACGGCCTACACCCGGGCGTGAAGGGAGAGCAAGTCCGTCGCGAGGCACACTGAAGGAGACGTTCCGTGAGACCCAAGCCGCTTGTCGTCCTCGCCGTGTCCGCAACTGCCCTCGCCGCCGCCGGCGGCCCGCTGGTGCAGGGCGCCGCGGCGCAGTCGTTCCCGAGCAAGACGATCACGATCGTCATCCCGGCCACGCCTGGCGGTGCGATCGACCTCACCGCGCGCGTCATCGGCCCGAAGCTCACCGACGCCTGGGGCAAGCCGGTCGTCGTCGAGAACAAGGCCGGCGCCACCGGGATCATCGGCACCGAGTTCATCGCCAAGGCCGCGCCCGACGGCCACACCCTTGTCCTCGTCGCGAGCAGCCACGCGATCAACCCGAGCATGTTCAAGAAGCTGCCGTACGACACGGTCAAGAGCTTCGAGCCGGTCGTGCTGACGCACGTGCTGCCCCTGATGCTGGTGGTGCACCCATCGCTGCCGGCGAAGAACGTGCAGGAGCTCGTTGCGTACGGCAAGGCCAATCCCGGCAAGCTCAGCTTCGCGTCGAGCGGCCCGGGCGGGGCGCCGCATATGTCCGGCGAGCTCTTCAAAAGCATGACCGGAATCGACATGCTGCACGTTCCCTACAAGGGCAGCACAGCAGCCCACTCCGATCTGCTGAGCGGCCGTGTCTCGCTGATGTTCGACACGGTGACCGCGATCAACCCCCACGTGAAGGGCGGCGCGCTGCGCGCCCTTGCGGTCACCACCGCCAAGCGTTCCGCGGCGGCACCGGACGTGCCCACGATGGCCGAGGCCGGACTGAAGGGCTACGAGACGAGCACCTGGGGCGGCGTCCTCGCGCCGGCCGGAACGCCGAAGGACGTCGTCGACAAGCTGAACGCGGAGATGAACAAGGCGCTCGCTGCGCCCGACGTGCGCCAGCGCATGCTCGACGCCGGGATCGAACCGGCGGGCGGCACGCCGCAGCAGTTCGCGGGCTTCATCCAGTCGGAGATGGCGAAGTGGGGGAAGGTCGCCAAGACCGCCGGGATCCAGCCGGAGTAGGCAGCCGATAGGGCGCGACGCGGCGGTGGGGTACACTCCGGCCCCGCTATGGCCACGACGCCCTACAACCTCCTGGTCGACATCGGCAACACCTTCGTCAAGTGGGGCCGCTACCGCGCGACCGCGGAAGTGTCAGCGGCCGACAACTGCCTCGAGTCGGGCCACGCGCTGCTCGCGGAGATCCCCGAGCTCGCGGGCGCCTGGCGGAGGCTGCCGGCGCCGCATCGCGTGGTCATCTCGAACGTGGCCGGGATCCGCGCGCGCGCGACCATGATCCGCGTGCTCGAGGTATGGCCCGACGTACCGGCGCCGCTCTGGCTCCATGCGCAGCCCGAGCAGTGCGGAGTGAAGAATGGCTACCGCAACCCCGAGCAGCTCGGCTCGGACCGCTGGGCGGCGATGATCGGCGCCCGGGGGCTCGTCGGCCCCAGGCCGGTCCTGGTGGTGGTGTCCGGCACGGCGACGACGATCGACTTCGTGACCGCCGGCGGCGAGTTCACCGGCGGCGTGATCCTTCCCGGCGTCGGCCTGATGATCCGCTCGCTTCACGAGGGCACCGCTGCGCTGCCCGATGCCGACGGGCAGTACACCGATCATCCGCGGCAGACCGTCGACGCAATCGTAACGGGCTGCCAGCATGCGCTCGCGGGCGCGGTGGAGCGCGTCTACCGGATGCATGCCGCGGCGCACCCGGCGCTCGGCTGTCTGCTTTCTGGCGGGGCGGCGCGAGCGCTTGCGCCGCGCCTCGGCATTCCGTTCCGCCTGCACGACAATCTCGTCCTGGAAGGGCTGCACCGCATCGCGAGAACGCTCGACTGAGCACGGGCGGGTCTGCCTGCTGTGCTAGCATCTCCCGTCGTTCGCCTCGTCACTTTCGAACCCCGTGCGCAGTTCGAGCTTCGCCGTCCTCAAGGCGCTCGCGGACGGAAGGCTCCGCTCCGGCGCCGCGATCGCGGCCGGCCTCGGCCTCTCCCCTGCCATCGTGTCGCAAGCCGTACGCGAGCTCGCGGCGCATAGGCTCGCCGTGCACGCCGTTCGCGGGCGTGGATACCGTCTCGCGGCACCCTTCGATGTCCTCGACGTAGCGGCGATCCGCGACGCGCTCGGTTCGTCGGCGGCTGCGATCCGGCTGGAAGTGATCGACGAATGCGAGTCGACCAACGCCCTCGTCGCCGAGCGCGCGGCGGCCGGCGCGCCGTCCGGCACGGCGGTCGTCTGCGAGCTGCAGTGCGCCGGGCGCGGGCGGCACGGCGCGGGCTGGTACTCGGGCCTCGGCACCAGCGTCACCGCTTCGGTGCTCTGGCGCTTCGCGCAGGGGAGCGCGGGCCTGAGCGGGCTGCCGCTCGCGGTCGGCGTCGCCTGCGCGCGCGCGCTCGAGGCGCTCGGGGCGATCGGCATCGGACTCAAGTGGCCCAACGACATCGTCCGCGAGACCGGCAAGCTCGGCGGCATCCTTGTCGAGGCGGCGAGCGATGGACACGCGACTGCGGCCGTCATCGGCGTCGGCATCAACGTGCGGTTGCCCGCCGCGGCCGCGCGCGCGATCGGCCGGCCGGTCGCCGACCTCGCCGGCGCGATCGGGTCGCCGTCGCGAAACGCGCTCGCGGCGCGGCTGCTCGGCGAGATTGCCGCCGCGGCCGCTGCATTCGATCGCGACGGCTTCGGCGCGTTCCGCGCGGAATGGCAGCGTCGCCATGCCTGGCAGGGGCGGCGCGTGCGTGTCCTCGCGCCATCGCGGGAGACGGTCGACGGCATCGCCGCGGGCGTGGCCGACGACGGCGCGCTGATCGTCGACACGCCGCGCGGGCCGGAGCGGTTCCACTCGGCGGAAGTGAGCCTGAGGCTGGCCGCATGAGAACGCTGTTCCTCGCTCTCGTCTTCGCCAACGTGGCGTTCTTCGCGTACCGGTTCTACGTAACGCAGTACGCGACGGGCAAGGGCGATCCGATCGCGCAGCAGATCCAGCCGGAGCGGGTCCGGATCATCCCGCCGGCCGAGCTCGCGCGGCTCGCGGCCTCGCGTCGCGGCGTGGCGTGCATCGAGCTCGGCCCGGTTGCCGCCGCCGAGGCGGCGCGCGCCGAGGAAGCCGTCGGCGGGCTGGCGGACGGCCTCAAGATTTCGCAGCGCCGCGTCGACGAGGCGGGGCGGTGGTGGGTCTACCTTCCGCCGCTCCCGACGCGCGCGGCGGCGAACCAGCGCATCGCCGAGCTGAAGAGTCAGGGCGTCGACTCGTCGCTGATCAACGACGATCCGGTGTGGCGCAACGCCATCTCGCTCGGGGTGCTCGCCTCGGAGGAAGCTGCGAGCCGGCATATCGAGGATCTGAAGCGGCGCGGAGTACGCGGCGCACAGGCCGCGCCGCGCGAAGGGCGGGGGGCGCGCGTGTACGTCCAGCTCCGCGATGCTCCCGAGCCGGTGCGCCTTCGCTTCGTCGATTTGAAGCAGGGCTTCCCCGGGTCGGATGTGCGGGAGTGCCCCGGAGCGTGAAGGCGAAGCCACAAGACGGAACGCATGTACATCCCGCCTCATAACCGCGTCAACGACCAGCCGACGCTGGTCGAGTTCATGCGCGCGCACTCGTTCGCCGCTTTCGTCACCCATGGCGAAGCGGGCCTCCGCGCGACGCACTTGCCGGTCGTCGTCGAAGACGAAGGCGGCCGCGTACGCCTGCTCGCGCACATCGCGCGCGCGAACCCGCAGTGGCGCGATTTCGCGGACGGCAGCGAGGCGATGACGATTTTCGCCGAGCCGCACGGCTATGTCTCGCCGCGGCACTACGAGCGCGCCGAGTCGGTGCCGACGTGGAACTACGTCGCCGTCCATGCTTACGGCGTGCCGCGCATCGTCGAGGACCGCGACGAGAAGCACGCGCAGCAGGCGAAGCTGATCGCGATGCACGACGCCGAGTACGGCGCGCGGTTCCCGGGCATGCGGCGCGAATACATCGACCGGATGCTCGGTGCGATCGTCGCGTTCGCGATCGACGTCACCCGGCTCGACGGGCGCTTCAAGCTCTCGCAGGAGAAGCTCCCGGTCGAGCGCGAGCGGATCATTGCCGACCTCGCTGCGACGGACGCGAGCTGGGCGGTCGAGACCGCCGAGCTGATGCGGAAGCATCGCCCGTGAGCACTTCCCTGGTAGCCCCGTACACGATCGTCGACGCGGCGAACCCGCCGCGGCTCGACGACGTGCGGCGGCTCTTCCGCGACTACGCCGAGTGGATCGGCGTCGACCTCGGCTTCCAGGACTTCGAGCACGAGCTCGCGACGCTCCCCGGAAAGTACGCGCCCCCCGCGGGCCGGTTGCTGCTCCTTCTCCGCGGCGCGGAGGCGGTGGGTTGCATCGCGCTCCGGCGGTTCGACAAGAATTCCGGGGAGGTGAAGCGGCTCTACGTGCGGCCGGCGGAGCGCGGCCGCGGCCTCGGCAAGGCGCTCGCTGCCGCGATCGTCGAGGCGGCGCGGGCGATCGGCTATCGCCGCCTGATGCTCGACACGCTGGAGCCGATGGTCGAGGCGCGCGAGCTCTATCGCTCGTTCGGCTTCAGCGAGATCCCGGCGTATTACAGCAACCCCCTGCCGGGGGCGATCTATATGGAGCTGAAGCTCTAGCGGACCGCGCGCCTCGCGAGCATCCTATCGGCGCGCTGCCCCCCTCACCCCGACCCTCTCCCCAAGATCGGGGGAGAGGGAAGCTCTAGCGGACCGCGCGCCTCGCGAGCATCCTATCGGCGCGCTGCCCCCTCACCCCGGCCCTCTCCCCCAAGATCGGGGGAGAGGGGAAGCTCTAGCCGGGTCGGCGCTGCCGCTGCACGATCCCCATCAGCTTGTACACGAGCATCGCCGCGGCGAAATCGAAGGCGTGAAAGCCGGGTATCGGCGCAAACTCCAGGATGTCGAAACCGATGATCCGGCGCTGGCGCGCCACGGACTCGAACAGGCCGAGCGTCTGATACCAGCCCAGGCCGCCGGGCACGGGTGTGCCCGTGGCCGGCAGCACGGAAGGATCCATGCCGTCCACATCGAGCGTGAAGAAGACGTCCCTCGGGAAGTCCTGCGGCAGGGTGATGCTGTCTATCCGCTCGGGCACCAGCCGGTCGGCGTCGAGATACCGGACGTTGTAGCGCACGCGGGCTTCGCGCTCCTCCTCGGAGTAGGCGCGGTTGCCGAGCTGGAAGAGCGGGATGCCCGCCTCGACGACCCGCCGCATGACCGAGGCATGGCTGAGCGGGTCACCCTCGTAGCGGTCGCGGAGATCCGCGTGCGCATCGATCTGGACCACGCCGAAGTCGCGCCGGCCTGCGTCGAGGTAGCCGCGCACGACGCCGCCGGTCACCGTGTGCTCCCCGCCGAGCACGACCGGCATCTTGCCGAACTCGAGGATCCTCGCTACCGCAGCCGCGATGGCGGCGAGCACCTTCTCGGGCTTGCCGCTGCAGTCGATCGCCGGCCACGTGTAGATGCCGTCGGCGCCCGGGTCGCTGTAGCCGTCCCAGCGCTCGAGCTGCCCCGATGCGGCGAGGATCGCCGCCGGGCCCTTTGCCGTCCCGCGGCCGTACGACACGGTCTTCTCGTACGGGACGGGCAGCACGTGGAAGTGCGCCGCGTGCGGCGCGATGTCGTCGAGCTCGGTGTCGAGAAAACGGGGCGCGGGCGCACGCTTCGCACGCGGTTTCCCCGCTCGTGCCCGAACGCGCGCGGCATTCATGACAGCCGGCTCTTGAACTCTTCGTACCCGAACTCCCGGACGAGCCGGAGCGCGTCGGTCTCGGAGTTCCAGATTGCGATGCTCGGGAGACGAATGCCGTTGAAGGTGGTCGCCTTCACCATCGTGTAGATGGCCATGTCCTCGAACATGAGCCGCTGGCCGACCCGCAGCGGCTCGTGAAACGAATAATCGCCGATCACGTCGCCCGCCAGGCAGGTCTGGCCGCCGAGACGGTACGTGTTCGGCAGCACGCCGGGCTCGCCGGCGCCGATGATGCCCGGGCGGTACGGCATCTCGATCACGTCGGGCATGTGGCAGGTGGCCGACGTATCGAGGATCGCGAGCGGCATCCCGTTCCATGGCAGGTCGAGCACTTCGGCCACGAGCACACCCGCGTCGAGCGCGATCGCCTCGCCCGGCTCGAGATAGACCTGGACGCCGTGGCGCGCGCTGAACTCGCGGACGAGGCGCACGAGATCGTCGCGCTGATAGTCGGGGCGCGTGATGTGATGCCCGCCGCCGAAGTTGATCCATTCCATCCCCGAAATGAATTCGCCGAACTTCTCCTCGAACGCCGCGACCGTGCGCTCGAGCGGCGGGAAGTCCTGCTCGCACAGCGTGTGGAAATGAAGTCCGCTGATGCCGGCAAGGTCGCCGCGGAACTGCGAGCGGACGATGCCGAGCCGTGAGTGCGGTGCGCTCGGATCGTAGATCGGGACCGCCCCCTCGGAGCGCTCCGGATTGACGCGCACGCCGAACCGCAGCTCCGGGCGACGCGTGCGCGCCGCGCGCACGAGCGGCTGAAATCGCTCCCACTGCGCGAAGGAGTTGAACACGACGTGGTCGGAGATCTCCAGGATTTCGGCGAGATCCGCCGCGGTATAGGCGGCCGAGAACGTATGGACCTCCCCGCCGAACGCCTCCCGGCCGAGCCGCGCCTCGTGCAGGCCGCTCGCGCACGTGCCTTTCAGGTAGCGCGCCGCGAGCGGCGCGAGGCTCCACATCGAGAACGCCTTGAGCGCGAGCAGGATCTTCGCGCCGCTCGCGCGCTGCACGGCGTCCAGCACGCGCAGGTTCTCCTCGATCGCCGCTTCGTCGACGACGAAGCAGGGCGAGGGGACGCGCTGCGGATCGAGCCGGCGGAACCGCCCGGTGCGCTCGTTCACGTCATCGGCGCGTCGGGCGCGACCACCGTCCACGGGAGCCCGTGCAGGGTCATGGCCTCCATGAACGGGTCCGGGTCGAGCTGCTCGAGGTTGAAGACGCCCTCGCCCCGCCATTTGCCGGTCAGCATGAGCTTGGCGCCGATCATCGCCGGCACCCCGGTCGTGTACGAGATCGCCTGCGCCCCGACCTCGCGGTAGCACGCCTCGTGGTCGCAGATGTTGTACACGAAGGCGAGCTTCTCCCTGCCGTCCTTGCGGCCGCGCACCAGGCAGCCGATGCAGGTCCTGCCCTTGGTGAGCGGACCGAGGCTCGCCGGGTCGGGCAGCAGCGCCTTCAGGAACTCGAGCGGCACGATACTGCGGCCCTGAAACGTCAGCGGCTTGATCGAGGTCATGCCGACGTTGCCGAGCACGCGCAGGTGGGTGAGATAGTTGTCCGAGAAGGTCATCCAGAACCGCGCGCGGCGCAAGCTGGGGAAGTTCCGGACGATCGACTCGAGCTCCTCGTGGTAGAGGAGGTAGATCTTCTTCGGGCCGATGCCCTCGGGGAAGTCGTACATGCGGCTGACCGAGAGCGGCTCGGTGGTCTTCCAGGCGCCGTCCTCCCAGTACCTGCCGGGCGCGGTGACCTCGCGGATGTTGATCTCGGGATTGAAGTTGGTCGCAAACGGCTGGCCGTGGTCGCCGGCGTTGCAGTCGATGATGTCGAGCTCCTCGATCGCGTCGAAGTGGTGCTTCGCGAGATACGCGATGAACACGTTGGTCGCGCCCGGATCGAACCCGCTTCCGAGAAGCGCCATGATGCCGCGGCGCCGGTAGCGCTCGTGATAGGCCCACTGCCAGCTGTACTCGAACCTGGCGGCGTCGCGCGGCTCGTAGTTCGCCGTGTCCAGGTAATCGACGCCGGTCGCGAGGCAGGCGTCCATGATGGGGAGGTCCTGGTAGGGGAGCGCGACGTTGATCACGATCGCGGGCCGCTCGCGCTCGATCAGCGCCGTCATCTGCGGCACATCGTCGGCGTCCACCTGCGCGGTCTTGATCGGCCGCTTGATCTGCGCGGCGATCCGCCTGCACTTCTCCTCGGTGCGGCTCGCGAGCACGATCTCGGAGAACACCTCGGGCACCTGGGCGCACTTGTGGGTGACGACCTGCCCGACGCCGCCGGCGCCGACGATCAAGACCTTGGCCATGCCGGAAGCCCTTCCGATTGGTTAGTCTTCGAAGTAAGTGTAGCCGCGCAGGCTCGCGGAGAACGCCTCCAGCACTGCCTGGCGTTCCGCCGCCGAGATGCGACCTTCGCGGACCGATTGCTCGGCGGTCTTGCGGAACTGCTCGAGCAGCTGCTGCGGCTGGTATTCGACGTAGCTCAGGACATCGGCGATGCTGTCTCCGCTCATCTCGCGTACGAAATCGAACGTGCTGTCCTCGTTGATGCGCACGCTCACCACGTTCGTGTCGCCCATCAGGTTGTGCAGGTCGCCGAGCGTTTCCTGGTACGCGCCGACGAGGAACACGCCGATGTAGTAGGGCTGGCCGTCGATCAGCGGATGGACCGGCAGGGTCTTGCGGATGCCGCGAGTGCCGATGAAGCGGTCGATCTTGCCGTCCGAGTCGCACGTGATGTCCGCGATGATCGCCTGCCGCGTCGGCGGCTCGGTGTGGCGATGCACCGGCATGATCGGAAAGATCTGATCGATCGCCCACACGTCGGGGAGCGACTGGAACACCGAGAAGTTGCCGTAGTAGATGTCGGACAGCGCCTGCTCCAGGCCGTCCAGGCCGGGCGGCACGCGCTTTGCATCGTGGAGCTCGCGGACGATGCCGCGCACGATCTCGAGGAAGATGTCCTCGGCAAGCGAAAGCTCCCGCAGTCGGATCTGGCCGCGCTTGAAGAGCTCGCGCAGCTCCTCGCGGTAGTAGACCGCGTCGTTATAGCACTCCTGGAGGTTCCTGGGGTTGATGCTCTTCAGCGACTCGCGCAGGTTGCCGATCAGCTCATGCTCGCTCTCCGGGTCCGGATTGGGGATCTCGCCCGGCTCGAAGCGCGTCACGTCGAGGACGTTGAAGAGGAGGACGGAGGAGTACGCGACGGTCGCGCGGCCGGACTCGGTGATGATCACGGGATGCTCGATGTCCAGGGGATCGAGCACGCTCATGATCCCCTCGACCAGGTCGAGGCAATACTCGTCCAGCGAGTAGTTCTTGCTGTAGTCGTAGTTCGTCTGCGAGCCGTCGTAGTCCACCGCCAGCCCGCCGCCGAGGTCGAGGAAGCCGAGCGGGGCGCCCTCGTGCTTGAGGTCGGCGTAGTACCGGGCGGCCTCGAGCACGCCGCTGCGGATGTCGCGAATATTGGGAATCTGCGATCCGAGGTGGTAGTGCATGAGCTGCAGGCAGTCCAGCATCTCGTGCCGCTTCAGCGAGTCGATCAGCTCGATGATCTGCGAGGTCGTCAGCCCGAAGATGCTGCGGTCGCCGCTCGACTCGTTCCACGCGCCGCCGACGCGCGCGGCGAGCTTCACCCGCACGCCGAGCATCGGCCGGATGCCGAGGGCGCGGCTGGTCTCGAGGACAATCGGCAGCTCGGTCGGGGTCTCGAGGACGAAGAAGACGCGGTAGCCGAGCTTGAGCGCCTGTAGGCCGAGCGTGATGAACTCGGTGTCCTTGTAGCCGTTGCAGACGATGTAGCCCGTCCCGGGGTCCATGCTCGCCAGCGCGATGAGCAACTCCGCCTTGCTGCCTGCCTCCAGGCCGTGCCCGTACCGCGATCCGAAGCGGGCGATCTCCTCGATCACCTGGCACTGCTGGTTGACCTTGATCGGGAACACGCCGCGGTAGACGCCGCGATAATTGAGGGAGCGCATCGCCCGGCCGAAGCTCTCGTTGAGGAGCGAGACCTGGGCGTCGAGGATGTTCTCGATCCGCAGCAGGACCGGCATCTGCAGGCCGCGCTGCTGCATTCCGCCGATGATGTCGAGCAGGCTCACGCGGGCCCGCTTGCCGTTGAACGGCACGCTGACGCCGACCGTCCCGTCCTCGGACAGATCGAAGTATCCGGCGCCCCAGCTCCGGATCCCGTACAGCTCGGCGGATTCGGCCGCGCTCCAGTTCGATGCCGCGTGCGCTTTCAGTCGCTGCCCCCGGTTCATGCTGGTGAACGGGCGTCCACCGCGTGGCCCGAATCTTGACCGCGGAAATGCTAAAGATCAAGCGCGGAGCCCGCTGTTTTTTCAGGAGAAAGCCTGAACATCGGGCGGATGATGGCGGCCGCGCGTGGAGCGTGCACAGCGGCTCGCGGCTTCCGAACTGAGGCTCGAGCGGCAGCGGGCGAAGGAGGAGCAGGTGCCGGACGCGGTTCTCAGCCGCGCCGAATCCGCTCGAGCAGCGCGGTCGTTGACCGGTCGTGCTCGAACGCGATCGACTGGACCGCACCGCCCCAACCGCGCACCTCGCGCGCGCCGACGATCGCGTCCGGCTTCCAGTCGCCGCCCTTGACGAGCACGTCCGGCCGGCACGCCAGGATCAGCGCGAGCGGCGTATCCGCGTCGAACGAGGTCACGAGGCTCACCGGCTCGACCGCGGCGAGGACTGCCATCCGGTCGGCGAGCGCGTTGACCGGGCGATCGTCGCCCTTGCCGAGGCGTTTCACCGAAGCGTCCGAGTTCACGCCCACGACCAGGCTCGCGCCAAGCGCGCGGGCGCGCGCGAGATAGGTGACGTGCCCGCGGTGCAGGACGTCGAACACGCCGTTGGTGAAGACTAGCGGGCGGGCGAGCTGCGCAACGCGGGTTGCGAGCTCGTCCGGGGCGCACAGCTTCCGTTCGAAGTCCGGCGTGCGACTCACTTCCAGTGCGCCGGCCAGGTCTTGCGGAAGTAGGGCAGGATCTCGACGCCCTGCATCCAGGCGTTGATTCGCGGCGGGATCCGCTCGCGCAGGCCGAGGTCGGGCTGTTTTTTCTCGCAGCGGAGCGCGAGCGCGGTCATCGGGTACAGCGAGAAGTCGGCAGCCGAGAGCGGCCCGGCGAAATAGTCGCCGTCCAGCGCCAGTGCCCAGCGCCCGAGCTCGGCCACGACCTCGTCGCGCGCGGCCGTGATGCGCTCCGCGTTCCACTCTTCCGGCCTCGTGAAGAGTACGCGCTGCACCAGCCGGTTCAGCGCCGGTGCGAAGTAGTTGTCGGCCTCGCAAACGAGCCGGCGCACGCGCGCCCGGTCGCGCACCGAGCCGGGGAAGAGCCGCTTGCCGTAGTCGGGGTAAGCGTCGTCGAGGTACTCGACGATGGCGGCGGACTCGTACAGGCGAAGGCTCCCGTCGACGATCGCGGGGATCTTGCCGCGCGGGTTGATTGCGAGGAACTCCGGCTTCTTCAGGTCGCCCTCGGCGAACGACAGCACCTTGCGCTCGTACGGGATGCTCTTATGCTCGAGGGCGAGCCAGACGCGCCAGGCGTAGGGCGAGCCAGCACCGTAGTAGAAGAATATTGGCACGACAGGCACTCTATCACGCTGAACACGTTGATCTTCTCTTCTCCGTGCGCGCGCCGCTGCCAGCGCCTCGGGAAAGCAGGTTGCGGAGGTGCAGCACCCGACTAGCGATCATCGCGCCCATGCAGACAGCTTGCGTCAAGCACTAGTCCGCCTGACCAGCGAGATCGCTGATCAACGCCAGGCATCGGATAACGCGCACAAAGAATTGCTGAAGACTTACAAGGAAGAACAAAGCAGGCAGCGCGAAGATCGCCGTACAGCGTTCAGTTCGCAACGCACATGTTGCTCGGTTCAAGGCGATATGTAGGTTTTTCGGGATCGACCTACTTTTCCGGGATACCGCTTTGGCGTCTCGAGGCGCTCGCCGTGTTTGCCGCGGCGGGAATCTGGACCATCTTGATTCTCGTTACTTACGTCGCGCCAAGGTCTGACAACTCGGTCGGGGGACGCCTCAGGAGTTTCTTCAGAGCGCTGTTGGCATGGGGGTCGAAGAAGTGAAGCAGTGCCGTGGTTCGCGCCACGCCGGGGAGGCAGGCTTCATTGGTGTGAAGGGTGCAATAGCCCCAGAAGAGGTACAGGTTTCCCGGGGTCAAGGGCAGATATCTTATGACTCCGCTTTTCCGGCGATGCAGCGACCGAAACATGAGTTGCGAGACTGGATTGTCGACAATGAGTTTGTCGATGAGATTGTGGAGATAGAAGCGGCGCAAGGGCCGGCGGTTGGGAACATAGAGCAGTTCGCCTCCTCGCTGCGGAATGTCGATTGGGATAAGCGCCGTCAGCACATAAGAGTCGTAGTGAAAAACGAGGTAGTGTTGGCGCGGCGACGCGTCCGTCAAGCATCTCAATACCTGGTGGAATGTCGCGTCCGTGATCCGGCCGCCGACCTTGTGGGCGCAAAGGCGGCGGCACAATTCGACGAAATCCGGCTCCCTTGCCAGCGAGTGCAGGAACGTGTCCGCCAACGGCTCGGCTCCCACGAAGTGGGTGTACCCCGCGTCGCAGTTCAGGAGGGCCCGCGCGGCGAAAGCCTTGGTTTGTTCAATGTCTTTCGCCGCAAAGCAGCCTTCGATAACGGCGAAGCCCGCCTCATCGATGTCCTTCGCGATACGCCGGACATCCGCATCACTAACCGCGCGCATCATCCGCGACGATTCGCCGAAAAGAGCGCTGCGTACAAATACGCGCCGACTAGCATGCTGCGGCCTCCCACCCCCAGCACCTTGGCCCGCAGCGGTGTCCTGCGAGCCAAGGAGACGAGCAACGATAGCTTGATTTGCGCTGGAGGCCAAGCCTCTCTGGTCGCGGGCGTGTCCGGCTTTCGCAGTTCGGTCCGGGCCGGAGGGATCATTTTGCTGCGGGCCAGGCGTCCGACGCCGTGGCTGTTTATGCGCCGCCGCGGCCGAAAAGAGCTTCAACGGGACGGCTGCAATGCGGTTTCCTAGTCGAGAAAGTGACACGCGGCCGGCGAACGGACGGCAGCGAACGGGGCCAAGAGCCGGTCGCCACAATAGAAGATCAGCGCCATAACGCGGAATCCTACGTGGGCTGGACACCCGCCTTCTCGATGATCCCTGCCCAGCGCGGGATCTCGTTGCGGATGAGACGGCCGAACTCGACGGGTGCGCCGCCAACCGACTCGGCGCCGTGCTCGATGACGCGGTCCCGGACCTGCGGGTTGGCGAGCGCCTTTTTCATTTCGCCGTTGAGCTCGGACAAGGGGCCGGTCGCCCGGCCCTTGGTCGCGGTCGCCCGCGTGGGCGTCAGGCGGCCCTGAGTTTTCCGGGCGCCGCCTCCGCAAGCCGCTGCGCGACTTCCTTGCGGTAGCGGTTGAGGTCCTGGACCGAGTCGATGGTGCGCTGGAAGAGGAGCGAGAGACTGCGGAGGATCGCCTGCACGACCTTGGCCTCCCACGCTCCGTCGAACCGGATCTGCTCGTCGAGCCAGCGCTCGAGCCATCCCGGATCGGGGAGCTTCGACTGCACCGTATCGTGGGGGAACAAGTCCTTGTTCACGTGCAGGTTGGTGGGATGCAGAGGCTTGCCGGTGCGGCCCGGGCTCGCCATCAACATCCCGATCTTCGCGAACGCCGCGCGCGCCTCGTCGCCCCGACGCTCGATCGCGCGCTTCATGTACTGGCGGTAGGCGCCGCCGTGGCGCGCCTCGTCGTGCGACATCAGGCTGTAGATCGCCTTGATCGCCGGCTCGGTGTGCCACTGCGCCGCCCGCCGATACCAGTGGTTGAGCCGGATCTCGCCGCAAAAATGCAGCATCAGCGTCTGCAGCGGCGGCGCCGGGTCGAACTGGAACCGCACCGCGTGCAGCTCGGCCTCGCTCGGCGCGAAGGCGGGCCGGAACCGCTTGAGGTACTCGATGAGGACCAGCGAGTGCTTCTGCTCCTCGTAGAACCATACCGACATGAACGCCGAGAAGTCGCTGTCGTCGATGTTGTCGCGGAGAAACATCTCGGTGGCCGGCAGCGCCGACCACTCGGTGATGGCGTTCATCTTGATCGTCCGCGCCTGCTCGTCGGAGAGCTTCGCGGCGTCGAACTGGCCCCACGGCACGTCGTCCTCGAGGCTCCAGCGGAGCCGCTCGAGCGACTTGAAGATTTCGGGGTAGAGCATCTTGAGAGCCATGACAACGGCAAGTGTATCAGAGCAAATGCACGGCGATCTGGCAACGGCTTCGAGGCCATGCACGCGCCGGATTGCGCATCTCATGGACGGTCGACTCCTCGCCGACGCGGTCCCGGCCGCGCGAAGAGGCCGTCGCTCTTCCGAACCTGGGCGCATGACCTTGCCGCGCGCATGAGTGCCGTGCGCAGGTTCGAGGCCAGCGAACGCGGGCGCAAGCTGGTCGCCGAGCACGAGGATCAGACCACGGACGGCGTAGCGGCACTCATCCGCCGGCGGGGATCCCTCGTCGTGGTTGAGGCGGAGGTGCCGGCCTGCCGAACCGCGAGGGCGACGGGCAACGGACGGCGCGAGCGGGACGCCGGTCGCGCCGTTTCGAGCGCGCTGATCGATAGCAACGGCGGCCCGGGCGTGCCGGTTTCCGTCATTGGATCGACCGTGACAAGCTGTTGAAAATATTGCGTTGATGGACTACCTTAACAAATGCCCTCGGATGACTAGGACCCGGACGTGCTCGGCCGTCTCGCGTTCAGCGTGCTGCTTGGAAGCTTCGCCACCGCCGCAATGAGCGCTCCGGAGTCGGGCGCCGATGCGGCCTGTCCGTCGCTGCTCGACCGCAAAATCCTGAATCTGCGGGACGAAACCGTGTCGCTCTGCCAGTTCCGCGGCAAGGTCCTGCTGGTCGTGAATACCGCCAGCGAATGCGGCTACACGCCGCAATACGAGGGGCTGGAGAAGCTCTACCGGCGGTACCGCGACCGCGGGCTGGTGGTGCTCGGGTTCCCGGCCAACGACTTCGGCGCGCAGGAGCCAGGATCGAACAAGCAGATCGCGGACTTCTGCCAGGTGAACTATGGCGTGAGCTTCCCGATGTTCGCGAAGTCGTCGGTCGCCGGCACCAACGCCAACGCGGTGTTTCGCGAGCTGGCGGCGAAGACCGGATCAGCGCCGCGCTGGAACTTCCACAAGTATCTGGTCGACCGCAACGGCGCGCCGGTGGCGTCGTTCGCCACCCAGGTCGAACCGCTGGACCCGAAGCTGACCCGCGAGATCGAGCGACTGCTCAGCCGCTGACCGCATGATCGATCCGGGCTTTGTCGCGACGCCGATGAGCGCGCGTGGAGGCTTGGCGTTCAGTTCTTCGGCGCCGGTGTTGCCGGCGGCGGGTCGGGGATGTACTCGAACACCCGCACCACGCGCTTGACGCCGCTGACGTGGCGCGCAATGTTGGTCGCGTCGTCGGCTTCCTTGCGCGTCACCAGGCCGAGCAGGTAGACGGTGCCGTTCTCGGTGACCACCTTCACGTGCAGCGGGTTGAACTTCTGCTCGCCGACGAACCGCGCCTTTATGACGCTCGTCAGGTAGGCGTCGTTCGAACGCGAGGTGAGCGGCGCGAGCGGGCCGATGGCGATCTCGTTCACGACGTCCTTGACGCCGGTCGCCCCGGCGGCGAGCTTGCCGACCTCCTGCTTCAGCGCCTCGGTCGTCGTTTCGCCGGTCAGGAGCACCGTCTTGTTGTAGCTCACGATGTTCACGTGGCCCTGCTCGAGGATCTTTTCGCCGATCCATTTGGACGCCGTGAACTCGATCCGCTCGTCGGCGACCTGGGTATCGGTGGTGCGGCGATCGACCGCGACGGCTACGCCGCCGGCGGCGGCGGCGCCGACGACGACCGGGGCGCACCCGGAGGCGAGGACCGCGGCGGCGAGGACGGGGACAAGGACGAGGACGAGCCGGATCATGCGGTTTTCACTCCGTTCCGAGCAGCAGACAATCGATGCCGTCGCAGAGACAATGCAGCGTCAGGAGATGCACCTCCTGGATGCGCGCCGTCACCGCGTGCGGGACGCAGATGTGGACGTCGGCTGGCGGCGAGCGTCTTTCCGACCTCGCCGCCGCCCTTGCCGGTGAGCCCGACCACCTTCATGTCGCGCTCGTGGGCGGCGCGGACCGCGGCGACGACGTTGGGCGAGTTCCCGCTCGTCGAGATCGCGAGCAGCACGTCCCGCGGCTGGCCAAGCGCGAGCACCTGCTTCGAGAACACCTGGTTGTAGTCGTAGTCGTTCGCGATCGACGTGATCGTCGAGGTGTCGGTCGTGAGCGCCATTGCCGCGAGCCCGGGCCGCTCGCGCTCGAAGCGGTTCAGGAGCTCCGCCGCGAAGTGCTGCGAGTCGGCGGCCGAGCCGCCATTGCCGCAGGCGAGAATCTTGCCGTTCGCCAAGAGGCATCCGACCATCAGCTCGGTCGCGCGCACGATCGGCTGCGCGAGCGCCTCCACCGCAGCGAGCTTTGTCTGCGCGCTGTCCGAGAAGTGCCGGCTCACCCGGGCTGCGAGGTCGATCGACATGTCTGCTTTGTCGGACCGCACCGATACGGCCCGCCCGGATGAGTAGTTTACTCCACGAACACCTCGAATTCGATGCGCAGACGCGGGTTCCGGCGTTCCCGCAAGGCGCTGATACGCGCGGTGACCGCTTCCCCGCGGTCCATCGCCCAGGCGAGCGCGCTATTCTCGGCCCGCGGCACGTAGCCGAGCTTCCGGCCGCGCCACTCGACCCGCACGGCGTCGGCGTCGTGCGGGTTCGACGGCTCCCGCACGAGGTCCAGCCGATCGCCGACGACGAGCTCCTGCCACACCGCCGCCGCATCGTGGTATCGGAAGCCCGCCAGCGGCGAGCTTTGCACGAGCAGCCGCACGCTCTGCGCGTGGACGGGCGAGAGCGCCAGCGCCATCGCGACACCGAGCGCCGCCAGGGCGCGGCCGCCGGCGGCCCTACTCGCCGAAGGCATCGCGGATCCATTCGACCCTGGCCGGGTCGAGCCGGTCGAGCAGGACCACGTCGCAGCGGCAGGGCAGGTCCGCGCGTCCGGCGAGGTAGGTTCGAGCGGCCCGCAGGATGCGCTGCCGCTTGTGCGCATCGACGCTCGCCCGCGCGCCGCCGAACGCCGCCGAGGTGCGCAGCCGTACTTCGACGAACACCAGCGTGGCGCCCTCGCGCGCGACCAGATCGATCTCGCCGGCTCGACAGCGCCAGTTGCGCTCGACGATCGCGAGCCCCCGGCCCTCGAGGTAACGCGCGGCGAGATCCTCGGCCGCACCGCCGGCGAGGTTCCGGCTGCGCGTCATTCGAGCGCGACACCCCGGCCGTCGCGAAACGTAGCAGCCACCGGGCGCCGCTCCACGATGCCGCCGCCGTGGACCGCGATCCGGCCGGTGACTCCGGCAAAATCGAACGCGCGCCCCCCTTCGATCAGCCGCTCGGCGATTCGATACGCGTCGATCCCCAGGGCATAGAACCGCGCAAGGTCGCCTTCGAGGCCCTCCGGCCGGGGGAAACGCGCCATCGCCGGATCCTCCGGCCGCACCAGCCACGGCATGTCGGCGAAGCGTACGCCGTTCATGTCGAGGTTCTTCACCGGGTCCGCGCTGGTGTTCACCTGCGAGGTCGCATAGACCGGCATCTGGCTGCCGACGTACGGTCGCAGCAGCCGCGCACGCTCGCCCGACTCGGCGAGAAAGACGAACTGGGGCGGGTTTCGGTCGATAATCTCCCGGATCTGCACCGGATCGCCGCCGGCGCGAAGCTCGATGACGTTGGTTACGCGCCCGCCGAGGAGCAGCCACTCGTTGGCGAACGCTTCGCGGCTCCGCTGCGAAAGCGGCGACGCGGTGCCCACCAGGGCGGCGAGGCGCATCGTGTCGGCCCACGCCTGGCGCGCGACCTGCCGTGCCTCGGCGTCGACGCCGAGGCCGAAGACGTAGAGCGACGGCGGCAACGGGCCGCCACCGTCCGGCTGGTTGAGCGCGAGCGTCGCCACCGCGATCTTGCGGCTGCGCACGAGCGCGGTCACGCCGCTGCGTGTCATCGGGCCCACCACGAGCCGCGCTCCAGCCTCGACCGCCGCCTGGTACTCGGCGAGCACCCGCTCGTCGGTCGCGTCGGTGCGGCGGATGGCGACCGGCCGCTTGCGTCCCTCTACCGCCATTGCGGCGAGGAAACCCATGCTCACTGCTTCGGCAGCCGGCCGGAACTCCGCCGCATCGAGCGGCAACAGGAGCGTGAAGGCAGGCGCGGGCGGGCCGGGCGGCTGCGGTTCGGGCGCCGCGGACTCGGGCGCCGTCGGGGGAGGCGCGGGCGTTGCGGCGGGCGGCTCCACTGGCGTCTGGATCGGCGGGCGGCCGACCGGAGTTGCCGGGCGTTCCGAGGCACAGGAGAATGCGGCGCTGGCGGCGAGGAGTGCCAGGGCGACGGCGCGCGAGCGACGATGGCAGGAAGACATGAGGACGAGGAGCGCGGCAGATTATATGTGGTGGCCACGCCGATCGGTAATCTCGGCGACCTCAGCGCCCGCGCGATCGCGACGCTCGGCGCGGTCGACGTCGTGTTTGCCGAGGATACGCGCCACACGCGCACGTTGCTCGCCCACCACGGCATTGCGACCAAGCTCGCCGCCCTCCACCAGCACAACGAACGCGCGGCAGCGCGCGAGGTGGTGCGGCATCTCGAGGAAGGCCGTGTCGTCGCGCTCGTGACCGACGCCGGTACACCCGGGATATCGGATCCCGGGGCGTACACGGTGGCGGCGGCGCGCGAAGCGGGCTTTCGGGTGGTCCCGATCCCCGGGCCGAATGCGGCGGTCGCTGCGCTGTCGGTGGCCGGGTTGTCGGGACCGTTCGCGTTCGCCGGATTCCTGCCACCCAAACCCGCGGCGCGTCGGAAGGCGCTCGAAGCCTGGCGTCAGTTTCCGCATGCGCTCGTCTTCTACGAAGCGCCGCATCGCATCCTGCAATGCGTCGGCGACCTTGCGACGGTGCTCGGGGACGAACGCACCGTCGTGATCGCGCGCGAGCTGACCAAGGTGTTCGAGAGCGTGCACGTCTGTCTGCTCGGCGAGGCGCGCGCCTGGCTCGAAGCCGATCCGGACCGGACGCGCGGCGAGCTCGTCGTCATCGTGTCGGGCGCGTCGGCGGAACGGGGGCCGCACGGCGCGGACGACGAGCGCGTCCTTGGCCTGCTGCTCGAGGAGCTACCCGTGAAGGCGGCGGTCCGGCTCGCTACGGCGATCACCGGCGCCGCGCGGAACTCGCTCTACGAGCGGGCGCTGGTGCTCACGAAGAATCCTCCGGAACGGCGCGGAGAACGCAAGGGGCGCAAGGCATAGACTTCGGACATGGACGAGCTCACCATCACCCGGCCCGACGACTGGCACCTTCACCTGCGCGACGGGGTCGCGCTCGAGAGCGTCGTCGCGTTCACGGCCCGGCAGTTCGCGCGCGCGGTCGCGATGCCGAACCTCAAGCCCCCGATCACGACGGTCGATGCGGCGCGCGCCTATCGCGAGCGGATCCTCGCTGCGCTCGCGCGCGCCGGCGCAGGGGGCGAGTTCGAGCCGCTCATGACCCTCTATCTCACCGACAACACCGCGAGCACCGAGATCGCGCGGGCGAAGGCGAGCGGATTCGTGCACGCGGTGAAGTACTACCCCGCGGGCGCGACGACCAACTCGGACGCGGGCGTTTCGCGTCTGGAGCGCGCATTTCCAGCGCTCGAGGCGATGGCGCGCCACGATGTTCCGCTGCTCGTTCACGGCGAGGTCACCGATCCGGACATCGATGTCTTCGACCGCGAGCGTGTCTTCATCGACACCGTTCTCGCGGCGATCACCTGGCGTTTTCCCGGACTGCGCATCGTGTTCGAGCACGTCACGACGCGCGACGCGACGGAGTACGTCGCATCGGCGGGTCCGAACGTGGCGGCGACGATCACCGCCCATCACCTGCTCTACAATCGCAACGCGATCTTTCGCGGCGGCATCCGGCCGCACTTCTATTGCCTGCCGGTGCTCAAGCGCGAGGCGCACCGCGAGGCGCTCGTGCGCGCTGCGACGGGCCGGAGCCCAAAGTTCTTCCTCGGCACCGACAGCGCGCCGCATTCCCGCGGCGAGAAGGAGTCGGCCTGCGGCTGCGCCGGCTGCTTCACGGCGCACGCGGCGCTCGAGCTCTACGCCGAAGCGTTCGACCGGGCCGGTGCGCTCGACCGGCTCGAGGCGTTCGCAAGCTTCAACGGACCGGATTTCTACCGGCTGCCGCGGAACGCATCGCGCGTCACGCTTGCGCGCGAACAATGGGAGGCGCCGGGCGAACTCGCCTTCGGCGAATCGACGCTGGTGCCCTTGCGTGCCGGCGAGAAGCTCGCGTGGCGGGTCCTCCGTTGACGTGACGACGCCTCCCTGGGACCGCGACGGGCTCGCCCGCTCGCCGTGGTTCGCCTCGGTGCGGGGCCTCCTCGAGCGGCTGCCGGCCGAGCGCTTCCCCGAACCCCATGACCTGAACACGCTCGCGCGCGAGCGCGACGTGCGGAGCGGCGGCGACGCGCCGCTCGCGTTCGTTCCCCCGGCGGCGGGGCCGCGCGCGCCGGCGCGGCGCTACGAGGAACGGATCTTCCGGACGGGCGAGGTCGAGACGCGGGCGGAGAGCTGGCACGACCTCTTCAACGCGCTCGCGTGGCTCGCGTTCCCGCGCACGAAGGGGCTCCTGAACCGGCTGCATTGCGACGAGCTCGCGCGGCGCGGCGACGGGCCTGCGCGCGGCACCGCTCGCGACGTGCTCACGCTCTTCGACGAAGGCGGGATCCTCATCGCGTGCGCCGACCCGATGCTCGGGCGGCTGCTCGGGGCGTTCCGGTGGCGGACGCTTTTCTGGGAGCATCGCGCCGAGGTCGCGCGATCGATGCGGTTCTGCGTGTTCGGCCACGCGATCCTCGAGCGGGCGCTCGCGCCGTTCAAGAGCGTCACCGCGAAGGCGCTCGTGATCGACGTGGCGGCCGAGTCCCTGGGAGATCCGGCGCTGGTCGAACGACTCGACACGCAGGCCGCGGCGCATTTCGCGCGCGCCGAGTCGCTCGCCTCCACGCGCGCGCTCCATCCGCTGCCGGCTCTCGGCATTCCCGGCTGGACACCCGCGAATGAAGACCCGGCGTTCTACGACGACCTCGCGGTGTTCCGCCCCGGGCGATCGCGCTGAGCGGCGGATAAACAGGGCGAATCTCCTCCGCTGCCCGCACGAAGAAAAGGGCCCGACATCGCCGGGCCCTCGAGCGCCTGGGCAAGCCTGGCGCCCTGCGCGCCGCCAGTAGCGGCGTGGATGCCGGAGCATGTGCTCCGGCGGCAGAATCGCTATGGGAATGCCGGCATGGTCGGCTCCATCGAGCCGCCGCTCGCCTCCGGGTGGCGCTTGTGCACGAGCTCCCGGACCTCTTCGATCCGCGACGGACGCACGTCGACCATGAGCAGAACGCGCCCCGCCTCGATGTCGCGCTCGTATTGCTTGAGGCGCGAGTTGGGAACCGACGCGCCCACCAGGCTCGCCACCCAGGCGCCGAGCAGGGCGCCGCCGAGTGTCGTCGCAAGCACCGTCGCGAGCTCGAGCGTCAGACCCTCGGGCGGGGTGAGCACGACAAACAGACCGAGCAGCAGCCCGCCGACGCCGCCGGTCACCAGTCCGACTTCCGCGCCGTGCACGAGATCTGTCTTCTGGAGCGCGCTCGCCTCGTGCAGGTCGCCAAGGTCGGCGCCGCGACGTGCAAGGACGTGCATGTGCCGATCCTCGATCTTCGCGAGCAGAAGATCGTCGACGGTATGCCGCGCGCTCGCGACATCCGGGAGCAGGAAATAGAGTCTGCGTCGCATGCGGCTCTCCTTCGGGTCATGCCTCCCCGCTTTCGTTCTAGGCCTGACGGGGGCGGAAATCAAGCCGCAGTGCGGGGGAACTTTCGGCTGCGGACAGTATCATTCGTCTTGCGAAGTCGGCCGGGCGGTCGCTGCGGTGCTCCGGCACCGTAGAGGAAAGTCCGGACTCCGCAGGGCAGGGTGCTGGGTAACGCCCAGGCGCCGCGAGGCGACGGAAAGTGCAACAGAGAGCAGACCGCCGATGGCCCGGTCGTCGGTGCAAACCGATGATCGGGATCAGGTAAGGGTGAAACGGCGAGGTAAGAGCTCACCGCGGACGTGGCGACACGGCCGGCACGGCAAACCCCACCCGGAGCAACACCGAATAGGCAAGCGTTGCGTCGGTCGCGACCCCGATCGCCCCCGTGGCGAACAATCGGTCGCGGTCGGCGCTGAAGGGCGGCCCGTCCAAGCCTGCGGGTAGGTGGCTAGAGCCGCGGGGTAACCCGCGGCCCAGATGAATGACCGTCCGGGACGGTGCTCGCGCGTCGTCCTGACAGAACCCGGCTTACAGGTCGGCTTCGCAAGGTTCTCCGGCCCGTGGCCGCTAGGCGGCCACGGGCCGTCCGGTTCTCGTGTGCGTTTCCACCGCCACAATCGCCTTCGCCTGGTTCAGATCGGCCGTCAGGCCGGCGCCGTACAGGCAGCACGCGACCTCGTTCACGATCGGCATCGGCAGCGGGCTCGCGCCTTCGATGATCCTGCGGATGTACCTTGCGGTCGCCTTTGCGCCGCGCGCCTCCGGTGCCTTGGCCAGCGCGTCGACCGGGGCGCGCTCCTCGCCGAACAGCACCGTGCCCGCACCGTCGTCGACAAGCTCGAGCTGCGGCCGCTGGCGCGGATCGGCGAACGGTTCGTCGTCGGTGCCGCTGAGCACGATCGCGCGCTCGCCGGTGCCGAGCAGCAGCTCGCGCATGCGCGCGAGCCTGGCCGGATCCGAGACGCCCACGAGCCGCAAGCTCGCGCCGGGCAGCGGGTCGACCAGACGCGCGAGAAGGTGTCCGGTGTTCGGGACGCCAAGGCGGCTACGCAACGCCTGCAGCGCGGCCAGCCCGGGTGCGAACACGGCCGTCGGCACGAACGCGATCTTGTCGCGATCGAGCGCGGCCTGCGCCTGCGCGAGCGTGGCGCACGGCAGGAGGCCCAGTTCCCGGAGGATGTACGCAGCCGCGACGCGCCCGTGACCTTCGAGCGTGCCATGGACCAGCACCGGCACACCCATCCGCCGCAGCACGAGCGCGACGAGCGGCGTCAGGTTCGGCTGGCTGCGCGTGCCTTCGCCGGTGCCGATGACGACCGTCCGCGCGTCCGCCAGCGGCGGCTGGAGCTGGTGCACGCGCGCCGCGAGCGCCTCATAAGCGCCGAGCAACTCGCCCGGCGACTCGCCTTTCATCTGCAGCGCGACGAGGAGCGCGCCCAGTTCCAGCTCGGGCACGCCGCCGTCGAGGATCGCGCCGAAGAGCAGGGCGGCATCCTCCGGTGCGAGATCGTTCGCGTCGACGCGGCATGCGAGCGTCTTGATCATCGCGGCGTAGCTCACGATCGCGCTGCCCGTGCGCCGGCGTTCGAGAGGCCGCAACAGCGCCAGGTGGATCTCGTTTCACGCACGGGACCACGCGCCTCGCACCGCGACCGATCGGCGTGCAGCCCCTCTCGAGCTGCGGTCGTCGCAGCGTCTCATTGGATGTCCTCGACTCAGTGTTCGCGTTGTGTGCGTGCCCGTTAGCAACGCACGTGCCACGCGTAGCGCCGGTGCCCGCCCCGGCTAGCAAGGCGCGCGCGCAAGCTCGTAGTGCGCAAAGCGGCGAACACGCCTCGGCGTGGTGCGCAGGCGATGTCGATGTTGTGTGCCAGGGCTGGACGGCCCCGGGCCGCCGTGGCACCGGGACGCGCGGCGGGCGGAGGAGGCGGGCATTCGTCGCAGCGTCGAGAGGGCCGGCCGCCCTGGCCGGAGGTACGGGCGCGGGGAGCGTCGTTCTTACAACAACGTCATGGCCGTGAACGCCGTCACGCGCTCCACGCACCCACCCTTCCGCGCGTGATTTCGGACACGCCGGTGCGTCCGACGCCCTCGCGCCATGCGGGTCGACCGGCAACACTCCCCCCACCAGTAACGGAACGGGGGTGTCGAAAGATGAAAGTCAAGATAGCTCTTTTCGCCGCCGCGATGGCGGCGGCCATGTCGGCCCAGGCGAACGACCTCAGCACCGGCATCGGCGGCGCCCTTGGCGGTGCGGGCGGGGCGGCGATCGGCAACCATGTCGGCGGTTCCACCGGCGCGATCGTCGGCGGCGCGGCCGGCGGCGCGGTAGGCGGGGCAGTCGGCGCGACCGGCAAGGCAAAGACTGGTGCGGCGATCGGCGGCGCGATCGGTGGCGGCGCCGGCGCGGCGATCGGCAATGAAGTCGGTGGCGCCAACGGCGCGATCATCGGTGCCGGCGTCGGCGGTGCCGCGGGTGCGGTCGTCGGCGGGTCGATGACCGCCGATTCCGGCAAGCCGCAGACCAACACGCAATCGGTGGCCATGCCCGGAGGGCAGGCCAGCCCGGCGGGCGTGAGCTGCAACCGCAACAACCCCGGCAAGGGTCGAGCGCTCGGGCACTGCAAGCACAAGCACTGACCTGCGCTCGCGAATTCGACGAATGGCCGGTCCCGACGGACCGGCCGTTTGGTTTTTGGACTCTTGGCGGCGCGACTTACTCGATTCAACGCGCTCGGGGTCGATGAGTCCTGGATCGTTCGCTCGATGCGAACGAGCTGCCTGGATGCATCTCCCGTTGCACCAATCACGTTGCAGTCGCACTGCATTGGTGCGCAGAAACGAGCGCCGTACTCGCGACGCCGTCGAATGGCATGCCTCACCCCACCCGTTCCAATCCGCAAAACAGCAACTTAGCGTGCCGTGCCGACCATGGCACACGAGGTGCTAAGCGCTCTCTCGATTGTCAACGAGGTCCGACCGGACCGGAACGAGAGGGGGCATCGCCATGTCGAGAAGGCTGTTCATCAAGGTAAGCGTCGCCGCGGCGGCGGGCGCATTCGCCGGCGCCGCCGGTGCGCAATCGAAGGAGCCGATCAAGGTCGGCGTTCTCCACTCGCTGTCGGGGACGATGGCGATCTCGGAGACGGCGCTGAAAGCGCGAGCCGACTAGAGTCAGCGGAACAGCAATACCCACGACACAGCCTCCCAGACCGAGAGAATCACCTCCCCAACCCGCTCGCAGAAGCGAGTAGGCGCGAACATGAATGCCGCGAGAAACAATATTGCGGCGGCTCCGCAAACCAAGGCGGGTACGTCTGACGACGGCGAGAACACGAAGTGTAGCGACAGGGCCGCGAGCGCGAAGATGGGCGCGCAAACAAAAATGGCCCATCGGAAGGGTGGTATCGCGGGGTCGGGCTCAGGCATAGCGTGAGGCTCAACCGTTTGAATTCACCGGCCTGCGCGGCTTTTTGCGCAGGTCCGTGGAATGATGAGTTGGGCCTCGCGCTAGCTCCTATGTGGAACTGCGCTGAACCCAAGCCACAAGACAAACAGGCCGACGAGGACGCTGAGTAGGACATAGCTTCCCGCCACCAATATTTCGCCCCGGCGTAGCAGATTGAAGGTTTCGAGGCCAAATGCGGAGAAAGTAGTGAAACCGCCAACGATGCCCGTGAAAAGGAAAGCGCGGGTGTCGCCAGAGAAGAAGTCATCCTTGACTGCGAGGCCAGCCAATACACCGATGATGAGGCAGCCAATGATATTTACGACAAAGGTGCCAAGTGGGAACCGCCACTCCGCGGTTTGATGAAGCACCCAGCCAGAGAGTTTGTAGCGAGCTACGGAGCCCAGTGCACCGCCGAAGGCAACGAGAAGGATTGATTTCATGTGAAGCTCATTTGTGAGAGGCCCAACGACCCGCCGAAGGCACGCCGGAACAGCACCGTTCCTACAACGAGCTCCAGCGGCTCTCGGCGTCTCCCGAGAACGCGGCGCGGATCTTGAGCGCCAGCTTCGATATCGACGTTCGAATGCTCGCCCAGAACGTGTCCTGCCCGACGCTCGTCATACACGCGCGCCATGACTCCGTGTTCCATCCGAAGAGGGCCGACAGCTGGCGGGCCTGATCCCGGGCGCGCGTTTTGTGCAGCTGGAGAGCTGCAGCCGCATCCTGACCGAGGGCGAGCCGGCGTGGGCCCGTTTCCTTGTCGAGCTGCGCGCCTTTCTTCAGGCGCCGGCGTCCGGACCCGCGCCGGGCGCATTGCCCGGCGCGTTTGGCCGGCTCTCCGCGCGCGAGCAGGAGGTCCTCGACCTGATCGCCGAAGGCATCAACAACCGCAGGACCGCGCAGCGGCTGTTCCTCTCCGAAAAAACCGTCCGCAACCACATCAACAGCATCTTCTCGAAGCTCGAGGTGGAGAGCCGTGCACAGGCGATCGTGCGCGCGCGCGATGCCGGCTTCGGCCGGGGCGGCGGCGGAAAGCCGCCGCTAGGCCGACGGACCCACCGTTCCATCCCCACTGGCGTCAGGCACGATGCGAATGCGAGCAGCCGTGAGCGTGTCCGCATGCTCGCGAAACGCTGGTCCGGCTCATCGGCTATGAATCCTTGCCAGCAAGGAACGGCGCCGCAATCACCCTTTCAGACGATGCGCCGCAGACCGGGCACACCCGCGGTGTGCTTGATTCCGCCATTGGTCGAATCTCTCGAAAATCCCCGCAACTCACGCAGCGGTAGTCATACAGCGGCATGACAGTGGCCTCCCCTCGCTCAACTGACAATGAAATCCAAGCAACGGATCACTTCAAGACGCCCTCGAGTAGGAGGTACCCGGGCAGCCAGCCGGTGAGAATCCCTTGCAGGACCGTGAGCGCCCCCACGAACTTGGCGATCGGTTTCTGCAGCACCAAGAGCACCCAGAACAGGAACCACAGCACTCCCCACGCCCCCCAACTGAGGCCAAACCACACGCCCCATGTCGACGTTGCGCCATGCAGCGTTTGAATGGTCACCGGAATCGCGGTGATCGCGACGAACAGGCAGAACCAACCCAATCCACGACCATCGGCACCGTTGTACCGATTCAGCGCAACCCAGAAATAGGTGAAAGAGAACAGCAGCGTCAATGCGGCGCCCCTGATCGACGCTGCATCAGCACCCGGCGCGAAGGCGAGATAAAGGGCTATCAGCAACGTGATCCCGCCAACGAAAACATCGATGATCGCAATCTCGTTATCGCCGATTCGACCAAGCAACCAGAGGCCGTTCAAGCACAGTACGGCGCCAACATAGAACAAGGCCAGTCCTAACAGCATGGTGCGTTCTCCTCAGTCAGCTCCGAGCCATACGAAGCCCCGCGCGTCCCGGCCCCCAAAGGGGCGGGGACGCAGCCTGGGCACTTTCAAGCAACCTCGAATGCCGTCGTGGCGTAGGCGTGTTGCGACTGTTAGTTCGACGACTTGGGCACCTTCATGCCTTGTTTCACCTGGTGCGGCTTCCCGCTCGTCGACGGGCGGACGTCGAAGTCGAAGATCGCCCTGGGGATGTAGATCGTCGAGCACGCGTTCGGGATGTCGACCACGCCGGACAACCGTCCCTCGACCGGCGCTGACCCCAGGATCATGTACGCCTGGATGTCGGAATAGCCGAACTTCATGAGGTAATCGATGGCGTGGTTGCAGGCGTTCGCGTAGGCCAACCCCGAGTCCAGGTAGTGCTGCTTGCCATTGCCGTCTACCGAGACCCCCGAAAACGCAATCCACTCGGAGTAGTGCGGATCGCGGATGCCGGGCATGAAGATCGCATTCTCACGGACGCCATACGTGGCCATGCCGCCCTTGATGAGATCGACGTGCAGATCCATGAACCCGCCCATCTCGATCGCACCGCAGAACGTGATCTCGCCATCGCCCTGGGAGAAGTGCAGGTCACCAAACGACAGCTTCGCCCCGGGGACAAAGACGGGGTAGAAGACCCGGCTCCCCGCGGTCAGGTTCTTGATGTCCTGGTTCCCGCCGTTCTCGCGAGGTGGGGCCGTCCGGGCTGCCTCTTTGGCCACTCGATCGAAATCGGCGCCCTTGAGCGATCCCAGAATGGCGCTGTCGGGAAGCGGGGGCAGAGCGAGCGGCGGCACACGATCGGGGTTGGTCGCGATCAGGGCGGTTTCGCGCTTCGTCCACTTCGCGAGCAGTTCGGCCGACGGTGCGGTACCCATCAGACCCGGGTGATGGATGCCCGCGTAAGAGACTCCCGGAATGTGACGCGAGGTGGCGATGTCGCCCCTGAAGTCCCAGATCACCTTGTAGGCATCGGGAAACCGCTCCGTGAGGAAGCCGCCGCCGTTCTTGGTGGCGAACACGCCGGTGTAGCCCCAACCCATGCCGGAGAAGGGACCTGAGTCCTCTTGATCGCAGGCATCGATCTCAAGGATGTCGACGATCAGCAGGTCGCCGGGCTCGGCCCCCTCGACGTAGAAGGGGCCGGTGAGAACGTGCACCCCCGGAAGCGGCGCATTCCGAACGTCATCTGCAGAGTCATCGTTTTTGATCGCACCGTCGAACCACTCGCGGATATCCGCGCGGAAGACTTCGCCCGGCTTGATGGTTACGGCCGCCGGAATGTCCGGGTGCCATCTATTGTGTCCTACGAGCTTCTGGTCTTTGAATTTCTTGGTGTTATCCATCGGGAACAGATTCTTAGGCATATCGAGTCTCCTCGTTCGCTAGTTGCTTACCGTCGTGAAAGTCAGACCCATGTGCTAATTGATCTCCCGGTACCCTCTCCTTTCCTGAATTGAATTGATCCCCAGTACCGATCGTCAGGGCCTGGGGAGGCGCCGGAGGGTGGGGGTTAGCGGGAGCACAGGCGTTCGCCTGCGTGCCCCGGTCGAAGGCAGCGAGGTGACCACGTCAGGCTCGTGGCGGCTCTTCTCCGCGTGATCGATCGCAGCAAACAGACCAGTACGTGACCCGGACCGAACCATGGGTATCGAGAAGACTCGCCTAGCCTCGCTACCGCACACCGAACATGTGACCGACTCCGGCGCCGTACCGAGCGGCCGAGTTACGTCGAACACACCATCTTGATCACACCGATACTCGTATGTGGCCACCGCGCTGCTCCTTCTCAGTCAACAACATCACATTCAGAAGCGACCCCGACCGAGGCCGAGTGAGAACACCAACACTTCGGTGGGGCTGGAACGAACTGCCCGTCTGCCGATGGGCAGTCCCGCATCGTAGGAGGACCCGTCATTTGGTGAATCCCTTGGGCAGGGGATCCTTCGCTCACCTGAATGGGTGATCGCGCGCTCACCCATTCGGGTGAGGCGGCCGCCGATGTCCCCGCCGGCGAAGGGGACGAGACGCCCACGTTCCTGGGGTCGGCGCGACGCCGTGCCGCCGTGCCGCAGCGGGAGGGTGCAAGCACTCCAGTGCGCGACGGCACGCGACGTCAGTCGCGCACCAGTCCGGCAGCCGGAGAGGAATGGAGCGCGTCAGCCGCCGCTAGTCGCCGTTGCCGCAGATTCTGGCGTGCAGATGCACGAGTTCCATCTGGCCGTGCGTATTGGTCTTCTGGAAGACCTGCTTGAGATGGCTGCGCGCAGTATTGTCCGAAACGTGCAGCTTCCTGGCAGTGTCGGCGAGCGAGTGTCCACTGATGATCATCACGCCCACACGCGCCTGGGCCGGACTCAACGCGAACTGCTTCACGAAGGAGCAGGTGTGGAGGTCGTGCTCGAAATCCGGATTCCTTGCGGTGACCAGAACCACTTCGTCGATCTCGCCGGTTTCCGCCCGGAAAACCCTGCCTGCGGCATGAACAGACACGACCGCGGGATGCCGCGCGCCGGGAACGGACAAGGTGACTGCCCGCGTCGCGTCGGCGGCATCGGCCGCCCCCGCCTTGGCAACGTCCCTGATGGCCTCGCGTAGGGCTGCACGATCAATGGATGTGGCCGCCGCGAGCCGTCCTCCCTCGATGCAGAGGCCGGCCCGTGGTACGGAAAGCGCAAGGGCGCTCCGGTTGCAATGCACGATGCGGCCGTCGGCATCGACAAGCAGCGACGGGTGGGGGTGTCGATCCACGACCCCCATCATTACCTTGGTCAGATCGCCTGATTGGCGCAGGCGCCAGCGATTTTCGAGCGCCAGCGACAGATGCGCGAGCACGGCTCTGAGGCTCGACTTCTCGCGTTCCCCGTAGGCGGCTTCATCCTGCCCTCGGTGGGCACTGACGCAATAGACGAGCTGCCCGCGACGCACGGCAACGCCGGACAAGCAGTGAAACAGGCCATGCGGCTTGAGTAGGCCCCGATAGAAATCGGTCTTCACCAAGTCCTTGTTGCTCAGCAGCTCATCGCCGGTCATGACCCGGCCCGGAGTGAACTCCTCGCTCGACAGGAACCAGGGATTGCGCGACGCGTATTGCGGGTACTCGGTCCGGAATCTCGGACTCTCCGGAAACTCGCAGACAACCGCGCCCTGGCCGGACGCGAAGTGGTGTCGGGAGAGGGTTACCAGCCGACCGTCGAGCCTGTCTCGCAGCAACGCGAGAACATCGCTCCAATCACCGTTCGCATCGCTCGACGCGTGGATCCGGTAGAGAAGCGGGTCGAGGTCGACCTTCGGTTCGCCCTGCGGACGCGCCGGCGTCATGGTCGCAGCGACCTCCTCCAGGAACAGCGTGTGCCAGCGGACGAACAGAGCCACGAGACCGCGATGCGCTGCTCACTGGCGCCCACTGGAGCGCCGCGCCGCGCATCGGCCGGTCGCTAGTGTTTCGGCTAACGACGACAAAGTCAATCCGGACTTGGAGCGTCCAGCAGCGTGCCAACCTTTGCGGCGCACCATCGCCACCTCGCCGGTGGCTCCGCTTGCGGCTAACATCGCGCATTGGCGGCGTCAATGGCTCCGCTTTTCCGTTCCGGCCATCGCGGCACCGAGGGCCAAACCGGCGGCATAGCGTGGTTGTACCCGAGTTCGTTGCGGCGAATAATCGCATTCGCCTTCGATCGCCGATAGACGGCGCAAGGGCACCCTTTCGGAACTTGCCGTGATCCGCGTCAAACGCGAATACCAATCCTGGGTCGCCAACGAGACCCTGGAGGACTATGCCCTGCGCTATGCCGCGAAGTCGTTCCGGCGCTGGTCGCCCGGGCTGCTCGCCAACACGGCAATCGGCGGAATCTCGTTTCTCGCGCTCGAAGCGATAGGTGGAAGCCTCACCGTCAATCACGGATTCCAGAATGCCTTTGCAGCGATCATCCTCGTCTCGATTCTCATCTTCCTGATCAGCCTGCCCATCGCCTACTACTCGAGCGTTGCCAACGTCGACATCGATCTGCTTACCCGTGGCGCCGGATTTGGCTATATCGGCTCCACGGTCACCTCGCTGATATACGCGTCGTTCACCTTCATATTCTTCGCGATCGAGGCGGCGATCATGGCGCAGGCGCTCGAAATGAGCGTCGGATTGAATGTGGTGGTGGGCTATCTCGTCTGCTCGCTGATCATCATCCCGCTCGCGTTCTACGGAGTGACCCTCATCAACCGGCTCCAGCAATGGACGCAGCCCGTCTGGGTGGTCCTGTTAATACTTCCCTTCGTATTCATTCTTTATCGGGAACCGGGGGTGCTGGCCGAGTGGGCGTCGTTTCCGGGCTACTCGGGCCAGGACAGCGGATTCAGCTGGCTCTCGTTCGGCGCCGCCACCGGCGTGCTGTTCTCGCTCATGGGCCAGATCGGGGAACAGGTCGACTATCTGCGCTTCCTGCCGGAAAAGAGCGCGCGGAACCGGGTCTCGTGGTGGGCGGCGCTGCTTTCCGCCGGCCCGGGCTGGATCGTCATCGGCGGTCTCAAGATCCTCGCCGGCGGACTCCTAGCCTTTCTCGTCATACGCGCCGGGCTACCGGCGAGCGATGCCGTCGTTCCGATAACGATGTACATCAAGGGATACGAGTACGTGTTCGACAACCCGACCGTGGTTCTCGTGGTGGCGACAGTGTTCGTCGTGATCTCCCAGGTCAAGATCAATGTCACCAATGCCTACGCCGGATCTCTCGCGTGGTCCAACGCCTTCGCACGGCTGACGCACTTCCACCCGGGGCGTGTCGTTTGGCTTGTGTTCAACGTGTTGATCGGCCTCCTGTTGATGCTGCTCGGCATCTTCACGACGCTGGAGACGGTCTTGAGCGTCTACTCCAACGTCGTCATCGCCTGGATCGGCGCGCTGGTTGCGGATCTGGTGGTACTCAAGCCGCTGGGGATCAGCCCCGCCTACATCGAGTTCAAGCGGGCCCACCTCTACAACATAAACCCGGTCGGCTGCGGCGCGATGCTGATTGCCTCGCTCATCTCAATCAGCGCGTACGCCGGCTTCCTCGGTGAGGCCTGCCGTGCCTTCTCCGCCTTCATCGCGCTGGCCATATCCTTCGTCAGCGCCATCACCATCGGATACGTCACCCAGGGCAAATATTACATCGCGAGAGCCGATACCCACTTCCGAGGCGAACCGCAGCCGGCCCTCGTGCAGTGCTGCATCTGCGAGCGGCACTACGAGCCGCGCGACATGGCCCATTGCCCGTTTTACCAGGGCGCAATCTGCTCTCTGTGCTGCGGGCTGGAGAACCACTGCCATGACTCCTGTAAGGGTGCCACGGTCGGCAGAGCGCCAGCCCTGGACGCGGCCCCCCTCGGGACACCGGCATTCGAGCCGCATTTCGGGCGCCGCCTGGGCCGCTTCTTCCTGCTGTTCAGCATCGCCTCCGCTGTGGTGGGTGCAGTCTTCCTCCTTTCCTACCGCCTGCTCGACCTGGAGACTTCCGCCGCCGGCTTCGACCTGGTGGACGTCTTGGTCCGCATCTACGCCGCCACGCTGGTCGTGATCGCCGTCGGAACATGGTGGATCGTGCTTTCACACGACAGCCGGGAACTTGCCGAAGGCGAGCTCGTACGGTCGCTGCACCACCTCGAAATGACTCGCGGCCATCTCGTGGAATCGGAGAAGATGGCATCCCTCGGCAGCCTGGTTGCCGGTGTCGCTCACGAGATCAACACGCCGGTGGGCATCGCGGTGAGCGCGGCATCCTACCTTCAGGATCGGACCACCGCAGTCAGGGAAAAACTCGAATGCGGTAGCCTCGCCCAAGCGGACGTCAGGTCCTATCTGGATGACGCCGCCCAATCGGCCCGGCTGTTGCTGTCGAACGCCAATCGCGCCGCTCAATTGGTGCAGAGTTTCAAGCAGGTCGCGGTAGACCAGACCAGCGACGACCGGCGGCGTTTCGACCTGAAAAAATACGTCGAGGAAACGCTGCTGAGCCTGCAGCCGAAGCTCGCGGGAACGCAGGTGGCGGTGCAGGTCGATTGCGCGCCCGGCATCGAAATGGACAGCTATCCGGGGCCGCTCGCGCAAGTCATCACCAATCTCATTCTCAACTCCCTTCAGCATGGGTTTGCGGCCGGCATGAATGGCACCATACGCATCAGGGCACGGCTCGATGGCGACGACGAAGTCGTCCTCTACCACGAGGACGACGGGCGCGGCATCCCGGAGGACCTGCACGACAGGATCTTCGAGCCGTTCTTCACTACGCGACGCGGCGTTGGTGGCAGCGGCCTTGGCCTGCATCTGGTCTACAACATCGTGACCGCCCGGCTGAATGGCTCGATCGAAGTCATGACCCGCGTAGGCGGTGGTACGCTATTCGTCCTGCGCCTGCCACGCGTGAGCGGTTCCACAGCCAGCCTGGCGAGCGCACTGCGCACCGCGCCAAGGAGCCTCGAGTGACTGCGAGCGCATCGCACGACGACTCGCGAGAAGGGCGCGCCGCTGCCCCGGATGGCCCTGGGGCGAGGGACCGCTGGATCGTCCTGCTGGTGGACGACGAGCCCGGGGTGCACGAGGTCACGAGGCTCGTGCTCGCCGATGCATCGTTTTCGGAGCTTCCGGTCGAACTGCACAGTGCCTATTCGGCGTCGGAAGCCAAGGCATTTCTCGAAAGTCATCGGGACGTTGCGCTGATGCTGCTCGATGTCGTCATGGAAACCGACGATGCCGGGTTGCGGCTGATCACCTACGTCCGGGAGCAGATCGGGAACGCGGACCTGCAGATCGTCTTGCGCACCGGCCAGCCGGGCATGGCGCCGGAGCGTGAAGTAATTGCGGGGTACGACATCAATGGTTATTTCCTGAAGACCGAGCTGGTGGCCCAGAAGCTGCGCTCGATCGTCATCTCGTCGTTGCGCGCATACAAGTACATCAGTACGCTGCGGCCTCGCCACGGCAGCCCGGCCTCGCCGGCGTTGGGCGGATTCGCGGGTTATAAGCGGCTTGCGCTGGAGGAGGCGTTCGCCAAGGCCATCGAAACCAACGCCCTGCATCTCTTGGCGCAGCCCCAGATGCACCTCGTCTCGGGGGCCATTGCGGCGATCGAGCTCATGCCAAACTGGAGGAGAGGCGACGCGATCCTTGGCCGGGCGCAGATGGCCGAAGGAATCCGCGATCTCGAGTTGCGCCAGAAGTTCGACGAGTGGCTGATTCGCCAAGGCTGCGCATGGGCGCAGGCGTGGCAGTCACTCAACCTGCCGCCGTTCCAGATTTCGCTCCCGATCCTCACCGAGAACATCTGGGACTGCCAGGTCCTGGCGAGCATCGAAGAACACCTGTCGCGTGCCGCGGTGCCGCACGGCACCCTGGACCTGGAGGTACCGGAAGCGGTCTTGCTCGCAGAGCGGCCGAGCGCACGGGATGTGGTGGCGTCCATGCGGTCGCTCGGTGTTTCCGTCACGCTGGTCGATTTCGGCCTGGGGCTCGTCTCCCTGCCACGGCTCCAGCGACTGCTGCCGGATCGCGTGAAGATCCACACGTCATTCGTGCGTCACGTAACCCAGGACCGCGAGCGATCGGCAGTTGCGCGATCGATCATCGCACTTGCGCACACGCTGGGACTGGCCGTGATCGCAGATGGATTGGTGACCGAGCAGGACCTCCAGTTCTTCAAATGGGAGGGTTGCGATGTCGGCCAGGGCGATTTGCTCGCGAGGCCAATGGCGGTTGCGGATGTCAGCACCGCCCTTCTGGCGGAAGCGGCCCTGGCCCCCTGGACAACCAATTTGCACTGAGAATGGATTGCTTCCCTAACCGGGACGCCACACCCCTCATGCAGCCCACCCAGGGACCGCGCAACGAAGCAGGACGAGTGTGCCCGGTGGACTATCGGTATGCCCCATCCGTGTTCGCGCGCGAAGCGGAGTTTCGTGCCGATACCGCCTACGTCATCGGTGGCCCAGTCGCCGTGAAATTGACCCAGCTTGAGATTTAATGCATCTACTTACACCCCGCCGGCTGACACGGGCACCGAATCCTCGCGGCTCGTGGCAATGCAGTCGCCGGGGGGTACTGCGGCCCACTTGCTACCCAAGCCGCTACCCGGCGCGGGGTGACGGCGATCTAAGCGCGGGTAACGACTTGATTTGGTGCTGCTGGCAGGAATCGAACCTGCGACCTCATGATTACGAACCAGGAGGTTGCGAACTTGAGGTCGCAAATTGCGACCTCAGGAGAAGTACGGCCAGCGGATCTCCCTGCCCTCAGGCCAGCGCCGGATCGACTTCCCGGATCTCGTCGAGCACCCGCCCAGGCAGCAAGTCGTTCATGCACCTGAAGTGCCCGAGCGGGCACTCGCGCTGAAAGCAGGGGCTGCATTCGATGCCGAGGCTCACCAGCCGGGCCGGCGCCAACGGCGGCGTGTGCGCCGGGCTCGAGGAGCCGTAGAGTGCGACGAGCGGCCGGCCGAGCGCCGCCGCGACGTGCATCAGGCCCGAATCGTTGGACACCACGACTTCGGCGACCGAGAGGAGGTCGATCGCCGCGCCGAGATCCGTGCGCCCGCAGAGATTGATCGCCGTCGCCGTTCGCGAGCTTCGCGATCTCGTCGCCGATCGGCCGGTCGGCCGGCGAGCCGATCAACCACACGTGGCGCCGGTGCGCCGCAAGCGCGCGGGCGAGAGTGGCGAAGTGCCGCGCGGGCCAGCGCTTGGCCGGCCCGAACTCGGCGCCGGGACAGAATGCCGCGATCGGCCGCGAGCGATCGAGGCCGAGGCGAGCGATGGAGATCGCGAGGTTCGCCTCGTCGACCTCGAGCCGCGGCGCGAGGAGCGGGCGGTGCGGCGGCTCCCCCGGCCGCTCGGCGAGCTGCGCATAGCGCTCTGCCATCAGCGGCACGGCGGCCTCGTCCAGATGATGGCGGACGTTGAGCAGACCGTAGCGCGCTTCGCCGATAAAGCCGACCCGCCGCGGAATGCCGGCGAGGAACGCCGCGAGGGCCGATTTCCAGCTGTTCGGCAGCACGATCGCTTCGTCGTACCGCCGTTGCCGCAGCAGGCTCGCGAGCCGCAGCCGCGCGCCGAGCTGGAGCCGCCCGTGGACGAGCGGCGTCTCGATCACCTCCTCGATCTCCGGCATCCGCGCGAGGACCGGCGCGGTCCAGGCGGGCGCGACTGCGTCGAGCGCGATACCCGGCCGCGTCGCGTGCAGGCGCGCGAACAGCGGTTGGGCGAGAAGCGTGTCGCCGATCCAGTTCGGGGCGACGATGAGGATGCGCGTCATGCGGCGCGAAACCGCGGCTTCAGTGGCCCTTGGGCTTCGCCCCCTTGTACACGTACAGCGTGCTGCAGTACGGGCAGCGCATCTCGCCCGCGTCGGCGACGTCGAGGAAGACGCGCGGATGGTAGGACCACACCGGGGTCTGGGGGGTGGGGCAGTGGAGCGGGAGGTCGCGCTCGGTCACCTCCACCACGGTTTCGGACTGGACGGGCTCGGCCATTACCGCTTTCCCTTCTTCCGCGCGCCCGCCTTTCCGTCGTGAACCGGCGTGAGCCAGGCCTTGTGCTTCTTGTCCCGGCCGTTCACGAGCTCGAAGAACGCTTTCTGGATTTTCGTCGTGACCGGGCCGCGGTGGCCGGCGCCGATCGTGCGGCCGTCGACCTCGCGGATCGGCGTCACCTCGGCGGCGGTGCCGGTGAAGAACGCCTCGTCGGCGATGTAGAGGTCGTCCCGCGTGATCCGCTTCGCAGTGACCTCGTACCCCAGGTCGGCCGCGAGCTCGATCACGGTCTCGCGCGTGATGCCGATCAGCGCGCTGGTCAGCTCGGGCTCGTAGATGCGGTCGTTCTTGATCACGAACAGGTTCTCGCCGGCACCCTCGGCGACGAACCCGTCGACGTCGAGCAGCAAACCCTCGTCGTACCCGTGGTCGAGCGCCTCGGCGTTGGCGAGGATCGAGTTCGCGTAGGTGCCGGAGTACTTCGCGCGGCACATCGAGACGTTGACGTGATGGCGCGCGTAGGACGAGGTCTTGATGCGGATTCCCTTCTCCAGTCCCTCGGCGCCGAGATAGGCGCCCCACGGCCAGGCGGCGATCGCCACGTGCACCGTCGCGCCCTTCGGGCTCACGCCCATCTTCTCCGCGCCGTAGAACGCGATCGGCCGGACGTAGCACGACTCCAGGTCGTTCGCGCGCACCACCTCCTTCTGCGCCTCCATCAGGACCGCCCGGCTGTACGGGATCTTCATCATGTAGATATGAGCGGAGTTGAACAGCCGTTCGGTGTGCTCCTGCAGCCGGAAGATGGCGGTGCCGTCCACGGTCTTGTAGGCGCGCAGACCCTCGAAGACGGCAAGCCCGTAGTGAAGCGAATGCGTGAGGACGTGGGTGGTGGCGTTGCGCCAGGGCACGAGCTCGCCGTCGTGCCAGATCCAGCCGTCGCGGTCGGCCATGGACGCGGCCATCGTGTCTGTCTCCCCGAGAGGTGAAGGAGCGCGGATTCTAGCGGAAGATATGATCGAACCCTCGCAGCAGGAGGACCAGATGACCACTCGCTACGCCGCCGCGGCGCTCCGCGCCTTCGCCTCGCAACTGCTCCAGCGCGCCGCGCTCGCCGCCGAACGCGCCGACGACGTCGCCGCGATCCTCGTGGAGGGCGATCTGATGGGCCATACGACGCACGGGCTGCAGCTCTTGGCGCCGTACCTCGGGTCGCTCGAGGAGGGGACCATGACGGCGGCGGGGCAGCCGGACGTGGTCGCGGATCGCGGGGCGGCGGTGACCTGGGACGGCAACTTCCTGCCGGGGCCATGGCTCGTGCTGCGGGCGATGGAGGTCGCGTTTGCGCGCCTGCCCGAGCATCCGGTGGTGTCGATCGCGATCCGGCGCTCGCATCACATCGGTTGCCTCGCCGCGTACCTCAAGCGCGCCACCGACCGCGGGCTCGCGATGCTGCTCCTCTGCTCCGATCCCTCGGTGGCCTCCGTCGCGCCGTTCGGGGCCATCGCCGGGCGCTATACGCCGAATCCGCTCGCGTTCGGGTTCCCGACCGACGGGCTGCCGGTGCTGATCGACATCAGCGCGTCGACGACGACCAACGGGCTCGTCGCCCGGCTGAACCGCGCGGGGCGGGGCGAGCGGCTGCCCGGATCGTGGCTCGTCGACAACCGCGGCGAGGCGACCGACGATCCGGCCGCCTTCCTCGCCGATCCGCCGGGTGCGATCCTGCCGCTCGGCGGCATGGACCTCGGCCACAAGGGGTTCGGGCTGGGACTTCTCGTCGAGGCGCTTACCTCGGCGCTCGCCGGCTACGGACGAGCGGACGGCGAGCGCCGCTGGGGCGCGTCGCTCTTCGTTCAGCTGATCGATCCGGCGGCGTTCGGCGGGCGCGAAGCGTTCGTGCGCGAGGCGGGTTGGCTCGCGGACGCCTGCCGCACGGCGCCGGTGAAACCGGGTGCGCCGCCGGTCCGCATGCCCGGCGAGCGCGCGCTCAAGCTGCGCGAGCAGCGGCTGAGCGAAGGCATCGCGCTGCACGCGGACATCATTCCTTCGCTCGAGTCCTGGGCGAAGAAGCTCGAGGTGGCGATGCCATCGGCGCAGCGCGGTTCCTGAGCCGGCTTGAGGAGCTCCCGGCCGGCAGCCAAAACACGACTGCCCGCCACGAATCCACCCGCCCAACGACGACTGCGGCACAAAACGCCGCATCGAACCGGGCCCGATTCAGGCGCAGTGCCGTTTGCGTCGCAAGGCGCTTCCCGGTGCAGACCCGCCGCGCTCCGGAATTCGAGGCTCGTCTACGCGCGCGAGAGTCGGCTCTCAGTCGGAGCCGAACACCGCGCGCCACAGCGCGCGCGTGGCCTCGATGTGCTGCGCGACGCGCGCCGGCTCGACCCGCGCGAACTCCGCACCGTTCAGCCGCAACGCGTGCTGGAGCCGCCGGTACTCGCGGTAGGCGTCCGCTACCCGGTGCGCGTGTTCCGCGGGAATCAGCCCCAGCGCGCCGGCCATGTGCAGCAGCGCGATATTGCCGAGATTGCCGGTGAGCTCGTAGTGCTTGCGCGAGTGCGCGAGCACGAGGTATTGCACGGTGAACTCGATGTCCACCATGCCGCCGCGGTCGTGCTTGAGGTCGAAGAGGCCCGACCGGTTGGGATGGGAGTCCAGCATGCGCTTGCGCATCGCGAGCACGTCGGCGGCGAGCTGCGCGGGATCGCGCTCGGCCTGGAGCACGTCGCGCCGGAACGCCTCGAACACTGCGCCGATCGCGGCGTCGCCGGCGCAGAACCGGGCGCGCGTGAGCGCCTGGTGCTCCCAGGTCCACGCCGACTCGAGCTGGTAGCGGCGGAATGCCGAGACCGACGAGACGAGCAGCCCGGAGCCGCCGCTCGGTCGCAGCTGAAGGTCGGTCTCGAACAGCACGCCCGCGCTGGTCCGGCTCGAGAGCCATGAGTTGACGCGCTGCGCGAGCCGCGCGTAGTTTTCCGCCGCTGCCTCGTGCGGGTCGTCGTAAAGGAAAACGATGTCGATGTCGGAGGCGTAGCCGAGCTCCTTGCCGCCGAGCTTGCCGTAGCCGATCACCGCGAAGCGCGGGATCTCGGTGTGCCGCGTGCGCACGAGCCGCCAGCAGGTCTCGACGGTGATCTGCAGGACGAGATCCGCGGCGAGCGACAGATGATCGCCGAGCCGCTCGACGGTGAGGAGCCGGGAGAGATCCTGCGTGAGGAGGCGAAACACGTGCGCGTGATGGATCTCGCGCATCAGATCCATCTGACGCTCGACGTCGCCCTCGTGCGCCGCCATCTCGCGCCGGAGCTGCGCCGCGAACGCGCTCCAGTCGGGCGGTTCCGCGAGCACGCGCGGGTCGAGCAGCTCGTCGAGCAGGATGGGATGGCGGGTCAGGTACTCCGCCGCCCAGCTCGAGCTCGCCAGGATCTCCGCCACCTTGGCGAGCGCATCCGGGCTCTCGACGAGGAGCGCGAGATAGGCGGCGCGACGGCTGATCGCTTCGACGAAGCCGAGGCAGCGGGCGAGCGTGACGTCCGCGGGCGCGCGCCCCTCGCGCGTGCCCTGACGCGCGCAGGCGTCGATCAGGCGGGGCACGAGCTGATCGAGCCGGTCGCGGCTCGCGGCAGGCAGCTGAAGATAGCGGCTGCTCGTCCGTAGGCCGCGCAAGCGCGCGAGTGTCTCCGCCGGAGCGACGTAGCCTTTCGCTTCGAGGTCGCCCAGCGCGGCGTCGTCCTCCAGCGTTCCGAGCCACACCGGTGCAGCCGGGTTCGGCGAGTCGGCGGCGGCGAACACGTTCTCGAAGTGGCGCGTCACGGCGGCACGTTCCGCGTCGAGCGCTGCGGTGAACGCCGGCCAGTCGGCGTAACCCATGCTGCGGGCGATGAGGCTCCGGTCTGCCTCCGACGACGGGAGCTTGTGGGTCTGCTGGTCCTCGAGATACTGGAGACGATGCTCGAGCCGCCGCAGGAACACGTACGCCGCCGCGAGCTCGTGGACGACGTTCGCGGCCAGGAGCCGCTTCGCCGCCAGCGTTTCCAGCACGGCGAGCGTCGCGCGCAGCCGCAGGTCCGGATCGCGGCCGCCGCGGATCAGCTGGAATGCCTGGGCGATGAACTCGATCTCGCGGATCCCGCCGGGGCCGAGCTTCACGTCGTCGGCGAGCTCGCGGCGCGCGACTTCGGCGCGGATCTGCGCGTGCAGCTGCCGGACCGCGTCGATGCTGCCGTAGTCGAGATACTTCCGGTACACGAACGGCCGCACGATCCGCTCCAGGCCGTCCACGATCCGTTCATCGCCGCCGGCGACGACCCGTGCCTTGATCCACGCGTAGCGCTCCCACTCGCGTCCGTGGGCGACGAGGTACTGCTCCAGGGCGTCGAAGCTCGACGCGAGCGGCCCCGAATCGCCCCATGGCCGCAGGCGCATGTCGACGCGGAACACGAAGCCGTCGGGCGTGACGTCGGCGAGCGTGCGAATCACCCGTTGCCCGAGCCGCGCGAAGAACTCCTGGTTCGAGAGCGTCCGCGGGCCCGCGGTCTCGCCTTCGTCGGGATAGACGAACACGAGATCGATGTCGGAGGAGACGTTCAGCTCGCGCCCACCGAGCTTGCCCATGCCGACGATCAGGAGGTCGGTCGCGCCCGCCGCCCGCCCGTGCTCCGCCTCGAGGCGGGCACGATGGTGGTGATGCGCCGCCTCGAGGGCGACCTCGGCGAGGTCGCTCATCGTGCCGACCGTCTCCGCCAGCGGGGCAAGCCCGGCGAGGTCGCGCGCGGCAACGCGGAGCCACACGCGCGACCTGAGCTCGCGCAGGCCGCGCGCCAACGCAGCGTCGGCTGCAAGCTCGCGAGCGGCAAGGAACTCGCGCATCGCTGCCGCAGTCCACGTCGCGTGCGCCGCGTGCTCGATCTCTTCCGCGAGCGCCGGCTGCGCCGCCAGCAACCGCGCCGCGAAGCGCGAGTAGCCGAGGACGGCGCGGGGCGTGCGCGAGTCGCCCTCGCTCGACATAAGCACCTGACTCGTCATGAGAAACCGCGGCCTGGGGAACGGGTGAAGTACAATCCGTGTCGTCGGGCGCGCGCGCCCGCGCGTTGGTGTCGTCAGCAGCGTGCGCCATTGTAGGCGTGCCCCTCCGCCCCGACCAGCGTGCGCACCGGGTGCCCGACGCGAGTGAAGAGACGACGCGACCGCAGACCGCATCCGGGATGAGCCTCCTCCACCACGACGCCGCCGACGAGGCGCTCGAGGCGCAGCTTCCTCCCGAAGAACGCCGCTGGCTGCAGTGGCTCCGCCGCACCGGCTGGACGCTGGTCGCGCTGTACTTCATCGTCGCGATCGCGATGCTCGCGCTGCGCTACTGGGTGCTGCCGGCGGTGGTCGAGTACAAGCCGCAGATCGAGGCCGCGGTCTCGCGCGCGCTGGGCGCGCGGGTCGAGATCGGCGAAATCACCGCGGAGTGGTTCGGCTTCCATCCCCGGCTCGAGCTCGCCGGCGTGAAGATCTTCGATGCCCGCGGCCAGGAAGCGCTCGGGCTGCAATACGTCGGCGCCACGGTCGCCTGGCGCTCAATCATCGCCCGCGAGCCGCGGTTCACGTCGCTCGTGCTTGACCAGCCGGATCTCGTCCTGCGCCGCGACTCGCAGGGGAAGCTCTTCATCGCCGGGCTCGAGATGAAGCCCGGGGAGCGCTCCGACGGCGTGGCCGCAGACTGGCTGTTCAAGCAGGGCGAGATCGTGATCCGCAATGCGACCGTCGAGTGGCAGGACGAGGCCCGCCGCGCCGCGCCGCTCCGGCTCGAGAACGTCGACTTTCTGCTGCAGAACGACGGCCGCCACCATCGCTTCGCGGTGCGCGCCCAGCCGCCGCCCGAGCTCGGCTCGCCGCTCGATATCCGTGGCGACCTCGTCGGCCGCACCGTCGCGGAGCTGGAGAGCTGGAACGGGAAGCTCTACGCTGCCTTCGATCAAGTCGATCTCGCCGTCTGGCAGGCCTGGATCGACTACCCGTTCGAGGTGCGGAGCGGCCGCGGGGCACTGCAGCTGTGGCTCGGGTTCGCCGACCGGACGCTCACCGAGCTGACGGCGAGCGTTGCGCTCGACGACGTCGTTGCGCGGTTCGCGCGCGAGCTGCCGCTGCTCGAGATGCAGTCGATGCGCGGCCAGTTCGGCGTCAGGAAGACCACCCGCTTCGAGCTGATCGACCTCGACGGCGAGGCGGACATCGCCTACGACGCATTCGCGCGCCAGCTGGCGCTGGTGCCGAAGGGCGGCGCCGCGCTCGCGCCGGCCGACTTCACCGCGCAGTGGAAGCCGGCGCAGGGCAAGGCCCCCGCGCGCGGTGAAGTGCTCGCGCGCGCGATCGAGCTCGCGCCGCTCGCGCACGTCGGCGAATACCTGCCGCTGCCCGGCGAGGCGCGGAAGACGCTGATCGCGGCGGCCCCGAAAGGCCGCGTCAGCGACGTGACGTTCGCCTGGACCGGCGACATCGAAAGCCCCGCCACCTACACCGCCCGCGGCAAGTTCGCGGACCTCGGAATGAGGCCGTACGGGGCCGTGCCGGGATTCGAGCGGTTCGCAGGCAGCCTCGACGTCACCGACAAGGGCGGCGCCGTGACGATCCACGCCAACGGCGCGACCGTCGATTCGGCCAAGCTCTTCGCCGACCGGACGATCGCGTTCGATTCGCTCGCGGCGCGGGTGAGCTGGAGCTTCCCGCAGGACACGCTCTTGGTGAAGCTCGACGACGTCGCGTTCGCGAACGCCGACGTCGCGGGCTCGGTTTCGGGCACCTACCGCGGCGGCGCGAAAGGCGTCCGCGGCGTCGACCTCACCGGCCGGCTCGCGCGCGCCGAGGGGCGGCATGTCTACAAGTACATCCCAGACCTTCCCCCCAAGGTCGCGACTTGGCTCAGGACCCGGATCCAGTCGGGGACGGTGGGCGAGACGAGGTTCCGGCTCCGCGGCGATCTACACGACTTCCCGTTCCGGGACGGCAGGAGCGGCGAGTTCAGGATCGGCGGCCGCGTGACCGGCGGGACCCTCGAGTACGCGGACGGCTGGCCGAAACTCACGAACATCACCGCTGATCTCCTGTTCGACGGGCCGAAGCTCAGGATCTCGAGCCCACGTGCGGTGACGCTGGGCGTGCAGATTGCGGACGCGGTCGTGACGCTGCCGGACCTCTACCGCGACGACGACACCCATGTGATCGTCGACGGGGAGGCGAGCGGACCGCTCGGCGAGTTCCTCAAGTTCGTTGCGCAGAGCCCGGTCCACGGGTTTATCGACGGGCTGACTGACCGGTGGAGCGGCGACGGTCGCGTCAGCCTCAAGCTCCATCTCGCGCTGCCGCTCGATGCGCTCGAAAAGACGAAGGTCACAGGGAGTTTCCAGTTCGCGAACAACTCGATCGCGATGGGACCCGGCGAGCCGACGCTCGAGCAGGTGAACGGTCGGGTCGAGTTCACCGAGGCGGGCGCATCGTCGCCCGGTCTGACGGCGCAGACGCTCGGCGGCAGCATCAGCCTGCAGATCGCAACGACCACTGGGGTCACCACGGCGACCGTGCAGGGGACGGTCGACAGTCGCGAGCTCGCGCGGAGCATCGATCTCCCGATCGCCGGGGAGCTGCGCGGTCCGATCACCTTCAAGTACACCACGAAAGCGAGCCGCGGAAGCACCGGGTCAAGCCTGCTCGAGTCACCGCTGACCGGCGTCGCGATCGACCTCCCCGCGCCGTTCGCCAAGGCGGCGCCGGAGAGCTGGCCGCTGCGGCTCGAGCGGACCGCCAACGCCATGGACCCGCGGCAGGAAGACATCGCGCTGACGCTCGGGAGCGTCCTCAATGCGCGCGGCGACGTGCGGCGCGAGGGTGGAAAGCTCGTCGTCGAGCGCGCGAGCGTCGGTGTGGGGGACGTCGTCGCGCCCGCGCCGGAGAAAGCCGGCGTGTTCATCGACGCAAACCTGAACGTGCTGGATCTCGACCGGTTGCTCGGTGCGGTAACCACTGCGGGGGAGAAGGCCGCCAACGCCGACTTCAACGTCACCGGCCTCAACCTTCGTGCGGGCACGCTCGTCGCCGTCGGGCGCCAGTTCCACGACGTCGCGGTCCGAGCGCAATTCGACGGGCGGCGGACCTGGCGCGCCGACGTCACCGCCCGCGAACTCGCGGGCGAGATCGCCTGGCGCCCTGAAGGACAGGGGCTCGTGCGCGCGCGGCTCAAGCACCTGATCCAGCCCGAGCGCGCGCCCGGCGCGGTGTCGCAGGACGATCTGTCGAGCGAGCTCCCCGCGCTCTCGATCATCGCCGACAGCTACACGTTCAACGGCCACGATCTCGGCCGGCTGGAGATGCGCGCAGTGAACGAGGTCAAGGGCTGGCGGCTGGACAAGCTCGACCTCGCCTCGGCCGAGGGCATGCTCTCCGCGTCCGGGCTGTGGGAGACGGCGCCGCGCGGCGCCGGGCGCACGCAGCTCGCGGTCAAGGCCGACGTCAAGGACGTCGGCAAATATCTCGAGCGCTTCGGCTATCCGGCAACCGTGGCGAAGGGCACCGCTACGCTCGACGGCAACGTGCAATGGGCAGGACCGGTCTACCGCATCGACTACGGCACGCTCACCGGCAGCCTCGACCTCAAGGCCGAGAAGGGCCAGTTCATGAAGGTGAGACCCGGCGTCGGCAATCTGCTCGGGGTGCTGTCGCTCCAGTCCCTGCCGCGCCGGATCACGCTCGACTTCCGGGACGTCTTCAGCGAAGGGTTCACCTTCGACTCCATCAACGGCTCGGCGAAGATCGCGCAGGGCGTCGCGACCACCGACAACCTCGCGATGAACGGCCCGGCGGCGAACGTCGCGATCGTCGGCACAGCCGATCTCGCGAACGAGACGCAGGATCTCAAGGTGCGCGTGGTGCCGGTGCTCGGCGACAGCATCGCGGTCGCCGCCGGGGTCGCGCTCCTCAACCCGCTCGTCGGCGCCGGCGCGCTCATCGCGCAGCGCCTTTTCAAGGATCCGCTCGGGCAGATGTTCTCCTACGAGTACCAGATCACGGGCAGCTGGGTGGACCCGAAGGTGATCAGGGTGCGGGCGCCCGAGGTCGCGACCCCCGGGCAGGGAAGCGCCGCCGCCGCGCCGGAGAGCGCCGAGGGGCAACCGCAAGAGCCGCGATGAAGGAAGCATTCAAGGTCGCCGCGGTCCAGATGGTTTCCGAGCCGTCGGTGGTCGCGAATCTCGACGCGGCCGGCGCGCTCGTCGCCGAAGCCGCAGGCCGTGGCGCGCGGCTCGTCGTCCTGCCCGAGTGGTTCTGCCTGATGGGCCGGGGCGAGCGTGACAAGCTTGCGATCCGCGAGCGCGACGGCGACGGGCCGATTCAGTCGTTCCTCGCCGGCACGGCGGCGAAGCACGGCGTGTGGGTGATCGCCGGCACCGTGCCGCTCTTCGCCGACGACCCGGAGAAGGTGCGCAACACCTCGGTCGTCTACGATGCCGCCGGGCGGCGTGTGGCCCGCTACGACAAGATCCATCTCTTCGACTTCACGGGCGCGGATGAGCAGTACCGGGAGTCGAACACCATCGAGCCGGGCGACATGCCGGTCGCCATCGATTCACCTTTCGGGCGCGTTGCGCTCTCGATCTGCTACGACGTGCGCTTCCCCGAGCTCTACCGGCGCCTCGCGCCGATGGACCTCATCACGGTGCCGTCGGCATTCACCGCGACGACCGGCGCGGCGCACTGGGAGATCCTGATCCGCGCCCGGGCGGTCGAGAACCTTGCCTGGGTGATCGCCCCGGCGCAGGGCGGCGAGCACGCGAGCGGCCGCAAAACCCACGGCCACACGATGATCGTGGATCCCTGGGGCAAGGTGGCGGGGAGCCTCGCCCGGGGCCCCGGGGTTGTGGTAGCCGAGATCGACCCCCAGCTTACGGATGAAGTGCGCGCGAGCCTGCCCGCCCTCGGACACCGGGTGCTCTGAGCCACTCTCGCAAGGTTCCCAACGAGGCCCACACCATGCAGACCCAGGACCAGCTCCTCAAGACCGCGAGCCAGCGGCTCCTTGCGCCGTATGATCTCGAAGCGCCGCAGCTCGCGCAGGTATTCGGTGCGATCATGACCCACGACGTCGATTACGCCGACCTCTACTTCCAGTACCTGCGCACCGAGGCCTGGAGCCTGGAGGAGGGCATCGTCAAGTCGGGAAGCTTCAACATCGACCAGGGCGTGGGCGTCCGCGCGATTGCGGGCGAGAAAACGGCATTCGCGTACTCCGACGAGATCAGCCTCGCGGCGCTGAAAGATGCGGCCGGCGCGACGCGCGCGATTGCGCGACTCGGCGGCAGGAGCGACCTGCCCGTCGCCCGCGCTGGCGAGCGGCGGAAGCTCTACCCGGCGCTTGACCCGCTCGCGTCGCTCGCCGATACCGACAAGGTCGCGCTGCTCGAGCGGCTCGAGCGCATCTGCCGTGGCCGCGATCCGCGCATCGTGCAGGTGATGGCGACGCTCGCGAGCGTGTACGAGGTGATGCTGGTCGCACGCGCCGACGGTGTCCTGGCGGCCGACGTTCGACCGCTCGTCCGCCTCTCGCTCCAGGTGATCGCGGAGTCGAATGGCCGCCGCGAGCAGGGCGCAAGCGGCGGCGGCGGGCGGTTCGACTACGCATACTTCACGGACAAGGTGCTCGAGGACTACGCCGCGAAGGCGGTCGACCAGGCTATCGTCAACCTGGACTCGCGGCCGACGCCGGCCGGTACGATGACCGTCGTACTCGGGCCCGGCTGGCCAGGCGTTCTGCTGCACGAGGCGATCGGCCACGGGCTCGAGGGCGACTTCAACCGCAAAGGCTCGTCCGCCTTTACCGGCCGCCTCGGCGAGCGCGTCGCCGCGCCCGGGGTGACGGTGGTGGATGACGGCACGCTGCCGTCGCGCCGCGGTTCGCTCAACGTCGACGACGAGGGCAACCCGACCCAGTGCACCACGCTGATCGAGGACGGCGTGCTCCGCGGCTACATCCAGGACAGCCTGAACGCGCGCCTGATGAAGATGCCGCTCACCGGCAACGGCCGGCGCGAGAGCTACCAGCACGTCGTGATGCCGCGCATGACCAACACGTACATGCTCGCCGGGAAGCGCGACCCGCGCGAGATCCTCGCCTCGGTCGACCGCGGCATCTATGCCGTGAACTTCGGCGGCGGGCAGGTCGACATCACCAACGGGAAGTTCGTGTTCTCGATGTCCGAGGCCTACCTGATCGAGAACGGCAGGATCACGCAGCCGCTGAAGGGTGCGACGCTGATCGGCAACGGCCCCGACGCGCTGACCCGGGTCGCGATGATCGGGAACGATCTCGAGCTCGACACCGGGGTCGGCACCTGCGGCAAGGACGGCCAGTCGGTGCCGGTCGGGGTCGGGCAGCCGACGCTCCGGATCGACGGGCTGACGGTGGGCGGGACGGCCTAGGCGGCGCTCCCGGCGGGGAACAGTGCCCCGAATGGCGCTCGACCTCGCCTATCCGCCGCGGATCCTCGACCGCCTCGAGGCGGAGGTGCTCGACCGCGCCGCAACGGTCATCGACCTCGGCTGCGGCGCGCGGAAGTTCCCGGGGGCGATCGGCGTCGAGATGACCGCAGGGCCAGTGGTCGACGTCGTGCACGACCTCAACCGCACGCCCTATCCGTTCGACGCCGCGAGCGCCGACCTCGTGGTCCTGCGCCACGTCGTCGAGCATCTGGACGATATCCCGCGCACGGTGCGGGAATGCGCGCGCATCCTGCGCCCTGGCGGGCACCTGCTCGCGCTGACGCCGCACTTCTCCGACGCGAGCTCCTGGATCGACCCCCAGCACCGGTGGCATCTCGCCACGCGGAGCCTCGAGGAGGCGGGGATGGGCGTGCTCGAGCTGCGGCTCGTGTACGTCAAGCTCCGCAAGCTCTGGCGGCGGGTGGGGCTCGAGCGCTGGCTGAACCGCCGCCCGTTCCAGGCCCGGGTCCCGCGGCCGCTCGTCAGCTGGGAGAACGACTGGTGCTTCCTCGTCCGCGGCGGCGAGATGCTGTGCCTGCTGCGCAAGCCCGACGGCCGCTGAGCGCGTCCTGGCGCCGCCGCCGTTGCCGCCGCAGCGGCCAGGCAGTATAGTTTGGGGGCCAAACAATCGGGGCTGACGGTCCCGGCCGGAGGCCGAGCATGAGCGGTGTTGCGAGCCGCGTCGACGTTCCCCGCGGCAACGTACGGCTGCGTCTGCGCGTGAACGGCGAGGAGTTCGACCTCCTCGCCGCCCCCTACAAGACCCTGCTCGAGGTGCTGCGCGAGGACCTCGCGCTCACCGGCACCAAGCACGGCTGCGAGCTCGGCGAGTGCGGCGCCTGCGCGGTGCTCGTCGACGGCGTGCCGGTGCTGTCCTGTCTCGCGCTCGCGCTCGAGTGCGAGGGCCGCGCCGATCGAGACGGTCGAAGGGCCTCGCGCGCGGTCCCGAGCTCCACCCGCTCCAGTCGGCGTTCGCCGACCTCGGCGCCGCGCAATGCGGCTACTGCACGCCGGGGATCCTGATGACCGCGAAGGCGCTGCTCGAGCGCGAGCCGGACGCGAACCGCAACCGGATCAAGGAAGCGCTCTCCGGCAACCTCTGCCGCTGCACCGGGTATCAGCAGATCTTCGAGGCGGTCGAGGAGGCCGCCCGGCGTATGAAGGAAGAGGGATGAGCGCGACGCGAAAGCGGTTCGACGTCATCGGCAAGCCGCGCCGGCGCGTCGACGGCCGCGCGAAGGTCACCGGGCAGACGCGATTCGCCGACGACATCGCGCTGCCGCGCATGCTCCACTGCAAGCTGCTGCGCTCGCCGGTCCCGCACGCCGAGATCGAGTCGATCGACGTATCGCGCGCCGCGGCGCCTGCCGGGCGTGCACCTCGTGCTCACCGGCAAGGCGTTCCCGATCGCGTTCGGCATCCTGCCGGTGACGCAGGACGAGTACCCGCTCGCCCCCGATCGCGTGCGCTACGTCGGCGACCCGGTCGCGGCGGTGATCGCGAAGGACGAGCTGACCGCGTTCGAGGCGCTCGACCTGATCGACGTGAAGTACCGGCCGCTCGCCACGATCGCGACGCCCGAAGAGGCGCTCGCCACCCGAGCGCCGCGCATCCACGACTACGGCGAGCGCGGGAACATCCACCGGCTGCAGGCGTTCGAGTTCGGCGACGTCGACGAGGCGCTCGCGAAGGCCGACCACGTCTTCGAGGACCTCTTCTTCTTCGAAGGCAACACGCACCTGCCGATCGAGCAGCACGCCGCGCTCGCCGCGGTCGACGGCGACGGCAAGCTCACGCTCTGGTCGAGCACGCAGGTGCCGCACTACGTCCACCGGATGCTCGCGCGCGTGCTGCGGATTCCGGCCTCGCACGTCCGCGTGATCGCTGCCCCGAACGGCGGCGGCTTCGGCGGAAAGTGCGACCTGTGCAACCACGAGGCGGTGGTGGCGAAGGCGGCGCTGATGCTCGGCCGCCCGGTGAAGATCTGCCTCACGCGCGAGGAAGTGTTCTACATGCACCGCGGCCGGCACCCGGTGCTGATGAAGTTCCGCACCGGCGTGACGAAGGACGGCCGGCTGACCGGCATGCACCTGCAGACGCTGGTCGACGGCGGCGGCTACGGCTCGTACGGCGTCGCGAGCACGTTCTACACCGGCGCGCTGCAGACGGTCACCTACGAGCTGCCGCGCTACAAGTTCGAAGGCGCGCGCGTCTTCACCAACAAGCCGCCGTGCGGCCCCAAGCGCGGCCACGGCACGCCGCAGCCGCGCTTCGGCCAGGAGGTGCAGCTCGACAAGATCGCGGAGAAGCTCGGGCTCGATCCGGCGGAGTTGCGGCTCAAGATCGTCGCCAAGCCGGACACGCTCACCGCCAACTGGTTCCGCATCGGCACGATCGGGCTCGCGGAGTGCATCCGCCGGGTCGTCGACCGGTCGGACTGGAAAGCGAAGCACCGCAAGCTGCCGGCCGGCCGCGGCGTCGGCATCGCCTGCGGCGCGTACCTCTGCGGCGCCGGGCTCCCGATCTACTGGAACAAGATGCCGCAGTCGGGCGTGCAGCTGCTCCTCGACCGCAGCGGCCAGGTGACCGTCTTCTGCGGCGCGACCGAGATCGGGCAGGGCTCGGACGACGTGCTGGCGGCGATCGTCGCCGAGGTGCTCGGGATCGACGCATTCGAGGTGCGGCTCGTCACCGGGGACACCGGGCTCACGCCGGTCGATCTCGGCTCGTACTCGAGCCGGGTCACCGTCATGATGGGCCATGCGGCGATCCAGGCCGCGGAGCGCGTGCGCGAGCTCGTTGCCGACGCTGCGGCAGAGCAGCTCGGCGTGTCGCCGGAACGGATCGTGCTCGCGCAGGGGCGCGTCTTCCTCGCCGACGATCCGTCGAAGGGCATCGCATTTCGCGAGGCGGTCGAGCTCGCTGAGGTCAAGTTCGGTACCCTCGGCGCGGTCGGCTCGTACACGCCTCCTCGACCGCCGGCGCGGTACAAGGGTGGCGGTGTCGGCCCGTCGCCTGCGTACTCGTACACCGCGTGCGTCATCGAGGTCGAAATCGACGAGGCGACCGGCTGGATCACGGTGCCGAAGATCTGGATCGCGCACGATATCGGACGCACGATCAACCCGGTGCTCGCGCGCGGTCAGGTCGAGGGCAGCGTCTACATGGGGCTCGGCGAGGCGCTGATGGAGGAGCAGATCTTCCGGCGGCTGCCGCCGAAGCTCTCGAACGCGCTCGTGCACAAGATCCCGTCGATGCTCGAGTACAAGAGCCTCACTTCGCTCGACATGCCGGAAGTGATCACCGAGCTCGTCGAGGATCCCGACCCGAACTGTCCGTTCGGCGCAAAGGAGGTCGGCCAGGGCCCGCTGCTGCCGGTGATGCCGGCGCTCGCGAACGCGGTCTACGATGCGGTCGGTGTGCGCATCGACGAACTGCCGATCACGCCGGACAAGGTGCTGCGGGCGCTCGAGCTGAAGCGCCAGGGGAAAACGCCGCGGGTCGGCCCGGAGCATTTCCCGGCGGTGCCTTACCCCGAGGCGATGTTCGTGCCGCCGCCGTGGGAAGGCGGGGACGGCAACGCGGTGAAAGATCGGCAACGCAAGCCCGAGGTCGCGCCCGCGTCATGATGCGATTGCCGTGGTTCAGCTATCACGCGCCGCGCACGCTGGCCGAAGCCGCGCGCATCCTCGCGGGCGAGGGGCCGAATGCGATGGCGATCGCGGGCGGTACCGACCTCCTGCCGAACATGAAGCGCCGGCATCAGGTGCCGACCACCCTCGTGTCGCTGCGGCACGTCGATGACCTGAAGACGATCAGGAGCGGCAGCGGGCTCGATGGACTACCCTCGCGCCAAGACCGCGCTCGGGGTTCGCCCTTGGGGCGGCCCGGCGGGCTCACGCTAGGCGCCGGGCTGACGCTCGCGGAAGTCGTCGATTCGCCGCTGGTGCGCGCGGGATACGCCGCGCTGCGGCAGGCGGCGGCGCAGGTCGCTACGCCCCAGCTCCGGAACATGGGCACCCTCGGCGGCAACCTCTGTCTCGACACGCGCTGCAACTACTACAACCAGAACTACGAGTGGCGAAAGGCGATCGACTTCTGCCTGAAGAAGGACGGCAGCGTCTGCTGGGTCGCGACGGCGAGCAAGCGCTGCGTCGCGGTGTCCTCGACCGACTGCGCGCCGGCGCTGATTGCGCTCGACGCCAAGGTGAAGCTCGTGTCGGCGGCGGGCGAGCGCGAGGTCGCCGCGGCCGACCTTTACCTCAACGACGGGATCGACTACCTCGCGCGGAAGCCCGGGGAAATCCTCGCCGAGGTTCGCCTGCCCGACGCCGCGGGCTGGAAGTCGAGCTACTGGAAGCTGCGCCGGCGCGGCGCGTTCGACTTCCCGGTGCTCGGCGTTGCGGCGGCGGTGCGCACCGCGCCGGACGGCACGGTGGAAGACGCGCGGATCGTGCTCGGTGCCGTGGCGTCGCGCCCGGTCGTCACCAAGGGCGGCGAGGTGCTGGTCGGCAAGCGACTGACCGACGAGGCGATCGCCGAAGCCGGGACCAAGGTCGCCGCCCGCGCGAAGCCGCTCGACAACGCCGATCTCGACATCTACTGGCGGAAGGAAGTCGTCGCGAGCTTCGTCGGGTACGCGCTGCGGGAGATCCGCGGCGACGACATGCGCGCGACGCGGCTCCGCATCGCCCGCCACGCGGTGTAACGTCGGCCGCTGCGCGGCGGTGCTACGATCCCGCGGTCGCGTCGACCAGGGATCCACCGCCATGCTCAGGCTCGCGCTCGTATCCGCATTCGTATTCAGCGTGCTCGCCGCGGGCGCCGCGGCGGCACAAGTCAGCGTCCAGGAGTATCCGCTGCCGCCGCGCGTCGGTGCGCACGACGTGTGGGCCGATCCGTCGCCCGACGGCCCGGTCTGGTTCTCGGCGCAGCGCAGCGGCCATCTCGGCCGCCTCGATCCGAAGACCGGCAAGGTCGACCTCATCCCGCTCGGGTCCGGTTCGTCGCCGCACGGCGTGATCGCCGGCGCCGACGGCGCGCCGTGGCTCACCGACGGCGGCCAGAACGCGATCGTGCGCGTCGATCCCAAGACGAGCGCGGTGAAAAAATGGCCGCTGCCCGAGGGGCAGGGGTACGCCAACCTCAACACGGCGATCTTCGATCGCGAAGGCATCCACTGGTTCACCGGCCAGAGCGGCATCTACGGTCGGCTCGACCCGCGCACCGGCGCCATGACGGTGTTCGACGCGCCGCAGGGCCGTGGGCCGTACGGCATCCACGTCACGCCGGACGGCGTCGTCTACTACGCCTCGCTCGCCGGCTCGCACATCGCGCGCATCGACGCGAAGACGTCCGCCGCCGCGGTCATCGAGCCGCCCACGCCGCGGCAGGGCGCGCGGCGCGTCTGGTCGGATTCGAAGGGCAGCATCTGGGTGAGCGAGTGGAACTCGGGGCAGGTCAGCCGGTACGACCCGAAGACCGGACAGTGGGCGCAGTGGAAGGCGCCCGGCGAGAGCCCGCGCGTCTACGCGGTGTACGTCGACGAGACCGACCGGGTCTGGGTTTCGGAGTGGACCGCGCAGGCGATGCTGCGGTTCGACCCGGCGACGCAGAAGTTCGAGACCTTCAAGTCCTCGACCGCGCTCGCGAACGTACGCCAGATCCACGGCCGCAAGGGCGAGGTCTGGACGCCCGAGTCGGCGGCCGACAAGCTCGTGGTGTACCGCTACCGGTGATTCCCTAGCCGTCGAAGCGGTAGAGCTCCGCCGCGTTGCCGGCGAAGAGCGGCTCGCGCACCGCGTCGTTCGGCAGCCAGCTCTCGAGCAGGTCGAGGAGATCGGTGTCGTTCGGCATGAACGCGGCGAGCCCCGGGTGCGGCCAGTTGGTGCCCCACACGCAGCGGTCCGGGCGCTCGGCGAGGAGCGTCTGCGCGAACGGCCGCATGTCGTCGAAGTGCGGCGGCCCGCTGTCGGAGAGCCGGTAGAAGCTGGAGATCTTCGTCCAGCAGTCGTCGCGCCCGGCGAGCAGGCGCCTGATCACCGCGAACCCCGGCGAATTCACGCCCTCGCCGCCACGCACTCTTCCCATGTGATCGAACACGAGCGGTATCGGGCAGCGCCGCAACCGCGGCTCGAGTTCGACCCAGTCGGCGCTCTTCGCGATGTTGATCTCGATGTGCCAGCCGAGGGGCGCGACGCGGCGGGCGATGTCTTCCAGCATCGCGGTGGTCGCGCCGGTCGCGAACTGGTCCATCAGCCGCGCCGCGCGGAAGCCGCCGGCGGCAAGCCGCTTCAGCTCGGCGTCACCCGTCTCCGGCCCGATCACCGCGACGCCGACGAAGCGTCCCGGGTGCGCCTGCAGGAAATCGTAGGTGATCGAGTTGTCGAAGCCGTACGGGCTGCCGTGCACCTGCACGCCCCGCGCGACACCGAGCCGCGCGTGGAGCGCGAGCCACGCCTCGCGCGTACACGGCGGGGGCGAGTACTTGCGCACGGCGGCGAGCGGGTAGCGGTCGAAGCGGTCGAAGATGTGCGCGTGACAGTCGACGGTGCCCGGCGGCAGCGCGCGCTTCGGCGCGCGCACGGCGGGATCCGGCGGCAGGGTGGCGCTCATTCGACGACGATTCCGGCTTCGCGCGCGACCGTGCGCCACTTCTCGAAATCGGCGCGCACGTAGGCGGCGAACTCGGCCTGGCTGAGCTCCGCGATGTCCACCCCCATCGAGCGGAAGCGCTCGCGGACGCCGTCGTTCGCGAGTGCTTTGCCGAGCGCGCCGTACAGCTTTTCCGATACCGCCGGCGGGATGCCCGCCGGCCCGAAGAGACCGGTGAAGGTGCTCGCCTCGTAGCCGGCGACGCCCACCTCGTCGAGCGTCGGCACGTTCGGGAGCGACGGCGAGCGGCTGCGGGAGGTGACCGCGAGTGCCTTCATGCGGCCTTCGCGGATGTGCCCGATCGAGGCGTTCAGCTGGTCCATCATCGTCTCGACCTGGCTGCCGAGGAGGTCGGTGATCGCGGGCCCGCTGCCCTTGTAGGGGACGTGGACGAGCTGGATCTTTGCCTGCCGCATCAACAGCTCGATCGCGAGATGGTTTGACGAGCCGCTACCGGCGGAGGCGATGCTCACCTGGCCGGGCTTCGCCCGCGAGTAGACGACGAACTCGGCGAAGCTCGCCACCGGCGTCTTGGTCGCGGCGGTGAGCACCAGCGGCACGAACTGGATCGCACCGATGGTCGTGAGGTCCTTGAGCGGGTCGTAGGCGATCGTCTTGAAGACCGCCGGCGCCACCGTGACCGTGCCGCTGGAGCCGAGGAGCAGGGTGTAGCCGTCGGCTGGCGATTTCACGACAGCGGTGCTGCCGATGGTGCCGCCCGCGCCGGCCCGGTTCTCGACGATCACCTGCTGGCCGAGCGCCTCGCCGAGCGCCGGTGCGATCGTGCGCGCCGTGATGTCGACATTTCCGCTCGGCGGCCATGGGACGACGATGCGCACGGCGCGGTTCGGGAACTCCTGCGCCGTGACAAATGTTGACAGCAGCGCGAGTGCGAGGACGGACAAGAAGCGTTGCATCATCCCTCCTACCGGTTGGCAGCGGCGACGATACCGCGTTCGCGGGACGCGGGACAGTTACAAGGACGCGCGAGGACCGGGCAATCGACCCCATACAGATGGTGCGGCTTACATGACCCCGCCCGATCTGCCCCGGCTCGCCTGCGCCTTGGCGCTCGGCGTTGCCGCGACGGTCGCCCGCGCCGAGGCGCCGACCTGCCCGAACCCGCCGCCCGCCATCGCCACGGACGGAATCATGCGGCATCCGGAGGTCGCGGCCGCGGTCCGCGACCTGGCGCTCGAAGTCGAGCGCGATCGCCTTCGAGCCGGGCTGGCGAGCGTCGCGATCGCGGTCGTCCACGGCGAGACCGTCCTGCTCGCCGCCGGCTACGGTTGCGCAAACCTGGCGCGCGGGACCCCGGCGACGCCCGACACGGTGTACCGGATCGGCTCGGTCACGAAGCTCTTCGAGGCGACGGCGCTGATGCAGCTGCGCGACGCCGGGCGCTTGCGGCTCGACGACCCGGTGGCGAAGTCGGTGCCCGCGGTCTGGTTCGCCGGGCCGGGCGGCGAACGCGCCTTTCCGACCTGGCGCCAGCTCGCGTCGCACACGTCGGGGCTGCCGCGCAACATCCCGCTCGCCCTCGGCACGGCGGCCGAGCTTTTCCGCTATCTCGAGCGCGAGCGCGCGCTCACCGCACCCGGCGCGCGCTACGCCTACTCGAATCTCGGCTTCATCGTGCTCGGGCAGTCGCTCGCCGAGCTCGCCGGCGAGCGCTACCAGGCGTACCTCCGCCGCCACATCTTCGAGCCGCTCGGCATGAGCTCGAGCACGTTCGACGCCGGCGCGGTCGCCGGCGACCGGCTCGCCGCGGGCTATCTCCGGCTCGACCGGGCCGGCGACGGCTGGTCGGGCTACGCGGCGAGCCACCGGCACCCGTTCGCGCCCTCGGGCACGCTGCTCTCGAGCGCGAACGACATCGGCCGGTTCATCGCGCTGCAGTTCCGGCGGCCGCTGCCCGGCGAGCAGCAGGTGCTCGCGCCGGCGACGATCCGCGAGATGTGGCGGCCGGTCGCCGCGATCGGGCCGCTCGGCGGGGCGGCCGCGATCGGCTGGTTCGTCGCCCCCTACGGTCCGTACACGCTGGTGCGGAAGGACGGCGGTCTGCCCGGCTTCACCGCGCACGTCGCGCTCGTTCCCGAGCTGCGGCTCGGGGCGGCGGCGTTCGTGAACGAATCGCCGGAGAGAGTGCGCGCGAGCGGCGCGAGCGTCGCGAAGCTCGAGCACATGCTGTTCGAACGGCTGCTGCCGCCGGTCACGCGCGCCACGGCGCGCGAGCCTGCCTATCAGGCGACCGGAGCCGTGGCGCGCATCGACTCGCGCGCCGAGAACCCCTCGTACCAGCGTGCGAGGGCCGGCCGCGACTCGCGCCAGTTGTCGTCACCGTAGCGGAAGTCGAGCCAGCCGAGCACGCATCCGACCGTGATGCTGCCGATCGTCGGCTCGCCCTCGAGCGCGCGCGCCTCGCGCTCGAGGAGGTCGAGCGCCCCGTGCCATTTTTCCCGCTGCCCCTTTATCCAGTCGGCCCACTGGAGCTCCTTCGGGCGCAGGATCAGCTCGTACCGCGTGAGGATCCCGGCATCGAGGATGCCGTCGCCGACGGCCTGGAGCTTGAGCGCCGTCCAGCGCGCTGCGCCGGGCGGCGGAAACAGCTTGCGACCGGCATGCAGGCTATCGAGGTACTCGCAGATCACCGGCGAGTCGAACAGCGCCGAGCCGTCGTCCAGCGCGAGCGTCGGCACCTTCATCAGCGGGTTCGCGCGGCCGACGTCGGCGTTCGCCTTGACCGGCGACACCGTTGCGAGGACCTCCTCGATGCGCGGGGCGAGCCCGGTCTCGCGGGCGACGACACGCGCCTTGCGGGCGAAGGGGGATTGCGGGCTGATATAGAGCTTCATCGAGGGGCCTCTAGTTCTTGATCATGCCGATGCGTTTGAGGATGTCGGTGTGGAGCTTGTACTCCTTCCACAGGTCGGCGCGTAGCTGCGCTCCCGGCCGATAGTCGACGTCGATGCCGCGGCTCGCCATCGCCTCGCGGAAGGCGGGATCGTCCATCGCGGCGCGCGCGGCATCGTGCAGATACTGCAGCACGGGCGCCGGCGTGCCCTTGGGCGCGGCGAGCAGGAACCACACGCCGTTCGCGACGTCCCAGCCGAGCTCCTTCGCGGTCGGCGTGTCCGGGAAGAGAGGGTGCCGCCGCTCCTGGAACACCATCAGCAGACGCATGCGTTTTCCGTCGACCTGCGGCTTGACCTCGCCCGGCTGCGCGACGACCGCCTCGATATGTCCGCCGAGCAGCGCCGGGGCCGACTGACCCCAGCCCGCGAACGGCACGTGCGTCACCTGGATCCCGGCCTTGAACATCAGCTCCTCGAGGTTGAGGTGGCTCGACGTCCCTTCGCCCGGCGAGCCGACCCGAAGCTTGCCCGGACTCGCTTTCGCTTCGGCCACGAACTCCGGCCCGTTCTTCAGCGGGGACTCGGTGCGCACCGTGAGCATCGGGTAGTAGGAGACGACGTTGATGAACGGCTCGTAGTCGTCGGGGGTCTTGTACGCGACATCGCTCACCTGCGGCACGATGACGAGCGCGGAGAGCGGCGTGAGGATGATGGTGTAGCCGTCCGGCTTGCCGCGGGCGACTTCCGACATGCCCACCGAACCGCCGGCGCCCGGCCGGTTCACGACGACGACGCCGGCCGGGTAGCGTTTCTTCATCCCTTCGGAGACCGCGCGCGCGACGATGTCCACCATGCCGCCCGCGGGGTAGCCCGCGATCAGGTTGAGCGGACGGTCGGGGTACTGCGCGAGCGCGGGCAGGGCGACGAAGAGCGCGAAAGCGGCGGCCACTGTGCTGCGGATCATGAAGTCTCCTCCTCCGTTAGGGGCACGTTCCAGGCATCGTAGCCGTAGAGCCAGTCGGTATCCCCCTCGGCGCGGCGTAGCCAGGTGTTCGCGCTCGAGATCGCCTGGATGCGCGAGGTGCGCGGTTTGCGGTGCGCCTCGTAGCGTGCGAACGCGCCTTCGATGTCCGCGCCACCGGTCGCCGACAGGCAGCGCGCGAGGACCGCCGCGTCCTCGATCGAGGTCGCGGCGCCTTGCGCCATGTACGGCGTCATCGGATGGCAGGCGTCGCCGAGCAGCACGACCCGCCCGTCGCTCCACCGCGCGAGCGGCTCGCGCTCGAGAATCGCCCACTTGTGGCAGTCCGGGCAGCCGTCGAGCACCGCGCGCACGTCGGGATGGAATCCCTCGTACGCCGCGCGCAGCTCCTTCACGTCGCCCTTCGCCGACCACGACTCGCGCGTCAGCCATTCGACGGGCTCGGGAACGCTGGTCACGAAATAGACCTCGTCACGCGCGGCAGTGGTGTAGTAGATGACGATGTGGCGATCGGTTCCCCACCACTTCGTGCGCGACGGCCCGATGTCGCGCCGGACTAGCGCCGACGGAAAGGCGGCGCGGTACGCGATGCGGCCTTTCCACTGCGGGTCGTCGCGACCGAACAGGAGCTCACGCACCGTCGAGTGAACGCCGTCGGCGCCGACGACTGCTTCGGCGGTCGCCCGCGTGCCGTCGGCGAACGCGAGCGTCACCTTGTCCGCATGCTGCTCGATGCCGATGAGCTTCTTCCCCAGCTCGACCACGGCGGCCGGAACGGCGGAGGCGAGCGCGTCGTGCAGCGTCGCGCGGTGCATGCAGAGGTAGGGCGCACCGTAGAGGCTCTCGGGCATCGGCAGCTCGTTCGTGACCTCGCCCGAGTCCCAGGCGCGGTTGAGATGCGAGCGCGGCGCGAATGCGACGCGGCGCAGCCGCTCCTCCAGGCCGAGGCCGCGCAGCACCTTCATCGAGTTCGGCATCATCTGGATGCCGGCCCCGACGCGCGCGAAGCGGCTCGCCTGCTCGTAGACGCGCACTGCGAAGCCGGCGCGCGCCAGCGTCGCCGCGGCGGCGAGCCCGCCCATTCCGGCACCGACGATCGCGATCGAAGTCCGGCGCGCGGTCGTCATCAGTCGATCCTGAAGCCGCTCGCCTTGACGATCGGCGTCCAGCGCGCGATCTCGTCGCGGATGAAGCGCGCGGCGCTGTCGGGGTTCGAATCGGCGGCGATCTCGGCGCCGGCGCGCTCGAGGTCCTGGGCGAACGACGGCTCGATCTTGGCCTTCACCGTCGCCTGATGGAGGGCGTCGACGATCGGCTGCGGCGTACCGGCCGGCGCGAAGATCGCGTTGAACACGACCACCCTGAGATCCGGCATGCCCGACTCGATCGCCGTCGGGACCTCGGGGGCCGCCTTGAGGCGGGTCTCGCCATTCACCGCCAGGATGCGCAATCGTCCGGCGCGATGGTGGGCGAGCACCGCGGAGCTGAGGATCAGCGTCGCGACCGCGATGTGCCCGGCGATGAGATCCTGCACCGCCGGCCCGCCGCCCTTGTACGGGACGTGGGTGAGATCGAGGCCGCCGGCGAGCATCTTGAAGAGCTCCCCGGTCATGTTGGTGATGGTGCCCGGGCCCGCCGAGCCGTAAGCGTATTTCCCCGGGTTGGCCCGTATCAGCGCCACGAGCTCCTGCACGTTCTGCACCGGCATGGCCGGATGCACGAGGATCGAGGTTGGCGTCGTGCTCACGATGGCAATCGGCACGAAGTCCTTCACCGGCTCGTAGGTCGGGTTGCCCATCGCCGCCGGGTTGATCACGTGCGTGCTCGTCGTGCCGCTCAGCAGGGTGTAGCCGTCGGGCTTCGCGCGCGCGACCTCGGCGGTGGCCACTGCGCCGCCCGCGCCCGGCTTGTTCTCGACGACGAAGCTTCCGCCGAGCTGCGGCGCGACCTTCTGCGCCCAGAGGCGACCGATGATGTCGGTCTCCCCGCCCGGCGCGAACGGCACGACGAGGCGGATCGGGCGGTCCGGATACTTCTCCTGCGCGCGTGCGCAGAGCGGCAGGGCGAACACTGCCCCCGCCAGGCGCAGCACGTCACGTCTGTTCATCGCGACTCACCGGTCGAATGCCGCGGCATCGTACCAAGCCGTCCGCAGACGGCATAGCGCTGCCGGGTGGTGCGCTGCAACCGGCGGAAGCCCATACACTATGCACGCCAAGGAGGGAGAAAACATGAGGAGAATGCTGGTCGCCGCGCTCGCGCTCGCCGCAGCGGCGGAGGTGGCTGGCGCAGGCGGCGTTCCCGACGCGCCCCGTTTCGCTCATCGTCGGCTTCGCGCCGGGCGGCGGGACCGATATCGCGGCGCGGATCGTGGCGAAACAGCTCGCGGCCGATCTCGGGCAGCAGGTGATCGTCGAGAACCGGCCGGGCGCCGGCGGCAACATCGCGACCGAGGCGGTGGCGCGAGCGATTCCCGACGGACACACGATCACGCTCGCGTCGATCGGTTCGCTCACCGTCGCGCCCTATCTCGTGGCGAAGCTGCCCTACGACCCGCGTCGCGATCTTGCGCCGCTCACGAAGGGCGTGAGCTTCGCCAACGTCCTCGTCGTGCACCCGTCCCTCCCGGTGTCGACGGTTGCCGAGTTCGTGGCGCTGGCGCGGGCCAAGCCCGGCATGATCGGTTACGGCACTTCGGGCGTCGGCGGTGCCGGCCATCTCGCCGGCGAGCTCTTCCGTCAGATGGCCAGGGTCGACATTGTCCACGTGCCCTACAAGGGCGGCGGACCGGCGATGACCGATCTCCTCGGCGGGCAGATCCTCGCGAGCTTCGCCTCCGCCCCGTCGGCACTGCCGCACATCAAGTCGGGAAAGATCCGCGCGCTCGCGACCACCGGCCCGACGCGCGCGCTTTCGCTCCCGGACGTGCCGACGGTCGCCGAATCCGGTTATCCCGGATACGACGCCACGAACTGGTACGCCTTCGTGGCGCCGGCGACGGACGCCGCGAGACGTGGTCGAACGCCTCAATCGCGACCTCGTCAAGGCGCTCAACACGCCCGAGGTGCGGGAGCAGCTCCTGAACAACGGCATGGAGCCCGAGCCCTCGACGCCCGAGGCGCTCGCGCAGCACATCGACAGCCAGCTCATGCTGTGGGGCAGGGTGGTCAAAGAGGCGGGAATCCAGGCGCAGTGACGACCCTCATCCAACGCTGACGACGATCTTCCCGACCTGCGCGTCGGACTCCATGTAGGCCTTCGCCGCCGGCAGCTCATCGAGCGGGAACACCTTGTCGACCACCGGGCGGATGCGCCCGTCGTCGAGCGCCGGCAACACATCGCGCACGAATCCGCGCACGGTTTCGGCGCGCTGCGGCGCCGTGCGCAGCTTGTTCGACACGCCGAACAGCCGCAGGCGCTTCGAATGCAGCGCCTCGAGGTCGATCTCGCTCCGCATCACGCCGTCGACGTAGCCGACGGTCGCGAGGCGGCCGCGGAAGGCGAGCGCGCGCACGCACTCGGCGAACACCGTGCCGCCGACGGCGTTCACGACGAGATCGACACCTTTGCCGCCGGTCGCCTCCATGACCGCATCGAGAAACCCGCCGCCCCGGGCCTGAATCCCGACGTCGAGTCCGAGTGTCCGCAGCCGGTCGAGCTTCGCGGCCGATCCCGACGTGCCGATCACGCGCGCACCGATCAGTTTCGCAATCTGCAGCGATGCAACACCGACGCCCGAGGAGCCGCCCATGATGAGCAGCCACTCGCCGGGCGCGAGATTGCCGCCCGGATAGAGCATGTCGTAGCTCACGAGGAAAACGAGCGGGACGGCGGCCGCTTCCGCCCACGACAGACGCGCCGGCACCGTCATCGCTTCGCGGGCGTCGAGAAGCGCCTGCTCCGCGAAGCCGCCCGGCGCCCGGCCCATCACCCGATCGCCGGGGCGAAAGGCGGTGACCCCTTCGCCGACCTCGATCACCTCACCGGCGCACTCCTGACCCGCCGGCTTCGCTGCCGCGCCTGGCGCGTGAAGACCGTGCGCGGCGATGAACTCGCCGCGGTTGAGGGCGGCCGCACGCGTTTGCACCAGCACTTGTCCCGCGGCGGGGTCCGGCGCCGCAACCTCGCGCAGATCGAGTATCGTCTTGCCCGCTTCGGAGCGGATCCACCAGGATTTCATAGTCCGACCTCCACTGGCGCGAATCCTAACGCGAGTGGGCTACAATCGATTGCATAGCTTCCGCGGCGCCGAGCCGGCGGCGCGGTGGCAGAGGACAACGCAAAAGGAGGAAACCTCATGCGCCATCCGTCCGTCCGCACTCGCGCGTCGCTCGCGATCCTGACTGCCGCAGCGCTCAGCGCTTTCGGGGCTGCTTACGCCCAGGACAAGCCAAAGCCGCCTCCGATATGGCATCAGGGCAAGCCGCCGGCCATGTCGGACTCCAAGCTCGCGCCGCACGCTGGCAAGATGACCGAGACCTCGCGCGGCGAGATCCCGGTCGACAAGATCAACCTGCCGCCGGGGTTCTCGGTGCAGATCTGGGCAACGGGTCTCCCCGGCGGGCGCGCGATGGCCCGCGGCGACCAGGGCAAGATCTACGTCGGCACGCGGATCATCGGCCGGGTGTACGAGGTTACCGACAACGGTGACCGGCGGTCGGTCCGGGTCGTCGTCGACAAGCTCACCCAGCCGGCGGGTGTCGCGTTCGCGAACGGCTCGCTCTACGTCATGGCGATCAACCGCGTGCTGCGCTTCGACGGCATCGAGAACAATCCGAACGCGCAGCCGGTGGACCTTACCGACAAGTTCCAGCTGCCGCCGGAGCAGCACCACAACTGGAAGTACATCGCGTTCGGCCCCGACAAGAAGCTCTACGTCCCGTTCGGCTCGCCATGCAACATCTGCGAGCCGCCACCGGAGTACGGTCAGATCCGGCGCTACAACGCCGACGGGTCGGGCATGGAGGTCCTCGCGCGCGGGGTGCGCAACTCGGTCGGGTTCGACTGGCATCCGAAGACCGGCGAGCTCTGGTTTACCGACCACGGCCGCGACTGGATGGGCGACGACGGCCCGCAGGACGAGCTGAACCGGCTCGCGAAGCCCGGCTCGAACTTCGGGTTCCCGCACTGCCACGCCCAAGGGGTGCCCGACGCGGACATCAAGAAGGCTGACCCGTGCAACGGCGTGACGAAACCCGTGGCGCTGATGGGCCCGCACGCGGCGGCGATGGGCGTGCTGTTCTACACCGGGAAGATGTTCCCGGCCGAGTACCGGGATACGATGTTCGTCGCGCGCAGGGGCTCGTGGAACCGCACGAAGATGACGGGCTTCGACGTGGTGAACGTCAAAGCGAGCCCCGACGGCAAGAATGCCAAGGTCACCCCGTTCATGACCGGCTTCATGGACGCCAAGCAGAACAGCTTCTGGGGCCGGCCGGTGTACCTGCTGCAGATGCCCGACGGCGCGCTGCTCGTCTCCGACGAGCAGCTGGGGGCCATCTATCGCGTGAGCTACTCCGCCAAGAACTAGGCGTGGCGGCAAAGCTCCGCGCGGGGCGGTGGGCGCTCGCCACCGCCCTTCTCGTATCTGTGGCAGCCGCACAGGATCGGGTCGCGCTCTGCGACGCGTGCCACGGCGCCGGCGGGAACTCGCAGACGCTGGGCATTCCGTCGATCGCGGGCCAGCCGAAGGTGTTTCTCGAGACGCAGCTCGTCCTGTTCCGCGAGGGGCTGCGCGTGTCGCCTCCGATGCAGGCGGCGGTGAACGGCCTGACCGACAAGGAGATCAGTCCGCCTTGCCGACCACTACGCCGCGCAGCCGGCGCGCCCGGTCGCGGACGGCCCCGCGGACGCGGCGCAGGTCAAGCAGGCCGTCGCCCTAGCAAAGAAGCTGCACTGCGGCTCCTGCCATCTGCCGGACTTCCGTGGCGGCGCGCAGATCCCGCGCCTCGCCGGTCAGCGCGAGGACTATCTCACCGAGTCGATGCTCGCGTACCGCGACAACCGTCGTACCGGCGGCGACACGATCATGGCGGCGGCGCTCTACGGCGTGTCGGACGCCGACATCCGGGCGCTGGCCCATTACCTCGCGCGCCTGCGCTAGCTCGCGCTAGTATTCGTCCGGCACGGCACAGAAGCGCGACACTGCGGTCATGGTCCGGTGGCTCATCATGCTTGCGGCGGCGCCGGCGCTCGCGGCCGAGCCGTTTGCGTACGCCGGCATCGGCCTGGACGCGACGGCGGCCAACCTCAGGGCCAGGTTCCCCAACTCGAAGTTCGCCGGCGACTACATCCATGTCGCCGACCAGGACAGCCGCGACCACGTCTACGGCGTGCAGATCCCGGGCACCAGGAAACCGCGCAGCGTGCGGGTAAGCTTCGAGCGACCGGGCGGGTCCCGACCGGGCTATCCGAAGTGCAAGGTGGTCGAGTCGCGATTGCGGGCGGGTTTCGGCGCGCCAGGCGAGATCCGGAGGTCAGCCGAGGAGCGCAGCCCGCGCGCCGACCGGATCTGGAAGGGCCCCCGGGAGACGATGACCCTCGTCTGCTTCGCCGGCCCGCAGGGCGAACTCCTGGCCGAGGCCGTTGTCATCGCGGAGCGGTGACTCCGCGTTAATGGTTCCGCGATGGCCCGAGACGACCTCGAGATCTACTGCCCGAAGTGCCGCTGGCGGCCGGCGTCCGAGGACCGCTGGGCGTGCGAGCCGAAGTGCGGCACGGTCTGGAACACCTTCTGGACGCGCGGGCTCTGTCCCGGGTGCAGCAAGCTGTGGACAATGACCCAATGCCTGGCGTGCAAGGTGTTCTCGCCGCACCGGCAGTGGTACCACCCGCCGAGCCCGGAGAAGGCGGCGCGGCGGCGGAAGCGCGCGACCGATACGGTGTGACGGTCGGCCCTACTCCTCTTCCTGCTGCCCGCGCGAGGCGCGGTACTCGTTCGCGAGCTGCGCCTGCACGTTCGGCGGGACCGGCTCGTAGTGGGAGAGCTCCATAGAGTAGGAGCCTTGACCGCCGGTGACCGACTTCAGGCGGTTCGCGTAGCCGTTCAGCTCCGAGAGCGGCACGAGCCCGCTCACGGTCACCACGCCGGGCGACAGCGAGTTCGTGCCGGTGATCTGCCCGCGCTTGCCGGAGATGTCGCCGGTGATGTCGCCCATGTTGCCCTCGGGGCAGATGATCTCGACGTTGACGATCGGCTCGAGCACGATCGGCCGCGCCTTCTCGAGCGCGTCGAGGAACGCCTTGCGGCCGGCGGAGACGAACGCGACCTCCTTCGAGTCGACCGCGTGGTGCTTGCCGTCGTAGACGACCACGCGGAGGTCCTGCATCGGATAGCCCGCGACCGCGCCCGAGGCGAGCACCTGCTGCACGCCTTTCTCCACCGCCGGGATGAACTGGTTCGGGATCACGCCGCCCTTCACCGCGTCGACGAAGTCGAAGCCCTCGCCGCGCGCGAGCGGCTCGACGCGCAGATACACCTCGCCGAACTGGCCGGCGCCGCCGGTCTGCTTCTTGTGGCGCGCGTGACCGTCGGCCTTCGCGGTGATCGTCTCGCGAAACGGGATGCGCGGCGGTCGGGTATTGACCTCGACCTTGAACTGCGTCGCCATCCGCTCGAGCACCGAGCGCACGTGCAGATCGCCGAGGCCGCGGATCACCGTCTCGTGAGTGGTCGCGTCGTGGTCCATGTGGAAGGTCGGGTCCTCCGCGGTGATCTTGTGGATCGCGTCCGAGATCCGCTGCTCGTCGCCGCGCTTCTTCGGCTCGATCGCGAGCCCGTACATCGGCGTCGGGAACTCGAGCGGCCGCATGCGGATCTGGTCCTCGTCGTGCGAGTCGTGCAGCACGCAGTCGAACTCGATCTCGTCCACCTTCGCCACCGCCGCGATGTCGCCGGGCACCGCTTCGGACGTCTCGACGTGATCCTTGCCCCGCAGCACGAACAGGTGCCCGACCTTGAAGGGCTTCCGCTCCTCGCCGATGTAGAGCTGGGTGTCCTTGGTGACCGTGCCCTGGTGGACGCGGAAGACGCCGAGCTTGCCGACGTAGGGATCGTTGACGACCTTGAACACGTGCGCGAGCACGTGCCTTTTCGGATCCGGCACCGACCGGAACTCCTCGGCCTTCTCGCCCTCGCCCCGGTAGAAGAGCGGCGGGTTGCCCTCGGTCGAGTTCGGCAGCAGCCTGACGAACACGTCGAGCAGCTCCTTAACGCCGGCGCCGTTCCGCGCCGAGACGAAGCACACGGGGACGAGATGGCCTTCGCGCAGCGCCTTCTCGAAGGGCGCGTGCAGCTCCTCGGGCGCGACCTCGCCCTTCTCGAGGTAGACCGCCATCAGCTCCTCGTCCACCTCGACCACCTGGTCGACGAGGGCGCGATGCGCCTGCTCGACCGAGGAGAAATCCGATTCGCCGGCCGGGTTGAAGAAGCAGTCGACGACACGCCTGCCGCCGTCGGCGGGCAGGTTGATCGGCAGGCACTCCTTGCCGAACGCTTCCTGCAGGCTCGCGAGCACCTGCGGCAGGTTGACGTTCTCGGCATCGATCTTGTTCACGATCAGGACGCGGCACAGCTTGCGCTTGGCCGCCCAGTTCATCATCCGGCTCGCGATCATCTCGACGCCGGTCTGGGCGTTGATCACCACCGCGGCGGTCTCGACCGCATCGAGCGCGCCGATCGCCTGGCCGATGAAATCCGGGTAACCGGGCGTGTCGATGAGATGGGTGCGGGTGTTCGCATAGTCGAGGTGCACGATTGCCGATCGCAGGCTGTGGAGGTACTGCTTCTCGATCGGATCGAAGTCGCACACGGTCGAGCCGCGCTCGACGCTGCCGACGGCCTGGATCATCCCCGCGGTCTTGAGCAGCGCCTCGGTTAGTGTGGTCTTGCCCGACGCGCCGTGACCGACGAGCGCGACGGTGCGAAGGGCCTCCGTGCTGAACTTCGCCATGTATCCTCCTTCGAGCTATGCCTGCCCGCGCCCCGAGCGGGACCGAGCGATGGGTGTCCTGCAGGCGGATTGCGCACCGCCTCTCGAGTCGAATCTTATGCCAACCGCCGCAGCGGTGGCGAGCCTCTTCCCGGAGCACCTCGGTAATCGCCCTGCCGAGATCGGCGGTCTTCGTGCCGCCGTCGGTGTCGGTGTTCGCGGGCGCCCCTCGAGCGCGTCCAGACACTCGCGGCGCCCCTGTCCACCTTCACCCGTTCGCGGCCCGAGGCGTGCGCTACTCGCGGGCCCAGTCCTTCGCTCGTTCCACCGCGCGCAGCCAGCGAGCGAGGCGTGCCTGCGCCTCGTCGCGCGACATCCGCGGCGCGAACTCGCGCTCGCGCTGCCATTGAGCTGCGATCTCCGCGCTCGTCCGCCATACGCCGGTCGCCAGCCCGGCGAGATAGGCCGCGCCGAGCGCGGTCGTCTCGGCGACGCGCGGGCGCACGACCGGGACGCCGAGCAGATCCGCCTGGAACTGCATCAGCAGGTCGTTCGCCGTTGCGCCGCCGTCGACGCGCAGCTCGGCGAGCGCGAGGTGCGCGTCGCGCAGCATGGCGGCCAGGACCTCCGCCGACTGGAACGCGATCGACTCGAGCGCCGCGCGGGCGAAGTGCGCCGCGGTCGTCCCCCGCGTCAGCCCGAGCGCGGCGCCGCGCGCGTACGGGTCCCAGTGCGGCGCGCCGAGCCCGGCGAACGCCGGCACGAGGTAGACGCCGCCGGAATCGGGGACGCTCGCCGCGAGCGCCTCGACCTCGCGCGACGAGCGGATCAGCCCCAGGCCGTCGCGGAGCCACTGCACGACCGCGCCGGCGATGAACACGCTGCCCTCGAGCGCGAACTCGGCCGCGCCGGTCACGGATGCCGCGCGCGTGGCGAGCAGGCCGTGCTGCGAGGCGATCCGGCTCATGCCGGTGTGGAGGAGCATGAAGCAACCGGTGCCGTAGGTGTTCTTCGCCATCCCGGGCGCATGACACGCCTGGCCGAAGAGCGCAGCCTGCTGGTCGCCGGCGATCCCGGCGATCGGAAGCGCGGCGTCGAGGAAGCGCGGCTCGACCGTGCCGATCACGCCGCTCGAGGGCCGCACCTCGGGCAGCATCGCGCGCGGCACGCGGAAGAGGGCGAGGAGCTCGTCGTCCCAGACCCCGGCGCCGATGTCGTAGAGCAGGGTGCGCGAGGCGTTCGTTGGATCGGTGACGTGCAGCCGCCCGCCGGAGAGCTTCCACAGGAGCCAGGTGTCGATCGTTCCGAACGCGAGCTCGCCGCGCTCCGCGCGCTCGCGCGCGCCGTCGACGTGATCCAGCAGCCAGGCGAGCTTGGTCCCGGAGAAGTACGGGTCGAGCACGAGCCCGGTCTTCGCGGCCACCCGCGCCGCATGCCCTTCGCGCTTCAGGCGCGCGCACTCGTCCGCGGTCCGGCGGTCCTGCCACACGATCGCGTTCGCAAGCGGCGCGCCCGTGCGGCGATCCCAGACCACCGTCGTCTCGCGTTGATTGGTGATGCCGATCGCGGCGAAATCGCGCGCCGCAAGGCGCGCGTTGGCGATTGCCTCCCGCGCGACGTCGAGCTGCGTGCGCCAGATCTCCTCCGGGTCGTGTTCCACCCAGCCCGGTTGCGGGAAGATCTGCCGGAACTCGGCCTGCGCCATCGCGCGCACCGCGCCGGATTCGTCGAACACGATCGCGCGCGAGCTCGTGGTGCCTTGATCGAGGGCAAGGACGAACGGCATGGCGGGGATTATGAATGCGGAATGACAGCCGTAGGCCGGTGCAGCCCAACCGAGCGCGTTCTGGGCCTGTGGTTCTGCGCTAGAATCGCCGCACCGCAACATCACCCGTTCCCATGCCGCTGCCCTCGCCGTCAGTCGCTCGCGCGCTCGCGCACACCCGCCGGCTTCGATTCGAGGCCTACAAGCGTGCCGATGGTCTCTGGGACCTCGAAGCCCATCTCACCGACATCAAGCCGTTCGACTACAAGCTGTCGAGCGGCGTCCGCGCGGCCGGCACGCCGGTGCACGACATGTGGATCCGGCTCACCGTCGACCGGCGGCTGGCGGTGGTCGACGGGTTCGTCCTGACCGAGGCGATGCCGTATCCTGGCTCGTGCGCCACGATCACGCCGGAATACGCGCGGCGGCTCGTCGGCCTCAACCTCGGGCGCGGGTTCCGGAAGGGCGTGCAGGAACGCTTCGCGGGCGTCGCCGGCTGCACGCATCTGAACGAAATCCTCGCGCAGTTCCCGACCGCGGCGATCCAGGCGATGGCGGGCGAACGGGTGGACAACGACGACGACGGCTCGATGCCGTTCCAGCTCGACCGCTGCCACTCGCTCGACACGCGCGGCGAAACGGTGCGGCGGTACTATCCGCGCTGGCACCGGCGCGCGGGCGTTCGCTCGGGAGAGACGGCATGAAGATCCACGAGTACCAGGCAAAAGAGCTCTTGCGCAAGTACGGGGTACCGACCCCGCGCGGGGTACCCTGCTTCTCGGTCGACGAGGCGGTGCAGGCGGCGGAGTCACTCGGCGGCCCGGTCTGGGTCGTGAAGGCGCAGATCCACGCCGGCGGCCGCGGCAAGGGCGGCGGCGTCAAGCTCGCGCGGTCGGTGGAGGAGGTGAAGACGCTCGCCGGCGAGATCCTCGGCATGCGGCTCGTGACCCACCAGACCGGCCCGCAGGGCCAGAAGGTGCGCCGCCTGCTGATCGAGGAGGGCGCCGACATCAAGAAGGAGTACTACGTCGGCATGGTGATCGACCGCGGCACGCAGAAGGTCGCGCTGATGGCCTCGGCCGAGGGCGGCATGGACATCGAGGAGGTCGCGGAGAAACACCCGGAGAAGATCCACCGCCTCGCCGTCGATCCCGCCACCGGGATCAAGGACGCCGAGGCCGACGACATCGCGCGGAAGATCGGCCTTCCCGAGGCGAGCGTGCCGCAGGCGCGCACGGTGCTGCAGGAGCTGTACCGCGCGTTCTGGGAGACGGACTCGTCGCTCGCCGAGATCAACCCGCTGATCCTGACCGGCGACGCTCGGGTGATCGCGCTCGACGCCAAGATGAACTTCGACGACAACGCGCTCTTCCGTCATCCCGAGATCGTCGCGATGCGCGACCTCGACGAGGAGGACCCGGCCGAGGTCGAGGCGTCGAAGTTCGATCTGAACTACATCCAGCTCGAGGGCGACATCGGCTGCCTCGTGAACGGCGCCGGCCTGGCGATGGCGACGATGGACATCATCAAGTTCTACGGCGGTCAGCCTGCGAACTTCCTCGACGTCGGCGGCGGGGCGACCACCGAGAAGGTGACCGAGGCGTTCAAGATCATGCTGCGCAATCCCTCGCTCAAGGCGATCCTCGTCAACATCTTCGGCGGCATCATGAAGTGCGACGTCATCGCCACCGCGCTCGTCGAGGCGGCGAAGGTGGTGAGCCTCAAGGTGCCGCTGGTGGTGCGGCTCGAGGGCACCAACGTCGAGCTCGGCAAGCGGATCCTCGGCGAGTCGGGGCTGCCGATCATCTCAGCGGCGGACATGGCCGACGCGGCCGAGAAGGTCGTCGCCGCGGCGAAGGGCAAGTAGCGCGGAACGGGGGCGGGCGATGTCTATCCTCATCAATCGCAACACCAGGGTCGTCACCCAGGGCATCACCGGGAAGACCGGCCAGTTCCACACCCGGATGAGCCGCGACTACGCGAACGGGAAGAACTGCTTCGTCGCCGGCGTGAACCCGAAGAAGGCGGGCGACAGCTTCGAGGGGATCCCGATCTTCGCGAGCGTCGCGGATGCGAAGGCGAAGACCGGCGCGAACGCGTCGGTGATCTACGTGCCGCCGCCGGGCGCGGCCGCGGCGATCTGGGAGGCGGTGGACGCCGACCTCGACCTCGTCATCTGCATCACCGAGGGCATCCCGGTGCGCGACATGATCGAGGTCCGCGACCGGATGCGCAAGGCCGGCAAGAAAACGCTGCTCGTCGGGCCGAACTGCCCCGGCGTCATCACTCCGGACGAGATCAAGATCGGCATCATGCCGGGCCACATCCACAAGAAGGGCCGCATCGGCGTCGTGTCGCGCTCGGGCACGCTCACCTACGAAGCGGTGTGGCAGCTCAGCGCGGTGGGGCTGGGGCAGTCGAGCGCGGTCGGGACCGGCGGCGACCCGGTGAACGGGATGAAGCACCTGGACGTGCTGCAACTCTTCAACGACGACCCCGAGACCGATGCGGTGATCATGATCGGCGAGATCGGCGGGTCCGACGAGGAGACCGCTGCGCGCTGGGTGAAAGCCAACATGAAGAAGCCCGTCGTCGGCTTCATCGCCGGCGTGACTGCCCCGCCGGGGAAGCGGATGGGACATGCGGGCGCGATCATCTCGGGCGGCAAGGGCACCGCGCAGGAGAAGCTCGCGGTGATGGAGGAGTGCGGGATCAAGGTGACGCGTAACCCGGCCGAGATGGGCAAGCTCCTCAAGTCCGTCCTGAAGTCCTGATCGGTGGCGGCCCGCATCGCGCTGATCCACGCCGTCCGGGTGGCGATGGATCCGATCGCCGCCGCATTCGCCCGCGGCTGGTCCGAGGCCGAGACCGTCAACCTGCTCGACGACGCCTTGAGCCGGGACCTCGAGCACCGCGGCACGCTCGCGGGACCGATGACGGAGCGGATCGGCGCGCTCGCAACCTACGCCGCCGGCCTGGGCGCGGACGGCATTCTCTACACCTGCTCGGCGTTCGGCGCGGCGATCGACGCGGCGCGCTCGGGCGTCCGCATCCCGGTGCTCAAGCCCAACGAGGCGATGCTCGAAGCGGCGCTCGCCGCCGGGTCGACGCTCGCGCTCGTCGCGACGTTCGCACCGACGATTCCGTCGATGACCGGCGAGCTCGAGGCGCTGGCCGCGTCGCGGGGGGCAGACGTGCAGATCACGCCGCTATTCGTGCGCGGGGCGATGACGGCGCTCGATGCGGGCAACGGCGCCGAGCACGATCGGCTGATCGTGGACGCAGCGCGGTCGCTGGCGGGCCACGACGCCATCCTGCTCGCGCAGTTCTCGATGGCGCGCGCGGCGCCCGCGGTGGCGGCAGCGACCGGCGGGACCGTCCTCACCAGCCCGGAAACCGCAGTCGCGAAGCTGCGGGGCCTGGTCGAGGCCGCAGCGCGGCCGAGTCCCGCCCGATGATTTCGCGCCGCCGCTTCCTCGCCGCCGGCTCGACGCTCGCGCTCGCCGCATGCGCCGGGCCGGAGGGTGCCGATCGTATCGCGCCCAAGCGCGACGCCGGTATTGCCGAGGTGAACGGCACGCGGCTCTACTACGAGGTCGCCGGCAGCGGTGAGCCGGTGGTCCTGGTCCACGCCTTCACGCTCGACACCCGGATGTGGGACGACCAGTTCGAGTTCCTCGCGCGCGAGTTCCGGGTGATTCGGTACGACGCGCGGGGGTTCGGCAAGTCGGCGCCGCCGAACCCGGGCGAGCCGTACTCGAACGCCGACGATCTCGCGGCCCTCCTCGACCGGCTGGACGCGCGGCAAGCTCATATCGTGGGACTGTCGATGGGCGGCCGGTTTGCGCTGGACTATGCCGTCATCTATCCGGACGGGTTGCGCTCGCTGGTGGTGATCAATGGCGTGATCGGCGGCTGGCAGTGGTCGCGGGAGTGGCTCACAGCGTACGCGCCGATCGTCGAGGCCGGCCGGCGACGCGACGTCGCCCAGGCGAAGTCGCTGTGGCTCGGGCTTCCGCTGTTCGCGCCGGCGCGCGAGAACCCGGCGGTCGCAACGCGCCTGAAGCGAATGGTCGACGATTACTCGGGCTGGCACTTCGTCAACCAGAACGTCAACCAGAACCCCGAGCGAGCGGTGGCGCCGCCCGCGGCGGGCCGGCTCGGCGCGATCCGCGCGCCGACGCTCGTCCTCGTCGGCGACCGCGATCTGCCCGACTTCCAGCGCATGGCCGAGACCCTGGCGCGCGAGATCCCGGGCGCGCGCCGCGCGGCGATCGCCGGCGCGGGGCACATGGCGAACATGGAAGCCCCGGCCGCGGTCAATCAAGCACTGAACGCTTTCCTCCTCCGCGGCTGATTCCGCGCTGCAGCGACTGCGCCGCGCGGCGCTTGACGCGCGTCAATGTCGCCGTGGCGAGCGTGCGTGATACGCTTGGCCGGTCAATGACCTGCGCGTTTCGCGCGCAGGGCGAGGGCGCAGCACCCCGGCGATGAACGACCGACCCCGAGCGACGCCACCGAACCGCGCAACGAAGGTCCGTGCGACGCCGAAGGGCCGGCGCGTCGATCCGCAGGCCCTAGCGGACGTGCGGGCGCTCCTCGGCGCAGCGCCGCGGCGGCGCGACCTCCTCATCGAGCAGCTCCACAAGATCCAGGACCGGTACGGCTGCCTATCGGACCGACACCTCGTTGCGCTCGCGCAGGAGATGAAGCTCGCGATGACCGAGGTGTACGAGGTCGCCACCTTCTATCACCACTTCGACGTCGTGAAGGACGGCGAGACGGCGCCGCCCGCGATCACCGTGCGCGTCTGCGATTCGATCGCGTGCGAGCTCGCCGGCGCGCAAGGGTTGCTCGATTCGCTCCCGCAGCTGCTCGGCCCGAACGTCCGCGTGCTCGCCGCCCCCTGCATCGGCCGCTGCGAGCAGGCGCCGGCCGCGGTGGTCGGCCAGCACCCGGTGGCGTGCGCGACGGTCGACCGCGTCCGCGCGCTCGTCGGCCGGCGCGATCTCAAGCATCCCGCCCCGAAGGACGGCGCGCGCTTCAGCCCGGCGTCACTCCTCGAGCCGAAGAACACACCCGGACTGATACTCGACCCCAGTCCCGAGTACGCGGGATACGACGCGTATCGCGCCGCCGGCGGCTACCGCCTCGTCGCCGATTGCCTCGCGGGCAAGCACGCGCCGGAGAAGATCATCGAGACGATGGAGCACTCGGGCCTGCGCGGCCTCGGCGGCGCCGGCTTTCCGACCGGGCGCAAGTGGCGGATCGTGCGCGTCGAGCCGCAGCCGAAGGTCGTGGCGATCAACATCGACGAAGGCGAGCCGGGCACGTTCAAGGATCGCGTGTATCTCGAGCGCGACCCGCACCGCTTCATCGAGGGCATGCTCGTCGCCGCCTGGGCGGTCCAGGCCGGCGCCTGTTACGTGTACCTCCGCGACGAGTACCACGGCTGCCGCGCGATCCTCGAGCGCGAGCTCGCGCGGCTGAAGGCCGACCCGCCGTGCGCGCTGCCGCCAATAGATCTCCGCCGTGGCGCCGGCGCGTACATTTGCGGCGAAGAGTCGGCGATGATCGAGTCGATCGAGGGCAAGCGCGGCATGCCGCGCCTGCGGCCGCCGTACGTCGCACAGGTGGGCCTCTTCGGCTACCCGACGCTCGAGCACAACATGGAGACGGTGTTCTGGATCCGCGACATCGTCGAGCGCGGACCGGAGTGGTTCGCGGGCTTCGGCCGCAACGGCCGCAAGGGGTTGCGCTCGTTCTCGGTCTCCGGCCGAGTGAAGAAGCCGGGCGTGCATCTTGCGCCGGCCGGGATCTCGGTGCGCGAGCTGATCGACGAGTACTGCGGCGGGATGCTCGACGGCCACACGCTCTACGGCTATCTCCCGGGGGGCGCGTCGGGCGGCATCCTGCCGGCGTCGCTCGCGCACGTCCCGCTCGATTTCGATACGCTGCAGCCGTACGGCTGCCTGATCGGCTCGGCGGCGGTCGTAGTGCTCTCGGACAAGGACCGCGCCACGGACGCGGCCCGCAACCTCATGCGATTCTTCAGGGACGAGTCGTGCGGGCAGTGCACGCCGTGCCGGGTCGGGACCGCCAAGGCGCTCGCGCTGATGGCGGCGCCGTCGTGGGACGCGCCGTTGCTCACTGAGCTGTCCGGCGCGATGATGGATGCCTCGATCTGCGGGCTCGGCCAGGCCGCGCCGAACCCGGTGCTGACGGTGCTGAAGTATTTCCCGCAGGAACGCGGCCGGAGCGAAGGTACCAAATGACGGCGATCACCAGGGAAGAAGTCGCGGCGCTGCCAGTCGAGTTCAAGCTGAACGGCCGCACGGTCGTCGGGCGCGCCGACGAGGCGATCATCGAGACGGCGCGCAAGCACGGCGTCGTCATTCCGCACCTCTGCTACGGCGGGAATATCCGCTCCGACGGCAACTGCCGCGCCTGCATGGTCGAGATCAAGGGCGAGCGGGCGCTCGCGCCCTCCTGCTGCCGCTATCCGAAGGACGGCATGGAGGTGTCGAGCGAGAGTGAGCGCGCGGTCAAATCGCAGAAGATGGTGATCGAACTCCTCCTCGCCGACATGCCGGAGCAGCGGTACACCAAGCGGAACAAGGTGGATTCCTGGGCGCGGCGGCTCGGCGTGGAGCGGTCGCGGTTCCCGGCGCGCAGCCAGCCGAAGGCGGACCTCTCGCATCCCGCCATCGCTGTCAACCTCGACGCCTGCATCCAGTGCACGCGGTGCGTCCGCGCCTGCCGCGAGGAGCAGGTGAACGACGTGATCGGCTACGCGTTCCGCGGCGATCACTCGAAGATCGTGTTCGACTTCGACGACCCGATGGGCGCGTCGACCTGCGTCGCCTGCGGCGAGTGCGTGCAGGTGTGCCCGACCGGCGCGCTGATGCCGGCGCGCGAGGTGGGGCTCGCGGAGGTCGATAAGAAGGTCGACTCGGTGTGCCCGTACTGCGGCGTCGGCTGCCTGCTCACCTACAACATCAAGGACAACCGGATCCTCTTCGTCGAGGGCATCAACGGCCCGGCGAACGGCGGCCGGCTGTGCGTGAAGGGCCGCTACGGCTTCGACTACATCCACCACCGGCAGCGCCTGACGAAGCCGCTCGTCCGGAAGCCGGGCATACCGAAGACGAAGGACTTCGTGGTGGACCCGGACAACTGGCGCGACGCATTCCGCGAGGCGACGTGGGACGAGGCTCTCGACCTCGCGGCAAACGGCCTGCGCGCGATCCGCGACCGGAATGGTCCGCGTGCGCTCGCCGGCTTCGGCTCGGCGAAGGGGACGAACGAGGAGGCCTACCTCTTCCAGAAGCTCGTGCGCACCGGCTTCGGCTCGAACAACGTCGACCACTGCACCCGGCTCTGCCACGCCTCGAGCGTCGCGGCGCTGATGGAAGGGATCAACTCCGGCGCGGTCTCGAACCAGGTGCGCGACGTCGCCAAGGCCGAGGTCATCTTCGTCATCGGCGCCAACCCGACCAGCAACCACCCGGTGGCCGCGACCTGGATGAAGAACGCGACGAAGCGCGGCGCAAAACTCATCGTCGCCGACCCGCGCCGCACCGATCTCTCCCGGCACGCGACCCATCTCCTGCAGTTCAACCCCGACACCGACGTCGCGCTGCTCAACGCGATGCTGTACACGATCGTCGAGGAGGGGCTCGCCAACGAGGCGTTCATTCGCGACCGCACCGCGAACTACGCAGCGCTCCAGGAAAACGTCAAGAAGTATTCGCCGGAGAAGATGGCGCCGATCTGCGGGATCCCCGCCCCGAGGATCCGCGAAGTGGCGCGACTCTACGCGACCTCCAAGGGCTCGATGATCCTGTGGGGCATGGGGATCTCGCAGCACATCCACGGGACCGACAACGCGCGCTGCCTGATTGCGCTCGCCCTCTCCACCGGCCAGATCGGCCGGCCGGGGTGCGGGCTGCATCCGCTGCGCGGCCAGAACAACGTGCAGGGCGCCTCCGACTCCGGCCTCATTCCGATGGTCTATCCGGACTATCAGCGCGTCGACAACCCGGAGGCGAAGCGGCGCTTCGAGGCGCTCTGGGGGCAGGAGCTGGATCCGAAGCCCGGCCTCACCGTGGTCGAGATCATGAACGCGGCGAAGAAGGGCGAGATCCGCGGGATGTACATCATGGGCGAGAACCCGGCGATGTCCGATCCGGACGTCGACCACGCCCGCGAGGCGCTCGCGACGCTCGAGCACCTGGTCGTGCAGGACATTTTCCTCACCGAGACCGCGTATCTCGCCGACGTCGTGCTGCCGGCGACCGCCTGGCCGGAGAAGGTCGGCACCGTGACCAACACCGACCGCATGGTGCAGCTCGGCCGCAAGGCGATCGAGCCGCCGGGCGAGGCGCGCGAGGACCTGTGGATCATCCAGGAGCTCGCACGGCGGATCGGGCTCGACTGGCAGTACCCGCATCCGCGCGACGTGTTCAACGAGATGCGGCAGGGCATGGACTCGATCGCGGGCATCACCTGGGATCGCCTCGAGCGCGACTCGTCGGTCACCTATCCGTGCGAGAACGAGGGCGACCCTGGCCAGCCGGTGGTGTTCACCGACCACTTCCCGACCGCGACCGGGCGCGCGAAGTTCGTGCCGGCCGACATCATCCACGCCGACGAACGGCCGGACGACGAGTACCCGTTGGTGCTGATCACCGGCCGGCAGCTCGAGCACTGGCACACGGGCGCGATCACGCGCCGCGCCGGCGTGCTCGATGCGATCGAGCCGGAGCCGGTCGCGAGCGTCCACCCGGCCGATCTCGCGCGGCTGCGCATCAAGCCGGGCGAGGTGATCACCGTTGAATCGCGGCGCGGCGCGATCTCGCTCTATGCGCGCGTCGACGAGGGCACGCCGCAGGGCGCGGTGTTCATCCCGTTCTGCTACTACGAGGCCGCGGCCAACAAGCTCACCAACCCGGCGCTCGACCCGTTCGGCAAGATCCCGGAGTTCAAATACTGCGCGGTGCGCCTGACGCGCGGCGGGGAGCAGCCGAAGCAGGCGAGCTTCGGCGGCGGGCAGACGCCGCTGCCGTCGGCCGCCTGAGTCATCGAGGGATTCCACGCGGGGGCCGGCCCCGTACGGCAGTCACCGAATCGTGGTGAAATCGCCGGATGTCCGCAGCGCCGATGTCCGAAGAGCTGCTCGACGCGCTCCACCGTCTCGGTCTCATCCCTCCCGGCGTACGTGTCGCCGTCACGCCGCTTGCCGGCGGGGTTTCTTCCGACATCGCGCGCGTCGATGTCGCGGGGCGCAGTTTCTGCGTCAAGCGGGCGCTGCCGAAGCTCAAGGTCGCCGCCGACTGGCGCGCGCCGGTCGCGCGCAATCACAGCGAGGCGGAGTGGATCCGCGTCGCCGGCGAGATCGTCCCCGATGCCGTGCCGCGCCTGATCGGCGAAGACCGCACGGCCGGGCTCTTCGCGATGGCGTGGCTTGCCCCCGAAATGAACCCGGTGTGGAAGACCGAGCTTCGGGACGGCCGGATCGATGCGGCGGTCGCCGCCGAAGTCGGACGCCGCATCGTGCTCGTGCACGCCGCGACCGCGGGCCGTGTCGACATCGCGGCGCGCTTCGCGAACGATGACATCTTCCGCGCGATCCGCCTAGAGCCCTATCTCCTCGCGACGGCCGAGCGCCACCCCGATTGCGCCACGGCGTTGCGGCGGCTCGCGGAGACGGCGGCGCGCACCAAGCTCGCGCTGGTGCACGGCGACGTCAGCCCGAAGAACATCCTTGCCGGGCCGGGCGGCCCCGTGTTCCTCGACGCGGAGTGCGCCTGGTACGGCGACCCGGCGTTCGACCTGGCGTTCCTGCTCAACCACCTCCTGCTCAAGTGCGCGTGGCGGCCGCACTGGCGCGCCAGTTACCTCGCGCTTTTCCGGGCGACCGCGGACGCCTATCTCGCCGGCGTGACCTGGGAGCCGCGCGACGTGTTCGAGGCCCGGTGCGCGTGGCTGCTTCCGGGGCTGCTGCTCGCCCGCGTCGACGGCAAGTCGCCGGTGGAGTACATCACCGAGGACGCGGACCGCGACCTGGTGCGCGCGTGCGCGAAACCTCTGCTCCTCGGACCGCGCACGCGGCTCGCCGAGGTCGCCGAGGCGTGGCGGCGGGCGACGGAGCGCACGTGAAGCCGGACGCCCGGCCGTGAGCGATACGGAGATCGTCGCGGTCACGGGGTGCCGGGTGTGGGACTCGCGCGGGCGGCCGACGGTCGAGGCGGAGGTCGGCCTTGCCTGCGGCGCGCGCGGGCGAGCGATCGCGCCCGCCGGTGCCTCGCGCGGCACCCACGAGGCCGCCGATCTCCGCGATGGCGGCGCACGGCTCGGTGGGATGGATGTCGGCCGCGCGGTCGCGAACGTGGGGGGGCCGATCGCGCGGGCGCTCGCCGGCATGGACGCAGCCGACCAGGCGGCGGTCGACGCGGCACTCGCGGTCCTCGACGGGACGCCGAACCGGTCGCGGCTCGGCGGCAACGCGACGACCGCTGTGTCGCTGGCCGTGCTGCACGCCGCGGCGGTGGCCGAGGGCACGCCGATCTACCGCCGGCTGGCGGGCGAAGGTCCGATCCGGTTGCCGTTGCCGGAGATCCAGATCTTCGGCGGCGGCGCGCACGCCGGGCGCCGCGTCGACGTCCAGGACTTCATGGTGATGCCGCTCGGTGCGCGCGATTTCGCCGCGGCGCTCGAGATGACCGCGGAGGTCTACCGCGCCGCGGGCGAGTTGCTGCGCGACGCGGGGCGGCTCGCCGGCGTGGCCGACGAGGGCGGCTGGTGGCCGGCTTTCGCCGCGAACGACGAGGCGCTCGACTGGCTGGTGCGCGCGATCGAGCGGGCCGGTTTCACGCCGGGCGCGGAGATGGCGATCTCGCTCGACATCGCGGCATCGGAATTCGGGCGGGGGGGTCGCTACCGCCTCGGCCTCGAGGGACGCGAGCTCGACTCGGACGGGATGGGCGAGATGCTCGAGCGCTGGCTCGCGCGCTACCCCATCGTTTCGGTCGAGGACCCGCTCGCCGAGGACGATGTCGACGGCTTTGCGCGCTTCACGCGTGCCGTAGGGGGGCGGGTCCAGGTCATCGGCGACGACTTGCTGGTGACCAACGCGGCCCGGGTCGCCGCGGCGGCGGAGCGCGGCGCGTGCAACGCGGTGCTCGTGAAGCCGAACCAGGCGGGTACCGTCACCGAGGCGCGCGCGGCGCTCGATGCCGGAAAGCGCGCGGGCTGGGGCACGATCGTATCCGCCCGGTCGGGCGAGACCGAGGACGTCTCGATCGCGCACCTCGCCGTCGGCTGGGACGCGGGCCAGCTCAAGGTCGGTTCGTTCGCCCGGTCGGAGCGGATGGCGAAGTGGAACGAGGTGCTGCGGATCGAGGTCGCGGAGGGGTCGAACGCGCATTTCGCCGGCCGCGCGGCGCTGCCGCAATTCCGCGAAACGCAGCAGTCTGGCCGTTAGGATGCGCGCCTTGACGGCAGTCAATGTGGCTCGGCCGGGCGGGCACCTAACCTAGTCCGGACCTATCGCCGAACAGGAGCCGAGAGCATGCCGTCCGACATCGAGATTGCCCAGGCCGCGAAGCTGCAACGGATCGCCAAGGTCGCGCTCGAGAAGCTCGGGATCCCGGAGGAGAGCCTCGAGCCGTACGGACACTACAAGGCGAAGGTCTCGCTCGGGTATCTCGACGGCCTGAAGAGCCGCGCCGACGGCAAGCTGATCCTCGTCACGGCGATGACGCCGACCCCGGCGGGCGAAGGCAAGACGACGACCACCGTGGGTCTCGGCGATGCGCTGAACCAGATCGGGAAGCGGGCGGTGATCTGCCTGCGCGAGCCCTCGCTCGGGCCGGTGTTCGGGGTGAAGGGCGGCGCCGCCGGCGGCGGCTACGCGCAGGTGGTGCCGATGGAGGACATCAACCTCCACTTCACCGGCGACTTCAGCGCCATCGCGCTCGCGAACAACCTGCTCGCGGCGATGCTCGACAACCACATCAACCATGGCAACGAGCTAGGGCTAGACATCCGGCGCATCCAGTGGAAGCGCGTCCTCGACATGAACGACCGCGCGCTCCGCGATATCGTCGTCGCGCTCGGCGGGACGGCGAACGGCTACCCGCGCGAGGACGGCTTCGACATCGTGGTCGCCTCCGAGGTGATGGCGATCTTCTGCCTCTCGACCTCGGTCGAGGATCTGAAGCAGCGGCTCGGCAACATTGTGGTCGGCTACACCAAGGATCAGAAGCCGGTCACGGCGCGCGACCTGAAGGCGCACGGAGCGATGACGGTGCTGCTGAAGGACGCGCTTGCGCCGAACCTCGTGCAGACGCTGGAGAACAACCCGGCGTTCATCCACGGCGGCCCGTTCGCGAACATTGCGCACGGCTGCAACTCGGTCATCGCGACGCGCGCGGCGCTCAAGCTCGCCGACTACGTGGTGACCGAGGCCGGCTTCGGCGCCGACCTCGGCGCCGAGAAGTTCGTCGACATCAAGTGCCGCAAGACGGGTCTGCGCCCGAGCGCCACGGTGATCGTCGCCACCGTGCGCGCGCTCAAGTACCACGGCGGTCAGGACCTCAAGACGATCGGCCAGGAGAACCTCGGCGCGCTGGAGAAGGGCCTCGCAAACCTGGAGCGGCACGTCGAGAACGTGCAGAAGAACTACGGCATACCGTGCGTGGTCTCGATCAACCGCTTCAACCAGGACACGCCGGCGGAGCTCGAGCTGCTCAAGAGCCGCATGTCGAAGTACGGCGTGCCGGTGGTGCTCGCCACTCACTGGGGCGACGGCGGCAGGGGCGCGGCGGAGCTGGCGCGCGTCGTCGTGGCCTTGAGCGACCGGAAGTCGGACTTCCGTTTCGTGTACGAGGACGCGGATACGCTCTGGGACAAGATCAACAAGATCGCGAAGACGGTCTACCGCGCGGGCGAGGTGACCGCGGATGCGAAGGTCCGCGCGCAGATCAAGAAGCTCCAGGACGACGGCTACGGACATTACCCGGTGTGCGTCGCGAAGACGCAATACTCGTTCGCGACCGATCCGCAAGCGCGCGCCGCGCCGACCGGGCACGTCGTGAACGTCCGCGAGGTCCGCCTCGCCGCCGGCGCCGAGTTCGTCGTCATGATCTGCGGCGACGTCATGACGATGCCCGGCTTGCCGAAGGTGCCCTCCGCCGAGAAGATCGACGTCGTCGACGGCAAGGTCGTCGGGCTCTTCTGATCGGGCGCGGCGCGGTAGAATCGCGTCAGCTCGATCGCAGCTCGCGTGACCCGGAGAAGCTCCCGATGCTCGAAGAAGTCCTGTCGCAAGCCTTCTGGGTCGGCCTCGCGAAGATCATCGGCGTCAACATCGTCCTCTCGGGCGACAACGCGGTCGTGATCGCGCTCGCCGCGCGGTCGCTGCCGCCGAAGCAGCAGCAGCAGGCGATCATCTGGGGCTCGGCCGCCGCGATCATCATGCGGGTGGTCCTGACCGTGTTCGCGGTCGCGCTGCTCTCGCTGCCGTGGCTGAAGCTGATCGGCGCGGCGCTGCTGCTGTGGATCGGCGTGAAGCTGCTGATGCCGGAGGACGGCGGCGAGAACATCGACGCGAGCGACAGCCTGGTCGCCGCGATCAAGACGATCCTGATCGCCGACCTGGTGATGAGCCTCGACAACGTGATCGCCGTTGCGGCGGCGGCCGGCGGCAGCCTCGTCCTGCTCGTCCTCGGGCTGGCGATCTCGATCCCGCTCGTGATCTTCGGCGCGACCATGCTGATCAAGGTGATGGAGCGCTGGCCGATCATCATCACGATCGGCGCCGCGCTGCTCGGCTTGGTCGCCGGCGAGATGGCGGTCACCGACCCGGCCATCGGCGGCTGGGTGAAAGCCACCTTCGCGCACGTGAACGGGAAACCGGTGCTCGCCGGCGTCAGCCTCGAGGTGCTCTGCGGCCTGATCGGCGCCGCGTTCGTCGTGCTGGTAGGCACCTGGCTCGCGAAGCGGAAGGGGGCGGCCGCGGCGGCTGCCGGCACGCGCGAAGCGCCAGTCCCGGACTCGGCGCCGGAACGTTAGCGCGCGCCTTTGCGAGACGTTTGCGCCGCTATCTTGCGGGCGAAGGGGGACATCCTCCTATATCGCCGACGAGCAAGGGGCGAGCCCTCTTCGGGTCCTTTGCCGGTGCGCGGCGGGCCTTTCCCGCGCGCGCCCAGGCCGCTCTTTTCTTGACGCGGGTCAAGCGCTTCGCGGACAATCTCGCGCCAGAATCCCGTAGGAAAACCAGACCGCTGCGTGAAGCGCCCCGGACCGGGGCGAACGGGAGAAAGCGGCGTGGAGGAACCGAAGTTTCGCTCGGAGGAGCCTATGAAATTCTCTAATCTGCGTTCTTTTCGCGCCGCAGCGCTGGCGTGCGGCACGATCATCGCGGCCACCGCGGGCCAGGCCCCGGCCCAGTCCGCATGGGAGCCGACCAAGACGGTGGAGTTCATCGTTCCGGCCGGCACCGGCGGCGGGGCGGACCAGATGGCGCGTCTCAGCCAGGCCATCATCCAGAAACACAACCTCATGAAGCAGTCGATCGTCGTCATCAACAAGGGTGGCGGCGCCGGCGCGGAAGGGTTCCTGGAGGTGAAGGGCGCCAAGGGCGATCCGCACAAGATCATCATCACCCTGTCGAACCTGTTCACGACCCCGCTCGCGACCGGAGTGCCGTTCAACTGGCGGGACCTCACGCCGGTCGGGATGCTGGCGCTCGACCAGTTCGTCCTGTGGGTGAACGCCGAGTCGCCCTACAAGTCGGCGAAGGAGTATGTCGAGGCGGCCAAGAAAGCCGGGCCGGGCAAGTTCAAGATGGCCGGCACGGGATCGAAGCAGGAGGACGAGATCATCACCGTGGGGCTGCAGAAGCAGACCGGGACCAAGTTCACGTACATCCCGTACAAGGGCGGCGGCGAGGTGGCGACGCAGCTCGTCGGCAAGCACGTCGACTCGACCGTTAACAACCCGATCGAGGCGGTGGCCCAGTGGCGCGGCGGGAAACTGCGGCCGCTCTGCGTTTTCGATGAGAAGAGGCTGCAGTACAAGACGAAGGTCACGGAGACGATGGCCTGGAGCGACATCCCGACGTGCAAGGAATCCGGCGTCGACATGGACTACCTGATGCTGCGCGGCATCTTCATGCCGGGCGGGGTGACGGACGCGCAGCGCGACTACTATGTCGCCCTGTTCAGCAAAGTCCGCGAGACGCCCGAGTGGAAGGAGTTCATGGAGCGCGGCGCGTTCAACCAGACCGCCCTCACCGGCGATGCGTATCTCAGCTGGGTGGCAAAGGAGGAGCAGCGCCACCGCGAGCTCATGAAGGAAGCGGGCTTCATCGCCAAGTAGGGTCGGGTCCCGCAGGCCGGCGTTGAAGCGGCGAGTCGATCGCCGCCGCCGGCCCTTGCGCTTGCCCAGAACGGTCTCCCATGCACGACAACAACGACCGTCCCGCTGCCACCACACGCACTTTGGAGATCGTCGTCGCCGGGCTGCTGTTCCTGCTCGGCGCGATCGTGATCGTCGACAGCGTGCGCCTCGGCGCCCGGTGGGCGGAAGACGGGCCGCAGGCGGGGTACTTTCCGTTCTATGTCGGGCTGCTGATCTGCTTCGCCACCGCGGTCGTGATCTTCCGCGCGCTCGGCGACAAGACGAAAGCGGCGAAGGTGTTCGTGACGCGCGGCGCGTTCAGGCAAGTGCTGTGGATGCTGGTGCCGTCGATCGTCTATGTCGTGCTGATCAAGCCGCTCGGCCTGTACGTGGCCTCGACGCTGTTCATCGGGTTCTTCATGCGCCAGCTCGGACGCTATCCCTGGCTCACGACTGCCGTCGTCGCGATCGGCGTCAGCGTGGTGTTCTTCCTGCTGTTCGAGGTGTGGTTCAGGCTGCCGCTGCCGAAGGGGCCGCTCGAGGTGTGGCTCAAGCTCGAATAGCGCACGTGGCGCGGGTTCTCTAGGGGGATCGTTGGAGGAGATCAACTCGCTGATCCAGGGGTTCGGCGTCGCGATGACGCCGTTCAACCTGATGCTGATGTTCGTCGGGGTGGTGCTCGGCGTCATCATCGGCGTGCTGCCGGGCCTCGGCGGCGCCAACGGCGTCGCCATCCTGCTGCCGCTCACGTTCACGATGCCGCCGACCTCGGCGATCATCATGCTCTCCTGCATCTACTGGGGGGCGCTCTTCGGCGGCGCGATCACGTCGATCCTGTTCAACATTCCCGGCGAGCCGTGGTCGGTCGCGACGACCTTCGACGGCTACCCGCTGGCGCAGAAGGGGCGCGCGGGCGCGGCGCTGACGGCGGCGTTCACCTCGTCGTTCATCGGCGCCCTGATCGCGGTGATCGTGATCACGTTCCTCTCGCCGATCGTCGCGAACTTCGCGCTCGCGTTCGGCCCGCCGGAGTTCTTCGCCGTGTACCTCCTGACCTTCTGCGCCTTCGTCGGTATGAGCAAGGGCCAGGCGTTGAAGACGATCGCGTCGATGATGGTCGGATTCGCGCTCGCGGCGGTCGGGCTGGACACGGTGACCGGGTCGCTCCGCCTGACGTTCGGCTCCACCGCGCTGCTACAGGGGTTCGACTTCCTGATCGCGGTCATCGGCCTCTTCGGCATCGGCGAGATCCTGCTCACGCTCGAGGAAGGGCTCGCGTTCAAGGGCGCGAACGCGAAGATCAACCTCAAGGTCGTGCTGGAGACCTGGCGCGAGCTGCCGCGCTACTGGCTGACGAGCCTGCGCAGCGCCGCCGTCGGCTGCTTCATGGGGATCGTGCCCGGCGGCGCCACGCCGGCCTCGTTCATGGCCTACGGCGTGGCGAAGCGCTTCTCGAAGGACGGCGAAAAGTTCGGGACCGGGCAGGTCGAGGGCGTCGTCGCGCCTGAGACCGCGGCGCATGCCGCCGGCACCTCCGCGCTGCTGCCGATGCTGACGCTCGGCGTCCCGGGGTCGCCAACCGCGGCGGTGCTGCTGGGGGGGCTGCTGATCTGGGGCCTTCAGCCCGGGCCGCTGCTCTTCCAGGAGCAGAAGGAGTTCGTCTGGGGCCTGATCGCGAGCATGTATCTCGGGAACGTCGCCGGTCTCATCGTCGTGCTGACCTGCGTGCCGCTGTTCGCCGCGATCCTGCGCATCCCGTTTTCGATCATCGCGCCCGTCATCATCGTGATCTGCGCCATCGGCGCCTACACCGTGCACAACTCGATGTTCGACGTGTACCTGATGCTGGTCTTCGGCGTGGCGGGCTATGTGCTCCGGAAGCTCGGCTACCCGCTTGCGCCGCTCGTGCTCGCGCTCGTGCTCGGCGACCGCGCCGAGAGCGCATTCCGGCAGGCGATGCTCGTCTCGCAGGGCGACATGTCGATCTTCTTCTCCAAGCCGCTCGTCGGGGGAATGACGACGTTCGCGCTGGTGCTGCTCTTCTGGCCGCTGATGCAGACCGCCCTGCGCAAGGCGAAGGCGGCCTGAGATGCCGGTTGTCGCAATGACTATGGAGCTCGGCGTCCGCGGCGACGAGGTGGCGGCTGGCGTCTCCAGGGCGCTCGGCATCAGGGTGGTCAGCAACGATCTCGCGGAGCGCGTGGCCGGCCGCGCGAAGGTGAAGAAGAGCCTCGTGCACCGGCTGCGCGAGGGCAAGGCGTCGCTGCTCGAGCGTCTCTGGGCGCCAGGCGAGGAGATCGCGCTCTTCACCGCCGAGGAGGTGTTCGCCGCGGCACAGGCGGGCGACGTGCTCGTCCGCGGGTGGGGCTCGACGCTTCTGCTCGGGCCGGTCGCGCACATCCCCTGCGTGCGGGTGTGCGCGCCGGTGGAGGCGCGGATCAAGACACTCATGAAGCGGCTCGACACCGACGACGGCGCCTACGTTCGGGAGGAGATCGCCGCCAGCGACGATGCACACGCGGCGGCGATGCAGAGCCGCTTCCGCGTACGCTGGGGCGATCCGCTGCTCTACGACCTCACGCTGAACACGGCCCGGGTCTCGATCGCCTCCTGCGTCGAGCAGGTGGTCGCCCTCGCCGGCCGGCCCGAGTTCCAGGAGACCGAGAAATCGCGCGCGCAGCTCGCGAACCTGACCACCGAGGCGCGGGTGCGTGCGGCGTTCGCCGCCTCCCCGGAGACGGCCAAAGTGGACGTCACGATCATCGCCAAAGGCGGCCGGGTGACGCTGCGCGGAATGGTCGAGGACGACAAGGAGCGCAAGCACGCCGTCGCGGTCGCCGCCCGGACGAACGGCGTGTCCGAGGTCGCCAGCGAGCTGCGCGCCATGCGCCGGCCGCGACGCTGACACCGCCTACTGCGCGCGGTGCTTCAGCCGCGAGAGCGTCTCGGGCGTGAGATTGAGGAAGGACGCGAGCTCCTTGCTCGGAATGCGGCCGAGGAGCGCCCGATGCTTGCGCTCGAACCGCGCGAGCCGTCCAGGCGCATCGAGGAGATGCAGCGTGATCGTATGCGCCATCACCTCGCTCATCAGCTTCATCACCTCGTACTCGAAGCGCGCCTTGACGTCGGGCTGCCGGTCGAGAAACGCGACCCATTGAGGCATCGACAGCTTGGCGGCCCGCACGCGGGTCACCGCCACGATGCTGTAGGGGACCGGCGTCTTGAGCCGCCAGGCCGCGTAGGAGGTGTCCATGTCGGTCTCCGCGGCGAAGCGCAGGATCATCTCCTTGCCTTCGGCGTTCGCGACCACGCGCTTCAGGATCCCGTCGAGGATGAAGAGCTGCTCCATCTCGGTCGAGCCCTGGTGGACGAGCTGCTCGCCCTTGCGGTATTCGCCGATCTCGAGGCGTGGCTCGAGCTCTTCCCACGCGTCCACGCTCATGCCTCCCAGGATCAGGTTCTGCTTGAGCTCGAGGCGCAGCGTGTTGCGTTGCGGATGAGAAGCGATGTGCGACATCGGGTGAGCCGGGCCCTCGCGAGTGCCGAATGTGGCGTCAAGTTAGCTGGAATGATTGACCGCAGTCAAGGTGGCCGGAAGGCCGATTTGCCTATCCTAACGGCCCGTTTAGACGCAGGTTTTTCGCCTTGCAACCCGGCGCCGGCGACCGGCGTCCGATCCCCTAGAGGAGGTCCCCGGATGGGTACCGCCGAACCTCAAGTCTCCACTGCCAGTGGCGTGCAGCAGCACCCCAGCACAACCGATGCACGAGTGACCGACGGTTTTCACCTGGTCATCGACGCCCTCAAGCTCAACGGTATCGACACGATCTTCGGCCTGCCCGGTATCCCGATCACCGACCTCACCCGCATGGCACAGGCTTCGGGCATGCGCGTCATTTCGTTTCGCCACGAGCAGAACGCCGGCAACGCCGCCGCCATCGCCGGCTTCATGACGCGAAAGCCGGGCATCTGCCTGACGGTGTCCGCCCCCGGTTTCCTCAACGGCGTCACGGCGCTGGCAAATGCCACCACCAATTGCTTCCCGATGATCCTGATCAGCGGCTCGAGCGAGCGCGAGATCGTGGATCTGCAGCAGGGCGACTACGAGGAGATGGACCAGCTGGCGATCGCCAAGCCGCTGTGCAAGGCTGCCTTCCGCGTGCTGCACGCCGAGGACATCGGCGTGGGCATCGCGCGCGCGATCCGCGCCGCCGTCTCCGGCCGTCCCGGCGGCGTGTACCTCGACCTGCCGGGCAAGCTCTTCGCCCAGACCCTGGACGTGGAAGCCGGCGGGAAATCGCTCATCAAGGTGGTCGATCCGGCGCCGCGCCAGGTCCCGGCCCAGGACGCCGTGCAACGCGCCCTCGAACTGCTGCAGGGCGCCAAGCGTCCGCTCATCGTGCTGGGCAAGGGCGCCGCATACGCCCAAGCCGACGCGGACATCCGCGCGCTCGTCGAGAGGACCGGCATCCCCTACCTGCCCATGTCCATGGCCAAGGGCCTGCTGCCCGACACGCACGAGCAGTCCGCGGCCGCCGCGCGCTCGTACGTGCTGCCCGAGGCGGACGTGGTGATGCTGGTGGGCGCCCGTCTCAACTGGCTGCTCTCGCACGGCAAAGGCAAGACCTGGGGCGGCAAGGGCCACAAGGACTGGGGCGGCCAGAAGTTCATCCAGATCGATATCTCGCCGCAGGAGGCCGACAGCAACGTCCGCATCGATGCACCGCTCGTCGGCGACATCGGGTCCTGCGTGTCGGCCCTGCTCGCGGGCATCGGCGCGAGCTGGCCCAGGCCGCCGGCCGAGTGGCTCGCCGCCGTCGCCGAGCGCAGGAACAAGAACGTCGCCAAGATGGCCGAGACCCTCGCCGGCAATCCGGTGCCGATGAATTTCCACAGCGCGCTCGCCGTGGTGCGCGACATCATCAAGGCCAACCCGGACGCGTACCTCGTCAACGAAGGCGCCAACGCGCTCGACTTCGCCCGCAGCATCGTGGACATGTACCAGCCGCGCAAGCGCCTGGACGTCGGCACCTGGGGCGTGATGGGCATCGGCATGGGCTTCTGCGTCGCGGCCGCCGTGGTCAGCGGGGAGCAGGTGATCGCGATCGAAGGCGACAGCGCCTTCGGTTTCTCCGGCATGGAAGTGGAGACCATCTGCCGCTACAACCTGCCGGTCTGCGTGGTTGTCTTCAACAACAACGGCGTCTACCGCGGCACCGACGTCAATCCGACCGGCGGGCCGGATGTGGCGCCCACCGTGTTCGTCAAGGGTGCGCGCTATGACAAGCTGATGGAGGCCTTCGGGGGCGTGGGCGTGCACGCTACGACCCCGGCCGAGTTGCAAAGCGCAATGGAAGAAGCCATCCGCTCGCGCAAGCCCACGCTTATCAACGCCGTGATCGACGAGACCGCCGGCACCGAAAGCGGTCGTATCACGAGCCTGAATCCGAGCGCGAAGAAGAAGTAGCCGCTGGCGGCGACTGGAGACCGGAATGGAAGCTTTGAAAGGGATACGCATCCTCGACATGACCCACGTCCAGGCGGGGCCGACGTGCTCTCAGCTGCTCGCGTGGATGGGGGCGGACGTCATCAAGTTCGAGCCGCCGCAGGGCGATGCGACGCGCGGCCAGCTGCGCGACGTGCCGAACGCGGACAGTCTGTATTTCACGATGCTCAACTGCAACAAGCGGTCGATCACCGTGAACATGAAGTCGGCCGAGGGGAAGCAGGTGTTCGTCGACCTGCTGAAGAAGTGCGACATCGTGATGGAGAACTTCGGCCCCGGCGTGCTCGACCGACTGGGCTTCACGTGGGAGAGGATCCACGAGATCAACCCGCGGATCGTGATGGGATCGATCAAGGGGTTCGGCTCCTCCGGGCCGTACGCCGACTTCAAGGCATACGAGAACGTGGCGCAGGCGATGGGCGGGGCGATGAGCACGACCGGCGTGCCCGACGGCGCGCCGTTCGTGACCGGAGCGCAGATCGGCGATACCGGGACCGGGCTCCATCTCGCGATCGGGATGCTCGCGGCGCTCCACCAGGCGAACCGGACGGGGCAAGGACAGTACGTCGAGGTGGCAATGATGGACGGGGTGATGAACCTCTGCCGTGTGAAGTTCCGCGACCATCAGCGCCTCACGCGCCAGTCGCTTTCCGAGTACTCCGTGCCGACGTACCAAGGGATGGGCGAGGTGCCGCGCGCCGGAAACGACTCGGGCGGCGGCCAGCTCGGCAATGCGATCCACTGCAAGCCGCACGGCGCGAACGACTGGCTGTACGTCGTCGTCCAGGAGGCGGTGTGGGTGGCGCTGGCGAACCGCATCGGACCCGACGTCGGCGTGCCGGATCTCGCCAACGACCCGCGTCTCGCGACGATCGCGGAGCGGCGCAAGAACCAGGCGCTGATGTGGACGCTCATCAACAAGTTCGCGGAGAAGCATACCAAGCGCGAGTTCATGGCGATCCTGAACCCGATCGACGTCCCCTGCGGCCCGATCATGTCGACCGAGGACCTCGCGAACGACGAGCACGTGCGCGGGCGCGAGATGTGGGTCGAGCTCGATCACCCGCAGCGCGGCAGGTGGTACAACGTCGGCATGCCGATCAAGCTGTCCGCGTCGCCGGTCAGGATCGAGCGCAGCCCGCTCCTCGGCGAGCACACCGAGGAGGTCCTGAAGGAGGTGCTGGGGTACGACGACGCGACGGTCGCGGCGCTGAGGTCGGCGGGCGCGTTCAGCGCGCCGGCGAAGGCCAAGGCAGCCTGAACGCCATCCGGGAGCAGAACCATGCGCATCGCAATCATCGGCCAGCAGGACTTCGGGAAGGCGGTGTTCGACTCTTTTCTCGCCCGCGGCGACGAGGTCGCGGGCGTCTTCTGCGCACCGGAAAAGCCGGGCGCGAAAGCCGATCCGCTGCGGGCGGCGGCGGAAGCGAAAGGGCTGCGGGTCTTCCAGTTCCCCAGCCTGCGCGGGCCCGAGGCGCACGCCGCGCTGGAGGGGTTGAACGCCGATCTCGGCGTGATGGCCTACGTGCTGCAGTTCGCGCCCGACAGCCTGGTGCGCATCCCGAAGCGGGGAACGATCCAGTATCACCCGTCGCTGCTGCCCAAGTACCGCGGCCCGAGCTCGATCAACTGGCCGATCATCAAGGGCGAGAAGAAGACGGGCCTCACCATTTTCCGCCCCAATGAGGGGCTGGACGAAGGCCCGGTCGTGCTCCAGAAGGAAACCCCCATCGGTCCCGACGATACGCTCGGCTCGGTCTACTTCGAGCGCCTCTTCCCGATGGGCGTCCAGGCGATGCTCGAAGCCGCCGACCTCGTCATGGCGGGGAAGCACAAGGAGATCGTCCAGAGCGAGGCGGAAGCCTCGTACGAAGGGTGGTGCCGGGCCGCGGAGGCAAGGATCGGCTGGGCGACGCACGTCGATTTCGTCTACGACCTCATTCGCGGCACGAACCCGGCGCCGGGGGCATGGACCACCCTGAACGGGAAGAAGCTGCAGATCTTCGACGCCCGGAAGCATCTCTTCCGCAGGTTCGGAGAGGTGAGGGGCAAGCCCGGCGAAGTCTCCGAGCTGACGGCGACGAGCTTCTTCGTGACCGCCCAGGGCGGGCGGATCGAGGTCCTCAAAGCGAAGTCCGAGGACGGGAAGAAGGCCGCTGCGTCCGAAGTCGCCGCCTCCCTCGGCGTCGCCGCAGGCACGATGCTAGGTACCTGACGCCGGAAAGCGTCGCGGCTGACAAAGGCCCCCGGAAGGGGGCTTTGCTTTTGGATCGCAGCCCGCTCGCCGCGCGGGTGACGAGATCCCGGCAAAAAAGTTGACGGATTTCATACCCGACTGCAAGAATGGGGATTATGCTGCTGTTTCTACAGCAACTTAGAGCTTCGACAGGAGGGCTGGGGGTGCTCCAGAGGCCGCGCTTAGCCCTTCGTCACGCGCGGCTTCGGCGGTTGACGACTTCTTTCCGTTTGCGAGCCGCGTCGATCAGAGCGCGCGAAGCGCGAGCGTAGAATCCCCCCGCACGCCCGCCGAGCGACTCCGCAGCCGAGAACAACGACAAGAACACAGGGGACGCCTCAGGTGAAAGCGCCAGGTTTCTGGATGAAGGACCGGTTTCTCGGCCTCGCGGTCGAAATCGTCCCGTTCGTGGTCGCCGTCCTCGGCAGCTCCGATCTCATCCGCGGCCGCGAGCGCAACGCCCATGACATGGGCGCGCGAGCGACCGACCGCACCCCTTCGGAACGCATCGCGGTCATCACCATCGACGACGCGAGCACCCAGTTCGAGCGCAAGCGCCAGCACGTCGACATCGCCATCTGACGCGAATGAACTTGAGCCAGGCCCTCGAAATCGCAAGCTGCACCGACCCCGGCATCGTGCGCTCGCACAACGAGGACTCGATCGCGGCCGACGCGTCGAAGGGGCTGGTCGTGCTTGCCGACGGCATGGGCGGCTACAACGCGGGCGAGGTCGCGAGCGGCATGGCGACCACGGTCATCACGACCGAGCTGCAGCATCTGCTCGACGACACCCCGCCGTACAAGATCGAGCCGGCGACCGGCAAACCCTGTGCGGACCGGCTGCTGCGCGAGCAGATCGCCAAGGCGAACACCTCGATCTTCCAGGCGGCGCAGAGCCAGCCGCAGTACTCGGGGATGGGCACCACGCTGGTGACGGCCATGTTCTACGATAACAAGGTGACGCTCGCGCATATCGGCGACTCCCGCGCCTACCGTCTCCGGGGCGAGGCATTCGAGCAGCTCACGCGCGACCACTCGCTGCTCCAGGAGCAGATCGACAGCGGCATGATCACCCCGGAGCAGGCGAAGTTCTCGCAGAACAAGAACCTCGTCACGCGCGCGCTCGGCATCGACCCCACGGTCGAGCCGGAGATCCAGGTCTATCCGACCCGGACCGGGGACGTCTACCTCCTGTGCTCGGACGGGCTGAACGACATGGTGAGCGACGAGGACATCGGCATGACGCTGCAGACGCTGTCGGCGAACCTCCGGCTCGCCGCGCAGCAGTTGGTGCAGATGGCGAACGACAACGGCGGACGCGACAATGTGTCCGTGATTCTGGTACGGGTGGTGAAGGACTATGCCGCGCCGCGCGGCTGGCTGGCGCGGTTCTTCAGCTGGCTGCGATAGGAGCCGGTGCTTTTTTCGGGGACATGGCTATGCCTGCAAAGCTGATACTCAGTATGGACGGCTTGGTGCTCAAGGAGATCACACTCGCCAAGGAGCGCACGACGATCGGGCGTAAGCCCCACAACGACATCCAGATCGACAACCTGGCGGTGTCGGGCGAGCACGCGGTGATCGTGACGATCCTCAACGATTCGTTCCTCGAGGACCTGGGCTCCACCAACGGCACGCTGGTGAACGGCCAGCCGATCAAGAAGCACTTCCTGCAGTCGAACGACGTGGTCGAGCTCGGCAAGTACAAGCTGAAGTACGTCAACGATCAGGCAGGGAAGACCACGGCGGCGCAGGACTTCGAGAAGACGATGGTGCTGCGTCCCGGCGCCGCGCCGAAGGCCGGTGATGCCGCCAAGCCAGCCGCCACGTCCCAGGGCATGCCGACGGCGAACTCGCAACCGCCCCCGGCGATGGCCACCTCGCAGCCGGTGCGGCCGGCCTCGCCGATGCCTTCCGCTGCGCCGCCCCCCTCGGCGTCGCAGCCGATGCCCATCTCGCAGGCGGCGCCGACGATGGCTTCCTCGCAGCCGATGTCCGCATCGCAGCCGATCGCGGCCGGCGGCAAGGTGGCGGCGATCCAGATCCTGTCGGGCGCGAACGCCGGCAAGGAGATGGAGCTCATCAAGGCGCTCACCACGCTCGGCAAGCCGGGCGTGCAGGTGGCGGTGATCACGAAGCGGCCGCAAGGGTATTTCATCACCCACGTCGAAGGCGCGAACTTCCCGATCGTGAACGGCAGGCTCCTGGATGCGCAGGCGCATCCGCTCGGCGATCACGACATTGTCGAGCTGGCCGGGGTGAAAATGGAGTTCTTCTACAAGACCTGAAGCACCCGCGCTCGGAGGGTGCTCAGGATGAAACTCCGGCAAGCGCCGGGGGCGCCACTTTATTCCTTTTACTCTCAGCGGGTTGAGCGGTATCGTCTCGATCCTCCGCCGCCCGCCCGGGACGGTGTGACGGCGTTCGAGACGAAGTAGACCTGTCCAGGACCTGATGCGGATCCGAGTCCTCGGCTGCAGCGGCGGGATCGGTGGGCGGCACCTCCGCACCACCTCGATGCTGCTCGACCGCGACATCCTGATCGACGCCGGCACCGGCGTCTGCGATCTCACGCTCGCCGAGCTGACTCCGATCGACCACGTCTTCCTCACGCATTCGCACCTCGACCACGTCGCGGCGATCCCGTTCATGGTCGACACCGTGGGCCAGATGCGCGACGAGCCGCTGACCGTGCATGCGATCCCGGCGACGATCGAGATCCTCAAGAACCACATCTTCAACTGGTCGATCTGGCCGGACTTCACCCAGATCCCGAGCGCGGACCGGCCCTTCCTGCGCTACGAAACGATCGAGCTCGGCGCCTCCGTAGACCTCGGTGGCGGCCGCACGATCACCGCCTTGCCGGCGAACCATGTCGTCCCGGCGATCGGCTACCAGCTCGACAGCGGCAAGGGAAGCCTCGTCTTCACCGGCGATACCACCACCAATGACGAGCTCTGGACGATCGTCAACAGGATCGCGAACCTGAAGCACCTGATCATCGAGTGCGCCTTCTGCAACCGCGAGAAGCAGCTCGCGATCATGTCGAAGCACCTGTGCCCGAGCATGCTCGCCGAGGAGCTCGCCAAGCTCGAGCGGAGCTGCGAGATCTTCATCACCCACCTCAAGCCGGGCGAGATCGAGCTGACGATGGAAGAGATCGAGGAGTACGCCGGCCAATACCGGCCGCGGATGCTCCAGAACAACCAGGTCATCGAGTTCTAGAGGACGAGGGCCATGGCCAGCGCGAACGTAAGCATCAAGGTCCTCAAGGGGCTCGAGCCCCTATCGGCGCTGTCGGCGCACCGGCTGACCGAGCTCGGGGAGCTGTGCGTGGTCGAGCGCGTGAGCAAGACGCTCGACCCGTTCCGCGTGCGGGGTGTCGCCGGCCAGCTCGTCTTCCTGCTGAAGGGCGAGCTCGCGCTCATCCTCGGGAACGGGAGCTCCGAGGTCGTGGTGGGCGCCACCTCCGAGGCGCGCCACCCGCTCGGTCGCAAGACCCCGTTCGCCTCGGCCAAGGCGATCACCGACATCGAGCTGGTGCGCATCGACGAGGACCTGCTCGACATCATGGTCACCTGGGACCAGCTCGCCGCCGCCGAGAAGACCGGCTCGCGTTCGACCGAGAGCGACGTGCCGTCGATGAGCAACTGGGCGATCCTGTCGGGCGTCTTCAGCATCAACAACCTCAAGTCCGGCGCGTTCGCGCAGCTGCCGACCGCGCACATCAACGAGATGCTCAAGCGGTTCCAACGCGTCGGGGCGAAGCGCGGGCAGGTGGTGATCCGCGAGGGCGACGCCGGCGACTACTACTACGTCGTGGAGGCCGGCAAGTGCCTCGTCGAGCGGAACGTAGGCGGCGTGTCGATGAAGCTCGCGGAGCTGAAAGGCGGCGACGCCTTCGGCGAGGAAGCCCTGGTCGCGAACGCGAAGCGCAACGCGACCGTCACCATGCTCGCCGAGGGCTCGCTCTTCCGGCTGGCGAAAGAGGACTTCAACGAGCTGCTCAAGAAGCCCCTGCTGCAGGGCGTGACGTTGGAGCAGGCGCGACGGAAGGTCGCCGCGGGCGGGCAGTGGATCGACACCCGCTACCCGTCCGAGTATCAGTACGACAAGCTCCCTGGCGCGATCAACATCCCGCTCTCGGAGGTGAGGAATGCGGTGAAGGTGCTCGACCGCAGCCGGGAGTACGTCCTCTACTGCCAGAGCGGCCGTCGCAGCTCCGCCGCGGCATTTCTGCTCGCGCAGCGCGGCTTCAGGGCGTTCGTCCTCGAGGGCGGGCTGCGGGGCGGCGCCGTCGGCAAGGACTGACCCGACACGCCCGGCCCGGGTCTTGCATGCGAGCGCCCCGATGCCGGGCGCGGCCGCACCCGGACCATGCTCGAGGGTCATTGTTTCGCTTGAAAAAAGCCGCAAGCCCAGGCGCCGCGTCGTTGCTGGCGCGCGGAGCGGACGCTAAATTCCGCACTTGCCCCGGCCTGCGCGCGGACGCCCGGCCGGGCGTCGGGTCGTCCGGGCCAGGCGGCGCGGCGACGGTATCGACGGTCATCCGACAGGACGTAACGCCATGAGCGCAGTGCTGAGCCCCCATTCCACCGCCGCGGGCGACGTCAACAGCCGGCTCGCATTTCAGAAGACGCTGCAGACCGTCACCAACCGGATCCACGCCACCAACAACGTCGACGAGATCATGCTGGAGGTGTCGGCCGACATCTGCAGCCTCTTCGGCGCCGACCGGCTCACGATCTACGTCACCAGCGAGGACAGGGCATCGATCATCTCGAAGGTCAAGACCGGCCTCAATTCCTTCCGCGATCTCAAGCTCCCGCTCGCCGAGCACTCGCTCGCCGGATACGCCGGGATGTCGCGGAAGATGCTCAATCTCAAGGACGTCTACGACGAGGGCGAGCTCAGGAGCCACAACCCCAACCTGCGCTTCCTGCAGGAGGTCGACAAGCGCACCGGCTACCGGACCAAGCAGATGCTGGTAGCGCCGATCCTGGACGCGCCCACCGGCGATCTTCTCGGCGTCGTCCAGCTGATCAACAACAAGGCCGGCGTGCCGTTCGGCCCGCTCGCCGAAGAGGGCATGATCGAGCTGTGCAAGACGCTCGCGATCGCGCTCAAGCAGCGCTCGAAGCTCGCGATCCCGAAGTCGAAGTACGACTTCCTCGTCGCCGATGCCATGATCTCGGCGGCCGAGCTCGAGGCCGCGGCGCGCAACGCGCGGAAGAAAGCACTCGACATCGAGACCGTCCTCGTGGAGGAGTTCAGCGTCAAGCCGAGCTCGATCGGCCAGGCGCTCGCCAAGTACTTCGGCGTCCCGTACGAGCCGTTCAAGCCGGACCGCGTCAAGACGGTGGACCTGCTGAGGAACCTCAAGCGGGAGTACGTCGCCGAGCACCAGTGGTGCCCGCTCGAGGAGAACCCGCAAGGATTGCTGGTGATGTGCCTGGACCCGGAGCGGGTCAAGGCGTCGAAGGTCGTCAACAACATCTTCCCGAAAGCGCGGATCAAGTACTGCGTCACCACGCTGAAGGAGTTCAAGGACACGCTCGACGCGTTCTTCGGCGCAGCGGCGGACCTCGGCGACATCGGCGACCTGCTCGAGGGACTGGGGACCGACGAGGAGGGCGACTCGAGCGCGACCGACGACCTCTCGGCCGCGGCCGACAACGAGCTCGTCAAGCTGGTGAACAAGATCATCGTCGACGCCTACCACCAGGGCGCCTCCGACATCCACATCGAGTCCTATCCGGGCAAGGCCAAGACCGAGATCCGCTTCCGCAAGGACGGGTCGCTCGTGCCCTACATCGAGGTCCCGGCCTCGTACCGGAGCGCGCTGGTGGCGCGCCTGAAGATCATGTGCGACCTCGACATCTCGGAGCGTCGCAAGCCGCAGGACGGCAAGATCAAGTTCAAGAAGTTCGGGCCGCTCGACATCGAGCTGCGCGTGGCGACGATCCCGGTGCAGGGCGGCGTCGAGGACATCGTGATGCGTATCCTCGCCGCGGGCGAGCCGATCCCGCTCGACAAGCTGGGGCTCACGCCGCACAACCTGCCGCGCCTTAAGGCGGTCATCGAGAACCCCTACGGCATCTTCTTCTGCTGCGGGCCGACCGGCTCCGGCAAGACGACGACCCTGCACTCGGTGCTCGGCCACCTCAACACCCCGGACACCAAGATCTGGACCGCGGAGGACCCGGTCGAGATCACGCAGAAGGGCCTGCGCCAGGTGCAGGTGAACCGCAAGGCCGGGCTCGATTTCGCGACGGTGATGAAGGCGTTCCTGCGCGCCGATCCGGACATCATCATGGTCGGCGAGATGCGCGACAAGGAGACCACATCGATCGGCATCGAGGCCTCGCTCACCGGCCACCTCGTGTTCGCCACGCTGCACACGAACAGCGCGCCCGAATCAATCGTCCGCCTGCTCGACATGGGAATGGACCCGTTCAACTTCGCCGACGCGCTGCTCGGCATCCTGGCGCAGCGGCTCGCGAAGCGCCTGTGCGGGAAATGCAAGCAGCCCTACAGCCCCGCGGCCGACGAGATCAAGGGGCTGCTGCAGGAATACTGCCAGGAGCTGCTCAACACGGCCGACTTCAAGAAGGACGCGAAGTCGGCGTACGAGCGCGTCTACAAGGACCTCGCCAAGACCTACGCCGACGAGAAAGGCCAGTTCACCTTCTATCGCAAGGCGGGCTGCGACGCCTGCTCGAACACCGGCTACAAGGGACGGCTCGGCCTCCACGAATTGCTCGTCGGCACCGACGCGATCAAGAAGAACATCCAGGAGCACGCGCGCGTGGCGGAGATGCTCGCGACCGCGCTCGAGGAAGGGATGCGCACGCTGAAGATGGACGGCATCGAGAAGGTCATGCAGGGCGTCACCGACATGGCCCAGGTCCGCGCGGTGTGCATCAAGTAGCCGCCTCCGCGAAGCGATGACACGCGGTAGAAGAGCGCTTTTGCGAGCAAGCGGATCCGCGCTGGAACAAGGGGGCACGCCCCCTTGCATGTCCCCGGCGTCGTCGGGCCGACCGAACTGATCGAGGCAGCCCCTTCCCCATGAGCACCGTACCCAGTCTCGTCGCGGTCGACCGCGATCCGGAGCGGCGCAGCGCCGACTCACCCGTCGATCTCTTCCGGCGGCTCGACCAGCTGAACGAGATCGGCGCCGCGCTCTCGCTCGAGAAGAACCTCAACGCGCTGCTGGAGAAGATCCTGCTCGCGGTCAAGACCATCACCCGGGCGGACGGCGGCACCCTGTACCTGGTCGAGAGCGAGGGCGCCGCGCAGGTGCTGCGATTCGAGATCGTGCGGACCGCCTCGCTCGAAATCGCGATGGGCGGCACGACCGGCAACCCCATCCCGTTCTACCCGATCCAACTCTTCAAGAACGGCGATCCGAACACCTCGATGGTGGCGGCCTTCGCGGCGCTCACCGGCCAGACCGTCAACATCGCGGATGCGTACACCGAAGAGGGCTTCGATTTCTCGGGCACGCGCGCGTTCGACCAGAAGACCGGCTACCGCTCGCAGTCGTTCCTGACGGTGCCGATGAAGAACCACGAGGCCGAGATCATCGGCGTCCTGCAGCTCATCAACTGCCAGGATCCGGACACGACGGAGATCGTCCCGTTCTCGCCCTCCGACCAGCGGCTCGCCGAATCGCTCGCTTCGCAGGCGGCGATCGCGCTGACCAACCGCGCGCTGATCAACCAGCTCGAGCACCTGTTCGAGTCGTTCATCAACATGATCAACGAGGCGATCGACGAGAAATCGCCCTACACCGGCGGGCACTGCCAGCGGGTCCCGCAGCTGACGATGATGCTGGCCGAGGCGGTGAACGACACGCTCGAGGGCCCGCTATCCGGGTTCGCGATGACCGAGAAGGACAGGTACGAGCTGCGGATAGCCGGCCTGCTCCATGACTGCGGCAAGATCACGACGCCTGTCCACGTCGTCGACAAGGCGACGAAGCTCGAGACGATCTTCGACCGCGTCAACCTGATCGACACCCGGTTCGAGGTCCTCAAGCGCGACGCCGAGATCGACGCGCTCAACAAGAAGCTCGAGCTCGTGCGCTCGGCCGGACTGGACGAGATCACCCGCCGCGACCGCACCTACGCGATCGACGAGGAGCTGCGCGATACGGTGCGCCAGATCGAGGAGGACCGCAAGTTCCTGCGCCGGTGCAATATCGGAGCCGAGTCGATGTCGAAGGAGGAGCAGGACCGCGTGGCCCAGATCGGTCTCGGCTACAAATGGCGCGATCCGATCGGCAACACCGCGGACTTCCTCACGGACGACGAGCTGGAGAACCTCACCATCTCGCGCGGCACGCTCACCCAGGAAGAGCGCGAGATCATCAACCACCACATCGTCTCGACGATCAAGATGCTCGAGGCGCTACCCTGGCCCAAGCACCTGCGCAACGTCCCCGAGTACGCCGGCGGCCACCACGAGCGCATGGACGGGAAGGGCTATCCGCGCGGCCTCACGCGCGACCAGATGTCGGTGCAGGCCCGGGTCATGGGCATCGCCGACATCTTCGAGGCCCTGACCGCCAAGGACCGACCCTACAAGAAGGGCAAGACCCTTTCCGAGTCGCTCCACATCCTCGGCAAGTTCCGGCTGAACGGCCACATCGACCCGGATCTCTTCGACATCTTCATCCGCAAGCGTGTGTACCTCAAGTACGCGGAGCAATTCCTCGACGCGGAGCAGATCGACCGCGTCGACGAGTCGAAGATCCCGGGGTACGTGCCGTAGCGGCGCGACGCGGCTACTGTTGCTTGGGGGCCGACGATGGCCCCGGGTCAGACGGGCCGCGCGTAACGTAAACCATCAGGCCTTCGGTGGCGATCTCGATGAACCGCTCCGTGTACCCGAGCTCCTTCAACTGCCACTTGAACTCGTTGCCGAGCTTGGCCTTGCCGAACGTGCCTAGCTTGTGTTCGCGCTGGAACTCGGTGGCCTTCATGAGCGTTTCCTCGAGCACGCGCGTGAGGCGCGCCTGCGAAACCCGCTTCTCCGGCCCGATGTCCAGCGCCGGCGGATACCGTTTCGAGAGGCCCTCTGCAAGCTCCTTGGCGAAGCTGGCGATCTTCCCGTTGGAGAACAGGGAGAGCAACCCCATGTCCGTAGTCTCCTTCGCGAGTTGTGCCGGCGATCCGGCGCTGCGGCACCGCGGCAGACCCCGTTTCCTCCCCGCGCGCAATCCCGCCGACAATTCTAGCATTCGAGTATCGCCGAGCGGGCGATTCGTCCGCTTTCGAGCGAGGTCGGGCGAGTAAGATTTCGCAGTTCGACCTAGACTTGCTTGATGTTCCTTGTGTCATTTCTCCGGCGGGTTCCCGCGTGCTGGCGCGACTGCTGAAACAGGTCGGAAGCGCGCTTCAGAGCTCGGCCATTACGGCCCGTCGGCGGTCCGCGGGGAACCGCGAACCGGAGTGGGAGCTGTCGGCGCGGACTGCGCTCGATGCGGGGCAGATCGAGCGCGCGGTCCAGATCCTCGCTCCCCACGCGTCGCGAGGAGACGCGCCGGCGGAAACGCTGCACCTCGCGGGCCAGGCGCTCGCTCGGACCGGCCGCCTCGAAGAGGCGAGGGTGATGGTGTCCCGCTCGCTCGCGCGGCGAGACTCTCCGGTGGCGCGCGCGGCCCTGGGCAATGTCCTTCAGCTTCTCGGCGACCCGGTGGCGGCCGAGGCCGAGTACCGGAGGTCGCTCGCGATGGACCGCGCGCAGGCTGGCGTTTGGTACAACCTCGCCTTGGCGCTCCTGCAAAGGGGGGTGGTTGCCGACGCGGCTGTCTGCCTAGACGAGGTGCTCGCGCTCGAACCATCGTTCGCGGATGCCCTCAGGGCCTACGTTCCCCTCGCGCCGAAGCATCCCGAGCTCTGGGACCGGCTCGTGTCGCACGCGGATCGCGTCCCGCCAGCCGCGCCCGCGCATGCCCTCGCGCTCGAGGTCGTCGGGTTCGCTCGCCTCAAGCGCGACCTGGACGCGACTGGCGCCGCGGACGCGTTCGAGCGGGCGATCCGCGCGGGCGGTGATGGAGCGGACCTATACGGCAACATGGGCATCGCCCTGCAGGATCTGGGTCGCATCCCGGAGGCCCTCGCGGCCTATGACAGAGCGCTCGCGCTCGAGCCGCACAACCCGGTCCACCGTTGGCATCGATCGCTCGCATTGCTGCTCGCCGGTCGCTTCGAGGAGGGATGGCCCGACTACGAACTCCGGTTCATCTCGGAGGACGCGCCGAAACGACCCTTGACGTTGCCGCGATGGGACGGCCAGACGCTGCCCGGCGGCGCGGTTCTAGTCACGGCGGAACAGGGGCTCGGTGACGAGATCATGTTTGCGTCCTGCATCCCCGACCTGCTGGCGCTGGGCGCGCGCTGCGTCATCGAGTGCCACCCCAAGCTGGAACGCCTTTTCCGCCGTTCGTTCCCGCAGGCGTCGGTGCGGCAGGGGACGCCGCTGGAGGTGCCTGGTTGGCTCGCCGAGTTCCCTGAGCTCGGTGGTTACATCCCCGCGGGGAGCTTGCCGCTTCGATTTCGACGGTCGCTGACCGAGTTCCCGCCGCACCGCGGGTACCTCAAGGCTGATCCTGCCCGGGTGAGCGTGTGGCGGTCGCGGCTCGAGGCGCTCGGGCCGGGGCCGAAGGTCGGGCTGTCGTGGCGCGGCGGCACCGCGAAGACGCGCAGCAAGCTGCGCAGTCCCGACGCCGAGCACCTGGTCGATCTACTCCGTGAGCCGGGGATAGAGTGGGTGAGCCTGCAGTACGACGCGACCGAGGACGAGGCGCGCGCGCTGTCGGCCGCGGCCGGCGCGAAGGTGCACCACTGGCCCGAAGCGATCGCGGACTACGACGAGACGGCAGCGCTTCTCTGCGCCCTCGACCTGACCGTCAGCGTCTGCACCGCGCTGATCCATCTCGGCGGCGCCCTTGGCCGGCCGGTGTGGGTGGTGGCGCCCTTCAGCCCCGAGTGGCGGTACGGGCTTTACTGGGACGTGATGCCATGGTATCCGACGGTGAGGATTCTCAGGCAGAAGTCGCCATATGGTTGGGCGGAGCTGATCGGGCGCGTGAAAAATGAACTCGCGGCCTTGCGCCGAGCGCCTTAGTTTATTGTCCTTTGCCGATCGAGCATACGCACGTGAGCTTCAGCCGGGCAAACCCCAGCCTTCGGTATCGCGAGTTGGCGGAAATGTACCGTCGCATGCATGCCGAGGGCGAGAAGTTCCTCGGCGTCCCTCCCGAGCAGACCTTCCCGGGCCTCAGCCTGCCGCCGCAGGCACCCCGCATCAAGCGTCTCATCGAACGGACGGGCGCCCTCAACCTGCTCGACTACGGCAGCGGCAAAGGCCGGCAATACGACCAGCGCGACGTCAGGCTCCCGGGCGGGGATGTCGTCGAGAGCATCGTCGACTACTGGGGCGTCGATTACGTCCATTGTTACGATCCGAGCTATCCGCCGCTCTCGGCGCTCCCGCAGGGCAAGTTCGACGGGGTGATCTGCACCGACGTGCTCGAGCATGTTCCCGAGGAGGACGTAGCCTGGGTCGTCGAGGAGCTCTTCGGCTATGCGAGCCGGTTCGTGTACGCCAACGTCGCGTGCTATCGGGCGAAGAAGCGCCTGCCGAACGGCGAGAACGCACACTGCACCATCCGGCCGCCGGAGTGGTGGAAAGACCTCTTCGAGGGCATCGCTCCGCGGCATCCCGGCATCCAGTGGGAGCTCGCCGCGCACGCGCCGGCGGACGGAATCGACGGTGGGCCGCTGATCGATCGGGTGTTCAACAGTATCGAGTGTTGAAGTGATCCGCGTCTTCATCGGCTACGATCGACGCGAGGCGATCGCATTCAGCGTGCTCGCGCACAGCATCCATGCCCGCGCGAGCGTCCCCGTCAGCATCGCCCCGCTCATGCTCTCGCAACTCGAAGGCGTTTTCACGCGTCCGCGGGATCCGTTGCAGTCCACCGACTTTGCGTTCACACGCTTCCTGACGCCGTATCTCTCCGGCTACGAAGGCTGGAGCATCTTCATGGACTGCGACATGCTGGTTCTCGACGACATCGCGCGCCTCTGGGGCCTGCGGGATGATCGATTCGCGGCCATGGTCGTCAAGCATGACCACCGTCCGCGCGAGACCGTGAAATTCCTCAACCAGACCCAGACAACGTATCCGAAGAAGAACTGGTCGAGCGTCGTGCTGTTCAACAACGCGCGCTGCCACGCTCTGACCCCGGACTTCGTCAGCACCGCGACCGGGCTCGAGCTGCATCAGTTCAAGTGGCTCGCCGACGAGACGCTGGTCGGCGAGCTGCCGCGCCGGTGGAATCACCTCGTCGGCTACCACGAGCACTCGGACGACGTCTCCCTGGTGCACTACACGCTCGGCGGGCCCTATTTCAACGAGTATCGCGAGTGCGGCTACGCGGATGCCTGGCGCCGCGAGTACGAGCGGATGATCGCGGTCACCCAGCGTGTGTCCCCACGAGCGGTCGGCGTCTCCGGTTAGCGCCCCGGCCTTCGTGCCGCAGCGTCCTGAACGCGCGGGCGATCTGCGATGCTGAAAGGCCTTCTGGCAAGCGCTGTGCGGGATCGGCGCCGGCGGTCGATCGCGCGAGCGCTCGCGGACGCGACGCGTGCCCGCGAGGCAGGTGATCTCGCCGGTGCCGAGAGCCGGGTACGCGAAGCGTTGGCGATCGACAACGCCGGCCTCGACTTGCGCTTGATGCTTGCCGACGTGGTCTTGCGAGCGAGCCGCCCGGAGGACGCCGTCTGCATCGCGCGCGAAGCCGCCGCAGATGCGCCTTGGAGCGCTGACGCCCGCGCGGTCCTCGCTGCCGCGCTCAAGGCGAACGGCGACACTCGGGGCGCGAGGCAGGTCCTGGAGGAGGCGTTGCGGCTCGAGCCCGATCACCTCGCAGCGCGGAACGACCTCGCAGCGTTGCTGATCGAGAGCGGGCACTGCATGGACGCGATCGCCGGCTTGCGCCGGGTGCTCAAGCGTCGGCCCGAGTTCGCCGAGGCGCACGGGAATCTCGGCATTGCCCTGCACCTCGTGGGCCGCCCGGACGAGGCGCTCGAGCATTTCGACGAGGCGCTCCGCCTTCGAGCAGACGACCCCGTGTTCCTCACCAACTATGCGCTTTGCCTGCGCGACCTCGACCGTCTCGAGGAGGCGGAAGTCACGCTGCGGCGCGCCTGCCGTACGGCAGGCGCGGGCCCCGCAGCGCCGCGTAAATCTCGTAAAGGTGCTTCGCGATCTCGGACGCGCGCGCGAGGGCGTCGATGTGCTGGATCCGGTGCTGCGGTCGCACCCGGGGCACGCCGAGGCCCGCTACACCGCGGCGTATCTCGCGCAGGACCTTGGCGAGTTCGAGCGCGCGCGGCGCGAGTTCGATGCGGCGGTCGCCGCCGAGCCGGCGTCGGCGGACGCCCGGCTCGCGCGCGCGATGCATCTGCTCGCGGCCGGGGATTTCGAGCAGGGCTGGCCCGAATACGAGGCCCGTCTCGACAGCCACGAACCGACGCGCCGGCACTTTGCCTTCCCCGACTGGGACGGCGGATCCGTCGCGGGCAAATCGGTGCTCGTCTATGCCGAGCAAGGCGTCGGCGACGAGATCATGTTCGCCGGTTGCTTCCCGGACCTTCTCGCCGAGGCCGAACGGTGCGTGATCGAGTGCGACCCGCGGCTGGAGCGCTTGTTCCGCTCATCGTTTCCGGATGCCACCGTGTTCGAGGGCCGGCACGCAACGGGGCATCCATGGCTCGAGCGTGCTGGCGCGATCGACGTCAAGATCGCGGCCGGAAGCCTACCATCGCGATATCGCAGTTCACGCGCCCGGTTTCCCGCGCATACCGGCTACCTCCGCGCCGAACCGGAACGGGTTGGCAGCTATCGCGCGCGTCTCGCAGCGCTTGGTGGCGGACTCAAGGTCGGGATCACATGGCGCGGTGGACTGGGGAAGACGCGCCGCGCCGTGCGGTCCCTCCCCCTGCAGGCATTGTCACCGGTCCTCGGGGTCGCCGGGGCGCAGTTCGTCAGCCTGCAGCACGGACCCGTGGCCGACGATCTCGATGCGCTCGGCCGACTTCGCGGCGCGGCCCGCGTTGAACATTGGCCCGACGCGCAGGCTGACTTCGCCGAGCTTGCGGCGCTCGCGTCGGCCCTGGATGTCATCGTCAGCGTGTGCAACGCGACGGTTCACCTCGGCGGTGCCCTGGGCAAGCCGGTGATCGTGATGGTGCCGTTCAGCGCCGAATGGCGCTACCTCCTTACGGGCGACACGATGCCGTGGTACCCAAGCGTCCGACTTGTGCGCCAGCAGCGATCCGGCGAGTGGGGGCCCGTAATCGACCAGGTGGTTGCGGTGCTGGATCGACTGTCAACCGAGGCAACGCCGTGCTGAGCCTATTGAGAGGGTTGCTGAACCGTGGCGGCGGGGCTACGCGCGAGGGCGTGACTCGCGACCTCGAGGCGGGATTTTCTGCACTGCGCGACGGCGATGTGACGCGTGCGGTGCGCGAACTCGAGAACGCTGTTGCCGCGGCGCCGGACGACGCGGCCCTGCTCCAGCGGTGCGGCGTCGCGCTCGCCGCGGCCGGGCGGCTCGTCGAGGCTGAGCGCTACCTTCGACGCGCCCTCGACGTCCGGCCCGCGGACCCCGGTGTCGCGAGCGATCTCGCGAATGTCCTGCTCGCGGGTGGCGAGGCGGTCGCCGCACGGCGGCTTTACGAGCAGGCGCTCGCGGCCGACGCGGACTTCGCGCCGGGACTCATCAACCTGGGGCTGCTCGACGTCTCCCAGCGCGCATTCGACAGCGCACTCCTGCGCTTCAAGCGCGTGCTGGCGGGCGAGCCGGGAAACGTGGCTGCGGCACGCCACGCCGGCCGGGCAGCAAGCGCGCTGGGAGACTTCGCCGACGCGGAGCAACTCCTCCGCGCGGCACTCGCCGCGGCAGACGACCCCGATGTCGCGCACGACCTGGTGGTTGCGCTCGGTGCTCAGGGGAAGAACGAGGAAGCGATCGCGGTCCTCGAAGGCAGCGCGGCGCGTCATCCGAGGCACCTCGCCACATTGCAGTCGCTCGGCCTCCTCGCGCTGAACCGCAACGAAGCGGTAGCGGCGGCCGGGTGGCTTGAGCGTGCCGCTGACCTTGCACCGGAAGACGCCGGACTCCAGAGCAACCTCGGGCTCGCGTACGCACGTGCCGGCAGGTACGAGGACGCAGTCGACGCGCTACGGCTCGCGCTGCACTACGACCCAAGCCTGGTAGCCGCGCACGTGAACCTCGGGGTTGCGCACGCGGAAGGCAAGCGCTGGACCGAAGCCGCCGAGGCGTTCGGCGGTGCGTTGGCGCTCGCGCCCGACCACCCGCAGGCGGTGGCGGGGCTCGCCCGCGCGCTCCAGCAGCTCTACCGCCTGGAGGAAGCCGAGGCGCAGTTCAAACACGCCCTCGAGCTTGCGCCAGCCTCGGCTGAGCTCTGGACCAGGCTCGGGCAGGTCTATCGCGACCTCGGACGCTACGGCGAGGCGCGGGCGGCGTTCGACCGGGCCCTGGAGGTCGATCCCGGGTATCTCCACGCGCTGACTCACGCCGGACTCGTCGCACTCGACCAGCGCGATCCCGAGCGGGCGATGAAATGTTTCGAGGGCGTGGTTTCGAGCGACCTCGGGCTCGACGACGAGGCGTTGTGGAACATCACATGCGCGCGCCTCCTTTGCGCCGACTGGGAGCACGCCTGGGAGTTCTACGAGCATCGCTGGAAGAGTCCGGACGTCGTGCGGCGACCGTTTGACTTTCCGGTCTGGGACGGGGGCGATATCGCCGGCAGAACCCTGCTCGTCTACGCGGAGCAGGGGCTCGGCGACGAGATCATGTTCGCGTCCTGCTACCACGAGCTGCAGCGAAGGGTCGGGCATCTCGTCATCGAATGCTCGCCCAAGCTCGAGAAGCTCTTCCTTCGTTCATTCCCGGGCGCGAGCGTCGTTGGCCGCAACCAAGCGGATGCACCCGACTGGCTCGCCGCGGCGCCGCGGATCGACGTCCAAGCTGCGTGCGGCACCGTTGCGAGTTATCTCCGCCGGACGAGCGCAAGCTTTCCCGCACACTCCGGGTATCTTCGCGCCGATCCGCAACGCATCGCGTACTGGCGCAAGCGGCTCGCTACGCTCGGACCCGGCCCGAAGATCGGATTCTCCTGGCGCGGTGGGTCCAGCCGCACGCGGACGCGGCTGCGCTCGATCGCGCTTGCCGATTGGCTCCCCGTCCTCGGGATCGACGGCGCGGCGTTCGTCAGCGTGCAGTATCACCCTGATGCTGCCAACGAGCTCGAAGCTTTCCACTCCGCCCGGGATGTCCGCGTGCACCACTGGGCGGAGGCGATCGACGACTACGATGAAACAGCAGCGCTCGTGTGCGCGCTCGACGCTATCGTCTCGGTGTGCACGGCGATCATTCATCTGGGCGGCGCGCTCGGACGACCCGTACGGGTGGTCGTTCCGGCGTCGCCGGAATGGCGCTATGGCTTGATGGGCGATCGCATGCCCTGGTATCCGACGGTCCGGCTATTCCGCCAGGCGCACCCCGGCGATTGGGGCGATGCGATCGGTCGTATTCGCGACACGCTGACCGACGAGTTTCGCACGCTGCCGGTGACCGCCTCGAACTGACGATGCACGTCACCCTTGCGGCCACCGGCCGGCGCGAGAAGACGGAAAATATCACGGTTCGTCCTGGCCACGCGCGGCTCTGCAAGGATAAGGCGTGACGGAACAATGGGTTACGACGTGCCATCGCGGGCGAACCGTCGATTGGCACGGAGTCTGCGTTAGATCAAGCGTGGCGGAGATTTGCTGCCGCATTCACTCTGGGAGAAATTGCATGAAGACGATTCAGAAGGGCTTCACCCTGATCGAACTGATGATCGTGGTCGCGATCATCGGTATCCTGGCCGCGGTCGCGCTGCCGGCTTATCAGGACTACACCATCCGTGCGAAGGTGTCCGAGCTTGTGCTGGCGGCCTCGAACCAGCGCACGTCGGTCACCGAAAAGGCGCAGACCGACAACGGGCTCGGGTCCGCGGGCCTGGGGCTGACGATCACGACGTACGGCAAGGTCACCGGTGGTTCCGTGACCGATGGCGGTGTGATCACTCTCGCCGGCGATGGCGGCGGAACCTCGGTGGGCACGGTGGTCACGATCGTTCTGACGCCGGTGTGGAACGCGACCGCGAACACCGTGACGTGGTCGTGCACCGGCACGCCGGCGAAGTTCATGCCGTCGACCTGCCGCTAAGCGGATCGGTACACACAGCTCGACAATACGCCGGAGAGCCCCTCGCGAGAGGGGCTCTCTTTTTTTTGGTGCGCCCGGCGTGCTGCTTCGCGGCCGGAAGCGAGTCGCTCACCTTCGACACGGGGGCCTTCGACGTCTGCAGCCGGCACACGACGACATCCGCACCGATATCGCAACGCAGGCTGCGGCGGGGCGCCGGCGCTCAGCGCGCTGCTACCTGCCCAAGCTCGCGCCGCAACGTAGCGAGCACTTCCGCCACGCTGACGCGGTAGTCGCGGTGCATCGAGTCCTGGTCGTCCGACTCCGGGTCGAGGTCGCTCGAGACGAGCGTCACCACGCGCTGGCCCATGTGCCGGGTGATCACCCGGAAGTCGTCCATGTGCGAGATGTTCGCGCTCGCGATCTCGATCACGAGCGCTCCGCGCGGCGCGAAGATGAGGTTCGTGAGTCCCGCGCCATGGGGCGACACTAATACCCGCGCGCGCGAGAACGCGCGGATCTGCTCGCTCACGGGCAACTCGGAGGCTACCAGGGTGCGAACACCCTCCGCCTCGAGCGCCGCCGCGAGCTCGGCGTCGTTGAGCAGCCGCCGCACGTCGCTGTCGCGCCGCGACAAGTAGACGAGATCGGTCGCTTCGTCGGGCGGTGCCAGGAAGCGCGCAAGCCGGGCGCGGATCCACTCGATGCCAACCGGCATCCGCGGGTGATTGCGCAGCAGCGTAGGCACCACCAGCCGCCGGCAGCGGACGAACTGCTCGCGCGGCACCTTGACGAGACGGGCCTCGTCGATGCCGAGCGCCGCGAGGTACTCGCGCTGGTAGCCGCGCAGGTCCGCGTTCACGAGCAGCGGCAGCTTCTGCTCCGGCGCGCCCTCGAGCAGCGCGAGCTTCAGGAGGTTGCGCGATAACCAATGGGAATAATTGTCGTCGCCCCCCAGGAGCACGCAAGACTCCTCCACCGTCACCGCCGGTTCGGCGACCGACACGATCACTACCTGTCCGTCGCGTGAAATGCGCCCGCTGACGAACGGCGCGTTGGAGATCGTGCGGTCGTGAGTCTCGCGGCAGTAGAGACGGTCGCCGTGGATGACCGACCAATAGCCGGTATCAACGAGGACGTCCTCCAGCGTCGCAACGTACGGCTCGCCCCGCGCCGCCCGCGCGGGGTCCATCAGCGAGACCCGGCAGGCGCGCATCTCCGGCAGGATGCCGGTTCGGAGCGCCCGGTGGCGGGCGAAGAGCGGCGCGGCCGCTGCCGGCGTATCGCCCTTCAGCTTGAAGAGCGCGAGGTTCCAGATGGCGTCGGCGTCTTGCGGGTCGAGCGCTACCATCGCTTCGCAGGCACGTACCACCGCACTTTGGTCGCCGAGCGCAAGAGAAACGGCGGCGAGCTCGCGGTACGCCCGTGGGTCTTTCGTGAGGCGTGCCCACCGATCGAGGAAAACCTGCGCCCAGTGCGGCCGCTGCAGGTGCTGCAGCACGCGCAGAATCAGCCGAAGCATGGCTGAAGGTCACTAGGCGCGCCGCCCCGCGCGCGTTGAACGGCTGCGATTGCGCACCTCCCTGCAACACGGGCCGCTACGCCGGCACGCGGCCCGGCAGGTAGAACTCGTGGTTCCATCAACGTAAGTCGCAAGCGAAGAAGATGGCGAGAATCCGTTCGCCTCGCGGCATTGTAGCCAACACGCTACTACCCGGCAGAGTCCGATCGACGATCGCGCATTGACCGCGCCGCGCGTTCGGGTCGTGTGTCGTGTCGTGCGTGCCTGCGTGCCGAGAACGCCACGCCCGATGGCGTAGATCAGAGCAGCGGCTTGCATGCGGCGCCTCGCGTTGGCCGGGTCTCCGTGCGACCGCTGCACATACCTTAGCCACTGAGTTGCGCGGCGTCTGGGCAAGGCCGGAGGGGAAATTCCCGTGACGTCGCCAGCGGCGGCTCGGTCGAGAGTTGGCGCGGCTGCGCGGCGCGCCTGCGCCGGGTGGCTCACCCCCACCCTGGGTTCCCGACGACGCCCTCGACGCGCGGCACGTTCAGGTCGCTGCGGCGGGATCACCCGCCGGTCCCGAAGATACGTCGCGACCACCTCCCAGATCGGTTCGCCCTGCGGGTGCTCCTGCACCGAGGCCCAGCCGGCGACCTTGTAACGACGGTCCGCCTCGAGCGGCTTGCCGCCCACGCGAAGCTCCGAGATCCGGCGTCCCATCTGCGCCGCTGGCGCGCATGTGAAGGTCAGGCCGCCGGTGCGCACCATGTCGCCACCCTGCTGCAGGTAGGGATCCGGGTTGAACAGGTTGTCGCAGACATCTTCCAGGATCGCCTTGATCTCCCCGCCGATCAGCTCGTTCAGCGTGCATTGCGGGTAGGTGATCGCCGTCTGGTCGAGCACATGCTCCATCGTGATCGCCTCGCCCGACAGGACCGAGGTGCCCCAGCGAAAGCCGGGGGAGAACGCGATCTCCGCGCCCTTGACCGCCATCATCGCGTCGAGGATGACCTGGTCAAAGCTGCCGTTGAAGTTGCCGCGCCGGTAGAGCAGCTCCTCCGAGACCGCGAGCTTCTCGCCGAGCTTTGCCGCATGCGGCGCGCGCAGCTCGCGGATCAGCGTCTGCATCGACGGGTCGGCGGGCAGCAGGTTCGCGAACACCGGCAAGAGGCGGTAGCGAAAGTCCACGATCCGCCCCCCGCGCACGTCGAGGTCGAGCACGCCGAGGAACTTCCCGTTCGAACCGGCGTTGGTCACGATCGTCCTGCCGCCGGGATTCTTCACCACCACTGCCTGCGGCACGGCGTCGTGGGTATGGCCGCCGAGGATCGAGTCGATCCCGCGCACGCGCGAGGCGAGCTTGAGGTCCACGTCCACGCCGTTGTGCGAGAGGAGGACGACGACCTGCGCGCCCTTTGCGCGCGCAACATCGACGTGGTCCTGCAACGCTTCCTCCTGGATGCCGAAGGTCCACTCCGGCACGAAGTGGCGCGGGTTGGCGATCGGCGTGTAGGGGAACGCCTGGCCGATCACCGCCACCGGAACGCCGTTGATCTCGTGCATCACCCAGGGCACGAACACCGGGTCACCGAAGTCCCGGGTCTTGACGTTCTGCGCAACGAACTCGACCCGGCCGCCGAGCTCCTTCGCCACCGCCTGCTGCACCCGCTCCGCGCCGTAGGTGAACTCCCAGTGCGCGGTCATCACGTCGACGCCGAGCGCGAGCTGCGCCGCGATCATGTCCGCGCCCTTGGTCCAGAGCGCGAGCCCCGATCCCTGCCAGGCATCGCCGCCGTCGAGGAGGAGCGCGCCGGGCCGCTCGGCGCGGATGCGCTTCACCAGCGTCGCGAGGTGCGCGTAACCGCCGATCCTGCCGTAGGTGCGCGCGGCGCGCTCGAAATCGAGATAGGTGAAGGCGTACGCCTGAGGCGAGCCCGGCGCGATGCCGAACGCCGTCAGGAGATGGTCACCCACGAGATGCGGCGGCCGTCCCGCGGCGTCCCCGACGCCGATGTTCACGCTCGGTTCCCGGAACCACACCGGCAGCAGCTGCGCGTGGCTGTCGGTGACGTGCAGGAGCGAGACGTTGCCGAATCGTGGGACGCGGTACAGCGCATCGCCATCGGCTTGCCCGAGCGCCGAGGGCGCGTCGAGCGCGAGCCCGGCGGCGGCGCCCGCGGCCAGTACCTCGAGGAACTCGCGCCGGTTCATGGCCGCGGCGCGGCGCGACTCACCGCTTGTTCACCGGCGACTCGGGGTCGAGCACGAACGCCACGACGTCCGCGATCTGCTCGGGCGTGAGGAACCCGTTCGCGCCCATCCGCGGCATGGTCGAGCAGGGAAAGAACGCCCAGGCGTTGTAGACCTTCTCGTAGACGTACTTCTGCACGTCGGGGCCGTTGCCGCGCGCGGTGCCGAAGCCGGCGAGGCTCGCGCCGAGGTTGCCGGCGTTCACCTCTTTCGGATCGAGCTGGTGGCAGGCGTAGCAGTTCGCACCGTTCGGGCGGTTCGGTGTGACGTCGCCGCCGCCGCGCGGCAGGAGGCGCATTCCGTAGCCGTCGAGCGCGAGGCGCTGGCCGACCTTCCAGTCGCCCATCAGCTTGCCCGAGTCCGGATACTTGATCGATCCCCGCGAGGCTTCGACCACCTTCTGCACTTCGGCGCCTCTCAGCTGCTGCCCGGCGGCCTGCCGCGAGCAGATCGCCTGCGGCTCGTCCTGCACGCTGCGGCGCTTCTGCTCCGGCGTCGCGGTGACGTAGGCCTGATCGAGCACGCGCTGCACGTCCGACGCGGTCGGCGCGGGCGGCTGGGTCGCGCAGCTCGCCGCGGCGAGCGCGAGGAACGAAACGGTCGGGAGGCGGGTGAGCTTCATCGACGCCACCATTCCTATCGGCGCACGCCCGGCGCCTCGATCGGCCCGCCGTTCGCCTTGTAGGCGAGATAGGTCGTCAGCGCGATCGGAAACTCCGAGGCGTACTCGAGCGGCGGGAGCCGCATCTGCCAGTTGCAGTCGAAGAGGCGATGCTCCATGGTTCGCACCGTGCTCTGCGTGCCGCGATACGCCGGCCAGCCGCCGATGATCGCCTGGATCTGCTTCGGGTCCTGCATGTTGGGCAGATCCTGGAGGCGGATGCGCTTGTCGTCTTCGGCGTGGCAGGTGGCGCAGGCGAAGTCGAGCGGACCGTTGCGGCGGAAAAAGAACGTCTCGCCCATCGCGTACGCCATCTTTTCCTTCGGATGATCGAGGCGGACGTCGAACTTCATTCCGTTCGACTGTGACGCGACGTAGGTGGCGAGCGCCTCCATGTCGGAGTTCCGGTCGAGCGTGCCGAACACCGTGCGCTTGATGTCCTCCTCCTTGAAGCCCTGCAGGGTGACCATGCAGGTGAGGAGCCGCGACTCGAGGTCCTGGACGCGATCGGTGTCGGCGAAGTAGCGCGGCAGGCGCGCATAGGCGCCCTTCACCCGGCCGGGGCCGAGGCCGAAGTCGCAACCCTCCAGGCTCGCGTTCTTCGGCCCGCGTGGCTGGTGAAAGAGCGCCTTTCCGCGCTCGGCCCAGAGCTCGCCGGGATTGTCCTGCGCGGACATCTCGCGGTAGATCTGCAAGCCCTTCAGATCCTGCGCGGGGGCTGGCAGCGCAGCCGAGAGCAACGCGGCGGCGAGGGCTGCGCCTGGCGTGATACGGGTGGTCATTGCTCCTCCAAACTCCAGGACCGGGGCGGGGGCGTCCCGGCCGCGGCGCCGCTTCTGCTGGTCAGCCGGCTACCGTCGTCTCGTCGGTCCGCTTGTCGCCCTTGTTGTCGGTCCACGTGATCGTGAGCTTGTCGCCCGCCTTCGCGCCTTTCACCTTGAACCCGAACACGGGGTTGCGCGACACCGCCTGGCTCGTCTCGCCCTGGAAGACCGGCTTGCCGTTGAGCTGCGCGGTGATCGTCTGGATGAAATGCAGCGGGATCACGTTCCCGGCGCCGTCCTTCCGCTGCCCGGTCTCCATCGGATGCGCCATCAGCACGCGCACGTCGAGCACGTCGCGGTCGAGCTTCGCGCGGATCTTCATCGGATCGCCCATCGCGTCCTCCTCTACCCGCCGCATCCGCCGATGGTGACCTTCACCTCCTTGACGGCGGAGTGGAACTTGCCGTCGGTGGTGGCCACCACGACCCGGATGTTCGACGTCTCGCCCATCTTCACCCGCAGCGCGACGAACGGCAGCGCCGCGCCCTGCGCGAAGTCGAAGCTCGCCGCATAGGGGAACGGATTCTTCTCGATCAGCACGGCCATCGACTTCGTGCCGGGTATGCTGCTCTGGATCTCGATCGGCACCACCGCGCCGTTCTCGGCGATGTCCGGCGCCCGGATCGCAATGTCCTTGCTGTCGGCGGGCGCTCCGACCTTGAGATTGCGCAGCGCATCGGCGACGGTCTTCGACTCGAACGCGCCCTTGTTCCAGTCGGCGAGCGCGTCGGCCGGGCGCAGCAGTCCCGCGGCCAGCGCGGTCGCCGCGAGGGCGCCGGTGCGTTTGAGCGCGGTCCTGCGGGAAGGTTCGGTCATCTTGGCTCCTATCGCTGCGGGGCCGGCTGCAGCCGGCGACCCGACCAGCTTGCATACGATATACACGTTGGGCCCGTAGCCTACCGAAAAGGCCCGGCGAGCAGCAAGACCTCGCGCCCGGCGATCAACTGACAGGTCGACGAGCGCGTCCGGTCAGCCCGCCGGGTTGACGAAGGCCCCCGACTTCCCGCCGGTCTTCTCGAGCAGGCGGACGGACTCGATCCGCATGGCGCGGTCCACCGCCTTGCACATGTCGTAAACGGTGAGCAGTCCCACGCTGACCGCCGTGAGCGCTTCCATCTCGACGCCGGTCCGGCCGACGGTCTCGACCGTCACCGTGAGCGAGACCGCTGCGTCGTGCTGGTCGTCGTCGGCGAACTCGGCGGCGACGCGCGTGAGCGCAATCGGGTGCGCGAGCGGGATCAGCTCCGCCGTGCGCTTCGCGGCCTGGATGGCGGCGATGCGCGCGATCCCGAGCACGTCGCCCTTCTCGGCGCTGCCCGCCCGGATGAGCGCGAGCGTCTGGGGCTTCATCACGATTCTGCCCGCCGCGCGCGCGACGCGGCGCGTCTCGGCCTTCTCGCCGACGTCAACCATATGGGCGGTGCCCTGTGCGTCAAAATGACTCAAAACCATCCTGAAACCCCGCCCAGATCATCTCCTGAGGCTTACCGACAAGCGGACTTTGCCCCCTCGTCCATTGGGGGATTGAGGGAACCACCCCCGCCCTCCGGGTATCATAACGCTGTGCACCGCGTCCGCTGGTTCCTGCTCCTCCTCCTGCTTGCGCCGAGCTTTTCCGCCCGGACGCAGAACCTGCCCGATCTCGGGGACAGCTCGCAGTCGGAGATCACCCCGCAGATCGAGCGCCGCATCGGCGAATCGATCATGCGCGAGATCCGGCGCGACCCGGCGTACGTCGACGACCCCGAGATCAAGGACTACGTCGAATCGATGGGTTACCGCCTGGTCGCGGCAAGCGGCGAGACGCGCCAGGAGTTCGACTTCTTCGTGGTGCGGGACAAGACGGTGAACGCGTTCGCGATGCCGGGCGGCTTCATCGGCGTCCACACCGGACTACTGCTCGCCGCGCAGACGGAGTCCGAGTTTGCCTCGGTGATCGGCCACGAGATCGCGCACGTGCTGCAGCGGCACATGGCGCGGCAGTACGACGCGCAGAGCAAGGTCTCGAAGATGTCGCTGCTTGCCATGGCGCTCGCGCTGCTCGCGGCGCGCTCCAATCCGCAGGTCGCGCAGGCCGCGATCGTCGCGGGTCAGGCGGCGCCGGCGGCCGTGTACCTCAACCACAGCCGCGACTTCGAGCGCGAAGCCGACCGCGTCGGCTACCAGCTGCTCGAGGGGGCCGGCTTCGACACCGCGGGGATGCCGGGCTTCTTCGAGCGCCTGCAGAAGGCGACCCGCCTCTACGAGAACAACGCGCCGACGTATCTCCGCACGCATCCGCTCACCACCGAGCGCATCGCCGACATGCAGAACCGGCAGGCGACCGCGCCCTACCGGCAGCGTCCCGACAGCGTGGAATTCCAGCTCGTGCGTTCAAAGGTGCGCGCGGAGGACGGGACGCCGCAGGAGGCCGTGTCATTCTTCCGCCGCTCGCTCGCCGAGAGGCGGTTCGCGAGCGAGGCGGCCGTGCACTATGGCTATGCGGTCGCCGCGGCGCGCGCGAAGGACTGGAAGACCGCCGAGGCCGAGATCGCCGCCGCGCGCAAGCTCGCGCCACCGCAGCCGATGTTCGAAACGCTCGCCGCCCGAATCAAGGCCGGCGCCGGCGACGTCGACGGCGCCGAGAGGATTCTCGCCGCGGCGCGCGCCGCGTTCCCCGACACCGTGTCGGTCAAGCTCGCGCACGCGGAGATCCTGCAGCGGCTCGGCCGGAACAAGGAGGCAGTCGCCGTGCTCGACGAGCTGGCGAAGAGCCGCATGCGCGAGCCGCGCATCTACCAGCTGATCGCGCAATCGTACGCCGCCCTCGGGCAGCGCACGCAGCAGCACCGTGCCCTCGCCGAGGGTTACCTCCTCCAGGGCAGCCTGCCCGCGGCGATCGAGCAGTTGCAGTTCGCCCAGGCCGCCGCCGATACCGACTTCTACACCCTGTCGGCGATCGACGCGCGGCTGCGCGAGCTGAAGGCGCAGCAGGCGCAGGTGCTCAAGGACCGCCGCCAGTAGCTCGCGGGATTCCGGCCCGGCGCTACGCCTTGGCCGGCAGCTCGAAGTACGCTTCGTAGAGGAGATCGAACGTCTTCTCGCTTTCGGCGAGCAGCTCGTCGTCGGTCGTGGAGCGCCGCCGCGCGCCGGCGAGCAGGGTCTCGACGCCCGCAGCCTCGGCGAGCCGGCCTCCGCCGGCCTCGAGCGCGTGAACGAGCCGTCCGATCTTGACCAGGGCGGCGTCCTTTTCGAGCTTGAAGCTCGCGAGCAGCTCTTCGTACGTGACCCGGTTCCGGCTGTTGCGGAAGGTCGCGCCGTCGTAACCGAAGGTGACCGCGGTCACGGGGGCCTCGCGGCCCTTGTCGAGCCAGACGAGAACCGCCTCGGGGTCGATGAAGCGGCGAATGAGCCAGGCGGAGGCGAGCCGGTCGGTGAAGAGCGGCTTCCGCGTCGCCCAGCCGCGGCGGAAGTAGTTGCGGTTCGCGCGGGCGACGCCGGCCGAGGGCGAAGAGGGTGCGTCCTCGGGGAACATCAGCTCGCGCACGCGCGTTTCCATCTCGGCGAGCACTCGCTCCGCCTGGTCGCGGAGCGGCGAGCCGAAGAAGTCGAGCGCGGCGATCGCCTCCAGGTCGCGGCGCTGCTTGCCGAGCACGCGGTTGATCGCGACCGGGTCGGAAATGCCGAAGCCGGCCTTGAGCGATTCCACGGTCTTGACGAGCTCGCGGTACTGCCCGGAACGGTCGAAGAGCCCGCGAAACTGCTTCGTCTGCGGCTCGTCTGCGCTCTTCACCATGAGCACGTGGACGCTGCCGTTGATGCTCGACACGAAGCCGGCGAGCTTCCCGAGTCCGCGGCGATTCTCGCTCGAGTCCGGCAGGAGGTACACGCCGTCGCGGAGCGGCGCACAGCCGAGCGTCTCGAGCGTGCGGAGCACCTTCATCCGGCCGCCCGGGTCGTCGGTGGGAAGCTGGGTGACGAACGCGAGCCAGCGCGCGGTCGTTGGGGGTGCTTCGGCGGGCGGGGTGGTCGGTCGCGCCATGGGTCAGGCGCTGCCCCGGCGGGCGCGGTCGCGCGATTCGCGGTTCATGCTGGCGGCATCCATGCGGCTTCACCGGAGTCTATCAGGCGATGCCGAGGCGATGCTGCAGCATGCTGCCCTGCCGAGCAGCGACCGCGCGTGTATATTCTTCGCGGGAAGCCGAGCTCACTCGCATATCCCGGACCGGCGTCAACGCCCTGGATCCCCATCCGTCCGGGTTCCGAACCGCCCGCTCTCCGTCACCGATGAGCGACTGGCTCAAACAACCTCGCAGCGACCGCGGTCGCAGGACGGTTCCCGTCATCTGGGCGGCGTTCGCGCTGTCGCTTGTGCTCCACGCCGCAGCGCTGTGGGGCTGGATCCCGCGCGAGCGCGACCGGTCGCTCGAGAGTTCCGAGCGCGGCAAGGCGAGCGGCCCGCTGATGGTGCAACTCGCTCCGGAGCCGAGTCTGGAGACGAGCCCTCCGCGTCCACTTGAGGCGCCGCCGTTGCGCCGGGCACCAGCGACGAAGCGGGCATCGCCGCCGAAGTCGGCATCGCGCCCGCCGTCCACGCCGCCGGTCATCGCCGCGGAGCGGCCGGCACCCGTCGTCGCACCGCCGCCGGAGCCGCCGTCGGCCGCGGCGCCGGCGCTGACGCCGGTCGAAGGCGATTTTTCGTCGCACCTCGAGGCGCGGCGCCGCGCCCGCGGTGCCTCGCCGCCGGACAGCACACTCGCGCCGGTCGAAGACGACCGTGAGCGCCACAACCGCATCGTCGCGGCCAACCTCGGCCTCTCGCGCACGCCCACGTTCGGTCCCGATCCCACGGGCGGCGGCGTCTTCCAGATCCAGCGCATGACCTACGACGCCGCGGAGTTCGTGTTCTTCGGCTGGAACAAGGACATCCGCCGGAACTCGAAGCAGCTGATCGAGGTCCGCAAGGGCGACGCGAGCGACATCCGCATCGCGATCGTCCGCAGGATGATCGCCATCATCCGCGACAACGAGCCCGGGGACTTCGTCTGGGTGTCGCGCCGGCTGGGGCGCAACGTCACGCTGTCCGCTCGCCCGGGCGACAGCGCCGGGCTGGAGGATTTCCTGATCGAGGAGTTCTTTGCCGGGACGCGCCTGCGGTACTCGCACTGATCATTGCCCGCTGCTCGGACGCGGGCGGGGTGGTAGCGACACGCTGGTCGCTCGTTGTACCGGCAGAGTGGGTTGTGCGCCTTCTCCGATCAGGGGCACATCGAGTCTGCCATGGCCTTCCTGAACACCACGTCCCTGAGATGGGTGCGCCTCACGGGCGGCGGGCCTTTATAGACGAAGCGGCGGCGCGCTTCGTGATAGCTCGGGTCCGAGCCGTAGAAATTGAGCCGCATTTGCGCGAGCTCTTCCTGCCGATAAATGGCGAGTGGCTTCTTACGCTCATCGGCCAGACGTCGTTCACGTTTCTGCTGAAGCATGTTCCAGCAGTCCTGATGCTGCGCCAAAGCCTCGGCGCGCGCCCGGATTTGCGCCTCGAAGTCGGCGACATCCGCGCCGAAGGCGTCGTCGATGACACCGATCGCTTTCGCCTCGCGTGTGCCAAGCGGCGCGCAACTTTGCGTGAGTTGCAAGGCCATGTCTTGCCCCACTCGGCGCGGCAGCGTGTAGGTCCAGTATTCCGAGCCGTACAGTCCGCCCATGCCTTTGTAGTGCGGATTCAGAACGACGCCGCTGCGCGCGTAGACGGTGTCCGTCGCAAGCGCCATGAGCGCGCCACCCGCGCCGGCATTGCCGCGCAACGCAGCAATTGTCAGGTGTGACATCGTGTTGAGAATTTCCAGCACGAAGTCGTCCATGGCAACGATGTTGCGCCAGGACTCGTCGGCCGGGTTGTCCGCGGCTTCGATGGTGTTCAGGTTGATGCCGTTGGAAAAGAAATCGCGTCCACCCATCAGCACGAGGACTCGCGGGGTGTGCGCCCGCGCCGCCCGATACGCCTCGCGTAGCCGCCGGCACTGGTTCGTGTCCATGGCGCCGTTGTAGAAGTCGAAGTAGAGGTAGCCGACTTCGTTGCGCTGGACATAGCGGATTTCACGGAATGACCGATAGTCGGCCACCGCGTCGAACGCCATTGGTGATTCGGGAACGTCTTCTAGGCGCGCTCCAAGCATTTGCGTGGCCGGCAACTTGATTGCGCCGTCTTTCTTGGCTTTAAGATGCGTAATCCAGATCGCGCCGTCTACCGTACCCGCACAAACCGCACCGCAGCGCGTCGCCAGGATTTCGCCGGGAGCGCCTTTCAAGCGATCTTCCTCGTGCGCGCCGAATAGATAATGCGGCTCCCCAAAAAGCGAGTCCAACACGCCGGGACTGGAGTCGGCGGCGCGGATTGTGCGCGCGATTTCTGCGGTCGTATCCTTGCTCCAATCGATCGCCCGCCGTTGCTGTTTCATCGTTGGGCGCAGCTCGCCGCGCACGTCCGGTTTGCCGTAGTCGAGCGCTTCTGGCGTGAAATCTCCGGACTCGAAATGCTTCAACGCATCGAGCGCGCCGCGCACCGCGGCCTCAGTCACTTCGTGGCGATAGACACTGCTTTTCGCATAGGGACGTTCCTGCATGCGGAAGTTGCGCGACGCCCAGATCGCGCCCGCATCGATCTCGGCTTCCGCCTGCAAGTTGGTGACACCCCAGGTCTTTTCGCCCAAAGTAATGGCCCAGTCGAGCGAGGACGGCCCGCGATCGCCTTTGATACCGGGATGAACGATGATGCAGGTGTGACGGCGCCAAATCGCCTCTGGAATGGGCTTTTTCAGCATCGGAGCGATGATGAAATCGGGACGCGTTGTTTCGACGGCGTCCAGCATGGCTTGCTCGCTGGTGGCAAGAGCAACGGCAACCGCGTGTCCGAGTTCGGTGAGCTCGATGTACAAGCGCTGACTAAGACTGTTATGTGCAGTGGTGATGAACAGGATGCGCATAGGAGCCCAGGGTTGGTATATCGCCAAGCAAAGAGCCGCGTCGGCCTTCATCGCATGAAGCAAGAACTCGGCGAGGACCTGGCCGTCAGGATTTCGCGGGTCGGGCCGCAGTATTGAGTTGTGGCGATCCGCTGCCAATACGCCAAAGTGCGTATGTCATTGGGCGTATCGCCGAGGGCGCTCTTCCCGCAGGCTGGAAACCTGAGATCCCAACAAGCTCATTGCATGCACAAGCGCCCGACCGGCGGTTTTTTGAAGGCGTAACTGGGTTAGAAGGCGCGTGCAGGGGACGCGCGGGTCAGGTTCGGCATGCTTGAGTGGCAGTAATGTCAAGGCGAGGAAGCGATTGTCTTCGTTCCCCGATCCGATGCAGCACTCCGGGAACCTCATCCGACAGGTTTCCGCGCCGGATCTGCGCCGGCGCAGTGAGTATCGAAGGCGCCGCGCAAGGGCGACTCGCCGCGCATGGTCCCCCTTCAGAACCGAGCGACGAGTTCTCTTGGTCAGCCGCTCTCGCCCGGTCCCATCATCCGCAACGCGATGAGCGCGCTCGCCGCCGCACACCCCGCGCCCACCAGCGCAACCGCCTGAAAGCCGGCAGAGAGCGCCGCGCGCACCGCCTCGCCGAGCGTCCCGGTGGGCAATGGCGCGCCGGACAGCGGTTCGAGCACCTCCGCGGGCAGCGCTCCCGACACACCGGAGCTGCTCACCGCTTCGCGGAGTGCCTCCGCGTACACGCTGATGAAGAGCAGGCTGAGCACCGCGATCGCGAGCACGCTCGCCACCCGCGCGACGGCGTTGTTGACGCCCGACGCGGTACCGGCGTAGTCGCTGCCGACCGCGCTCATCACCGCCGTCGTGAGCGGCGCTACGGTGATCGTCATGCCGGCGGCGAGGACAAGGAGCGGCGGCAGCAGCGTCATCCAGTAGCTCGCGCCCGGCAGCGGCGCAGCGAGCAGCAGGAACCCGAGCGCGGCGACGAGCGGGCCGACGGTGAGCGGCAGCCTCGTTCCGAACCGGTCCGCCAGCGCGCCGGCGCGCCCCGAAAGGAGACCCATCACGACCGGGAACGGGAGCAGCGCCGCGCCGGCGGCGGCCGCCGAGTAGTCGCGGCCACGGATGAGCTCGAAGGGCAGGAAGAAGAGGACCCCGGACAGCGCGAAATAGAGGAACAGGGTCACGAGGTTGGCCCCGGTGAACTTCCGCGACCGGAACAGCGCCAGCGGCAGCATCGGCGATCGGACGCACGTCTCGGCGACGACGAACGTCGCCATCGCAACGACTCCGCAAAACAGCGATGCCATGACGGGCGTAGAGCGGAACCCGAGCTCGGCGGCGGCCGTGAGGCCCCCGGTCACGCCGCCGAGGCCCGCGATGGCGAGGATCGCTCCCAGCCAATCGAGCCCGGGCGAGTGGGCGCTCTTGCTGTCGGGCGCGCCGTGAAGCGCGAGCAAGACCGCGGCCACGGCGAGCGGTACGTTGAGATAGAAGATCGCGCGCCACGACACGTGGTCGGTCAGGTAGCCGCCGAGCATCGGACCGGCCGCCATTGCGAGCGCGCCGTAGCCCGCCCAGGCGCCGATCGCGCGCGCACGCTCGCCCTCCGGGTAGGTGGCGCCGAGCAGCGCGAGGCTCGCGGGGACGAGGAGGGCGGCGCCCACGCCCTGAAGCGCACGGGCGGCGACGAGAGTGGGCGTTCCGGTCGCGAGCCCGCACAGCACCGACGCCGCAGTGAAAGCGGCCACGCCGGCGACGAAGACGCGGCGGCGTCCGAACCGGTCCGCGCACGCGCCGCCGATCAGCACCAGCGCCCCGAGCACGAGCAGGTAGGCGTTCATCACCCACTGCGTCGCCACGGCCCCTGCCGCTAGGTCCCGCTGGATCGCGGGCAGCGCTACGTTCACGACCGAGCCGTCGATAAACGCGAGGCTCGAGCCGAGCACCGTGGCGGCGAGCGTACGCGTGCGGGCTGCCTGCCCGACCGCGACCGGCGCGGCGGGCGCCGTCTGCAGGACGCCAAGATCGCACGGGCACCGGGAAACGCCGATCACGGCGCTGGAGATCGGGACGATGTGAGCGTGGTCTTGATCGGGATCCCGCCCTTGAGCGCGAGTGTCACCGGCGTCCGCTCGCAGATGTCGGCGAGCCGCGCGCGCTGATCGTCGCTCAGTGCGCCGCCGAGCGCGACGTCACGCTCGATCCGGATCCCGGTATCCTCGCGCAGGAACCGGAGCCGCACCGTCACCGTGCCGACCTGCCAGCCCTTGCGTTCGGCGTACATCCGGAGCGTGATAGACGTGCACGCGCCGAGCCCCGCGATGACGTACGCGAACGGACCGGGCCCTGCGTCCGCCCCGCCGAGCGCGGCATGCTCGTCGGCCAGCAACTCGTGTTTCCCGGCGTGGATCTTCTGTACGTACTTTGGGGCATCCGCTTCCCCGACGACGGTGACGGCGGCGACCAGTTTTCCGTGCTCCATGTCCATGTTCCTCGGGTAGCCTCGCGTCCCCGGAAAGTAGCATCGAATCGGCGGCGGCCCGGCAAAGGCCTTAGACTCGATTCCCTTGCCTTACCCGGAACCGCCCCAACCTACCGCCGCACGTCCCGCGAAGGTCGGGGACGCTCGACTTCTCCCCAGGAAACCATCCCGTAATGCTCCGACTGTTCGGTTTCGTTTTTCTGCTGCACGCGTTCGTCGGCTGGCGTCTGCTTCCCGACTTGCCGTTCGGCGCGGTGCCGGTTGCGGCCACGACGCTGTGGCTCGTCGCTTCGGCGGTTGTCATCCCGCTCGGGCTCTACGCGCGCCGGATGAAGCGCCAGCCGCTCGCCGACCGCCTCACCTGGGCGAGCCTGATGGCGATCGGCTCGTTCTCCTCGCTCTTCGTCCTCGCGCTGATCCGCGACGTCGGGCTGCTCGTCGGCGCAGCGTCGCTGGAAGGATTCCGCGAGTACAGCGCGCTTGCGGTGCCGGCTCTCGCCGCGCTCGCCACCCTGGCGGGCTTCGTCAACGCTCGCCGGCGCGCCCGGGTCCGACGTGTCGACGTGCCGATCGCCGATCTGCCGGCACCGCTGCACGGCTTCAGCATCGCCCAGATCAGCGACATCCACGTCGGCGCGACGATCAAGCGCGAGTACCTGGACGGGATCGTCGACGCGGTGAACGATCTCGAAGCCGACATGATCGCCGTCACCGGCGACCTGGTGGACGGCAGCGTCGGACAGCTCGCGCAGCACACGGCGCCGCTCGCCCGGCTCTCCGCGCGGCACGGCGCCTTCTTCGTCACCGGCAACCACGAGTACTACTCGGGCGCGAGCGCGTGGGTGGGCGAGGTGCGCCGCCTCGGCCTGTCCGTGCTGATGAACGAGCACGTCGTGCTCGAGCACGAGGGCGCGGCGATAGTGGTGGCCGGCGTGACCGACTACAGCGCGCACCATTTCGATCCCGCACACCGGAGCAACCCGGCGGCGGCCATCGCGGGCGCCCCGAGCGATGCGCGGGGTCAGGGTGCTGCTCGCGCACCAGCCGCGGTCGGCGTTCGCCGCGGCGCCGGCGGGTTTCGACCTCCAGCTCTCCGGCCACACGCACGGCGGTCAGTTCTTCCCGTGGATCTTCCTCGTGCGCCTGCAGCAGCCGTTCACCGCCGGGCTCCATCGCCTGGGCAAGCTCTGGGTCTACATCAGCCGCGGCACCGGCTACTGGGGGCCGCCGAAGCGGCTCGGCGCGCCGTCGGAGATCACGTACCTCCGGCTCGTACCGGCGTAGCATCGGGCGCTCGCGGCGGCTGCTGCCGCCGCGCGAACGCCCGCATGACGTAGGTCTCGTATGTTCAGCTACCTCCAATCGCGCATCCGCGGCACGGCCACCACCGGTCCCGGTGCGCCGCCGCCCGGCCTCCTTGCGTTCTACTGGCACTTCGTGCGCCAGACCAAGGGGTGGTACGCGCTCATGTTCGTCACCAGCCTCGCTGTGGCGCTGATCGACACCACGATCCCGGTGTTCATCGGCAAGCTCGTGGCGCTGATGGAAGCGGTCGATCGCAAGGCGGCGCTGGACGAGCAGTGGCCGCTGCTCGCCGGCATGGTGGTGCTCGTGCTGATCGTGCGGCCGCTGGTGATGCTCGCGGACGTCGCGATCCGCCACAACGCGATCATCCCGGGCGCCACCAGCCTGATCCGCTGGCAGAGCCACTGGCACGTGGTGCGCCAGAGCTGGCCGTTCTTCCAGAACGATTTCGCCGGCCGCATCGCCAACCGCGTCATGCAGACCGCCAATGCGCTGCGCGAAAGTGTTATGGCGAGCATCCGTGCCGTCTGGTACATCGCGGCCTACGGCATCAGCGCGCTGGTGCTGATGGCCTTGGCGGACTGGCGCCTGGGTCTGCCCACGCTGCTGTGGTTTGTCGGCTACGTCGTTTTCTTGCGTTACTTCGTGCCGCGCATGCGCGATCTCGCGCGAGCGAGCTCGGAAGTGCGCTCGCACGTCATGGCGCGGGTGGTGGACAGCTACACCAACATCCTCACCGTGAAACTCTTCGCCAAGCTCGCCGACGAGGACGCGTACGTCCGTGAGGTCATCGACGAGCACCAGCGCGCGATCGGCGCCCACATGCGGCTGATCTCGCAGTTCATGTTCGCGCTGGCAATGATGAACGCGCTGCTCCTCACCGGGACTGCGGTCATCGGCATCTGGCTGTGGGCGAACGGTGCGGTCGGCGCCGGCGTCGTGGCGACCGCGTTGCCGCTCGCCTGGCAGATCGCGAACGTCGCCGGCTGGGTAAGCTGGGAAGTGACCGGCATCTTCGAGAACATCGGCGTGGTCCAGGAGGGCATGCAGACGATCGCCGTCCCGCACGGCGGTACCGACCGCCCCGGCGCGCGCCGGCTCGAGGTGTCGCGGGGCGAGATCCGCTTCGAGGACGTGAGCTTCAGCTACGGCCGGCGCGACGGCCAACCGGTGCTCGACCGCCTGACCCTCACCATCCGGCCGGGAGAGCGCGTGGGCCTGGTGGGGCGCTCGGGTGCCGGCAAGTCGACTCTCGTCAATCTCCTGCTGCGCTTCCACGAGCCGGAGCTCGGGCGCATCCGCATCGACGGGCAGGACATTGGTGCCGTGACGCAGGAAAGCCTGCGTGCGGCGGTCGGCATGGTGACGCAGGATACCTCGCTCCTGCACCGGTCAGTCGCCGCCAATATTCGCTACGCTCGCCCGGGGGCGAGCGACGAGCAGGTGGAGGCGGCCGCCCGCAAGGCGCAGGCGCACGAGTTCATCGTCGGTCTGCAGGACTGGACGGGGAGGACAGGCTACGACGCCCATGTCGGAGAGCGCGGCGTCAAGCTCTCCGGCGGCCAGCGCCAGCGCATCGCGATCGCGCGCGTGGTGCTCAAGGATGCGCCCATCCTGGTCCTCGACGAAGCGACCTCGGCGCTCGACAGCGAGGTGGAGCTCGCGATCCAGGAGCAGCTGCTCGGGCTGATGGAGGGCAAGACAGTGATCGCGATCGCGCACCGCCTCTCCACCATCGCGCGCATGGACCGCCTGGTCGTGCTGGAGACCGGCCGCATCGTCGAAGCGGGAACGCACGACGAGCTGCTGCGGCTGCGCGGACACTACGAGCGTCTCTGGCGGCACCAGTCGGGCGGGTTCCTCGGGCACGACCTGGTCGCGACCGAAACGGCGACCGAGTTGCCCGACGAGCCGCCGGTCGACGAGCTGCGGGTCGAGACGAAACCCGAGCCTTCCGTCGACGATGCCCCGATCGTGAGCAGGGCCTGACGGATCGCCGATCTGTCGCGCTGCGGCATGAATCAGCGGGCCTGATCGGCGAATCAAAATCTCTGCGTTGTGAAGGCCTGGACCCCTGCCAGAATAGGCTGATCGATTCGGCCCGTGGCCCGCGGCGGAGAAACCACACCAGGCATGCCGGGACTGGTCAGACCGCACGGAGGAGGAGGGTTAAGACCGCTCGCGCTCGACGCCGCCGCGCGCAAGGCGGAGCGTGCCCGCGCCGGGCGGCTACCGGCGCTCCGCGTCAGCTCGCGCGAGAAGGGCGACCTCATCATGCTCGGCATCGGCGGGTTTACGCCGCTCGAGGGCTTCATGACCGAGGCGGACTGGCGCGGCGTCTGCGACGACTGCCGGACCGCGGCCGGGCTCTTCTGGCCGATTCCGATCACCTTGTCGGCGGACCGCGGCTTCGCCGACCGGATCGCGCCGGGGGCGGAGATCGCGCTCGCCGACCCCGACGACGGCGCGATCCTCGCGACGATGCGGGTGACCGGGAAGTACGCGATCGACAAGGCGCACGAGTGCCGGTCGGTGTTCCGCACCGACGACGCCGCGCATCCGGGCGTGAGCATGGTGATGGCGCAGGGCGACGTGAACCTCGCCGGGCCGGTGAAGGTGCTCTCCGACGGCGGCTTCAAGGCCAGGTACGGAGCGCTCTTCATGACGCCCGCCGAGACCCGCGCCGCCTTCGAGAAGCTCGGCTGGTCGCGGGTCGCGGCGTTCCAGACGCGAAACCCCATGCACCGCTCCCACGAGTATCTCGCGAAGGTCGCGATCGAGACCTGCGACGGCGTGCTCGTCCACTCCCTCCTCGGGCAGCTGAAGCCGGGCGACATCCCGGCCGGGGTGCGCGCGCGGGCCATCGACGTGCTGCTGGAGAAATACTTCCGCCGGGACACGGTGATTCACGCCGGTTATCCGCTCGACATGCGGTACGCTGGTCCGCGCGAGGCGCTCTTGCACGCACTTTTTCGCCAGAATTACGGCTGCTCGCACCAGCTCCTCGGTCGCGATCACGCCGGGGTCGGAAGCTATTACGGGCCGTTCGACGCGCACCGGATCTTCGACGAGATCCCGAGCGATGCGCTCGAGACCCGACCGCTGAAGATCGACTGGACGTTCTGGTGCTATCGGTGCGGCGGAATGGCCTCCACCCGCACCTGTCCGCACGAGGACGCCGACCGCCTGCTCGTTTCGGGGACGAAGCTGCGCAAGTGGCTCTCGGAGGGCGCGTCGGTGCCGGCGGAATTCAGCCGGCCCGAAGTGCTCGACATCCTGCGCGAGTACTACGCCGGGCTCGACGCTGCGGCGCGGGTCGAGGTGAAGCTTACCGGCCACTCGGCGCGATGAGGTGACCACGGGAGCTGGCGATGCCGGCTTAGCCGACAAGTGCGACGGCTGGCTCGCGGGCGGTGGCGAGGAAGCGGAGCAGACGACCAGGCTCCGAGCCGATTCGCGCTACGGCGCACCTCCGGCCAGACATCGCGCCCACTCGAGCTGCAGTCCGAGCCTCGCCACCTCGGAATCGACGAACACCCGGTCGATCTGCGTCGCGGCGAGAATGAACCGGATGTCGCGCAGATGCTTGTCCTGGCCGCCTTCGCGCAGGTACTCGAGCTTCCGGACGATCACGTACTCGGGTGGCGCGATCCAGGTACCGGTGCCTTCGAGATCGATCCGGCGGCGGTTCGCGAGCGCCCACGCGTGGAGCGGGTCGCGTGCCGCGACGTAAACGTCGGCCTTGAACTGGCTCGCGTGATGGATCAGGTTGAACATGCCGCGGACCGGCCGTGCCGCCTCGAGCCGCAGCGTTTCCTCGGGCGGAACGTAGTAGTCCGTTTCCGGAAAAGCCGCGCGCAGCGCCGGGATCTCCGCGGCACGCAGCAGCAGCACGACGTCGATGTCCGCCGTGAGACGCGGCTCGCCGTAGACGCTTGCGGCGACCGAGCCGGTGATGCAGTAGGGCAGTCCGAGGCGTTCGAGCGGTTCGAGAAACGGTGCGAGCGGATCAGGTGCCGGCATACAGCAGCGACCTGCGCGCCTCGAACTCCAGGCGCTCGCGCGGCCAATCGGGGTGAGCAAGCCGCAGCCCCGCGACCCGTAACCTTATCCCAGCCTCGTAAAGCGAGGCAACCATCCGCAGCTTCTCGGCCGCGCTCATGCGCTTGAAGCCCTCGACTTGGATGGGATGAATGGGCTCGACCATGATGTCGACGATGTTACACCCGGGCCGAGCTGCTCCGACCCCGAAGGGCGTGAGGACTTCTTCCTAACGCACATATTTCTGCGGATCGCTGGACGCCGCAACCGGGGTCCTGGGTCAGCCTGGCCCGGAGCGCTTGCAGCCCACCCGCTGCCGCTCTCTCCGACCGGGCTCGATTACACTGCGTGGGCAAGGAGCTTGCAGGCATGGGCACTTCACACGAAGAACGGCCCGCGAGTCGGGTCGCCCCCGTCCGGCTCGGGCTCGACAACGCGTTCCGGTTCCGTTGCCGCAAGGGCATCGCGTGCTTCAACAGGTGCTGCGAGAACACCCGTCTCCTGCGGACCGCCTGCGACGCTCTGCGGCGCGTGCGGCGGTTCGGGCTGACGACGCGTGAATTCATCGACCGCCACACGGCCGGCGCCGAGCTCTGCGCGGGCGGCGAATGAACGACGCCGGGCGGCTGAAGGTCCTCGACGCCGAGCTCGCGCGCATCGGCGCGGAGCCGTACTACGAGACGGTCGGCGACGAGCGCGCGCTCTTCGAGGCCGCGTACTCGGCGCGGGTGCCGGTGCTGCTGAAGGGGCCGACGGGCTGCGGCAAGACGCGGTTCGTCGAGCACATGGCCTGGCGGCTCGACCGGCCGCTCGTCACGGTCTCGTGCCACGACGACCTCACCGCGTCCGATCTCGTCGGTCGCTATCTCATCGTCGGCGACGAGACAGTGTGGGTGGACGGGCCGCTCGCCCGGGCGGTGCGAGCCGGGGGCTTCTGCTACCTCGACGAGATCGTCGAGGCGCGCAAGGACACCACCGTCGTCATCCACCCGCTCGCCGATACCCGCCGGTGCCTGCCGATGGAAAAGCGCGGGGAGCTGCTGCGCGCGCCGGACGAATTCATGCTGATCCTCTCGTACAACCCCGGCTACCAGAGCGTGCTGAAAGAGCTGAAGCACTCCACCCGGCAGCGCTTCGTGGCGATCGAGTTCGCGTATCCGCACTCGGATCTCGAGGCGCGGATCGTCGCCAAGGAGACCGGCATCGACCGGCCGGCGGCGGAGCGGCTGGTGAAGCTCGGCGGCATGACACGAAACCTCAAGGGCAGCGGACTCGACGAGGGCGCGAGTACCCGCCTGCTCGTGCACGCCGCGCAACTCATGGTGCGGGACGTCGCCCCGCGCGCCGCCTGCCGCGGCGCGGTCGCCGCGGCGCTGACCGACGATCCCGAGATGCTGGCCGCGCTCGATGAGCTGGTGAACGCGGTGTTCTAGTGGCCGCGGCCGCGCTCGGGGATCTTCCCGCCTTCACGCGCCGGCTCGAGGCCGATGCGCACGGCGTGCGGCTCGCCGACCTGGCGCGCGTGCTCGAGCTCGTCCTGCGGGGGCTCTCGGGACGAGCGCTCCGCGTCGAGCCCGGACCCGACACTTACACCGACACCGAAACGATCTTCCTGCCCGACGCGATTGCGGCGGCCCCGGACAGGCCGGCGAACGAGCGGCTGTACAAGGGCCTGGCCGTCCATCACTGGGCGCAGACGCGCTACGGCACCTTCAACGCCGATCTGGACTACGCGCTCGAGGGCTTCGCGCCGGGCGAGCGCGGGCTCGCGTGGATCAATCTCCTCGAGGCGCTGCGGCTGGAGGCCTGTCTCCGGCGCGGCTACCCCGGGCTCGCACGACTGCTCGCCGGCTTGCGCCCGCCGCTGCCCGAGGCACTGGCGCGCGCCGGCGTGGAGCTCGCGCGCCCGCACGCGTCGGTCGGCGACAGCATCCGGCTCGCGCGCGAGCTTGCGGGGAGCGCGCCGCCGCCGGCGTTTCCATATCTCGGCAGCCTCCGTCCGGACCGGGTAAAGGCGGTGCGCGACGCCCGCGTGGCGAAGGAGCGCCGTGCGCTCTACCGCGAGCTCGCGAAGATCCGCGCGGGGCTGCCGCGTGACGGCGCGGGCGAGATCGAGCGCCAGTCGGCGCCAGCGGTGGAAGTGGACGCGTCCTTCGACACGCTGCAATTCAAGCTCGAGGTCGAGGGCGAGCGGGTGGCGCCGCCGCCGGCGGTGGCGGCGCTCGTGCGGTCGATCGTGCAGGACTTCGGCGAAGTGCCGCCCGAATACCTCGTCGCCGCCGGGCCGGGGACGTACGCGCCCGATGCCAAGCCGGACGCACAGTCCGAAGGTGTGCATGCCGAGTCGCATGCCGCGGACGGCATCCTCTACGACGAGTGGGACTTCCAGCGCCGCGATTACCGCAAGGGCTGGTGCGTGGTGTTCGAGAGCGACGTCCTGCGCGGCGACCCGTCGTTCGTCGCCGGGGTGCGCGCGCAGTACGCCGGCCAGATCGCGCAGCTCCGCCGCCGATTCGAGGCGCTGCGCGGCGAGGAGAAGCTCGTCCGGCGCGAGCCCGAGGGCGACGACCTCGACTTCGACGCGGTGGTCGAGGCGTACGCCGACCGCCGCACCGGCATGGAGGTGACCGAACGCCTGTTCACGCTGCGGCGGCGCGCGGAGCGCAACATCGCGGTGATGTTCATGGTCGACATGAGCGGCTCGACCATGGGCTGGATCAACGAGTGCGAGCGCACCGCGCTCGTGATGCTGTGCGAGGCGCTGGAGGCGCTCGGCGACCGCTACGCGATCTACGGCTTCTCGGGCTGGGGCCGCAAGCGCTGCGAGATCTACCGCATCAAGCGCTTCGACGAGCGCTATGCGGAGGACGTGCGCGCGCGCATCGCCGGCGTCCAGGCGAAGGATTACACGCGGATGGGATGCGCGATCCGGCACCTGTCGAAGCTGCTGAACGAGGTGGACGCGAAGACCCGCATACTCTTCACGCTCTCCGACGGCAAGCCGGACGACTTCGTCGACGGCTATCGCGGGGTCTACGGCATCGAGGACACGCGGCAGGCGCTGATCGAGGCGCGGCAGTCGGGCGTTCACCCCTTCTGCATCACGATCGACGAGGCGGCGCGCGACTACCTGCCGCACATGTACGGCACGGCGAGCTGGGTGCTCATCGACGACGTGCGGAAGCTCCCGATGAAGGCGGCGGATGCCTACCGCCGCCTGACGAGCTGACCGATGGTGCGCGCGCGCTCGCCGGTCGTCGTGCTCGCCGCCGCGGGGCTCATCCTGCTGCTCGCGCTCGGCACGCGGCAGGGCTTCGGCCTCTTCCTGCAGCCGATGTGCTCGGCGCTCGGCTGGGGGCGCGAGACGTTCTCCGCCGCGATCGCGCTGCAGAACCTCGTATGGGGCCTCGCGCAGCCGTTCACCGGCGTCATCGCCGACCGCTACGGCGCGGCGCGCGTGACCGCCGTCGGCGGCCTCCTGTACGCGCTCGGCCTGGTGATGATGGCCAATTCGACGACCGGGCCGGCGCTCGACGTGTCGGCGGGCCTGCTCATCGGGCTCGGCCTGAGCGGCGCGAGCTTCGGGGTCGTGCTCGGCGTCGTGGGGCGGGCGGTGGCGCCGGAGCGCCGCACCGCCGCGCTCGGCCTGGTCGGCGCCGGCGGCTCGATCGGCCAGTTCGTGATGCTGCCCTACGGGCAGGTCCTGATCTCGCAGATCGGCTGGTTCAACGCGCTCCTCGTCCTCGCCGCGTCGGCGTTCCTCATCGTGCCGCTCGCGGCCGCGTTCGCCGGCCGCGCGGGCGCGCGCGGCGGCGGCGTGCAGCAGCCGATCGCCGCCGCGCTGCGCGAGGCGGGCCGGCACAAGGGCTTCTGGCTCGCCACCATCAGCTTCGCGGTCTGCGGGTTCCAGACGGTGTTCATCATGACGCACCTGCCCGCGTACATGGTGGACCGGGGCTCGACCGCGGTCGAGGGCATGACCGCTCTCGCGGTCATCGGCTTTGCCAACATCGCCGGTTCGCTCGGTGCCGGCGTCCTCGGCGACCGCTACAGCAAGAAGCACATCCTCGTCTGGATCTACACCGTCCGCGCCGTCGCGATCGCCGCGTTCATCGCCGCCCCGCCGTCGACGGCGGCGACCTGGGCGTTCGCCGTCGTGCTCGGGCTCACCTGGCTCGGCACGGTCCCGCTCACCAACTCGCTGGTCGCGCAGATCTTCGGAGTGCAGTATCTTTCGACGCTCTTCAGCATCGCCTTCCTCGGCCACCAGATCGGGGGGTTCCTCGGCGCATGGCTCGGCGGCTACGTGTTCGACGCGACGGGCTCCTACTTCGGGGTCTGGATGATCGCGATCGCGGCGAGCGTCGTGGCGGCGGTCATGTGCCTGCCGATCGACGAGCGGCCGCTCGCGCGGACCGCACCGGCATGAAGCGCCTGCGGCCCGCGCCCCGACCCGCCGGCCCGCCGTCCGCGGAGGCGGTCCTCGACGCGCTGCCGGTGCCGGTCGCGGTCGTCGACGCGCGCGGGCGGATCGTCGCGGCGAATCCGGCGATGACGGCGCGGGCGGCGGCGGGCGAGGGAACCTTCGCCGGGCGCTTCCCCGACTACCACGCGGCGCTCGCCGGCGACCTCGTGACGCCGCGCGAGCTCGACGTGGTGCGCGGCGGCGCCGTGCGCGAGCGGCTCGTGGTGCGCCCGTCCGGCCGTTACGCTACGATCACGGTGCTCGACGACCTGCCGGGCGCGGATCCGCAGACGACGCGCCTCGCCTCGCTCGGGTTCATGGTGGCCGGCGTATGCCACGAGGTGAGCAACCCGCTCGCGGCGATCCACTCGATGGTGCAGATCCTGCAGTCGCGGCGCGGCGCCACGCCCGAGATCTTCGAGCGCGGCCTCGCCAGCATCTCCTCCAACATCGCCCGCGTGCTCGGCATCACGCGCACCCTCACCGACTTCTCGCGCGTCAACGGCGAGGCGCTGCGCACCGTCGCGCTCGCGCAGGTGGTCGAGGAGGCGGCCTCGCTCGTCAAGCACCAGACCGGCCCGAACGCGATCGTCCTCGAGGCCGCGGTCGCCGACGACGCGCTCGTGCGCGCGCGGCCTGGCGAGCTCGAGCAGGTGGTGTTCAATATCCTGCTCAACGCGGCGCAGGCGATGGACGGCCGCGGACGGGTGACGGTGGCGGGCGCGCGGCGCGGCGCGCGCGTCGAGCTCGCCATCCGCGATGCCGGGCCGGGCATCGCGCCCGAGAACCTCGGGCGGATCTTCGAGCCGTTCTTCACCACCCGCAACGGCGCCGGCGCCGGGCTCGGCCTCGCGATCTCGAGCGAGATCGTGGACGGGCTCGGCGGCGAGCTCACCGTGGCCAACGTCCCTGCGGGCGGCGCCTGCTTCACGATCGAGCTTCCTGCCGCGACGCCATGAACCTCGCGGCCGAAAAGATCGAGGTGAGAGGCCGGGAGCGGATCCTGGTGATCGACGACGACCCCGGATTCTCCGAGGTCGTGCAGCTGCTCCTCTCCGGCGAGGGTTACCGCGCCGACACGGCTGCGACCGTCCGCGACGGGCTGAAGGCGGTGCACGCGGCGGCGGTCGACCTCGTCATCACCGACCTGAAGCTTCCGGATGCGACCGGCCTGGACGCGATCCGGGCCCTGCGCGAGCTCGACCGCGCGATCCCGATCATCCTGATGACGAGCTACTCGTCGGTCGAGAGCGCGGTCGAGGCGCTGCGGAACGGCGCGGTCGACTACATCATCAAGCCGTTCGACAACGACGACTTCCTGCACGCGGTCGAGCGCGCGCTCGCGGAGCGGCGGATGCGCCGCGAGAACGCGGCGCTGAAGCGGACCCTGCGCAAGGCGTGGGCCGACCGGCGCGTGATCGGCGAGTCGCCCGGCATGCGCCGGGTGGCCGACCTCGTGCGCAAGGTCGCGCCGTCCGACGCGAACGTGCTCATCTGGGGCGAAAGCGGCACCGGCAAGGAGCTGGTCGCGCGCAGCATCCACCGCGGGAGCCACCGGGCGGAAGGCCCGTTCGTCGCGATCAACTGCGGGGCAATCCCGGCGGAGCTCCTCGAGTCGGAGCTGTTCGGGCACACGAAGGGCGCCTTCACCGGCGCGACGCACGCGACCGACGGCCTGATCCGCGAGTCGCACGGCGGGACGCTCTTCCTCGACGAGATCGCGGAGCTGCCGCTCGCGCTGCAGGTGAAGCTCCTGCGCGTCCTCCAGGACCGCGAGGTGCGCCCAGTCGGCGGCAAGCAGGTGATCCAGGTCGACACGCGGTTCGTCGCCGCGACCAACCGCGACCTCAAGGCGCTGATGGAGAAAGGCGGTTTTCGCGAGGACCTCTTCTACCGCCTCAACGTCATCAACATCCACGTGCCGCCGCTGCGCGAGCGCGGCGAGGACGTCCGCAGGCTGGCTGATCACTTCGTCGAGAGCTACGGCCGGAAGCTGGGCAAGCCGATCCGCGGTATCGGCGACGACCTCGCCGCATTCCTCGGGCGCTACCACTGGCCGGGCAACGTGCGCGAGCTGGAGAACCTCATCGAGCGCGCGGTGATTCTCGCCGACTCGGACATCCTCACGTGCAAGGAGCTGGCCGAGACGCGCCCTGCGTCCGGCGGCCGGCGCAGCGGTCCCGCGGGCGGCGACCGGCCGCTCTCGGTCGAGCAGTACATCCAGGAGGTCGTCCGCCGCTTTCAGGATCGCTACAGCGAGACCGAGCTCGCGCGCGCGCTCGGCATCGGACGCAAAGCGCTGTGGATGCGGCGGCGGCAGTGGGGGCTGCAGCGCAGCCGGGGGAGCGGGCGGAAGACCTAGTCCGCGCGAACGTCCGCCCTACGCCTCGGCCTTCTCCCACCGCTGGAGGCCGAGGCCGTTGTCACGCGTGTGGTAGAGCGTTCGCGACGGCAGTGCCAAGCCGGTTCCCGCTTCCTCCACGACCCGCATGATTCGCAGGTTGAGATCTTCCTGGATGACCAGAAACTCGTCGGGGTCCGACGTGTCGACGTAGGCGAAGATCTCGAGATCGAGCGAGTATTCCCCGATGCCGATAAAGCGCACGCGCGCCGGGACGTCCGTGACCCTGGGATGTTCACGGAGCAATGCTCGCAACTCTTCCAGAACCAACCGCAGCTGCTCGGGCGTCGTGTCGTAGCGCAGGTGCAGATTGGCCTTGAGCAGCATGCGGTCGCGCGCCGTCATGTTGACGATGTGCATCCGGGCGAAATCGCTGTTCGGGATGGTGGTGACGGTCCGGTCGATGCCGCGGATCCTGGTGGATCGCAATCCGATGGACTCGATGGTGCCGATCCGGAGCCACCCCGCGGAGGGATCCTCGCCATAGCGGCAGAAGTCGCCCACGCGGACCGGCTGATCCAGGTAGAGGTTGATGCTGCCGAGGAAGTCCTCGAGCGTGGTGCGGGCTGCCAGCGCGATTGCGAGACCACCGACGCCCACTCCGGCGATGACGCCGTAGATCGGCAGCCCGATCTGGTTCGCACCGTGGAACAGCAGCGCCGCGGCCGAGAAGATTCCCACGACGCGGGCGGCAAGCCGCAGCATGTGCGCGTCGAGGCTCTGGTCGCTTATCCGGGGTGAGGAGATGACCAGTTCCGCGACCATGGCCGCGACGATCCAGACCGCCCAGGCCGCCGCGAGATAGCCGACGGCGCCGGTCACCAGTATCAGGCCCTCAGCGAGCTCGCCGTCCGCCATGAGGACGGAGCTCGTCAGGGAGCCGAGGACCTGTGTCAGGAGAAGCAGGGACACGGGAGTGGCGAGGCGCCGCAGCTCGGTGCCGACACCGTGGCCGGAGAGGTTGGCGCGCGCCAGTCGGTGGATCCCGAAAACCGCCGCGAGCCCGACGATGATCGCGGCGGCGAGGGCGCACCACTTCCACATGCCTTGTCCCAGCACCGGCTTCCTTGCCCAGCCCGGCAACTGCTCGATCACGCGAGGCGGGATCAGGAATCCACCCATGTTGGCGCGTCGCTCGACGACGTTCTTGAGCGGGGCGTCGCGAACGTGTGGCAAGGTGCGCGTTCTTTCGTAGAACTCCCGCGCTCGCGCGACGGTGTCGGGGCTGAAGAGGAACTGACCGGCGTGCGCGCCCCCCTCTGCGCGGGCGAGTGTGATCTCCGTGTTGGGCATGGTCCACTTGGCGTTCTTCCTGCCCTCCTCGAACGCGTTCGGGCCGGGCATCTCGCCCTCGGGCGGCAGCTCGATGCGAGAGAGCACCTCGTAGAGATACGACGCCGCGTCGCGGCTCACCTCGGTCTGGGCATCGGGCGGAGCTTTGCTCACGTCGAGCGTTCGGTACGCTCTGGCGTACAGATCCTCCACGCGTGCGCGAACCTGCGCGTCCATGGCCCAGGACTTCAGGAAGTGGTCCCGAGTGAGACGCAGCGCCTCGTCCATCGCCGCGAGAAATCCGGTGAGCGTCGCTCTTGGGCTGGAGGTATCGAGGGGCGCGAGCGCATGCGTGGCGTCGGCCGCCCGCGCGTGCTGTGCCAGCAGCACGGCTGCAACGAGGATCCATCCGGCGAGGTGCAGAAAGGTTCGACGCCGATCGAACCATTGCATCGCGCGCGATCCTACGGCGGGCACCGCACGTTGCCCAGGCGTCAAGAACTCTCGGTTCATGAAGATCTTTTCGTGGAGGAGGCGGCATGCCGGTCGGCATGCTCGGGATATTCGAGCGCAGGTTAACCATACCATAGCGTGCCGGCGAAAACGTCCGCCGGAGCGCGCGGCACGCGCTGTGGAAGAGGGGCGTGTCGGGGCCGGCCGACAGCGGTCCCGACGTCTCGGCGGGGTGGGGCGCGTGCGGGCGCTCGCGTCAACATGCCCTACACATCCGTTTCCCAGCGAAATCCGCATGGTTTCGTTTTGAAACAGCGGCGGCGGCGTAGCCGAATACACGTGTAACTTCAAGGCATCGCGGGGGTCTCGCAATCGGCATGGGACTTGCTGCTATGAGAAAGTTCTAGGTTCGCCTTGCCGATCCAACCAGGAGGGGACCGATGTCCGACAAGCCCGCCGCGCCCGCGCGGAAGAAAGTGACCATCCCGTCGCTCGTCGAGAAGATGAAGAAGGGCGAGCCGATCGTGCAGCTCGCGGTGTACGACTACGAGACCGCGATCATCGCCGACCGGGTGGGCATCGACATCCTGTGCGTCTCGGACACCGGCGGCATGGTGCTGTTCGGCCACGAAACCACCACCTCGGTGTCGTTCGAGGAGGTGATGTTCATGGCGCAGGCGGTGAAGCGCGGGTCGAAGTACGGCCTGCGCATGGTCGACATGCCGTACATGAGCTTCCACTTGTCCGCGCAGCAGGCGGTCGACAACGCCGCCAAGTACGTCGCGCAGGGCGGGGCGGAGGTGATGAAGTGCGAGGGCAACAAGCACCACGCCAAGTACATCGAGGCGATCGTCAAGGCCGGCATCCCGGTGCAGGGGCACATCGGCATCACGCCGATGCGCATGCCGCAGCTCGGCGGGTTCGTCGCGCAGGGCAAGACGGCGGAGCGCGCGAAGGAGCTGATCGACGACGCGTGGGCGATGGTCGACGCCGGCTGCTTCTCGATCATGTGCGAGGTGACGACCTCGGAGGTCTGCGAGTACCTCGCCGAGACGCTGCCGGTGCCGGTGATCAGCCTCGGCGCCGGCAACCGCGCGCACGGCGTGCACATCATCGGCTCGGACCTCTTCCATCTCTACGAGGCGCACGTGCCGCGGCACTCGAAGATCTACGTCGACCTGGTGCCGATCATCGAGAAGGGCCTGTCCGACTACCGCGACGAGGTGCGCGCGCGCGTCTACCCGGGCAAGGAGCACACCGTCTTCATGAAGGAGGACGAGCTTGCCCGCTTCCGTGACCTCGTGGGGTGGAAGAAAAAGTGAGCGCGGCGCTGGCGAGCGCACCTACGGACCTCGAAGTCCTCGGGCAGGCGCGCTTCTTCTCCGGTCTCGACCAGGCGCAGCGCGCGCGCGTGGCGAGGCTCGCGCGCCTCGAGCGGTATCCGGCCGACACGCGCATCTACTCGCTCGGCGATCCGGTCGACGATTTCTACGTGCTAGCGGAGGGCATGGTCCGGTTCACGCTCGGCGTCGGTAGGCGCGACACCTCGGCGGGCGAGATCATTCGGCGCGGCGAGGTCTTCGGCTGGGCGGCGCTGGTCGAGACCACCCCGCGCCGGATCGCCACCGCGTACTGTCTGACGCCGTGCGCGGTGATTGCGCTCCGCGGCGCGGGCCTCGCCGCGCTGATGGACGGCGACCACGCGGTCGGCTACGCGCTGATGAAGCAGCTCTCGATCCTGCTGACGAGCGAGCTCAAAACGTTCGCCGCTGGATGAAATGGTACAAGGGGGCGCGGGTGGGAAGGGACGGGTCCCACCCCTTCCCTCGGCCCCCTTGCATTTCCTCCGAGTCGGCAGAGGGCGCGCATTGACGTACGCCATGATCGCGGCGGCGGCGCTCGTCGTCGGCCTCTTCATCGGGACGGTCGGCGTCGGGGGGATTCTTCTCATCCCCGCGCTCACCTATCTCGGCGGGCTCACGGTCCACACCGCCGCGTCCACCGCGCTCTTCACGTTTCTCTTCACCGGCGTCCTCGGCACCGTGCTCTTCCAGCGCCGCGGCTCGATCGACTGGCGGATCACGACGCCGGTGTGCGCCGGCGCGGTGGTCTTCAGCGTGCTCGGCGCGTGGTCGGCCGCGCGCATCGGCGCGCGGCCGCTCGCGCTCGTCATCGCCGGGATCGTCGTGTTCGCGGGCGCCTACATCCTGGCGCCCTCCGCGCGGCGCGAGCGGTTCCGCGACGGGCGCTCGCCTGGCGAGCGAGCGATGCTCGCCGGCGTCGGCGCGGCGTCGGGGTTCGGCTCCGGGCTGTCGGGCGCGGGCGGGCCGCTCTTCTCCGTGCCGATGATGGTGCTGGCCGGTTTCGTGCCGCTCGCGGCGGTCGGGACGAGCCAGGTGCTGCAGATCGTGGCGGCGGCGTTCGGCACGGCCGGCAACCTCGCGTACGGTCAAATCGACTTTCGCGTCGCGGCGTGGATCACGGCGTTCGAGCTCGTCGGCGTGGTCGCCGGCGTGCGCCTCGCGCACGCGGTGAGCGTCGATACGCTGCGCCGCCTCGCGGCGGTGCTCTGCATCGTCGTGGGCGCGGTCATGCTATGGCGCAACCTGTAGCGGTCTACACCGACGCAGCGGCGGAGCATCTGGCGACGCGGCGCGCGTGCGGGCTGTTCGATTTTTCGTTCATGGGCCACTTCGAGATCGCGGGCGAGGGCGCGCGCGCGTTCCTCGACCGCTTGCAGACCCGGAACCTCGCGGCGCTCGCATCGGGCCGGCTCGCGTACACGCTGCTTCTGCGCCCGGACGGCACGGTGTTCATCGATGCGACGGTCTGGTGTCTCGCGCGGGACCGGTACTGGCTGTTCACCGGCCGGCGGTCGGATTTCGCGTTCGTCGCGGAGGCGGTGCCGCAAGCGGGCGTCACCGTGCGTGACCTGTCGGGTGCAAACGCCGTGCTTGCACTCCAGGGCCCCGAGTCGGCGCGCGTGCTCGAACGGCATCTCGGCACCGCACCCGGCCTCGCGTACTTCGGCTATCGGGAGGCGAGGCTCGCCGGAGTTTCGGTGACGGTCGCGCGCCTCGGTTATTCCGGCGAGCTCGGCTACGAGCTGATCGTCCCGGTAAACGCTGCGGCGATCCTGTGGCGGCGGCTGGCAGGCGATGTGCGCGAGTGCGGCTTTGACGCTGCGAACAGCCTGCGGGTCGAATCGGGCTACATCCTCTTCACAAACGAGCTGGCGGGGCCGGTCAACCCGTTCGAGCTCGGGCTCGAACGGCTGGTGTCGTTCGAGGGGCGGGCGTTCACCGGCAGCGACGCCTTGCGGGCGCTGCGCTGGCGCGAGCCGGACCGGCGCCTCGTGGGGCTCGGCAGCTTCGTGCGCCGCGATCCGTCAACGATCGGTGCGACCCCGCGCGCTGAGATCACCAGCCGCATCCGATCGCCGACCCTCGGCGGGGAGCTCGCGCTCGGATTGGCGCAGGCGGAAGCGGCTGCGGTGGGAACGCTCGTCTCAGTCGCCGGCACGGAGTTGGCGCGGGTCTGTCGCCTGCCATTCTTCGACCCGGGGCGCGCGCTACCGCGCCGGCTCGGCTGACCGGGAGAATCGCCGCCATCGCCGGGATTCGCCGGAGGAGACGAGCGGCTACCGCACGGTTTGGCGATCGCGCCGCAGCGGGATCATGCCGAAATAGTTGCGGGCTCGGGAATGTATATGCATAGGCTCGGCCCGCGCTATGGCGTTGCGGCAGGGTCGCAGCGGGTTATACCCTTCTGCCGCGCGCATTTCCCCTCACAGGTAAAGGAGGCAGACCGTGTCACGGATCGCTCTCAAGCTCGTCCCCTGTGCCCTGCTGGCCCTGACGGTTGCCGGCGTGGGCCAGGCGCAGCAGCCGCCACGGCCGCAGATCCAGACCACCAAGGTCGAGGGCACCGACGGCGTCTACGTCTTCCGCAACGGCGGTCACCAGGCGATGTTCATCGTCACGAACGACGGGGTCATCGCCACCGACCCGGTCGCATACGGCCGGCCCACCGGCGGGCAGGCCTATCTCGACGAGATCCGCAAGGTGACCGACAAGCCCGTCCGGTACGTCGTCTACAGCCATCACCACTACGACCACATCGCGGGCGGCAAGGCGCTCAAGGATGCCGGCGCGACGTTCATCGCGCACCGGCGGGCGAAGGAGCGGCTCGAGATGCTGAAGGACCCGCACACGGTGCTGCCCGACGAAGTGGTGAGCGACCAGGGCCGGACGATCACGCTCGGCGGCACCACGCTCGAGCTGACCTACCACGGCCTCAACCATTCGGATTCGTCGCTGGTGATGCGGCTGCCTAAGGAAAAGATCGTCTTCATCGTCGACACCATCCCGGTCGGTCAGGTCCCGGGTCGCGGGATGATCGACTTCTATCCGCTCGAGTCCATGGCGTTCATGAAGCAGGTGCTGGCGATGGACTGGGAGCGCATGATCCCCGGCCATCCCGGGCCCGGCGACCGGCTCGGGACCAAGAAGGATGTGCAGGACCAGCTCGCGCTGCAGGAAGCCGCGTCCGCCGAGATGCAGAAGCTCGGGCAGGACGGCAAGTGCTGGGACACGGCGGAGAAGGAGTTCAAGCTGCCGGCCTATGAGAACTGGCCGGGTTACGCGAACAACCTGCAGTTCATCGCCCGGCGTTACTGCGGGCTGTGGGGGCGGGGGACTTGAGCAGCTCGCCGCCGGAAACGAAGACGCCCCGCCAGGGGCGTTTTCGCTCGTGGGCCGCTCAGTGCGGCGGGTCTTCTGGGCCGACACGCCCCAGCCCGGGCAGGCGCAACGCGGGTTCCGCGACGTCCACCCCGAGCGAAAGTCCGAGGACGTTGAACTCCAGGCCCTCTTCCGGGGCGACGATGACGCCGAGCAAGCCATAGAGCGACGCCTGGAGGCCCGTGCCGCTCGGCGCGCGGCCGATCGCCGAGGTGAGCGGTACGTAGTCCTTGCCGATCGCGTTCGACGGCAAGTCGAGCCGCAAGTCGGGGATGTTGCGCCCGATGTGGGCGATGAACGTGTTGCTGTTCGGGCCGGGCCAGGTCCGGTACGTGTCGTGGTACGGATAGCTCTTCACGGCGGCCTCGACCTGGTCGATGAGCGCATCGACGCCCTCGCCGCGCCGGTCGACGAGGAGGTCGGGGCGGCTGCCGAACCACTGGCCGTCGGGGGCGGCGGCGTTCTGGCGCACGTGGGGCGGGCCGCCCCAGAAAATCACGTCGTAGCGGGTGTACGCGGGGGCGCCTTCTCGCTTCACGACGATCCACGAATGGACCCCGAATGCGCCGCGCCAGCCGAAGGTGCGTGCGGCGTAGACCTGGACCACCGGCTCGCGGAAGAGCGCCGGGTCGGGCGCGAGCCCCGTCGGTTCACGCGAGGCGGTGTACCAGGTGGCGGCCGCGGGGGTGTGCGTCGCGATGCTGATGGCGAGCGGGATGACGAACAGAGCGACGACGAGGAGCATGGTGCGTTTGCGCTTCATCCGGTTCGGGGCGGCGGCGCGTTTGCGGCCGCGTGCCTGCGGACAGGAAGATACCGCAGTAGGACGACCCGCGGGCGCTGGATCAGTCTCCCTGCCAGGCGCTGGTGCAACCGGCGCAGCGCGTCGCCGACTCACGTGGGCGCCCGTGCCGAGTAGTCCTGGTGGCGTTGGAGAGGGGAGGGCCTCGGCGGCGCTGTCGATGCGGATCGGCGTCAGCACCTGCGGGCGGCTGATCGCCAACCTATAATGTCGCCTGACTCGCGCCCGGGAAAACCCGCCATGACCCAGAGACTGCTCGCCTGTCTTGCGCTTCTCGCCCTCGCAGCGTGCTCCACCACGACCATCGTGGACCAGTGGCAGAGCCCGGCCTACACGGGCGGGCCGTTCAAGCGGATTCTCGTCGTCGCGATCACCAAGGAGGCGATGACGCGTCGCATCGTCGAAGACGAGTTCGTCAAGCAGCTCAAGGCGCGCGGCACGGACGCGATCGCGAGCCACACGCTCATCGCCGAGCAGGGACCGGTCGACAAGCCGCGGCTCGAGGCCGCACTGCGCGAGTCGCGCTCCGACGCCGCGATCATGACGCGCGTGGTGAAGGTCGAGCGCAAGTCCCAGATCGTGCGCGGCTCGCTCGGCTCGCCCGAAGTCGTGCCCGGCTCGCCGCTGATCCCGTACTACGACATCTACGGGTTCTATGGCTCGGGATTCCCCGGGGCCTGGGGCGGCTACGCGACGCCGCCGACGGTGTTCGAGTACGACGACGTCAGGGTCGAGACGCAGCTCTTCGATGCGCGCACGGCGGCGCTCGTCTGGACCGCCAATAGCGACGTCTTCGCGCCGACCGAGCCGGCGCGGGACAGCGCGGACTTCGCGGAGACGATGATCAAGGCGCTCGCCGCTCGAAAACTGATCTGACGCAACTGGCTGGTCAGAAACGTCCTGGCTCCCCGGACGATCCCGGCAAGTAAGGCCGCGAGTATCCGCGGCGTTTGCCAGGATGCGGCGCTTGATGTTCGGGCGTCGCGGAGCGTTGTTCCTGCCGGGCGACGCTCCAGCGGCTGTACAGCGCAGTGATCGAAGTCGTTCTCGTGTGGCGCAACGCGGTGTTCGCTTCGGGGTGATGAAGAACCACGGCCGCAGCGCTCGCGAGCGGATGAGCCGCTTCCGGTACCTCACAAGCCATCGTCGAGCAAGATCGCCGGCCAAGTCCGTCAAGACCGCAGCGGTGCCAATCGCTGGCATCGAGTCTTGCGCATCGGATTCGAAAGTGCCGGTTCGTCTGCCAGACGACCGATCGACGCGAACTCCTGAACCTTCGCACGGCTTGGGCGCGGCGGTGGTGGTTCGGAAAGTTCTCACTCGGTTGAAATCGGTACGCGGCCAGCGTACTTGCAGCAGAACCGATTCGAAGCCATACGCCCGCCCGTTCTCAGGCCAGCGTCGGCTCAACTGCTCGACCGGCAAGTAGCTTAGCCCGTTTGGGCGATTGAATTGCTCTCTGCGACTCAATACGATTTCGTTTGCGAGGCCGAAAAGAGAAATCTTCGGAACGGCGCTCGGGCGCGACGATTTGAATCGTTTGACGTGTGACCGGGCACGGAGTGTTGGAAGAAGGCGGTTCGGAGTATGGATTCGGCAAGCGTGATTCAACCGCGAGCAGCGGCGATGCGAATCCACGTGACCTAGGTTGGTCGCAGTCGAAGGAGGAGGTATTCATGGCAGCTAAGCGAGCAAGCTCCCCGAAGACGCGTGCGAGAGCTGCGAAGAGGTCGAAGCCCGGCGCGATCCCCGAAGTCATCTATGCACAGGCATCGCCGGTCTCCGTGGGTGGCGTGTCGCTCTTCGAGGCACAGCAGCAGATTACCTCGCAGACGGTCGCCAGCTTTGTTTCGGACGAGGACCTTTCGCAACGTTCGGCGCGAGCGCTGACGGACGCGGGGTTCCAGGTCCTGCAAATATCCCCGCTGACGATCAACTTCGCGGGCAGCAAGCGAACGTTCGAGAGGGCGTTCCGGACGTCGATCGTGGCGGAGGAGCGACCCGTCATCAAGGGAGGCAACGTCAAGACGACGGCCACTTTCCTCGAATGCCCGGACACGCCCATTCCGGGCCTCATCGCAACCCGCAACACGCCGTTCGCCGACTTGCTCGAAGGCGTGGCGCTCGAGGAGCCGCGCTACTTCATGGCGGCCTCGATGTTCCCGCCGCTCAAGAAGTACTGGCATCTGGACGTGCCTGCCGGGGTTTCGCTCGGCTGCAACGCCGACAAGGCGCACCGCTCGGGGATCACCGGGAAGAACGTGAAGGTCGCGATGTGCGACACCGGCCACTTCAAGCATCCGTTCTTCGCCGCCCGCGGTTACCGCGTTGCGCCGGTCGTGCTGGGACCCGCGACGGCGAATCCGCTGGCGGACGAGTCCGGACACGGAACCGGCGAATCGGCCAACATCTTTTCGGTCGCCCCCGACGTCGAGCTTCTGCCGGTGAAGATCAGCTTCGTCAACACGATTGGCGGCTTCAACGCCGCGGTCGGGCTGAACCCGCACATCATCACCTGCAGTTGGGGCAGCAGCAAGGAGCACCCGCCTCTCAGCGCCGCGGATCAAGCGCTTGCCGCGGCCCTCGCTGCAGCCGTCGCTGCCGGCATCGTCGTCGTCTTCGCGGCCGGAAACGGGCAGTGGGGCTTTCCCGGTCAGCATCCAGACGTGATCTCCGCCGGCGGCGTCTTCATGGACGTGGACGAAAGCCTCCGGGCATCGAACTACGCCAGCGGCTTCGCCAGCAACATCTATCCGGGCCGTAAGGTCCCGGATCTCTGCGGGCTGGTTGGCCAGAAGCCCAAAGCCATCTACATCATGCTGCCGCTCGAGCCCGGTGACGGCATCGACGTGGGCAACGCGGGCGGAACGCATCCGAACGGCGACGAGACCGCCAGCAACGACGGCTGGGCCGCATTCAGCGGCACGTCCGCCGCGGCACCGCAACTCGCCGGCGCGGCTGCGCTCATCAAGGAGGCCTGCGACAAGCTCACCCCTGCGCAGGTGCGGGAAGTGCTCGTCAAGGGTGCCAAAGATGTCTCGGCGGGCAACTGCAACGTCGACACCGGCGGACACGCGGCGGTACCGGGTCCCGATCTGGCGACGGGTACGGGGCTCGTGGATGCCCATAAGTCCGTGTTGCTGGCCAAGGTGAAGTGCCTGCCGGTCATTACCGGTCCCATCGTCGGGCCGCAACCGATCAGACCCGCGCCGGTCACAATCGGGCCGCTGCCGCCGAGACCCCCTCAGCCCATCGTGGCGCCGGTGGTCAACCCGCCGCCGTTGAAGACGGTGACGATGGCAGACGAGGGTGCCGCGCCCGAACTCCAGGCAGCATCGAAACTCACGGCTGAGGACGTCGAGGCCTTGCAGGAGCTCGTGATCAAATCGGACGTTGACGTCTGAGTCGCACGCGTTGAGATCGTCGATCGACCAGCCCGTTCAGTCAGCGCCGAGGCCGGACTGACGGACTGCGAGATCGGCCGGTTTCGCGATCCGGCGCCGCACTGCGATGAGCGTTCTTCTGGTGAGCATGCCGTACGGTGCCCTCGAGCGGCAAGCGCTGGGCCTCAGCTTGCTCAAGGCGCGGCTCGCAGAGCGCGGCGTCCGCTGCGAGATTCGCTATCTCGCTTTCGTCTTCGCCGATCTCATCGGGCTCGAAGACTACCGGTGGATCTCCACCGAGTTGCCGTATACCGCTTTTGCCGGGGACTGGTCGTTTACGCGCTGTCTCTACGGGCCCCGTCCCGACGCCGAGTCCCGCTACGTTGACGAGATCCTGCGGCGCACGTGGCGGCTGCCCGACGCTGCCATTGACCGCGTGCTCCGCATCCGGTCCATGACGCAGCACTTCCTTGATTACGTGCTGGCCGCCGTTCCTTGGGCGCAGTACCAAATCCTGGGTTTCACCTCCACCTTCGAGCAGAACATCGCTTCGCTCGCGTTGGCGCGCCGGCTGAAGGACGAGTTCCCCCGGATTCAGACGGTCTTCGGTGGCGCCAATTGGGAAGCCGACATGGGCGTCGAGCTCCACCGGAAGTTCCCGTTCGTCGACTATGTCTGCGGCGGCGAGGCCGAGATGAGCTTTCCCGCGCTCGTCGAACGCCTCTGCCAGGGCAGCCAGCTAAGCGTCCAAGGCCCGCGGATTCCCGGCATCGTCTATCGGGATCGCGGAGCGTCCGTCTCCACGGGGCCTGGCGAGGCGATCCCGTCGCTGGACGCTCTTCCGATTCCGGACTACGGCGACTACTTCCGTGACCTGGGCGAAAGCTCGATCGGGGCCTCTGTGGTTCCGACGTTGCTCTTCGAGACCTCGCGCGGCTGCTGGTGGGGAGCCAAGTCGCATTGCACGTTCTGCGGCTTGAACGGCGGCGCCATGGCCTTCCGCAGCAAGAGTCAGCGCCGGGCTCTGGACGAGCTCCGCTACCTGGTCGAGCGGTGGCGGGTCGAGATGGTCGAAGCGGTCGACAACATTCTCGACATGAAGTATTTCACCGAGCTGCTCCCCGAACTGGCGCGCGCCGGGCTCGGGGCCCAGATCTTCTACGAGGTCAAGGCCAACCTGACGCGCAGGCATTTACGGCTGCTGAAGGACGCGGGCGTCCACCGCATTCAACCGGGCATCGAGAGTCTGAACGACCATGTCCTGAGCCTGATGCGCAAGGGCACCACTGGGCTGCGCAACATCCAGCTCCTCAAGTGGTGCAAGGAGTACGAGATCACCGTCGAGTGGAACCTGCTCTACGGCTTCCCGGGCGAGACGCTGGAGGATTACGCGGAAACACTGCGCCTGCTGCCGCTCATTCGCCACCTGAATCCGCCGACGGCCTGCGGACCCTTGCGGCTGGACCGTTTCAGCCCGTACCATGAAGCGCAGACGTCGTTCGGGCTGGTCAACGTCCGCCCGCTTTCGACGTATCAGCATCTCTATCCCTTCGAAGAGTCGAGCCTGCGTCGAATCGCATACTATTTCGACTTCGACTACGCGCCGGGCATCGATCCCAGAGGATTTGCCGACGAAGTGGTTCGATACGCGGAGCAGTGGAAGAGGGCGCCTGAGCTCGGCACACTCACCGCCATGCGTCGGCCGGACGGCGGCCTGGCGCTGGCCGATACCCGCGCGGGCGCCACCGCGACCGCGCTCACGCTCCATGATCGGGAGCAAGCGGCCTACGAATACTGCGATGAAGCCCACAGCGTGGCCGCCGTTACGCGTTACCTGCGAGAGAGTTTCCCTGATCGGCCGACCCAGGAGAAGCACGTTCGCAGTTTCCTCGACGCCGCGGTGTCGCGCAAGCTGATGGCGCGGGCCAACGATCACTACGTGAACCTGGCGATTGCAACCGAACCGCTGCGCCGCGAGCTGGAGCAACGCCGCTCGCAGACTACGGCTCCCGCACGACAGCCCATCATGTTGACCGCGTTGCCCGCGGAGTCCTGGCGATGAAGTCAGGCAAGGCGGATCGCATCGCATCTGCGCAGGCGGTTCTTCGCGCCGCGAGCGGCAGGCGCCTCACGAGCAGCACGCGGATCACGGCCGCAAACGTCTCGGAGTATGAACCGTCTCGCCAGGCTTTCGAGCGCGTTGCCGCCTGGTTCAAGTCGGCGGGGTTCGATGTGGGCAACCCGGCGGGGAACAGCTTTTCGATCACCGCGCCGGCGGAGGTGTTCGAGCGCGTATTCAAGGCCCGCGTCGCCTTCGGGCGGCGCGGGGGAATACGGGTAGCAGGTCGCGGGAGAAAACAAGGCGTAGAGCTGCCGCTCGACGCGCTGCCCGAGGATCTTGCCGGGATGCTCGAGGCAATCACGTTCGTCGAGCCGCCCGATTTCGGTCCCACCAAGTTCTGATGAAGCTCGAGATCGCAGCCTCCGTTCGCGACTCGCCACTCTTCAGGAATGGGGGATTCCGCGTTTACCCTGGCTTGTTCGCCAGATGCGACCTCGATCGATTGCTCGATGAAGCGCTGCGCCACCTCCCGAATGCGATCGAGAGCTCGGCGGTGAGCTCCGACGCCGAGGAGCTTCGGGGAGGGAACCCTGCGCGGAGGTTTCTCACCGTCCCCGGCGGGCACTTGCAGTCGGGTTGGTACCAATCGCCGCGAACGATCGAGTTCGTCGGCGAAGCTACCGGCGTCCAGGTGATGCCCACAGGCAACGGCGGGACGTTTTCGTACTATGCACGGCCCGGCGACTTTCTGGGCATCCATCGCGATATCGTCACGTGCGATCTGGCGGTGATCAGCTGCCTCTACGACGACTCGCCGCCGGCCTCCAGCGGCGGGATGCTGTGTCTTTTCTGTACGCGGTGGTCAGAGCCGCTGTCGACGATTCGCGCAGATCCTGCGCGCGGCGGACGCAAGCTACGCCTCGGCGTCGGGGAAACGATCGTTCTCCTGGGAGGCATCGTGCCGCACGCCGTTCTCCCCATTGCCGCCGGCCAGACCCGTATCGTGTCCGTTCTCTGTTACCGCGTGACGGGACGATAAGGCGGTAAGTGCACGACCCGGCCTGAGGAGAACCACGACTCCTGCAGCACGTCCCGCGGGCCGTTCACCGGACCGGAACCGCCTCGACTCAGTGCTCAGGTCATCCAGCCGGCGCGCGGAGCAGGTCCACCATCGCCTCGCGCATTGACCCGCAGCCCTCTGAGCATCTCGCCGCGCGAGCCCCGCTCCGGTAGGCCGCGCGGCGAGGACACCCGACGCGTAGTAAATTCGCCGGCGCGCATGGCAGGCGGCGGGGCGAGGCGAATGGAGATGCTGGCCGGCACGAGCGGCTACTCGTACAAGGAGTGGAAAGGGACCTTCTATCCCGAGAAGCTTGCGGCCGACGGGTGGCTCCGCTACTACGCGGAGCGGCTGCCGACGGTCGAGATCAACAACACCTTCTATCGCATGCCGGGCGAGGGGATGCTCTCGCGGTGGGCGGACGAGGTGCCCGGTCACTTCGCCTTCACGCTCAAGGCGCCGCGGCGGATCACTCACGACAAGCGCCTCAAGGAGTCGGAACCCGTCGTCGCCGAGCTGCTCCGCCGCGCGGCGGTGCTCGGGACGAAGCTCGGGCCGATCCTCTTCCAGCTGCCGCCGTCGATGAGAAAGGACCTCGCGCTGCTCGACGCTTTCCTCGGCGCGATTCCGCCTGGCCGGCAGATCGCGTTCGAGTTTCGTCATCCGTCGTGGCAGGAAGAGCCCGTGTACGAGACGCTGCGTACCCATGACGCGATGCTGTGCGCCGCCGATACGGACGAGGGAGAGACGCCGCCGCTGGTTGCCACTGCGAAGTCCGGATACCTGCGGCTGCGCCGGGCGGCGTACAGCGACGGGGACCTGCGAGCGTGGGCGGAGCGGGTCGCTGCGCAACCGTGGGAGCGGGCGTACGTCTACTTCAAGCACGAAGACGAGGGACTGGGCCCGAAGTTCGCGCTGCGCTTCGTCGAGCTCTGGGAAGCGGCCCGGGAATCGGGTACGGCGTCGCGATGACGAGCAGCGAGCCCCGGCGCCGCAAGACGCCGCCGAAGAAGGCGCGCACGCTTCCCCGCGCGCTCGGGGCGTACTCCGCGAAGCGCGCATTCGAGGCCACGCCCGAACCCGCGCCGGCGGCCGCTCCGGAGCGCTCGGGACCGCTCCTATTCGTCGTGCAGCAGCACGCTGCGCGAAAGCTGCACTTCGACTTCCGGCTCGAGGCCGAAGGAGTGCTCAAGTCCTGGGCGGTCCCGAAGGGGCCGTCGCTGAACCCCGCCGACAAGCGGCTCGCCGTCCCGACCGAGGACCATCCCTTCGACTACGCGTCCTTCGAGGGCGTGATTCCGGAGAAGCAGTACGGCGCCGGCGAGGTGATCGTCTGGGACTGCGGCGCCTATTCGCCCGACGAGGGCGAGGAGTACTTCTTCCACGATCGCGCGGAGGCCGAGCGCCGCGTCCTCGCGGGCCTCGCGAAGGGCAAGCTCGGCATCTTCCTCCGCGGCGTAAAGCTCAAGGGCTCGTTCGCGCTGGTGCGGACCTCGGACGGGAAGCAGTGGCTCCTGATCAAGCACAAGGACCGCTTCGTCGACACCGGGGACATCATGGCGCGCGGGGAATCCGTCCTCTCGGGGATGACCGTCGGCGAGCTCAAGCGCCGGCCGCCGCGCGAGCGCATCGCCGCGGCCGAGCTCGCGCCGACCGGACCGCCGGAAGCGCTGCCGGCCAAGCTCGCGCCGATGCTCGCCGAGAGCCGCGATGCGCCGTTGACCCAACCGGACTGGAGGTACGAGCCCAAGCTCGACGGCTACCGGGTGCTCGCTTTCATCGATCGCGACCGGGTCGTGCTCCGGTCGCGGCGCGGGCTCGACTACAGCGGCATCTTTCCCGACATCGCCGCCGAGCTCGGCCGGCAGCTCGTCGGCACGATGGTGCTCGACGGCGAGATCGTCGCGTTCGGACCGGACGGCCGGCCGTCGTTCGGTGCGCTGCAGGACCGGGCGCAGCTGAAGACCCCGCGCGAGATCGCGGCGGCGGAGCAGGCGACGCCGACGGCCTACGTCTGCTTCGATCTCCTCCACTTCGCCGGCGTCAACCTGCGCCCGGCGCGCTACGAGGCGCGCCGCCGCTACCTCGCTCAGTGCCTCCTGCCGTCCGCACGCGTGCAGCTCGTCCACGCCGACGACGACGGGGAAGCGCTGTACAACGCCTCGCTCGCGAGCGGCTTCGAGGGCGTCATGGCAAAGCGGCGCGACAGCCCCTACCTGCCGGGGAAGCGCTCGGGCCACTGGCTGAAGATCAAGTCGACGGAGACGGCGGAATTCGTCGTCGGCGGCTACACGAAGGGCAAGGGCGCGCGCGGGCCGCTGGGCGCGCTGCTTCTCGGCGTCTGGGAGGCGAAGGACAGGCTCCGGTACGTGAGCCACGTCGGCTCCGGCTTCGACGAGGCGACGCTCGCCGAGATCAAGCGGCGCTGTGAGCCGCTGAAGACGGCGAAACGCCCCTTCACCGAGCAGCCGCCGTTGAACGGTCCGGCGACCTGGCTCGCGCCCGAGCTCGTCGCCGAGGTCAAGTTCGCCGACTGGACGGAAGCCGGGATGCTGCGTGCGCCGGTCTTTCTGCGGCTGCGCGGCGACGTCGATGCAAAGTCGGTCAAGCGCGGCGGCAGCCGGCGCGCGGCAGCGCCGCGGCCGCCTGCCGGCGACACCGAGGTCGATCAGGTCCTCCAGCAGCTCGACGACAGGCGGACGACGCTGCAGCTCGCCGTGGGCGCGGCGCGCATCAAGCTCACGAATCTCGACCGCGTGTACTGGCCCGCGGATCGCGCCCTCGATCAGCCCGCGCTCACCAAGCGCGATCTCCTGCGCTATTTCGCGCGCGTGTCGCGCTTCATGCTCCCCCACCTCGCCGACCGGCCGCTGACGATGATTCGCATGCCGGAGGGAATCGACGGCCAGCGGTTCTTCCAGAAGCACTGGAGCGAGGCCCGGCCCGATTTCGTGCAGACGGTGACGGTCTTCTCGGAGAGCAAGGACGAGAAGCACGAGTACCTGCTCTGCAACGATCTCGCGACGCTGCTGTGGCTCGCGCAGGCCGGGACGCTCGAGTTTCACGTCTGGCACTCCCGCTCCCGGCCCGGCCCGGATTCGCGGCGCGCGGGCACCGATTTCTCCAGCTCGCTCGAGGCCATGGAGCGCTCGGTCCTGAACCACCCCGACTACCTCGTGTTCGACATCGATCCCTACATCTACTCGGGCAAGGAGCCCAAAGGGGCCGAGCCCGAGCTCAACACCAGGGCGTTCGCGAAGGGCAAGGAGGTCGCTTTCTGGCTCCGCGAGCTGTTGCAGAGCATGGGGCTCGAGTCGGTGGTGAAGACTTCCGGCAAGACCGGGCTCCATGTCTTCGTGCCGATCGAGCGGACCCTGGACTTTGATGCGGCGCGGCAGGTGTGCGAGATGGTCGGGCGGCACCTCCTGCGTAAGCACCCGAAAGACATCACGATGGAGTGGAGCGTGAACAAGCGGACCGGGAAGATCTTCATCGACTACAACATGAACGTCCGCGGCAAGACCCTGAACGTCGCCTACTCCCCCCGGGGGGTCCCCGGGGCGCCGGTCTCGATGCCCCTGTCCTGGGACGAGCTCGCAAAGGCCCATCCCCTTGATTTTCTGCTGACAAACGCACCGGCGCGCTTGGAGCGGACGGGGGATCGCTGGCAGAATAGCCTGCGCGACAAGCAGAGCCTGGAGCGAGCGCTCGAGCGGGCTCCGGCCTGACGCGCGAGGGGTCGATCGAGGGGGATCTACAAGGGACTTGCCCCTTGTTTCAGCGCGGGGGATATGCAAGGGGAGTCTCCCCTTGTTCCTACGAAGGTTTTGCTGAGCATCACAGGCTACGAGGACTACCACCATGGCTGCCCGATCTATCGCATCGCTCACGGTCTCGTTCGGTCTCGTGTCGATCCCGGTCAAGCTCTATTCCGCGACGCAGGCCTCCGGGGCGATCTCCTTCAACATGCTGCACAAGCCGCCGTGCGGCTCGCGCCTCAAGCAGCAGTACGTCTGCGCCAAGGAAGGCGTCGTCGTGCCGCGCGAGGACACGGTGAAGGGCTACGAGTTCGCCAAGGACCAGTACGTCGTCTTCACGCCGGAAGAGCTGAAGGCGCTGGAGGAGGCGGGCACCCACACCGTCGAGATCACCGAGTTCGTCCCGATCGAGAGCGTCGACCCGGTGTACTTCGACAAGGCGTACTACCTCGCCCCCGACAAGGGCGGCGCCAAGCCCTATGCGCTGCTCACGAAAGCGCTGCGGGAGACGGGGCGCTGCGCGCTCGGCCGGTGGGCCACGCGCGGCAAGCAGCACATCGTGATCCTGCGTCCGGCCGAGGACGCGCTCGTGATGCAGCAGCTGCTGTACGCCGCCGAGGTCCGGCCGATCACCGAGCTCGAGATCCCGAAGACCGACGTCCGCGATGCGGAGCTGAAGCTCGCGCGGCAGCTCATCGACCAGCAGGCGACCGAGACGTTCGATCCCGGCGCGTACACCGACGAGGTCAAGGCACGGATCGAGGCCGCGGTGCAGAAGAAGGTCGAAGGGCAGGAGATCGCGCTCGCCGAAGAAGCGCCGGCCGCGGGCGCGCAGGTGATCGACCTCATGGAGGCGCTCCGCGCGAGCCTCGCGAAGCGCTCGCCCGAGGCGGCCCGGCCGGCGGAGGGCAAGGCGCGCAAGGAGCCGAAGCGGGCCGCGCAAGGGGCCGCTCCGGCGAAGCGCGCGGCGAGGAAGTAGCGGCAGCTCGGCCCGCTCGTGTCCGACTTCGGCGTCCGCGACGTCGAACGGATGCTGCGCATCCCGCGCAGCGCGATCCTCGGGCTGGTCCGCGCGGGCTTCGTGGCGCCGAGGCGCGGCGAGCGACGCGAGTATCGGTTCTCGTTCCAGGACCTCATCGTGCTGCGCACGGCCCGCGCGCTGCGCGCGGCGAAGGTGCCGGCGCGCCGGATCACCCGCTCGCTCCGCGACCTGCGGCGCCGTCTTCCGGAGAGCGTCCCGCTGTCCGGCTTGCGGATCTCGGCGCTCGGCGACAGCGTGGTCGTCGCCGAGGGCGGCGCGAGATGGCAGACCGACTCGGGGCAATACGTGCTGGAGCTGGAGGTCAGCGTCGCCGACGGCGATCTGAAGGTCCTTGCCCGCGAGCAGCCGGCGAAGGAAGCTGCGGTAGAGGAGACGGGCGCCGAAGACTGGTTCGGCCGGGGCGCGGCGGCCGAGCGTGAAGACCCGGCGCGGTCGCGCCAGGCCTACGAGCGCGCGCTGTCGCTCGACCCGTCACACGTCTCAGCGCGTCTGAATCTCGGGCGGCTGCTCCACGAGTCATCGCAGCTCGATGCCGCCGAGCGCGTCTATCGCGACGGCTTGCGGGTCTCGGGGAATCACCCGACGCTGCTCTACAACTTGGGCGTGCTGCTTGAGGATGCCGGACGCCGGAGCGACGCCATCGAGGCCTACGAAGCGGCGCTGCGCGAGGATCCGCGGTTCGCGGACTGCCACTACAACCTCGCCCTCGTCCTCGAGGCGTCCGGAAACCAGCGGGGCGCGATCCGTCACATGGCGGAGTACCGGCGGCTCGCGCGGCGCGGCGGGGATTGAGGCGCTAAGCGGCGAGCTTTCAGGCGGATGCTTTCGCCGAGCACCGAGCAACACTGCGGAGTATGCCCGTGCCGCGAACCGCAGCAAGGTCGAGTCTGGCCGCCGCGACTACGCCCTCGGCTTCCGAGTCGCCAGGACGCTCTGATCTCGAGGGTCTTCGCCTCCTTGCCGCTTGACGCGGGATCATCGCTCGAGCGCCGAGCGATCGGATCGCGCCAGGTACGATCGCGCCGATGACGGCTGCAAGCATCTCGGGCCTGCTGCGAGAGAAGCGACTCGCGGTCGCCGCCACCTACACCCTCACGCTCCTGGGGATCGCGTGCACGCTCGCCTACCCTGCGCTCACCGGCCTTGCCGTTGACGGCTTGCTGAAGCGCGACTTCGCCGGCCTGATCGCGCTGGTGGCGGTCTGGCTCGTGCATCTCGTCATCTCGTTCATGCGCCAGCGACTGGACACGCGCGTCTTCATGGGCCTCTACGCGAGCATCGCGAGTCACATCGTCGGGCTGCAGCACGGTCACGGCACCAGCACGGTCTCCGCGCGGGTCGAGATGGTGCGCGACGTTGTCGGCTTCTTCGAGCGGGAGGTGCCGGCGCTCCTCCAGAACGTGGTGGCGATCGTCGGTTCGCTGGCGATGCTGTTCGTTTACGACGTCGACGCCGGATTGATTGCGATGACCGTCCTTTTGCCCATGGGGCTCGTCAACGCCTGGTACTGGCGCAAGGCGTTGCGCCTGAATCAGGGCATCAACAACCAGATCGAGCGCGAGGTGGACGCGATCGTCGCGGGTCGCCCCCTCGCCGTGGCTCGCCATTTCCGGCTGCTGCGGCGCTGGCGAGTGAAGCTGTCCGACACGGAGGCCTGGACTTGGGCCGCGACCGAGCTCGCCACGATCGTCGCGCTCGTTTTCATCCTCATCGACTTCACCCGATCGCCGGCCTTCACCGCGGGGGCGATCTATGCCGTGCTCGCGTACGTGTACGACTATCTCGAAGGGCTCAACCACGTCCCGACGCTGGTCAACAACCTGGCCCGCCTCAAGGATGTTCGGGCGCGGATGCGGGAGTGAAGGCTGGTTCAAAGCGAGCCTCACGGCGAGCGTCGTCGGCGGGGCCCATCTCAGCCCTCGGAACCTGCGTGGTGGTCGCGGCCCCGTGACTTATGTGCGCTATCCGACAGACGTGAGCTTGAGGATCGGATAGCTTGATCCCGCAACGATGCAACCTGTGGTTGTGTCATTGCCGTATTCGATTCGGGTGAGGCCAGCGTCATCGACGATCCTCTGGTAAACATCCCAACGCGGCACACAACACGGAGATATCGCCTAAGCGATTTCTGATCGTTGGCGCTAGGTTGCATGATCGACTTTGTCGTCCCGGCACGCCTCGATGACATTCTCACCGCCGAAGCCGAGGAGCGCGCGCTGAGTGGGCGGACTGGAGTCTACGACGTCGCGGTTACCAATCAACGGGTGGATCTCATCGCCTTGTTTCGTGGGAATTCATGCCGCATTAAAGGGGATGTAATTCCCAGCTCGGAGGCCAAACCATGATGGAAGCTTACATTTGTGACGCCATCCGTACCCCGATCGGCCGCTATGGCGGCGCCTTGGCTTCGGTGCGCGCAGACGATCTGGCTGCAATCCCTATCAAGGCTCTGATAAAGCGCAACCCGAAGGTCGACTGGAAAGCCGTGGATGACGTGATCTATGGCTGCGCGAACCAGGCTGGCGAAGATAACCGCAACGTGGCGCGGATGGCGGTGCTGCTTGCGGGGTTGCCAATGGACGTGCCGGCCACGACCGTTAACCGTCTTTGTGGATCCGCAATGGATGCAGTTGGGATCGCTGCGCGATCGATCAAGTCGGGCGAGACCGAGCTTATGATCGCCGGGGGCGTAGAGAGCATGACGCGCGCGCCCTTCGTGATGGGCAAAGCCGAGAGTGGCTTCAGCCGCCGAGCGGAGGTCTTCGACACGACCATCGGCTGGCGCTTCATCAATCGCAAGTTGCATGAGCAGTTCGGCTCCGACTCGATGCCGCAGACGGCGGACAACGTCGCGGCCGACTTTAAGGTGAGCCGCGAGGACCAGGACAAGTTCGCCCTGCGATCGCAGCAGCGCTGGAGCGCAGCCGCAGAAGGCCGGTCTTTTCAAGGATGAGATCGTTCCCGTCGAGGTCCCGCAGAAAAAGGGCGAGTTCAAGGTAGTCGATACCGACGAGCACCCGCGCCCGGACACCACCCTGGAAAGTTTGGCCAAGCTGAAAGGCGTCAACGGCCCGGCTCTCAGCGTGACCGCCGGCAACGCTTCCGGGGTCAATGACGGCGCCTGCGCGCTCCTGCTTGCGTCGGAGGCCGCGTGCGCGCAGCATGGCCTCACGCCCAAGGCCCGCGTCGTCGCCATGGCGACTGCCGGCTTGGCGCCTCGTATCATGGGCATGGGACCGGCGCCGGCAACGCGCAAAGTGCTGGCCAAGGCAGGGCTCGAGCTCGTGCAGATGGACGTGATCGAACTGAACGAGGCCTTCGCCGCCCAGGCGCTGGCTGTCCTGCGTGACTTGGGCCTGCCCGATGATGCCAAGCAGGTGAACCCCAACGGCGGCGGGATCGCCATGGGCCATCCGTTGGGGATGAGCGGCGCGCGTCTGGTCACAACCGCCATGTATCAGCTGCACCGCACCGGTGGACGTTATGCGCTCTGCACCATGTGCATCGGCGTTGGCCAAGGGATCGCCATGATTATCGAGCGGGTCTAATCAGCTACGGAGGAGGGTTATGAGCACCCGATCGCATAAGCCAGAGGGACTGGAGCCGATCGAAACTGCCAGTCGGGACGAGATCTCTGCACTGCAACTCCAGCGACTTCAATGGTCGGTGCGCCACACCTATGACAATGTCGAGCACTACCGCAAGAGATGCCAAGCGCAGGACGTGCGTCCGAACGATCTGAAGACTCTGGAAGATCTGGCCAGGTTTCCATTCACGGTAAAGAAGGACTTGCGCGATACCTATCCCTTTGGCCTTCTCGCCGTTTCCTTAAGCCAAGTGGCGCGTTTGCACGCTTCCAGCGGCACGACGGGTAAACCGATCGTTGTGGGTTACACGAAAAACGATATCGACACCTGGGCTAACGTGGTTGCTCGTTCGATCCGCGCCGCCGGCGGGCGCGCTGGCGACATGGTGCACGTTGCCTACGGCTACGGCTTGTTTACCGGCGGCTTGGGCGCGCACTATGGCGCCGAGCGCTTGGGCTGCACAGTTGTTCCCATGTCTGGAGGGCAAACTGAGAAGCAGGTGCAGCTCATCCAGGACTTCAAGCCGCGCATCATCATGGTTACGCCTTCCTATGTGCTCAACATCGTGGAGGAGATGGAGCGGCAGGGCATCAACCCGAAAAAATGCTCGCTGGAGATCGGCATTTTCGGCGCCGAGCCGTGGACCGGCCAGATGCGCCAAGAGATCGAGCAACGGCTCGCCATCGATGCGGTAGACATCTATGGCTTGACCGAGGTAATGGGTCCGGGTGTCGCCAGCGAGTGTGTCGAGACCAAGGATGGCCTGACCATCTGGGAAGACCACTTCTATCCGGAAATCATCAACCCAGAAACCGGCGAGGCGCTGGCCGATGGAGAGCCGGGGGAACTGGTTTTCACCTCGCTTACCAAAGAAGCCTTTCCTGTAATCCGGTATCGAACGCGCGACCTCACCCGGCTGCTCCCGGGCACGGCGCGGAGCATGCGCAGGCTAGACAAGATCACCGGACGCTCGGACGACATGCTGATCATCCGCGGCGTCAACGTCTTCCCGAGTCAGATAGAAGAGCTGATCCTGAAGATCCCGCAGCTTGCACCGTGCGTACCAATTGATCGTTAGCCGGGATGGCCATCTGGACACACTCGAGGTGAACGTGGAGGTGCGGGCACAAGCGCCGTTTCCTGGTGAGGCGGAAAAGGCCGCGCTGGCCAAAGAGCTTCAGCACAGCATCAAAACCCATGTCGGTACGAGCACGAAGGTCAATGTCCTGGGGCCGGAGACGATCGAACGCACCGCGGTGGGCAAGGCGAAACGGGTGATCGACAAGCGACTCAAGGACTGAGAGACGATTTAGCAGGACGGAGAAACGTTATGTATGCGCAAATGGTGAAGCCCGAGCGGGTGAAACCCCTCCATGAAATGACGCCGGAAGAGCGCGCGTTCCAGGATCGGATCGACGCCGACATCAAGATCGAACCGAAGGACTGGATGCCGGAGGAGTATCGCAAGACCTTGATCCGGCAGATGTCGCAGCATGCTCACTCGGAAATCATCGGCATGCTGCCGGAGGGCAACTGGATTACCCGCGCGCCCTCGCTGAAGCGCAGGTCGATCCTCCTCGCCAAGGTGCAGGACGAGGCCGGCCACGGACTGTATATCTACTGCGCGGCGGAAACGCTCGGAGTGTCTCGGGACGAGCTGATCGAGCAGCTGCACAGCGGAAAGGCCAAGTACTCCAGCATCTTCAACTACCCGGCGCTGACGTGGGCCGATATGGGCGCCATTGGTTGGCTGGTGGACGGCGCCGCGATCATGAACCAGGTGCCGCTGCAGCGCTGCTCCTTCGGCCCCTACGCTCGCGCGATGGTCCGGGTGTGCAAGGAGGAAAGCTTTCACCAGCGTCAAGGTTACGAGAACATGATGACGCTCGCCCGTGGCACCGTAGAGCAGAAGGCGATGGCGCAGGATGCCCTCAATCGGTGGTGGTGGCCGGCGGTGATGATGTTCGGTCCACCCGACGACGCCTCCGTTCACAGTGCCCAGTCGATGCGCTGGAAGATCAAGTTGAACAGCAACGACGATCTGCGGCAGAAGTTCATCGACCAGACCGTGCCGCAGGCCGAATACCTGGGGCTCACCATCCCCGATCCGGAGCTGAAATGGAACGAGAAGCGCGGCTCCTACGACCATGGGCCGATCGACTGGGATGAGTTCTTCCAGGTGATCAAGGGCAATGGTCCATGCAACCGCGAGCGCGTGCGAGCGCGCAAGCAGGCGTACGAGAACGGCGCGTGGGTGCGCGAGGCGGCTCTCGCTCATGCCGCGAAGAAAGCGGCGCACGCGCAAGCGAAGGTTGCCTAAGGAGGAGACAGACGATGACGCAAGAATGGCCGCTATGGGAAGTCTTTATCCGCAGCCAGCACGGGTTGGCGCACCGGCACGTCGGCAGCCTGCACGCGGCCGACGCGGAGATGGCGATCTGCAATGCGCGCGACGTCTATACCCGCCGCAACGAAGGCGTCAGCATCTGGGTAGTGAAGTCCACCGACATCGCCGCCAGCGCCCCTGGCGACAAGGAGCCGCTATTCGAACCCGCGAACAGTAAGGTCTATCGCCATCCGACCTTTTACGAAGTCCCGGCCGAAGTGGGTCACATGTGATGACGCCCCCAAAGCCGCTATTCGATTACCTGCTGCGCCTGGGCGACAACTGCCTGATCCTCGGCCATCGCATCTCCGAGTGGGTGGGGCATGCTCCGGCGATCGAGGAGGAGCTGGCGCTGGGCAACGTGTCGCTGGATCTGGTTGGGCAAACCCAGCTCTGGCTTGCCATGGCCGCGGAGGTGGAAGGCAAGGGCCGCGACCCCGATAAGCTCGCTTATCTGCGCGATGCCGGCGAGTTCCGCAACCTGTTGCTCGTTGAGCAACCCAACGGCGATTTCGCCCACACCATGGCGCGGCAGTTCTATTTCGACAGTTGGCATTACCTGCTGCTGGAAGGACTAACCCAGTCCAAGGATGCCGACATCGCCGGGATCGCGGCCAAGGCGTTGAAGGAGGTGAGCTATCACCGGCGGCGCAGCCACGATTGGGTAATCACCTTGGGTGACGGCACCGAAGAAAGCCACCGCCGGATGCAGGTCGCGATCGACGATCTGTGGATGTATACGGGAGAGATGTTCGAGATGGATGCGGTGGAGCAAGAGTTGCTCAAGCAAGGCGTAGCCGTGGATTGCGCCGGCTTGCGCACACCATGGTTGGAGCATGTCAGCGCAACGCTGACCGAGGCGACGCTGGAGCTGCCTCAGCCCGGCTGGGCGCAGCGCGGCGGCAAGCGCGGCGTGCACAGCGAGCATCTGGGGTACCTGCTCGCCGAGATGCAGTTCCTGCAGCGGGCATACCCAAATGCAATCTGGTAAGGCGGCTGCGAGGCTCATGGTTACTAACGCGATCACGCGGCCCACCCTCGAACAGGTGTGGGCTTGGCTCGGTGAGGTGCCCGATCCGGAGATTCCGGTGATTTCGGTCGTCGACCTCGGTATCGTGCGCGATCTGCGCTGGGAGCGCGAAGCGGCGGGCGAACGCTTGGTGGTCACCGTCACGCCGACTTACTCCGGCTGCCCGGCGACCGGCGTGATCGCAAGCGATATCGAAACTGCTCTACGCTGCCGCGGCATCGACCTACTGCGGCTGGAAACGCGGATCTCTCCCCCGTGGACCACGGACTGGGTGTCCGAAGCGGGTCGGCGACGCCTGCGCGAGTATGGCATTGCACCGCCGGCGCAGACAGCGGGCGCAGTATTTCCGCTCAGGCGGCTGGCCCCTTCGCAGATGCGGATCGAATGCCCGCACTGCGGCTCCGCCAACACCGTCAAGGTAAGCGAGTTCGGCTCCACGGCTTGCAAGGCGCAATACAAGTGCGGGGACTGCCTGGAGCCATTCGATTATTTCAAGTGCATCTAGCGGGGGAGTGGGGTAATGGCAACGTTCTATCCGCTTACCATAGCCGATGTGCGCCGCGAGACGCGCGATGCCGTCGTGCTCACCTTGCGCACGGCGGACGAGCACAAGGAAGCGTTTCGTTTCAAGCCGGGCCAGTACCTCACTTTTCGGACCCAGCTAGACGGCGAGGAGGTGCGCCGCTCGTACTCCCTATGCTCCGCAGTGCAAGACCCGGACATGCGCGTTGGCATCAAGAAGGTACAAGATGGGCTGTTTTCTACGTGGGCGAACGAGACACTCAAGCCTGGGCAGGTGCTCGATGCCATGCCGCCGATGGGCAACTTCTATGCGCCTTTAGACCCGGCGAACCGCAAGCATTACGTCGCCTTTGCCGGTGGCAGCGGCATCACCCCGGTCTTCGGCATCCTTAAGTCCACCCTGCTGACCGAGCCGCTCAGCCGCTTTACGCTGTTTTATGGCAATGAGGCCTCGAGCACGATCATGTTCCGGGAGGAGCTCGAGGATCTGAAGAACGAGTTCATGGCCCGGTTCAACTTGGTCCACATCCTGAACCGCGAGCAGCAGGATGTGGAGCTCTTCAACGGCCTCATCACCAAGGAAAAGTGTGCGCTGCTGTTCAAGCACTGGCTCGACCTGCGTGGCGTGGACACAGCGTTCATCTGCGGCCCGCAGGCGATGATGCTGCAGATTGCCGAGGCCTTGCAGGAGCACGGCCTGGAAAAGCGGCAGATCAAGTTCGAACTCTTCTCCTCCCCTGGCTCCGCCAAGCGCGAGCGCAAGCCGCGGGCGGAGGTCGACGTCGCCCGCCACGAAATGTGCGACGCGACGATCACCATCGATGGGCGCGCTCGCACGTTCTCAATGGCGAAAAAGACCGACACCCTGCTCGACGCCGGGCTGAAGGACGGGATGGAATTGCCCTACGCATGCAAGGGCGGCGTGTGTTCGACCTGCCGGGCGATGCTCCTCGAAGGCGAGGTCGACATGGACGCCAACTTCGCTCTGGAGGACTACGAGATTGCCCGCGGCTACATCCTGACATGCCAAAGCTATCCAGCGACCGACAAAGTCGTCGTGGATTTCGATAAGTAACCGGTGAGGTGCGCACGATGCAAAACGTAGAGGTCACCCGGCAGAGTGAGGAAAGCTTGTCGAGCTATCTGGCAGGCGGCGGGAAACTGAGCTCTCCCGACAACGCCACGCCTCGGTACCGGGGGGAGGTCATGCGCCTGATGGCGGTGTTTGTGGATTCGGAAATGGCTGGTGCTTCCGGTTTCGCCGAGTGCATCAACCTGGCCCCGGGACTCAAGGAGCGGATCATCGCCGCTCGGATCGTGCTGGAAAAGTTTGATCATGCCGAAAAGGTGCTGAAGTTGATGGAAGCATTCGGCGCGAACACGAGCCAGTACGTGACGGCGCACCCGTGGGCTGCGCGCCTGGATCGCAGCGTTGATTTGGGCACCCGCCGCGTCGAAGGCGACATGCGCCTCAACGTTTTTCACTATCCGATCTACGGCTGGGTCGACGCGGTGAGCATGAACTTTCTGATGGGCCGCGCAAGCATTGCGCAGCTCGATGAACTTTCGCGCTGCTCTTACCAGCCCTTGGCGGATACCCTGCTCGAGATTCTCCCCGTCGAGACGCGCCACGCGGAGTTTGGCGAGGCGGGCCTACGTACCGCATTGGCAGGTGGCTACGACCCGACTGCTGCCCAAGCCTCGGTCAACTACTGGTATCCCCGCATCGCGGCGAGCTTTGGCCGCGCCGCTTCGGAGCATTCCGAAAGCTATCGCAAGTACGCCCTGCGGAGCCGCAGCAACGAGGAGCTGCTCGCGAGCTGGCGATCCGAGGTCGACGCCGCGCTGGAAAAGCTGAAGCTGCGCGTGCCAAGCTTTAGCGTTCGTTAGAGCCGGGCGGTGAGTTACGAACACATCGTTTTGGAAACCCGAGGCAAGGTCGGCGTGATCACGCTGAACCGGCCCGAGGCCCTCGACGGCGACCTATCTGCTCCAGTGGTAATGATGGCGAAGGAGGCCGTCAACCGAGCGTTCGAAACGCCGCTAGCCGAGGGTCGGCGATTCGAGCTGCGCCTGTTCCACGCGACTTCCGCCACCGAGGACCGCAAGGAAGGCATGCCGGCCTTGGTCGAGAAGCGTGCACCGCAGTTCAGGAACCGCTAGTTACCGCCGCCCGTGGGTCGACCGGAGACATGCCATGAGACTTGATAGTTACGCCCAAGGCCAGTGGGTCGCGGGCAGCGGGAAGGGCGCTACTTTACTGAATGCGATCACCGGCGAGCCGGTAGCCGAAATCGGAAGTCAGGGGATCGACTTTGCGGGCATGCTGGACTATGCGCGGCGCAAGGGCGGGCCCGCGCTGCGCAAGCTCACCTTTCATCAGCGGGCGCTCCAGCTCAAGGCGCTCGGTCAGCATCTGATGGATCGCAAGGAGGAGTTTTACGAGTTGTCGAAGGCCACTGGCGCGACACGCACCGATTCGTGGGTGGACATCGAGGGGGGCATCGGGACACTCTTCGCCTATTCCGGCAAGGGACGTCGGGAGCTCCCCAACGCGACCTGCTATCTCGACGGTGAGCCGGAGGGCTTGTCGAAGAGCGGCAGCTTCGTCGGTCAGCATGTCTGCGTACCGCTCGAAGGTGCCGTGGTTCACATCAATGCCTTCAACTTCCCCTGCTGGGGCATGCTCGAAAAGCTGGCTCCGACGCTGCTCGCCGGCGTGCCGGCCATCGTCAAGCCGGCGAGCCAGACAGCCTATCTCACTGAGCTAATGTTCCGTCGCATGGTCGAATCCGGGATTCTCCCTGACGGCTCGCTGCAGCTCATCTGCGGCAGCGTCGGTGATTTGTTCGATCACTTGACCTGCCAGGACGCAGTGACATTCACCGGGTCGGCAACGACCGGTCGGCGGCTGAAGCAGCACCCGGCGGTAGTCAACAACGCGGTGCGCTTCACCATGGAGGCGGATTCCCTCAATCTTTCGATCCTCGGGCCCGACGCTACGCCGGGAAGCCCGGAGTTCGATCTGTATGTAAAGGAAGTTGTGCGTGAGATGACGGTCAAGGCCGGTCAGAAGTGCACCGCGATCCGCCGCGCCTTCGCGCCGTCTGCTCTAATCGATCCGCTCATCGACGCCCTGCAGCAACGTCTCGCCAAGGTAATTGTCGGTGATCCCGCCGCAGTGGGGGTCACGATGGGCGCGCTCGCGAGCCTGGGCCAACGCGACGAGGTTCGCGCCCGGGTGAGCGACCTAGCGAGCGCCGCCGCAATGGTCTACGGCAATCTGAAAGACGTCCAAGCGGTTGGCGCGGATCCTCAACGAGGCGCGTTCCTCGGGCCTGTGTTGATGTACTGCAACGATCCTGCAGCCCATGCTGTGATCCACGAGATCGAGGCTTTCGGGCCGGTTAGCACGGTGATGCCTTACCGCTCGGTGGACGAGGCAATCGGTCTCGCCAGACGCGGCGGAGGAAGCCTGGTTGGCTCTATGTTCACCTATGACGACGAATTTGCCCGCGAGATGGTGCTCGGTGTCGCCGCCCACCACGGGCGGCTCCTGATCGTCAACCGCGACTGCGCCAAGGAGTCGACGGGGCATGGCTCGCCGCTTCCCGTCCTCGTCCACGGTGGTCCGGGGCGCGCGGGCGGTGGTGAGGAAATGGGAGGTATCCGCGGCGTGCTGCACTACATGCAGCGCACGGCGCTGCAGGGCTCACCCACGACACTGAGCCGTATTACCGATCGCTGGATTCGGGGTGCGGCCCGGAATGAAGGTCGCGTCCACCCGTTCCGCAAGCACCTCGAAGAACTGGAGGTCGGTGATACCTTGATTACGGGCACACGCACGATGACGCTCGAAGACATCGAGCACTTTGCCCATTTCACAGGCGACACGTTTTACGCTCATATGGACGAGGCAGCGGCGAAAGCCAATCCTTTCTTTGGAGGGCGCGTCGCGCACGGGTATTTCATCATTGCGCTCGCCGCTGGTCTGTTCGTCGATCCCGCCCCGGGGCCAGTGCTCGCCAACTACGGCATGGACAGCCTGCGTTTCCTGACCCCAGTCCATCCGGGCGACGTACTCAGGGTAGCCCTCACCTGCAAGCAAAAGACCGCCCGCGAGACCGAGAACTACGGCGAGGTTCGTTGGGACACCACGGTCACCAATCAGGACGGCAAGGTTGTGGCGCAGTACGATCTTCTGACCTTGGTGGCCAAGAAACCGGATTAGAGCGATTCGTGAAGCCAAAGCCGGATTTGACAACACAATGACGAGGAGACGGTTGTGTCCCATCCATTATTCACTCGCCATCAGGGGCTACTTGAGCAGGCGACGCAGGCCATCGCGGATCGCGGCTACTGGAGCCCGTTTGCCGAAATGCCGAGTCCCAAAGTTTACGGGGAGACGGCTAACCAGGACGGCAAGGCGGCGTTCGAAGCACGTCTCAACAAGCCGTTGGGCTTGAACCAGCCCGGGACGATCGGCCAAACCGGAAAGGAAACCTCGCCGTACGGTTTCGAGCTTGGAATTACCTATCCCAAGCCAGACCTCGATCAACTGTTCGCCGCGGTCGACCAAGCCTTACCCGCGTGGCGCAAGGCTGGTCCGGAAGCCTGGGTCGGCGTGTCGCTCGAGATTCTTCAGAGGCTCAACAAGAAGAGCTTCGAGATCGCCAACGCGGTCATGCACACGACGGGCCAGGCGTTCATGATGGCGTTCCAGGCCGGCGGCCCGCACGCGCAGGACCGCGGGCTCGAAGCCGTCGCCTACGCCTGGGACGAGATGCGGCGCATACCGGCGACGGCGCAACTGGGAAAAGCCGCAGGGCAAGAACGAGCCGCTCAAGATGGAAAAGCGCTTCCGCATCGTGCCGCGCGGCGTCGGGCTCGTGATCGGCTGCTGCACGTTCCCGACCTGGAACGGCTATCCGGGCTTGTTCGCGAGCCTCGCCACCGGCAACGCGGTGGTCGTGAAGCCGCATCCGGGCGCGATCCTGCCGCTCGCGATCACCGTTGAAGATCGCGCGCGAAGTGCTGGCGGAGGCGGGCTTCGATCCGAACGTCGTGACGCTGGTCGCGCACGAGCCGGCGACGACGTCGGCGCAGACGCTCGCGCTGCGGCCCGAAGTGCAAGCTGATCGACTTCACCGGCAGCACCGCCAACGGCGACTGGCTCGAGCGCAACGCGCGTCAGGCGCAGGTCTACACCGAGAAGGCGGGCGTCAACCAGATCATCATCGACTCGGCCGACGACTTCAAGGGCGTGGCGCGCAACATCGCGTTCTCGCTTGTCGCTCTACACCGGCCAGATGTGCACGGCGCCGCAGAACATCTACGTCCCGAGCGACGGCATCGACACCGCCGACGGGCCATCTGATCTTCGACCAGGTCGCCGCAGGCGATCGCCGAAGGCGTGCAGAAGCTCCTCGGCGATCCGGCGCGCGCGGTCGAGGTGCTGGGTGCGGTCCAGAACGACGGCGTCGCTGCAGCGGCTCGAGGCCGCGCGCTCGCTCGGCGACGATCGTGCTCGACACGCAGACGCTCGCGCATCCCGCAGTTCCCCGAGGCGCGCATTCGCACGCCGCTGCATCGTCAAGCTCGACGCCGCCGACCGCGCCAAAGTACCTGCAAGAATGGTTCGGCCCGATCGCGTTCGTCGATCGCCACCGAACGACACGACGCAGAGCCTCGCGATCGCGCGCGATCGCGGCGCAAGGACCACGGCGCGCTGACGCTGTCCGCTCTACTCGACCGCGCGGTAACGTGATCGATCGCGCGATCGACGTCGCCGAGGATGCGGGTGTCGCGCTGTCGATCAATCTGACCGGCGGTGTGTTCGTCAATCAGTCGGCCGCGTTCTCCGACTTCCACGGCACCGGTGCGAATCCGGCGGCGAATGCCGCGCTGACCGATTCCGCGTTCGTCGCCAACCGCTTCCGTGTCGTGCAGCACCGGGTGCATGTGTGACGACCGGATCGCAAGGTAGCGCGATGAGCGACGAAAACATTCTGTTCGCGATCGACGGACGGCATCGCGCGCCTCACGCTCAACCGGCCCGACCGGCTCAACAGCTTCAACGTCGCGATGCACGCCGAAGTGCGCGATGCGCTGGCACGCGTCAAGGCCGACGCGAGCGGCGCGCGTGCTGCTGCTCACCGGCGCAGGGCGCGGCTTCTGCGCCGGCCAGGACCTCGGCGATCGCGCGGTGGCGCCTGGCGCGGCGCCGGTCGACCTGGGTGAATCGATCGAGAGCAACTACAAGCCGCTGGTACTCGACGCTGCGCGCGCTGCCGATGCCGGTGGTCTGCGCGGTCAACGGCGTGGCTGCGGGTGCCGGCGCCAACCTCGCGCTCGCCTGCGACATCGTCATCGCCGCGAAGTCGGCGAGCTTCATCGAGGCGTTCTGCAAGATCGGCCTCATTCCGGATTCCGGCGGCACGTACTTCCTGCCGCGGCTCGTCGGCACCGCGCGGGCGATGGGGCTCGCCGCTGCTCGGCGACAAGCTCCCCGCGGAGCAGGCGGCGAGTTGGGGACTCATCTGGAAATGCGTCGACGACGCAGAGTTCGCGGCCGACGTCGATGCGCTCGCTCGCGCATTTCGCGCAGCGCGCCCACCGAGGGCTTGGCGCGCGACCAAGCAGGCGATCTACGCCAGCCGCGGCCAACACGCTGGAAGAGCAGCTCGACCTCGAGCGCGATCTGCAGCGCGAGCTCGGCAACAGCGCCGACTACCGCGAAGGTGTGGCCGCCTTCCTGGCAAAGCGCGCGCCGCAGTTCACAGGGCGAGTAGGCAATGGCAAACGCACTCGAACCCTGCTCGCCTTGTCGCCGTGATCGGCGCCGGCGCGATGGGCGCAGGGATTGCGCAGATCGCCGCCGCCGCCGGACATCCGGTAAAGCTGTACGACCTAAGCGCCGGAGGCCGCGCAGAAGGCCATCGGCGACATCGGCAAGAACTTCGTCAAGCTCGCGGACAAGGGGCGCATGAGCCAAGAGGCCGCCTCGGCGGCAAGCGCCCGGCTGACCGCGGCAGAGGGTCTTGCCGATCTGGCAAAAGCGGCCTTGGTGGTCGAAGCCATCGTCGAGAACCTCGACGTGAAGCGCCAGCTCTTCGCGCGAACTCGAAGGCATCGTGGGTGCTGATTGCATACTGGCCACCAACACCTCGTCGCATTTCGATCACGTCGATCGGCGCGGGCTTGACGGCGCCGCGGCGCCTGCTCGGCATGCACTTCTTCAACCCGGCGCCGCTGATGGCGTTGGTCGAGGTGGTGAGCGGGCTCGCGACTGATCCTGGACTGGCGGAGACCATCTTCGCGACAGCGGCCGCTTGGGGCAAGAGCCCAGTACACGCCGAATCTACGCCGGGATTCATCGTCAACCGCGTGGCTCGGCCGTTCTATGCGGAGGGGCTGCGTCTGCTCACCGAGCAGGCGGCCGATCCGGCGACTCTGGATGCGGTCATGCGCGAGTCCGGCGGTTTCCGCATGGGGCCGTTCGAGCTGATGGACCTGATCGGCCACGACGTCAACTTCGCCGTCACCCAGTCCGTGTTCCAGGCGTACTTCAACGATCCGCGATTCACCCCGTCGCTCATCCAGCAAGAACTGGTCAACGGCGGCTTTCTCGGGCGGAAGTCCGGGCGCGGCTTCTACGAGTACAGTGAAGGAGCGGCTAAGCCCGAGCCCCTTGCCGAGAGCGCGGCACCTCCGCCATCTTCTGTCGCCATCGGCGAGCAGGGACCGCTCGCGGCGAAGCTCCGCGCGCGGCTAGCCGGCTCTCGGATTGAGATCAAGCCCGGAGAGCGTGGTGTCAACGCCCCGCTGATGGAAGTCGGCGGTGCTGTCGTTTACCTCACCGATGGCCGCTGCGCCGCTCAGCGCGCGCATGAGCTCGAGCGTCGGGATGTCGTGCTGATCGACCTCGCGCTCGATTACGCGAGTGCGACGCGAATCGCTCTAGCGTGCGCCGACCAGTGCTCGGACGCCGCATATCAAGGAGTCGTCGGTCTGCTCCAGGCGGCGGGTTTTGCCGTAACGCGGCTCGCCGATATCCCGGGCCTGGCAGTCATGCGCACCGTAGCCATGCTTGCCAACGAGGCCGCGGACGCGGTGAATCAGGGCGTGTGCAGCGCACAAGATGCCGATCTCGCGATGCAGAAAGGCGTCAACTATCCGAACGGGCCACTCGCCTGGGCCGACGCAGTGGGCCTGACAACGATTCATGCCGTGCTCAAGAACCTCGCTGCCCATTATGGCGAAGATCGCTACCGCGTCTCGCCGCTGATCCAGCGGAAGGTTTGGACGGGTACCCGATTCCATGACTAACCCGGCTCGACCGACCGATCGAGTGATCCGCGAGCGCTCGCCGAAAGGGGAGCTGGCGAACGCGCGGGCTGACAGGCTAGATCAGCGATGAGGCCTCTGGCGCTCGCACTCATTTCGGAAGCCGAGGAGGCTGGGGGGCTAATCAAGAAGGCCTGGGATGCGATCCGTATTGCATATCGAAATAACCTACCAGGAGGAGTTATCGCCATGTTCCACAAGCTCTTTCAAAACACAGCTGCAGCTTTTGTCTTCGTATTTTCTGTTCACGCCGGCGTCTATGCGGCCGATCCGATCAAGGTAGGCTCGGTGTTGTCGGTGACCGGTCCGGCGGCATTTCTCGGCGATCCCGAGCTCAAGACGCTGCAAATGTATATCGATAAGATCAACAAGGAAGGCGGGGTACTGGGTCGTCAACTGCAACTCGTTCACTACGACGACGGTGGCGAGTCGAGCAAAGCCAACGGGTTTGCCAAGCGGCTAATCGAGAACGACAACGTGGACACGATAATCGGCGGCACCACCACGGGCTCAACCATGGCCATGGCGCCATTGGTGGAAAAGGCGGGCTTGCCATTCATCTCGCTGGCGGGAGGTGTGGTAATTGTCGAGCCTGTGAAGAAATGGGTCTTCAAGACTCCGCACACGGATCGCATGGCCGCCGAGAAAGTCTTCGAAGACATGAAGAAGCGCGGCATCGCGAAGGTGGGCCTTCTTTCTGAGACGAGCGGCTTCGGTCAGTCAGGGCGCAAGGAGGCGCAAGCCGTGGCAGCGAAGTACGGCATCACGCTCGTGGCTGACGAGACCTACGGTCCCAAGGACACGGACGTGACCGCGCAGTTGACAAAGATGAAGAGCGCGCCGGGTCTCCAAGCTATCTTCATCTTCGGTCTCGGTCAGGGCCCAGCGGTGGCGACGAAGAACTTTGCTCAACTCGATATCAAGCTTCCCCTTTATCAGTCGCATGGTGTTGCATCCGAGGAATACATCAAGCTATCGGGCAAGGCCGCGGAGGGTGTACGGCTGCCTTCGCCGGCTCTGACGATCGCGGAGAAGCTGCTGGCAAGCGATCCGCAAAAGAGCGTCGTATCCGATTACGCCAAGACCTTCGCCGAACGCTGGAAAACCGAGGTCTCGACATTCGGCGGTTATGCCCATGATGCGCTTCTGCTGTACGTAGATGCAGTCAAGCGCGCCGGCACGACGGACAAGGCGAAGGTGCGTGATGCGATCGAGAAAACCAAAGGCTTCGTGGGCACCAGTGGTGTGTTCACCATGTCGGCTACCGACCACATGGGCCTCGACCTCTCGTCTTTCCGCATGATCGAAATCCAGAACGGCGACTTTGCACTGGCGAAGTAGCGTCGCTGTGACCGCTGCCCCGGACGCGGCCTGGGCGGTTCGGATAAGAACAACCGGCAGCTTGCTTCTCGTTTGCGATTAAGGAGGCCCTGGTGCTCGCTCAATTCTTGCAATTCCTGTTTTCCGGCGTGACGGTGGGCGCCGGTTACGCACTGGCTGCTCTCGGTTTTTCGATCATTTACAACGCAAGCGGCGTGATCAATTTCGCCCAGGGTGAGTTCATCATGCTTGGCGGGATGTCGGCGGTGTTCCTCGCTGCGGCGGGAATTCCGTTGCCATTCGCCATATTGCTCGCGATCGTGATCGCCGGCGTTGCGGGATTGCTGGTCGAGAAGCTTGCCATTGAGCCGGCCAAGGGTGCCGAGGTAGTCACGCTCATCATCATTACCATCGGCGCGTCCCTCTTCATTCGCGGCCTGGTGCAGATAGGGCTGGGCAAAGGCAATCACGCGCTGCCGGCATTCTCGGGCGATGCGCCGATCAAGGTCCTCGGCGCGACCATTCTTCCGCAAAGCCTATGGGTGATCGGGGTGACGGTTGTCGTGGTAATCGCGCTGGGCTGGTTTTTCGGCAGAACGCTGCTTGGCAAGGCCATGCTTGCGACTTCCCATAATCAGCTCGCCGCGAACCTGGTGGGAATCAACACCCGTATGATCCTGCTCCTTTCGTTCGGCCTCTCAGCGGCGCTCGGCGCGATTGGGGGCATCATTCTCGCTCCCATCACGTATACATCCTATGACGCGGGCATCATGCTCGGCCTCAAGGGTTTCGTTGCGGCCGTGCTGGGAGGTCTAGGCAGCGGCGCAGGCGCGATCGTAGGAGGGCTTCTGCTCGGCATCGCCGAAGCGATGACGGCAGGCTACATATCATCCGCCTACAAGGATGCGATGCCGTTTGTCTTGATTCTTTTTGTGCTGTTCTTCATGCCACGGGGCCTGTTCGGCGCCAAAGTGACGGAGCGCGTATGAAAAGCTCGCGCCATTCCGGCCTCATCGTACTTGCGGTCGTGTTGGCGCTCCTGCCCCTGGCTCTCCCCAACCCGTTCTATTACGACGTCGCGATCCGCATCATGATCAACGCCGTCGTTGTCATCGGCCTGAACCTTCTGATCGGCTACACAGGCCAGATTAGCCTCGGGCATGCCGGCTTCTTCGGCATCGGCGCTTACGCTTCGGCGATCCTCACCACCCAGTTCGGCTGGCCGCCGCTAGTCGCGCTCGTCACGGGGGCGGCGGCCACGGCGCTACTAGCCTTTGCTGTTGCGCGACCCATACTGAAACTGAAAGGCCACTATCTCGCTATGGCCACGCTGGGCCTCGGCATCATCATTTCGATCGTCATTACCAACGAGAACAAGTACACCGGGGGACCGGACGGTATTCCAGTGCCTGCGCTCTCGCTTGTTGGCTGGGAGCTAGCTGGGGAAAAGATATGGTATGCCGTGATGGCGGTGCTGCTCACATTGGTCACCTGGTTTGCCCTCAATTTGATCGATGCGCCGGCCGGCCGTGCCTTGCAGGCCATCCATGGTTCTGAAGTGGCGGCCAAGGTGGTAGGAGTCGATACGACACTTTTCAAGGTGCGCGTATTCGTACTCTCGGCGGCGCTGGCGAGCATCATGGGTAGCCTTACCGCCCATTACGTTGGCTTCGTGACTCCCGGCTTGGCCGGCTTCTTTCACTCGATCGAGTTGGTGACAATGGTGGTGGTTGGCGGAATGGCCTCGGTGTTCGGCTCGATCATCGGCGCCGCGCTACTCACCATGCTGCCGCAGTTACTGTCCACTTTCGAGGGATGGGAAACGGTCGTGTTTGGCTTGATCCTCATGCTCTGCATGATCTTTTTGCCCCGTGGCTTGGTGCCTACGTTGCGACTGCGCATGGCAAAGAAAGAGGCGTGATCATGCTCGAGGTCAAGTCTCTATCTAAGGCTTTCGGCGGCGTCAAGGCGGTGCAGGACGTGTCCTTCACGATCAAGGAGGGGACCATCCATTCGGTGATCGGTCCCAACGGAGCCGGGAAAACTACTCTCCTCAACCTGATCACCGGCATCTATACGCCGACCGAGGGCGAAATCGTGTTCAAGGGCGAAAGCATCGCCGCCAAGTCGCCCGACGTGCTCGCGCAGCGCGGCATGAGCCGCACCTTTCAGAATCTGCAGGTGTGCATGAACATGAGTGCAATCGAGAACGTCATGGTGGGGGCTCATCTTCGTCTCAGTCAGAGCATGTTCGCCGCGATGCTTCGCTGGCCGGCGCTGCGTAAGCGGGACGATGAATGCCGGCAGGAGGCGGCGAATCTCATGGAGTTCGTCGGCGTCGGAAAGTACATCAAGTCGCACGCGAGCCAGATGCCCTATGGTGCATTGAAGCGGCTGGAGATCGCGCGCGCGCTCGCGGCCAAGCCACAAATGTTGCTCCTGGACGAGCCGGCTGCGGGTCTGAATCACACCGAGACTGCAGAAATCGACGCGCTGATCCAGAAGGTGGCCGAATCCGGCGTAACGGTGGTCTTGGTCGAGCACGACATGAAGCTCGTAATGAACCTGTCCGACCACATCCTTGTTCTCGATTACGGCAAGAAGCTCACCGAAGGAACTGCAGCTGAAGTCCGCGCAAATCCTGATGTTATCGCCGCATATCTCGGCGCTGCGGCCTGACATGACGGAGTCGACTGCATGAAAGCCTTGAGCATCATCAGTGCCGAACATCGCGGGATGTGGCGTATATATGCTGCGCTCGACTATCTGGCGCGGGAGTATCAAGACAAGCATGCCATCATCGACGCGGAGTCACTGACGCGTATGCTTGACTACCTCGAGACCTACGCCGGCCGGATGCATCATCCAAAGGAGGACGAGTACCTCTTTCCCAAACTTTGGGAGCGCGATCCTGGATCTCATCAGCAGATCGACGTGCTGCAGGAGCAGCATCGCCATGGAGCAGAGATCCTGGCACGCCTGAAGTCACAGCTTCGCGACGTCAGCACCGGGCGACGTGAGGCCGAGGCCGCGTTCTTTGAGGGGCTCGCGGCGTTCGTGGAGACGGCGCGCGGGCATATCCGGAGCGAGGAAACGACGATAATGCCGAGAGCGCGCGAGGTGCTTTCGGCAGAGGATTGGGCCGCCATTGACGCCGCCTTCGCAAAGAACGACGACCCGCTATTTGGAGCCAGCGCCCGCGCCGAGTTCGACGCGCTGCGGGCGCGCATCGTTGCGCTTGCACCTGAACCGATCGGTCTGGGAGCGTCGTACGCCGAAGCCGCGCCCGCGCCGAAGCCGGTCGGATCAAGTCGCACTGTGCTCGAGGTAAGCGGCCTCACCAGCCACTATGGACGGATTCAGGCGCTGCACGGCATCGAGCTCGAGGTAGGCGAGGGGCAATTGGTCGCGCTCGTGGGTGCGAACGGCGCGGGAAAAACTACGCTGCTGCGCACGATCTCGGGCGTACAACCTGCCAGCGGCGGGGCAATCCACTTCTACGGTGAAGACATTACGCGTTGGCGCGCCGATAAGCGCGTGGTTGCGGGCATCTGTCAGGTACCCGAAGGCCGCCAGGTTTTCGGCCCCCTGTCGATCGAGGACAACCTCCGGCTGGGCGCCTATACCCGTCCGAGAGACAGCGTGGCCGGGGACATGGAGAGGATGTATCAGATCTTTCCCATCCTCAAGGAAAAGCGCGCACTGCCGGCTGGTACGCTTTCCGGTGGCCAGCAGCAGATGCTGGCCATGGCGCGCGCACTCATGGGTCGGCCGAAGCTGTTGCTGCTGGACGAACCGAGCATGGGACTTGCGCCGCTCCTGGTCGAGGAGATCTTTCGCGTGGTAAAGAGCTTGAAAGCCCAAGGGAGCACCATTTTCTTGGTCGAACAAAACGCGCATGCGGCGCTCGCCATCGCCGACGTGGGCTACGTGATAGAGACCGGAAAGATTACGCTGTCCGGCCCCGGCCCCGAGTTGCTCGAGAACGAAGAGGTGAAGAGCGCCTACCTTGGTATGTGATGACCCCTGCCCTTAGCTGGACTTGATTAGCGACCTACCTCAGCCATACGAATGAACGAGGAGGGTGCCGGTGTTGTGAGGGTTGCGGCGCGAAGCAGGCGAGCGAGGATGGAATGCAGATTGAAGCGACGGTTGAATCGATACTGCGGCGAGACGCGCCTGACTCGGGAGCACCGGCGCCGCGAGCGATCGGCTCCGCAGTTACCCGCCTCCGCCGCGCAAGCCGACGATGATGAACAGCGCCATGCTCAGGCCCATCAGGACATAGCCGGCGCGGTTGAGCTGCCGCGCGCGCTCCGCGCTGACCTTGCCCCGCACCTGGAGCGCCGATGCCGCGACGGCGACGAGCGCGCCCGCGATCGCGAGACCGATGATCACCGGCCGCGTGAGGATCATCTCCACAAGGCCTACCCGCGGCTCGCGCGCTTGAGATAGGCCTCGACGAAGTCGGCCGCCGCCTTGCTGCCGCGCGCGAACGAGCGCATCGCCTCGGCGTGCAGGATCGAGAGCGCCTCGCGCTTGATCTCGTTCGCGCGGTCGCTCTCGACGAGATCCGAGAGCCGGCGCGGCCGGGGCAGATCGACCTCGACCACCGCCCGCACCTGCGTCGGGATGTTCGACATGATGAGCAGGCGATCGGCGAGATAGACCGCCTCGTCGATGTCGGTGGTGACGAAGAAGTTCGTGCGGTGGTACTCCTCGTACAGGCGCGAGTAGTACTCCCACATCAATTCCTTCGTCATCGCGTCCAGGCCGCGGAACGGTTCGTCGAGGATCATCACCTTCGGGTTGTTGATCATCGCCCGCGCGAGCTCGGCGCGGCGCTGCATGCCGCCGGAGAGCTGCCCCGGGTACTTGCTGCGGAAATCCTGCAGCCCGACCTTTGCGAGCAAGAACTCCGCGAGATCGAGCGTCTGCCTCGTCACCTCGCCGCGCGCCCGCGGCCCGTAGAGGATGTTGTCGTAGGTCGTCATCCACGGGAAGAGCGCGGTTTCCTGGAACACGACCAGCCGGTCGCGGTTCGGTTCGGTCACCGGCTTGCCGTCGAGCGTCACCGTCCCCTCGCTCGGCCGCTCGAAGCCGGCGAGGAGCCGGATCATCGTGCTCTTCCCGCAGCCGGACGGGCCGATCATGACGGTGAGCTTGCCGCGCTCGATCGTGAACGAGCAGTCGCGCACCACCTCTTTGCGCAGCCGCGTCGCGCCGTAGCTCTTGGAGACGCCGCTGACGACGATCTCGCCGGCGTCGATCGCCGGCTTTACCGGGTCGGCGACGGCTGTCATCGGACCCTCAACCACGGCGTGACGTACTTCCCGAGCGTCCGCAGGAGCTCGCTCGAGAAGTAACCGGCGATGCCGATCGAGATCATCCCGACCACGATCTGTTCGTAGGAGCCACCGACGTACGAGTTCCAGATGAAGAACCCGAGCCCGCCTCCGGTGCCGGCGGCCTGGCTGCCGCCGCCGGAGATCATCTCGGCCGCGACCACGACTTCCCAGGTGATGCCCATGCCGACCGCGGAGCCGACCATGATCGAGGGGAGGGTACCGGGCAGGATCACGCGCCGGAAGATGTCCCAGCGCGACGAGCCCATCGACTGCGCGGCCTGGAAGTAGCGCTGGTCGATCGACCGCGCGCCGCCGAGGACGTTGATCACGATGGTGTAGAAGGCGCCGAGGAAGGTCACGAACGTGATCGAGAGCTCCTGCGTCGGCCAGAAGATGATCGAGGCCGGCACCCACGCGAGCGGCGGGATCGGCCGCAGCACCTCGAACGTCGGGAAGAAGGTGCCATACGCCGTCCGGCTGACCGCGAGCGCGAGCCCGAACGGGATGCCGACGATCATTGCGGCGATGAAGCCGCCCATGACGCGAAAGAAGCTCTTGTACCAGCTCGTCCAGTAGCCGGCGGAGGTGAGGACGTCGGTCCACGACGCGAGCACGGCGCTCGGCGCGGGCACCACGCCGATCCACGGCAGGTAATCCTTCTTGAAGCCCATCGCGCCGAGGAGCGCCTTGAGCGGGTCGAAGAACTCCGGCGCCATCCACTGCTTCGAGCGCGCTCCGAGCTCCCACAGCACGAGGAACACGACGATCGAGAGCACGCCGCGCCAGAGTACCGAGCTCGTCAGGAGCTTGTTCACCCTCGTCGTCACGCGCTAGTCCTCACGATACGAGGGGCCGGGCAAGGGCGGCGGGACCCTTCCCTTCCCGCCGATTCCCCTCGTGCTCCCCGAAGCCACGAAAACCGCTGCCTTCGCCATCGGTTTTCACCGAACTAACCCTCCTTTTCCCCGGCCTGGAAGGCCTTGAGCGCCTCCTCGTGCACGGCGTCGTTCGTCTCCTCGATCAGCTCGCGGAACCGCTTCGAGGTGAGCACGCCGTAGTCGCGCGGATGCGGGATGTCCACCGTCAGCACCTTCTTCGGCTTGCAGGGGCGCGTCGTCATGATCGCGACCTTGTGCCCGAGGAAGATCGCCTCCTCGAGGTCGTGGGTGATGAAGAAGATCGTCACCTTGTTCTTGTAGTAGATCTCGAGCAGCGCCTCGTGCATCACGCTCTTGGTGAGCGAGTCGAGGGCGCGGTACGGCTCGTCGAGGAGCAGCACCTTCGGGTCGTTCATCAGCGCGCGCACGATCTCGACCCGGCGGCGCATCCCGGACGACACCTCGCCCGGGTAGTTGAGCTCGACCCCCGAGAGACCGGCGTCCGCCATCATCGCGCGGCCCTTGTCGACTGCCTCCTTCGGGCTGAGCTTGCCCTGCATGACCGGCCCGAACACGACGTTGTCGAGGTTGGTCTTCCACGGGAAGAGGGCGCCGTTCTGGAACACGACGATCCGGTCGGGCCCGGGCTCCGCCTTGGGCCGGTCCTTCGAGCAGAGCACCTCGCCGTCGAGGAGAATCGTGCCCGAGGTGATGTCGTGGAAGCCGGCGATCGCGTTGAGGAGCGTCGTCTTCCCGCAGCCGGACGGCCCGACGATCATGCAGATCTCGCCTGCCGCGATGTCGAGCGAGCAGTGGTCGACTGCCATCACCGCCGCGCCCTCGGGGTCGTAGATCTTGACGACGTCGTCGATCAGGATCCGGCCGCGGGTCACGGCGGCAGGGCCGCCGCGCGGCTCGGGTGCGCGCAAGTCCATCAGCGCTCCGCCAGCGCGAGCTCGCGCACGCGCCACTCCATCAGGTAGTCGCCGGCGATGCGCACCATCGCGCTCGTCGCGTAGCCGACGAAGCCGAGCGTGATCATCCCGATCACGATCGTCGGGTACCGCACCATCATGTAAGAGGTGTTGATCACATAGCCGAGGCCGTACTGGCCGGACACCATCTCCGCCGCGACCAGCGAGAACCACGACACGCCGATCGAGATCTGCAGCCCGGTGAAGATGAACGGCAGCGCGCCCGGCAGGATGACGTGCCGGAACACCTGCCACTTGCCCGCCCCCAGGCAGGACGCGGCGCGGACATACGACTCGTCGATCGACTCGACGCCGAGCATGGTGTTGAGCGCGGTGGCGAAGAACGACGCGAGGAACGCGAGGAACACGATCGCCGACTCGGTGGCGATGAACATCACGATCGCGAGCGGCACCCAGGCGAGGATCGGGATCGGTCGCAAGAGCTCGAACACCGGAAAGACGTACTCCTTGAACTTGCGCGACCAGCCGAGGAAGAGACCGAACGGGACGCCGAGCAGGGTGGCGAGGAAGAACGCCTGCGCCACCCGCCAGATCGACATCCCGATGTGCTGGTAGTACTCGGCGGTGTGGAAGGAGAGCCCGTAGGTCGGGTTGGGGCTCAGCCACTCCTTGATGACCGCAGTGATCCCCGGCATCTCCTTGAAGCGCGGGAGCCGCCACACCTCGACCGCCAGGTACCAGAAGCCGAGGAAGAGCGCGAACCCGACCACCATCAGGTACGGGCGCGGGCTCTTCAGCCACAGCGACAGGCGGTACATCGTGAGCCCGAGGGTCGTCATCTCCTCGGGCTGCGGCCGGCCCGCGAGGCGCCGCACCTGCGCGAGCAGCTCGGGCACGGTGAACTCGCGGGTGATCAGCGACGCGAACCGTTCAATCACCGCGTTGCCGGCTGCGGCGTCCGCCTCGAGGATCCTGACGAGCGCCTCGGTGTCGATCCGCAGTGCCTCGGTCGGCTCGGTCGCCGTCACGGTGGCAAGCCGCTTCGTCTGGCCGAGCAGGAGGCCGGCCCAGCCGAACACGCCACCGCGCGTCATCCGCTTGAGCGGCTCGCGCGCGCCGACCTCGGGGGCGAATACGTGCTCGACCCGGCCGGAGACGACGATGAAGATGTCGTCGGCTTCGGCGCCGGCGCTGTAGACGCGCTCGCCGGCGGCGTAGCGCGCGCGCCGCGCTACGCCCGCGACCGCGCGGAGCAGCGTTTCCGGCGCGTCGCGGAACGGGGCGGAGGCGCGCAGGACGTCGAGGTCGGCGTCCTGCTCCGCCTGGCTTAGCGTGAGCTCCATCTCCCCCTCGCCGCTACCCCCGCTCCCGCGCGGGGAGCGGGCACCGCCGTGCGAGGCGGCGGACCCGCGCCGGACGGCCGCTCGGCCGGGTCACTTGGGCGCCTGGGCGTCGGGGAGCCCCTTCACTTCGCCGATCGGGGCCTTGACGTTGCGCTCCTTCATGACCTGCTCGGTCCAGCTGGCGTCGATCGCCTCGGGGCGCAGCGTCTCGACGTTGATGCTCTTGATCGAGTACAGGAACGCCGAGGCGCGCTTGATCAGCTCGCGCGCTTCCGGCGTGAACGTGTAGTGCAGCTGGTTCCGCACCGGCCAGCCGCCCGCGGCCGTCGGATAGGTGCCGTAGAGGGAGAACCAGAGCGAGCGCTCGGAGAAGCCCGTGGTCTGCTCCTTCGCCATCTTGATCACTTCGGCCGCGTTCTTCGGATCGGCGAGGAAGAGTTGAGCGTCCAGCTCCGCCTGCAGCCAACCCTTGACGACGTCCGGCCGGGCCTTGATCAGGTCGGCACGCATCGCCAGGAAGCCGCCGTCGTTCTCCTGCACGCTCGCGCCCGAGGCGACCCGGCGCGCGAGGCCCTCCTGCACCAGGCGCGAGGCGGTCGGCTCCCAGATCACCGCCGCGTCGATCTTGCCGGCGCGGAAGTTGGAGGTGATCACCTCGATGTTCTGGTTCAGGTACTCCTTCGGGTTGACGCTCTCCTTCTTGAACGTCGCCTGGGCGAACCGGTCGGTGCAGCTGCCCTTCGGCACGGCGACGGTCTTGCCGTCGATCCACTTGATGAAGTCCTTCGGCGAGTCGAACTGCGGCGCGTCGTTCCGCGCGAGGAAGATGTTGCACTGGTCGAACGCCAGCCCGAGGTTCGCGACCAGGCGGATGTCGGCTGTCTCGGTCTTGGTCGTGGACACGATCGCCGGCATGTCGCCCATGTAGCCGATCGACTGCTTCCCGGCGAGCATGTTGTTGACGATGATCGCGCCCTGCAGGCCGATCTGGAACTCGACCTGCGAGCCGGCCGGCAGGTACTTCTCGTAGAACTTCTTGCCGCGCATCACCACACCCGACCAGGACTGGGTGTAGTAAGGCTGGTAGCCGACGGTGATCTTGACCGGCCCGCCGAGCTTGCCGTAGTCGTCCTGCGCGTGCGCGAGCCCGGTCATCAGGGCGAGCGGTGCGAGCACCGCGAGCGCCCAGCGGAGTGCAGCTGCTGCTTTCATGACTTCCTCCTTAGGTGAGTGTTGCAACGGCACTTCGATGCCGCCCGCGGATCGTTGGGTTCTTGTTTCCGCCTGTCGCTACCGTCCTTCGCGCTCCTCCTCCTCCGTCACTTCGCACCCGGCTCGGCGAGATAGCGCGCGATCAGCGCCGAGAGCCGTTTCATTACCAGAAAACCCGAGGCCGGATCGGCCTCGAGCGCCTGTAGCGTCTGTCTTCCGTCGATGCGGAGCACGGTCGAGCGTTCCTCGCAACGGGCGCGTGCGATCCGTCGCGGGTGGCTGTCGAGCAGCGCCGCCCAGCCGAACACCTCGCCCTTGCGCAGCATGAACCCGGCCGGGCTCGTCCGCTCGTCGCGCCCGATCCGGAACTCGACCCTTCCGGAGTCGAGGACGAAGAAGTCCTCGGCCGGGTCGCCCACGGCGTAGATCGTCGCGCCCTGCTCGTACTCCTCGCGCTTCGCCAGTGCGGCGAGCTTCGCGAGCGTCGACTCGGAGGCGCCGGCGAAGAGCTGGCCCACGTCGAGCGCGCTCTTCGACTCCATGTAGATCGAGTCGCCGTCGACCGACAGGTCGTAGCGCTCGAGCGCCGTCTCCGCGAGCCCCACCGGCGCGCCGCTGCGGATGTCCCACTGCCAGAGGTGCATGTGGCAGGTGAGCATCGTGCCGTCGTAGAGGCCTTCGCAGAGCGGCACGTCCTGGTGCGGGCACACCGCCTGGTAGCCGAAGAACTCGCCGCCCGCGTTCGCGACGAGGAGCTTCAGGCCGCCGTCGGCCTCGCACTCCTTCATGGCGTTCGCGGGAACGTCGCCCACACGGCATACGAATCGCTTTCCCATTCTAGTCGTCACGATACGAGGGGCCAGGGAAGGGCGGCGGGACCCTTCCCTTCCCACCGGTTCCCCTCGTGCTCCCCAAAGTCAGGAAAAGCGCTGCCTTCGGCATCGGTTTTCTGCTCAACTGAACTTGTCGTACCTGATGTTGTCCGCGGTCAGCTTCGCTTCCAGCAGCAGAAACCTGATGGCCGCGTCAACCGCCGGCGGCGGCCCGGCGAGGTACGCCCGGACGTTCTGGAACCGGCCCTGCATCGCATTCTTCGCCACTTCGTGCACCAGCCCCCGCTCGAAGCGGAGCAGCGGGTGCTCGCGCGCAGCGCGCTCGGGCACGTCCTCGTCGGACAGGGCGATCGTTATCGCGAGGTTCTCGGGGAACTCGCGCCGGAACGCCGCGAGCTCCTCGAGGTAGAACGCATCGGCCATGGTGCGCACGCCGAAGAACACGTCGCCCCGGAACTGCGCGAAGTAGCGCTCCTCGCATGCCCGGGCGAGGATCGCCATCATCCCGGCGATGCCGCTGCCGCCGGCGATGCAGAGGAGGTGTTTGGCGAGGCTCGGGTGGAAGGTGGCCTTGCCGAGCGGGCCGAACAGCTCGACCTGCGATGCGCGCCGATCCGCGGCGAAGAGCCACTCCGATACGCCGCCGCCGGGCTTCTTCTTGACGACGAAGCCGAGCTTGCGCGTGCGTCGGTCGAAGTTGACCATCGAGTAGCCGCGGCACCCGGGGATGCCCGGCATCGTTACCGCCATGAACTGTCCGGCGTCGAAGTCGATCGGGCGGTCGAGCTCGATCTCGAAGGCCATGACGTCCTGCGTCAGCGCCCGCGCGCCGGAGACGACGCCGGCTGCGCCTGCCGCCGGGCAGGCGCCCGAGTCCGCCGCGTACACGAAGCTCGCCACCTCGGCGGTCACGTCCCCCGCTGCCGCGCACTGGCACATCAGGAACTCGCCGGCGCCCTTGAGATACTTGCGGCCCGGCGCCTCGGGCCAGCCGTCGTCCACGCGACCGTCGACGAGCCGCGCCTTGCAGGTGCCGCAGGTGCCGGTCCCGCACTCGTACGGCAGGTCGACGCGCGCGCGCAGGCCCGCGAACAGGATCTTTTCTCCGGGCTCGGCCTCGAACTCGTAGGCGCGGTTGCGCGCGTTCACCTGGACTCGCATTCAGAACGGGACGTGGTAGCCGAACCCGAGCAGGCGGGTTTCGAGTCGAACCGTGCGCCTCAAGAGCCTGGGGCTGGCGCCGTCGAGCCTGACGGTGTCGTGGAAGCGGCCGACCGCGAAGAGCTCGGTTGCGCCGCCGTCGAGCGAGGTCTTGAAGACCTGCAGCGCCGAGACCGCTTCGGCCTCGGCGCCGCCGTTCCTGACGTCGACGGTGTACACGGTCGCATGCCGGGTGATCGGCGAATGGTCGCTGTTGTGCCTGGGGAGGTTGGTGAACAGCGTCGTCATGCCGGCCTTGTCGTGGTCGAGCCAGACCATGTCCTTGCGGATCTCGGGGCTGTAGGTCGCAATCGTGTAACGGAATGCGGGGTCGCAGAGATCGAGGAACGCCTTCCAGTCCTTCGCGTCGAGCGCGAGGCAGCTGCGGTAGACGAGCTCCTCGACCGCGAGGCGCTGCTCTGGAGTCGCCACCGGCGTTCCCCTACGCGGCCGCCCGCGCCGGCTTCCCTTCGAGATGCGGGTCGTACGAGGGGCGGCCCATGCGCCGGCTCCACTCGGCGTAGTAATGGCGCATCCCGACCTCGTCGTGGATGGTGTTCCCCTCCTCGCGGCCCTGGATCACCCAGCGCGAGTCGGTGCCTTCGCGCATCGCGCGGCCCTGGCCGTGCACGCCGAGGAGGTCCTCGTGGAGGTTGCGGCCGAACGGCCCCCAGATCATGTTGTGGTCGAAGACGCGTTGTGCGCGCTCCTCGGGCGTGTCGCTCTTGAGCCCGAGCCCGCGGAACTCGATCAGGACTTCGTTCGGCCCGAGCGGAATCGACGTGTCGATCCGCATGACGGAGGTGCGCAGGTTGTAGGTCATCCCCGGGAAGACGTCGACCATGTACCAGCCGCCGCGCGCGAGCCCCGGCCAGCCGACCGCGCGCTCCACCGACCCATCGTACTTGTCGTACTGGATCTGCATCGAGCCGACGGTCGCGTGGCCATGCGGGAACGCGGTGTACTTCCGCTCGAAATAGCCGGGCTGCATCATGCCGGTGATGCGATTGAAGTAGTGCAGATAGTCGTGGTAGAACTCGCTGTTCGTGTCGTGCCACAGCTTGAAGTTCGTGCGCACGCGCGCCTTGTGGAAGTGGAACACTTCCATGGGTTCGCGCATGTACGGCTCGAGGATGTCCATCGCGCCGCCGATGAACTCCGCGAGCGGCATCGCGCCGTCGTCCACGTTCACCCACACGAAGCCGCCGTACGCGACCTCGGTCCGCACCTCCCGCAGGCTCGCATCCTGCTTCCCGTAGCGGTCCTGGTAGCCCTGCTCGCCGCGCGAGATGTCGATGCAGCTGCCGCGGGTGTCGAACGACCACTGGTGGAAGATGCACGTCATCCGCTTCGCGTTGCCGGCGGGGTCGTAGAGGATGGTGTTCCCGCGGTGCGGGCAGATGTTGTAGAAGGTGCGCACCTTCGCGTCGTCGCCGCGCACCACGATCAGCGGTGCGCCGGCGGGGTGGCTGAAGAGCCGGTAGTCGAAGGCGTTCGGGATCTCCGACTCGTGGCAGGCGATGATCCAGCTCGGGCGGAAGAGCTTCTCGCGCTCCTCCGCGAAGATGCCCGCGTCCGTGTAGATCCGCGAGTCGACGTAGTGCGTCGGCGGGAACTTCGGTCGGGCGGCCCAGTCGGCCGCGGTCTTCGCCATGGCGTGCTCCTGTCGTGAGCTCGGAAATCGATCCCCAAAACTATCGCAGATTCTGTGCCACGCGGGGGGTGCGGGCTAAATCACTAATTTCCCGGCCGATGTGGCACCTGCCTCAGGCTCCCGGCCGGCGGCCGGTGTTTCCGAGGGAAACAGGCCGCCGGTGCGCACGGCCCGCCGGAGAAAGAACGGCGACCGGTCGATTGCTTCGGCCGGTCGCCGGTCGCGGTCTAGCGCGCGTCGTTACTTGCAGCCGGTCATGCAGCGCACCGCCTTCGCGTCCGGCCGGTCGTCACGGATGAACCCGTCCCGATTCGGCATCTGGACCTTCGGCAAGGTGTTCGCGTCCATCACCGCGTTGGCTGGCACCAGTCCGTTCAGGTTCAGGATGTACGCCGAGAGCGCGTACACCTCGTCCGGCGTGAGGCTCAGCGGCCGGTCCATCGGCATGGTGCGGCGGATGTAGTCGAAAAGGATCGGCGCGTACGGGTACATGCTGCCCGGCGTGAGGATGCGGGGGCTCCCGGTGAACGACCCGATGCCGCCGACCATGGTCCCGTAGACGGCGCCTCCTTTTGCATCCGCGCCGTGGCATGCCAGGCACTTGGCGTCGTAGATGCTCTTTCCCTGCGGCGACCGTGCCGCTGCCGGCCGGGAGCCCCCGGCCGTCCGAGGTGCGAATGTCGATATTCCACGGCGCGATGTCGGCTTCGCTGATCGGCTTGCCGTAGCCCACCGCGGGCTTCGCCGGGGTCGACGCCGTGTGCTGCATCTGCGCACAGCCGGCGGCGGCGAGCGCAACCGCGGCAACGAGACCGACGACCTCAACCCGGGATCGCATTTTTCACCTCCCCGTTCGCCGCCACGGACCACGGCTGGATGGCGTTGTGGTGCTGCACGAAGCCGACGATCGCGCGCGTCTTCTGCAGGTCGGCCACCGTCGGCTGGACGTAGCCGGTGGAGTCGACCGCGCGGCTCCCGATCACTGCCGGGCGGCCGTCCCAGTTCCACCGGAAGCGGAACTCGGTCAGGCAGCGATCCAGGACCGGCTGGTCGAGCGCCGCCTCCTGCCAGCTCCGGCCGCCGTCGAGCGTGACGTCGACCGCCGTGATGCGGCCGTTGCCCGACCACGCGAGACCCTGGATCTCGTACCACCCCGGCGCGCCGAGCTTCATGCCGCCCGAGGGACGGGTGATCACCGACTTGCACTCCATCTCGAAGCTGAACTGGCGCCACTTGCCGCCCGGCATCGGATCGGTATAGCGCGCCGTCTCGCTCCGAAAGTGCCACGGCTCGTCGCCTACCTTGATACGGCGTAGCCACTTGACCGAAACGTTCCCCTCCCAGCCGGGAACGAGGAGGCGCAGCGGGTAGCCGTTCTCGGGACGTAGCATCTCGCCGTTCGACGCGTACACGAGCAGGCAGTCGTCGAGCACCTTCTCGATCGGCATCGAGCGCGTGTGGTTGGAGCCGTCGGCGCCTTCGAAGGCGAGCCACTTCGCCCCGGGCTGCACGCCCGCTTCGTCGAGCAGCCACGACACCGGGATCCCGGTCCACTGCGCGCCCGCGAGCAGCCCGTGCGTCTGCTGCACGGTGGTCGAGGCGGGCTTCAGCCAGTCGGCGAGGCCGTTGCCCGAGCATTCGAGGAAGTAGAAGCGCGACACGGTCGGGTAGCGCATCAGGTCTTCCATCGAGAAGACGAGCGGCTGCCGCACCATGCCGTGGATGACGAGCTTGTGGGTCTTCGGGTCGATGTCCGGCGTGCCGGCGTGGTGGCGCTCGTAGATCAGGCCGTTCGGGGTGACGATGCCGTACTGGTGCTGGAGCGGCGTCATGCTCCAGTCGGACCAGTTCTGGCGGTTGACGAACACGTCGGTGCGCCGGCGGGCGACGTGCGCCTCGTACTTCGAGGGCATGCCGTACATCGCCGGCGGGATCGGCCGGCCCATCTCCTGCGCCGCCGGCGGGACCGCGAGGGGCGCCGCGCGGGCGGTGGCGGCGACGCTGCCGGCGGCGAGCGCGCCGCCCGCCATGGCAGCGCTCTTGCGGAGGAACGCGCGCCGGTCCTCGGATTCGAGCCTCGCCTCTTCCTCCCTCGCCAACAGGGTTCGTCTCGGTAGGGAACGCAGTCGGGTGTCGCTTGCCATGGATCCTCCTTCGGTGTGCGGCGCCGCGCCGCTAGTCCGGGGTTCTTCGCCCCGTAATCAAGAAGAACAGTGCATGAAGCGTGCCATTGGCGGTGAGCAATCTAACCCATTGTCGCCTCTGAGTGTGCGGTTGCGGGACCGCGGCGCTCCGCAGTCGCCGGTGTTTCTTGCGGAAACGGGGTGCGTCGCTGGGAACCATTGTGTCACCGGCGGATTCTGTGCCGCCGCGACCAGCGTGGGAAAGAAGCCTTCTTCAGTTCGACATGCGCCATATCGCGGCGCAACGAGCCGCCGGCGCGGTCACGGATGGCGCTGGATCGGTACGCGACCCGGGGAGTAGACTGCCGGCCATGAAGACCGTGGCCACGGTCGTAGCGCTCCTGAGCCTTGCCTACGCGGCGGTGACGGCCGCCGAGGGCGACAACGCACGCGCGGTGTTCGCGATGATCTGCACGCGGGAAGGGCTCTCCCTCGGCCATCGCGACGAGGCGCTGCGCCGGTACGTCGACGGCTGCGTGACCGCGAAGATGAAGGTCTACGACCACGACATGTCGGACCCGGCGACCGCGCACATCCCGAAGTCCTGCTGACCCTCGCACCTCGCCCGGCGCGGCCGGTTCCCGGTCCCTCAGTCGATGATGTGGTAGACCGGCGCCTTCTCCAGGTCCCACTTCCCGGTATTGCGATCGTAGCGGGACAGGGTGAAGCAGTGCCAGTTCTCGTCATCGAGCTTCATGTGATCGCCCCGGTAGTAATACCCCGGCCAGCGCGTCTCCGTCCGGAACAGCGTGTGCTGGGTCACGGCCTCCGAGGCGAGCAGCCGGTGGTGCAGTTCCCAGGTGCGCTGAAGCTGGTGCAGATCCTCCGCGCCCATGTGGCTCATGTCCTCCTTCAGCATGGTCAGCAACTCGAGGCCGCGGTCGAGCAGCACGCCGTTCGTCATGTAGTTGGTGCTGATGCCGCCGACGTATTCGTCCATGATCTTCTCGAGGCGCTGAAGGCCATGGATCGGCAGGAGATAGCTCGGCGATACGGTCCCGGCGACGATCTCGTTGCGGCCGACCCGGTAGTTCTCCAGCGGCTGGTAGATCGCCTGCTCGAGGTCGCGATATTCCTTCTCGCTCACCCGAGGCTCGTCCTTCCCCTTCTCCATCACGTACTTGACCGCCGCCTTGCCGGCGATCCGGCCTTCCGTGAACGACCCTGACGAGAACTTGTGGGCGGTGCCGCCGATCGTGTCGCCGGCGCCGAAAAGGCCGTCGACCGTCATCATGCGGTTGTAGCCCCACTGGTACTCCGAGGGGGCGTAGTCTTCCGGCCCGCTCGCCCACGCGCCGGAGCAGGTGGCGTGAGAGCCCATGACGTAAGGCTCGGACGTGGTCAGCTCGGGGTTGATGTGCTTCGGGTCGATGTTCTGCGATGCCCAGACGACCGCCTGCCCGATCGTCATGCCGAGGAAGTTCTCCCAGCCGACGGTCTCCTTGTGAGGGTCCTGGAAAGCCTCCTTGGTCACCATGCGGATGGGACCGCGGCCGGCCGCGACTTCCCTGAGGATGGCGTGGTTGCGCAGGCAGGTCGGCACCGGGTGACGGTCGATGTAGTCGCCTACCAAAGCCTTGGTGTCCTCGTACCACCTCTTCTCGTACTCCTCGCCATAGCCGTTCTGCGTGTACGTCTTCAGGTGGAGGAAGTAGGCGCCCACGGGTCCGTAGCCGTCCTTGAAGCGGGTCAGGACGATGCGGTTCTCCATCTGCGTCATCTTGGCGCCGACCTGGATCGGAAGCGCGTAGGCGGACGCGCTGCTCCAGGGCGCATACCAGGTCCGCCCCATTCCCTCGCCCACGGCGCGCGGCTTGAAGATGTGCGACGCGCCGCCGGCGGAGACGATCACGGCCTTCGCGCGAAACACATGGAAGTCACCCGTCCGGACGTTGAACCCGACGGCGCCGCCGACCCGGTTCGGCCTTGCTCTTGTCCATCAACAGGTGGGTGACCATGATCCGGTTGTAGACCTCGGTCGCGGCCTTGCGCGCCGCCTCGGCGACGATCGGCTTGTAGCTTTCGCCGTGGATCATGATCTGCCACTTGCCTTCGCGCTGGTAGCGCCCGGTCTTCGGGTCCCGCATGATCGGCAGGCCCCATTCCTCGAACTTGTGCACCGTGGAATCCACGTGCCGCGCGATGTCGTAGCCCAGGTCCTCGCGCACCAGGCCCATGAGATCGTTGCGGGCGTAGCGGACGTGGTCCTCCGGCTGGTTCTCGCCCCATTGCATGCCCATGTAGCAGTTGATGGCGTAGAGACCCTGGGCGACCGCGCCGCTGCGCTCGATGTTCGCTTTCTCGACGCAGACGATCTTCAGGTCGCGTCCCCAGTACCGGGACTCGTAGGTGGCCCCGCAACCGGCCATGCCGCCGCCGATGACGAGGATGTCCGCGTCGACGAAGACGGTTTTCCTGCCTCCGAACAGGCCCATCAGGCGACTCCCCGCTTGAGCTGATCCGGACGCAACGCGGGCAGTCCGCCGCTGATGTTGAGCGCTTCCGGCTCGTGCGCGAGCTCCTGCCTGGCGAAATCCTCGGGGCGCGGCGCATCGTACTCGGCCGGCCCCTTGATCGAGCCCCAGGGCGTCGTGCGGATCGGAGACACGAAGTTCTTCTCGCGGCCGTCCCGGAACTTGAGCCGCCAGGAAATCGTCCCCTTCTTCTCTTCGCGCAGCACTCGGACACTGTGCCCCAGTGGGGCGAAGTCGGCATAGCCGCGGGCGTCGATGGCGTTCTGCGGACAGGCCTTCACGCAGGAGTAGCACTCCCAGCACATGTTCGGCTCGATGTTGTAGGCACGCCGATAGGTCTTGTCGATGTGCATGATGTCGGACGGGCAGATGTCGACGCAGTGCCCGCAGCCGTCGCACCGGGTCATGTAGACGAAGGTCGGCATGGGTGTCTCCCTGATCAATAGTGCCGCGGTAGTTCGCGGGCGCTGCCGAGCACCTCGGGTTTGTCCGCGGGGGCGGGCAGGTTGCTCCGGGACTCGTTCGCGTAGGAAAGCCTCTTTTCGAAGGCCGCCGCGGGTTTGAAAAACATGTGCGCGAACTTGGACCAGGGTACCGATGCGAACAGCACCGTCGTGGCGATGATGTACAGGCCGAAGAACACGTTCGCCGCAGGAACTGGCGCTCGCCTGCAGGAAGGCCCAGATCAGGCCCAGCGTTACGCTGGCGAGAAGCGAGAGGATGAACAGATCCGCGTGCATGACGCGGAACGGCGAATTGCCCTCGGCGGCGACATCGGCCCGGATGAAGAACCAGAACCAGTATCCGCCGAGGCAGATCATCAGGCCGCCGATCCACCAAAGCTGCGGCACGATGGCGGGGGTCGGAGTCGCGGGCGTCGGGTAGCCGAACACCATGACGGCCGTAGTGATGACGTAGATCAGGAACCCGTACATGGTCAGCAGGTGGGCGACGCGGCGGCGCGCGTTGCAGAATTCCCCGGATGCCAGAACGTCGACAAGGCCGGTCTGGATGGCGAGCGACACCAATTCGCCGCCGCCGACCTGCTTCGACCCTTTGCCTTTCGATCTCCGCCAATTAGCGAAAAAGTACTTGGCGCTCCCCTTGTGGACGATGTCAAACAGCGTCCCCGCCGCAACCAGGACGATCATGATGACGACATAGGCCTGCATGACGGCAGGCGGTATGGACGCGGAAAGCCCGGCAAACGGATTGCTGGTGAACATTTCTTGTCTCCTCCCCGTTTCGGCGGGGGTTCTAAGTGTCGCGTGACAAGCCCCGGCCTTGATCTTCGCTATCGCTCATAGAGACGACGAATGCTCGCGGAAGGCGCGCCCGAGCGGGCTAGCGGCCGAGCTCCCGCACCTCGAAGCTCATCGCCGCGAGATCGCCGAGTGCCCACGTCGCCGGCGCGGCGAGACCCGCCACCGTCCCGGGATTGACGAGCCAGGTCTCGTCGCCCTTCAGGCTCGCGACCTTCCGTGCTTCGGCCTGGTGCGAGTGCCCGCAGCACACCAGCTCCCAGTCGCCGGTGCACGCCATGGCGTAGCCGTAGTCGTGATAGTGCACGACGAAGACCCGCCGGCCGGCGAGCTCGATGCGCGCGTCGGGCCCGTAGTACTGGAGCTGCCCGCCGCTCGCGCGCGAGAGATTGTGCAGGGCCTGCGGATCGCCGACGTTGTTGCCGTGGATGAGGTGCAGCGGCAATCCCAGCGCGAGGGCGGGCTTGAGTGTCTGCGCGCCGATGAGGTCGCCGCAATGGATCACGGCCTCGGCGCCCGCCGCTTTTGCCTCGCGCACTGCCTGCGCGAGTGCGTCGGCGCGGTCGTGGCTGTCCGAGACGATGCAGATTTTCACGTGCGCATCTTAGCCGAGCGCCGACGAGGAAGGCGTCAGGGTGCCTTATGCTGGCATCAGTTCCACTGGTTGCTGCGCCGCAGAAGGAGCCGCAGAATGCGTCTTCGCACGTCCACGCCGGGAACTCGAGTTGGCCACCGAGGTTAAGACCACTACCTGCTACATGTGTGCGTGCCGCTGCGGCATCCGCGTGCACTTGCGCGACGGCGAGGTGCGCTACATCGACGGCAACCCGAATCACCCGCTGAACAAGGGCGTGATCTGCGCCAAGGGCGCGTCCGGGATCATGAAGCAGTACTCCCCGGCGCGGTTGACGAAGCCGCTCATGCGCAAGCCGGGCACCGCGCGCGGCGACGGCGAGTTCGTCGCGATCTCGTGGGACGAAACGTTCCGGATCCTCGAGGAGCGCCTTGGGCGCATCCGCTCGACCGATCCGAAGCGGTTTGCGCTCTTCACCGGCCGCGACCAGATGCAGGCGCTCACCGGCCTCTTCGCGCGCCAGTTCGGCACGCCGAACTATGCGGCGCACGGCGGGTTCTGCTCGGTGAATATGGCCGCGGGGATGATCTACACGATCGGCGGCTCGTTCTGGGAGTTTGGCGGCCCGGACCTCGAGCGGGCGAAGCTCTTCGTGATGATCGGCACCGCGGAGGACCATCATTCGAACCCGCTCAAGATCGCGATCTCGAAGTTCAAGCGCGCAGGCGGACGCTTCGTCTCGATCAACCCGGTGCGCACCGGCTACTCGGCGGTCGCCGACGAGTGGGTGCCGATCCGCCCCGGGACCGACGGCGCGCTTCTCCTCGCGATCGTCCACGAGATCATCGCGCTCGGGTTGTACGACCGCGAGTTCCTGGTGCGGTACACCAACGCCGGCCAGCTCGTGAACCTCGACGACCGGAGCGACCGCTTCGGCCTCTTCGTCCGCGACCCGGGAGCGGACGAGGTGAATCCGCAGTATCCGCAGAACCAGATGTGGTGGGACCGCCACACCGATCGCCCGGTCGCGACCCACGCCGACGGTGCGGATCCGTTCCTGCTCGGCGAGTTCAAGCTGCCCGACGGGACGCCGGTCAAGCCCGCGTTCCAGCTCATCGAGGAGCGGGTGAAGCGCTACACGCCGGAGTGGGCCGAGCAGGTGAGCGGCGTGCCGGCGGCGACGATTCGGCGCCTCGCGCAGGAGATGGGGATCACCGCGCGCGACCAGAAGATCGAGCTGCCGATCCCGTGGACCGACTGCTGGGGGAAGGAGCACGAGTCGGTCACCGGCAACCCGGTGGCGTTCCATGCGATGCGCGGCCTCGCGGCGCACTCGAACGGGTTCCACACAGCCCGAGCGCTCGCGATCCTGATGAGCCTGCTCGGCACGATCGACCGACCGGGCGGGTTCCGGCACAAGGCGCCGTTCCCGCGCGCGATCCCGCCGCAGGCGAAGCCGCCGAACGGACCGCATGCGATCAAGCCGAACACTCCGCTCGGCAGCCTCGCGCTCGGCTGGCCGGCCTCACCCGACGACCTCTTCATCGACGAGGCGGGCGGCCCGGTGCGGATCGACAAGGGCTTTTCGTGGGAGCACCCGCTCTCGGTGCACGGGCTGATGCACAACGTCATCACCAACGCGTGGCGGGGCGATCCCTATCGCATCGACACGCTGATGATCTTCATGGCGAACATGGCGTGGAACTCGACCATGAACACCATGGAAGTGCGCAAGATGCTGAACGACCGCATCGAGGGCGGGGATCGGGACGGCGAGTACAAGATCCCGTTCATCGTCGTGTGCGACGCGTTCCAGTCGGAGACGACCGCATTCGCCGACCTCGTGCTGCCGGACACGACCTACCTCGAGCGGCACGACGTGATGTCGATCCTCGACCGACCGATCTCCGAGTTCGACGGGCCGACCGATTCGGTGCGCGTGCCGGTGGTGCCGCCGAAGGGCGAGTGCAAGCCGTTCCAGGAGGTGCTGGTCGAGCTCGGCACGCGCCTCAAGCTGCCGGCGTTCGTGCGCCACGACGGCTCGCGGAAGTTCCGCGATTACCCCGATTTCATCGTGAACTTCGAGACCGAGCCCGGTTCCGGGATCGGTTTCCTCGCCGGCTGGCGCGGCCAGGGCGGCGAGAAGTTCATGGTGGGCGAGCCGAACCCCCGCCAGTGGGAGATGTACGCCAAGAACGACTGCGTGTTTCACCATGCGCTGCCGCCGTCCTACCGCTACATGCGGAACTGGAATCGCGGCTACATGGAGTGGGCACAGCGGGTGCGCATCCGGCGCTTCAACGAGCCGATCCTCATCCATCTCTACTCGGAGGTGCTGCAGCGCTTCCGGCTGGCGGCGCAGGGAAAGTGGCCGACGCGGCGCCCGCCCGAGCATCTGCGCGGCCGCGTCGAGACCTACTTCGACCCGCTGCCGTTCTACTACGAGCCGCTCGAAGCGCAGCTCACGGAGGTGCAGAAGTATCCGTTGAACGCGGTGACGCAGCGACCGATGGCGATGTACCACGCCTGGGACTCGCAGAACTCCTGGCTGCGGCAGATCCACGCGCACAACTACCTGTACGTGAATCCGCGCACCGCGGCCGCGAACGGGGTCGGGGACGGCGACTGGATCTGGGTCGAATCGCAGTGGGGCAAAGTGCGCTGCATGGCGCGCTACAGCGAAGCGGTCGAGCCCGGCACGGTGTGGACCTGGAACGCGATCGGGAAAGCGCCGGGCGCCTGGGCGCTCGAGCCTGACGCGAACGAGTCGCAGCGCGGCTTCCTGCTGAACCACCTGATCACCGAGGAGCTGCCGGCGCCGGGCGGCGCGGTCTCGAACTCGGACCCGGTCACCGGACAGGCGGGCTGGTACGACGTGCGGGTGCGGATCTACAAGGCCGGCGCCGAGGAGCCGCGGACGACCTGGCCGCAGGTGTCCACGCTCGGCGCCATCCCCGGGGTCGAGCACGCGCGCCGCGCGTGGCAAGCCTTTGTTGCCGGAGAGCGGATCGGCGGATGACACAGCTCGAAGCGGAGGAACGCTCGCCATGACCCAGCTCGCGTTGGTGATCGACCTCAACGTCTGCGTCGGCTGTCACGCGTGCGTGACGAGCTGCAAGGAGTGGAACACCTCCGGCGTGGCCGGCTTCCTCTCCGACGACAACCCGTACGGCAAGGATCCGACCGGCACGTTCTTCAACCGGGTGCAGAGCTTCGAGGTCGGCGAGTACCCGAACACGCAGACCGTGCACTTCCCGAAGTCGTGCCTGCATTGCGAGGACCCGCCATGCGTGCCGGTCTGCCCGACTGGCGCGAGCTACAAGCGCGCCGAGGACGGGATCGTTCTCGTCGACTACGACAAGTGCATCGGCTGCAAGTACTGCGCGTGGGCCTGCCCGTACGGCGTGCGCGAGGTCGACGAGCACCAGAAGGTGATGAAGAAGTGCACGCTCTGCGTGGACCGGATCCACGACGAGCTCTTGCCCCCCGCGGACCGCAAGCCGGCGTGCGTGATGGCGTGCCCGACGAACGCGCGGCTCTTCGGCGACATCCACGATCCGGAGTCGGAGGTGTCGCGCGCGATCCAGGACGCCGGCGGCTACCAGCTGATGCCCGAGTGGGGCACGCATCCGGCGAACCACTACCTCCCGCGCCGGAAGACCGAGATCAAGGTCCGCGCCGAGGACCTCGAGCGTGTCGACAACCCGCTCAAGATCGACGGGCGGCTGCCCAAGCCGGCGCTGAAGTCGCCGTCGCTCGACGACGTGACGACGTGGTAGGCGCAGGTCCGGGAATCGCGTGCATCCGGCCTGGTCGGTGATCCTCCTCACGACGCTCATCGGCGTCGGGCAGGGGCTCTTCGCGGCGCTCGTCGCGGTGCAGACGTTCGGCGTCGTTCCGGCGGGGGCGGGATTCTACTGGGCCGGCGCGCGCGCTCGCGGTCCTCTTTCTCGCCGCCGGGCTGATCGCGTCGTTCTTCCACCTCGGGCATCCGGAGCGCGCATGGCGCGCGGTCGCGATGTGGCGCACCTCGTGGCTGTCGCGCGAGGTTATCGTGCTGCCGGCGTTCATCGCGTGCGTGTTCGCGTACGGCGCTCGGCCACGCGCTCGGCTGGCCGGCGTCGGGGCCGGCCGGCACGCTCGCGATCGGCGCGCTCGGGATCGTCCTGTGCGCGGCGCTCTTCGTCTGCACCGCGATGATCTACGCGTGCCTCAGGTTCCTGCAGGAATGGCACTCGCCGCTCACCGTCGTCAACTACGTCCTCTTCGGGTGCGCCTCGGGGCTCATGCTGGCGACCGGGTTCGCGGCGCTCGTCGAGCCGCCGCTCGCCCGGCCGCTCGCGGCGTGGGCGGCCGGTCTCACGCTCGCCGCGCTCGTCACGCGCGCCGCGAGCCTCGTCCGCAATGCGCGCCTCAAGCCGCGGTCGACGCTGCAGACCGCAATCGGGGTGAAACATCCGCGCATCGTGCAGACGTCGCAAGGCTTCATGGGCGGCTCGTTCAACACGCGCGAGTTCTTCCACGGCGCGTCGGACGCGCTCGTCCGGTCGGTCAAGTGGACGTTCCTGATCGCGGTGTTCCCGGTTCCGCTCGCGCTGCTCGCCGGCGGGATCGCCTGGCAGGCGCCGGCGCTGCTCGGGCTCGCGTTCCTGGTCCAGTACGCCGGGCTCCTCGCCGAGCGCTGGTTCTTTTTCGCGCAGGCGAACCATCCGCAGAACCTCTACTACCAGCGGATCTCTTGAGCCCCCCGTCGTCTGCTATATTGGCCGCCAGGAGGGTGAACCGTCATGGATTTCGACAAGGACCTCGACACGCGCGGTCTCAACTGCCCGCTGCCGATCCTGCGGGCGAAGAAGGCGCTCGCCGAGATGACGACCGGCCAGGTGCTGCGGATCGTCGCGACCGACCCCGGCTCGGTGAAGGACTTCCAGGCGTTCTCGAAGCAGACCGGCAACGCTCTCCTCTCGCACGCCGAGGCGGGCAAGGAATTCACCTTCTTCATGAAGAAGAAGTGATCCTCCGGCGAGGCGCGCTGGCTGCACTGCTTGCCGCTTCCGCGGTCGCCATCACGGCGGGCGCGCAAGACGCGACCTTCACGCGTGCGAGTGCTGACACCGGAAACCGCGCTGAAGGCGGCACAGGCGGCGCTTGCGAGGTGCCGCGCGAACGGCTTCCAGGTCGCCGTGGCAGTGGTGGATCGGATGGGCGTGGTGCAGGTGCTGTTGCGCGACCGGTTCGCTGGCGCGCACACGGTCGACATGGCGCGCGACAAGGCCTGGACGGCGGTGAGCTTCCGCACCAGCACCACCGATCTTGCCCAGGCGACGCAAGGCAGTTCGCCGCAGAGCGGGATCAGGAACCGTCCGAACGTCGCCGCGGTGGGTGGCGGCTTGATGATCGAGGCGGCAGGGTCGATCCTCGGCGGCATCGGCGTCTCCGGCGCGCCGGGCGGGAAAGAGGACGACGCCTGCGCCGCGGCCGGGATCGCCGCGATCCGCGACAGCCTCGAGCTGTAGACCGAGGAAAGGGGAACCGGGATGCGCCGGCTGTCGTTCGCCATCGCAGCGGCGGTCTGTCTGGTCGCCGGTTGCGACAGCAAGCCGAAGGAGCCGCCCGACGTCATCAAGAGCCAGCGGCAAATGATGGAGAAGGCGAAGGCAGTGGGCGAGGTCCTGCAGAAATCGGCCGACGAGCGCCGCCAGCAGGTCGACCAGCAGAA